>NZ_CP012023.1:0-1200000 GCF_001308265.1 Celeribacter marinus
GCCGGTGGCCCTGCGATTGCGTTGAGCACGCCCATCACGATTGATAACGCCCAAGGCTATATCGGCGGCGGTGTGGCGGGGGCAGCTCGGGTCTGGCCTGTGGCGGGGGCGGTGCGGGCGGCGGGCTTGGCGGCGGATTAAGCTACGTCTCCAACCTTGTGCCAGCGGCGGTAACGGCCCCCAGCGCCACCGCCGCCGGGTCAGCCTGGATCCCAAAACCTGACCCAAGACCCCAACCATCTGGCGTTCAACGTGCATTACGCACAGCACACAGGCGCAGGGGGCGCCGGCGGCAATGTGGCGGCGAGCAAAGGCTTTAGCATCTAAACGTCCCGCAGGTCCAGATCGCCCTGCGGTCTCTGTCTGGCAGGGAAGATCGCAGGACGGTACAGGTCGGGCAGTCACGCGGCGCAGGCGTGATCCCTCAAACATCCGCCCGCGCGGCGTTGAGCCGCAACAGTCAAATCCACACTCACATTTACATAGGAGGTCCAGTCCATGGGCAGCGGCGGCGGTGGTACACCCACCTATACATCAGCAGTCTCAGGCCAAACGGGAGGGCGGGTTATGCCCGGTGTCTCGCGTATGGGAACGGGGGCAGGTCTTTTGGACATGGTCACGGGCGATGTCACGGCTGCGGCCAATGCAACCCCGTTATACATCGACAGGCGCTATCACACGCAAGCGCTTGCATTGAACGAACACTTTGGGGGCTGGGGCGGCGGTCCTGGTGAGGCCGGAGCAAACGGCGGGGGCTACACCACGCTGAGTGCGCAATCCCAGGATCTGATCCGCATCTACCAAACCACATCTGATCCTGCGGGCGGCTACCACGATGTAGAATCCCCCGGTGGGGGCGGATGGGGTGCCAAGGGCGGCGACACCCTTGAGGACGCCGTGATCACCGCCACGGGTGGGGCTGGCGGCAAGGCCATTCAAACGGGTGGGCACGCGGTGACATGGTTGTCAGGATCACACCGCGCATATGGAGCCGTCGGATGAAAACCTCCCTACAGTTCTTTAAAGACATGGGCGTCTGCGACGGTGCCTACGCTGTGCTTGCGCGGGTGTTTGGGCAGGCCGGCGTGGACGTGTTTGATTACGCGCAGGGGTATCAGGTGATGCTGGGCATGATGGATCAGCTTGAGATCGAGGCGGCTCAAAGCGGTGAACCCGGCCATGACACAGCTCAGGGCTGGCTGGAGTGGTGCTACGAGCTGCGCAACCGGCCTGAGGCCATCATGTATTTTGGGGATCAGATCGAAGAAGACCTATTCCGCACGGCAGACGGGCATTTGCATGAAACGCTGGACGCAGCGCGCAATCATGATCGGCGCCGCTACGCCGAATTGCGCAAGGACCATGCCGCGGCGCGCGTGATCAACGGGGTGCGGTTTGGCGAGGGCGGTGCTGAGACCTGGGAGGTAGTGGATCCAGCACAGGGTGAGCTCGCGGGCTTTGACGCCTTTGTCTGGCATGACAGTACCACCGGGCTGAACCATCGTACCGACAGCGCGGCTGAGGCTGTCACGTTCAACGCCGCGCAGGCGAAAACCCTTGATGCGATCGATGCCGCAGAGCGAGCAGCGAGGATTGAGCGCAGGGTCACAGACGAAAGTGGCGCGTTCAGCGTTTGGATAGGAATAGAGGAAGGGCGAAAGGGGGGCTGAGGTTGAGAAAGAGACAGCGATGTATTGAAGTGCAAGTATGTTCACTAAATGTTCTAAAATCGTGATGAATTTACTTCGATGTCACCCGAGTAAAACCCGTTTCACGCGCTCCACACCCCGCGCAACGAGTGCAGCGTCACCACGCGCCTCGACGTTTAGCCGCACAACCGGTTCGGTGTTCGAACTGCGCAGATTGAAGCGCCATTCGCCCATGTTGAAGCCTAAGCCGTCCATTTCGTCGATGGATATGGCTTCGGGTTGAAATTCTGCGCGAACCCTTGCGATCGCGTCCCTGGGATCTTCCAACGTGAAATTGATCTCCCCTGAGGAGGGGAATGACGCTCTTCGGTCTGCGACGAGATCCGCAAGTGGACCGTGCCGGCTGACAAGTTCAGCGACGAGCAGCCAGGGGATCATGCCACTATCACAGTAGACGAAGTCGCGGAAATAGTGATGCGCTGACATCTCACCGCCATAGACGGCATTCTCGTCGCGCATGGCTTGTTTGACAAACGCGTGACCGGTGCGCGTTTGGACCGCGCGACCACCGGCTTTTGTAACAAGGTCCTGCGTATTCCAAATGATCCGCGGATCGTGGATGATGGTTGCTCCGGGCTCTTTGGCCAGGAATGCTTCCGCAAGAAGGCCGACCACGTATTCGCCGTCGATGAATGCGCCTGTGTGATCGAAGAAGAAGCAACGGTCAAAATCGCCGTCCCAGGCAACCCCGAAATCAGCATCTGAAGCGCGAACGGCGTATGCAGTCGCGGGTCGGTTTTCCGGCAACAGTGGGTTCGGAATGCCTTGGGGGAATGTGCCGTCCGGTTCGTGGAATAGACGTTTGAAAACTAGCGGAGCGCCAAGCTCTGAAAGCCTTTCAACAATGGCATCAAAAGTCGGTCCAGCAGTTCCATGGCCTGCATTCACAAGTATTTTCAGCGGTTTCAACGCAGCGATATCAACAAACTGACAAATACGCTCGACATACGCCGCGCGCGCCTCTTCGGCGGTGTTGCGCACCTTGCCAAGAGTAGCGCTTTTCTCGAACGCATTTTCTTCGGCCAGCTCTTTGATGCGCGCCAGTCCAGTGCCTGCATCAAGTGGTGCCGAACCAGCCCGCACCATCTTCATGCCGTTGTAATCCATCGGGTTATGGGAGGCGGTGACGCAGATCCCGCCATCGGCACCGAAATGGGTGGTCGCGAAATACATTTCCTCGGTCCCAGAGAGCCCAAGATCAAGGACATCGCATCCTTGGTCGATCAGCCCCTGCGCAACGCTGTTTGCGAGCTCCTCCGAAGATGCTCGGACATCACGTCCCAGAACGACCGTTTTAGCCTCAAGTGTCACCGCAAAGGCTGCGCCGATGCGGTAGGCGATGTTTTCATCCAGATCACTACCGAGGCGGCCGCGGATGTCGTAGGCTTTGAAGCAGGTGAGTGCCAATTCAATCCGCTCCAAATAGATCCCGAGTGAAAACTTTCGCGTGCACGTCGTGTAGCTCGCCAGACAGGCGGTTTGCTACGATCACATCCGCTTCGTCTTTGAAGGCGCTAAGGTCAGTGACTACACGGGAACCGAAAAACGTTTCTTCATTCAGCGCCGGTTCGTACACGATCACTTCAATGCCCTTAGATTTTATGCGCTTCATGATCCCTTGAATCGACGATTGTCGAAAGTTGTCAGACCCAGCCTTCATCACCAAGCGATGGATGCCGACTACTTTCGGGCTTCTCGATAGTATTTGTTCTGCCAAGAAATCTTTTCGCGTGCGGTTGGCGTCAACAATTGCCGTTATGAGATTTTGGGGAACCAAAGCGTAGTTTGCGAGGAGCTGCTTGGTGTCCTTAGGCAGGCAGTATCCGCCGTAACCAAATGAGGGATTGTTGTAGTGGCTTCCAATCCGCGGATCCAAGCCAACCCCATCGATAATTTGGCGTGCATCCAACCCGTGAGCGATTGAATAGCTATCCAATTCGTTAAAAAAGGCCACGCGCATCGCGAGATAGGTATTGGCAAATAGCTTGATAGCTTCAGCCTCAGAGGGGCCAGTGAACAGTACTGGTATGTCGGGCTTCTCGGCACCTTGTACGAGCAATTGTGCAAATGCTCGTGCACGTTCTGAGGTGTCTCCCACTATGATCCGGCTAGGATTCAAATTGTCATACAAAGCCCGTCCTTCACGCAAGAATTCGGGGCTGAAGATTATATTGGGGTTGTCAGTCAGCTTTCGCAGTTGCTCAACACATCCAACGGGAATCGTCGATTTTATGACAATCGTCGCATCTGGGGCATGCTGCGAAGCGATCACTGCAATTTTCTCTACAGACGAGATATCGAAAAAGTTGGTATTGGCATCGTAGTCTGTGGGTGTGGCAATCAGGACAATGTCAGCGCCGACCAGCGCAGCCATTAGGTCTGTTGTGGCGTCAATGTTCAGAGTGCGCGTTGAAAGGAACTCTTCTAGTTCGGCGTCGATGATAGGACACTTTCGCGCATTAACCATATCAACGCGTTCAGACGACAGGTCAATGGCAGTGACGTCGTTGTGCTGCGCGAGCAAGACTGCGTTAGAGAGACCGACGTAACCGATACCTACGACAACAATCTTCTTGGGACGCAGATCCGTCATCCTCTCGCACCTTGCCCCCGAGCATAAACGTCCTCGTATCGGATGATGTCGTCCTCGCCCAAATAGCTTCCAGTCTGCACTTCGATTAATGTTAGTAGCACCTTTCCAGGGTTTTCCATGCGGTGGACTGCACCGAGAGGAATAAAGACCGACTGGTTTTCCGCAATGAGTTTGACTTCGCTATCGACGGTCACCTTGGCTGTACCCTCGACGACGATCCAATGTTCCGCGCGGTGGTGGTGGCTTTGTAAGGAAAGCGCTGCACCTGGATGCACTACGATGCGTTTCACTTGAAACCGCGGGCCGACGACAAGGCTTTCATACCATCCCCAGGGTCGGTAGTCCCGTGGTAGTGTCTCGGCTTGCGGGGCGGCTTTGGCTTTAAGCGCGGCGACGGCCTGTTTGACCTCTTGCGCGCGGTCTTTGTGGGCGACCAGCACAGCGTCGGGCATTGCCACGGCGATGATATCTTTCAGGCCGATGCCGACAAGCTGCTGCACCTCACTCGTCGCCTGAAGGAGCGTATCTTGACAGTCGAGTGCGGTTGCCGGGCCTGCCATGACGGTGCCGGTGGTGTCGCTCTCGGCCTCGCGCCAGACGGCCTGCCAGTCGCCAAGATCGGACCACGCGCCTGCGTAGGGCACGACGGTCAGGTTCGGCGCGCGCTCCATCACCGCGTAGTCGATCGAGATGTCGGGGAGCTCGGACCACGGCGACGGGGCGAGGCGGGTGAAGCCGAGGTCCTTTTCGGCCGCGTCAACGGCGGCGCGTGAGGCTGCCAGAACCTCGGGTGCGAGGGTGGCAAAGGCCTTGAGGATTGCGGTTGTTGAGAAGAGGAAGATCCCTGCGTTCCAAAGGTGCATCCCGCCAGCCAGAAGCGCTTCGGCTTTTGCGAGGTCGGGCTTTTCGACAAAGCTGCGGAGGGGCTGCGGAACGGGCCCGAAGTCTGGCGTTGGAGTGGAGAGTTCAAGCCAGCCATAGCCGGTCTCGGGGCGGTCGGGGCGGATGCCGAAGGTGACAAGCTGCCCGGCGGAAGCGGCAGGAGCGGCAGCTTGAACCGCCTCGCGAAAACGGGCGTCATCGGGGATGACATGGTCCGAAGGCGCCACCAGCATCAAGGCACCCGGCGCGCGGGCCTCGAGTGCCATTGCGGCTGCGCAGATCGCGGCGGCGGTGTTCTTGGCGGAAGGCTCGATCAGGATGTCGGCGGGGGCAATTTCAAGTGCGGCAAGCTGTTCGATCACGATGAAGCGGAAATCGGCGGCGGTGACAATTGTGGGCGCAGAAAACCCCGGGCCAGACAAGCGCTGCGCCGAGGCCTGATAGAGACTTTCCTCGCCGGTCAGCTTGACGAACTGCTTTGGGTATGACTTTCGCGAAAGGGGCCAAAGCCGCGTGCCGGAGCCACCACAGAGGAGAACGGGGT
The DNA here is from genome assembly GCF_001308265.1 of Celeribacter marinus. Taxonomy (GTDB): domain Bacteria; phylum Pseudomonadota; class Alphaproteobacteria; order Rhodobacterales; family Rhodobacteraceae; genus Celeribacter; species Celeribacter marinus. The sequence continues at coordinate 5,729 of NZ_CP012023.1, forward strand.
GAATTAGATTTGTCATAATAAACTCTTAACGCCTGAAGGACTCGGAATTGGCCAGAAACCATTGGTAGGTTTCCGCAAGCCCTTGATCCAATCCGATCTGTGCCGACCAGCCCATCTGGGTCAGCCGCGAAACATCCATCAGCTTGCGTAATGTGCCGTCGGGTTTGCTCGGGTCCGTCACGATGCGGCCCTTGTAACCCGTGACAGCCGCGACCTTCCCTGCTAGTTCAAGGATTGAAATATCGGTGCCGGAGCCAACGTTGATATGGCTGAGCATCGGCTGGGTATTCGCCTCATAGTCGGCCTTCGGCAAATGAAGTACGAAAAGCGAAGCGGCGGCCATGTCATCAACATGCAAGAACTCTCGTCGCGGCGTGCCGCTGCCCCAGATCATGACCTCTTCGGCGCCTGATTGTGAGGCCTCGTGAAAGCGGCGGATCAGGGCGGGGAGGACGTGGCTATTCTCGGGGTGGAAGTTGTCGCCGGGGCCATAGAGGTTGGTCGGCATGACCGAGCGATAGTCGGTGCCATGCTGGCGGTTGTAGCTCTCGCAAAGCTTGATTCCCGCGATCTTGGCAATGGCATAGGGCTCGTTCGTAGGTTCCAGCACGCCGGTCAAGAGTGCGTCCTCGCGCATCGGCTGAGGCACAGCGCGGGGGTAGATGCAGGATGAGCCAAGCTGCAAAAGCCGCGTGACGCCAGCGGCATAGGCCTGATGGATGACATTCGCCTCGATCATCAGGTTTTCATAGATAAAGTCGGCGGGGTAGCTGTTGTTCGCCAGAATGCCGCCCACTTTGGCGGCAGCAAGGATCACCACATCGGGGCGCTCGACCTGCATAAACGCCCGCACAGCAGCCTGATCGGTCAGGTCCAGCTCGGCATGGGAGCGTGTTACGATGTTGGTTTCGCCGCGTACACGCAACTGCCGTAGGATTGCCCCCCCAACCATGCCACGGTGACCTGCGAGGTATATCTTGCGCATTGCCTTAGCCCTCGATCGAAATGGGCAGGTCCAGCCCATGTTCGCGCAAAAGACGTGTGCGACGCGCGTTTTGCAGGTCGTGAGCGACCATTTCGGCGCACATCTCTTGCACGGTAATCTCGGGCGTCCAGCCAAGTTTTGCCTTGGCCTTGGAAGGATCACCGAGCAGCGTCTCGACCTCGGCAGGGCGGAAATAGCGCGGGTCAATGCGCACGATCACATCACCAACCGAAAGCGAGGGCGCCGCGTCGCCCTCGATTGCCGCAACGATGCCGATCTCGTCTGAACCTTTGCCCTCAAAACGCAGTGTGATGCCCAGCTCGGCGGCCGACCATTCAATGAACTGGCGCACCGAATATTGCACGCCGGTGGCGATGACAAAATCCTCGGGTGTGTCTTGTTGCAGCATCATCCACTGCATGCGTACATAGTCCTTGGCGTGGCCCCAGTCGCGCAGCGCGTCGATATTGCCCATGTAGAGGCAGGGCTCCAAACCTTGCGCGATATTGGCCAGACCACGGGTGATTTTGCGGGTCACAAAGGTCTCACCCCGGCGTGGGCTCTCGTGGTTAAAGAGGATGCCGTTGCAGGCATACATGCCGTAGGCCTCGCGGTAGTTCACCGTGATCCAGTAGGCATACATCTTGGCGACCGCATAGGGGCTACGGGGGTGGAAGGGCGTCGTCTCGGTCTGCGGGATTTCCTGCACGAGGCCATAAAGTTCCGAAGTAGAGGCCTGATAGAAGCGGGTCTTCTTCTCCAGCCCGAGAAAGCGGATCGCTTCAAGAAGGCGCAGCGTACCGGTGGCGTCGACATCGGCAGTGTATTCAGGGGCTTCGAAGCTGACCGCTACATGGCTCTGGGCGCCCAGATTATAGACCTCGTCCGGCTGCACCTCTGACAGAAGCCGCGTCAGGTTCGAGCTGTCCGTCAGATCGCCGTAGTGGAGTCTTAACCTGGCATGATCAACATGCGGATCTTGGTAAACATGGTCAATCCGCTGGGTATTGAACAGGGAGGCACGGCGTTTGATTCCATGAACTTCATAGCCCTTTTCGAGCAAGAATTCAGCGAGGTAGGATCCGTCCTGACCAGTGATTCCCGTAATTAGTGCGCGTTTGGTCATGCTGTTGTTTGTTCCCTTGAATTGTGATTTGAATTTATTCTACGGCGCTTTAGCAAAGACGCGCTTGGTGTCAGCGCATTGTCCACGAAGATCGATGCCGAGCACTTTGTGGATCGCTGACACTGCATCCAGATTGTCACCCTTCATCGCCGCCTTTACTTCATACAACTTCATGTCGACCAGATAGCGGTACCAAAAGCCCTGCAGCACGTGAAAGCCTGTACCCGCGGTTCCATCGAGGCAGCCCAACCGCAAAACATAGCGGTAAAAAAAGTATCCAAAGGCTCTTAAGCCGCCTGGCATCTGCGCATAGACCTTTTCCTTGATCCAGCGCTTGACCCCGGCCTGTCCATCGGGGGCGTCGTGTCGGTCGCGGTTCAGGAAACCGAATTCGACATCGAGAATTTCCACCACTTCACGGCTGGCATAAGCGTTATGCTTGTCAATCCACCAGCCAAGTGGATTGAGGTTGTCGTCCAGCAATTCGCCATCCAAATGTGCTGCCTCGCCGTCCAGCAGGATATGCTCGTCCATCCAGCGATCTTCGGAGCGGCCCCGGTCATAGCGCAGCACGCGGGTGATCCGCACAGGGAAGACGCCGCCCCAACGAATCGGGCGCCGTAGAAATGAAATCCTGCGCGCAACGCTGGCTCCTGCAACTGTTGCGGGCAGCCCCGGCAGGGTCCGTTCCAGCGATCGCGCCAGCTCGGGTGATACGATCTCGTCGGCATCGAGGCGGAAGATCCAGTCGGTATCCTCCGGAAGTTGGTCCAGAGCCCAGTTGAATTGCTTGGCCTGCGTAACGAAAGGGTGGACAAGCACATCGGCCCCGTGGGCGTGGGCAATGGCCACTGTGTCGTCGGTCGACCCGCTGTCGACCACAAGGATGCGATCCGCGACCTGTTTCACGGACCGGATGGCCCGCGCGATGTGAAGCGCCTCGTTCCGAGTCAGGATGATGACGGTCAGTGCCATAGGTTCAGTCGTGGATCCGGCAGATATCACCGGCATCCCAGCGCGGCGAATTGGCCGCGCGTATCGGGTGATCCGGCTGGGTTCCGGCGGCGATCATTACCACCAGTCGTTCGCGCGTCGGGATCGCTCCCGCCTGCTTAATGGCCCTCTCCGTCCGGTTGCCGATCGCAAGGTTGAGCGGACAATTCAGAAAGCCCTTTGCGTCCAATGCCAGCATCATCATCATCGCGTAAAGACCACCGTCCATATAGGGTTGGTTGCGCTGCTGCGGACCGCCCCAGGCGGTGATTTCCGAGGTTACGATGAACAAGGTCGGCACGGCTTCGGAAAAACCGCGGGCACCGCCCTGCAGCTCCAGCAAGGCACTGATTTTCGCGGGATCGCGATATACATGCAGACGCGACGATTGCCGATTGCATTGCGATGGTGCCCGCTGCGCCAGGGCCACGACCTGGGCCAGTTCTTCGTCGGTCAGCGGGCGATCCCCGAAATCACGCGCGGCAAAACGGCTTTCGAGGAACCGGACTGCTTCGGGATTTTCGGCAGGATGGTTAAGACCATGCCGCACACCTCCTGTCGCTTGAGCGGCGTCATGTGCTTCGACAAAGGTCCGGACCCGTCCGGCCAGCGCGGCGTCGGGGGCAGGCACATCGGTAAAACTGGTCTGATAATCGCGCAAGGCCCCCACCAGCATCGAGCGTGACAGCTCTTGTTCCTGAGGCGTCCAGTTCGCATTCATGTTTAGCAGCGCCTCAATCTTGTCGCGGCCGAAGTGCGGCTTTGGATGCGGCAGGCTAAGGCCCTTTTCAATAGTGTGGGCCTCTATGATTGTCTTGTAAGACAGGCGCCGTTCGCGGGCTTCCAGCGGTGAATGTCCGTTATAGCGCAAGAACAGCCACAAATCCTGAGCATATTCGGAAAAGAAGCCAAGAATCTTGGCGATGCGGGTCAATTTCGAACTCACGGGGTCTCCTCGGGGGGCTTGTTTGCATCAGTGGTGGCCAGTTTCCGCGTGCCCACCTGGCAGGCCGGATTTCCGGCATGAATTGTCCAGGGCGCCGCATCACCCCGGAACACGGCGCGGCCTGCGATCACCGCACCTTCGCCAATCTGTGCGCCAGGAAAGAGCATTGCCTCCGCCGCGATCCATGCATGGTTCTCTATGCGGATCGGCGCATGGGTCAATGGTCGTGCAAGATCGGTGATGTCATGACTGGCGGTGCACAGAAAGGCCCGCTGGCTGATCGCCACCTTGGACCCGATGGTGATCGGCGCGACGCAATAGATGTCGGCCCCTTCTCCAATGGCCACGTAATCCCCGAGACGGAGGTTCGCTGGCATCCAAATGCGGGCGGACGGATCAATCCTGCACCCGGTGCCAACCTGTGCCCCGAACGCGCGCAGCAGGCCGCGTCGCCAGCCATGCAGCGCCCAGCGGGGCGTCGGGCGAAACAGCAGTCCGTAGACCGTGCCCCAAAGCAGGCGGCTCATCTTGTTCCGGGCACCAAGCCGGTTGACGTAACGCAGTTCCTTCACAATGGATGCTCGTGCGCGATGGCGAGATGCCCATCCAGATAGGCTTCGGCGTTGCGGCGCACCGCGTCCAGTCGGGCGTTGACCGTCGCCCAATCGATGGGCTTTTCGGTCAGCTGTCGGACCTTGGCCGGGTCGGCATCGGTCAACAAGCGATGTTCGAGCCCAACGATAGCCAGCAGGTTTTCCACCCGTGCATTCATCTGCGCCCGTTTGCCCGGCAATCCGACCGCGATGAAGGGACGGTTGAGCACCACGCTCAGCGCCACACCGTGGAAAGAATTGGAAACGACCACCCGCGCCGCGGCTAGCGTTTGCAACCATTCCACCGGGCCCGGCACGATGCCTTCGCCTATGTCGCTCCAACGTTGGTGAGTGGTGCGCGGTGCCCGCAACATTCCGCCGGTGATCCGGGCGGTTTCCAGCGCCACGTCACGTATCACCTCGTCGCTGCGCAACGCGTAGCAAAACACACTGTCGTCAGGGGCGATGCCATCCCCCAGAAGAGAATCGAAACGGCCCAGAAGGATGGTCGGGTCCGGCACCACGCAGGCTTGGCCGCGTGCGATCCCGACACGTTCCAGCACGTCGAGTCCCGTCGCCTCGCGTACCGATATTCCGTCCAGACGGGAAACGAGCGAACTGAGCTGGGAATTGTAGCGGCCTTCAATTGTACCCCGTCCGAAGCTGGGCGCATAGGCCACTTTATAGGTGTGATCACTCCCAGGGATATCCAGGAAATAGACTGGGTCGAGGCCCTTTTGGATAGACGGGTTCCAAATTTGGTCCGAGCCGCAGAACAGTATGTCCATGCCGGCCACGGCGGGGGCCAGGTCCTCGGCCCGCCTGATCCGCGGCCCAGTCACGCCAAGCACGTCTCGGCGGAAGCTTTCAAAGCGCGCGCGCTGGACCTTGTCGCCGAACAGCTTGCGCCGCATATGCGCCTGCCACATGTAGGCGATGGTTGCATTCTTGCCCCACAGCGACGGTTTCCACGGGCGATCGAGCGGGCCACCCTCTTCCACATAGGTTGGATGATAGTTGACGAACTCGGCATAGATGCCGCGGCCCCGAAGCCATTCGCGCAGTCCGTAGGCTTGGTAGAGCGCGCCGTAATTATCGCTGAAATGATAGGTGAAAAGGCCGGCTTTCATGGGATTAAACCTGCTCGCAATAATGGCCCTCGTGGGGTGGTAGGGCAAGATAGGCATCGTGCTGTTTCCGAGCAGCCTCGTCGAACCGCTCGCGGATCATCCGGGCCGGAACCCCGCCCATGATTGTGTAGGGCGGCACGTCCCGCGTGACCACGGCCCCCGCAGCGATCACCGCGCCACGCCCAATCCGTACCCCCTTGAGCACGGTCACGCGCGCCCCGATCCAGACGTCGTTCTCGATCACGCAGTTTTCGGGCTCTGGGCGGCCGGAAAAGATCACCGCCACGCCCGGTTCGTCGAACCGATGGTCGGCGCCGGTGATCAGCAGTTCGGGGCCAATCATCACGTAGTTGCCCATCGTGACCCCCGAAGGCACCACAGCGCGCGGCCCGACATACCCATAGGCTCCCATCAGCAGCGACGGATGGATGGCGCAATTCTTTCCCAGGTAGCTGGTGGGATGTACGTTCCGGGTGCGATAGCGGAGCCGCCGTAAGGCCATCCGGATCCGGCGTAGGGTCTTGCGTAGTGCCATCAGACGCACCTCTTGATCACGCTATCCAATGCTGCCGTGATATAGGCGACTTGGGCTTCGGGTGTATAACTCTCTTCAAGCCGCGCTATACCGGCCGCGCGGCAGCGCAGGCGGTCTTCTTCGGTGCAGCCCAAGGACAAGGTCATCTTGCGCGCGAGATCGTCCTTGTCGCCATACCGGAAGAAGGCCCCAGTCACGCCCGGCTCTATCGCCTCGACCTCGGGCATCTGGCGATCAAGATCGTCATGGGTGATGACCGTCGCGCCATAAGCCAGCGCATGCATCGCCAGCAGCCCCACCTTGCCGGGCGAGACCACGCCTCTGGTGTTCAGGAAGAGCTTTGCAAGCTCGGATTCGTCATAAATCGCCCCAACAAACTGGACATTGACTCCGAGATTTGTTGCGAGGCGCTCGAGCCGGTCTTTATCGGGGCCGGCGCCAACCACCACAAGAGCGGCCGGTTCGCTCACCCGTGCCAAAGCTTCGATCGCTTGATCGAGCCTCACTTCGGGGACGAGCCTGGAAACGACGAGAAAATATGGCGTCTTGCCAGAGTCAGGGATGAGGGGCGAGCCGATATCCCGCTCCCGAAGCACAGCCTCGCGGGCTTTGCGCTGTGCATCGTAGTCAAGGGAATTGTAAACCACGTGGATTCTTTCGCGCGGATACCCTTCCATTGCTCCGAGCTTGCGCGCCCGTTCGCCGTAAACCAGCAAGCCGGAGGCGAGCCTGAAGAAGGCTAACTTGATCAACCGTTTCGGCCAGGAATCGCGTCGCAGCCAGCCATGCGTCCAAAAATAGACGGGCTTCCCGCGCAGTCGCGCCAGAGCTGCGGCAACCCAGGTGGACAGGATGTGCGGGTTGCCGAGAAAGATGTATCCGTCGGCCGGGTTGGTGAGGACATGAGTAACTGCTTGCGACTGCCACAGGAACCCACGCCACTGGCGAACGGGCATGGCGTGGTGGTTGTCCAAGAATGCCCCGCTTTTGATTGTGGAGCTAACACCCCCTAAATCGTAATAGAAATCGAAGGTCAAGTTCTCGCTGGCAGACAGGGCAGCGAAGACCGCAGTTCGGTAGTGCGGAAAATGGGTGTAAATGATGGCGATCCTGCTGGTCATGGATGCTCTCGACCGTCAGCCAGGGAGATGATTACAAGCTGCCCATAGGATCGGGCGGAAATCACCTGGCAACTGTTTGTCCGAATGTGGGCGATGGTGGGTTGCCATTGAATCGCCCCGAACCAGCTGCGAAATGGCCCGACAGCGACGGCCCACTCGGCGCTGACACGGCGCGTCAGTTCGCCCAGTGAACCGGGACTAGAAGATACTCTTGTCCCTTGGCCAAACGTTTCGTGAAGCCGAAGGAAAAAGGCCATTCGATCCTTTGGCAATGCGGGTTGAACGAAATATGTCAATGGGTCATCCTTTTGGCTCGCCTAGGGCGATATGCGTGCGCTTCGAGCCGGGCCTCCCTTGCAGTTGTGGTGCTGTAAATCGAAATCGCTGCCAAAAGCGCTGCAATCGCCCACATGGTATTCACAAGATAGAGGCTGGAAGAGAATTGCCCGGCGACGAAATGTTGCACATAGAGAGCTGAAAAAGCGGCATATTCACTATTTTTTGTGGCAAGAGTGAAGGCTCGGAACAGAACGCTCAGCAGGAAGCCGAGGAGGAAGGCGGTACCAATGAATCCCGTCGCCATGAGCGCTTCGAGGACAATGTTGTGCGGGTATATTCTGAAGGCCGGGTCCTCAAGGGTTGCACCTAGAACCGGATGGTCGAGGAACATACGCCACGCGCTTGCGTATTGTGCGTTACGTCCGAGCGCGGACGGGTCCGTAAGCTGGATCGCAGCGTCGAGCCTGTCAAAGAGGTTGATGCCGAAGAACTTGTCCAGTGCCGTCAGATCGACGGAGAGCGATAGCAGGGGCACTAACAAAATTGTGGCTTTCCAGATAATCGCGCGGCCGCCTTTGGAAGCCTCGATGAAAAGGACCGATGCGAGTGCGGCGATGAAGGGACCACGCGACCCGGACATACCGATCCCGACCAATCCGAAACCGGCGGTAGCGAGATAAGCTAACGTTGTGACGAGCGAAACGCGGTCATGTCGCAGCTTCCAGTATGCGATCAGAAACACTGTTGCACCGACATGTCCAAGGGAAATCGGATTGAGTGACTCTAGGGAAAGGCGGCCTGTGTCAAAGCTGGCTCCGTTGGAGCTGATCATACTGGCCTGTCCGAAGACTAAGCCGAGCAACAGGGCCGCGACGGATGTCCATAGGGTCCAGCGCACCAGCCCTCGTGGCTTCGGAAGGCTGCGGGTGAGGAGCAAGGCGCTGGCCGGAAGGAAACTAGTCCCGACACCAAAAAGCCAATAGTCGAGCGCGGGCCGCCCCAGCTCGCCGGTTCCCAATATCGTGTCATACGCCATGCGGACGAGGTAAATGGTCCAGAAAAGAAAAAACAAAAGTATGGGCCAAGACGGTCGGAGCGCCGACGTTGAACCGGGGCGCAGCAACACCAGCACCGTGAGTAACAGCACCACCGCGCGCATGAGGACCGACGCCATGCGATTGTCGAGCCCCAACACGGTGGTTATGCCGGCGGTTAATGGATAGCCGGAAACGCTCAAAACTAGGATTGCCGTGGTAAAGCCAGCGTAGGTCAAGCGCATCGTCGTGGTGCCATACTTACGATTGGATGCTCACTCGGTCGCGTGATCCACGGCTTCGTTTGCACGCCAGAGAGAAATGGGGTTAGACGCTGGACACGAGCGGAGGGATTGGTCGGGCGCATTCCCCATGTTGGCTGGCCGAGTGCGAAGTTGATGAGTTCCATCTGTGTCACCAGTTCCCCATCATCACCACCGCCCCCGCCGCCAGCGCGGCGATCGCCACGAAACCCGCCAATGCTGCCAGCGAGGTGATCGCTTGTTTCCCAGTTCCAAATGGTGTGAGCGTCAGCATTCGGGTCTCTCCAGCGAAGGCAACCATGTGCCCGGTTGCGATGGCGATGGCCACGGCGATGGCGACGTAAATGAATTCGTAGCTCCTGGTTGCGAGATAGACCAAAGCGGCGCCGAGCATGAGGAGCAACCATTGTCCGGCAATGCTCCAGCGCAGCGCTCCCGCAGCCCGAGCGAAAAGCTGGGTTGCCAGCCCGACGCTGGCGACTCCCCAGCCAAGCGAGAGCACGGCGACCGAAAAGAAGAATTCGGCAGAGACTTGCGACAAAAAGAACAGGCTGAACGCCGGCGTAGCTAGGATCAGCACGGTGTAGGCGATGGCTACGGTTCGAATGGCGCGGGCGCTGACCATGGCGTGATGGGCTCGGGCCGCCGCTTTGTCTGTGCTCCAGAGGCGGGCAAATTCCGGCAAAAACGGGTTCATGCCCGCTTGCAAGAGGGTCCGGACATTTCCCGCGAGCTTGTAGCTGAGGTCGTAAATCCCAAGAGCTTCGAGCCCGATCCAGCGGCCGAGAACTACCCGGGTGAGTGGATCAAACAGCGACATTGGGATTGACGATGCCTGTAACCTAAAGCCGTAATGAAGGGCTTGGCCTGCCGCCTTGCGCGAAAACCGCGACGGAACCAGCCGCAGCGAGGGCAGCCGCCGGGTGAGCACTACCCGGGAAGCAACAAGAAGCAGGGCATATTGGGCGATCTGGGCGTAGGCCAGGCCGAGAATTCCTTGCGAGGACACAAGAATCGCGGCGAGGAGGCCGTAGAGCACGAAACCGGCGATATTGAGCATCGAGCGAATGTCTGCTCGCCCGAGCCCATCGATTGCGCTAAGTTGGGCCATCCCGGCCACATTGAGCGGCAGCGAAATCATTGCCCAGACCAGCAGTGCATGGGCAATGATCTCGGTGCCGGGGGCGACCGACCCCGCCATGGCATAACGCAACGGCAAATAGGCGATCATCGACAGCACAGCGTAGAGCGCGACGATGAAGGCGGTGACCGTGTCGACATATTCGCTTCGGAGTCGCTCGTTGTCCGGGTTTAACGCCACCATCCGTGCCAACCCGCCAGCCCCGGTCAAGTCCATCACCCGAATGAACGCGACAAACCCCATGGTGAGCGACCAGAGCCCGACCCCTCCGAGCCCAGCAACCGCCAAGACATAGCGCATCACAAGGAAGTAAGTGCCGATTCCGACAACGCTTTGCATCAGTGAAAGAAGTCGGTTGCGGGCCACACGCTGCTCGTCCGAGCGCGCAAGCTGGCGCAGCTTTTCGGTCAGGCGAATCATCTTAGTCATGTCATACAAAGATGTCTTTTTCCGCATCGGGACGCTTGTATTTCGCCAGATCGAAACCCTGCGGCCAGAAAGCGTGACTCTGGCCTAGGTATTGGCCCCAAAGCGAAAACGTGGAGCGCGAACCGATCAGGACCTTGGCCTGCGACATCAGCAGGATCGACGTAAGGGCGTTCCCCTGGGGTTCCGGAACGAAGCCTTCCAGGCCGAGCTTCCCGATCACCGCCTCGGGAGCTTCATCTGAGAATAGGATGCCACGCTGAACGCCGCCGCCAAGCAGTTCCAGTGCTGCGCCAAGCGCCTCGCTATACCATTCAAGAGGCACTTGGGTGTTCTGCTGCGTTGCGGAAGCGTCCGGTGGGGCGAAATCGCCCAGCCGAACGTGAATGGCGATATCGTACCTGTGGACCGGAACCGGCATGCGTGACGCATCCCAGAGAAACTGCCGCAAAAAGTCCGAGTCGGGCGACAGATCGTGAAATTGTCGCCCCATGCCTACGTAGCGAACTACCTGCGCGTGGAGGTCTGCATCAATTTCTAGTCGCTTGCGCCGCATTGTTGCGCTGAACCAGTCTGTAACTTCCGCCAGAGTTCGCGGCCTGAAGATCTCCCCATAGGTTCGCTTGTCTTTCTCGCGCCTGAGATAGGTTCCGATCTTGATCTGTCGCATGGTCGGGAAGACCATGATACCGCCAGTTTGCCTCTGCGCCTGCAATGCGCGCGCAATCGGAAACAATAGATTGCCCAAGCCTGGCCCTGGTCCGCGAAATAACCCACAGTCAGGACGGCTCAATTCCGGGAAATGGTATATGGTTGAAGTCATTCTTTCTCATCCTCATGAATGAGCCGCGAGCGTTGGGTTGGACAAACCACTCTCACTGTCCACGAACGCTGTAACCGCTGCTCATGGACGGGCATCTGTTACCGAATTATGAAAGCCCAAACTGCCGCCCACGCCCCCTACGTGGTGCTGAACGACAGCTCCGTGACGCGGGTGCCAAAATTCGAAGCCCGTCAAATAGGCTCCTGCCACTGCATGGCGCCCCTAAAGAACAGAATTAACGCCAAATTCAATGCCTTGGTAAGCAGAACGGACTTGCCGATCCTTTGGCGCTGGTGCCTGGGTTGGAGCACAACGTGCCGGTGTGTCGCATCCGATTTGAAAACGTGCCGAAGGTCGTGCCGATGAAAACAGGAGTTAATCAACTGGGCTCCTTTTTCCAGTATTCGGTAAATGCAAGACACCATACAACCAGTTGCGAACTATCTCGGTTCTAGCTTCGAATAGCTGGTAGGCCAAATAACACGCGATCAAGAGGCTGAATAAAATCAACATAAATACGGAAAAAGAGCTCCAAGTAACAGCTGTGACACGTTGATGATTTGTAAAGTGTACAAAAAGGTGCAGAAGGGGATAGTGAAAAAGATAAGTCGAATACGAGAACCCGGCGAGCGGCATACCAAAGTTGTACAACTTCGCGAACACGCCGTATTGTGGGACCGGCAACGAGGTAATGAAACCAAGAAGTAACGCGAATCCAAATGCAAAGATAATTAGGCCAATTTCAGCAGAGTTCTCACCCAACTGGACAACCTTAAGCGTTCCTTGTGTTCCAAGCTGCGACATCGCTAGGCCGGTTACCGTCAAAATAATGCCATAAATCGCGAAGGTAACTTTTCTCCGCGCGCAGTCGAGCCGAACGGGGTAGATCAGCGCCCCGAATAACCAGGTAAAAATGTAGTATGCGTTGAGTTGCGCAAAGACGATTGCCGTTAGAGACACCACCACAAGTGCTCCTGTCCAGTTCTTTGCCACAACAAGTGGAAGCGTGACCGCGATCACATAGAACCATACCTCGTAGGTCAGGGACCAAAGCGGGCCATTGGATGGAGGAACCGAAAAAAATGTTCCCTGCAATGATATGAAGGACCCGAATGACGACGCTGCAACATCTGAATGGCCAAGCACAATACCTGCAGTCGCAGTGAGTACGATCGCCGGGAGTAGAGGTGTGTAAATCCTTGAGCTCCTGTCAGCAATATACCTCTTCATATTGAAAGTGCCGGCAAAAACCCGGTTAATCATACGCCCGCCTACGAGGTATCCGCTGAGTACAAAGAACGTGATTACAGCTTCATTACCGAGGCGTGTCGCGGAAAAAAACAAAAAGGTGAAAGCGGTTCTGCTCGCATCCTCCAAAGCCGACCACTCGGAAAAAAACTGTCCCCGCAAATGGGCAAGAAGCACCAAAAAAGCTGCGAGGAAGCGCATCCAGTCAAGCCATGGTATATGGTTGGTGGAGGAAGTTGGGGCGGTGTTGGTGCTCATTCGGATGTCCCATCAGAAAAACGCAGAGATGTGCAATCGAATAACTCGGTTATCCAAATTGGTGCAGTCATGCTGTTAATAGCGGCGACGTTTAGTTTCGATCTGACGAGAACCTCCTGATCTGCCACAGTGCAATGCCACAATGGTTGGCATCCTGGTTTGCTGAAGCGGTCCGCTGTGTTTCGATGGAGGAAGCAAAGAAGTGACCATAAACTCTCAGAGGAGACACAAGCCCGAGAAATCCGCCGTCGAAACGCTGAAATCTCACCTTCCGCCTCCGAATGCCCGACAATGCAGACTTTCAACCGCCCCCCCTGAAAAATCTCTGAAACCAGTTATCTGCCGATAGTCCTGAATTGCAACAAGCCCCCTCGCGCGCCCGTCCTCTTGCCTCCCTTGCCTCACATTCAGCGGCACACCTTCCCACAGACACAATACTGGACTCACGAGACAAACCCCTCACAGGATTTGTGCGACAGAGCCCCCTCACTGGAAGAAGTTGCTGACGTTTGCTTCTCAGCGCACTTTTGGCAGGGCTACACGATTGTCATCTATTTCTGCCTGTAGAGCATCAATCTCTGCCTTGAGGGCCACGTATTCTTCCATCTTCCTAGCTAGAAACCGACGCGTGATGGCCGCCTTTTCCGAAATGCCCTTTGCTGTCAGGACATATGCATACCTGCGCTTGTCTTCTGCTGCGGTGAAGTTCCCCAATTTGACGAGGCCTTTGTCGATCAGCGCGCTCAACACGTAGTGGATCCCGCCTACGCTGACACCTACAGCCTCAGCCAAGTCTCGCTGTGACATTTCTGGGTTCTCTTGTAGAAGGCGAAGCACGCGAAAATGCGTGTCCTCCTGCAGCTTGGTGCGCTTGCTAGTCATTTTGTGATTTTCTCAGGCTACCGCACAAGGGCTGCCCGCTGGGCGCCTTGTTAGATGCAGAGGTGATGATAAGAATAGGTTCCACATCGCTCATAACCGAGCGATAGCGGATGCTGCGCGCGCAAACAAGAGGAAATCCAGAGATTCACGAGGTATTCGTCAAAAAAATCGCAGTTGTCGATCTGCGAGCTCAGACGCAAGCGAAGCCTTGCACCAGTGGGAGGCTGCGGCTGGAACTCATGCCCACTACCGCGTTCCAGCCGTTCAACAGAACAGGTTCATAAGTGAACGACCCTTTCAGCACAAGGCCGCATAATGATCTTGGCTGGTCTTCGATCCCGCGCTGGGCATGGCGATAGCTCCTCGACACACGGGAATATGTCGCTTTGAAGTTAGTCACGGCATCAAAGATTTCGCAAGCTCATCCTGAGCCGAGCTCTTCATTCGAGTTGTCCGTCCATGCCTGGGGCCGACACTGCATCGTCGCCATCCTGCGTCGGAGAGGCCTGCGCCGCTGACTCATTCCCGCCTGGCCCTTCCTCTCTCTCAGCCCGTTCCACGGCCTCCTCCATACTGACCGTATTCAGCACCAGGTCGAACTGCTCGAGGATCTCGGACGCATGCCGTGCCACGTAGGACCGGACGGCCTCGTTCTCCATGAGCTTTTTCAGGTAGCCCTTGGCGACAACCAGGTTCAGCAGCTCAGAGCCGTAGTTCTCCTCGGCATGTTTGTACTTTTCCTGCACCTGGCTCATCTCGCGCTCGAGCTTGACGATTTGTTCCAGCGGATCGCCTTTAGGCTGTTCCGGCAGCGGCGGCTTGTAATCGGTGCGCTGTTCCGGCGGTGTTGCTTTCAGGAGGGCATCTGCATGGGCGGCGGTGATCGTATTGGCAGCGATCATCAGTTCGACCGCTTCGACCTGCCGCGTGGCCTTCATCTTGCGCAGATGTCGGGTCACATCCGGCGTGAACTGATGATCCTGCAGCAGTTCTACTGCCTTGGGGCAGATGCCATGCAGAAGGTTAATCCGGCTGTTGATGGTCGAGAGATTCACATTGAACGCCCGTGCGAGGCGTTCCTTGCTGACGCCTTTGTCGATGGCGCGGCGCAGCATGTAATGCTCTTGCACCGTCGAAAGCCGGTTGATCCGGTGGTTGTAGGTGTAGGTCTCAAAATCCTTGGCGATGAGGCACGGCGCTGTGTCCTGGCCCAATTCTTTCAACGCCAGCACCCGCAAGTTGCCATCCAGCAGCAGAAACCCTGCCGCATCCGGGTCCGGCTTGATCACCGATAGCGGTTCGATCAATCCGATTTCCCGGATCGAGGACACGATCTGCTTGAACTTGCGCGTGGTCATGACGCCGTCAGGCACCTTTTTCGAAGGCATCAGCTCTTCCAGTGGGATCTGGAAGGTTTCGAGATCAAACCCGAGGGTCAGGTTCAACGGGGCCTTGGGATAGGGCGCGTCGCTGTCGTCGGTGTCGGTCTGGGGAAAGGCCCCTGGGTAAAGTGGCTTCACGGTGCTGAGGTCATTCATGGGATGTTCCTTTTCGGCTTTCAGGCGGTTTCAATGCGGTCGGCGAGGTATTTCGGCAGGCTGTCGAGACCTTCGGCGCGCAGCAGCGTCACGAAATGCTCATCGGCAAAGAGGCGTTTCAACCCCTGGACCACCAAGAGCAGCTGCTGGTGCGCGTGATCGGCCTTCAGCATCAGTTTGTGCTGGCGTGCGACCTCGCGTTGGTAGGTCTTCACCAGCGAATGCGCCGAGTTCGGCAGCTTCGGGCGATCGCCACCGGTCTTTGGACCCTTTTCGCGGCGCTTTTCGATCAGCCGCTTGGCATCCGTGATCTGGTGACCCTTGAGCTGGCCGGTCTTGTAGGCCTCTTCCAACATGTCACCGAGGTTTTCATCGTCGTGCTTGGCGCGGGCGATCTCGAGGGCGGTGGTCAGCGGGATGGTTCCGTTTTGCACCGCTTCAATCAGGCGCTCTTCTCCCTTTTCCAGCAAGAACACGATGTCCCGGACGTATTTCTCGGAAAGCCCGGTGCGCGTGATGATGTCGTCGATTGTGTAATCCCGCGCGAGCAGGAGCTCGATGTCGGCCAGGATCTCCAGAGGCCTGTGGCCCCGCCGAGCGATGTTTTCGGCAAGCGACATGATGAAGGCGTCCTCATCGGTCACATTGACCACCAGCGCCGGGATATGGCTTTCGCCAAGAAGGCGGAAGGCATTCAGTCGCCCTTCGCCGCAGACCAGCAAATAGGCGGGCGCCCCATCGGCGCCCTCGCGCTCTGTGACGGTGATCGGCTTTTTCAGGCCAATGGAGCGGATGTTTTCGACGATCTCCTCAAAGACCTTCATGTTCCGGTCCCTGGAATTCAGGACCTCGATCCGGTCTATGGGGACGAGCGTGACGCTCTCGGGTGTGTCAGTCATCATGGGATTGGCTTCCTCTTCTGGTGTAATTGTTCATGTTTTGTACTGCCGCCAATTTGCATCGTTCCGACCCTCATCCCCATTTGCGGCGAATGCCGACCCGCTCGGCCATGCCGTAGAAGAAGCCGAGGTCCTCGAACCGGAAAGCCTCGAAGGCGATGCTGGTGCGGTTGCAAAGCCGGATTTCTTGCCGGGGCAGGTCGAGCCAAGGCAGGAGGTAGTAATCGAGCTCGTCACGGTTCTCGGGATCGAGCCGCACCGCCAGCGTGACGTCGGCCTGGTAGCGCATTGGATCAAACCGGATGCGCCAGCGCAGCCGTCCATCGCCCTGCGGCTGGCAACGCGCGAGGACGAGGCTGACGACCATCTCATCGTTGATGGTCAGTAGGTCGGTCTTGGGATCACGTGCTACCGTGCCGCCCACCTCGGCAATCGCCGCCTCGGTCCGCGCAATGATTTCCGGGTGCATCCCACGCAGGCGCTTGTTGAGCGCGATCCGCTCTTGGTCCCGGTCCGAGCGATAGCCAATCATCTCATAGGCCCGAGCGAGCGACCCGAACCGGTTCCGATAGGCCGAGGAGGACGGCATGTCCGGCGTCTGGTCGATCAGCACCCCGGAAAGCTGGCCCGCGTCGGCGTAGAGCCGTTTCAGGTGATCCAGCAGCTCTTCGTCTGACAGGCGGGCAGATCGCGCGGTGATGATCTCCTGCGCGGTCAGGAAAAACTCCAGCGGCACAATCCCCTCAAAGGCGCCTTCCTTGCGCACCCACATGTCGGGCGGGTTTTCCACATGCAGTTTCTTCAGCTTGAAGGAGGAGCGGTTGTAGACGTTGTTGCCGATGTATTTCTCGTTGGTCAGAACCGTGCGCACTGTGCCGGAATTCCATGGCCGGTCCAGATCGGTGGTCACGCCTTCTTCGTTCAGGCGGTCAGCGATCTCGCGGAAGGACAGATCCTCCTCGATCAGCCAGCGATACATCTTGTTGACCCAGGCCACTTCTTCGTCGGGCCCTGGCATCAGAATGACACGGTCCGTCTGCAGCGATTTGTGCTCACCCCGTTTCAGCTCGCCCTTGATCTCGCCGCGCTCGTTCACAAGAACCCGGCGCAAGCCAAACCCGGCCGCGCCGCCCTGGCGAAACCCCAGCTCGATCAGGCGGCATTGGCCCGCGAAGACCTTGACCGAAAGCTCGCGGCTGTATTCCCCGGCCATGGCGCGTTTGACGCCCTTGACGATTGTCGAGACGGGCGAGCCATCATTCTCGAACTGCTCGGCGCAATAGGCGACGTTGATGCCAGCACGCTTGCAGATGTATTCGTAATAGGCGCTCTCGTCCGCGTCCTGGAAGCGGCCCCAGCGGCTGACGTCATAGACCAAGATCACGTTGAAGTCGGCGGCCCCGGATTCCACATCCGCAATCAGCTGCTGCAGGGCGGCGCGCCCGCCGATGGAAAGGCCGCTTTTGCCGTCATCGGCGTAGGTCTTGATGATCTCGATGCCACGCTTGTCGGCATATTCGCGGATCTTGTCGGACTGGTTGTGCGTCGAATACTGCTGGTGCTCCGTCGACATGCGCACATATTGCGCCGCCCGAAACTCGGTAATCTCGCCACTCCCGTCCAACTCAGCCTCCGAACCACGTTTCTGTCGGTCGGACGTTTGCGTGGGTGGGAAAAGGTATCAAGCTGATAGTGCTGGATTATCCCATTATATCAATACTCTGAGCGATACTCGCTCCGCCATCTTCATCAAAATGTCACGTTGCTTCCGGAAAAGCGCACTTGCATCTGTTCAAGTTCGAGCGATATGTGGGGCGAGAGGGTTTTAATGAGGGTGCAAAATGACATTTCACGATCGCGGAACAAGTTGGTTTCTGGCGCAGCTGAAGCCAAACTGCGCCAACATCGCAGACAAGAACCTCAAGCGCCAGGGCTTCCAGACATTCCTGCCTATGGAAGAGGAGACGCGCCAGCGGAACGGCAAGTTCGTAACTGCCATGCGGCCACTGTTCCCTGGTTACATCTTCGTGGCGTTCGATGCGGCCCGCGGGTTTTGGCGCACTGTGAACTCGACCTATGGCATCACCCGGCTGGTGAGCTTCGGCAAAGAGCCGACGGCCGTGCCGCTGGATCTGGTCTCGCAGCTGATGCTGCGCTGTGATGCGAAGGGCAAGTTGCTGCCGCCAAAGCTCCTGAAACCCGGGGATCAGGTGACGCTAACCAAGGGACCGTTTGCCAATTTTGTGGCAGAGGTGGAGAAGATCGCTCCGGATCGGCGCGTCTGGGTCCTGATGGAGCTCATGGGCGGACAGACCCGCGTTGCCGTCGGGGCCGACCAACTTCGGTCCATTTGAAACCAGCCGCTGATACAAACGGGCATTTGAAGGGCAGATCCAATGAAACATGTGTTGGTCACGGGCGGCGCGGGCTATATCGGCTCTCATGCCTGCAAACTGCTGGCGCGGCAGGGCTATATCCCTGTGACTTTCGACAGCCTGGTCACAGGCTGGGCCAGTGCCGTGAAGTTTGGCCCTTTCGTACAGGGTGATCTGTTGCATCGTGACGCGCTGGATGCGGTGTTTGCCAAATACGAGCCCGTCGCGGTGATGCATTTTGCTGCTCTGAGCCAAGTGGGCGAGGCGACACGCGAGCCAGGGCGTTACTGGCGCAATAACGTGCTGGGGTCTCTCAACCTGGTCGAGGCTATGGTGGCGGCGGGCTGCAAGCACATGGTGTTTTCTTCGACCTGCGCCACCTATGGTGACCAAGACGGCGTCGTGCTTGATGAACAGAGCGCCCAGATGCCGCTCAATGCGTACGGCGCCTCAAAACGCGCCGTCGAAGAGATCTTGCGCGACTTCGGCGCGAGTCACGGCATTGAGGCGGTGGTGTTTCGGTATTTCAACGTAGCGGGCGCCGACGTTGAAGCGGAAGTCGGCGAGTGGCACCAGCCAGAAACCCACCTAATCCCGGTGATGATCGAGGCCGCTGCCGGCAAACGGGACGCCCTGACCATCTATGGCACGGATTATCCGACGCCCGACGGCACCTGCGTGCGTGACTATGTCCATGTGATGGATCTGGTCGATGCCCACATCAAGGGTCTCGAATGGCTGCTTGGTGGCAAAGGCAGCCGGGTGTTTAACTTAGGAACAGGCACCGGCTTCTCGGTCAAAGAGGTGATTGCCGAATGTAAAGCAGCGACAGGCCATGACGTCCCACACAGCTTTGGCCCGCGCCGAGCGGGGGATGCGGCGGCGCTGGTTTCCGGCAGCCGGCGCGCGGCCGAAGAATTGGGCTGGGCGCCGGAGCGCTCGACGCTGCAGCACATGATTGCCGATGCCTGGCGCTGGTATCAAACCGGCGGTTATTCTGGGTAGCCCAGGTTTCCGGCATAACTCAACAAAACCACCAATCCTGCATTTTCAAAAAAAGACGACGTTCAGAAAGTCTACCGAATATGAAACCCGTTCGCAAAGCTGTATTTCCCGTAGCCGGTTTCGGCACCCGTTTCTTGCCGGCCACCAAGGCCATGCCGAAAGAGCTGCTGCCGATCGTCGACAAGCCGCTGATCCAATATGCGGCAGAAGAAGCCATCGCGGCGGGGATCGACACGCTGATCTTCGTGACCGGGCGCAACAAGCGGGCCATTGAGGATCACTTCGACAGCAACCAAGAGCTTGAGGCCGCGTTGAGGGCCAAAGGCAAGATCGAACAGGCTGACATGGTGCACAGTATCCTGCCACAGGGCGTCGAATGCATCTTCGTGCGCCAACCGGAACAGTTGGGCCTCGGTCATGCGGTCCTCTGCGCAGAACGCGCCGTGGGCGACGAACCATTCGCCGTTCTGCTTGCAGACGACTTCCTAACCTACGAGGGGGCGGGCGTGACCGCCGATCTCGTCAAGAGCTATCAAGCCTTAGGCCGGACGCAGCTGTCGGTCATGGAGGTCAACGGACCCGACATCTCGAAATACGGTGTGGTGGAGCCCGGCGCCGCCGCTGGCAGCGTTGCGGGCCTGGTCGAGAAGCCCGCCTTCGAGCAGGCGCCGTCAAGCTTGGCTTCAATCGGTCGTTATGTCCTGACGCCTGACATCTTCGAGATTCTGCGTGGCCAAGCGCCCGGCGCGGGCGGCGAAATTCAACTCGCGGATGCCATTAACACCCAAGCCGCCGCTGGTCAGGTGGAAGCCGTCACACTGAATGGCCAGAGGTTCGACTGCGGGTCCGTGAAAGGGTTTCTGCAGGCCATCATGCATGTGGCACAGCGGGATGGGTTGGTTTGAAAGTCAACGACCTAACAGCCGATAGGCCAATCGACCGACCCATTCCTTGATGGCAATGTTCAGAATCTCGAGATTGCCAGAAAGGTTCCAGCCTATCCCGTCACTGAAACTGCCCGTGCGATAGTCAACGGGGTGAGGGATTATGTCGTCCCACCCCGCCGCCTCAAAACTCGCAAGCGCGCGGCCCATGTGAAACGCGCTGGTGACAAGGACCCAGGTTTCGCCAGATGCGGGCGTCGCGACCTCGTAAGAAAACCGTGCGTTTTCTGCTGTGTTGCGCGATTGATCTTCCCATGTGATCCGACCGGGGTCGATGCCCAGAGACACGAAAAAGTCCACCGCAACGCTTGGGATCTCTGGCTGGCCCAGCACGGTGTTGCGCAGGCGGCCACTGCCACCAGAAAACACCAAGCGCGCCTCCGGGTGCGCAATGGCGAGCGCCGCCGCCGCTGTCAGACGCTCGGCGGCTTCATTCAGCTGCGGCTCGCCCCAAACCGCGGTCGCCTTTTGGTCTTCAACGCCGCCCAGCACGACAATGCCGTCGATGTGTGCGGGCGCTGCACGAGGCAGAAACTCCGCCTCCAGCGGGCGCAGCAAAATCTCGCCAATAGGGAAGATGCCAACAGCTAAGAGCGCGGCCAGCGTTGTACCACCACTCCAACGCGCCAAACGCGGGCACGCAAAACGTCCAGCGATCAGGCTCACGACCATGCCAATCACAAGCCAGGTCTCGATCTGCAGGGCCAGCCCGATAAGCTTGGAAAGGATGAAGAAGGCCGTGTCCATCGCGACGCAGATCAGCTGCGCTGCGGGCGCACCAGAAACTGGCCGACCTTCGAGAGGTTCTTCAACGCCAGCGTGTGAAGGCCGCCCACGCGGTTGCGCCGGATCGCCAGCATGTCTTCTTCCATCTTCTGGCGGATCTTTGGCCAGTTGCGATTACTGACACCGCCAACCCGCATTTTATAGAGCACCTCGGGGATATAAACCGACTTGCCTGTCGCCTGCGAAAAGTAACGCAGGATGAAATCGTAATCGGCTGCGATGCGCATGCTCTTGTCATAGCTCCCGAACCGCTCGTAGACCTCGCGACGCAGGTACAGTGTGGGGTGGGCTGGCATCCAGCCGTACTTCAGGCGCCGCGGGTGGAAGGCCCCAGTAGACCAGTGCCGAATGACCCGCGAGGTGTCGGCCTGCGAGACATAGACCAGATCGCTGAACACCGCCTCGACCGCAGGATCTTCAAATGCTGAGGCAATTCGGGCCAGCACCCCGTCATTGGCAAGAAAGTCGTCGCTGTGGATGAAGCCGACCACGTCACCAGTGGCGTTGCGAACGCCCTTGTTCAGGGCGTCGTAGATCCCGTCGTCTGGCTCGCTGATCAGCCGCATCCGGTCGTGACCTGCGCGCTCGATGGCCTCGAGCGTGCCGTCGTCTGACTTGCCTTCAACAACAAGGTGTTCGACATCCGGGTATGTTTGTGCAGCGACGCTGGCAATGGCCTCGCCGACGGTCGCTTCAGAATTGTAAGCAGCAGTAATGACAGAGATTTTCAACGGCGAGGTCTCAACAATAGAATGATTACCACGTCTCTACATCAAACCGTACTCGGGCGAAATGCGAAGATGCAGTCGCAGCAAGGAAAATTCTTGGGGTTTGGCGTGCAAAGTGCCTCAGAAAACGCTATGCGAGGCATCGAGAGGATGGAGACGCACCCATGTCCGAGATAGCCCCGCCGAGGAACCTAACGCCCGGCCTATGCAAAACGATCGAGGCCGAAATGCTTAAGGCCTGTACAGAAGTTGCCGCAAAGCACGGTCTGGTGGCTGAAGGGCTGGGGATGCAGGCCATGGACCTGCGCTGGAACTTCGAGTTCGGCGTGCGCGTCTCTATCCCGCTGCCGGATGGATCAACCCTCGACCCAGAACGGATGTTGTTCGAGACTTTGGCAGAAGAGTTTGGCCTGTCGCCCGGTGACTTCGGTCGGGAATTTTCCACAGGGCGGGAGAGGTTTCGCGTTGCAGGCATCGACCCGCGCCGGCCCAAGTATCCCATCTCGGCAACGCGCATCCCGGACGGGAAGGGCTACAAGTTCACCGCCGAGAACGTGGCACTGCTCCTGAAGGCGGCGAGGAAGGACGTGTCGCCGAAGAGATAACGCGGTGAGAAACTGCTATTCGGGCCGTGTCGGGTCGGGTCGTGGTATGACGTCAATGTCGGAGGACACGTTATGAATAAAGAAAAAAAGCTAGAAATTCAAAAAGCACTGCAAGCCTACACCAAGAAAACCACGAAATCCTCTTCCAAGGCGAAGAAGGCATTGGTTGATGAGGGCATATACCTGAAGGATGGTAAGCTTGCACCTGAGTACAAGGAACCCGCAGCAGCTTAATGGCTCGGCTTCAGACGTCATTCGTATTGGGCATCATGGTTGCACGCTGAGGTCGGAGAGGCGATACTGAGCGGCGCTCCCATGGATGGCAGTGACCGAGAATATGACTGGCTTGGTCTCGGCGTGTATTTCTGGGAATCTGACCCAGTGAGGGCTTGGGAATGGGCTTGCTGGAAGGTTCAAAGAGGCGATTTTACTGACCCATTTGTCGTCGGCGCAGCGATAGACTTAGGAAGGCCCCAACAGACCAGTGCCGAATGACACGCAACGTGTCAACCTGGGCGAAACGCGAAGTTATCGCTTGGTATTTGTTGTGTGAACTTGAAGACGATATTCGGCATGCAGCCGATCTGCCTCAGCTTGAACAGCCGCTCGGCGTTCCGGCTTGAGCGCGTCCAGCTGATCTTTCAGGGTTCGTGGTGTGGATGTCCGCATGTTGGGCACGTCACTGGTCCTGGGCATCAAACAGGTCGTCCATGTCAACCTTCAGCGCGGTGGCCAGCTTCTTCAGGGTGGCGGCAGAACCGGTTTTACGCCCCGCTTCGATGTCGATGATCTGGATGCGGTTGACACCTGACTGGCACGCCAGTTCAGCTTGAGACAACCCGCGGTGTTCGCGCCAAACGGTCAGGGGCGCATCACCGGCCAGTAAGCGATCGACGACAGGGGAGGGGATCAGCTCCTCGGTTCCAGCTTTGATCCGGGCCAAGACGTCGGCTGCACTATTCAGATCAGCCATATCCTCTTCAATCGCCTTGAGGCGGAGGTATTCGTCTTTGGGGATGGTCAACATTTCATTCATTTCGCTCACTCCTTGTAAGCTATGCCGCGCAACTTCATGTCTGAGGAAAAAGTGCAAGCCTTGGCGATCCGAGCTTATGCAATGACATCCTGCCATGGGTTTACTAAGAGTGCGCCTGTCGCTGTTAAATCTGCCAGGTTGGGAGTGACTGCCGTCAGACCATGTTCCAACGCTGTTGCGGCAATCAACGCGTCCCTCTCAGATTTTGGGTCGGGAGGCCGCCTCGATGACCTGTTGCCGTGGAAATTCATGCCGTCGAGATGGGCTGACTGTGCTATCCAGCGACCGCTTGCCTTGCTACGGCATCGTGCGCCTCATCCGTGTCATTTATAAGGTAAGTGGGGCGCAAAATTCTTTTGCAGCTTACTTCCTTGCTCGTTAGCCAAGCGTCTCGAACAATTGACGAGCCTCTTGTTCCTTTTCGGTCATTAGACGTAGGCCAACAACTGCATCGATCCCGAATTTCTCGACACGCCCAAGGAAGTAGTCCCAAGCCTCCAGGTCGGTCGCGAAATCAATCGAACAGGTCCAGTCCCGTGCGTTGTGGCAGATCGTTCCGAGTTTCCAGATGCGCGCCCCTGTTTCACGGGAAATGATGACGTTAACGGCAATCGACTCCCATATGAACAGGCCCGAATTCTTCGAGATCTCGACGTCGGGCGTTACGCCGTTCAGGCAGTTTCTGAGTTTGGTTGTAGGTCCTGTCCCTTTGCCGCCCGGTCGATTGGTTGGTTCTGGCTGCTTTCCCCGTGCCGCGCCAGCCCGTGCAACACTGAAGATAATCCAGGCCCCAGAGGCGACAAGGAGGCCAAAAAAAGTCAACGCGAGGAGTTGGTTCTGGGTAAACATGCTGCCCTCTTTTCCGGGGATCGTTGTGTTTCGTCAAGCGCGAACCAAATGCCTAAAACGTCGATCTCTTCTGTGATTTGATACCACAGGTGGAGTTTTGCTGCAAGGTGTGGACTACGCGTTGGCAGTTGCTACGCAGCTCGCTGTGTTTCCGGCCTTTGGGTTGTGCGTCGGCGTGGCTGAGAACTTCGGCCTTGGGCTGATCTTCGCAGCCGTCTCATTGATCCGTGACTACGCTTTACGTCGCCTATTCAACCGCTGGATTCTATGACAAGGCGCCAACGGTAGGTGGCACTTTGATGTGTTGCAAAAACGTAACGTGGGGGGAGAAGCACCTTGCTACTTTTCGGTGTTTGCGATGTTGTGCCCATGCTCTAGTTGTGTCATTTAGATACTTGTGTCATTTAAATTTTTTAATAACATAAAAATGTTTGAATTGGAGCCGCCCTTGGTTCACGAAGCCACGTTGTATTTCGAGTGGCACGAGTTCGTTTTGGCTGCGCTTGCGTTTGGCCTTTGCGTATTGATTGTGCTTTTACGCTTTCGGTTCCCGCGGCTCAGCGGGCGCACTTTGGACTTGCGGGCGGTTCAATCCATGCACACGCGGCTCACTCCTCGTGTTGGGGGCATTGCGATCTTTTGTGCACTGGGGCTGAGCGTGATCTTTGCTCCCGTTTCAATCTCTGGACCCTATGCCAATTTCGTTTTTGCCACGTCGCTCCTCTTTCTCGTGGGTCTGGCCGAGGACCTAGGGTTCGAAATGTCACCACGCAGGCGCATGTTGGCTGCCATGGGCGCGAGTTTGTTGGCGATCTGGCTTTTGGGGGTCTGGCTACCGCGAACTGGTATTCCCGGACTGGATTTGCTGGTAGCGCACTGGGCGATCGGCGTTCCGCTTACCCTTCTGGTGACGGCATGTATCGCAAACGGCTTCAACCTGATAGATGGGGTGAACGGCCTCGCATCAATGACGGCTATCGCTGCAGCTATTGCCCTGAGCCATATCGCGGAGCTGGCAGGTTACACCACGATGGTCCATCTCGCGATGATGATTGCCGCTGGGATATTCGGATTTTTCCTCCTCAACTATCCCTTTGGCCTGATCTTCCTCGGCGATGCCGGCGCCTACATCATCGGATTTGTGCTGAGTTGGTTTGGGATTTCTGTTCTGCTCAATTCGCCCGATGTCTCGCCTTGGGCCATTTTGCTAACGATGTATTGGCCCGTGGCCGATACATTGCTAGCGATCTATCGACGCTCTCGTAGGGATGCTGACGTCTCCGCACCAGATCGGTTGCACGTGCACCAAATGGTGATGCGCGCTCTGGAAATCTGCATCCTCGGCCGAAACCGCCGCCATATTGCTAACCCACTCACCACACTGGTGTTGTCCCCCTTTGTCATCGCACCGCCGATTGCGGGTGTGCTGCTGTGGAACCAAAATCAGAATGCGTTTCTGGCCGTCGTGATCTTTGGGGTGCTGTTCTTTGCGAGTTATGCGGCAGCGCCCGGTCTGATCCGTCGTTTCCGCCGATAATAACGGGACTGCCTGACGTTTGAACCCCGTTGGCGTAACATTACACTTGGGCCCCAAAACGCCTGAGCGGTGACACGCCGGAGGAAGTCGCAGCCAACCTGGGCGCTCCATTGTTTAACGGGTTCGCTTCCAGAGCCGATTGACTCGATGTTCACTAGAATCCAGCCTCGCATCAATGATTACAATAACTTAGTAGGTAGAGAGGGTTCGCCACCAGACCCATCCCTTCCGCCACTTACACTTGCCGAAACCGATGATGGGCCCTTATGGGGCCCTTTTTTCTTTTGGTTTCAAAGGGGTTTAGCCGTTGCGACCGCCCTTCGGAGACTGGCTAAATAGCCAAAATCTGTCTCTGAACCCGCTTTGTCTCTAACCGACCGCCCTTGGCCTTCAGAAGGGCGCATTCAAAAAGTATAGTATTTTCAATGTTTTGGTGTTTTTGAGGGAGCGCCCTTTTCGAAGTCTCAAGCGGTATCGAAATACGATGCAAACCGCGGGACGGGTCTTAGGGCGGTCGTTTTTGGCGGGAACCGGACTTTCGCTGCGCTTTGGATAGAGGTCCGCAGAGCGGACAAAGCTGCCATTCGCTGCACCGACCCTGAGGTCCGCTATTGGCAAATTCAGCTGTGCTTTTCTGGTCAAAGAGCTTGAGCAAGCGTGTTGCTTGTGACCGGCTTTTCGATGAAGGCTGTATGTTCAGGCACCCCCTTTTTCGCAGATGATTTGCCCGACATTATAATCGTCTTCACGTGGTGCGGCCCCCACCCAGCTGCCTCGACGAGATCAAGACCATCGATAGTCCCGCCAAGATCAAGGTCGCTGATCAGCAGATCAAACTGGTTGTGTTTTAGCAGCATCATCGCCTCGTGCCCCGTATCGCTAGTTGTGACATCAAATCCGAGTTCAACGAGAAGCTTCTCGACAGACGCGCGCGTTTTGGGATCGTCCTCGACAAGCAAGCACGCGTTTGCAGAAGGAAGGTGTTTGTGCACTTGATCAGCAACTGCAAGCGGCAACAGAACTTCTATTTGCGTGCCATGTCCTGCTGCGCTTTCGATATTAAAGTGCCCGCCAGTTTGCCGGATAAAGCCGTAGACAATTGACAGGCCAAGCCCGGTTCCGCCTTCGCCTTCGCGTGTTGTGAAGAAGGGCTCGATGGCGCGATCAAGAACATCTAACGGCATCCCGTGTCCGTCGTCTTCGATCAAAATGCGGGCTTGGTCGGTTCCGAGCTGATCAAGGGTGACTTTGATATGCCCCACATCTTCGATGGCGTTGTTTGCGTTCAACAACAGGTTCAATAGCGCAGATTCCAATTGGCCCGGATCTACACGGACTTGCAGTGGCATCATAGGCAATGCGATATCCAACGTCACATTTGGCTTAAGACCAATCTCGACCAGATCAGCCATCCCTTCAATTAGGGCGCTTAGATCTACCACCTCAGGTGTCAGGTTTTGTTTGCGGGCAAATGCCAATAGGCGATCCGTCAAGGATGCACCAAAATCGACAGCATTTCCAATAGCGTCAAGGCTTTCGCTTGCGTCGCCATGACCGCGTGTTTCAAGCAGATGCGCATGGGTTCGTATGGTTGACAGGATGTTCGCAAAATCATGGGCGGTGTCACCCGCAACTTTGCCAAGCGTTTCGATGCGATCAATTTGTTGCAGCCGATCTGACATCTTACGACGCTCTGTGACGTCGGCCAAAAGCCAGACACGACCATCATCGGGTAACTTGCTTGCCCGTATGTCTAACACCTGCCCATCTGACGACACCAATTCACAATGACCGCGATGATCATGCCTGAGATCAATGCCTTGTGCAGCCTCGGCAAAACGTCCTTGGTGTAGCCAATCGACAAGCGATGCGGCCTCGGCCGAGTCGTCTGATAGCTTCAAAATTTTTAGAAAGGCGGGGTTGCGTGCTGTCACCCGACCTGTTGCGTCTGCAATGGCGATGCCGTCAGAAATATTCGTGAATACTTTTTCAAAAAGCGCGTTGCGCTGATCTAATTGGCGGTTCGACCGATCCAGTCGCAGGGCGTTTGCCCGGAAACTGCGAAAGGACCGAAAGAGGTCTCCGATTTCGTCCTTTCCACCAAGACGTCGCGGTAGCGCGCTGGCGCGATCTCCATTTGCAAGCCGAACCATCGCGGCTGAGACCCGCGTGATGTTGAACGTCACATATTGCGACACGTAAATGGCCGCGGTCATCGCCAATGCAAGGCTTACCGCGCTAATCGCCGCAACGGACATGCGCGCGCCCCAGATTGTACGCGATGAGGCAACCCTTTCACCGGCCAGAAATGCCTCTGCTTGGCCCGCGTATTCGCCGGCAAGCTCGTTAATCCGGTTCGCATCGTGGCGAATGCGAAACAGCGCGTTTTGGGCCTCAAGATTGCTCGAAAGCTCAAGGCGTCTCAGTTCAAAAATGCCCGTCACACCCCAGACAGCGCCCTCAAGTTGCTGAAGAAAGACCTCCTGTTGGGCATTTAGGGGAAACTCATTAAGCGCCTCACGCTGCCGCAAATAATGCCGTTGTTCTTCACCAACACCGATCAGATTCCCAGCGTAAGCTGCATTCAATGAATCGGAGTTCATGCTTTGGAGGGACCACCAGATTAGGCGTGCCGCGTCATCGCCATCCGGCGACGCCGTCGCAGTTGTTGCTGTATTCCTGAGGACACCAAGAACCACAGTGCGTTCGCGCAATTGCGCCTGCAGTGTATCAAGACTGCGCGACGCGGCCACAAGGTCGGAAACGCCCGCAGTCATACTGTCCAGTATATCGGAAACAGGTGTTTGAGGGTCTTGTGCGCTATCAAAACGGGTCTCTGGCCAATCGGTGCGGACACGGTCCAAGACGGTCAGGAGTTTTGCACCCTCTTGTTCGATCAGGAAATTCGAACGTTGGTTCAAAAGATAAGGGGCAGTTGTCGCAAGATCAGACGACCTTTTTGACAGATCGATCGCTTGAGCGACCTGACTAAGCGTTTCTTGGTGCAAATCCTGCAATCGCGCATCAACACGTTGCAATGCAACCCACGTCACAGCACTGGCCGACAACACAGCAACCGACAATAGCGTTAGCGCCGCCCAAAGCCTGCCGCGCACAGTCCGTAGGCTGAAAAAACTCACTGGTTTGGATCCGAGTTCTCGGTGACAAAGATATAACCTTGGCCTCGCCGTGTCTGAAGGTGAACCGGCTTAGACGGGTTCTCTTCGATCTTGCGACGAAGCCGCAGGATCAATACGTCAATCGTGCGATCCATGTAACGGTTCAGATCGCTGCCAATTTCTGCAAGCAGATCAACACGCGGAATGATTTTGTTGGGCCGATCAAGAAAGAAATCAAGCAACCGATATTCGGCGTTGGTCAAAGGCACTTCACCACCATCCTGCGCGGTGACAATCTTGTTGGTGCGATCAACGGCCAGCTTCCCCAATGCGAAATTTTGGTCGCTTCCATTCCGCACGATTGGCGCGCTGACCCCTTTTCCGTACCTGCGCAACACAGCACGAATGCGCGCAATCAATTCGCGCGGATTGAAGGGTTTAAGCAAATAATCATCCGCGCCGACCTCTAGCCCAATTATCTTGTCGGTTTCATCGCCTCGGCCCGTAAGCATCACAATCGGCAGATCGCCCATGCGGCGAATGTCCATGGCCAACGCAAGACCGCTTTCGCCTTTCAGCTGCAAATCAATTAAGATCAGATCAAGGTCAACAGTTTCGCGGATCCCCAAAAAATCAGCACTGCTTTCCATCGGGATCGGCTCAAAATGGTTTTCGGTCAGCAATGCAACAAGCGCGTCGCGCATCCCCGCTTCGTCGTCCACAATCCCAATTTTTGCTCGATGCATTCGCCAGCTTTCTCTCGATCTGATTTTGAACCTACTTGCAATCTGTTCGTCCGTCTCAGGTTTATTCGTTTCAATTATTACAAACGGGCAGCGCTTTGTAATTTTGTTAACCAGAAACCCGCGGACCTGTAGCATTGTTAATGCACGCAGGGTCTGCGTTTTTGCGATTGCCTCGTAAGCTGTCCAAGCCGGTCGGAGACACATCCGTGGCGGCAAGAAACACTTCTGGGAGGAAGACATGAAGAAATTTGGTTTGGTCTCATCAGCCGTCTTGATGATGGCAGGTGCAACTGCTGCATCTGCGGACGAAATTAGCGTTGTCTGTAGCGCAGAGCAAGATTGGTGTGATCTGATGGTCGCAGCTTTCGAAGCTGAAAATACTGACACCGACGTGCTGATGGTGCGCAAATCCACGGGCGAGACATTGGCACAGATCCGCGCCGAGGCGGGCAATCCAAAGATTGACGTTTGGTGGGGTGGGACGGGCGATCCGCATTTAATCGCAGCGGAAGAAGGGCTGACCCAAGCGTCCGGCGTTGACACGTCCGACTTGCTTGGTTGGGCGCAAAACATGGCGACAATTTCGGAAGGCAAGGCAATTGGTATTTATGCCGGTGCTTTGGCCATGGCTTACAACTCTGAAATTTTGGATGAAAAAGACATCGCGCCGCCAGCATGCTGGGCCGATCTTGAAGACCCGCGGTTTGTGGGCGAAATTCAGGTTGCCAACCCGAACAGTTCAGGCACGGCCTATACAGAGCTTGCAACATTTGTGCAGTTGTTTGGCGAAGATGAAGCATACACAAAACTTGCCGCTATCGGCCAGAACGTGAACTCATACACCAAGTCAGGCTCTGCCCCATCCAAGGCCGCCGCGCGTGGCGAAACGGGCGTCTCCATCGGGTTTATGCATGACATGGTCAATCTGGCCGCGCAGGGCTTTCCACTTGTTGCGGTCGCACCATGCGAAGGCACCGGCTATGAGGTTGGCGCAGTCAGCGTCATTGAGGGTGCGCGTAACTTTGAAGGTGCCAAGGCTTGGGTTGAATTCGCCCTCCGCGCGGACATTCAGTCACGTGCGCCGGAAACAGGTTCGTACCAAGTCCCATCAAATTCCAATGCAGAAGTTGCACCGGAATCGCCCGATCTCGCGTCGATCAAACTGATCGACTACGACTTCGCGACGTATGGGTCGAGCGAGACACGAGCACGTCTTTTGGCTCGTTGGGACTCTGATGTGGGTGATCCCAATCCTCAGCAATAAACCTCCCTGTTGGCGTTCAAATCAATCGTAGCGCCGGCCATTGGGTGCCCCTTGTTTTAGGGGCACCCTCTCTCTCACTTCACTGGACTTGAATATGAAACGAACGGTTTTGTTCTGGCTCTTGATCGGGCTTTTCGGCTATGCAGTGCTGCCTTGGCATATGACGGACGCTGGCTTTTTCTCATTGGAATGGCTGGCGGGCGGGGCCTCTTCAAGCGGGCTTTGGCTTGCGATGTCGGGCCATTGGTGGCTGGCACTGATCGGAGTGGTATTTTTTGCCGCGATCGCCGTCGTCCTTGCGATGAAAAGCCCAGTGCAACGTGCCAAAACAACGTTATGGCTTGCCGCCTTTGGCCTCTTTTGGACGGCCATACAGGGTCTCATCATTGTGCGCGCAGGTCCGCGTATGTTCGAAGGCATGTTGACCGGCGAAACCATCGCGGCAGGCCAACCGGGCATGGGTGCGGGTGCCGCCGTTTGCATTGCGGGCCTTTTGTTTGCGCTGACGGTTTCCATGTCACAAACCGGCAAAGGGCGCGGCGACGCTTTTGTTGTCAGCATGATCGGCCTGATCATCGCGCTTGTCGGTGTTTTTGTGTTCTTCCCCGTCATGCACATTCTGGTCCGCGCGTTTGAAGTCGACGGCGGTTACAGTCTGACCAGCTTTTTCCCGCGCTTCTTTAGCAGCGACATTTGGGGGCTTCGCTGCCTTGTCACTGACAGGTCCTGCGGTGTGGCCATAAATTCAGTGTTCCTTGCCACCCTGACGGGCCTTGGTACGACGATGCTTGGCCTTTCGTTTGCACTGATCTTCACCCGTACAGATTTCCGCGCCAAAAAGCTGTTGCGGATCCTCACGGTTATTCCGATCATCACGCCGCCTTTCGTAATCGGCCTTGCCTTGATCCTTCTTTTCGGGCGCAACGGTTCCGTCACCGCTTTTGCCGCTGACCTGTTCGGCCTGGAAAAAACGCGCTGGCTTTATGGGTTTTGGGGCGTGTACATCGCGCAACTTTTGTCCTTCACACCGATTGCATTCCTTGTCTTGATCGGTGTCGTGCAGGGTGTCAGCCCGTCGATGGAGGAAGCGTCCCAAACGCTTGACGCCGACCGTTGGCAAACCTTCCGCTATGTATCGCTGCCCCTGATGCGCCCTGGACTGGCAAATGCGTTCCTGCTTGGCTTCATCGAAAGCCTTGCCGACTTTGGCAATCCATTGGTGTTGGGAAGTGGCTACTCGGTCCTGTCGACTGACATATTCTTCGCCATTGTCGGCTCTGTCGCTGACCCTGCCAAGGCGGCGGTCCTTGCGATTGCATTGCTCACATTGACGCTGTCCGCATTCTTGTTGCAACGCATGTGGTTGGGCCAAAAATCCTATGCAACGATCACGGGCAAGGCAGATTCCGGACAGAACGCATCGCTTAGCCCAATGGTCAAAAGCCTGTGTTACGCCACCGCATTGCCATGGGCAGCCCTGACAGCCGTGGTCTACTCGATGATCTTGTTTGGCAGTTTCGTGAAACTGTGGGGCTATGATCATAGCTTTACCTTCGCGCATTACATCCGTGCCTTCGGGATTGATTTTACAACAGGGCGCTTGTCAGGCGTGGCGTGGGATAGCTATTTTACGACCTTAACAATCTCGTCGATTGCGGCCCCTTTGACAGCGATTGTTGGGCTTGCGACGGCCTACCTTCTGGTGCGTCAAAAGTTTGTAGGTAAGGACCTGTTCGAGTTCTCGACCATGCTCAGCTTTGCCATTCCCGGCACGGTCATCGGCGTCAGCTACATCATGGCGTTCAACTTCCCCCCGATTGAGCTGACGGGCACAAGCATCATCCTCATTATCGTATTTGTGTTCCGCAATATGCCGGTTGGTGTGCGCGGCGGTATCGCGGCAATGTCGCAGCTAGACAAAAGCCTTGATGAGGCTTCGATCACCTTAGGTGCCAACAGCTTTACCACAGTGCGGCGTGTGATCCTGCCTTTGATGGGGCCCGCCATTCTTGCGGCACTCACCTACAGTTTTGTACGTGCGATCACGTCTGTCAGTGCTGTCATTTTCTTGGTCAGCGCCAAGCACAACATGGCGACTTCGTTCATCGTAGGGCGGGTTGAGAACGGCGAATTTGGCCTCGCGATTGCCTATTCAGCCGTGCTGATCGTCACCATGCTGGCGGTGATCTTATTGCTTCAACTTCTTGTCGGATCGCGACGCCTACGCCGCACCGACCGCGTCCAATCAGCGGCTTGAAACCAGGCCCAACCCCGGAGAAACCTATGACAAAATACACCCCTGGTTCCGTGCGCTTCGAGAGCGTCGTCAAGAAATTTGGCGAAGTCACTGCCCTCAAAAGCCTCGATCTGACCATTGACCCGGGCAAGCTTGTTACCCTGCTTGGCCCATCGGGATGCGGAAAAACCACTACGCTGCGACTGATTGCGGGGCTTGAGATGGCCAGCGCCGGTAAAATCCACATCGGCGGTGAAGACGTCACACATCTGACGGCCACTTACCGCAAAGTATCGATGGTGTTCCAATCCTACGCTTTGTTCCCGCATATGACGGTCCGCCAGAACGTCGCCTATGGCCTTACCGTCAAATCCATGCCCAAGGCCGAAGCGGCACAAAAAGCAGAACATGGATTGGAACTGGTTGGTCTTGCAGGCTTTGGTGATCGTTTGCCAAGCGAGCTTTCAGGCGGGCAACAGCAGCGCGTTGCAGTGGCGCGCGCTATCGTGCTGGAGCCTGAAGTTCTGCTGTTGGACGAACCTCTTTCAAACCTCGACGCGAAGCTACGCCGCCACGTCCGGGAAGAAATTCGCCAAATCCAGCAACGTCTCGGTCTCACGGCGGTCTACGTCACCCATGACCAAGAAGAGGCAATGGCCGTCTCTGACAGGATCATCGTAATGAAAAACGCAGAGATCGCACAAGAAGGATCACCCAGCGATCTTTACGAGGCCCCAAAATCGGCTTTCATCGCTGACTTCATCGGGGACGCCAATCTTGCAGATTGCGGAGTTGAAAGCGTGACGAACGGTATAGCGAATGTGGTCTTGGACGACCTAAACTACAAAGTCCGCGATGGGGGATTGCAAAAGGGGCCAGCCAAAATGGTGCTTCGCCCGCATAATCTGCATCTTGCCGCTCCTGACCAAGCAGGGATCAAAGGCGAGGTCAGCTATGCGGCCTACCTCGGCAAAGAAATCCAATACACGGTCGAAAGTGCGATTGGGTCGCTCTTTGTAATCAGTGGGGTGACAGACAAACCTTTTGCACAAGGCGACAGCGTGTCCATTCAATTTGACGCGGATCTTGCGCGTCTTGTGGCGGCATAAAATGGGACTAAGTGTGCCAAATGGATAGCATCCTATATTCGGGAGGCAGTCAAAGGCATGTCTCACCTCAGGACTGGCATTCTGAAATCATTGCTGGCGGTTATCGCGCAATCATATTCGACTGTGACGGTACGCTGGTTGACAGCAGCGAAGCCCACTTCCAGTCGTTTCGAACCGCGGTGCGAGCACAGGGGCATGATTTAGATCGCGGCTGGTATGCCCAGCGGACAGGTCTTGATCGCAAGTCTCTCTTGGCGGCCTTATCGCAGGAACTGTCGGGGGCTTTGGATATCGCCTTGGCAACCCAACAAAGCATAGACGCGTTTATCAACGCTGCGGCTGGGGTATTGCCAATCGACGAAACGAAAAAACTGGTTCGTACCTTGGGCCTAACCCATCCAATGGCAGTTGGAACGAACGCAGAAATTGACGTCGCAACTGCCTCGTTGCAAGCCGTGGGCCTATTAGACTACTTCACCACTATTGCCTCAATCTCCGACTGCCTCCGACCAAAACCTGCCCCCGACATTTTTGCGCATGCAATCCAGCGGCTGGGCTTTCCAGCGGCCATGACATTGGTCTTTGAAGATTCCGCAGAAGGTGTGGCCGCTGCCATCGCTGCTGGATCGAACGTCGTTCGAATTGTTCATAGCTGACCTTCGCCGCGCTGCGGAAACAAGTCACTTCGGGCTCAGGGACGAAGCCGCTCGCGCGGCACTGGCGCTTGTGGCAAGCGTATTGAAGCATCCCACATGTTGGCGGATTTTGCGATCTGGCTGATCTGTTTGACGATTGAGGTTTCTCAATCGACAGACAGGAGGATTTCATGGTCAGCGAGAGAACAACACCGCTTCGGGAGCGGATGATCGAAGACATGCGCATTCGGGGTCTGGGGCACCAATCCCAGCGATCTCATATCCGGGCAGTCAAGGATTTTGCTGCGTTTCTGGGGCATTCACCGGATACGGCTACGCGTGAGGAGCTGCGCGCGTATCAACTTCATATGACGGATACCGAGGTCACGCCCTCGGTTTACAACGCGCGGATCACTGCTCTGCGTTTCTTTTTCTCGATGACCTGCGGGCGTGATGAGATGAAGAAGTACATGCAATTCCGCACCGAGCCGCGCAAGCTGCCCGCTGTGCTCAGCGTTGAGGAAGTCTCAGAACTTCTGGCCGTAGCACCTGGTCCCGGGCTCAAGTATCGCGCGGCGCTCAGTATCTCTTATGGTGCGGGTCTGCGCGCCTCTGAGGTTTGCAATCTGACGACCGGCGACATCGACAGTGACCGGATGTTGATCCACGTCGTGCAGGGCAAGGGGCGGAAGGATCGTAAGGTAATGCTGTCGCCGGGATTGCTCGATCTGTTGCGTGACTATTGGTGCGAGGCACGGCCTGAAGGGTGGATGTTCCCGGGTAAACCCAAGATCAATCCGATCTCGCCACGTCAACTCAACCGGGCCTTTACATCGGCCAAACGCATGGCCGGGATCAACAGGCCCGCAACGCTGCACACCCTGCGGCACAGCTTTGCCACCCATCTGCTGGAAGCGGGCACGGATGTACGGGTTATCCAAGTGCTACTTGGTCACGCCAAACTGACAACCACCGCGCAGTACACTAAGGTCGCCACCAAGATGATCCGGGATACGACCAGCCCGTTCGAGGCCCTCAAGCAGTTGAACCTACAGACACGCAAGACGCGACCGCGGTGACGGGCGGGGAGTGCCCCGCCCCAGACTGGAGGTTGCTGACATATTCCGCAAACATGGTCCCGCGTGGCGGCGGGCCAATGCCGGGCATATCAGCCTGAGCCAGCTTAAGGTGATGTCAGCGATAGAAGCCTGCCGAACAGAGGCGCTCGGCGGGCATGTGGCGGCTTGCACCAAATGCAGCCATCAGCACATCGCATACAACAGTTGCAAAAACCGGCACTGTCCAAAGTGTCAGGGACCCGCTGCGCGCGACTGGATGGCGGCACGGGCCGAAGACTTGCTGCCCGTCGAGTATTTCCATGTCGTCTTCACGCTACCAGCCGAGATTGCCAGGATCGCCCTCTGGAACAAGCGCGCCATTTACGGCCTGCTGTTCCGGGCGTCCGCCGAGACCGTGACGACCATCGCCGCTGATCCCAAGCGCATGGGTGCTCGCGTTGGCATGACCAGCGTGTTGCACACATGGGGGTCTGCGCTCACCCATCACCCACACATCCACATGATCGTCCCCGGCGGTGGCTTGTCGCGCGACGGCAACCAATGGGTGGCGTGCAAGCCGGGGTTCTTCCTGCATGTGCGGGTGCTGTCACGGCTGTTCCGCCGCCTGTTCATCGAAGGACTGATGGCGTTGCATCGCTCGGGTGATCTGGCGTTTTATAGTGACCTAAAAGGGCTGGCTGAGACCGGTGCATTTGCAAACTGGTTGGCCCCGTTCCGTAAAATCGAATGGGTGGTCTATGCCAAACCACCGTTCGGCGGACCCGAGGCAGTTCTAGCCTACCTCAGTCGTTACACGCACCGTGTCGCGATCTCGAACCAGCGCCTCTTCAGCGCCGATGCAAACACCGTCGCGTTCCGATGGAAGGACTATCGCATCAAGAGTGGTGACCGGCAAAAGGTGATGCGCCTGACAACGGACGAGTTCATCCGCCGTTTCCTGATGCATGTTCTCCCCGACGGGTTCCACCGGATCCGGCACTATGGCCTGCTGGCGTCCGCGCAACGTAAAACCAACATTGCAAAGGTCCGAGCCCTGATTGGGGCGAGCCCGCCAGAGCAAGAACCACCATCCGAGGATGATCCCACACCATTTACATTGCGGGAACCGTGCCCCTGTTGCGGCGGCACAATGCTGATCATCGAAACGTTCAAGCGCGGCCAGGTTCCCCGATCCCGCGCTCCACCAAGGAAACAGGCCGCATGACTGATTGCCCGTTTATCCCGCCCAATGCGATCCGGTTGTTTCTGCAACACCGGCCAAAATCACTTGTGCGCAGCGATCCAGCAAATCACGTTAAAGGTGCAAACCGGCAGCGACCCAGCTCAAATCTTAGGCAAGCGAGCGGGCAAAACGTACGAACCGCCGTCTTCAATCTGACCAAAAACGTATCCGCAGCAGTCACAAGCCCGATAGACAGCGCTCTTTCCCCATAGACACCGCCAAGCCCCCGCGGCTTCCTCCCTGAGAGATTTTCCAACGCGGGCCACAGTCGAGCCAAGCCGAAAGATTGCACCCTGGCCCGCATCAGAAAATCTTCATCAGACCCGAACTTAGCTGCGCGACCCACCAAGGTCCGGTTTGGGCCGTTCGTTTTCTTCAGGCGTCACCCTGTTCTGCATTATCAAAGGCGACCTTCTCCTGCTCGGCCCACGGCAGTGCTGCACAATTACTGAGGTTGATTTCGGTTACGGCGACGGCGTCACGCTTGTAGACTAGCCGTTTTAGCACCTCCGGTGCCAGATAAGCCAACCGTAACTGCCTGCTGACATGGCGCTCCGCGAGGTTCACGGCGATTGCGAGATCGCGCACCGTCCCGAACTCACTGGCCTCCATACGCCGCCGCCAGCTCCAGGCGCGACCGATGGCGCGTAGGATATGCGGGTCTTGGGTCTGGTCCTCACTGGGCAGGTAGTCCGCGGGCGGCAGGATCTTCGGCCGCCCGTTTTTCTTGCGCACCTTGAGGGGCGCGAAGACCTGGATGGTGTCGGGTGCGCCTATCACTCTGCCGCCTCGAGTTGGCGCGGCGTCATCAGATCTCGCATAACACCGGCGATGCCATCCGTGCGCAGGTCGATGACCAGGCCCTCAGCGGTCACGGTGACGCGGCGCACCAGCAGCTGAATGATGCGCGCCTGTTCGCCTGGAAACAGCTGCGCCCAGAGTTCCGGAAATTGCTGCAAGGCGGCGATGGCGTCAGCCTCTGGAATGTCATCCCTGTCCAATTTGGCGATAACCTGTGCTGTGGTTTCAGGGGTGCGCAGAACGCGGCGGATCTCGGTAATGACGGCACCCTCGGCTGTGTCGGCTGGCAAGCGCCGCGGGATGCCGTCGTCGGGCGTCTCACGGTTCTTTAGAAGGTCCATCGACACGTAGTATCTATACCGGCGCGTGCCTTTCTTCGTGCTGGAAGGCGTCATGGCGGCACCGGTTGCTGTGAACAGCAGTCCTTTCAGCAGCGCCGGCGTCTGCGTGCGGCTATTGTTGGCGCGCTTTCGGGGGCTTTCCCCCAAGATGTCATGCACCTGATCCCAAAGCCGCGCGTCGATGATGGCGTCATGCTCGCCTGGATATGCGGTGCCTTTGTGCACGGCTTCGCCGCGGTACACGCGGTTGTTGAGCAGGCGGTAGAGGTAGCCTTTGTCAATCAAGGTGCCCTTTTTGCTGCGCAACCGTTCGGAGCGCAGTTCGCGCGCCAGAACGGTGGCAGACCCAACCTCTATAAAGCGGGTAAAGATGTCCACGACGGTGTTGGCTTCCTCGGCATTCACCACCAGCTTACGGTCGCGCACGTCATACCCGAGGGGTATGTTGCCGCCCATCCATATCCCCTTCATGCGCGACGCTTTCACCTTGTCACGGATACGCTCGGCTGTGACCTCACGCTCGAACTGGGCAAAGGACAGCAGAATGTTCAGCGTCAGCCGTCCCATGGATGTGGTCGTGTTGAATGACTGGGTGACGGAGACAAAGGTGACGCCGTTCCGATCGAACACCTCGACCAGCTTGGAAAAGTCCATCAGTGACCGCGACAGGCGGTCGATCTTGTAGACAACAACCACGTCGACCAAGCCGTCCTCTATATCGGCAAGCAGTTGTTGCAGGGCAGGGCGTTCCAGGGTGCCGCCAGATATGCCGCCATCATCATACTGATCGCGTACCAGCGCCCAGCCTTCTGACTTCTGGCTGGCGATAAAGGCCTCGCAGGCCTCGCGCTGCGCATGCAGACTGTTGAACTCCTGCTCGAGGCCTTCCTCGCTCGACTTGCGGGTATAGATGGCGCAGCGCAGGCGGCGGGCGGGTTTTGTGGACACGTCCTTCATGCCTCGCCCCGCTTCCGCTCACGAAGTCCAAAGAAACGATAGCCATTCCACCGCGTTCCAGTAATGGCCCGCGCTACCGCGGACAGTGACTTGTAGCGTCGGCCGCCCCATTCAAAGCCGTCTTTCAATACCGTTACAGTATGAGCGACGCCGTCCCATTCGCGGATAAGCTTCGTGCCGACCACAGGGTTGCGGGGATCCGCAATCTGCGCCTTGCGCGTCAGGGTGCCATCGACTTCGTCCGCGAGCAGATCGAGCATGCGCCGCGTCTGCTTGTCAGGGCCGCCGTAGGTCAGTTCCTGAATGCGGTAAGCCAAGCGGCCTTCAAGAAAACCGCGGCTGTTGTTGGGGGCAGGGGCGTTAAACAGTACCTGCCACTCTGCCTTCAGGTCTTTCACTGACATCGCCTTGAGTGCGCTCAGGCGGGCTAGGATGGGTTCGTGTGTGGTCATGGAGATCTCCTCTGAGTTGGAGTTGCAGTACCGCTCTGTTCACAACGGAAGTGTAGCGAACAGTCTCCAGTATTCTGGGATAGATAGTCGCGATCGAGATCTACGAGGCGAACGACGGCCTTAGCTAGCAAGCCGTAGAGCTCAGTGCGGCGTTCGTGCGCCGTCATGCGGTCAGGGTGCAGGGGGTTGGGCCCCGCGCCACAGTTTTTGGATGAATTGTTCATAATAGACCTCTTTGGCTTGGGCCGAAAAGGATGCATTCAGTAAATATTAACAAGTAAAAACAGCATGTTGTCGGCTGGTGTCGGTTTGTGGCGTCCTCTGACGTGAACGCGTTTTAGACCACCCGGCCGTACCACCTAATCCTGCCCACGATGTTGACCTCGTCGAGTAGGCATTCATAAGGCGAGTAATTGGGGTTGTCAGAGGTGACGCTAATGCGCGGTGGCTCACTGGACGGAATATGTTCGATCCGCTTGGCCATCAGCCCCATGCCGTCGTGCAACACGAATAGGCCTGGCGGATAGGGTGACTTGCGTCCCATATCGACAAGGATCGTATCGCCATCATTCAGCGTGGGCATCATACTGTCACCGGTGACGCGCAGGATCCTGAGGTTCTTTGGGTTTGCGTCAAGCTCATCTTCGATCCAAGACTGCCGGAAATGATACATCTTACCGGCTTGCTCGTCCTCGGCGTGCACGATCGTGCCTCCACCAGCCGAGGCCTTCGCCTTCACGCCCGAAATGCCAACAAAGGTCGTGTCGGGTGAGTAGATCTTGGGCTCCTCACCCTCTAGGGTTCCATCACCGTCGATCAGCCAAGCAACATCAACCCTCAAGACATCTGCAACCTTCTGAAGTTTAGACCGGGTCGGGCGCACAGATTTGCCGCGGATGATGTCATAGATGAAGGAACGGTTAAGGCCCGAGGCCTCTGCAACGGCCGCGGGGGTCATGTCGAGTTGGAAAGCACGTGCCTTTAATCTCTGTGCAATGTTAGTGACGATCATGGTTATCCCCAGGTGGGTTGTGGACTAAATAGGATATGTATTCGGTTGAAATCGGATAGTCAAATTGATAGGAACATTACAGGAACATAGAGGGGTGCTGCTAGTGTTGATTCCACGAGAATATTTCACCCTGAATGAGGTTCTGGCAGACTGGGGGATCTCCGAGTCAGAGTTGGGCTATGTTGTGGAAATGGGCCAGCTTACTTTATCGGTGCGTATATATGGATCCTTTACGGTGGCTTACGGGAGGGCGAGATCTGTTCAACCCATTCCTGACTTTGAGGGGGTGGTCGATCTTGAGCGGCGTGACGCAATGCGTGTGTTGCGCAAGCAAGCGTGTTCGGTGACGGCCTTCGTTCAAAAAGGCGGAATGATGTCGACGTCGGGTGATGGCGAGGATTGGGTGGTCTATCGGGATACCTTGCTTGTGCGGGCCGACGAGCGGGCGCATTTTGAAGCAACATCCATGTCCGTTGGTGCGCCACATGCCAATGATTATGATAGGTTTTTGTCGTTTGAGCTTTTTGGAGAGCACTATTTGTTCACGGACATGCAGGCGCGTGCGTTGAACTATTTGTTCATCTGCGCCGTTACGGGGGATCCTGAGCAGCGTGGCGTGCAGATCCTGGTTGCGGCGGGATCTGCCTCCTTGAAACTCAGTTATCTGTTTTCCAGTCGCAAGGGGTGGCGGGACATTGTTCATCCTGTCTCGGGGCGAAGGGGGTATTACATGCTGGATCCCGCCTTGGTGGTGACGATGCGCGTCGGCTCCTGACATCTAACCTCCGTGCTAAACAGGCCCGCTGCGAGCGGGCTTTTTTGTGTCTGATGCGATCGAGATTCGGTTTTGGTGACGGGCGCTCAGTCCCATTCGGTCGGTGATTGGTCGGAGATTGGTCGGTGTAGGGTGGGCGTTGGGTTGGAGCTCCGACCGAAACTTTTTGGAGCATTGATTTTCCTACAAAAATTAATTTTGACCACCGACCATTCATGCCACGACCTCCAACCCAAGGGTTTGGCAAGGTGTTCTCATCAACGTGATGAGGACCGCTATGAACCAAGAATATTCTCTATTGAGCACGAAGCTCTTATCTCGGCGCTGGAACATTGCGC
Source organism: Celeribacter marinus (assembly GCF_001308265.1). GTDB lineage: Bacteria > Pseudomonadota > Alphaproteobacteria > Rhodobacterales > Rhodobacteraceae > Celeribacter > Celeribacter marinus. The sequence continues at coordinate 47,900 of NZ_CP012023.1, forward strand.
CGCGCACTTTGGAGCGTTGGCGCGCGGAGGGCCGTGGGCCGCAGTTCGTCCGGATCGGTCGGCACGTGCGCTATCGCCTGACAGATATCATCGACTTTGAAGTCAAGAATACACAAGCCAGCAGCGCTAATCGTCATCTGAGTGTCGTTCGGTGCGCCGCATGATTTCTCGTTTCTTCGTGAATGCGCCCAATGTTTCGGAATTCAAGCTGATGGCCTGGGTGGATACCGCGGCGCCTGGTGCACGGCTGGTTTATCATGACGGCTTTCTGGCGGTTGATACGACCTCGAGCGTTTCCACTCTGAGGAAACCCGCTCTCGAAGACCTCCGCGCGACTGCCAATGCAGCATTTCGGCTTTGTGAGCTTGGACGCATCCACCTTGTCCAAGAACGCCTTGGCCCGGACCGATTTGCCTATGTCGCCATCGTCCGGCCGCACAACTGCGCCGTCCCCTCTGCCGCTGTGAAGCAACTGGCCGCAGCCGCCTGATTTTTTAACCCCAAAGGAGTCCCTATGACCTATCCTGTAAACATCCCAAGCATGAACGACATGCTTAATCTGCCCGCGGGCGAACTGTCTCAGATGCCGGTAGACCTGCTGGTCGCGCTGCAAGGTGAACTTGATCACGCCAGCAAGCAGCTGAAAGCAGCAAATACGCGGTTCGGCACCGCTCTCGAAGTACGTTATGCCACCCGTGCTGAGGAGGCCCGGCGGGCCTGCGGTAAGGATACCGGCACTGTTCGGCTGGTCGATGGCGATTACACAGTGGTAGCCGATCTGCCCAAGCGCGTGGACTGGAACCAAGAGAAGCTTGCACAGATTGCCCAAAACATTGCCGACAGCGGCGAGGATCCGGCCGAGTTCATCGACACGAAGTTCAGCGTCTCTGAGCGCAAGTTTGGTGCGTTGCCGGAGTCCTGGCGCAAAGGGTTCGAGCCCGCACGGACCGTGAAGATGGGTGCGCTAAGGCTTAGGCTGGTTTCAGGCAGGGAGGAGGTACGCTGATGGCCATTTCCCTCGCATCTCTGCGCAAAAAATCGGTGCTCCAGCCGCCGCGCATTCTGATCCACGGCGTTGCTGGTGTCGGTAAATCAACCTTCGCGGCTGACGCTGACAGGCCTGTGTTCGTTATGACTGAGGATGGCCTCGGCAAATTGCAGGTTCCGCATTTTCCTCTTGCAACCAGTTATGCCGAAGTGGCGGAAGCGCTCGACGCGCTCCTAAATGAGGATCACGACTATGGCACGGTCATCGTTGACAGTGTCGATTGGTTGGAGCCGTTGATCTGGGCGGAAGCCTGCAAGCGCAACGGCTGGCAGTCGATCGAAACCCCAGGCTTTGGCAAGGGCTACGCTGAGGCGCTGATTATCTGGCGTGAATATCTCGATAAGCTAAACGCACTGCGGGACCGCAAAGGCATGGTCGCCATCCAGATTGCACATACCGATATCAAGCGCTTCGACAGCCCCGAGCACGAACCCTACGATCGGTATGTGATCAAATTGCAGGCCCGCGCCTCGGCGCTGCTGCAAGAGCATTCCGATGTGGTGCTCTTTGCGAACTACAGGATCTCAGTCGCCAAATCCGATGTCGGATTCAACAAAAAGGTTACCCGTGCGCTTGGGTCCGGTGCGCGCGTCATGCACGCCGAAGAGCGTCCCGCCTTCCTCGCCAAGAACCGTTACGGCCTGCCGGACACTCTGCCGCTCGCGTGGTCAGAGTTCCTCGCAGCCATGCCTCAACCTGAATAATAAAACCTAAAAGGATATCATTATGGCACGTTTTGACACGTCCTTCGACGCCACTAGCGTTGAGCCCACCACCGCCCACGAGTTATTGCCTGCTGGCAAATACAGCGCTCAGATCGTTGAGAGCGAGATGCGCGTTACCAAGAATGGCATGGGTCAGTTTCTCTGGCTGATGCTGGATATTATGGATGGCCCACACACGGGCCGTAAGATCTTCGACCAGCTAAACTTGGTGAACCCGAACCCTACCACGGTCGAGATTGCCCAGCGAGCGCTGTCGGCCATCTGCCATGCGACGGGCCGGATGCATGTGAGTGACAGCGAGGAGCTGCACCTTACCCCTATGAGGATCCAGGTGAAGATCAAGCCGCCGAAGAACGGATACGGCGAGAGCAATGCCATTGCTTATCTGCCGCCTGAAGGTGGGGGCGCTACGACCACTGCTGCAAAGCCTGCTGCAACCCCATCAGTACCGCCAGCAACGCAGGTCGCTTCTGCCCCGCCCAAGATGGCCTCTGCGCCCTGGAACAAGAAGGGCTGATCATCTGCGCTGCTCCGCATCCCTTCGTCGGAGCAGCGCCCAAACCCATCTAAGGATATTCCAATGACTGACCTACATAACGCAGGCCCTTTGGCTGCGATCAGCCCCGGCTTGCCTGAAGACCAGCGCCGGTTGATCGAACTCGACGACGACATCGCCAAGATCCGCACGCAGATCGCAACCGCCGATCTGGCGCGGCAGCGGGGGCAAAAATCCATCGACCCTGACTGGTTCCACCGGGCAAGAACCGCGCTGCGCCACCTGTGCCGCGAACGGTCCGAACTGCTCGCCAAAGGCACCGGCCGCCGTCGCCGCGAAAAGCTCAAGGATGCGCTGATCGGCGTGCTCCGTGAGCGGCACGATCCCGCGACCTGGGACGGCATTCTGGCTGAGGCCCAAATCCGCAGCGAACGGGAGGGATTGTGATGGCTGATCTTCCCGCACCACCCACGCCAACACTCACGGCCATCTATGCGTCCTATGAGGCACGCCAGGGCGACGGCTTTCGTGATCACCTTGGCGCGTCGATCATCGGCAAATCCTGCGCCCGGGCGCTCTGGTATGATTTTCGCTGGGTGACGCCCTCGCGCCATTCCGGGCGCCTGCTGCGCCTTTTTGAGACCGGGCAGCTAGAAGAGGACCGCATGGTCCGCAACCTGCGCGCCACCGGGGCCACTGTTTTGGAGTTGGATCCGGAAACAGGGCGTCAAATCCGAGTGGAGGCCCATGGCGGTCATTTTGGTGGCTCGCTCGATGGCGTCGCACTCGGTCTGCTTGAGGCCCCGAAAACCTGGCATGTGCTGGAATTCAAAACGCATGGGGTTAAGAGCTTTGCCGACCTGAGCGCGAAGGGCGTGGTGCTGTCAAAGCCACAGCACGCTGCGCAGATGCAGATCTACATGCACCTGACTGGCATCACCCGCGCGCTTTACATGGCGGTCTGCAAGAACACCGACACGCTTCATATCGAACGGGTTGAGGCTGATCCTGGCATGGCCGAACGCCTTCTGGAGAAGGCTGGCCGGGTCATCTTCGCCCAACACCCGCCTGCGCGGATCAGCGAAGATCCGGCTTGGTTTGAATGCCGTTTTTGCGATCACCATGCTGCCTGCCATGAGGGTGGCGGGGCTGCTGTGACCTGTCGGTCCTGTCTGCATTCTACGGCCGTCGATGGCGGATGGCACTGCGCACGCCATGACAGAATGCTGGCGCCGGCTGAGCAGCGGGCCGCTTGCGTCAAACATCTCTTCATCCCCGATCTCGTGCCGGGGGAGGTCATCGATGCGGGGGACGACATTGTCACCTACCGCATGATTGATGGCTCCACTTGGTCAAATGATGCTCGCAACACGGAGGCCGCGCCATGCTGACCCTGAGACCATATCAAGAGACTGCTATTGCTTCCATCTACAAGTACTACGAGAAAAATTCTGGCAACTGTTGTGTTGTCATCCCGACCGCCGGGGGCAAGTCGCTCGTCATGGCGTCCTTCATCGAAGGCGTGCTGAAAGCCTGGCCCGATCAGCGTATTCTGATCGTGACCCATGTGCGCGAGTTGATTGCGCAGAACCATGCCGAAATGATCGGCCTTTGGCCCGATGCCCCGGCAGGCATCTATTCGGCAGGCTTGGGCAAACGCGATGCGAAAGCGCGAATTCTTTTTGCCGGCATCCAGTCGATCCACCGCCGTGCCGCTGAGATCGGCCACACCGATCTGGTGCTGATTGATGAGGCCCATCTGATCCCGGGCAACTCTAGCACCATGTACCGGCGTTTCCTTGATGCGCTAAAGTGTATCAACCCGGCGCTGAAGGTGATCGGTCTTACCGCAACACCGTTCCGCACAGGCAGTGGCATGCTGCATGAGGGCAAGGACGCACTCTTCACCGACATTGCCTATGAGGCGCCGGTGCGCGATCTGATTGACGCAGGGTATCTGAGCCCTCTGGTTTCCAAGCAGCCCGCCACCCGGCTGGATGTTTCAAAGGTTGGCACCCGTGCGGGGGACTTCATTGCCCGCGATCTCGCCGTCGCGGTCGACCATGAGGCCACAACTCGGGCCGCTGTCAACGAGATCATCGACTACGGTAAAGATCGCAAGTCATGGCTGGCTTTCTGTTCGGGCGTCGAACACTCCCACCACGTTGCGCAGGAGTTCGATCGTCAGGGGATCACCTGCCGCACCATCTTTGGCGATACGCCAAAGGACGAGCGCGATGCTATTATCGCGGCCTTCAAGCGCGGCGAAATACGGGCGTTGGCATCGATGGGCGTGTTGACCACGGGCTTCAACGCGCCCGGCGTCGATCTGATTGCATTGTTACGCCCCACCAAATCTGCAGGGCTATACGTCCAGATGGTTGGTCGCGGTACGCGCCTGGCACCGGGCAAGGAGAACTGCCTCGTTCTGGACTTTGCCGGAAATGTACGCCGCCATGGGCCGATTGATCTGGTGCGACCCAAACGCCCCGGCGAAGGTGGCGGGGGCGACGCACCAACGAAGCTCTGTCCGGAATGCGAGAGCATCATCGCGCTCTCGGCCACTGAATGCCCGGATTGCGGATACGAGTTTCCCGCCCGTGAAGTGAAGATCGCACCGACCGCCGCTGCGCTGCCAATCCTATCGCCAAAAACGCCGCAATGGCTGCAGGTAAGTGGTGTTTCATACAGCCGACACCGCAAGCCGGGCGGGCGGCCCTCGCTGAAGGTCATCTATCACTGCGGGCTCACGAGCTACAGCGAATGGGTCTGCATTGAGCATCAGGGCTACGCTCGCCAGAAGGCAGCGGACTGGTGGCGTAAGTGTGCGCCGGGCACAAAAGTCCCGCTCAGCGTTGATGAAGCGATTGCGCAGGCAAGCCGTCTCGCGATCCCAAGCGACATCTCGGTCCGCCCATCGGGCCGCTATTTTGAAATCTCCGGTTACAGGTTCGATCCATGCCCCAACTCCACCCCGGCCTCTGCACCGTCTGCCACAGGGAACCTCGCGGCTTTGGCTGGTTCAACCCGATATTCACCGTCTCGGACAAGCGACGGGACAAAAGCCGCAAACACCTCTGCTCCCGCACCTGCCAGAACATCTGCCACAGGAGGACAGGTATGATCGATCCCACCCCGAATGAAATGCAGGCAATGAGCGTTGGCGGTCAACATGGTGGCGAGTTCCTCGAGAGCATCGGCAAATCAGATCTCGCCAATCTGACGGTGACCGAATGGGACCGCTTCCTTGATGCGGTCATCACCGGATATTGCGACCAACTGCGCGCGCTGGCGGGACAAGACCGCACACGGCTCGACGCCATGACCCCGGAGGTGCCTTTCTGATGAATGATTTATCCTACATGGCGCGCTTTGGCGCGCGGCTCGTCACCAACGGCTACGGCATCTTGCCAATTGGCCCAGGCACCAAAAAGCCGGGACAGTTCAAGCGTGGCGCTTGGGTTGATTACCCGGAATGGAACCGGCATGCAGAGCGCCCAACCACAGATGTCGAGATTGCGACTTGGTCGGCATGGCCCGATTGCGGCGTTGGGATTGTTGGCGGTGCAGTTGCTGCAGTCGATATCGATATCGTGGACAGTCCCGATCTCGCGCTCCGCATCGAGCAACTCGCATGCGACCGGCTGGGCGACACCCAAGCCCTACGGATCGGAAAGGCACCGAAGCGCATGCTGATCTACCGCGCGACGGCACCGTTCCGGGGCATCAAGCGCCACCCATTGGAAGTACTGTGCCTTGGCCAGCAGTTCCTGGCGTATGCAACCCATCCCGACACTGGCGCACCCTATGTCTGGCCCGAGGAAGGGTTGGCTGATCTCGATATCACGGAGCTGCCTGAAATCACTGCTGAGGACGCCAGTGCCTTCCTTGATGAAGCCTACACATTGTTGCCGGAGGGCCTGCGCCAACGTGGCCTGACAACTGCGTCCTCGACAGCCGAGCATTTGCGTAGCCACAGTCAGATTGGGACTTTGCCCGCCATTGAGGCAGCGCTCGCATGGCTGCCCAATGCCGAGCTGGATTATGACAGCTGGATGCGCGTCGGTATGGCGCTCAAAGGCGCGCTTGCTGACGCTGGGGCCGATCTCTTCGCTGACTGGTCGGCACAAGCAGCAAAGGATGTACCCGCGACCACGGCCAAGGCCTGGGCCAGCTTCAAACCCGACCGGATCGGCGCAGGCACGATCTACCATCTCGCCATGGAGCGCGGCTGGCAGCCTGATCCCGGTTTGCGCCTGGATGGTAGCGTTGATCCTGAGGTGGCACATCCAGCGGCCGGGCTGTTATCGAGGTTAAGTAGCCACTCTGTCGAAACGGATGACACCCCAATCAACCCGCCGTTTACGCTGGCGATGCCGGACGGTCTGGTAGGCGATCTGACCAATTACATGCTGAACACTGCACGGCGTCCGCAACCGCTTTTGTCTCTTGGGGCCAGCCTATGTGCCATCGGCGCGCTAATGGGACGGCAATACAGAACTGAGAGTAATTTGCGCTCAAACCTTTATGTAGTTGGCATCGCTGATAGTGGCTCCGGCAAGAACCACGCCCGCGAAATCATCAACGAGACCTTCTTTGAGGCGGGATTGTCCCATTACCTTGGTGGCAACAAGATCGCTTCTGGCGCGGGGCTTCTGACCGCGCTGCACCGCCAGCCTGCGATCCTGTTCCAGATCGACGAGTTTGGCATGTTTTTGGCGGCCGCCGCTGATCGCAAGCGCAGTCCGCGTCACATAACTGAGATACTGGACAACATGACAGAGCTCTTCACCTCAGCGGGTGGTATATTTCTTGGCGCTGAATATGCCAACCGGGATGGCTCGAACGAGCGGCGAGATATTAATCAACCCTGCCTTTGCGTCTACGGTACCACGACGCCATTGCATTTCTGGGGGGCATTGCAGGGTGCAAACGTCGTCGATGGCTCGCTTGCGCGTTTCCTGATCCTGCCGAGTGATGAGGATTACCCGGACGAGAACATCGCTGTTGGTATTCGGCAGGCCCCACCGGCGCTGATCCGGGACCTGCAGTGCGTGGCCGCAGGCGGCTTGCTCCAGAAGGGCAATCTGATAGGCAAGACCGCGGACCAGAACACCACCGTGACGCCGATGATCGTGCCGATGACTGAGGAGGCTCGCGCACGGTTCAAGGCGCTCAGTCTCGAGTTGACAGGTGAGTTACGCGCAGCAGCGGGGACGGCATGTACGGCGATCCTAGCGCGTATTGGCGAAAACTCATTGAAACTGGCATTGATCGTCGCAGTGGGCCGTGATCCAGCGCGTCCTGAAATCGACCTCACGGCAGCGGATTGGGCCATTGATTTTGTGCGGTATTTTGCGCAGCGGACCATGGCTGCGGTCGAGCGTCATGTGGCCGATACCGAGGTCGAGGCTCATCTTAAACGGCTCAAGGAGATCATTCGAAATGCTGGGGCGAAGGGGATCACCAAGTCCGAGATCACCCGCGCATCACAATGGTTGAAATCCCGCGATCGAAATGAGATTCTGGAGACACTGATCGAAAGCGGGGATGTCACGACGGGCATGCGCGAGACCGGCGGCCGTAGGGCCATGGTTTACCGAATTGTCAGGTGACCGACAGGCTTCTTTCAAAACGGGGCTTTCTTCAATTGAAAGAATTTTGTGTCTAAGTCTCTGTACATAAACGCATTTTTGACTTCCTTCACTTCTTTCAATCTTTCAAGAGGACACCAGTATATATGTGTGTGCTCGCGCGCGATGAGAAGTAAGGAAAAGGTACCTATTGAAATATAAGTAATATTGAAAGAAGGTATATTATACATACTGTTCAACGCTTTACGGGCTGACTTCTTTCAAATCTGCCCGTTGAAGGAATTGAAAGAAGTGCTGGGCGGCCCGTTCGCCCCGCACCTGACCTGACCACCCTTCGGGGCTTGGCGAGACCGCAGCCTTCACCGGCCAGTCCTCTCGCCTCGCTCACCAAACCGAAGAGGAGGTCTGCATGACCCAAACAAACGAACACCCACGCACCATTCTTGCCCTCGATCTGGGTACCACCACTGGCTGGGCTATCCGTGGCTATGACGGCTTGATCACCAGCGGCACTGCCAGCTTCAAGCCCGGCCGCTATGACGGTGGTGGCATGCGCTACCTGCGCTTTACGAACTGGCTAACGGAACTCGACCGGCTGTCGGGTCCGATTTCGACGATCTGGTACGAAGAAGTAAGGCGGCATGCAGGCACCGATGCTGCCCATGTTTACGGCGGCCTCATGGCCTCACTGACCAGCTGGGGTGAACTCAGGGGCGTGCCATATGAGGGCGTCCCAGTTGGTACCATCAAAAAATACCTAACCGGTCAGGGTAACGCGCCAAAGCAGGCCATGATCGACGCTGCTCGCAAACGCGGCTTCAACCCTGCGGATGACAACGAGGCCGATGCCATAGCCATCCTGCTCTGGGCGATCGAGACGAATGGAGGTGTCGCATGATCTGCCATCGTCAAATTGGTCTGGAACAGCGCGATGGTGATGATGTCGGCCGTGATCCGCGCGCCATGTCGGCGGACGAGTTGAAGCAACTTGGCCATAACCGCGTCTCGCCTTTGCGGGCCCTGCGCCTCAAATGTCTCGATTGCTGCAATGAATCAGCTCAGGAAGTGCGGCTCTGTACAGCGGTTGACTGCGCGAGTTGGCCGTTTCGGTTGGCAAAGAACCCGTGGCTGTCACCATTGAGTGCTGAGGCGCGTGCACAGAAGGCCGACCTGATGCGCCGCAATCGTGTCTCCGCTTTGACGACACCTGATAAAAATCAGGTGCAAATCGACGCCTCGGATTTTGATAGGCTAGGGGTGCCCAAGGACACAGCCGTCGATTTGCCCTCATCAAAACTGGGTGTCGCAGAGGGAGGTGCGTCATGAATTGTATGCGGTTCACTCCAAGAGGCTACGGCGGTCACCGCCGCGACCCCGAGCAGGTCAAGCGCGATGGCTGGCATGAGCAGGGCGTGCTGGCTGTCAGCGTCCATGATGACCGTCTGACATGGCCTGAGCGTGCACTGGTTGAGCAGCTAGGCGCGAAACTATACGGGCCACGCCAACAGGTCAGGGAGGTGCGCAATGGGTGATGAATGGACCCGTGCTACGGTGGCTGACCGGCTGGACCTCGCAGCGGACGTCATGCGGTCCATGCCGCCTGTGCGCCCCCAGGGTTTCGTCAGCGCCTGGCCTGACTACGTCTCCACCTTCGCCGATCAGGTGGGGCAGGAGCCTCGGATGAAACGGCCGCTGCCCTCGCCGCGGATGATCACACAGGCTGACGAGGCAATGCTCTGGCTGCGATGGCTAGACAAGGACATTGGTCAGATCCTTTGGGCGCGCGCCAACCGCAAGGCCTGGAAGGGTATCAGTTGGCAGCACGGGATCAGTCGTGCCACGGCGAACCGTCGGTTTGAGTACGGGCTGGCGGTGATTGTCTTGCGGCTCAACGGCAAGGCCGTGCCGCGCAAGCGCTCGATGGCGTTCGTTATTCAGCGGACCGGATGAGTGATCGGGGCGGCGGTAAACGCGGCCGCCCTGTCAACCCCTTTCGTTCGCGCGAGACATTTTTTGGTGAGACACCACAAGGTGTGACAGATCCCGATCGTGAGGCTATAAGAACGATAAGATGACCGTCGTGTGGCCGAGAGAACGGGTCGGTTTTAACGGGTTTGTTGAGGTGTAAATGGTGACCGATTTTGCAGAAAAAACTGTCTCCAGTCAAAATATTGCACCACCTAACCCATTGATATTGAACGGGTCCTTCCTGTTTGTAACCGTATACGGTGGGGCTTGGCGCCGCGCTTTCCTAGTAACAGCCTCAAAAACACCCATTTCGTTTCGCTTTGAGCAAAACCTCAATGAAACTTGAGCCTGACGGCCAGCTAAACCCCGCCTGAAACGAAACGGGGGTCTGACCCCATTTCGTTTCGCGGACCTACGGTTCGTTTCACGGCCCGAACCTGTTTCGGTTCGGCGCTTTTCCAAGGAAACACTCATGGACGTTTTCGACCTGCCGCTTGAGCAGATCATTCCCTATGCGCGCAACCCGCGTAACAACACGCAGGCTATCGCCACAGTGGCAGCCTCGATCCAGGAGTTTGGCTGGCGACAGCCGATCGTTGTGGATGAGGCAATGGTTGTTCTAGCCGGGCACACGCGGCTGGAAGCGGCGCGCAAGCTCTGTTTCAAGACCGCACCAGTGCATGTGGCCAAAGGTTTAACCGAGGCCCAGGCCCGCGCTTTTCGGATCATGGACAACCGCTCAAGCGAGAACGCGGAGTGGGACAAGGACCTCTTGAACCTCGAACTGGCGGATTTGTTGGAGGCTGATTTTGATCTGGGCCTGACGGGTTTTACTGATGACGAATTGAACGCGCTTATGAACAGCCTTGAGGAGGGCGCTGGTTCACGGGAGAGCGAAGATGATATCCCTGAACTTCCTGATGAACAGGTAAGCCGACTGGGCGATCTCTGGATCCTTGGCAATCACCGGCTCCTTTGTGGTGACAGCACGGTGGCCACCGATGTCGAGCGGGTTCTGAATGGCGTGAAGCCGCTATTGCTCATAAGCGATCCACCGTACGGAGTAGAATACGATCCGGGCTGGCGCAATCAGACAGGGGCGGCAAAGACGAAACGCACCGGCAAGGTGCTGAATGATGATCGGGCTGATTGGCGCGAGGCCTGGGCGCTGTTTCCAGGCGATGTCGCCTATGTCTGGCATGGCGCGCTGCATGCTGCGACAGTCGCCGAAAGTCTTGAGGCCGCTGGCTTCATGATCCGCTCCCAGATCATCTGGGCGAAGGAGCGGCTGGTACTGAGCCGGGGCGATTATCACTGGCAGCATGAGCCGGCATGGTATGCTGTAAAAAAGAGTGGCAAAGGCCATTGGGCGGGTGATCGCAAGCAGACGACGCTGTGGCAAATCCCGAGTAAGGATCAGGATGCCAAGACTGTCCACGGAACACAGAAGCCTGTGGAATGCATGCGGCGTCCGATCCTGAACAACTCAAGCCCGGGGCAGGCGGTTTATGAGCCCTTTATGGGATCAGGCACCACACTGATTGCGGCTGAGACCACGGGGCGGGTCTGCTACGGGATCGAGCTAAACCCCGCTTATGTTGATGTTGCTGTAGAGCGGTGGCAGCAGTTTACGGGGCAACAGGCCATACTTGAGGGAGGCGAGCAGACCTTCGATGCCCTGAAAGCTGAGCGTGTGGCCGCATGAAACAGTCTCGCCTCATGTCGCTGATTGAAGCGATTACCAACGTTTTTGTTGGATATATTCTCGCCGTGGTGACGCAAATCGTCGTGTTCCCATTGTTTGGCATCGACGCCGTCTTGAGTGATCATTTGACGATCGGCTTGGCATTTGTCGGCGTATCTTTGGCTCGGGGATATCTGCTGCGACGCTTGTTTGAGCTTCTTGGCAAAAGATTGTCAGGGCGCGATACTTCTATGTATGAGTCGTCAACAGGATCTTAACACGCACCGGTCCTCCGATGAAGGCGAGGTGCCAAAAACGGTGCTGCCGCAAAATCTTGCGGCTTCGCTGCAGCATCTACCTGAGCATGACATTATGCGTCTCGCAGAGGCATTGGCGACCGAGTTGGACAGACGCGGTCTTACTGCGCCCAAGGAGAAAGCCAAGCCGCAAAGCAAAAGCGTGCCAGATCCGATCCTGTCACAGTTGACCCAATCACAGATCGGTTTGATCCGGTCGTCTATCCAAGCAGGTGTGAAGCCTGCTGCGTTGTCCCGGCAATTTGGTATTACGCGTGCACAGATCACGGCAGCTCTCAAAGAGGGCAAATAAAAAAGGGCCAGCACAAGGCTGGCCCAGTCTGAGGCAGCTTAAAGTGGCGCGGGGGTGCACCACTTTGAGCAGTTGAGGTTTCATACAGGCGAATCCTCGCCAACAATCATTGGCATGCCGCAGGATTCTACAAGAAAGGGCTGGGCTTAAAGGTAGCTGAGTTACTGAGAAGTCACACATTAAGTGTTTCGGTACGGCCGAGGACGAGCAGGCCATTGGCATAGGTGTAGTGGGCAGCCCTTGTGGTTTTGAACATTACCTTAGTGTCAGGCAGCCTGTAGATGCGGCCGCGGATCGCATCGAGTTGTGATGTGATCTTGAGGCCATGCCGTTTTTTAAGCGCACCTGACATTGCACCGCGAACGGTGTGTGCTCGCCATTGGGTAGCTGCGGCAATCTCGGCAATTGTGGCACCTTCGTCTCTGCGCAGCATATAGATAATTGTCTGTAGCTTGGTTTGTCGGGGGCTTGCAGCGGTCGTCATCATGATATCTTTGGATTATGTGGCTGATTACACTGCATGCTCGCCTTCCTTAAAGGCGTTGTCCGTGATGTTTTTAAGCAGGCTGGCATAGTGCTCGAGAGTGCCGACGTCGCCCCAGTTGATCTCGTCGGGATGGCTGTTGAAATGGTTATCGCTGAGGTGTGCCAAGCGGGCGAGCATCTCGTCGATCTCGGCCTTTTTGCCGAGGAAGGCGGCCAGCGCTGCGTCGTGGTTGCGTTGCTCCTTTGCGGTGCGGAGCTGATGGCGGTGCGTTTGTTGCGGGTTGAGGTGGGGCAAATTGGCGGCTCCTAGCTGCGTTGTTTGATGCAATCAGCTTCGCTCTACTGGGGCGCTCTATCCACTATAATCGCAGCAATAACATGGCTCATTTCAAACCTGTAGGATCACTTTATGTCAGCAGCCACCCAATCCATCGGTGTGATCGCAAAGCTGCTTGATCTGTCGGAGCGCAGGGTTCAGCAACTGAGCCGGGAGGGGGTGATCCCGAAGGCGGAGCGCGGTCAGTATGATCTGATCGGGTCGGTGCGTGGATATGTGCGCTACCTGCGCGATCAGGCGCTGAAGGCGCAGGCGGGTGCGCCCGACTATGCCGCCGAACGTGTGCGCTTTATCCGGGCCCGCGCCGACCTTGCGGAAATGGAAGCGAAAGAAAAGCGCCGATCTCTGATTGCAGCCGACCAGGTTGAAGCGGCTTGGATCGCCGTACTGGCGCTTTTGAGAACCCGTCTGTTGGCGCTGCCTGACCGGCTGGCTCCACAGGTATTTGAGCAATCCACAGTCGGAGATACCCGTAACCTTATTCGTGCCGCCATTCGCGAGGTGCTTGATGATCTCGCAGAGCCAGACATTGAATTTAAAACCGACCCTGACATTGATGGGCTCAGCGATCCTGAAACGGACGGTGGCAAGGGCACTAGCGGTTCTGAAACCACCGCCGGACCTGACGATCAGCGATTGGGCGGACCAGAACCGGCGGCTGAGTTCTGAAGCCAGCGCCGAGCCTGGCCAATGGCGAACAAGCCGCGCCGAATACCAGCGCGGGATTATGGACGCGATCTCGGATCCCACAGCGGAAACTGTTGTGATCATGTCGGGCAGTCAAATTGGTAAGTCGGAATCTATACTCAATATGGTTGGGTTTCACATAGACCATGACCCGGCACCGATCATGGTGGTGATGCCGACAGAGCGGGACGCTGAAACCTGGTCGAAGGACCGCTTCTCACCAATGGCGCGAGATACGCCTTGTTTACAGGACAAGATTGCCAACCCCAAATCACGGGATGGGAACAACAAGATCCTGCACAAACGGTTTCCGGGTGGCCACCTAACCATTGTGGGTGCCAACGCACCTTCTGGTCTGGCAAGTCGTCCGATCCGGTTGCTGCTTTGTGATGAGGTCGATCGCTACCCGTTCAGCGCGGGGGCCGAGGGCGATCCGGTCAACCTTGCAAGAAAGCGCACCGTGACGTTCTGGAACCGCAAGATCGTGCTGGTCTCAACGCCGACGAACAAGGGCGCGAGCCGGATCGAGACGGCGTTTGAGGAAAGTGATCAGCGCCGTTTCTGGGTGCCATGTCCCGACTGTGGGTATGATCAAATCCTGATCTGGCCACAGGTCAAATGGGACAAGGGCGAGGATGGCGGCCACAAGCCGGACACTGCACGGTATCACTGCGTTGACTGCGATGCAGCTTGGCGCGACGAGGTCCGCTGGGCGGCAGTGTCAAAGGGGCACTGGGTTGCTGAGCAGCCCTTTGCGGGCACAGCCGGGTTCCATCTGAACGAGCTTTATTCGCCTTGGGTTCGATTGGCTGCGATGGTCAAAACCTACCTGTCGGCGCGGGCTGGCGGTGATGATATGATGAAGACCTTCATCAACACATCGCTGGGTGAGACCTGGATGGAAAGTGGTGAGGCACCCGACTGGCAACGCCTGCAGGGGCAGAAGGAAGAGTGGACACCCGGCACTGTGCCGGCCGATGGGTTGTTTCTGACAGCAGGCGCGGATGTTCAAAAGGACCGGATTGAGGTTGATGTCTGGGCCTGGGGTAGGGGGCTGCAAAGTTGGCTCATCGATCATGTTGTTATTGAGGGTGGTCCCGGAGCTTCGGCATGCTGGCAGAAACTCTCCGAGCTTTTGGGGCAGACTTGGCAACACGCCAGCGGCCAGCACCTGAGCATTGCAAAACTGGCGATCGATACAGGCTATGAGACCAGCGCGGTCTACGGCTGGGCGCGGCAGATGGGGTTTGGACAGGTCGCACCGGTCAAGGGACTTGAGGGGTTCAACCGCGCAAGCCCGGTGACGGGACCAACCTTTGTGGATGCCACGATTGGCGGCAAGCGGCTGCGGCGCGGTGCGCGGCTCTGGTCGGTGGCAACCTCGACCTTCAAAGCGGAAACCTATCGTTTCCTGCGCCAGGATCGGCCGACGCCAGAGGAAATCACCGCGGGATCTTCGTTTCCAGCGGGAACAGTGCATCTGCCAAATTGGGCCGACAGTGAATGGCTCAAGCAGCTGACGGCTGAGCAGCTGGTCACCGTTAAGAACAAGCGCGGATTTGCAAAGCTCGAATGGCAAAAGCTGCGTGAGCGCAATGAGGCGCTGGATTGCCGGGTATATGCGCGCGCAGCTGCTTGGATTGCCGGTGCGGACCGCTGGTCGGAGGCGCGGTGGGCCGAGTTGGAGCGACAGCTCGCGGTCGAAACTAGCGGGCCAGCGGTAGAGGCAAACGCAAAACCAACGCTGCGGCCATCTGCAAGAAGGCGGACGATGCGGTCGAGTTATATGGGGTGATAAATGGCCACAATTTCTGAACTCCGCACCCGCCGGGAGGCGCTCGCAGTCCAACGTTCCTCCGGCGTCGCCCGCGTTAGCTATGACGGCAAGACTGTGGATTACCGCAGCGCGGCTGAAATCGACCGCGCCATAGAGGCGCTGGATCGCGAAATCGCCAAACTCGAAGGACGGCGGATCGTAAGGCAGGTGCGCATTCTCACATCTAAAGGGCTCTAACACATGGGGTTACTGGACACGTTCCGTCGCCCCAAGCCGGGCGGCCCCAAAGCGATGCGTGCGCGTCTTGAAGGGGCGATGTCAAAACGCCGGCTGCGGGGCTGGAACCCACCGCTTGAAAACATCAATGCGTTGGTGGCATCGGGTGGGCCAAAGTTGCTGGCCCGCTCGCGTGAACTGGTGGTGACGAACGGCTATGCGGCGAATGCCTGCGAGGCCTTTGCATCCAACATGGTGGGGGATGGAATTAAGCCGTCCTCACTGATTGAGGATGCAGCATTACGTGATGAGGTCCAGCGGCTCTGGCTTGCTTGGACCGATGAGGCGGATGCCGACGGGCTGACGGATTTTTATGGTCTGCAGGCGATGGTTGCGCGCGAAATGTTTGTTGCGGGTGAATGCTTCGTGCGGATGCGGCCCCGCCGGGCCGAGGACGGCTTGTTGGTGCCGCTGCAGTTGCAGCTACTACAATCGGAAATGCTGCCATTCGAGAAGACCGAGACGGCCCCGAACGGGAACCGCATCCGCTGCGGGATCGAGTTTGACCTAATCGGTAGGCGGGTGGCTTATCATTTCCGCAGGCGTCATCCTGGCGACAGCACGGATCACCGCGTCGCGATACCAGAAACCATGCGCGTGCCAGCCGAAGATGTGCTACACATCTACCGCCCCATTGATGCGGGTCAGATCCGTGGCTTGCCGCATATTGCGCCAGCGATGGTGCGGTTGTTCCTGCTTGATCAGTATGATGACGCCGAACTAGATCGCAAAAAGACAGCAGCAATGTTTGCCGGCTTCATCACCAAGACAGCGCCGGAAGATCCGATAATAGGCGAGGGCGAGGCGGATCTTGATGGCGCAGCTATGGCCAGCCTTGAGCCCGGCACCATGCAGGTTCTGCTGCCGGGCGAGGATGTGAGGTTCTCAAGCCCAGCTGATGTCGGCGGCGGCTATGAGGCGTTTCAATATCGCACGCTGCTTGCGGTTTCTGCCTCGCTGGGGCTGCCCTATCACCTTGTTACTGGCGATGTGCGCCAGGCCAATTATTCGAGCCTGCGGGCCGAACTTGTCGAATTCCGCCGCCGCGTGCAGCAATTGCAGCACGGGGTGATTGCGCATCAGCTCTGCCGACCCATCTGGCGTCGCTGGCTTGAAACCGCACAACTGGCGGGTCGGCTGGATCTGTCTGATCCCGCGGCTGCGCGCGTAGTGCAGTGGATCCCACCACGGTGGGATTGGGTTGATCCCTTGAAAGACATTCAGGCGCAGGTGCTGGCGATGGAGGCGGGCATCACCTCAAGACGCAAGGTGGTCGAGGCCACGGGCTATGATGTCGAGGAGGTCGACCGTGAAAACGCGGCCGATGCTGCGCGGACAAAGCAGTTTGGGCTCGTGTACCGCACCAGCCCAGGCGAGACGCAAGGTGCGCGGGCAACACCGAGCCAGACGCCGGAACCAGATGACAAAGGCGACGAGTACGCCGCTCAATCCAAACAGGAGTGACACCATGAACAGTTGGTACACGATCCGTGCCCGGGCAACGGGCGCGGAAGTGCTGATCTATGACGAAATCGGCGCTTATGGCGTTTCTGCCAAAGGGTTTCTGGCCGAGCTGGGGGCGTTGCCGGATGATGCACCGATCGATCTGCGGCTGAACAGCCCCGGTGGTTCGGTCTTCGATGCGGTGGCGATCTATAATGCGCTGAGCCGTCATGCAGGCACAATTACCGTCTGGATCGATGGTATCGCGGCCTCCGCTGCGAGCTACATTTCCATGGCGGGCGACGAGATCGTCATGCCAGAAAACGCTTTTCTGATGATCCATGACC
This sequence comes from Celeribacter marinus, assembly GCF_001308265.1. Taxonomy (GTDB): domain Bacteria; phylum Pseudomonadota; class Alphaproteobacteria; order Rhodobacterales; family Rhodobacteraceae; genus Celeribacter; species Celeribacter marinus. The sequence continues at coordinate 65,377 of NZ_CP012023.1, forward strand.
CGTCTGGCGTTGTCATGGGCACGGCCGCAGACATGCGCGACATGGCCGGCACGTTGGACAAGATCGCAGCCAGCATGACGCGGGGATACGCGGCCAAATCCGGCAAGCCGGAGGCTGAAATAGCGGCATTGCTGTCGGCGGAGACATGGTTTGACGCAAAAGATGCGTTGGAGGCGGGGCTGGCCACGCGCATGGCAGAGCCGGTGCGGATTGCCGCCAGCTTTGATATCGGGCGGTTCCGTAACGTCCCGCCTGAACTGGTTGAGGCAGTTGAGGCCATCGCGCCTGACCCCGCAACCACAGCCAGGGAAATCGTTGGAGACGATAAAGGTGTGGCAGGCAATGACGCTGCGCCAATCGCTTCTGATCCCGCGACCAAGGTTCCCGCCGGGAACGTTGATCCGGTGGCAACAACCGCCGATCCTACGTGTACAAGTGTGCGGGACGAGGGTCTTCAAGCCGGAAACGCCCAATCGCGTGCGGCAGAGAACTGCGCTGCAGCCGCCAACGCACCACCCGACGCACCACTCGACGCTGGGGCGATCCGCGCTGAGGCGATGTCTCATGCCCGCGCTGTGATCGATCTTTGCCGCCTTGCGGGCCAGCCGCAGATGGCAGGTCGTTTCCTAGAGGAAGACGTGGGGCTCGACGAGGTCCGCCATCGACTTCTGGCAGTCAAGGCCGACGCCACCCCTGACATCACCGCCGCCCATGCCCAACCCGGGCGCGCGGCCAACACCCAATCCTGGGGCGATGTGATCGCCCGTACATTCCGCCAGAAAGGATAATCGTTCATGACCATGCTCACAGAAGGAAAACACACAGGCGGCTTTCTCGTCTGGGAAGTGCTGCGTGATTACACCCGCGAAACCGTCACCCTCGCATCTGGCGCAGGCAAGCTTGCGCCGGGCACGGTGCTTGGAAGAATTACCACCGGCGGAAAATACACAAGCTTTGCACCTAGCGCGTCCAACGGCAGTCAGAACGCTTCTGGCATCCTGTGGGACTCTGTGGATGCGAGCGCAACTGATGCGTCCGCAGTTATACTTTTCCGGGGTCCTGCCATCGTCAATCGTCAAGACCTTGTTTGGCCCGATGGTGCAACCGAGGCCCAGATTACTACCGCCACCACGGCACTCGCCTCAATTGGCATTATTCTGCGCTAAGGCGTAGCCCCAAACCCATTACATTAAGGAGGCTGGCTTATGGCCACCATGGATATCTTTGAAGGCGATGCCTTCTCCGTCATAGAACTCACCCGCGCCCTCGAAAACATTCCATTCAAGCCTGCCACTCTTTCTGGCTCCGATTTGTTCGCAGAACGCGGCGTACGCACCCGTACGGTCGTGATTGAAAGTCGTGATGGCACTTTGTCGCTCATCCCGTTTTCGGAACGGGGCGGAGGCTATGATCAGCAGATGCCGGAAAGCCGGCAGGTGCGGGCCTTCGTGTGTCGTCAGTTCAAAAAACAAGATGTACTTTGGGCATCCGAGATCCAAGGTATTCGTGAGTTTGGCTCTGAGAGCGTGACCCAGCAGGCCCAAGCCGAGATTGCACGCCGTATGCGACGCCTGCGCACTGATGCAGAGGCAACGTTTGAGTATCATCTTCTCAACGGCATTCAGGGCTTGGTTAAAGATCCTCGTGATGGCTCGGTGGTAATCAATTTCGCGAATGAATTTGGGATCACGCCTGTGGCGGAGATCGATTTTGATCTCGACAATCAGTCGCCAGCTTCTGGGGCGCTGCGCAAACGTTGCCAAGCTTTAATTGAAAGTGTTGAGGATAGCTTGGGCGAGCTTGCGGTCGGGCCTGTGCAACTGCGGGCGGAGTGTGGCTCGGCGTTCTTTGCGGATCTCGTGGCGCATAAGGAGATCCGCGAGACCTATCTCAACACGGCTGCTGCGAATGAGTTGCGGGGCAGGGCGGTTGATGAGTTTACCTTTGGCGGCATCACCTTCCGCCGTTATGGTGGCACCGCGACCATTGGGGTGCCAACTGATAAAGCGTTTTTCTATCCACAGGGGATTGAAGGCCTGTTCGAGATCTACTTCGCACCGGCTGACACCTTTGAGACAGTCAATACGATCGGCTTGCCGCTTTATGCCCGTATGATTCCGGATCGGGAGCGGGATGAGTGGGTGCGTCTGGAGATCGAGAGCAATCCACTCCCGATTTGCACCCGGCCACAGGTGCTGCGCTCGGCCAAGCGCACCTGATGACAGCCTTCGCTGATGCGCTTGGTGTTTTGTTTAGGGATGCCAATCTCTCGGTTGAAATTTGGCACCGTGATGTTGAGGGGCAATTCACCTGTGTTCGTGGCATCCTGCGGCGGCCGGATGAACTCACTGACTTTGGTGCGGCTCGGCTTCTCTCAGATACCACCCGGATCGATGTCCGGGTGGCGGATATTCCAGCCCCTCTGCCGCAGGAACAGATCCTGATCGGCGAGGAAACCTTCCTGATCCAGGGCGAGCCGCAACGCGACCGGGAGCGGTTGGTCTGGACCATTGAGCTTACTCCAGCATGAAACTTGGCCTTGATATCAAACCCGACCTCATTGCCGTGATGGCAGACGAGGTGAAAGCCGGGGAAAAGGCTGTCAGCACTGCGATGCGTGCAGCGGGCACGGACCTTAAAACCGCATGGCGCGGGCAGATCACTCAAGCTGGCCTCGGTCGGCGATTGTCGAATTCGATCCGGAGCCAAACCTATCCGAAAACCGGGGAAAGTTTGAAGGCCGCAGCTCTGGTCTGGTCGAATGCACCCCAAATCATCGGGGCCCACGACACCGGACCATTGATCCGCTCAAAGGACGGGTTCTGGCTTGCTATCCCAACGCCGGCAGCCGGTAAGGGCGCGCGCGGCAAGGCGCTGACCCCAGGCGAATGGGAGCGGCGGCGGGGTCTGCGGTTGCGGTTTGTCTACCGGCGGAGCGGTCCAAGCTTGCTGGTGGCAGATGGCCGGCTCAACAATCGCGGACTGGGCGTGGCGTCTCGCTCAAAATCGGGTCGTGGACGCAGTACTGTGCCGATCTTTCTTTTGGTGCCGCAGGTGAAACTAGTGAAAAGGCTCAATCTGGCGCGGGATGCTGATCGGGTGCAGGCAGCGGTACCTGGACTGATCGTGGCGAATTGGCTCGAAAGGTTTAGCGTTTAGCGCTCAAGGCTCTTTGAACAAATGCCTCTGCGTCACCAACGGTTATGATTTCCTCAGACTCTGCATCTTTAATTTCAAGACCAAACGCTTCCTCTAAACGCATGACCAGCTCAATTTTATCAAGGCTGTTCGCGCCGAGATCTTGAATGAAAGACGTCTCATGGGAGAGTTCATTCACGTTGAGATCAAATTTTTGCGCCACAATTTCGCGAACGGTTACTCCAGATGTATTCATGCTCAGTCCTCCTATAACGGGAGCGATCACCTCCGCCAGTATGCTCATTGACATAGCTATCCCTTGGGAAGAACTCAATGCCCACCACCCGCGAAACCATCCTAAGCGCTTTGACGGGTCTGCTTAGCACGATCCCGCATATGGCTGTTTTACGCGGAGAAGTTCTGCCGGAACGCATTCCGCCGGCGGGGCTCATGATCCTGCGCGATGGAAATCCAGGAGAGCCAAGCGTGACCTTGTCTCCGTTGACCTATCACTTTCAACATCAGGCCGAACTCGAGGTGATCGTGCAATCATCGACTGATCGAAACGCTCTCCTTGACGCTATAATCGGACAAATCGGGGCCGTGATTGCGGTGGATCGAACTCTTGGAGGGCTTTGCGACTGGATCGAGCCTGAAGCGCCTGAGCCTGTCGATCTTCCAGTTGAGGGCGGCGCAAGTCTAAAAGCTGCCATCGTAGTTGTTGTACTACACTATACAGCGGCCAACAGCTTAGAATGACTTTCTGATTGGAAGACTTTAAGCAGCTGCCTTTTGTGATTGCCTCGGTGACGAGGCACGAACAAGTCAAATGCACGATTTGGTTTAGACGGGGATATAGCTGCTCAGGAGATTTAAAATAAAAACAAGTAGGGTGAGACCCACGATAACGAGGATCATGAAAATTGACGGTTTAAGGCTACTCTTTCTGCCCTTTGGTTTTTTAAAATCAAGTCCCAATGGTTTAGATCTCTGCTCCTTGCCCCCAGACATTAGCAAGTGAAGGCTAGCAGATTTTTTATATAATGCGATGATTTCTTTAATCTTGAGTGGAGCGTTTCGGCCTGCACGTCATATGGCCATCAATCATGGCGCCAGCTTCAACAGAAACGCGTTCACATTGGATATCTGCTTTGGTCGCACTTTTGCTTTTAAACGTTGCATCCTCAGCCACCAAGTTACCAGTGAGTGTGCCGCTGACTGTGATGTGCTTTGTGCTGACTTTGCCATTTATGCGCCCGTCTTCGGTTACAAAAAGTGTATCGGCACTGAGATCACCTGTGATTTGGCCGCAAAACTCAAGAATACCTGTTGTGGTGAGGTTACCTGTGATCACAAGGTCTGATTGAATGACAGACTTTTGACGCCTGTCCCGCTCAGGAGCGGGCGTCTCACCTGGTAGTGGTGGTCTTGACGGTTTACCTGATGGGTCATCGTCAATAACTTCCAGTGTTTTAGGTTTTTTGGCTTCATTTTGTTTTGCAAAAATAGACATCGGTTTTTCCCCCAAGCTTAAGTCAATCAATAAATCACAAAACGTCAAGACAATTGCGTGGAAGGTCACATCCGCAGAAAGGACAGTTTATGGCACGAGCCCAAGGGGCGCGGGCGCAGATGGCGTTTGCGTTTGAGACGACTTATGGCACGCCGCCAACAGGCGCCTACACGAAGATGCCCTTCGCCAGTACATCGCTCGGGGCCGAGCAACCCCTGCAAACTTCAGAGCTCTTGGGCTATGGCCGCGATCCGCAGGCGCCAATCAAAGATGCGGTGACAGCGGATGGCAATGTGGTGATCCCGATTGATGTTGAGGCCTTTGGCTTCTGGCTGAAGGCTGTATTTGGGGCACCCACGACCACCGGCGCGGAGGCGCCATACACGCACGAGTTCCGGTCCGGAAATTGGGCGCTTCCATCCTTCTCGGTCGAGACCGGCATGCCAGAGGTGCCGCGCTATGCGATGTATTCCGGCTGCATGGTGGACAGCCTCAATTGGCAGATAGCGCGCTCTGGTCTGCTGACCGCAACAGCCAGCATCGTGGCGCAGGGCGAGGAAGTCGCCACCAGTACCGCCGTAGGCACACCAACCACGATCGCGCTGAAACGCTTCGGCCACTTTAACGGCGCGATCACGCGCAACGGTGCCAATATAGGTAATGTCGTCTCTGCCGATCTGACCTATGCCAACAATCTAGATCGCATCGAGACGATCCGGGCCGATGGCAAGATCGATGGCGCGGACCCGTCCATTGCCGCACTCACCGGCAACGTGGTTGTCCGCTTTGCCGATCAGACGCTTGTAACGCAGGCGATCAACGGAGACGCTTGCGAGCTCGCGTTTTCTTATATGCTGCCAACGGGCGAAAGCCTCACCGTCACCGCGCATGCCGTCTATCTGCCACGTCCCCGGATCGAGATCTCAGGCCCGCAGGGTGTACAGGCCACCTTTGACTGGCAGGCGGCGAGCGATCCGATTGCAGACCGGATGTGCACTGTCACCCTAACCAACAACCGCGAGGAGTACTGATGCTACGATTGAACCTGTCTACGGAACCGCGGTGGCTCGACCTCGGCCATGGCGTCCGCCTGCTGGTGGAGCCGCTCACCACAGCGATCATGTTAGCCGCACGGAGCGATCCGGCGATCATCGCCGCTGCAAGCGATGCGGAAACCAGCGCCTCCAATGATGATCTCGCCCGTATCGTGGCCAAAGCTGTGGCCCGCATCGTCGTAAAGGATTGGGAGGGCGTCGGAGACGAGGACGGCAAACCGCTGCCACTGACCCCAGAAGGCATCGATGCGCTTCTGGAACTCTGGCCGATCTTTGAGGCGTTCCAGACCACATACATCGCAGGCGCGCTGATACTGGATGCGGAAAAAAACGCCTGACCGCTCTCGCCGACTGGGAGTTCGGCGGGGGCGGTGACTATTGCGTGGCATGCCCTTCTGTATGTCCGGACTGCCCACGCAGCCTTCACAAACCGCTAACACTCGAGGGCTGGCAGGTCTGGGATCTCGTCCAACGGCTTGGTGGCCAGATACGCGTTGCTGGTGGCATGAGCGGTGGCGCTGTCCTTGGCTGGGATATGGGTGCGGCACTCCATCTCGGGGCGGCTCTTGGACTTTCGCCTCTGATCACAGCGGAGCTGTTGCCGCCCATTGAGGCGGTGATGGTGCGTAACATCAGTGACGAGATGTGCTTAGAGGCCAACAGCCTTGATTGAGGGTCATGCGATTAGATAGGGCATAAGCTCACTGAATTTTTGGAATATAGAGCACGGAAGGCAGCCCTTCAAAATGTGCATCACAGGTCAATAGCTCGGCACCATGTGCTTGTGCTGTTGCAAAAATAACTGCGTCAGCTGTGGCCAGCCGATGTATGCGGCAGGCCTCTGCCGCTGCCAAAGCAATCTCTGTATCGAGAGGGACAACCTGACAGACCTGAGTAAAGGCAATGGCCTGATCTGCTTTGTCTTCTCCCACTTCACGCGTTAGCCATTTAGCCAACTCAAGTTGCACCATACTCGGGACCAACCAGGTATCCTGACCTGGCAGATGCTCCGATATCCGGTCTGCTATGGGTGAACCAATCAGCCATTCAATCCAGGCAGAGGTATCAACAAGGATCATCAGTACCGATCCGAGTGATCACGATAATCTGAGGCTCTTGCCCCCGCTGCGATGCCCTTAAGGGCGTCGCGCTCTGGAACGGGAACCAACAGAACGCCTTGCCCCTTTGGGATGAACGCAAAGATTAGGCCCGCTTCCCAGTGTTGCGAAGTACGGATCGCCTTAGGAATCGATATTTGGAATTTTGAAGAAAGTGTTGCTGTTTCGGTCATGTTTGTACCTTTAACGCATCGATAATCTAAACGTAAGACGTAAAGCATAGATTTGCAAGGATGACATACTCTATGACTACCAAACAGGTATCCGTCCGTCTGTCCGCGACTGGCGGGCGGCAAGTGCGCGCCGAGTTGGAGGGCGTTGGCGAGGCCGGGTCGCGGAGTATGGGGCGTCTTTCGCGCGAGCTCGACCAAGCTAATGCGCGCGTGGCTCTTTCCAGAGGTAACCTGCTTTCGTTGGAGCCCCCAGAAGTGACTCATCACTTGACGATAGAGCGCGGCGTACCGACGAATTTAACTTGCAGGGATTTTTTTGCCCGCGAAACCGCTTGTGTCTGTTAACCAGACCAGACGAATATCGACAAAGCAGGCCCGAGTTACATTGAGAAATTTGTTGTTTCGCATTTTGAGGTGCTTAGGTTGGCCATTTGCTGGACACTCACCAAACTGTTTTCAATATCAACTTCAAAGCGCAGTGTATCGGCTTCAGCTATGATGACGTTGTCTATTACGGAGGTGATGCGAAGTCTGCTGTTGCCGTTTGGTTGTGACAGTTGAACGTCAGACCCCAATGTCGCTTTGTTGATTATGAGTTCAAAGGGGCCAATCAGCGTATTTGAGCAAAGGAATGTTTTGTGCTCAAACCGTGTGAAGGCGCCACTCCCCAAAATTGTGACCAGCCCAGCAAACACAAGTGCGCAAATTGCTCCATATAACCATTTTATCATTTTTTATCCTGGTTATCTGAGTTGGCCTCGTCTTTAGACGGGGCCTCTTTGGTGTTTTGCTTGTCTTTGGCCGTGGCTTTTTTGGCCTCGCTTTCAGCCGCGTCTTCGGTGACGATCTCTGCTTTTTTGGCGTGCACCAGTTTCTGTGCATCCTCTGCATTTACTTTAACCACGAAGTCCTTAAAAAAACGCATACCGTTGACAACAGTTTCCTCTAATATTTTGACGGTCTCCCAAGCTTGATCTGCGGAGGCATTGGCCACATCTGTCGCGTCCGTTTGTTCTTGTGTGGGTGTCTTTGGCACAAAGTTGAGCTTTGAGCGCGCTGGCTCTAGCACCTCAAGACAATCTGCCACTTGTGGAACGTCATCAGAGGCAATGTTCAACAACCGCTGTCGAATAAGCCAGGTTTGCGCAGCCAATGACCCAAGCCGTGCGGTCTCATCTTTTTCCTTTGTCAAGTTAAGCCGTAGCGTTTCCAAGGCTTGATCAAGGCTTTCTGACTTTACCGATTTTAAAAACTTCAGCCTGAGACGCTTCATTTGTGCAGATAGAGCAGCGAGGCCTGAGACTGTTACTTTAGGTGATTGAGAATATTTTGACATATTTTTGTCTCGTGTTGGTTGGTTTGGCATTCAACTTGCAAATATCGCTCCAAGATTGGTGATTTTAACAAGAAAATTAAAATAGGCGAGATACAAATGGACGGTATCAGACAGCATTTTGGAATTCATGACGATGCTCTTGCACTGCGCTCAAAGCGCAATAACATATTGGCCTCGAACATTGCCAATGCGGCTACCCCACACTTCAAGGCGCGCGATGTTGACTTTGAGGCAACCCTAGCCAAAGCTATGCCTGACGGTCCACTCGCGACAACAAACTCGCGCCATGTCTCTCGCGGTTCAAACCTGAATGCGGATCGGTTGCAATATCGTGATCCAGTTAATCCATCTCTGGATGGGAACACCGTCGAGCTTGCTGTTGAGCAGATGCAGTTTTCGGAAAACGTTGTGCGATATCAAACATCGCTCACCTTCCTGAACCGTAAGGTATCAGGGCTCTTGTCTGCGATTAAGGGGGAATAAATGTCAGGTATTGAAAACATTTTTGACGTCGCAAGCCGGGCGATGTCGTCGCAGATGACTAGGCTAAACACGGTTGCAAGCAACATTGCCAACGCCCGCAGCGTTGCTGGCAGTCGCGAAGAAGCCTATCAGGCGATCAAGCCTTTATTTGAAGTTGAATATGCCAACAAAGTAAGTGAAAACGGAATATCGACAGTTAATGTGCGGGGTATCGTGACTGCTGACCGTGAGCCAAACAAAGTCTATCAACCCGATCACCCCAAGGCGGATGAGGAAGGCTATGTGTGGGGCGCTGCCGTCAATATTGAAGAAGAAATGGTGGAGATGCTGGAAGCGTCGCGCCAATACCAAAACAATTTGGAAGTCGTGTCGACCTTGCGCTCATTAATGATGCGCACAGTCAACATGGGCCGCTAAGCAAAGGAAACACCATGTCAACTGTAGACTCAACGGGCGCAGCGGCGCAGCAAGCCATTTTCGACAAATTGGGTATCAACACCCAGAAGTCGGCGACAGAACGTGCAAGCGGTGACAAGCTTGGCCAAGATGATTTTTTGCAACTCATGACCGCCCAGTTGCAAAACCAAGATCCGTTCGCGCCAATGGAGAATGGGGACTTTATTGCACAGATGGCGCAGTTTTCGACAGTTTCTGGGATTGAAGAAATTAACACAAACCTTAAAACTCTTTCAGGTGAGATGCAACAAACGCGGATCGCGACCGCCTCCACTTTGCTGGGCCACTCGGTGCTTGTGCCAGGCGCGATCGCGCGGCCCAATGACAACGGTGAAATTCATGGTGTTTTCGAGCTACCCCAGGCAGCAAGCGCCTCTCGCGTATCCTTTAGCGATGCCTCAACTGGCGAGTTGCTTCACAGTGAAGATCTAGGGCCACAAGGCACAGGCCTGGCTGGGTTTAGCTGGACAAATATCCCGACTGAATTGCGAGAGGGTAATAGAAAAATCAAAGTCGATATCGCTGCTAACACGGGCAAGGGCATGGAGACAATGGGTCCGTCAATTTACGCGCGGGTGCTTTCTGCTTCGTCCTATGGCGATGTTTCTGACAGCCCAATGCTTGATGTCGAAGATTATGGCACGATTGATGCAGGTTCGGTGAGCCGCATCCGCTAAGGCACAAAATACTTGAGGGCCGAGTTTTGCCCAAAACACGAGAGGAGAGGGTAACATATGTCATTTTACACCGCATTGACTGGCCTTAACGGCGCGCAGGCCGATATTTCGGCAACATCCAACAACATTGCCAACGTTGGGACAACGGGTTTTAAGAGAAGTCGCGCTGAATTTGGCGATATCTTCGCAACCTCACCTTTGCAGAATGCCTCCTCTTCAATCGGTTCGGGCACGATCCTCAAAGGGATCAAGCAGCAGTTCACGCAGGGCAACATTGCCTCCTCGCTCAACGCGCTTGACCTTGCTATTTCGGGGCAGGGCTTTTTTGCTTTGAAGCCCTCTCTCACCTCTACTCAAACGGTCTACACTCGCAACGGCTCGTTTAACGTGGATAACGACCGCTATGTGGTCGACAGTGCGGGCCAGTATCTGATGACATATCCTGTCAACCTTGACGGCTCGGTTACAGCGAAAGACCTCGACAGTGCCGTGCCTTTGCAGCTTCCTGTCACCTCGGGCGAGCCAAAAGCGACAGGCAAAATCGACTTGGGCGTGAACGTACCCGCCGATGCGCCTGTCGTGACCGACCTTGAGCAATTTGCTGATGGCTACCAGTTTGATCCGAGTGATGCGAACAGCTACACAAACTCGACTTCGATCACCATCTTCGATGATTTGGGAAATCCGACAATTGCCACGATTTACTTCATCAAGACACAAAACGCTTCTGCCGAAGACCCTACAAACAAATACGACACACGTTTGGTCATCAATGATACGATCATTGACCCTGACCTTGTGAGCGCTGTTGATGACACGGGAAAGCAGCTTTTTATTGACCGCTTTGGCGCACAGACGACCGCGGTTCCTGATGACAACTACTTCCTCGAGGGGAAGGGTGCGCCGCTCTACAAAATGGATGACTTGAACCAACAGGTCAAGTCTCAACCCGCGACGCTCCAGGGTGAGCAGAGTAGCTTTGACTTTGGTGAAGAAGGCGACAAACTTGTCGAGATTGTAACAGACCCCTTATTGTTTAAAGCGACGCGAGAAGCGGGTAATGCGGACAGTGACATTTACTGGGGCAAAGACTTTTTGACTGTCAACGTAGACGACGGCGATGCGCCTGTTTCGATTAACCTGCGTCCCGGGAAATACAATGCCGAGCAACTCGCCTCCGAAGTGGAGCGGGCGATTAACGAGGCCTATGGCGACGATAAGAAGATCCAGATTTTCCAGAACGTTGATGATAAACTGACAATTGATCTCTTTAAGTTATCAGCCGATGGTACACTGCAAGGGTTGGGCGACAACAAAATCGAAATCGATTTGCTCCAAGACAGCTCTGTTTCAACGTTAATGGGTATGGATGTTGAGGGTGCTTCTCCTGATTTTACGCGCGAGGAGTTCTTGGCTCACACCCAAGCTCGCCTTGTTGATGAGCTGAACGACTATATCTATGACCCCGATGGCTCCCTCGGCACCGGGGCTGCAACGCTTGGTGTTGAAGGCCGCCTTTTTGTGCGCAGCATTGGTGCGGCTATGGATGGCCCCTATGACCAGCCAGAGGTTATCACAATAACGCATACACAAGACACGGACGCTGGCGATACCGTGTCCCAGGATCGTTATTTGGCCCACTCCTATTATGGGAAGCGCCCCAGCTTGTCAGTCTATGATCAAAAAGCAGAGCTGTTGGAAGTTGATGCGGACGGAGCTATCCATGCGGATGGCAATGCTGTTGTCTATGATAACACCCAGAACACTCTGACGGTATATGTGCCAAATGATTTTGGAACGCCGACGTCGTCCTCAATTCGTCTTGTGGGGGCTTCGACAGATGCTGATTTCCAAAACCATCTCAATGGTCGTGAGCTTCGTATATTTGAAAATGTAGCGACTGATAACTATCGGATGCTGCGCATTGACACCAGCGGGCTCAATCTTCCTGAAGCCGGGTTCAATTTGGACAGCGACAATATTTCTATCCTCTATGAGCCTTCACAGGATCTGGAAGCCTTTTTTGAAGGGGCAACTTCCACAATTGCAGGCGGTTTTGAAACGTTTAATTCAAAGCGGATTGTGGTGCGCGAAACGGGTGAAGCCGCGATGCGTGCATCAGACGAAAAATCGCTGAATGAAGCCATTATATTCGGGAGCACTTTGATCGACACGACGGGTGTGTCGCTTGCCAAGCTGGGGCTGCCCGCCTCAGGCACGCCTGTTGTGGCCACTGAGACTGTCGCTTCAAATGCCGCAGCTGTGGTCGCAACTGAGACGACAGCCGCAGACTCTACGACTGCGGAGGTGCATACGCTTGCTCTCGGGCTTACGGCGTTTGACAAGCGGCTGACCACCATCAACATTGGCAGTGACAGCATCACAGCGGATCTGCGCAAGCTTGACCATGCGGATATGGCTGCGGTTGTAACAACGCTGAATGCGCTGCCTGCCGCGACCGCCGCAGGGGTCACCTTTTCCACCACGGGGTCTGACTTGGTTGTGACTGCAAATGCCGTTAACACGGATTTGGGGGTGGTAAGTGTTGCGACTGCGGAGACGCATACCTTGTCTTTGGGCTTGGCGGCCTTCAGCGAAAAATTCAACAACATCAGCATTGGCGACAAAACAATCAGTGCTGATTTTCGAGCGCTTGATCATGATGACATGGCGGCGGTTGTGGCAACGCTTAACGGCTTGCCTGCAACGGCAATTACAGGTGTTACGTTTTCAACAACAGGCTCTGATCTTATTGTGACGGCGAATGCGCTGGCGGATGATCTTGGTGCTGTCAGCGTGGCGACTATTTCCAATGGCGTCAGCAGCAAGGTGGCTTGGGTTGATGAAAATAACCCGCCGATCAAAATTGCCTATGACGAAACAAATCAGCGTCTGCAATTTAATGTTGATCGCACGGTTTTGGGCACTGGCACAGGCAGTAACTTCAACGCCTTCACCGTTTATGGCGCGTCTGATGCCGACAGCACCAACGGCCTTGGCATTCCTGCGGGTGGCAACGCTGAGCAAGTGCTTATTCGTGGCGGCGAAATTCTATCCACTGAGCCTTTCATTGCGGATGGTGAGGAAGTGCAACTCAACGACAAGCGGTATGGCGTTTCGGTGAGCTACAATGGCGACACCAAATCTTTCACCGTGGCGAGCGGCACGACAGGCGAAAACATTGACGCAAACGGCGCTCTCGGAGTGGCAACTGATCAGAAAGCGTCAAACATTCAGATTGGTCGACGCATTATTTCGACCAGTGGTGATGGCAGCGCAGATTTGAGCGAAAGCATTGATCTGGACAGCCGTATTATTGGCGGTGGCGAAAACGCACTCTTTGGCTTTGGCGCGTCCAAGCAGGACTTCAGCTTCCAAGAGGGGCGTGGCCTCGCTGCGCAACCTGCAGTTGCAACAGGTCGTGCGGCACAGGGCGACTTGACGGAGGTGTTCCGGTTGACGTCCAACAATGGCGAAAACCGCTTCAACGTCTCGGTCAACGGCATCGCGGGTATCATTGATATCCCACCAGGCAACTACGTTGGCACGACTCTGGCGACGGCACTTGAAGAGCGGATCAACCAAATTTCTGATCCTGTCACGGGCCAAACAGTTGGTGGCGTTACAGTCCGTTACTCAACTGTCGACAACGGTTTTGTGTTCCAAACGGGCACAACAGGCGATGGCTCTACGATTAAGGTAAAGGGCGCCGCGCGCTTGGGCCTAGATGAGGTTCCTTTGGGCGTTGGGTCCGTGCCAAAAATCTTTAATTTGGTCCAAGCCACCAATGCCGATGGCATCGCGCTTTACGTGGACCCTGAAGGCAATGTTGTGACAACGCCGCCGGCAGAAATGGTGGATGGTTATTTCCCGCTTTACATTGATGAGGGAGAGCTGACCTTTGATAAAACAGGTAAGCTTGTCAGCCCGAAAAACAATGTGCGCTATGAACAGCAGGCTGAAGGCTTCTCGATTTCATTGGATATTGATTACTCAACATCCAGTCAGTTTGCCCAGCCATTCTCTGTTCTATCCGTCGAGCAAGACGGTTTCACATCGGGTCGTTTGGATGGTTTGGAAATCGACAGCTCGGGAACCATTCGTGCGAACTATACCAACGGGCAAAACAACCCGCTTGGTAAAATTGTTGTGGCAAACTTCAACAACCAAAATGGTTTGAAGCAAATTGGGAACGCAACATATGTTGAAACCGCTGTTTCTGGCACGCCGCAAGTGGGCGAGGCCGGGGCCGAGGGATTTGGCAACATTCTATCAGGTTCGCTTGAGCGCTCAAACGTCGATATCACCGAAGAACTGGTGAACTTGATCACGGCGCAACGGAATTATCAGGCCTCTGCCAAAGCAATTGAGACAACAACGAGCTTGACGCAAACCATCATTAACATTCGGATGTAACGTTGATTTAGAAAGACACTGATATGGACAGGATGATCCACACGGCGCTGAACTCGCTTAAAAACCTGCATGATATTCGCCAAACCACGGCCCAAAACTTGAGCAGTGTCGATATCCCTGGTTTTCGTAAAGATCTGCCCAATGAGGGCGGATCGGGGTTTATTGAGGCGATGAATACGGCCTCTGCACGGGTCATGAACCTTGAAACTGGCAAGGCGGGATTTTCCGACAAACAGGGTGCGTTGCGCCAATTGGGTGCCCAAACGGACGTTGCTATCATGTCTGAGGGGTATTTCTTCGTTCAACCAAAGCAAGGTGAGATAGCTTTGTCGCGCCGCGGTGATTTTTCAATCAATGCGGAAGGGTTTTTGATGAACGGGGCGCAGGAGCTTATGCTTGATGAAGGCTTGCAGCCTATGCAGATGCCTGCCTTTAGCGAATTTCAAATCACTGAGAATGGTGAGATTTCTGTATCCCCTATGGATGGTCCGGCGGGGCAGTTTCAGGCTGTTGGTGTGCTTGGCACAACATCGGCAAGAGGTGAGGTGTTGACCAAAGGGGCTGATGGGCAAATTCGTCGTTTTGATGGCACTGTGCCGGACGTTGATCAGCAGGTGACACTGGTGCAGGGCGCGCTTGAGGCCTCAAACGTTGATCCAGTGGAAGAGCTTGTGCTCTCGCTTGATGCGCAACGGCAATTTGAGATTGGGGTCAAGTTTATCAAAATGGCCGAGGATATTGACCGTGGCGGCGCCGAATTGATGAGATTGCCACAAAACTGACACTGGCTTGGCATGGCTCTTGCAACAAGGAGACGAGTCTCTGATGTAGGAGTAAGAAAATGTCTTCAAGTGCAATGCATGTGGCCAAAACGGGCCTGAATGCTCAACAAACAAAGATGCAGGTCATTGCCAACAACCTGGCAAATGTGAACACAACGGGCTTTAAGCGTGACCGCGCGAATTTTGAAAGCCTTCTCTATCAGACCATTCGCTCTGGCGGTGCTCAGACAGCTGATGGCAATATGCTGACGTCGTCTTCTACGGTGGGCACGGGTGTGAACATGGTGAACACCCAGAAGCTATATTCTCAAGGCAGCCTCATCAGTACAGATAATTCGCTTGATCTTGCGATTGATGGCTCAGGCTTTTTCCAAGTTCTGATGCCGGATGGGCGCATGGGTTATACCCGCAACGGGACATTTTCACGCAATGGCGACGGTACGTTAACCACATCAAGCGGCTATGTGCTCCAGCCTGAAATTGGGATTCCTGACAATGTGAGTGAAATCAACGTGTCGGCGGACGGTATTGTGTCTGTCAAGCTTGCTGGCGAGACCCAGCCGCAAGAAGTTGGACAATTGACGCTGGCCAATTTTGCCAACCCACGGGGGCTTCAGCCCGTAGGTGAAACATTCGCCGTTGAAACACCTGCCAGTGGAGCCCCCATCGAAGGGGCGCCTCTCAATGGAGGCTTTGGCAAGCTTGTGCAGGGATATCTTGAGGGGTCAAATGTGAATGTTGTTCAACAACTTGTTGATATGATTGAAACCCAACGCGCCTATGAGGTCAGCTCAAAATCGATCTCATCTGTAGATGAGATGATGCGTTATCTCTCGAACAATCTGTAAGGAGTGATCTGATGGTAAGCTCAAAGATTGTCTGTTTGGCGTTTGGTGCTATGGCGCTAGCAGGCTGTGGCACAACCTTTGTTGAAGAGCAAAATAGCCTTCAATACAGCCCGGTCATGCCGCAACCTGCGCTCCAAATTCAGACGGGTTTTGCCTCGGGTGCGATTTACAATCCCTCTCAAGCAGGCCTGTTTGCAACGGACAGGCGGGCAAGCCGTGTCGGAGACATCTTGACGGTTTCGTTCTCTGAGCGTTTTCAAGCCACGAAATCGCAGAATGCAGCAAATGGCAAGGCTGCGAGTTTTGAGATGAGCTTGCCGAGTGTGCTTGGACTTGAGAAGCTGGAGAACGGGCTCCGCACGGGCACCACGCAATCCTTCACGGGGTCTGGCTCTGCGGCGCAATCAAACAGTTTGACGGGGCAGATGTCAGTCACAGTTGCGCGCGTGTATGAGGGTGGAAACCTAGAGATTTTGGGGCAAAAGAAGCTCACGCTGAACAACGGAGATGAGTATATCCGTGTGCGCGGTATCGTGCGCCCAGAAGACATTTCGTCAAAAAATGTTGTCTTATCAGATCGAATTGCCAACGCCGAAATCAAATATATCGGAGCGGGTGATGTGGCCGATACAGGCAAGGTCGGTTGGTTACAGCGCGCTGCTACAACTCTTTCACCCTATTGACAGTGGATAAAAAAATGGCCCTGCCGCATTGTATCAAACCTCTATTTACAGCCTTTTTGATGACGGCTTTTCTATCGCAAGCTGCCATGGGCGAACGTATCAAAGACATTGCCAGTGTCGCTGGGGTGCGCTCTAATCAACTTGTCGGCTATGGTATTGTGGTTGGTCTTGCGGGCACGGGTGATGGCAGCTCGGGGCTGACGTTGCAGTCGATGCAGGCCATGGTCTCACGCTTTGGTCTTGTCACGGAAGTTTCAGGGCTGAATGCAAAAAATGCTGCCGCTGTTATGGTAACTGCAGAGCTTCCACCTTTCTTAAAGCCGGGGCAGACGCTGGATATCACCGCATCTACCATGGGCGGAGCGAGTTCGTTGCGGGGCGGCACATTGCTGATGACGCCTCTCTTGGGCGCCGATGGTGAGACCTATGCCATTGCACAAGGCAACCTTGTTGTTGGCGGTTTAGGGGTTCAGGGTGCGGATCAATCCTCGCTGGTGGTGAATGTTCCGACCGTGGGGCGCGTTCCGCGTGGCGCCTCGGTTGAGCGAATGGTGCCCAGCTCGTTTCTGGAAACCCCACATCTTGTGCTAAACTTACACAAAGGAGATTTTACGACAGCAACAAACACTGCAGAGGCCATCAACGGGATATTTGGCCCCGATGTGGCTGTGCCACTTGATGCTAACTCCATACGGGTCCGTGCGCCCCAAGACCCAAGTCAGCGGGTATCGTTTGTTTCGTTACTTGAGAACGTTGAAGTGACGCAAGCCGAGCCGCCCGCCCGCGTGATCATCAATTCGCGCACCGGCACCGTTGTGATTGGTGGCAATGTGCGTGTCACACCTGCAGCGGTAACACATGGCTCAATGACCGTGCGGGTCAACGAGGATTTTAATGTTGATCAGGGGCAGACGGTTGTCACAAATGGTGATCAGACAATTGTTGCAGACAATGAACCCGTGGTGACACCCGACACAGAAATTGATGTTGAAGCCGAGCCGGCGCGTGCCTTTATTTTTGACACAGGCGTGTCCTTGTCGTCATTGGTAGACGCCATCAATGCCGTCGGTGCATCCGCATCAGACCTTGTGGCCATTCTAGAAGCCTTGCGCGAAGCGGGCGCATTGCGCGCTGAACTTGTTGTGATTTAGGGGGTGGCATGGGGGACTCTCTGAACAGCTCCATGACGTCGGCTGCGCTGATGCAACATCGCAGTTCAACGGGCAGCTCGGCGGCGTGGAACAGAACAACTGTTGACACAAGCAAGAGCCAACGTGAGCAATTGCAAGGGGTTGCCAAGGAATTTGAGGCTGCTTTCTTGGCTGAATTCCTTAAGCAAGGGCGCGCAGGTGAATTGGCCGAGGGGATGTTATCCTCCGAAGCTGGCAAAACATTCCAAGGTCTGCTGGATGTCGAAGTGGCCCGCGCTAGCTCAGGTGGGTTAAACTTGGGGATCGCTGACGCAATGGTTGAACAGCTTGGGCGCGGCTTGCCCAAAGAGGCCAAGTAAAGATGGCTGGGCTTTTTGACATTGGCAGCAGCGGCATTCAGGCCTACCGCAAGGCGCTGAGCGTCACGGGGCAGAATATAGCGAACCTCAACACTGAGGGATATCGTCGCCGCGAAGCCTCGATGGAGGAAATATCCGCCACCCAAGGCGATATTCTGAGTGTCTCAGATCAGGCGGGTCTGGGGGTTCGGGTGTCCGACATCAGTAGGGCATTTGATAGTTTCATTGTTGGGCGCGCTCGAGATACGGCCTCTGATTTTGCCAGGGCCGATTCATACAAAGGCGCGCTTGATACGCTTGAAACAGTACTGCTGCCTGAAGATTATGATCTTACATTTTCAATCAATGAGTTTTTTGATGGCATCAGTTCAATTGCTCGAGCCCCCGGTGACACAGCAGGTCGGGTTGTTGCTTTAGAGCAGGGCCGCTCATTGGCCTCTGCGTTCCAGTCACTTGCGCGCTCTTTGCAAAGCTTTCAGACCGCTATCGAGAGCGAAGTCCGCAACAATGTCGAAGCGCTCAACACTGAGTTATCAGGCCTCGCCGATATTCAGGCACAGCTTATTTCTGCGGGGGGCAGTGGCAAGGCATCAAACGCGCTGCTGGATCAAAGGGACAAGTCTATTTCTGCGATTGCTGATTATGTAGGGCTGTCAGCCGATTACAACGTGCGCGGTGATGCGCGGCTCACGCTTGGCGCAACAGGTAACGGCCCCATTCTGGTTGAGAGTAAGGCGGCTGGCCAGCTGGCTGTGACTGTTCGTGATGGTCAGATCAATGTTTATGCAGGGATGGGCGGGGCCCAAACCCAGACCCAACAGCTCACTTCGGGCGGTTTGGCGGGCTTGATTGCCGCTTATGAAGCGGTCAGTCAAACCACCCGCGATCTGGACGCCTTGGCGCGCAAGGTCAGCAGAGATTTGAACTCGGTGCATCAAGGCGGTATCACACTTGATGGCGATGCGGGCAAAGATTTGTATAGTCTCGATAGCTATACGCTCACCCCTTCTGCGACAAATTTGGGTGCAATCACTTCGTATGTGAGCGCTGTTGGTGAGCTGCCTGAAGCCGATATTGAACTTGAGATTGTCTATGATAAATCGCGCGCGCTTTGGAGTGGTGCACAAGCCGATGGTACCGTTGTGGCGACAGGCAAAAACGGATTTGTATATCAAGGGCTTGATGTCAGCATAAGCGGGCAGGCGGCTGATGGAGACACGCTGTTTTTTTCAGTATCGCGTGGTAAAGCGGAGAATATGGCGTTTCTTTTGACGCGCCCAGAAGAGTTTGCGGCCGCCGGGCAGCTTTTGACCAGCGAGGGCCTAGACAACCAAGGCTCGGCAACCCTAACAGCGCAGGCCTTTACTCCTTATGTGGCGTCGGGGTTTGAAAGTTTGATGGCGTCTCTGCCCAATGATGACGGCGTTGCCGCAGCGACACGTCTGCGCTCTGATGGCTTTGCTGGGGTCATCCCTGCTTCCGTGAGCAGTCTGGAGCTCTTCTCACTCAAAACCCAGGACAACGTCACGTTTAGTCTCTCTGATGAGCAGCAAACCAGCCTAACTGAGCTGACGCTCACACTTGATGGCACCGAGCACAGCTTTGAAACAACCGCGTTTAAGGAACGCATTGTCTCAGAAGCTGATATTGATATGGCCAATTTGGCACAGATGCTGAACGCCGGCACCATCACAACAGGCGCGGGATTAAGCTTGGCTGATTTGGGTGTGTTTGCAGCCGGGGAAAGTGGCTTGCTTTCGTTGGCCAGTGCGCAGGCGTCCTTAACGGCGGCCTCTCTTCAAGCCGATGCAAAAATCACGGGAAGCGTCTCGCTGGGCAATGATACTGGCTCCCAGATTCAGGTGTTTACCCGTGAGGGACGCCAGATTGCAGGCACGCCTTTGAGTGATGCTGATGTGATGCAATATCTTACGCCGGCCAATGGCTTTTTGGAGACGGCGGAATACCGGGCAGATTATCTGAATGGTGTCGCTGAGGGCGGCTTGCAAAACATGAGTGTGAGCCGGAAAACCCCTGTTGGCACGCAAAGCCTGCGGTTTTCTGGTGAGGGGTTCGTTCCGCCAGTCGTGACCGACAGTGTTATGCCGCTCAGCGTGCAAACCCCAGCTCAAACCCTATTTTTGTCAGTGAGCAGCGATGCCGCCGCTGAAATTGAAATACCACAAGGCGTGATGGCCGATTACATCGCTTCTGAAATCAACGCATTACGCGGAGATCTTGGCGTTACGGCAACGGCTCAAACCCGTGTCGAGCTCAGCGAGATTCCAGATGGTATCGTGCGATTTTCTCTGACGGGAGACAACACTCAAGCCATTGATATTGAGGGCTACGTGAGTGACGGTGATGTGTCTGACTTAGCTGTGTTGATCAATGCACAAACACATGAAACAGGCGTAACAGCGTATGTTTCATCCTCAAGGGACAAATTCGTATTGCTGAACAATACGGGCGCAGACATTGTTTTAGGAAATATCTCAACAAGCGGTGAGGCTCTAAAGGCTATGCCTGTTGGCAAGGCGGGCCACCCACGGTTGGACACCTCTGTTTCACTTGGGGATGATGCTGCGAGTTTTGCGCGTTTTGGTGGCGAAGTCACGCTTACGGCGAGTGCAAAATTTTCGCTGACGGGCACTGGCGGAACCAAATCCAGCCTTGCTGATAGCTTTGAAGGCGGCTTGATCACCCGAGTGGTGGATCAAGCGGGCAGTTGGCAAGAACTGAGTTTTCAAACCACCGAGGGGATTGATGGCAACGAGGCCCGTCCAGATGGCAGTTTGGCGAGCGCTGCGGCGTTGAACTTCAGCGTCAGCTTGGAGACGGATGGATCAGCGGCGCGCCTTGAGGCTGTTGTAGAGGCCAAAGATTTTTCAGAGTTTTCAAGCGGGGCAGTTGCTGCAGCCATGGCTGCCCAATTGCGAGGAATGACGCCTGTGCCAACCTTAACTGGCGCCGGTTTTTCTGACTCCAGCACATTGCCGCAAACAGGGGCCAGCATCACACTCAGCTTGGGAACGCAAGATTACATTCTGACGATGGATGATGGCGAAATTCTTGTCAGCGGGCCTGAGGCGGGTCGTTTGAGTGCAGGCTTCAACGAGAACCTAGAGCTGGTTGTGAGTGCTCATCGCGGCATGGAAACCGGGCAGATGCTCAGCGTATCGTCAAGCGCCAGTGAAGCCTCAATGGCTGCGTTTGGCCTATCTGAAAGCGCGCGTCAGGAAGTTATGACAGGTCGGGCTTTTGCCGCCGATAAATTAAGCGAAACGCCCGTTACTCTGACGCTTGAAATTGCAAACGCATATTTTGAAGTGAGCGTCACAGAAGACAGCTCTGGCGCCGTTTCGGTGACAAGCGACGTAGCGTTGCCTAGCAATACGTTGGCTGACATTGTTGTGGGTGAGGATGGCAGCTATCAATTCCAAATCACACGCTCTGGTGCGGATACCCTTGAGAGCTTCAGAATTATTGCCAGCGACGGCGCGCGGACGCTTGGCTTCACAACAACCCCCAACCAGATTTTGGTGACAGAAGCAGGCTTGCGCCTGAGCACGGCAGATTCTACGGCGGTTGATGTCACTGGCACTGCTGACAGCCTCATTTCGGAGCATCTGTCGCTTGAAAACCTACCAGCTGAGGAACTCATTGTTATTCTAACAGGAGATGGCGCTCGTCGCTTGTCGGCACAGTTTGAAGAGGCAGATCAGCCTGTTCAAACTGGCCTGAACCGTCCACTGGAAGTTCTTGTGAGCGATGCCTTGAGTGGACGCTTGGAAATCATTGACACCATTAGCGGGCATTCCATTGCGACACGCTATGTTGACGAAACCGGCCGGATAAATGTGGCGGGCCTAGATTTGTTGCTCAATGGCGATGTGGCCACGGGTGATAGCTTTACAATTGCTGCAAATACCCGAGGTGCGGGTGATGGGCGCAATATTTCTCAGATCCTGGCCTTGCAGTCTCTTAACAAACAAACGGGGCAGGGCGGGTTTGCCACAAGCTTTAGTGCGCTGATCACTGACATGGGCGCGAAAGTGAAAGCGGGGACCATTGCTGCGGAGTCTGCTGAAGCTGTGAGAGATGCTGCGCGCGAATTAGAGTCAGAGTTTTCTGGGGTCAATCTTGATACCGAGGCCGCCAGGCTTTTGGAGCAGCAGCAAGCCTATCAAGCGCTCGCACGGGTCTTGAGCACAGCCAAAGAGTTGCTGGACACTCTTATGAATTCGATTTGATGAAAGGCCGTTAACATGACGATTAGCACCAAGATGTTCAATGAACAGACAATCGCCAATCTTGGCCGCCTGTCAGAGCAATTGAGTGGCCTGCAAGAGCAGGTTGCCTCGGGGAAGAAGCCGATAAAACCCTCAACAGACCCTGTTGCAACCGCCAAGCTTTCGGCCGCCAAAGAGCTTGAGGCTGGGTTGGCGCGGTTTCGCGGCAATATGAACCGGATTGACACACGTTTGAGCGAAACCGACGTTGCATTGGGCCAGGTGCAAACCGTTATGACGCGCTTGAAAGAGCTTTCTATTCAGGCTTCAAATGACACCCTTAATGATGTGGATCGGCTATCAATTCGCAAAGAAGTGACACAGCATAAGGCCTTTTTGGTTGGTTTGGCCAACACCAAAGATGCGCAGGGGCAAGCGCTTTTTGGCGGCTATATGACGAATACTGCCCCGTTTGCCATGAGTTTAGATGGCCAGGTCAGCTACCTCGGTGACACCGGAATGCACAGTCTACCTGTCTCGCAATCGCTGAGCCTGGCGACAGGGCTTGATGGCGCTGCAAGCTTCATGCGCATTCAAACAGAGCAGGGGCCAAAGTCGGTTTTTGATATTGTTGCAGAGTTTGAAACATCGCTGAAGGTGATGGCCGATCGCGAAACCAGTGTGAAAGTGCTGTCCCCCGACGGCGCAAGGCTTAGTTTTGAAATTGGCCGTTCACCACGGCCCCAAACTCTGCGCCTTGAGGGGAGTCTTGGTGCGGCCGATATCACAGTGACGATGGTATCGGGGACGATGCGTCCCATGATTGAAGCCATCAATGCGCAAACTTCCGCTACGGGCGTAAGCGCCCAAGTTTCAGAGGATGGAAATACCATCAGATTGAAAAGCAGCGACGGCGAGGCGTTTACAATATCTGGGTTTCAGGCCGATGATATTGATGGCGCAGAGTCAGTGCCAAGCCGCCAGATCACCGTGCAACAAATTGTGGGTGACACTATTCTTGGGGAGCCTGTGGTGTTGGTGGATCAAGACAACGCGCTCAAAACATCTGTGGCAGGTTTAGACAGCGTGATCGTGCACATGGCCTCTGCCCGCGCGCAAGTGGGCGCCTTTGCCGCTACAGCCGAAATTCAGTCTGATATGCTCGCACGGCAAGAGATGATGATTACGGAAACTCTATCCGGCATAGAAGATGCCGATCTGACTTCTGTCGTGACTGAATTACAAAGCCTATTGGTCAACCGTGATGCTCTACGGCAAGTCTTTGCCAAAGTCGGGCAACAAAGCCTGTTTGATCTGATCCGATGAAATTCTGGCTTTCTGTCATAGTCTCGTGCGCTTTAACATTCGCTGCGCAGGCCTCTGAGCCTGATTGCGAGGCGATGGCTGCCGAAGTGGGGCGTTTGGCTCAACTTCCTGATGGTTATCTTCCCGCCATTTCGCGGATTGAGGCGGGCCGCCAGCACGACGGCAAACGCCGCGCTTGGCCCTGGACGTTAAACCACTCTGGCAAGGGACTCTATTTTGAGAGCAAGGCTGAAGCCTTGGCTTATCTCAAGACAGCCACGGTAAAAGGGCGCACCAACATTGATGTTGGCTGTATGCAGATCAATCACTATTGGCACGGCCATACCTTTGGTTCGCTCGAAGAGATGATCGACCCTGTCAAAAACATAAAATATGCGGCCGCCTATCTGACAGAGCTTTATGAGCGTCATGGTTCTTGGGTTGAAGCGGTGAAACACTACCACTCACCGGATGAGGCGCGCGGAGTTCGCTATTATAAGGGGTTTCAGACGGCTCATCGTGTGTTACAAAAACAGCCGCCTGAAGCACCAACAACCGCTCAGTCGCTCTACGCCAGCTCTGGTTTTTTGGGTTTTTCTGGCGCGGCGACATCGCAACTTGTTGTTGGACTTAGCGCAGATAATAGTGGCACATTATTGCCGCCAGTCTCACAAATTGATGCGATTACAGCCGCTTATCAGAGCCTTATTGACGCTTTGGGCCCCGACGCACCGAGCACGGAGTTTTTTGTGTGGCAGGGCAGTACAGCGCTGACCGACCGCTTACAGACAAGAGGTGTGTTGCACGCAAAGTGGCAGAATGTTGAGGTCTTTCGTCGGGCGCTTGCCGTAGGTGTGCCTTAACGCTCTACTGCCCGAATGTTGTCTTGTATCTTTAGATATGCGGCAAAGAGATCCGCCTCTGTGAGCACCCCCAGCATCTTGCCTGTCTCTTTTGAAACAACTGGGATGCTTTCGCCCACAAAAGAGGACGCAATTTCGATGGCCTCATGCATCGAGTGGGTTTCATTGAGCGTGAGTGGAGAGCGATCAAGAAACGCGGAGACGGGTTTTTCAGGTGGAGCGTCCAGCAATTGATTGATTGTGATTTTTCCCACAAAATTGCCGTCATACGTTAAGCAATATGCCTCTGTTTGCGCTTTTTTACGTAACTCTGTCATAACCTCTTGTGCGGTGCCATTTGTCGGGGTCGCGATGTAATCACAGGTGGCATAGCCAGCCACTGTGGTTTGATTGAGGCTGAGCTGGTTGCGGCCAAACCGTAAATCAATCCCGCGGTCCATAAGTTGACGATCAAAAAACGAATGGCCAAAAATATTTGAGGAAACCACTTGGCTTACTATGACGGCCAGCAGTGTAATTAGGGTGAATTCATAGGATAGGGTCAGCTCCAAAACGATAAAGACTGTTGCCAACGGGGCGCCAACGACACAAGCCGCCACTGAAGCCATGCCCGCAAGGGTGAGGGCCGCTGTCAAACTGCTGGCCACGACCGGCTCAAAGGCTTTAGCTAGAAGGGCACCTGATGCCGCGCCGACCAGCAAGGCAGGCGAGAAAACGCCACCAAAAAACCCAAAGCCCAAGCAAATGCTTGTAAGAATAATCTTGGCCAAGAGTAAAGTTGCGATAAAGCTCAGGTCTTGGGGCGTGTTGAGCAATGACACCAAGGCATCTGTTCCAAGGCCCAACGCGTTTGGAACGAAAGAGCCGATGATGACCACGGCACAGACGGCAATGCTTAAGGATTGATAGGGTTTGAGCCCCCAGTTTTTGTTGATGACGGCAAATTTTCGCAAGCTGATCATGAATATTACGGCAACTAAGCCAAACATAACGCTTGCCAAGATGATAGGCAGAAACGCTTCGATCAAAGCGGGCGCTTCTCCGCGAAGCGTGAGGGGGTGCGGCAATTGGAAGACATAATTGACCATCGCAGCCGCTACGATTGCGCTTGTTGCGATTGGGGCCATCGCCTTTGGAGAAAAGTGCCGCAGCACAGCTTCATGGGCGAAGATAATTCCAGCGATGGGGGCATTAAAGCCTGCTGAGATAGCCGCTGCAACACCGCATCCAATGACAACATTGCTGCTCATAGGCACAAAGAACAGCTTTTTCAGTCCTGCTCCGGCGGTGGCCCCAAAGTGCACCAACGGTCCATATTGCCCAACCGACGCCGCACCACAGGCGGAGATCAAAGCTACAAGTGTTGAGGCAAGTCCTGCGCGCAAATCTAAGGGCTCGACATCTTGATGGGCGGCGTAGATCGTGTCGGCTGGACCATACCAGCGTGGGATGTCAAAAACCCTTCTTATCAGCAATATCAAGATCGCTGCTCCGGTGATGAAACCTGTTAAGGTGAGATCAATTGATACCCTCTCAAGTGTTAGAAAGTTACCGCTGAAGGTTTTGCGCAGCTCGGCAAAGTATTTTACACTATTTACAAATGCGGCGGCGGCTATGGCGACAATGGCCCCGATCACCGCGCCGAAACTGGCACTCGCATAGGTTGATACGATCTTGTTGTGCTTGATGGCTTGAGAATAGTTCATAATATATCCCGCGTCCTTAGTTAGTCAGCTTAATATATAAAATGATAATATCACTAGTGATTATTATATTATTAGTTTGGCACGCTTCCTGCAAAACACATGAGACTTTAACCGAGCGAGGAAGAATATGTACGGGATTATCAGAACTGGCATGGCAACCGCGATGCATGAAATTGCAGTCGTTTCCAACAACATCGCAAACTCGGGCTCAACGGGCTTCAAAAAGAGCGACGTATCTTTCGCTGATATCTACGGCTCCGCCACGCCTGATACTGTGGCCCGCACCACGACGGGCTTTGGAAGCTCAATTTCGGACACGCGCCGCAACGACGGTCAGGGAACAGTTTTGACTCGAGCTGGGGCTTTGAATATGGCTTTGGTTGGCCCTGGCTTGTTCGCCATTTCTCCCCCTGACGAAACCGGGGGAGCTTCTGAGGGCATGCTTTTTACTCGGAATGGTGAGTTTTCGTTAGATAAAGAGGGCTTCTTACGCTCGGCAGACGGATCTTTCGTGCGCGGCCTTGTTGGTGGTGAGGAAGGAAGCACTTTAGAAACAATCCAAATTCCGTTTTCTCTCGAAGGAGAAAACATGAGCCAGCTGGAAGTTGGTTCTGATGGTTTAATTTCTGCGACTTACGGCAACAAGACGGTTGTGGAATCTGGTCAGCTGGCTGTTGTGAACTTCTCCAACCAAGGCGGTTTGCGAAACGTTGGTTCCGCGCGATTTGCCCAATCTTCTCAGTCGGGGGATCCTATTTTTGGCGTTGGCGGGCAAAGTGGTTTTGGCACAATTCAAACCGGTGCCTTGGAGGGATCAAACGTAGATATCACCCAAGAAATGACGGTGATGATCCGTGCACAACAACAATTCAGCGGGTCTGCGAGAGTTTTGCAGGCTAATTCTGACATGGTCGAAAAGCTGACGCGTTGAATGATTTGGGGCTGAGTCATGCTCGGCCCCGCATATTCATTCGTCTGGTCGGTCCACGAGTAATTTAAAGAAGAAACCTAATATTCCGAGGCCCCAAATGAGTGCAACGAAATGCCAAGCGGAAAGGTTTTGTAGTGGTTGGAACTTTTCTTCCGCAAAGGGAATAGACAATATCCCAATTGCCGCCGCAAAAAGGAAATAGCGTATAATCATACATTGTCTGCAAATGTGTGGTTTTCTTTTCTTTTTGGGAGAGGGTGTCTTGATCAAGATTGGTGACCACCTTTGGCAATGTTGTGCGACACTCGGATATTACCAGCGACACTGTCAAAAATGTTATATCTAGACCTAAAATAAAATATTATGTAGCATCGATGCAACTTAAATGTGCGGTGCTGCTTTGCTTCCACTCAATATAACACATATCCCTGGTTCTGGCTCAATGGCATCAACGTCTTTGGCAGACGCGCTTCGGCCAGCTGCGCGGCCACCTTTCGGGGCTCCGACTCTTCGACAGACAAGTCAAGGTTTGCCTGCGCTAGATAAGCTTGATGCGTCGGCAACATATTCGGCCGATCACACTAGAGTGCAGATTTATCACCCCAGCCAAGCGCCGTCTGCCCAAAGCACCGAGAACGCATTAATGGCTAGGGCACTCTTATCTCAGCCCTTTGCTCACTCGGGGGCGGCAACAAAAATTGCTCGTATTTCCAATATGTTCTTGGATGCGCCACGGTTTGGATCCGCTGTTAATCTGCTGTCATAACCGCAGTGTTAACGTAACTTTCTAGATGCCGTCCAGGGCACTAGATGCCGTCCAGGAAAGAAACCTCCAGTTCCGGCATCTCTTTCAGCCATTCACCATCGTCGATCGAGCCCCAAGTCCATCCGGCGGGCATGGCGAGTTCTGGTTTAGTACGATACATATAAATGAATGGTTTGAATTCTTTTGCAGCCGACTCAGCCGAGACGTCTGGTGTCTTTAAACCGTCAAGAGATGACGAGAAAAAGCCCTTAATTTTGCGGGGCGCCCCATTTTTGTCAAAAGTGATTCTATTATACGCATAGCTTTCTAAAATCTCAGAAGCATCTTCGACGCCAGCGTCCATCATTTGCCGAAGGTAGCTTTCCGAAGTGTCCAGAACCATTTCATAACTTATATCGCTATAACGATCAGCTAAAACGGAGGCATATTTTGAGGCATACGCTTCCAACCCGAGGGACTCAGCCAGATAGCGTTGCGCTGTGAGGGCACAAGTTGCCGAATATACCCATGAGGGACAGAAAATTGACACTCAAACCTCCAAGTGTGTTAGCGGATATATCCACAGCCATTTTTTTGAGGTTAGAGTTATTTTATCTGGCCCCACGCGTCAATTATATCATTTAATATATTTTCACAGGTATCCAATTTTGCGTCAGGGTCTGACTTCAACGCTTTTTGGAGCTGGTTGCGGCAATACTCATATACTTTGAATAAGTTTTCAGCAATTTCGCCCCCCTTTTCGAAGTCGAGGCTTGTTTGCAAGATATACACAGCCGTGAAGGCATTTGAGAAATATTTCTTTTTCTTCTCATCCTCGATCGCCGGCGTCTGTAGGTTTTTGAGGCACCGTGACAGCTCTTGAAGGGTTAGAGTGATCATCTCGTGAGGGTCGGAGATACCCGAGAGCCCTGCCTGCCGCGACCTGTTGTATTGGCTTCTTGCAAATGCGTAGTTCATTGTTCTCTCCCGCCACTGTTGTTATTCATATTAACGGTGCGTCAGACGGATTGTTTAGGCCCTCGAGAGTGAAATCGGTGCATTTAGTTTTGAGGGTAAGCCGTCCTTTTTTCTGTATATTCGCTTAGCGGTATGAAGACCCTAGAACTCTCGCGGTCGCTTTCGTCGAAATGACAAACCTCGACCTGAACATTCCCGATATCAGGCTCTTGTGAGGGGTTTGATGTTTGCGCGACCCATTTCAGAAACAGATTCATAGCTTACCTCGTTGGTTGTTCCTACGAGTGTTTGAGCAAGATTGATGCCAACTTGCTCTGAGCTGAGATTAAGTGATCAAAAACGAGGTGAGTTCAACGCTATGGATGAACGGCTCATAGCCCCAACGCTCCAGATAGTCATTTATTGTGGTCTTTATCTTTTCGCTTAGCAATTGGCGGCCTTCCCGAGACAGAAGGACTTCTTCGTTAAGCTCGGCCGCTTGTGCGAGAATAAGAGGGCGCAGCTGTGGTTCGCGCTCTTCAAGTGTCGTCATCATACTGCTGGCATTGAGGGGGGACTCAAAGATTGAAACGGCAATTTCAAAGCTGAACAGCTTATTACTTCCTGGCACGTTCCCGATAATTGTGGAGGGGTATGGGTAATACTCATACCCGGGTGTCGCTATAGCAAACCCTTCCTCATCTGTCTCTTGTGCTGAGGCATCGGTATTTTCAGGCGGAGCTTCAATTTCTATGGGCGGGGTTGGCGGGTTGAGCGCATCAAGCCTGTCAGATTGAGGGCTTATTGTGTTGTGACCCGCCGCAAATACCAAAAGCGTTATGAGCGCAGGCGCACCATAGAGGGCGGCTGATAATAACATTTTCTTCATCGTCACTTCTCCCATGTCATCTGAACGACACAGATTTTAAAACTGTTAAACCGAGGCTGTGAGTATTAGCTGTCAATTATTTGAAGCCTCAAGTCTCATGGTCGTCATTTGCTTGTCTGTTTTCTGACTCTTTGATTTAGGCGTAATTTTTGAAAAATATATTAAAAAAAATTTAATCAATATTATCAAGTTGTTAAATTAAGAAAGTGTTGATTTTTCGATTTTGTGCCTCGCCGGTTTGTGGGGTTGGCTTGGTTATTGCCTTTCAGACTCCGTAACCTGGAGAGCCGCAATGAACTCGATTTTGATAGAAGCTGCACATTTCTCACAAGCGCAGGCGCTGCGCGAGCTTATTGCACGCCGGATGCTGGATGTAGGGATATTGGGCGAAACGGTTGCACCAGATGCAGGCGCAACATTGGTGTTCTCGGCGGCTCATGAAGCTGCGCTTGGCAATATGCAGGCCCTTTTGGCGGTTGCACGTGGGTTGAAGCCGCGCCTGGTCGTTATCGTAGATGATAGCGCTGACCAGTTTTCCATCACGAGTGATCTTGGCGGAAAAGTGCAGCGTGTGAACCTGCCACAGTCAGATGGGCTGGCCCTTACCGTTGCCGCAGACATAATTTGTGCTGATCTCGCCAAAATGATTGCCGCTGACCCTGCGACAAGTGATTTGTTGGTTCTTGCAAATCGTGTTGCTAAGTCAGATGTCACTGTTTTCATCAATGGGCCGACGGGCACTGGCAAAGAGGTTCTGGCACGCTTTATTCATGACAGATCGGATCGCGCCAAAGAGCCTTTTGTGGCCATAAATTGCGCTGCAATTCCAGAAAATATGCTTGAAGCCGTATTGTTCGGCCACGAGAAAGGGGCCTTTACAGGCGCTTCCGTTGCCAACAAGGGCATTTTTCGGGCGGCTGATAAGGGTACTTTGTTGTTGGATGAAATTTCAGAAATGCCGATTGGCCTGCAATCAAAGTTGTTGCGGGTTCTGCAAGAGCGCAAAGTAACTCCACTGGGGGCTCAGGGCGAAATTGATGTAAATGTGCGCGTGCTGGCGACCACCAATCGCGATATGCGTGCCGAGGTTGCTGCCAACCGCTTCCGAGAAGATTTGTTCTATCGTCTCAATGTCTTTCCGATGGCAACTCAATCTTTGAGCAGCAGACCAGAGGATATTCTGCCTGTGGCTGTGGCCTTGTTGCGCAAACACTCGATGTCTTTGGAAGGGCTTCCTTGGCTGTCTGCTGATGCCTGTGATGTGCTTTGCAGCCATGACTGGCCAGGCAACGTGCGCGAGCTTGAAAATGTCATGCAGCGGGCCTTGGTTTTGCAAAATGGTGGCGTGGTTGATGCTGAAGATATTGTGATTGATATGGTGCCGGTGCTTCAGAATGTTCCAACGCCGCAATCATCTCAACCCACGGTCAGCCGCCTGAGCGCCTACGGAGGATAACGCGATGACACAGATTGGAGGCCTCAAATATCAGGTGGATCAAAGCCATCTGCAAAGCTTGAAGAAAGCACAAGAGGGTTTAGGCCAACCAACGCAAGGGCCAAGTTTTTCGGAACGGCTTGCGAATGGTTTAAATGACGTCGCGAATGCACAGGGCGATGCGTCCAAAATGGCGCGTGATTTTGAACTTGGGCGCGAGCAAGATTTGGCCAAGGTCATGGTTAGTCAGCAAGTATCCTCGCTTGGTTTCCAGCTGACCCTTAATCTGCGCAATAAAGCTTTGAGCGCTTACAAAGACATCATGAATATGCCGGTTTGATCGCAGATCACTCTGAGCATTCAAGACAAGGACGGCCTCGAACATGGCAACGAAAACACAGTCTCTCGACACCAGCAGCGCTTTGTCAAGCAGTGCAAACGGCTTGGTGCCATCTTCGGGCAACGTTCTAGACACCATCAAGAACGTGACGCAACAACCAAGTTTTCAGCGTGCTTTTCCAATGATCATTTCCGTCTTGGCAATCGGTGTGTGTTTGGTTGTTTTTGCTTTGATGCAAAAGCCTGATCGCACGACGCTTTACGCATCCTTGCCTGAGGCAGAAAAGGCACGTGTTTTTGAAACTCTGAAAAACGCTGGCGTGGATGTGACGCTTGATCCGACAACCGGCGACGTCATGGTGCCTGCGTCGGACTATCACAGCTCACGTATTCAGTTGGCTGCGCAAGGCCTGCCGCAGTCTGTGCCCGATGGATATGATACATTGGGCGACATCCCTATGGGCACGTCGCGGTCTGTTGAGACTATGCGCTTGAAACAAGCGCAAGAAGTTGAACTGGCGCGTTCTATTAACGAGATCTCAGCAGTGCGCTCGGCCCGCGTGCATTTGGCTTTACCCGAACGTTCGGTGTTTGTGCGTGAGCAACTGCCGCCGACAGCTTCGGTCTTTTTGCAACTGGACCGGGGGCGTGCCATGGACGAAAGCCAGGTGACCGCGATTATCAATCTGGTTGCCGCTTCTGTGCCAAGCATGGCGAAAGACAATGTCACGGTAGTGGACCAAAGTGGCCGTCTTTTGTCCAAGGCACCTGATGATCCCTCCTCTATTTTGACAGATAATCAGCTGCAATACCGCATGCGGCTGGAAAACATCTACCGTTCGCGGATTGAAAGCTTGGTCACACCAATCGTTGGGCCAGGGAATGCGACAGCACGCGTGAATATTGATTTTGATTTCACGCGCCGTGAGGTGACAGAGGAGAGTGTTGACCCCAACGGAAATGCCTTGCGCAGTGAGCAAAGCACAAAAGACATTACGTCAAAAAGTCCCGCTGTCGGCATCCCTGGTGCAATATCGAACACTGCGCCCACAGAAGCCGAACTGGTGACGGATGGCACGCAATCCACGGGCACGACGGGCTCTGGGGATGTGCAAAGCCAATCCTCAAGCGAAGTGCGCAACTATGAAGTGAGCCGCAAGGTGCAAACCACGCAACAACCCTCAAACACGATTGTGCAAATCAATGCGGCCTTGTTGGTCCGTGATCAGCGCGTGAAAGACCCCGAAACGGGCGAAATGGTAATGCAACCCATTGATCCAGAAGTATTGGCAGACATCGAGAATCTTGTCTCCAGCGCGATTGGCTTGCAAGTCTCCCGCGGTGATACACTTATCGTCAAATCACAACCTTTCATTGAAGAGCTTGAAGGTATTCAGGTGGATTGGCATGAGGCCGATTGGGTGGAAAGCCTTGCCAAACAAATCGGAATGATCCTGATGTTGGCTGTGGTTTCGTTGGGGGTTATCCGCCCGCTTCTCAACCGTCTCTTAGTGCCTGCTGGTGGCGAAATGGTTGCTCGTGGGGGACTTTCTGATGAAGATGCCGAAGCAATGGAATCTGTCGAAGTGAATGCGGGCGAAACCTTGGAAGACATTAAGGCCAAGCTGAAGCCGAAGAAAGCCAACATCTCAATGGAGATGTTGGATACGGCTAACACCTATGACGATAAGGTGGCGATCATTCGGATGATTGTGTCTGATGAAGCCGGGCGTGTGTCAAATGTCTTTAAGCAAATGATGAAGAAAGAAATGGATGTGGTAGGCTAAGGCCTGCTGCTGCCAGAGGAAATTAAAATGTCAGATGCACTTGCGACACCGACTGATGAAGAAAGCTTGTTTGATACGCTCACGGGCACGCAGAAATCAGCCATTCTGATGATGCTGCTCGGAGAAGATGAAGCCGCTGAAATCTTGAAGAACCTGTCTCCGCGTGAAGTCCAGCATTTGGGCGGGGCAATGTATTCGGTGCAAGGCGTTGATCAAGACACAGTCAATGCTGTGTTGGACGAATTTTTGGCAATCATCAAACAACAGACAAGTCTGGGCTTGGGCGCTGGAAATTACATCCGCAATGTTCTGACAAAAGCCTTGGGGGGCGATAAGGCACAATCGGTTTTGAGCCGGATTACCCCAGCGTCGTCAGAGCGGCCGATTGAAATATTGGATTGGATGGATGCTCGAGCGATTGCCGAACTCATCATTGATGAGCATCCTCAAATCGTTGCTTTGATTGTATCATATCTGGATTACGGCTTGGCAGCAGATGTGTTGGGGCTGTTGCCACCTGACTTGCAGCCAGAGGTGGTGCGTCGGATTGCAACCCTTGAAACAGTTCAGCCTGATGCTGTGCGCGAGCTTGAGCGCGTCATGCAGCAAAAGTTCCAAGCTAATACAACGCTGCGCGCTTCGCAAATTGGCGGCGTAAAAGCGGCGGCGAAAATCATGAACTTCACAAAAACCGCGATGGAACAGCGGATTATGAAAGACATCAAGAAAGACAGCAAAGACCTTATGCAAGCGATCCAAGACAATATGTTTGTCTTTGATAATTTGGTTATGTCTGACGACCGTTCGCTTCAGACGCTGCTGCGCTCCATTGATACCGAAATTCTCGTCTTGGCCCTCAAGGGTGCCGACGAGGTTCTTCGCGACAAATTGTTTGGCTGTATGTCCACACGGGCAGCGTCCAACATTAAAGACGAAATGGAAGCCCTTGGCCCTGTCCGTCTCACTGATGTGCAAGAAGCACAAAAACAGATCATTGCTGTGGCGCGGAAAATGTCTGACGACGGTACAATCGTGCTTGCGGGCCGTGGTGGAGACGAAATGGTATGACCCAAGACTTTGTGCCACATGAAGGACTGATCCGCGCCTCTGATGTGGCAGCGGGTGCACCGCTAAAGCAGTCTGAAATCACTCGGTTTATCAACACGATTGACACCGAGGTTTATCAACGTGACGAGGCCGCTCCACGCAAACCAGATGCACCGTTTAAATCAAAAAGTTTGCTTGATTTGGCACGTGAGGCGTCTGAACGGATTGCTTTGCAGGATGCCGCGCGCGAGCGGGCGCAGGAAGAGGCCGAAGACGCTGCCGAGAAAGCGGCTCCAGAGCAACCGCCGGAGCCTGCAACACCTGGGCCTGCCGCGAAAGAGGAGACACCATCGGCAACTGATCAAGCGGCGGCTAAAGTTTCAGATCAAACAGAACCGCAGCCTTTGTCTGGCGCCGACGCTGGAAAGCAGGATGATAGCCCTATCGAAGTCGCAACCGAGCCGACAACACTGCAACCTGATAGTCTCGCCCCTGAGACTGAGCTGGGTGCACCTGATCCTGAGCCGACCAGCCCTAGCATGGTCGCTTCGGAAAGTGTGAGTGAGCAGGCGGCAGACAGCCAAATAACGGAGGCTTTTGAGGCAGGTGTCCTTGAAGGGCAGCGTCAAGCACGTGATGAGGTTGAAGCAATGATGTCCCATGCGCTGGGACTTTTGGAGCAAACTGTAGAGGCGTTTCAGGAGCAAGGGCATGATGCCAGCCTTGCTTTGAGAGACAGCATATCCGCCAGTGTGATAAGTCTCGCATCGTCTCGTGCGGGGATGCAAATTGATCAAATGCCAAAGGCTTTTGGGGCGAGGATCGAGACCTTGGCTGAACGCATTCAAACCTCAACGTCGGCGCCCATCCTCAAGGTTCATCCGAGTGATTTGCTTGTCTTAAAGCCCTGTCTTGAGCAATCCAGAAAGCTGCTGTCTCTACGTTTGGTTGCAGATGAAAGTTTGGCCCGTGGAGATATTGATCTGGCGCTTGAGGGTATCAGGCTGACGGATGTCATGCCGCGGGTCGAGCAGGCCCCGACTTTTGTACACTATGTTCCTTTGACATTAGCAGATGATGTTGTTGATGAACCAGAGACGCATACACCCGAGGTGTCGTTGGAGGCTGTAGACGAGAACCAGCCAGCCGATGGAGCCGATCAAGCCCTCAATGATGAACCCATTGAGGAAAGTTTAGACGATATCATAGCTGATCAGCCTGAAAAATGACGATTAACGCCCTTCAAACCGTTGTCCAGAGTATCGCGTCCTTGGGGCAGCCTTTGCCGCTAATCGCGTCAGGCTTGGTCACCCGTTTTGATGGCCAGATCATTGAGTGTGACGGGTTTCCTGTGTCGGTTGGGTCGATCTGTCATGTGCATCTCCCTGACGGGTTTCCAATACAAGCGGAGGTTATCGGCTTCCGTGACGGGCGAAACCTTGCTTTTTTGTATGATCAAAATGCCGATATTGAAGTGGGTGCCTTGGTCACGGTGGCAAACAATGGGCGTCAAATTGCCGTCGGACCTGGATTGCTGGGCAGGGTGATTGATGCACAGGGAGAACCACTGGACGAGGGTGGCTCCATCGAGCTTGAGGACAGTTGGCCTTTGCACGGAAAGCCCATCAATCCTTTACAACGCCGTGCAATAGCGGAACCGATGGATGTTGGCGTGCGGTCTGTGAATGCTTTGCTGAGCATTGGCCGTGGGCAACGTGTGGGGATTGTCGCGGGCTCAGGTGTTGGGAAATCGGTGTTGTTGTCGATGATGACCCGGTTTTCGGATGCGGATGTGATTGTTGTTGGGCTGATCGGAGAACGTGGGCGCGAAGTCGGCGATTTTGTCGAGCGCTCGATGGGTGGGCAGGCGCGTCACAAAATTTGTGTTGTGGCTGTGCCTGCTGACAGAGCCGCTTTGCTGCGTATCCGTGGTGCCAATCGCGCCACTGCGATTGCGGAATATTTTAGAGCCCAGGGTAAGAATGTGTTGTTGATAATGGACTCTCTCACCCGTGTCGCTCATGCGAAGCGCGAGGTCGGGTTGGCCTTAGGAGAGCAACCCACAGCAAAAGGATATCCGCCTTCTGTTGTGTCTATGATCCCGAACTTAATTGAGCGCACGGGCACGGGGGGCGAAGGCGAGGGCGCTATAACCTCGATTTACACCGTTTTGGCTGATGGAGATGACACGACCAACGACCCTGTTGTTGATACGGCTCGGGCGATTTTGGATGGGCATATCGTTTTGTCCCGCAAGCATAGCCAACTGGGGATCTACCCTGCCGTTGACCTGACGGCTTCGGTCAGCCGCGTGATGAATGATATTATCCCAGACCCGCATCAAAAAGCAGCCGTTAAATTCAAACGTCTGGTCTCGGTTTACATGGAAAACCGCGACTTGATGTTGATGGGGGGCTATGCTGCTGGGCAAGATCCTGAGCTTGATCTTGCAATCGCACTTTGGCCCAATATCACCGCCTACATCAAACAAGCGGCTAATGAGCCAGCGACATTTAAAGACTGCCAACAAGATCTCATTTCCTTGATGGGAGAGTGAGCAGATGTCACGTACATCTCGTTTATATGAACTGATGATGAAGCGCGAGACGATGCGTTTGCGTCAGAAAGCAGATGCTTTGGGCGGGCTTGTTGGAGACCAGACGCGGCTTTCTGACCTTGATGCAAAACTCGCCGAGCTGATTGTGGAAAATAGCCAAGATCGCGGCACGCAAACGGTTTCTGCTTTGCGCTCGCAAGCTTTTTACGGGCGTGAAATGGCCGAGCAGCGCGAGTTTGCGCAAAACAGGCTCGAGTTTTTGGGAAGAGAAATTGAGACTGCACAAATGCAGCTGGCTCAATCAAAGCAAAAAGAAAAAATGTTAGAGGAACGGGCCGCGCAGGAGCGGCGCTTATTGGCACAAGATGCTCTCGACCTTGCCGATAGGCTGAGTCCTGCACAGAAAATAGAGCGAAAGTTATGAGGAAGTTGGCATTGTTATTGCTACCCCCCTTGGGTAGATCTTTCTCTTTTTGAGGCGCATTCATGAACGGCATTACCCCCTATACCGAGCTTCACCGACCCGCCGATAAGGGTGGTCGTACAGCATTGGTCGATATGATTGCTCTTGTTCCAGACGAGATGTCTGAGGTACCGCAGAGCTTTGATCATATGCTTCAAGGCAATCAAGCCCTGCCCGAAGAGATCGAGGCAGCTTTGCCTGAAGCGTCGCAAGCGATTGCACCAGGCGGGCTGCTAGAGGAGATGGGTTCATTTGACATTGGCGCGCAGGTAAAGTTGACCGTTGCGGAGGGACCATCTGGAGAGGATAGCCCTAGCATTCCCGCAACTGAACCAAGCCTAGTTGAAGCGGGCCTGCAAGTTCTGCCAGTGTCAGATGTTGTGCAAGGTGTGGCGGATGAGCCAGCTCAGCCCCAGCTGCAAAAAGATCCTATCGCGGCACTGCCCAGCATGATTGTGCTTGCCACGGCTGAAAGCGAGATTATGCAAGCGGGGGGGCAGTCGGCTCTTGCGATTGCACACTTAGGAGCACCTGACGCGGAGCAAGTCCAGATAGAAGTTGGCGCTGTGGGCGCTGAAACGGATGCCGCATTTCAGCGATTTAGAGGCAGAGCCGCAGAAGGCTTGCAGATGCCGAGCGTGAACAGTGAGGGTGATACACCAAAGCTGGCAGTCTCGAAAGCTGCAATTCCGCCATTTTCCAACCCCAGCTTTCCAGACACACCGCAAGCGATCACGCATCTGGGATCTCAACTGTTGTCCGATGGTCATGTCGCCTTACCAGCAGTTGGTGTTTCTGAGTTGACCGGTGTTGAGACTTTGCGGTTGTCTGAAATACACCAGAAAAGCGACGCCAAACTGAATGTAGTGGACCCCGTGAACTTAGGCGACGCCGAGAGGCCGAGTGAGCATGATGTTTTGGTGAGTAAGGCGCTTGTGAAAAGAGTTATTTCCCCTGACGCTGAGGAGAAGGGGCAGAGTCAAGCAAGGCTGCTGGCTCTTGAGCCATTTGTCCTTGCCAAGCCTCAGGAAGCGCTCAGTGAAGAGATTTCTTCTGGGGCAGGTCTGGCAACACGCCCGAGTGCGCCACTTGGGCCAGTGATTTTGCCTGAAGTTGGCAAGTTAAATCAACTTCCTGTGTCTGAAGCCTTTTCAGCCACCGTTGAGGTTCAGCCGAGCCCGGAAACCTTTGTTCTAAAATTTAATCCAGATGGCTCTGCAAAGCCTGAGGTTTCGGGGTCAAAGTCGGATGAGGCAAAAGGTTTTGGTGGGTTGGTTCAGCCCTTGTCGGCAAAGTTAGAAATGGCCTCCTTAGAACACAGCGCCGCCAAACCCGTTCAGGAGCCGCCACATCCAAATGCTCAGGCAAGCGTGCTACGTGCGACTATGGCGCTTAATATGCGTGATTCTCAATGGGGGCAAAAACTCGTTACTCAAATTGAAAAGATGCAAAATGAAGGTGTTGCCCGCTACGATATTTCATTGCGCCCCAAAAACCTCGGCGACTTACAGGTCAGCCTTGAGTTTCGCGGTGGAGACACTCAAGTCCGGATTGTAACTGAAACAACGTTGGCGTCTCGGGTGTTGATTGGAGCTGAAGACCGCCTGGCTCAGATGCTGGACAATGCTGGCTTTAGGCTCACATCCTTTGCGGCATCCATGTCGGCAGGCCAACAACACGCGGGCACAGGGCATGGACAAAATCAAAATCAAAAGCAAAAGCAAAATTCAGCCGAGCTTGCCAACAAAAACAAAGGCGCGCGCAATGCGTTAGCCTCAGAGCCCATGATGCCTGTGGACACAAAAAGCCATAACGGCGCAGTAAATGTCATCGCATAAAATTTCAGGAGCAGTTACATGGCAGATCAAGAAACAGATGAACCAAAGAAGAAGGGCGGCTTAGTCAAGATAATTGGCTTTGTTTTTGCGGGGGTCGTGCTTGTTGGCATTGGTCTTGGCGCGGGCTTTTTTCTTTTTGGGGGCTCGTCTCTCACGCCGAGTGATGAAATCGAGCAAATTATTGAACGTAAGTTGAAAGAAAGTGGTCAGCTGCCCGAAGAGGACGAAGAGGTAGCCGAAGAGGGCGAAGAAGAGCCTGCTCTCAACAAAAAAGAAGCGCCTGAGGTGGATACTTTCATCACAACCTATTTTGAATTTGAGGGCAATTTTACAACCAACCTGCGCAATTCACGCAAGTTCTTACAGCTTGGGGTTGGGGTTTCAACGCAATATGATGAAACTGTGATTGAACACGTTCAAACGCACCAATTGGCTTTAAGGTCTGAAGTTCTTGGCACGATCAGTGAGTTCACTGAAGACGAGATCCAGGGCAAGGCAGGACGTGATATGTTGGCGGTGAAAATGGCGGAGGCCATCAATACTAAATTAGAGATTCTTGAGGGGTTTGGTGGCATTGAAAACGTTCACTTCACTTCTTTCGTGTTGCAATAAGGGGCACGCAGATGGCACCTTCCAAGAAACTTACCTCGGATGAAGTCAACGCTCTGATTGACGGCTTGGGCGATGAAAGCTCATCGGCTTCAATGGGCGGTGATGATGGCCATGTGGATGTGCGCCCGTTTTCGTTCGGCTCAGATGACCTATCGCTCTTGGGGGATTATTACGCTCTGCGCATGATAAACGAGCGGTTCTGCCGCTTTGCACGCAGCGTGTTTCTGCCTATGCTGCGCATTCAACCGCGGATTTCGTCTTTCCCACCAGAGGTGAAAACCTTTGACGAATATACCAGTGGTGCGGAAAGCTTTATGAGCCTTACCACAAGCCGTATGGAAGAGCTTCGCGGAAGTAGCCTTTTGGTTGTGGCGCCTGCATTTATCTCGCTTCTGACGAATTCATACTATGGCGGCACGGCTGTGCGCTCGTTGCGCCGCCCCACTGGAGAATTCACGGCAACCGAGCAGCGCGTCATTGAGATTGTGACAGAGGGGTTGATGAGTTCTATGCAAATGGCATGGCGCGACCTTACGCCAGTATCTTTTTCGGTGCAGGGTCATGAAGAAAATATGCAGTTCGCCTCATTTGTCGACAACAGCGAAACTGTCATTGTCTGCACCTTTTTGGTGCAGCTTCCCGGAAATGAGCCGGCAACTTTCGATATGGTCTATCCGCTTCAAACACTGAAACCGATCGCCTCTTTACTGCGATCACGGGTTCAATCTGAATTTGTCGATGATGATATGTCATGGCGTCAAAAGCTGGAACGCGCAATTTTGAATATTCCGCTGATGGTCACAGCAGAATTGGCCAAGCCAAAGGTTTCAATGCGCAATCTTTTGCGCTTGCAAAGCGGTGATACCTTCCCAATTCAGCTTGCCGATGGTGTAAAAGTTCTTGTTGAGGGTAAGGATATTTTCAATGCTGAATTGGGCCAAGTTGGCCCGCAAGCCGCGCTTCACTTGCGCGAACGTATTAACGCAAACAAAGACAATGTTTAGAAAGGCAGTCTGATGTCAGATGAAAACCAAGTTACTGAAGAGGCCAGCATTGCAAAGCCCGAGCGTGATGGAAGCGAGAACCTGCGGGTTCTTGAAAACATTGATGTGCAAATGACAGTAGAGGTTGGCCGCTCTGAAATCACCATCCGAGATCTGTTGCGATTGAGCGAAGGCTCGATTTTGGAGCTTGATCGGCTGGCGGGTGATCCGTTGGATATTCTCATCAACGGGACAATGATAGCTAAGGGCGAGGTTGTGATGGTTGGCGAACGTTTTGGTATTCGTTTTGGCGAAATTGTTGAGCCAGAAAAGCGTGTAGAAAGTATTTAACCTTTGGGCTGTCATTTTTTTGGCAGTGAAGGGTATTCAAAAATAAGACGCTATATCAAATGATTACCAATTAATTAACGTGCCACCTTTGAGTTGGCACGTTTCCTGCTTCTTTCTTGTGAGACAGAAGTAAGGCAAAGACAGTGGATATTCAGCCATTTCAAATCGTTACAGTGGTGGTCTTCTTGGCCATTCTATTGGCGGCCCAGTTGCTGCTGAAGCGTCTGCGCAGGGCGGGTGGCCTGCCATCCTCAGCAAAACGTATGGAGGTCCTCCAAAACTTGAGTGTTGGGCCCAAGGAGGGCCTATTGTTGGTGCGGGTTGACGGCTCAGACTTTTTGGTTGGTGTGCCGCGCCATGGCCCGTTGACACTTCTGCCACTCGCGCCAAACAGCACTGAGGTGACTTATGTTTAGACTTTCCGCACTCAGTTTCATCAGCCTTATCGCGCTGGCAACTGCTACTTCGGCGCAGGGCTTCGACATTTCAGGGCTTCCAGCTTTAAACACCACACAATCGGGTGAGGGCGAGATGACATACTCGCTGTCGCTACAGATCTTGGCCTTGATGACTGCATTAACGCTTTTGCCGTCGCTCGTGTTAGGTATGTCGTCATTCACCCGCATAATTATTGTGCTGTCGATTTTACGGCAAGCTTTGGGCACACAACAGACGCCGCCAAATCAGGTGCTCATCGCAATCGCCTTGTTCTTGTCGCTGTTCATCATGCAGCCAACCCTGACACTAATATATGACAACGCTTT
The DNA here is from genome assembly GCF_001308265.1 of Celeribacter marinus. Classification (GTDB taxonomy): domain Bacteria; phylum Pseudomonadota; class Alphaproteobacteria; order Rhodobacterales; family Rhodobacteraceae; genus Celeribacter; species Celeribacter marinus. The sequence goes on from NZ_CP012023.1 coordinate 107,369, forward strand.
GTCGCCGTTCATGTCAGAGACACTTCCCGCCGATCAAGCCATTGCCCGCGCTTCAACCATCATGAAAGATTTCATGGTTTTGAACACCCGTAGTGACACGCTTTTGATGTTTTCCGATATGGCGGGCGCTGAAGCTTATGAGAGCAATGCTGACATCCCGTTTTCGACCATCTTGCCGGCGTTCATTACATCTGAGCTGAAGACGGCCTTTCAAATCGGGTTTCTTCTTTTCCTTCCGTTCTTGGTTATCGATATGGTGATTGCCTCAATCCTAATGTCATTGGGGATGATGATGCTGTCACCGATGTTGGTGTCGTTGCCCTTTAAGCTGCTCTTGTTTGTTCTGGTTGATGGCTGGGCCATGACAGTCGGTTCGCTGGCGGCCACTTTTGCAACACAGTGAGGTCCCATGGATTTTGATAACAACATTGAATACCTCCGACTTGCCTTCTGGCAAATCATTCTCGCCGCAGGCCCCATTTTGGGCGTGGCGCTGGCGATCGGTTTGGTTATCGGTGTTTTGCAGGCCGCGACTTCGATCAATGAAATGACATTGAGTTTCGTGCCAAAGCTCATCTTGGTGCTGCTCACCATGGCACTTTTGTCAGGGTTCATGATGACGCAATTGACAGATTACTTTGCTTTTATTTTTGAAGAAATCGTGGCTGTCGGGAGATGATACCGATCAATTCCATATCTTTGGCGGGTTTGCCTGGCATGCCTTTGCAGGCCTTGTTTGATGTTTTTCTGCAAGTGTTCTTGGTCAATCTCCGCATTTGTGCTTTTCTGATATCGGCGCCGTTTTTTGGCTCGCGTATGGTGCCTTTGCAAATCAGAATTGTTTTCTCAATTGGGCTTGGATTGTTTATCATGAGCCAGATCGAGGCGCCTGATGTCACTGTCTTGACGTCGTTCTTTGTGGTGCCTTTGGTATTACAAGAATTGGCCATTGGGCTCTGCGTTGGACTCTGCATGACAATTATTTTTGCCTCCGTCGGCTTGGCGGGTGAAAAAATTGCGGCATCTTCTGGCTTGTCTTTTGCTATGCAAGTTGATCCGAATGGGGGCGGGCAAACGCCAGTGATCAGTCAGATTCTCACCCTGTTTTCGTTGGTCATTTTTTTTGCGCTCAACGGCCATATGCTGGTGCTGGCGTTGATGATTGAAAGCTACACATTGGTGCCCATTGGTGCTCCGCTGCTTTATGGGGCGATGTTTCAAACAGGGATAGATGCGGCTGGGTTGATGTTTGCTTTTGCCGCAAGCGTCATGCTGCCCATTGTAGCGGTGTTGTTTATAATTAACTTGGCCATTGGCATCATTACAAAATCAGCGCCGCAGCTTAATTTGTTTTCATTCGGCTTCCCAATCACAATCCTGAGCGTATTCGTGCTCCTTGTTTTATCTGTTACGCCTTTGGCTTGGTCTTTTTCAGATCTGATTGAGTCGACAATGGCCGTTTTGAGAACCCTTATCGAAAGTATGTCCAATGGCTGAAGGTGGTGATGAGAGCCAAGAAAAGACAGAGGACCCAACTCAGCGGCGCTTAGAAAAAGCGGCGGAAGATGGCGAAGTGTTGTCATCCAAAGAGATGTTTGTTTTTGCCACCATGGCGATGGGGATCGCTATGATCTACGCCTTGTCGATCTATATTCCGTCTCAGATTGGTCATTGGATGTCATTTTTCCGGTTTGGCGGCCTCGATAAAATGGACAGCCAGATTTTGACGAACCTTGGCCATGCGCTTTGGATATTTATTGTTGTGTCGGCAATTATTGGTCTGCCCATGCTTGTTGCTGTATTGGCAACACAAGGGGCGATCGGGGGCGGCATTAATTTTACAGCCAAAGCCATGGCCTTTAAAGGCAATCGCATCAATCCTTTGAGCGGGCTCAAGCGTATGTTTTCGGTCAAAGGGTTGGTTGAACTGGCCAAGGCTGTCGCCAAGGTTGTCTTTCTTGGCGCTGCCTTTGCGGGTGTTATCTGGGTGCTCCTGCCGACAGTATTGCGCCTCACCAGCACAGGCTTGACGGCAGCTTTACATGAGGTGTTCTGGGGCACGATGCTGGCGCTGGCCGCATCTATTATTGTCCTGGGTGCCATTGCAGCCCTTGATTTGGCCTATGCCATGTACACACATATGCAAAAGCTGCGCATGAGCCGGCAAGATATGAAAGACGAGCACAAGCAAACCGAGGGCTCGCCCGAAGTCAAATCGCGCATCCGTCGCTTACAGATGGAAGCAAGCCGGCGTGCATCAGAGCAGGGTGCTGCGGTTGAAAATGTGGCTGAAGCCACTGCCATTATTACAAACCCGACACATTTTGCTGTAGCGCTGAAATATGTCCCGGGTGAAACGCGCGCACCAATCATTTTGGCAATGGGTCGTGGGAAAATGGCGGAGCGTATCATCGAGAAAGCAAACGAGCACGACGTCACAATCTTCCGCAGCCCGCTGTTGGCACGTGCGCTATATTTCACTGGCGATATTGGGCAAGAGATCACCGATGGTGTCTACACCGCGGTTGCGGCGGTCTTGGCTTATGTGTTCCGCCTTGATCGAGGCGAGACGCCTGAGGAGCCTTGGGTCGATATTCCGAATGAACTGCAATTTGATAAAAACGGTAAATCTCTGGGTGGGGAGACATAAACATGAGCAGCAAACGAACGCGCAGCATGGGCGAAATGATCTCGACAATTTGTTTTTTTGGGATGTCAGCCTGGATTGCACTTGAGGCGCTTGCATTGATGAGCGTTGCCCCCAGTTGGCAGATCTATGGCTTGTTTGGTGCCTCTATCATGTGCCTGCTCGGGGGATTGAGGTTTATTATTGCTGATATGGCCGCTGCAATCCAGCGGAAATTCAAATGAGTTCAGGGGGGTCTCATATCGCTTGTGGTCGGTGCACGTATTACTTTGTTACATTTGATGTGCAGAGACCTCACGGATGTAAAAAATTTGGTTTTAAGTCGCAGAGATCGCCCAGTTTGGAAGTTTTTACAGCAACTGGCACGAAATGTGCTCAATTCAATGAGAAATTTACGCCATCACGGCGTGCATCAGAGAAAACTGTCAGGAGGCGGGGATGACGACCCAAACGAAAGCTGTCGAGGAGGGCATCAAGATCGCGTTGGACGCAGCCGATGCAGCAACGAATGTCACTGATGAGTTCGCGCGTATCAAACAGGATTATTCTGCCGTGGAGGGCGAGGTGAAAAAACTATATAAGAACGCCACAATTGTTTTTGCCAGCTCGGCCGCCGCCAGCCTTATCGCCGTGCTTGCTGCTTCGATGATGTATTATCGCACCATGGAAACCATGGAAACCAGCAACAACACGTCGCTTGAGGCATTGGTCATATTCGCGGAAAATGTCGATAAACTTGCATTGGCAACCACATTACTTGATGAAGCACTCACCAAACAATCCGAAATGTCTGAGACAGCGGAAGCCACCAATATCGCTGTAAGTCGCATTGAGGAAAGTCAGGCGGAAGCTCAAGCAATAACAGCAGAAGGCTTGGCTGAGCTTTCAGAGACCACAACAGCAGTGGTGTCGCAATTTAGCACAGCGATGCTTGAAAAATTTGATACCGATTTGGCGCAACAGACCGATACTATTTCTCAAGCGCTGGCCTCGCTTGAGGCGGCACAAAGTGCGCTTTCTGCCAGTCTTGCGGCACAAGATAACCCCTCAGGTGCTGATGCCGCCCCAAATAAAGAACTGACAGCAAAGCTGGAGACGGTCCTTATGCTGCAAAGAGAGATTTCTGCGAAAATCACAGCCGCCAACAGCCCGCCGCCCAAATCGCGTAAGCGCCCAACGCCGGCTGCGACAGCCAAACCAAAGCGCACATCAGACGCGCCCATCACCTTCCCATAAACCTGGTCAAAGCGCCGAGGATGTAACATGGCACTTGAAGATTTCGCTGATGAAGCGCCAGCGAGCGCCGCACAGCTCCCCCAATTTCTGAAACTTCGGAAAGGTGGGATGGGGCGGTTGGCGGTTGCTCATCGTATGCGCGAAGGGGATATCTTGGTCGCTATAGACGGCGATCTATTCTTGGGAGATGGCGAAACGCTCAAGAGTGCTTTTGAAGATTTTGACCCAACAGAGCCAGACATCGCTTGGCTGATTACGTTTTGGCGCGACGGTTTATTCTTCAGCGTCTGTTTTGAGCAGCCGCTCAAAGCAAAGTTTGATTTTGCGACGCCTGAGGAGACAGTTCAGGTTGTGGAGGGTTTTCAGAGCCTCAAGTTTGGCCCTATTGAGAATTATCAGAACTTCGAAGTGTTTAAAGACTTGCACAGAAACGCTGCAATGCATGAAACACGCTCAGACAGTTTGGCTGGGATTGCTCCTGTCTTGTGGATGCTCAATCACCGCTTGTATTATCCAATGATTGCTATAGCGATTGTATATGCAATCACATTTTTGACGCATATTTTGTTGTTCTTTTTGGCCTATGGCATGACCTGCCTTTATGTGAAGCGCGCACAGCTTAATTTGCTTCGCTCGTATCATTTGTTTGAAAACAAATTTTATTGGTTCGTATTGGCGGGGCAAAGCGAGAACGAAGTGAGGGAAACGTGTCGCGAAATTGACCCTGAAATTAAATTTGCGTTCGACAAAACTGCAGAGCAGCCGAAATTAAACCGGCTTCAACGTAAGGAATTGCGAGAGGCTGAAGCCAAGTCGCAAGGCTAACGTTTGTCCATTTGAAACGCTTTTCGAAAAATTACGAAACGCAGGCCTAAAGTAATCCGTTGCGGGGACGTTGACCCTAGCAAGGGGATATAAATGCACTCCAGTTTTATCAATAGCCTGTCACTGGCCGCTCTGCCACGCCATCGCGTTCAAGCGCGAGCCATGTTGTTAGAGGCAGGCTGTGAAACAGACAGGGTCTTTCTCTTGAAAAAAGGTACGGCGCGTGGCGCAGACGGTGTTGTGTATCATGAGGGACACGTGCTCAACTTTAAAGAGTTTCTGGCGGCATCTCACTTTGTAACTCCGATTAAAGCGCAAACCGAATGTGATATTGTGCATATTCCTCGTACACTGATCCGCGAGCGCCTGTGTATCGACAACCCGCTCACATGGACGATTGCGAGATGTTTTGCTGCCGAGGATCTTGCCCTGCGAGGGGTCGGATAAATGGGAGAAGCATCCAACACACCTGTGCGGAATTTGCTCAGCCACGGTGAAGTTATGGAGCTGATCCATTCTGAAGTGCTGTTTATTAAGGGAATGCCGGTAACGTCATTTTTTTTGGTCTCAAAAGGTACGTTGCTTGTGTTTTCAAATGACGGCTCAAAGCTAAGGCGCTGGGTTGGGCCACAGCAAATCGTGGGCATCCATGACGCGTTGATCAACGGAAAGTGGCAAGGTATCGGCGTGGCGCATGGAAAGGTTGAAGTTGTTGCTTTCAGTTTCCAAACGCTTCAAGACGCCTTGAAGAAAATCCCGCAGGCGCATCGCGTATTGTTGGATGAGTTGTTTGCGAGTTAGGCGAGCCCTGCCACTGAAGCTGCGCGGCGACGTTGGAAAGACGACGGGATGTTTTGCATATCGCGGTATTTGGCCACAGTACGCCGGGCAAGCTTGACGCCTTCTTTCGCCATGAAGTCTACGATTTTATCGTCGCTATAAGGGGCTGAGGGTGGTTCGGTTTCTATCAATTTCTTAATTTTGTACTTTATCGCTGAAGCTGCTTCAGCGCCATCGTCGCCATTGCCTTGCAGCCCAACGCTAAACAAAGCTTTCAAGCGAAATGTGCCCTGTGGTGTCGCCATCATCAAGCCTGATGTCACACGGCTTACGGTGCTCTCGTGCACATCGATTGCCTCTGCCACATCGCGCAAAACCAATGGGCGTAAGGCACCTATGCCTTGCTCTAGAAAGGCTTGTTGGCGGCGGACAATCTCTGCGCCAATGGCCAGTGTTGTTGAATTGCGTTGCTCAATGGCGCGCCGCAACCAATTGGCGTCGGCGACCCGCTCCGTGGTGAATTTTTTATCATCGTCGCTTCGCAGGGATTTCAGAGCTGCTTTAGCAAGGGCCCGATTGATGTGAATGCTTGGCATTGTGCTGCGGTTTAAGTCTACTTTCCAACCGTCAGCGCTCGCTTGAACAATCAGGTCTGGCGCGCGTATGGGTTCAGCGGCCCCCTCAAAGACGCTTCCTGGTTTTGGATTAAAGCTGCGGAGCAGGCTAATCAATGTACGCAACCTCTCCAAAGAAAGACCAGACGCTTTCTTTAAGGCTTTCATGTCGCCTTTGGCCAGCATGGGCAAATGGGCAAGAAGGCGTTCAAAATCTGTTGTGTCGTTGTCTTGTTCACGTGCTTGCAGCAAGAGACATTCACTCAATGAGCGCGCGAACAATCCTGCGGGCTCAAGTGTCTGCAACTTTATAAGCACTTGGCATACCAACGCTTCAGAAACGCGCAACATCAGGGCAATCTCCTCAACGGGTTGCCCTAACCAACCTGAGGGCTCTATGGCTTCGGCTAACGCATAACCGATCATCCGTTCTTTTGGCTCGGCGAGCAGCTGGTCAATTTCGCCGCACACATACGCGTATAAAGAAGGTTTCCGCTCTTCAACCGTGGAAGCAATCATATCCCAATCTTGATGCGCCATGCCGCTGCTGGTTTTATTGCCCAAATCGAGCAGGCTGGATTCAAATGTGTTTTCGAGCGCCTCGTTGTTGAGCGGCGTGTCTTCGGCGGCTTCGCCAACTTTAATGTCGGTGGGCGTCACCGATGCTGCAACAGGTGTGTCATATTCTTTCGTTGAGGCGCTTTCATGTAGGGTTGCGCTTTCAACATCCAAAAACGGGTTGTCGACGGACTGTTCTTCCAAAAACTGACCAAGTTCAAAATTGTTCATCTGCAACAACTTTATTGCTTGCTGCAATTGCGCAGTGATGACGATCGACTGTTTCTGACTGACTGTCTGTGATGCCGTGAATTTCATATCAAGCCCTCCAGCCACTACAGTAGCGCAGGCATTTTGACCTCAAAAGTATTGAATTTGACGCCCCGGAAAGTTGGAAAATTGACGGATGTTAACAAAACCCTAACAAAATATGCGTTTTGGGCGCGCTATATCGTATGTCAAAAAACGGGCCTGTGTCCCTAAGCACACTACCTCCCGTAATATTTGGCCACAGCGTGCGTTAGGTAGCTATGTCTATGCGCCCAAACCAACTTATTTTAAATTTTTCTAAACATTTTGAAATTCGGTCGTTTTTCTATTCAGGAGCCAGACTGCAAGTGTCGCCAAGGTAATTTAAGGCCGTAGCGTTCATGCTGCTCTTGGCATAAACCTAAGGGAGTCTAGAGATATGACTGTTATTAATACCAACACCGCGTCCATCAACGCTCAGTATAACTTGAGCAAAGTGAACAAAGAGATGGAATCCGCGATGGAAGCGCTGTCGTCAGGCAAGCGTATCAACTCGGCAGCCGACGATGCTGCGGGTCTCAGCATCGCAACCCGCATGGAAAGCCAAGTGCGTGGTTTGAACCAAGCGATGCGCAACGCAGCTGATGGTCAGTCGATGGTGGATACCGCAGAAGGCGCGATGGACGAAATTACGAACATGTTGCAGCGGATGCGTGAGTTGGCGCTTCAGTCTGCAAGTGACACGATGAGTGCTCAAGATCGTACAAATTTGAACGCAGAAGTTGATCAATTAATCGCGGAGATCGACCGTGTTACTGACACCACTACCTTCAATAATAAAAATCTGTTGGACGGGACTTCGGGCACCCAAACGCTTCAAATTGGTAACTTAAGTGGTGAGACCTTGGCATTCAGCATAGGAAACATGTCTTCCACCGCACTAGGCACGACACTTACCGCTGCCGCGTCTAATGCAGTAACTTCAAACACTGCTCAAGGTACTGCCGCTACGCCCTCAATTGCGCAGATGGCATTCAATGGCAATGACTCATACGGTTTTACATTGACTGTCGGGGATGGTGCGAGTGGAACTGACGCACTTACCATCGCTGGTGCTTCTGTATCAGCTGGGTCTGCTACCGACGTTGCCACCAAAATCAATACTGCAATCCAAACAGCCGTTACTGCAGGAACGATGGCGAGTGGGGCAGCAACTGCGACTGCAAACGGGAACGTGGTGACAGTTACAAATGCTCTTGGCGATAGCATCGCGATCTCGTCATTCACCTCAGCTTCAAACGGTACTATGTCTTACACCTCGGTTTCAGGTTCTGGCTCGAGTGCTTTGCTGAATGACGCAGCTCCAGTTACTGCCCTGAGTAACACAGGTGGCGGAGCGGCAACACCATCTACAGGTACGCTTACGCTCCAATCGGGAAAGGATTACTCGTTCACCGTTAATGGAACAAACATCAGTGTTGAGAACTTAGGTACTACTACAACAGAAGCTGCGTTACTTGCGGAGTTAAAGCTTGCAATCGGTGATGGAGCAGCAGCTTCTTCAGTTACTGGTCAGGCCTTCTCTCTGGCTGATAGCACTGGTGCCGCAATCGACATCACGAACTTCCAAGCTGTATCGTCAGTTGCAGGATCTGCAGGATCTATGGCTCTTACAGTGAGAGTTGACGCTGATACTAGCACACCATCTAACACCTATGCTAATGGTGGCGTTGATACGACGGCCATCGATGGAACAGACATCGTACAGCTCAGCTTCTCGGAAGCTGAAGGCGATTATCAATTCGATCTTGGTGGTGAAACCTTCACTGTTGCTACAGCTTCTGCCAGTAAATCACTTGAAGAAGCATTGGCAGTAACTCGGGATGCTATTAATGCGAATGCTACTGTTGGCGTTGCTGGTCTTGTTGAGGCTAGGGTTGTTGATGGTAAGCTTGAGATTGAAAATGTTCAGGCTGCCGGTACTGCGATTACATTAGATGGTTTCTCTTCAACTGGTAAAGCGGCTGTAACCGCTGGTACCGCGACTTTGGGGGGAACAAACCTCGTTACCGCGCAGCAAGCATCTACAACAAATGGTTCTGAGGCAGTCGCATCAGAAACTACTATGAGCTTCTCCAAGGACGATGAATACTCTTTCAAAATCGGTGGTACGTTGGTGACCGCAACGATCACAGGTGGCGATTTAGGCAACATGGTTTCAGCCGTTAATGCACAGTCTGATACAACGGGAGTGCGCGCGTCTCTTTCAAATGGTGACTTGTTACTCACTAATGCTGCTGGTGGTGCTATCGCGATCACTGAATTCGCATCAACTGGTACGGGAATTGCGACAGCTGCTACAGCTGCGGGGCAGGGTGGTTCTGCTACCCTTAGTGATACCGCAGCGGTTACGGGTGCTTCGACCGCAGCGGCTGGAAAAGCCAGTGCAACCACTATGAACTTGTCAATGGATGCTACAGATAGTGTAACTTTCAAAATTTCAGATGGTCAAACGAATGCAGTAGTGCGCCTTACTTCTTTCGACACTACTGACAACGCTGCAATTCTGGCAGAGATCAATAGTGCGCTAACCAATGTCGGCTCCAATATTGCAGCAACGGTTGCCAGCGGCACTTCTGACGTAGTTTTGACAAACGCTTTGGGTGGTAAAATTGAGCTGACGAACTTTACGTCAGATGGTGCAGGGGTCATGACAGCTTCGCCAGGTTCGGAACAAGGGGTAGGGAAACTTCTAGATGACACTGGTACTGCCGCTTCGCAGAGCGCTATTGCCGCAATTAACATCACATCTTCTGCTGGTGCTAACTCAGCAATTGATGCGATTGACCGTGCACTTGAGCAGATCAACGCACAACGCTCTGAGCTTGGCGCTGTGTCTAACCGTCTCGACCACACGATCAACAACCTCGGCAACGTTGTGGTTAACACTGAAGCCTCACAGTCGCGCATTGAAGATGCTGACTTTGCCAAAGTGACTGGCGATTTGACCAAGTCGCAGATCATGAGCCAAGCGGCAACAGCAATGCTGGCGCAGGCGAATGCTTCTAAGCAAGGTGTGTTGAGCCTGCTGCAGGGCTAAGCGCATCTATCAAGACACTGAAAAGGCCCTCGCTTTGCGGGGGCCTTTTTGTTTCACGCATATCTTAGATGAAAAACGCTAGATGCTAAGAATAAATGTGGAGATGCTAGCTGCCAAACGGGAGTTGCTAGAGCGCGTAAGTGAGATGCTAGAAGTGCGCTTTACTACGTTTTTTAGCAAAACCGTTGAGTATTTGCTACAATTTTTTAGACGGGCGGCGGGGCAGTAAAAAACGTGCTGCAAGTGCTGCGCCGTGATGCTGCCAAAACTGCTCTCGGTTGGTGATGACACGCGGTGCTCCGTTGCGCAGAGCGGTATGAGCGATTGAGCGGGTGCGTGATTGCAGTGCAGCGGTTCCCGCTGCGACACGTTCGGGCCATGGCTGTCCACGGGGTGTTGCCGTGTAATGAGCAGACGCAGCGGCGTCTGCGGCTGAGAGCACACTGCGTACAATGTCAGGTAGTGGTTCTGCAGCTACAAACATGCTGAGCGGTGCTATGCCTGTGTCTGAATTGTTTTGAGCCAACGAGATGAATAGCCCCTAGTTTCTTAGACGCCTTGCAGCTTCCGTTGTTGTTGCCTTTCAAAGTCTGCTGGTGACAACATCCCATTTCTAGCGTGTTTGCGCTTCGGATTGTAGAACATCTCGATGTAATCGAACACGTCGGATCTCGCGTCTTCTCTTGTTTTATATGTCCGACGCCGAATGCGTTCGCGTTTAAGCAAGTTGAAGAAGCTTTCGGTGAGAACGGCAATGCAAAAGTGAGCCATGGAAGTGGCGAGATTGTCTTGCTGCGGGCAGAGTAAAACTTTGCCACTTTGGCCCTTTCTGTTTGCAGGGAGGGCGGGGGTATTTTCAGCGTGGAACTTTACAGGAAGGTCCGCCTCGCGCGTCGGGGCGGCATGAGCGAACGGGCGGCAGCGAACCATTTTGGGATATCGCGTGCGAGCGTGGCGAAGATGATGATGTTTTCGGTCCCGCCCGGATATCAACGAACGGCGCAGATCAAGCGGCCCAAGTTGGACGGGTTCACCGGCTTCATCGATCAGTGGTTGCAGGACGACCTCAACCGGAACCGCAAGCAAAGGCACACTGCCAAACGGGTTTTTGAGAGGCTGCGCGATGAGCATGGCTTCATGGGCGGCTACACGACGGTCAAGAATTACGTCCGGGAACATGGCCGGCGCAGGCGGGAGATGTTTGTGCCGCTGGCCCATGCCCCTGGCCACGCCCAAGCGGATTTCGGCGAAGCCATGGTTGTAATCGGCGGGGTTGAGCAGAAGGCGCATTTCTTTGCACTTGATTTGCCCTACAGTGACGCCTGCTTTGTGCGTGCTTACCCTGCGGCGGTGTCTGAAGCTTGGGTTGACGGTCACGTCCATGCTTTTGCTTTCTTCGGCAAGGTTCCACAGTCGGTTCTTTATGACAATGACCGATGCCTTGTTGCGAAGATCCTGCCGGGCGGTTCGCGCAAACGGACCAAACTGTTCAGCGGGTTCCTGTCGCATTACCTCATCCAGGATCGTTATGGTCGCCCCGGCAAGGGCAATGACAAAGGCGCTGTTGAGGGGCTGGTCGGGTATGCGCGGCGCAACTTCATGGTGCCGATGCCTCAGTTCCCGACCTGGGAGGCTTTTAACCTCTGGCTGGAAGAGCAATGCCGCAAGCGCCAGACGGATGTCTTGCGCGGGCATGGCGACAGCATCGGGCAACGACTGGCCCGCGACCTTGAAGCGATGATGGATCTGCCGGCGTCTCCATTTGATGCCTGCGATCAGTCCAGTGGCCAGGTGAACTCGCAATCCCTGGTGCGCTACAAAACCAATGATTACTCGGTGCCCGTTGCTTATGGCCACCGTGACGTCTGGGTCCGCGGCTATGTCGATCGGGTCGTCATTGGCTGTGGTGGCGATGTGATCGCCCGCCACCCGCGGTGCTGGGACCGCGAAGACATGGTCTTTGATCCTGTTCACTATCTGCCGCTGTTGGAGCAAAAGACCGGGGCTCTGGATCAAGCTGCTCCGCTGGTCGCATGGGAACTGCCAGAAGATTTTGCGACCCTGCGCCGCTTGATGGAGGCCCGCATGATCAAGGCTGGCCGGCGCGAGTATGTGCAGGTCTTGCGGCTCTTGGAAACGTTCGAGATGGCCGATCTGAATGTCGCCGTCAAAAATGCGCTGCGCATGGGCGCGATCGGTTTTGATGCCATCAAGCATCTTGTCTTGTGCCAGGTCGAGAAGCGACCGCCCAAACTGGACCTGGATGTCTATCCATATCTGCCAAAGGCCAATGTTGGCACGACGTCGGCGGCCAGTTACATGTCCCTGATGAAGCGGGGGAAAGCCGCATGACACAAGCGCCTCAAATCCTACTAGATCACCGGCTCAAATCTCTCCGCTTGCCAACAGTGTTGCGGGAATATGGCAAACTGGCCCGGCAATGCGCCACAGAGGGGCATGACCATGTTCAGTTCCTTGCACGTTTGGTCGAATTGGAAATGATCGACCGTGAACGGCGGATGATCGAACGGCGCATCAAAGCGGCCAAGTTCCCGGCCGTCAAAAGCCTGGACAGCTTCGACTTCAAGGCAATCCCTGCCTTGAACAAGATGCAGGTGCTGGAGTTGGCGCGTTGCGAATGGATTGACCGGCGCGAGAATGTCATAGCGCTCGGTCCCTCAGGCACCGGCAAAACGCATGTCGCCTTGGGCCTTGGCCTATCTGCCTGTCAAAAAGGCCTGTCTGTCGGCTTTGTCACGGCTGCAGCGCTGGTTCACGAGCTGATGGAGGCCCGAGATGAACGCAGGCTCCTGCGGCTTCAGAAGCAGATGGTGGGTTACAGGCTGCTGATCATCGACGAGTTGGGCTTTGTGCCGTTGAGCAAAACAGGGGCCGAGCTTTTGTTCGAGTTGATCTCCCAACGCTACGAGCGCGGATCCACGCTGATCACAAGCAACCTGCCATTTGACGAATGGACCGAGACCTTTGGATCAGAACGCCTGACAGGCGCGCTGCTCGACCGCCTAACCCACCACGTCAACATCCTTGAGATGAATGGCGAAAGCTACCGCCTTGGCCAGAGCAAGGCGCGTCAGGCAACACCCAAAACCTAAACCACAATCAGCACAGATTGGCCCTGACGGGCCACAGCATCCGGGCAACCGCCAGCTATATGACAAGCGCGGCCGCCCGGATGCTGGCCTACGGCTGCACCCTCATCACGCCACCTTCAATGTGGCAACATTTTGCGCTGCCCTTTGGTCCAATTTTACTCTGCCGTTGACATTTCGGCCACTGCATTGTCATGGCAGTTCCCGCGACGGCTCATACTGTGTTCCAGATTGTGGTGTTTGAGAAATGACGCCCAATCAATGCTTGTGAACTGTGAACCTTGGTCAGAATGCACGAGAACTTTGCTCGTTGGTTTGCGCCGCCAAACAGCCATTAGCAGCGCCTGCAACACGAGGTCTGTTGGTTGCCTGTTCTGCATTGACCATCCCACGATGCGGCGGGAGAAGAGATCGATCACGACAGCCAGATACGAGAACCCTTCGTGCGTTTTGATATAGGTGATATCTGTTACCCAGACGCTGTTGGGGGCCTCGACATCGAATTGGCGGTCTAGCGTATTATCAACGACGACTGATGGCTTGCCACCGTACTTGCCAGGGCGGTGTTTGTATCCGATTTGCGCGTATATTCCAGCTAACCTGGCCAGTCGGGCCACACGATTTGGACAACAGGTCTCACCCAGATCGCAGAGATCATCGTGCAGTTTACGGTAGCCATAAATGTTGCCGCTTTCTTCCCAAGCTTCTTTGAGCAGCTTTGTCTGGCGTTCATCTTCCTGCGCACGATGGCTTAACGGGTTTTTAACCCATGCATAGAAACCGCTCGGATGCAGGCGCAAGCAACGGCACATGGCGCGAACCGAAAAGATCGGCCGATGCTCTGCCATAAACGCGTACCTCACTTTGCATCCCTGGCGAAGTACGCGGTGGCCTTTTTTAAAATATCGCGCTCCTCAGAAACGCGGGCGAGTTCTTTCTTCAACCGCCAGATCTCGGCGGCTTGTTCCGTGGTCTCGAAGATCCGTTTGCGTGGCTGCGAAAACTGTGCCTTCCACGTGTATAGTGACTTGGTGCTGATCCCTAAACGCTCCGACACCTCAGAAACCGAATAGCCCCGATCCACCACTTGTGCGACCGCGTCACGCTTGAACTCATCTGTAAATCTAATCCCTGACATCACTGTCTCCTTGCTTCTAAAATTACCAAGCAAGGCGTCTACAAATCTAGGGGCTATTCATAATTACAATTTCGGGTGGATTTGTGGCAGGTCAACAGATGTCGTTTGATTTGTTCGGTGAAACTGTTTCCTTCACAACTTCTGAAGACGATGGCTACAGCGATACTCTTGCAGGTGTTGCGAACCAACTGGCAGTTGCAATTAATAATGCTGGCATCAGCGGTATAAGCGCTGCAAAAGACGCTAGTGCCAACACAGTAACCATCACAGCTGATGTGATTGCGGGTAATGGCGTAGTGAATAGCGGTGATGAGTTCGTCGTTACGAGCGTAGGCGCACAGGCATCTGCAACGATTGAAATTTCTGGGACTGATGTAGGCAACGGTGGTACAGCTACAGCTGCTTCGTATGCGGTTGGTGATGCCTATACTTTCGAAGTTGCGGGCCAGGAGTTTTCAGTTGTAGTTGGAACTGATGGATATACAAATGATCTTGCCGGTTTGTCTGCACAAATGAAAGACACAATTGATGCAGCTGGTATTGTTGGGTTGACTGTGACTGCCAACACAGCAACTACTGCAGGGGTTTCTCTGACACGTACTCTGACAGGAACAACAGCAAATCAGGGTGGTTCAACTGTTGTTACAAATATTCAGTCACTTGCTGCTGATGAGGTCGCCGAAGCAATAAACACTGGCGCTATTAGCGTATCCAGCGCCACAAATGCGGCTGATGCAATCAAACGCATAGACGCTGCATTGCTTCAAATCAACACTCAGCGTGCAGAACTTGGTGCGGTTTCTAACCGGATGGACCACACGATCAACAACTTGTCGAATGTCTCAGTCAACCTTCAATCTGGTATGAGCCGCATTCAGGATGCAGACTTTGCTAAAGTGACTGGTGAGCTGACCAAGTCGCAGATCATGAGCCAAGCGGCAACAGCAATGCTGGCGCAGGCGAATGCTTCGAAGCAAGGTGTACTAAGCCTGCTGCAAGGCTAAGAGTATCTATCAAGACACTGAAAAGGCCCTCGCTTTGCGGGGGCCTTTTTGATTCACGCATATCTTAGATAAAAAACGTTAGATGCTAACAATAAATGTTGAGATACTAGCTACAAAGTGGGAGATGCTAGAGCGCCTTAGTGAGATGCTAGATCTGCGCTTTACTACGTCCTTTCGCAACTTTGTTGAGTTTCTGTTACAATTTTTCAGACGGGCGGCGGGGCAGTAAAATGCGTGCTGCAAGTGCTGCGCCGTGATGCTGCCAAAACTGGTTGCGGTTGGTGATGACACGCGGTGCTCCGTTGCGCAGAGCGGTATGAGCGATTGAGCGTGTGCGTGATTGCAGTGCAGCGGTTCCCGCTGCGACACGTTCGGGCCATGGCTGTCCACGGGGTGGTGCCGTGTAATGAGCAGACGCAGCGGCGTCTGCGGCTGAGAGCACACTGCGTACAATGTCAGGTAGTGGTTCTGCAGCTACAAACATGCTGAGCGGTGCTATGCCTGTGTCTGAATTGTTTTGAGCCAACGAGATGCGGGTTCCGTCAAAACGCTCAAGCTCTCTCAAGTTTGCGATTAATGCTTCTAATTGCTCGTTTCCTTCAATACGTACGGTTGCCTTGATTGATACAACAGGGTGAACTCCTTTTATAATTTATAGCTTAAAATAACTTAGGGGCTGTCCTAGATAACCCGATTAAGGGGTTTCAAAGGGACTATGAGAAAGAGTCGTATCAACCAATCGAAGCAAGGCCGCTTGATTTAACAATTTATAGCAGGAACCACGGCGCGAACGGCGGCCAGCCTCGTCGGCGTGCATCGCAATTCCGCAGCCTTCTACTTCCACCGTCTGCGCGAGGTTGTCGCGTACGAGCCAGAGGCTGAGAGCGAAGCCATGTTAGGTGGCGAGATTGAGGTTGACGCGAGCTACTCTGGGTGTCGCCAGAAAGGCAGGCGCGGACGCGGCGCTGCTGGGAAAATCCCTGTATTTGGTCTACTCAAGCATGGTGGAAAAGTTTACACACGCGTGATCCCAGATGCGGCTGGGAAGACGCTGGTGCCCATCATTGAACGTAAAGTGATGCCCGACAGCATCGTTTATTCACACAGCTGGCGGGGATACAACGCGCTTGATTTCAGCTCGTTCAAGCACTTCCGTATCAATCATTCTGAGCTCTTTGCAGAGGGCCGAAATCACATCGATGGCATCGAGAATTTTTGGAACCAAGCCAAGCGTCATATGCGCAAATTCAACGGTGTCCCGAGAGAGCATTTTGCGCTATATTTGAAAGAATTCGAGTGGCGCTTCAACACACCTGACCCAAAGCGCCAGTTAACGACACTAAGACAATGGGTTAGGAAGAATATGGGCTAATTATCTAGAACAGCCCCTTATTTGTTATTAGGATATCTGGGAGGTGGTAGAATGGCGCTTAAGACTGGGGCACTGCTTGCTATACTCGGGGTAGCTTTAGTTGGGGTGTATATGCTCATGACAATGCCACAATTTCTCAATGTCACACCTAAGCCGGTCGTTGCTCACGTGCAGTTAGTGAACAACTGCCCACTGCGCGAAAGCGCCTTTAGGGTGCAAGATTTGACAACGGGTAAGATTACGGCTTTTTCTGGCGGTTATGCCCGCGTAAATACAATCAATACCCATTACTTAACGCTGTCTTTGGCAAAAAAATACGAGGGTGTGGTATTTTCGGGAACCCCCGTGCGCGTCACAGGAAACATGACGCTTACGGCTGACTGTCAGACCTCGGAAAAAGAGAACGCAACATTCCAGTCATTACGTGACTCATTGGGTGGACAATAAATGGGGCGTCAAGATAGGGCAAATTCAAAGGATTATCCAAATATCTTGGAGAACTCATATTTTTTATTATTAGGTGCGAATTTTTGTTAATTAACTCATGCGCTGCTACTGAGGGAGGGTCACGTCATGGGTACTGCGTACAGACGCATTCAAAACAGATGCGGTACAGTCCTACAGCACGCTAAGCATGGTGACAAAGGCAGTAGATACGTCGACTACTTTTTAGCGACCCTTGTCATCATTAATATTGTTGCGATCGCTTTAGAGTCTGTTGCGTCGATTTACGAACAGTTTGGAGCATATTTAGACGCAATTGAAGCCGTCAGTATTTTAATCTTTTCAGTTGAGTATGTGCTGAGGATTTGGAGCGCACCTTTGCCAATAGCATTGGCGCCTAATTTTTCAGTCCGGCTCAAACAAAGGTGGGCCTACATTACGAGTTTCAACGGTATCATTGATCTGGTTTCAATACTGCCGTTTTATATCCAAGCCATCTTCCCTTACGTGGATCTACGAATACTTCGCGCATTTCGTCTTTTGCGCATTTTGAAGCTTTCAAACTATAATTCCGCGCTGGAAGACTTGTTTGAAGCCATCATGGAAGAACGAAGGTCATTCTATGCGGCTTTGTATTTGTTTGTCATCGTGTTTATCGTATCTTCCTCACTCATGTATTTTGCCGAACATCGCGTTCATCCTGATGGATTTAAATCTATACCAGGGTCAATGTATTGGTCTTTGATTACACTCACCACCGTTGGCTACGGTGATATCACACCCGTTACGGTCGCAGGTAAGATTATTGCATCAACAGCTGCGATATTTGGCGTGATAGTTGTCGCTCTCATCACTGGGATTGTTGTGTCCTCTTTCAATTCTCAAATGGAGCGGCGCCGCTTGATATTTGAAGATCAGGTGCGATTGTTCTTGCTTGATGGAATCCTCGATAACAATGAGGAACGAGCGCTTGAAGTCCTGCGCAAAGAATTTGGGATGTCAAAGCGACGAGCGGATGAACTTGTGCAGCAAGTCAGGGCAACAAAAGCTCACGGGCCGTGAGGAGGTAGCTTCAGACAGGAGGCGCTCATTTGTTTAAGCGGCAGCTCCGACAGGCATCCACGTTATGTTTCTTGAGAATGGGAGTGCAACTATTTCTTGTGACCGAAACCCTTCCCCCGTTTTTGTCAGAGGTATTGGGCAAGCATGTCTCGGGAAGGGAATGAGATATGTCCTGTGCTTTGGTTGCGCCGCCAAACGGAACTCAACAGCACCCGCGAGGCCAGAACGGATATCAACGCTATGTGAAGCCTTCAAGCCAAAAGACAACTGATATTATCTATCCGATACAAGGCGCACCGCCAAACGTTGCTCGGGGAAGAAACGTCCATAGCTCTCGCCTGTCATGAAGCTGATACTCCAACGGTTGCGCGGTGCCACCCAGTTCTTACTTGACGTCCAATAAGGCTCTGCAGCCGTGTTGGGAAACAGTACAGAATCAATTTTTGTACCGTAACAGGTGTCGCAGACAAGCGTTTGCAACTCTGATTTTGTGGGCAAGCGCCAGCTGCCCCCAAGCTGAGTGTTGGCTTGTGCAATGGCCTGTTCAATCTCATTATAATTCAGGCGTTGTGCCTCTCCAATGCAGGTTAGCTTGTCTGGTTGCCATCTTTGCCCTAAACTACAGCGTAACCAACTTATTTTTTGCACCAGGTCGTCTATAATGTGTCCGCGGGCGTAATACTGAGCCGAAGCTGGCTGACAGGCCAATATAGCTATAATAGCAAAAACAAAGCGCAACATAGTTTTCTCCGCGGTGTTGTGGCATTTCAATTAAAACAGTAAATTGCAAGATTTGAGCCAGAGTTTGACATACTGCATTTCTAATACCATTAAATAGTTTATAAATCTTAAAATAAAAGCTGAACCGCTCAATGCCTGAGGGCAAGTTGGCATGAAAGTTGACAGTAATCTTAAGAATTTGACGAAAAGGCACAGTTTATGGATCTGGCATCACTGATTGGACTTATTGGCGCGATTGGCATGATTGTCGGCGCGATGCTGTCGGGTGGGGGGCTTGGCGCATTTATTGATGTGCCATCAATTCTCATCGTGTTTGGGGGCACTTTTTTTGCGGCAATGTATACAGCACCGTTACCTGTTTTTTTGGGTAGCTTTGGAGCTATGGCGAAAACATTCTTGCCGCCTGTGAAGAAAATGGACGAAATGATCGAGCGCATGATCGAGCTTGCTACTATCGCGCGCAAGGACGGTATGATGGCGCTGGAGGGGCAACAAGTTCCGGACAAATTCTTTGAGAAAGGCCTTCAAATGTTGGTTGATGGCGCGGATGAGGGCAAGCTTGTTAAACAGCTCAATCAAGAGATTAAGTCGATGAAAGTGCGTCATGAGCAAAATCAGGGGTGTATCAAGGCCTGGATTGACCTTGCCCCAGCGATGGGAATGATTGGAACACTGGTGGGCCTAGTTTTGATGCTGGGAAACATGGCCGACCCCAAAGCTATTGGTCCGGCGATGGCGGTTGCTTTGTTGACTACGCTATACGGCGCGTTCATTGCGAACGTGCTGTTTATGCCCATGCAGACCAAGCTCGAAGGTTACACCGCTTACGAAGTAACTTACCGGCAAATGGTGATTGAGGGATTGCGCGGGATCGCGCGCAGCGAAAGCCCACGAAACATTCAAGACCAGATGGCAGCAAACCTGCCACCAAAGCTGCAAGCTAAACTTGAAGCTGCTTAACCAGTGCCGTCGAGAGTTTGAAATGCTGAGCTTTTAAGGAGTAAACCATGGCCGACGCAGTCGATATGGAAACAGAACAGGAAGAGGAAGAATGCCCAAAGTGTCCTCCAGTCGGGGCGCCCGCGTGGATGGCAACATTTGCCGACATGGCGACTTTGTTGATGGCGTTCTTTGTTTTGATCTTGTCTTTTGCTGAGTTTAACACACCGAAGTTTAAAATGATTTCAGGCTCTTTGAAAAACGCTTTTGGTGTTCAAAAAGTTGTGCCTGTGGTCGAACAACCCAAAGGAACAACCGTTATTTCTATGGAGTTTAGCCCCTCACCGAGCCCTTCGGTGACACAAGAAATGACACAGGAAACCACTGAGGTGCAGAAGCCTGAAGTCCAGGTTGATAGTAAGCAAGAAGATGCCGTGGATGGCGATAAGAATGATGATTTCGGTCAGCAGGAAGGCTCTGGCAACGCTGGGGAGACAGAGGGGCAAAAAACGGCTGCAGAAATGAACGCCGCTGAGCTTGGTGAAGCGTTGAAAGAAGCTATTGCCAGTGGCGATGTCTCTGTTGAAATGATGGGCGAGAACGTTGTGATCAACTTCCCATCGGATAGCATCAAGGAAAAAGACTTGCCAAGTTTGCTTGAGGATACACTTGCGGCTTTGGCTGAAGCACGCAATGCAAGCGGACAGGCTGAGAGTGAGGTATTGTTTGGAGGGTTGGAGCAGCAGCTTAAGGAATTATCCGAAGCTGCGAGTGCCGACCGTGACAGTACTGGCCCATCAGAGCAAACAATTGTCGAGCAACAGCAAGAGCAAGCGGCGATACAAAGTGCTACCTTAACTCAAGATCGCTTGGCTATCGCGCTTGTCGAAGAGATTTCTCAAGGCTTGGTTACAGTTGAGCAGCGTGAAGGCTCAGTCTTTGTGACTGTTGGTGCGGGGGGAGCGTTTCCTTCGGGTTCAGCTGATCTCACACAAGCTGCAAATGAAATTTTGAGCCGCGTTGCATTTGCTTCGATGGAGGGGGACAGCGAAGTCACTGTAACGGGACATACAGATGATGTGCCGATTTCAGATGGAGCTTTGTTCCGTGATAACTGGGATTTGGCCGCGGCGCGTGCGGCGAGTGTTGTCCAATCGATGCAAGCGACCGGTCTTGTGGCCCCCGGAAAAATGAAAGCGGTTAGCTTAGGCGAAACAGCTCCTTTGGAGAGCAATGCTACCCCTGAAGGACGCGAAAAGAACCGCCGGATTGAAATTGAGATCAGCTATTAATACTGACGTTCTTAACAGATCGATATTCGCGTCGTTTAAGATGATATGGTGAGGAAGGAGACGAAAGCGATGACGGTAGATTATCTAAGCACGCTCAATTCAAAAGGTTCGGGCCTCAACATTACGCAATTGGTGGGAAGTATTGTTGATGCTGAAATTGAGCCTGCGAAGGCGCTTGTGAACGATAAATCAAGCGCCAATGACCTTTCTGTATCAGAAGTGGGCATGATGCGTTCGCGGATGAGCGCCTTGCAGACTGGGCTCCAAAGTGCGGGCACAGGGGGGCTATTTAAACTACAGAGTTCTAACGACGCTGTGTCGATGACAGTGACGGATAGCAGTGCGTTGAGCCCTGGTGTTACGCAGATTGGCGTGACGCAGTTGGCCAGTGTCCAGGTGTTGGAGTTTAGCGGCTATAGCGCGGCGGACGCCACTCTGAGCGCAGGTACATTAACAGTGGAGGTTGGCGTCTGGGAGAATGGCACTTTCAGCGCTAACGGCGATCTGGACTCACGTATCATTACATTAAGCAGTTCGAGCACCTTGAGTGATCTGGCAGCAGAGCTTGATGGGCTTGATGGCATAACGGCCCAAGTTGTTGATAAAGGGAATGGGACATTCTCGTTAAGTGTGGTGTCGAAGATGGGCAAGGAAAACGCCTTGCGTTTCACCGCGTCAACGGGTGGACCAGTTGATTTTGACACAACGGATGGCACAAACGAGGTAACGGCTGCTAGTAACGCAAAAATCGTGCTGAACGGCATCACGCTGGAGCGCCCTAGCAACAGTTTGAGCGACATTATGCCAGGCATTGAGCTGACGCTTGCATCGGTGACGAGCAGTGCGGTAAACTTGAACATCATACAAGACAGGGTCGGCGCAACGGCGCAACTGCAGGCTTTGGTCTCCGATATTAACACTTTGCGCAGTTATCTGGATACGGCGACAGCACGGGGCCTCAATGGCGCTGCCCCAGGCGCCTTGGTGGGAGATGCGGGTATTGCGGCAATTAAGCGGGAGCTTTCGGCTCTGACGACTGCGCCTCTGAACGGATTTGGCAGTGAGCCGCTATATCTTTCTGAAATTGGTGTGCGGACTGAGCTGGATGGAACTTTGAGTTTGGATGAAGAACGTCTGAACTATATGTTTGAAAATGCTCCTGAAAAATTTCAGGCTGTTTATCAATCTCTAAATACAATCGAGCAGAGCAATTTGAGCCTTAGCTTTGGCCTCAAGTCGCAGCCCCCAGAAGGCGTTTATAATTTTGTTTATGATTCTGATATTGAAGCTGCCACGATAAACGGACAGGCTTTGTCTTCGCGCACCAATAGTGAGGGCCAACTGGAATTCTACCGCTTGACGGGTGATTTTGACGGTATCACAATTAAGGTTTTAGAGGGCGTACCCTTGGACAGCCAAGTCTATATAGGTGTCTCGCTTGTTGATAAGTTATCCAATTATTTCGAGGATGTATTGGGAAAGCAAGGCGAGATCTCGGCCAAAGAGACCTATTTTAGAGAAAAAGCGACTGAGTATACCGAGGCTTTGTCTGACTTGGATGAACGTGCTGTGGTGCTGGAAGCGCGTGAATTAAAGCGATTTGCCAAAATGGAGCAGATGGTCACGCAGTTGAAGTCTACAGGGGAATATATCACCACCATGATGGACGCTTGGAACAAGTCTGATTGAGGTGAGGTGTTTGATTCAATCAAGCGTCTTGTTTTTTATCGATCACCAGCTTTTTCATTTTTTCAATCAAGGTTGTGCGCCCAATGCCAAGCTTGTCAGCTGCGTGGCTGACCATTCCGTCGGTGACGCTGAGAGCCGCTTCAATTAAAACGACTTCAATGTCGCGCAGGTGCCCGCGCAAATCTATATCGTCATAGTGCGAAAACCAGGGTTTATAGTCTTCTGGTTTTGGCGGCTCTGTCATGAAATCTGCAAATTCGGGGCTTGGGTTTCCGAACAAGTCGCTTGTTGCTTCCCATAGAGAATCTTGCTCGGCAGGCACGAGCTCGCTTGGGAGACGTAGAGAGAGCAGGTTTTCACGCACATGTTGCCCGGTTACCTCGCGGCCATCAAACAAGGCGAAAGCCCGTTCGATAACATTGCGCAACTCTCGCACGTTGCCTGGCCAATTGTAAGACAACAGAGCTTTTTGGGCGCTATCAGAAAAAATTGGTGGCTTACACGATGCGTCACGCGCGTACCTTTTGGAGACCAATGCATTGAGCAGAAGAATAATATCTTCAGTTCGGTCAGCGAGAGCTGGAACCACAATTGGAAAAACATTTAGACGATAAAAAAGATCAGCGCGAAAGCTTCCGGCTTCTACCATGTCCAATAGGTTTTTATGCGTTGCGCAGACCAGTCTGAGATTAAGTTTCACATCATCATTCCCCCCGACGCGCTGCACTGTGTGGTTTTCAAGAACACGCAGAAGCTTAGTCTGTAGACTTAGGGGCATGTCACCTATTTCATCTAGAAATAGAGTGCCGTCGTGTGACTGTTCAAATCTTCCAGTACGCCGTCTATCGGCACCTGTGAATGCACCTTTTTCATATCCAAACAGTTCAGATTCCATCAGTTCTGCTGGGATCGCGGCACAATTCACAGCTACAAGTTTGCCGGTGCGCCCACTGTCTTCATGCAATGCCTGCGCAACAAGCTCTTTGCCAGCTCCTGTGGGGCCAGTTACCAAAACTGGCCCAAAAGAGGGTGCTATGGTTTCTATCAAGCGCTTCATTTGCTGAGTTGCGGGAGCTGTCCCGACTATAATCTTAGAGGTAGCCGAGCGTAACTCTTGGGGCATAGTTTGAGGTCCGTATGACAATTGGATTTTAGCTATCTTTGAAAAAAATCTAACTATTATATACTTAAATTTCTAATGATATTTGTTGTTTTGAGAAGTAAAAAATAATTTTTTGGAGGTATTTAACTGCGTTATATTAATATGCTAACATGTAACTGTTACTCAAGTCTACTTTAGTTTGGGGACGGCAGAGAGCGAACAATGACACCTGGAAAATCGACAGCTTTGGTGCCCGTTTCAGGCACGAAGAACACTTTGGCAAAGCATGGCTCGCGCCTTCGCGCTCAGCCTTTATTGGCTGGCGAAGATGTAACGCTTCATAATCGTGAAGAGGTGCGTAAGCAACTACCAGATATTCTGGGCAGGGCTCTGGCCCGTGCTTGGCTTGACCCAGAATTTGAGCACCACTTCAGCACAAGGCCTTTGGTCGCGCTGGAAGATGGTGGTGTGCATTTACCGTCAACCATGCTGATAGAAGTCACAAAGTCGGTAGCTGATCGGCCGAAGATAGTGGTTTATGAGCAACAGCCAGGATCAAAGTTTAAGTCGCGCGTTCTGTATCTTCAGCTGGTGATGGTGGCTGGAAAGTGACTATGTCGGCTATATTTTTTCGAAATGGTGCTTTAGCTTTCCTCTTATGCCTGAGCGCACCTGAACCTGCATTTGCGATGGACGAAGACACAGATGCCGCGTTTGATCTGGCGGTGGAGGCGGTGCACGCGCATAACTACTCCGAAGCCATTGAGGGTTTTCGCCCACTTGCCGAGCATGGAGCCGCAGATGCGCAATTTAACATGGCCTTGTTGCTAAAAGCGGGTTTGGGGCAGCCTCGCAACTATCTTGAAGCATATTACTGGGCTGTATTGTCTGATTTGGGTAGCGAGCGAAGAGCGAAAGCGTTGGTATCTGAGTTATCAGATTTTCTACCAGTTGAAGCGCGCGAGGGGGTTTATAACCGGTTGCTCGAGCGTCTTGAAGGGCAGTTGGAGGCGTCAGAGCGCTCTGCGATTATGAAATATGCGCGTTTGAATGCCGAGTTTTTGGAAGAGCCTAACTTAGAGCAGGCATATATTTGGTATTCCATCGCGCAAGCGCTTGGCATCCATGGTGGTGCTGCTGGTAGCGCGGATTTATCTGACCAACTTGAGCCTGACGCATTAATTGCGGCTCAGACGAAAGCAGCAGATGCTTTCAGTGCTTCATTGTTCTCGCAACCAACAGCATCCTCTGTTTCTGAGTGATCTTCAGCTTAGGTGAGGGGATTTGCGGGATCAGGTGACTTTTTTGAATGAAAGCGGACGATGGCGCTGATATCAATTGCAGAAAGGCCTGTCTCACGCGCGATGTTCTCAGAGCTCACCCCTAGTTCTGCAAGTGCGATCGCCTCCTCAAAGCTCTTCTGCGCTGGTCTGACAACGGGCTCTACTTTTACATGCTCTTCTTTCAATTGTCTCGTGCTGATAGATTTGATTTCGTTGCGCAAAGTGTTGACGGCACAACCCACAGTTTGTTCTGTCTGCACGTGGGTTTTTGCGATGCTTTTATTGAGACGACCATAAAGTCCTAATGATACCAACACGTTTAGAAAGGTTAGCGTAACTGCAAAGGCTACGATAAGGAAAGTGTCTTGTGTCAGTAAGGCTTGGGTCATCATTGGCTTGCTCCTGTAGTAGAGCGCTTGATTAACCTCTCTAATCGTCCTGTTTTTGTGGAACGAAGGCTGCAAGCGCTTGACGCTTCAACTGCAAATTCTGTTCCAAAGACGCGATGTTAGTGATTAATTTTTCGATTTCGGATTTTTTTTCTGCACCTAAAGGCAGAGCAGCTCCACCCGTGAGAGCAGGCGCCAGACCGTCTGACAACAACGTCTGTATTTCCTGCCAGTTCTCAGACAACACGGCGGGGTCTCCCGAGGAGAGGCTTGCGTCTTCTAGTAGTTTTTGGAGACGGACAAGAGCTTTTTCAAGCTGCATTATGCGGCCCTTTTGCTCAGTTTATTGACCATCACCCTTTCATCTCGATGTAGCTTTCCATCAGGCGCTCTGATACCAAATCGAGATTTATCGGATATTTCCCGTCTGCGATCGCTTGTTTAATACGCGATACGGCTTCCATATTTATTGGCGGTGTTTGCGCAAGTGCAGACACTGATGCCTTTACTGAAACCTGGCTATCTTCTGCTGCCTTTGGAGCATCGGGCACTGCGCCCATGCTCGCAACGGCTGAACGACTGGAGGCAGTATTGGCGTCTTGCGGCGCCGGTGCTACCATTTGCCTTACATTTTGTTTAATTGAGTCAACCATGACATCCTCCTGATAAATACTTAACGACCTGATATCAGTTAATATTAGCAATCGGCGTAACTTTTTTTGAATTTTCGACTAAGGCACTGATTTTTCTGCCAGAACGGGTGTTTATAACTTCGATGATATCACCAATTTGGGCGTTTTCAAGTACTTCTCCAACGCTGGATACCTCAAAGCCACCTACTTTTTGGACAATGTTTACAGGCTGACCAACTTCCAGAGTCCACAGATGTTCCAGGTGGCGCGCCTTGATGGGTTGCATCGCGCTCAGGTTTTGTTTGGCGCGACGGCCGATAACATCTTCAGGACGAAAGAAACCGCCCACCCTTTGGCCCGAGGACAGTTTTGTGAGTGCCACAATATCGTCGGTTATAACAGCGCCTTTTTTGACACTTGCGAGCAGCACTACGACTTCGGGTCCAGTTTGGGCTGTCTTGTCAGGCGAAACGGCAGCTTGTGGGCTGACTTGTCCCGTGCGTACAATGATGTGCCAATCCCGGCCCTTTTCAGGGCAGGCAACTCTGGCGGTCTCCCAGCTGTCATCGAATTTTGGTGTGACCTGAAGAGGGCTTGAGCAGCTGAAATATCGGCGCCTTTCTGAAACTTGGGGATCAGAGGTGATATTATGTTGGGCCAGCTCAGTCAGGATTGCCGCTTTGATATCTGCGCCTGTCACCACATCACTGGCTAATGCAGTGAAGGGCATCAACGTGAAGACCAAGCCCGTCAGGCTTTTTGATCTGCGAATATTTGTGAGCCTCATTGCTTTAGCTCCATGAATTTTACACGCTTCCCTGCAAGCTCGATGTTTTTGCGCGTGCTATCAAGTGGCCGCAGTGTAGAGCTATGAGGGGTGAGAGCAACAATCTCGAGTATTTCGTAGGCAGTGTCATCGCCCTCGGTATAGGCAAGGTGAAACTTGGTAAGGCCATCATTAAGGCCGAACGGCAGAACCAGCGCGTCATTCTGCGCCTCAAGACGAGCAGCTAGGGGCTGACAGGCGCGTTCTGTTAGCAAGTCTTTTGCCATTTCACTCAGACTTTCAGCAATAGCGTCGGTTGTGTCTTTGCGCGGATTGCTCGCACTCTTGGCCAATGCCGCGATTGCGCTACGTGGTTGAAGCGGCAGTACCAAACTGCGTTTGGCTGATAACGGTGGGACGTCACTTAATCCGCTGTCGAGAAAAACGGTGAGTGTGACAGGCAAAAGGTTTGTCATAACCGTTGTACTAACGGCATGAACTTTGATGTGAGGGCGTAACGCCAGGCTTTTGGCGGTTGTTTTTGCTTGTGCAGATACGCCTTGGGTGAGGGAAGCATAGTTAAATTCTGACGATAAGGTGCTGTTAGTGGTGGCTGTGACTTGGTTTTGAAGCCGTACATTAACGTTGTCCTGCGCCATCAAACTGTTCATTAAGGTTTCGGTTGTTGGCCCTCTGAGGGCCATCAACCATGGGGGTGCCTGGTGATCAACATTTAGTGTCGGTGGAAAAAGTGCGATGGTTAAATCTGCCCGCCGCTCGCAAAGGGCAGGCGCATCAAGCTCCCCTACAATCGCGCGGATTTTGACAGTTGATGTTTTTGAGTTAGTCTCGGCACCGAGTACGGTGTAATCCAGTATCTTGGCATCTGGGCGCACCAGCAGCACATCACTTGTCATCACCGATTTCGATACTGCTGTATAGCCATTTACCTTGGCTCCGCCTTTCAACGCCGCTAGGTATAGCGCTTGTTGCAGTGCTTGGCGTTCAAGCTGCGTATCCGACGCGGCGCCTGTTGCCACAGCCTGTCCTGTAGTCTCAACTGTTATCACGCCAGCATGCGCCAATTGCATATGGTCAATTCCACCCAATGTCGCAAAACAGAACGCTGCGAACTTTAAGGTTAATGAGAGCTTAACTCGAAGCATTTTTAGAACCGGCGGTGAGCTTTGAGAACTTGGGCAACCGTTGCACGGTCAATCTCAAGGTGAACAGCGTATGTATCGGCGCCCTTGGGCTCAATCTTAACTGTCCGCGCCCCGCGAATGGCGCCTGCAACGCTTGCTCGCATGGTATCGGATTGTAGTACGCTTTCTGAGAGCTGTGTCTCACTCTCAATCGTGAGGCCATGGATCTGCTCGGCAAGTGCGCGCATTGCGTCCATGCGAGCGGCTCGTATCGCCATCAATCTACGCTGGTTGAGCGTTTTGCCAGGTTGTGAAGAGATCACAGAGTAACCCACAGAGGAAATTGTTGGAGTGGGTGCTGTTTTGACGGTTGCGACGTTCAAAACCTGCCGTGTGTGCCCAAGTTCACGTGACTGAGATTCTGAAGTCAACTGTGCCGCGGGTTTCCCGGCGCCGGGGCTCAGCATGTTATCAAGCGTCATCTGGCAGCCTGATAGAAGGCCGGCGACAAGACCCAAACATGCAAGCTTGCGTAGATGGCGGCGGGTGTGTGGTTGGTGAAGGCTGTGCATTGGGCGGCTCCTGTAAAGTGGTCGTGGCCCAGTCTTTGCAGGAATTGTGCCAGCTTAGCGTTTACCCATCGCTCAGAGTGTTCTTTGGCTTAGGAGACACTAGTTGGCATAAGCTTTGCATACCTGATGCGACAGAGGTTCATACCGCAGAACAAGCAAGGCGATTGGTTTTGACAGATAGGATGAAAATAAAGCCTTTTTATGGTTTTCAGGGTGCGGTTGCGCGCCATATCTGTCGGCTTTTTGACGGGAGGGGGCTGTCATGGATTTGACACGCAACGCCGCACTCGTAGACGACTTTAAGGCAGCCCTGGGGAGTTCTGTGCTTCCCATTGGTATCTTGGTCTTGGTCGCCATGATGGTATTGCCTTTGCCTGTCTTTTTACTCGACACGTTCTTTGTGGTTAACATCGTGCTTTCGCTTTTGATCCTTATGGTTGCATTGCACACGCATCGTCCGTTAGATTTTTCATCATTCCCTAACCTTATTTTGATCGCAACTGTCTTGCGTCTGGCCTTGAATGTTGCATCCACACGCGTGGTTCTGAGCGAAGGGCACACTGGCGCAGATGCGGCAGGGCAGGTCATAAAGGCTTTTGGCGAGTTTGTTGTAGCGGGAAACTATGCTGTTGGTATTTTTGTCTTTATTATTCTTGTGATCATCAACCTTGTGGTTATCACCAAGGGTGCAGGCCGCGTCTCTGAAGTTTCTGCGCGCTTCACCTTGGACGCTATGCCAGGCAAGCAAATGGCGATTGATGCAGACCTGAACGCCGGAATTATGACGCCAGAAGAGGCCACGGCGCGCCGTCAGGAAGTGGCGGATGAGGCCGACTTCTATGGCTCGATGGATGGTGCCTCCAAGTTTGTGAAGGGTGATGCGATAGCTGGTTTGTTGATTTTGGCGATCAATATTGTTGGCGGCCTCATTATTGGTGTTGCACAGCACCAAATGGCTGTGGCTGATGCTGCACAATCCTATATTTTGCTCTCCATCGGGGATGGTTTGGTTGCGCAAATTCCGTCGCTGCTGCTTTCGATTGCCACTGCGATCATCGTGACTCGCGTGTCTTCAACTCAGGATATGGCCCAACATATTGGTGGTCAGGTAAACTTGTCGCGTGCTTGGACTCCTAC
This sequence comes from Celeribacter marinus, assembly GCF_001308265.1. Classification (GTDB taxonomy): domain Bacteria; phylum Pseudomonadota; class Alphaproteobacteria; order Rhodobacterales; family Rhodobacteraceae; genus Celeribacter; species Celeribacter marinus. The sequence goes on from NZ_CP012023.1 coordinate 137,195, forward strand.
AGCAGCTGTTATTTTTATTCTTGGCCTAGTGCCCGGGATGCCGAACCAATTGTTCATGTTGTTTGCGGCGGCTGCGGCCGCGGCAGCATATTTTGCGCGCAAGTCAGAAGACTTGAGCGAAGCAGAGGCCGACTTGGAAGCGCAAGATGGTGGCGCGGAGGAGGCCACAGACTCTGAGACTGTGTTGTTGGCCGATGTGACAGATTATTCTGCGGTTTCTATGCAGCTTGGGTATGGGCTTATCAGCCTTGTTGATGAAGAACAGTCAGGCCCATTGGTAAGTCGCATCACAGGGATAAGGCGTGAAGTGTCGCGGGGTTTGGGTTTTGTTATCCCTGGTGTGCGTATTCGTGATGATCTTGCGCTTGAACCAAACCAGTATCGCATTCGGATTGGTCAGACGATTGTTGGTGAAGATGTTGCTTACCCCGACCGCAAGCTTGCTTTGCCGGGTGATGGATCCCTAGTGAAAATCGAAGGCATCGAGGTGAAGGACCCCTCGTTTGGAATGGACGCTGTTTGGATTAGGCCACAGCAACAGGCCGAAGCCGAAGCCAACGACTACGTGGTGATCGAACCTGACTCCGTTATCTCAACGCATCTTAGCCAATTGCTAAACAAACACGCCGCTGATTTGATCGGCCAAGATGATGTTCAGGCGCTGCTTGATCAATTGGGGGAAGCGAGCCCTAACCTGGTTAAATCTATCGTACCAAAGCTGGTGCCTTTACATGTGCTCACGCTTGTTCTGCGCCGCTTGTTGTCTGAGCGGATTCCAATCTCTGACTTGCGCCGGATCTTGGAAGGACTGTCAAACCTTGTCGGCCCCAACATGGGCCCAAACGAAATGGCGGAGGCATTACGCCCTAAGTTGGTACCCTTACTTATCCAGCAAGTGTCGCCTTTGGGAACCGTGCTGCCTTTGATGACACTCACGCCTGAGCTTGAGCAATTGATGTTGCGAACCGTGCGCCAAAACGGAGAAGACGGTCTTGTGCTCGAAGGCAGTCTGGCGGAACAGTTGATGCGGTCTATCAACGACAGCAGCGAAAAACTGAGCGCTGCAGGGCGCCCGACTATTATGGTGGTCGCCCCGCAAATCCGCCGTGTGTTTTCAGATTTTGTGCGCGCGCATATACCAGATATGATAATTTTGAGCTTTACCGAACTCCCCGAAAATCGCCGTGTTGAAGTCTATGCCTCGATTGGCAGCTTTGATGCTCTTGGCGCGGAGGGCAATCCATCAGCGGTTGCCTCTGAGCTTCAAACTGAACCTGAAACCGTCTGAGGTATTAAACTATGCCAACAATTACAGTTATGGCGCCTGATAGCGCCCTTGCAATGGACGAAGTTATACGCCGATTGGGCGACGGCGCTTATATTTTGTCTACGTGTCAACAAGATGGGATGATCCAAATTAAGGCGACGAATGATCCAATGAACGCTGTTCCAAAACGGGCAAGTGCCGTTCAAACCGTATTTGAAGATGAGCTTGAGCATCAATTTTTTGGGGGGGCTGGGCCGCGTGTGTCTGTAACTGTGAATGAAGGCGCACCTCGGTCTAGGGCGTCGGAGCGCCCTAAGCTTGTGGCCATTTCCGGAGAACGCGTAAATGCTGAGCCATCAGGTGCCCGTTTAGGAAATGCTTTTGGTGCAAAAGAACTTACCGACATTGAACACACTGATACAATTAGGCTACCACGCTGGTTGAGCGAAAAACAGTCCAAAGAGGCAACCAAACAGCCAGCCGATCTGTTGCGACCCTTAAACGACTTATTGGACAAACCGCCTGAGCCGTCAGAAACTATCAAGGCTCAGGACGTTGCACAAGAGGCCGAACCAACAGCTTTGGAGACAGAACACACACATGAAGCTGTGAACTTTGCTGAGCAAGAGCCTTCCGTTGAAACGCGACTACGGCGCTTAGAAAAAGCCTTAGGTCTGGACCCAATGGAGTCTCGGTTGCCTTCCAACAATCACACCCATTATGTGGGCCAAGACCTGCTTCGGAACGGAATTTCTGCTCCTTTGCTTGCCGCTGCCTTGAATGAATTGGCCTCCTTTGAGGAGGCCGAGCAACCGATCTCACAGAGCGATGTGGTCAGTTTGTTGGCTGAGAGGATGGTTTCTTCTCAGGCCAGCTTGGCGCTTGATGCAGATGTCTTGTTTGTCATCGGGGCGTCGGGCAGTGGAAAGACAACATTGGCTGCAAAATTCGCTGCATTGCTTTCCGAAACGCGGGAAGAGCGCGCAATTGCGCTTATTGATTTGCAGGATGCAACTTCATCCCGGATGGGCCTCTTAACCCACTTGGGACGCCTCATTAATGTGCCTGTCCGCGAATGGGACACTGAGCGAAAAGAAGATTGGGCTGTGCCCGGCGCAGGCCAAAGCTTGATTGTGGATGTTTCGTGCTCGCTTGAGGAATTGCAAGGTCTTTGGCCGCTGCTTCAAGCCAAATTTGAAGGCAAACGTTGTCATACTGTTCTTGCGCAAAGCAGTGGAGCATCAATTGCGCGTATTGAGCAAGTCTTGGACGCTGCAGCTGACCTCAAGCCAGAGGTGGTTTTGACAAAACTGGATGAATGTGAATGCTCGTTGGTGGAGCTTTCAGCTGTGATGACAGGTCAGGCCAAAATAGGCTGGCTGGCTGGCACACGCTCCTTGGTTGGAAACCTTGCCCAAGCCAGTGCTTTGATAATGGAACAATATATTTTGGGATGTTTGACGCAAGAAAATCAAAACACCCCTGAGGCAGAATTGGAAGCATCTGAATGACTCATTCAATTACAATTGCGAGTGGGAAAGGGGGAGTAGGGAAGACCTGCGTCGCGGTTAACCTTGCGATTATGTATGCGCGTCTAGGGCATCGAGTATGTTTATTTGACGCAGATTTTGGTTTGGCAAACTCACATATTTTGATGGGAAAAAACGCTGCCAAGACCCTTCGGGACTCCTTGGTGGGCGGTGTGCCTCTGGTTGAAGTGATTGAGCGTGGCCCGCAAGGTGTTCAGCTATTGGCTGGCGGTAGCGGGCTGATTGACATGATGCATATTGATGATACCGCCCGGTTTCAGCTTATTCGAAATGTTGATGCACTTAAAGATAGCATTGACATTTTGATTACGGATGCGCCCGCAGGGGCGAGTGAAAACGCACTGTCTTTTGTAGCTGCCTCACAACGCGTTTTGGTTGTTGTGGTTGCTGAGCCAACGAGCTTCATGGATGCTTATGCAATGATTAAAGCTGCAAACGCTGAACATGGTCTGCGTCACTTTTCGGTTGCGATCAACATGGCACATGACAACGTCGATGCTCGGCGTAACTTTGAAAAATTTAATGCGATTGCAGCGAGGTTTTTAGATGTCGAGTTGAGCTATGCAGGACATGTACCGTTTTCGGCCGCAATGCGGCGCTCCATTGTGCAGCGCAAGCCATTGCTGGCAGCAGAAAACAACACTCCCGATAAGGAGTTGCTTGCATTTAAGGCCGTGGCCCAAGCTGTATTGAAGGCACCTATGAATACCTATGAGGGCATCCGCTTTTTTGCTGATAAAGACTCTGAGCGGGAGACCGTGGGATGACACTGCGTGGGCAATATTCAGAACAAAATCCAAAGCCTGAGGTCCTGATCGAGGCCGAGCTACAGACTGTTCGGCGCATCGCGTTTTACTTTCATGGCCGTGTCAAAGGTGCAGTGGAGGTCGATGATCTCGTTCAAGTTGGGTATCTTGGATTGATTGATGCGAGCCAGAGATATGTGAAGAAGGCGGGCGTTACCTTCAGCAGCTATGCAAAAATTCGCATCCGTGGAGCGATCGTTGATTATCTTCGGCGCAATTCAAATTTATGCCGGTCCACGATTGCGATGAAGCAAGAGGTGAACAAGGCGACTTTGGATTTGGAGCGCAAGCTTCAACGTGCTCCGATGGATGAAGAGATCGCAAATGAGTTGCAGCTTAGCGTCGAAGAGCTACGCAAATGGCATCAAGCATTCGAGGCCAATTTACACCAATCGATTGATGAAGTCCACGATGAACACTCAATTTGGTTTGTGTCTGGTGACGCCAATCCCGAAGAGGCATTCAGTAACCAAGAGGTCAAGCGTGGCCTGCGTGGAGAGTTGGCAAAACTATCCGAGCGCGAAGCAATGGTGATGCAGCTTTATTATGTTGAAGAGCTTAATGTGTATGAAATCGCTGAGATTTTGGGAGTTACAACTGGGCGTGTTTCACAAATCAAGAAAGCTTCGATAAGCAATTTACGAGCAGGTATGCAAAGCTTTCTTGGGCAGACGGAAAATAGCAAAGTATAAGGATTGAAATCTCCAAGTAAATAAATGGCGCGCAACGCTCGCCCCCAATGAAGTGGTCGTGCCTTTTAGTACAGGCTTGCGGCTTTGCTAAGATGCATCTGGTTTATATTCATGCCGCTTTTCGTGTTTCACTTTTTTCGAAGTATGCCGCGTCTGGCGTGCGCTTGTCGAGGTCGGTGTGAGGCCGCTCTGCGTTGTAAAAGCCGATCTAGTCGTCGATAATCTTTTTGGCTTGAAAGCCGTTGTTGATCTCGTGCAGATACACTGCCTCCTGCTTCAGGGATCGCCAGAGCCGCTCGATGAAGGTGTTGTCCAGATAGCGGCCCCGCCCATACATAGAGATTTTGATATCGGCCTTCGTCAGCGTTTTGATCGAATCCGCGCCCGTGTATTGGCTACCCTGGACGCCCTCCTAAGTGTCAAGCCGCGATTTGAGCCTGAGTGATCTGTTTGTGCCGTTGCGCGATGATGTTGAAGACTTCACGCGCGATGTATCTTTTTAGGCATCCAACGTATTTGACAGCCGCCAGGACAGCACTTTGCGTGTTGCCCAATCCATGATTGTCACCAGATACAAGAAGCCGTTCTTCACTGGAATGTAGGTAATGTCGCTGCACCAAACATGGTTGGGCCGCGTAATCGACAGCTTTCTCAATAAGTATGGCCAGATCTTATGCTGCGGGTGCTTCTTGCTGGTGTTAGGCCCTTTGTAGATGGCCTGCAGTCCCATGATGCTCATCAGGCGACGCACGCGATGCCGTCCTGCCGAGAACCTTGATTGGGGCAGATACGCCGCGATCTGGAGGCTGCCAAAGAACGGATACTTCGTAAATATTCGGTCAATCTCATGCATCAGATCAATCGTTGCCTGATCAAAGCCAACAGGCGTGTAATAGATTGAGGACCGGCTGATTTTGAGCAGCTTACACTGGCGCGTCAGGCTAAGGTCGGTGTTGTCCTTGCGGGTCATCTGGCGGCGTTCAGACGGGCTCATCCCCTCTCACGCATTAAACATGCGTTGCCGGGCAACGGCATTCAGCCCTCGTGACAAAAAATCATTTTCCACCGCCAGCTGACCAATCTTGGCATGAAGCTCTTTGATCTCGCCGTCTTTGTTCTCAGCCTTTTTGACCTTATCCGAGAAAACGTTGGCCTTGCCTTCAATTGCCTGCCGTTTCCACGTGCTCACCTGCGTAGGGTGAAGCTGGCGCTTCGATGCAATCTCCTGCACCGTCTTGTCACCGCGCAATGCTTCAAGCGCCACAGTAGCTTTGAACTTGTCTGAAAAATTCCGTCGCTTTGTCATTCTTGTATCCATTTAATCGGGTTGGATACATCTTAGCACGCTGTCCGAATTTGCCGGACCACTTCAGGCGTTCATTGGTTCTATTTTGTAAGCAGTATATTCGCAGCCGTTGGCTGTATCCCATGCTATCTGATCTTCGTTCATCATGGGTTCATTAAGCGCTGCGAAATCGGTAATGTTAGCTAGAAAAATGAGTGAATGATCGTTCTCTTTTGCGACTGCCCAACTCGTGTGAGATGTACTGTTAGTAGACATGTTGTGCGCAAGCCTAGCAATCATCTCATCCCAAGTGCATTTGAATGTAATTCGCATACAAACATTCATGATTTTTACTCCAATTAATTTATAAAAAAGCTTACGCAGACTAACCGAGATTACAAGGTTGTTTACATAATTTGTAAAGTGGTAATGCTTTTTAGGACAGCATTCATAAAATTCTTCCGACATAATAATCAATATTGAGCACTTAGCTTCAACGAACAGTGTACTTATAGTGGTGTGTCTATTTTCAGGAGGGGTAAGGCCATCCATGGGAGAGGTTTGGATGCCTGAAACGCTTGATCCGCCATTATACTCCATGCGAAATTTTTTATTTTCCATTAAAATCAACACTTTGGCGGCGAACTTACTCCGAGCGGCGATGCGGCTATCTTGATTTGCTACTCGTTTTGCACCACATTTTGCATTACAAAGCGAATGTTGGGGTCGTCAGCATGTCAAAGCCTGTGTTACGCGGAACGACTTGGTATCTAAAGCGGCGGGTCCCTAAACGGTATGCGTCTGTTGAGCCGAGGTCCGTTATTTGGGATAGCCTTAAAACCGATTCCTATAGTGTTGCCGTGCAGAAATCTGCTGGGGTCTGGCTGTCGTATATCGAAGGCTGGGAAGCGCGTCTTGCTGGGCGGGATGGCGATGCGGCAGAAAAATTTCGCGCTGCACAACAGTTGGCAGCCCTGCGTGGGTTTCAATTTCTTTCGATCGATAAGATCTCACAGGCACCGTTGGATGAAGTTTTGCAGCGTGTGGAAGCAACAACACAGACTGGCGATGGCGGGCCTGACGAGGTGGTCGCATCGGCTCTTTTAGGGGTGGCTGAAGCTCCGCAACTTCGACTGTCTGGCCTTGTTGAACATGTCGAAACGCTTGCGGCACATGACAACCGCTTCAAAAATAGCGAACAAATGCGTTTGTGGCGCTCGCCGCGACTGCGGGCGGTCAACAATTTGATAAAGGCGCTTGGAGAAGACCTAAGTGTTGCCAGCGTTGGCACTGCACAAGCACGCAAACATAAGAAATGGTGGCAGGCGCGCATCGCCAGAGAGGGCCAGTCGGCTACGACGGCCAACAAAGATTTTAACTATATATCTGGCATGCTGACGCGCTTTTATGAAGACCTTGAACATGACGATCCTCCGCGCCCCTATGCGGGCGTCGCGATCCAAGACCGCCACGCGAAACCGTCGCAGAAACGAGAAGTGCCTGTGGATTGGATTGTCGATAAATGGTTCGCGCCAGATGCGTTGAGTGGCCTGAACGATGAGGCGCGTGATATCTTGTTGATATCGATCGAAACAGGATGCCGTCAAAACGAGATTTATAATCTGCCAGCATCAGCGCTGCGGCTGGCAGACCCTATTCCTCATTTGCGTATTGCGCATGAACTTTCGGACGATCCAGCGGAGCGCCGTGAGGTTAAAAATCTACCGTCACAGCGGGAAATCCCACTTGTTGGCGTGGCTTTGGCTGCGGCCAAAAGGCATCCGGCGGGCTTTGAGAAATACCGCAACAAAAGCAATTATAGTGCTGCGGTAAACAAGTATCTACGCAGCAATGGTTTGTTGCCCGACGGCGTCACAATAGGCGGCACACGGCACAGTTGGGAAGGCCGCATGAAATGTGCAGGTTACGAAATGGATGACCGTGGCGAGCTGATGGGGCACTCACTCAAAGCGCGTCGTGGCCGCGAAGTTTATGGGGATGAGATGGGATTGTCTGAGCGGCTTCTTATCGCACAAGACGTCATGCTGCCGGTCCCTGCACACCTCGCTTAAGGCCTTAAATTAGCCAGTTTAAAGGCTGTCTGTGGTGCTAATGCGGCTGGCGTGGAAGATATCGACGTGCGCGCTCAATCGTGTCGCGCTTAGCTTGCTCGATCTCGAGTTCTTTTTCCAGCCGAAGAAAAATAGGTAGATAGGCATCGTTTTTCTCAAGAAGGATGGCGATGGCTTGCAGACACGACATGATGCGCAGGTGTTGCGAAAGCGATTGATCGACTTTGCAAGGTGAGGCCCCAAAAGACACAGCACCAGGCGGCACCACTGGCACCTCCTTGTCGCTTGCATGTGTCTTTTGGTCCCGTGCCATTGGCCGAGGTCTCCCGTCCGCTCCGGCGCAGCGCCGTACGGTTTAAAGTGATGTGTTTGAAGCCGAAGATTTGTCCGGCGGTGTGGCATGCGCCGTGCTGGTAAAGGCCTCCTGCGCTGCTTGCCGAGCGAGAATACGCGCGAGTTCAATGAGGCGCGGATTGCTCTGCCCCCTAAAAACTGGACCATTTTGAATTAGAGTTTCCGACTGCTACTTTCCTGGCTGGAAGAAGGAGTGGAAGCGATGAAAGCATCCAAATTTACGGACGCGCAGAAGGCGTTTATTGTTAAGCAAGGTAATGAAGGGACTACGGTTGCGGAGATTTGCCGAAAGTCGGGAATTAGCCCTGCGACATATTTCAACTGGAAGAAGAAGTATGAGGGGCTGATGCCTTCAGAGATGCGCCGTTTGCGCGACTTGGAAGACGAGAACAATCGATTGAAACGGATTGTTGCTGATCTAACCTTGGATCGTGAGATGTTACAGGACGTTATCAAACGAAAGCTCTGAGGCCCGCTGCCCGACAGGGTATTGCGCAGCAATGTCCCGAGAGGGGGATCGAAAGCGCGAGCTTGTCGAAGGGATGTGTGTCGATTGGCGTGTATCGATCCGTAAAGCGTGTGGCGCTTTGCGGTTTGATTGCTCGACCTACCATTACAAATCCCGTCGTACCGATCCCACTCTCATTGCTGCATGCAGCAACTGCCGTGCCATGGGCCGCGTCGAAAAAGCGCATTAAGGAGATTTGCGAAACACGTGTGCGATATGGATATCGGCGCGTTCATTTTGTGCTTCAACGAGAGGGATGGCGTGTGAAAGCCAAGCTGCGCGATGACAGGCAAGACGCTGTTCAAACCAATGATGTTTGGGCGATGGATTTTGTGCATGACCAATTGGCAACGGGTCGCAAATTACGCATTCTGACAGTTATCGATACGTTCTCGCGTTTTGTTCCTGTTCTCGATGTAAAGTTCAGTTATCGCGGCGAAGATGTGGTGAATTCCCTTGAAAGGGTCTGCGGCGACATTGGTTACCCCAAGACCATTCGAGTCGATAATGGGCCAGAGTTTATCTCACGCGACTTGGATCTGTGGGCTTATCATAAGGGCGTGGTTTTGGATTTTAGCAGGCCCGGAAAACCGACCGACAACGCCTTCATCGAAGCCTTCAACGGCAAGTTCAGGCAGGAGTGTTTGAACGCTCATTGGTTCTTGAGCCTTGCAGATGCCACAGAAAAGTTGAACACTTGGCCCCTCTCGGGACATTGCGGAGCAATGCCCCGCCGGGCAGTAGTAGAGACTACAACCAGGAACTGCGCCACAGCGCGATCGGAAACAAGTCACCGATCATGCTCATAAAATCAGAAGGTGAAACCAGCCCACCGACCTGATGAAAGCCGGAAATCTCTAGACCCAGCTGGTCCAAGGTTGGGGGCAAGTGCACCGCCCTAGAAGACTCTGCGGAATTTTGTGGCCGTTGTTGGCGACAGACCAAGACCTAAAGCAACAATCGGCGCTTCTGAGTTCGATCTCTGGATCGGGGCCTTTTTTGCTCTGTGATTGACAGCTCATTTGTCGACATAGCTGTCAGGCGGTGCGATAGATAGGGTTTGGAAACACCCGCCCTCCAGGAACATGCCATGCGTTTTTTGATCCGAGCTAATCTAAGATACGCGGCATCTCAGCCCTGTGACCTTTTGCTGCAAATCGAGGCACTGTCCGACGGCGCTCAGCGCGTCCATACAGCTCAGATGACGCTTGATCGCCAATCCGTCCCGCACAGTCTTGTGGGCGAAGAAGGGTTGGGCACCCGCCAATGGATAGAGGCCGGTTCTAATTTTGAATGTCGCTACGAGGCGCAGGTTGATGTGACCCGCACAGCAGCACTTCTGGATACACTGGCTCAAACACCGCGTGTGGAAATACCCGCAGACGTGGTGAAATACTTAATGCCCTCTCGCTATTGCCACCCGGAATTATTTCTCGACTTTGTTTCGGCTCAATTCGGGGACCTTTGCGGCGGTGCGATGATCCGTGCGATGCGCGACTGGATTGCGTGCAATTTCACCTACGATAGTGACGCCAGTCCGATGGGTGCAACGGCGACCGACAGCTTTAAGGTGCTGTCAGGGGTTTGTCGGGACTACACCCATGTCCTTATCACTTTCGCGCGCGCCGCAGGCATACCGGCGCGGTTTGTCAGCGTCTATGCGCCTGATGTAAAGCCACAGGATTTTCACGCGGTTGCCGAGGTTTACCTCGGCGGATCATGGCACCTTGTCGATGCGACCGGTATGGCCAGGCCCGAAGATATCATACGTATCTGTGTCGGGCGCGATGCCACAGACGCTTCGTTCGTGACGTCTTATGGTTGGCTTGAGTTGGTCGAGCAATCCGTACAAGTGACCCGTATCACCCTATAACACGCGTTGCGCCACGTACATGCAGGCGCTCACACCTTAATGATATATTGAACAGGGCCGATTATGGCCTTAGACACCACAATCAACAAATACTTCTTTTTGCTATTCTGGATACTGAAAAATGACCTATTGCGTTGGCCTCCGCCTAAATCGTGGCCTAGTTTTCATGTCCGACACAAGGACCAACGCCGGTGTCGATAACTTTTCGACCACCAAAAAGATGTTCACATGGAACGTCGAGGGTGAGCGAACGATCACCATTATGACCGCAGGTAATCTGGCAACGACCCAAGCGTTGATCAGTGTGCTCGAAGAGCGCTCCAAAACCGTGTCCGAGCGTAACCCGACTATTCTGGAGCAGCCGACTATGTTTCAGGTCGCACGACTTGTCGGCGCCACCTTGCAAGAGGTGATCCGCGACAGTGCTATGGGTGGGCAAACAGGCACGTCCCGTTTTACCGCGTCACTCATTGTCGGAGGCCAGATAAAAGGTGGGGCGCCCACACTCTTCTTAATCTATCCAGAAGGTAACTTTATCGAAGTCACTGAAGACGCGCCTTTTTTCCAAATTGGCGAGGCGAAATACGGCAAGCCGATCCTTGTGCGCGCCTATCAGCCTGACATGAGTTTTGAGGATGCAATAAAGCTAATGCTGGTCTCTTTTGATTCAACAATCAAAGCGAACCTGTCGGTGGGCCTGCCTCTCGATTTGCAAGTCTATGCGCAAGATAGTTTTTCTATCGAAGAACAAACCCGCATTGAGGCGGACAATCCCTATTATCAGACGATCTCGGATGATTGGGGCGATGCGTTGCGCACCGCCCTACAGCGGTTGCCAAGCTACCGCAAAAAAGAGACCAAAGCAGACTAGTCACGTGAGAAAGTGAACGCACATGCCGCGGGCTACAGTCCTGGTCTGCGCCTCAAGTCTAGGGTCATTGGAAACTCCGGATGGGGTCGCTCGGGGACAGGGGTGAATTCTCCGGGGGTTTGCCCAATATGTTCAAACCTGCTTAGCCTGCGTGCCTCTGCCTCATTGCCGTTCACGGGGAACGTATCAAAACTACGCCCGCCGGGATGAGCAACGTGATAGCGGCATCCACCCAACGACCTGCCGGTCCATGTATCAAATATGTCAAAGGTCAGCGGCGCGTCTATGTCGAGTACAGGATGCAACGAGAGCGAAGGTTTCCACGCCTTGTAGCGCACGCCCCCAACGCGACACCCATTGACTGCGGTGGGGCTCATCGGCACCACCCGTGTATTGGCCGTTACGATATAGCGGTCGGGGTTTGCGCCCTTGAGCGTGACCTGCAAGCGCTCTGTCGAGCTGTCGGCGTAGCGCACTGTTCCTCCGATAGCCCCCGTTTCACCCATGACGTGCCACGGCTCAAGCGCTTGTCGAAGCTCAAGCGTGATGCCCTCGTAGGTGACCTCCCCGCAGAAGGGAAAGCGGAACTCGGCCTGTGCCTCAAACCACGCGGGGTCGAGGACTAGATCATGGGTTTCCAAATCGGCTAACACATTGCCGAAGTCTTCCCAGATAAAAGCGGGCAGCATAAAACGATCATGCAGCGTGGTGCCCCAACGCGTCAGAGTTCCACTTATTGGCGCCTCCCAACAACGCAGGATAATCGCCCGTAGCAACACTTGCTGTGCAAGGCTCATGCGGGGGTCTGGTGGCATCTCAAAGCCACGAAATTCCACTAAACCCAACCGGCCTGTCGGTCCATCGGGTGAGTAAAGCTTATCGATACAAATTTCGGTCCGGTGGGTATTGCCGGTCACATCAATGAGCGCGTTGCGCAAAAGCCTGTCAGTCAGCCATGGCGGTGGGGGCGTCCCATCGGCGGGGGGCCAAATCTGATCGAGCGCGATCTCCAACTCATACAGAACGTCATGGCGCGCCTCGTCGATGCGCGGCGCTTGAGATGTGGGGCCAACGAAAGTGCCCGCAAACAGATAGGACAGACTGGGGTGACGTTGCCAAAACAGGATTAAGCTTTTGAGCAGATCGGGACGGCGCAAGAACGGGCTATCGGCGGGGGTCGCCCCGCCGACAACGACATGATTGCCGCCGCCTGTGCCAGTGTGCCGACCGTCCGTCATAAATTTATCTGCACCAAGGCGGCATTGCCGCGCCTCTTCGTAAACCACCTCGGTGGTGTGGACGCAGGCATCCCAACTCGAGGCGGGATGGATGTTGACTTCGATCACACCAGGGTCGGGTGCAATGCGCATCACTTCGATGCGTGGATCGGATGGGGGCGCGTAGCCTTCGATCAGAACCTTGCGGCCAACCGCTTGGGCGGCAAATTCAACAGCTGCGATCAGTTCCAGATAATCCTCCAGTTTCTCTACCGGCGGCAAGAATACACACAAGCGCCCATCGCGCGGCTCTACCGAAATGGCGGTGCGCACGCAGCCATCAAGATCACTCAGGGTCTGTTCGACCTGTTCCTGACCTGATGTTGCATCGGTGCGGTGGGCGACTTTGGGTTCCGGGGCTTTCGGCGCAAGCGCGTCTTGCAAGGGGCTGCGCGGTTCGCTTGGGTCTTGGGGGATGATAAAGGGGTAGTCGCTTCCGGGCACGTGGGGCAGCGTGCCGAGTGGCAAGCGGTAGCCAACGGGGCTGTCTCCCGACACCAGAAAAACCTTGCCGCGCCGCAGGTTCCAGACTTCTGACATCCAGCGGCTCGACGCGCGTGCCTGCCAGCGTTGCACCGGCAGCACATAGCCCGCAGGGGTGCCGAGGCCACGTTCGAACACTTTGGCAATGCGCGCGCGTTCTTCGGGATCTGCGAGTTTGGAGTTTTCGGGTGTGACGTTCGCGGGCAGATTGCCTTCTTTGATGATCCACTCGGCGGGGTCTTCAAAGGCGGGAAGCACGTTTACTTGTGGGACTGACAACGACGAGGCAATATGCGTCAGTAGGTTTTGGGCATCATCTGCTCCTACGTCTTCGTTTGTGTCCTCACGCGCAAGGAGATCGGGATTGTGCCAGATCGGCTGCCCGTCTTTGCGCCAATAAAGTGAGAAGGTCCAACGCGGTAGTGTTTCGCCCGGATACCACTTGCCCTGGCCATAATGGAGTAATCCACCTTTGGAGAATTTGTCTTGCAAGCGGCGCATCAACTGATCTGCCAGTCCGCGCTTGGTGGGGCCAACGGCGTCTGAATTCCACTCGTCACTTTCGAAATCGTCAATGCTCACGAAGGTTGGCTCACCCCCCATGGTGAGGCGCACATCACCTGCGTCAAGACGTTTGTCGACCTCGCGACCAAGGGAATTGAGCGCTTCCCAAGCCGTTTGCGAGAAGGGTTTGGTGATCCGCGGATGCTCGGCGGTGCGGGTCACTTGCATGTCGACCGAGAATTCCACATCCGCCGCACTGGCCACACCACAGATGGGCGCGGCATGGCGGTAATGGGGGGTAGCCGCGAGCGGGATATGGCTTTCGCCCGCAAGTAGGCCTGACGTGGGATCAAGTCCGACCCAACCTGCGCCCGGCAAATAGACTTCGCCCCATGCGTGAAGGTCCGTAAAGTCCTTGTCCGTGCCCGCAGGTCCGTCGATGGCAATCAGGTCAGGTTTAAGTTGGATCAGATATCCCGACACGAACCGTGCCGCGAGGCCGAGGTTGCGCAGGGTTTGAACCAAGAGCCAACTCGTGTCGCGGCACGAGCCTGCGGCACGGCCAAGGGTTTGCTCAGGCGTTTGGACGCCTGCCTCCATGCGGATTTCATAATTTATTTCGCTGGCCAAGCGGCTATTGAGCAGGACCAAAAAGTCGATTGTAACCATCGGCTCACGCGGCACACTGGCCAAAAAGGCCTTAAAAAGCGGACCGACTGGTTCGGTCCGTAAATAAATGCTCAGATCGGGCGCTATGTCGTCATCATAGGCCAGTGGAAAGTCTTTAGCGCTATCCTCGACGAAGAAATCAAACGGATTATAGACCGACATATCGGCCAGTAGATCGACTTCGATCTTGAACTCTCTTACAGGTTCAGGAAACACCAGTCGGGCCAGCCAATTGCCATAAGGGTCCTGTTGGTGGTTCAAAAAATGCCCACCCGGCGAGACATTTAAACTATGCGAAATCACCCGAGTGCGCGAGTGCGGGGCAGGGCGCAGGCGAATAGTTTGAGGCCCGAGCGTGACGGGGCGGTCATACTTGTAATGTGTTAAGTGATAGATGCTTGCAGTGATTGGCATATGTGCGGACTCCTTGCCTCCATCACGGGGCATTGCAGCCCTATGAGTGGCACTTCAGGCTGACCAGTTGCAACAGGTAGCGTTCCCAAAGGCGCGTCATTCTCTGCACTGCCTAAAAAGTAATCACTTTGTCATGCGGACAAAGGTTAACATGGGCAAAGAGTGTTTGTGCCGTTGTCAACGCACGGAATTGGGATACGGTTTTCCCATGGAGCACAACTTAAACCATTTTGATGAAATGCTATCAGCGCCTGACGGCGTTCGCGATCCTTATCGCGCCTACAAGGATTGGTTTTCAAAACAGAATCCCGTCCGCCTCAAATCCAAATCCAAATCCAAAGAGGCAGAGGCGTTTTTCAGGCGCACAGGCATCACGTTCAACGTCTATGGGCAAGAGGCGGCACAAGAGCGGCTGATCCCCTTTGATCTAATTCCCCGCATCATTGCGAACCGCGAATGGGCTAAACTGTCCAGGGGGATTGAGCAACGCGTCCGCGCGATCAACATGTTCCTCCACGATATCTATCACCGGCAGGAAATCTTGCGTGCAGGCATAATTCCCGTCGAGTTGATCGCAAAGAATGGAGCGTTTTTGCCCCAGATGATGGGCCTTTCCCCTCCGGGCAATGTTTATACCCATATTGTCGGTACCGACATCGTGCGCACCAGCGAGGATGAGTTTTACGTGCTTGAGGATAATGCGCGCACGCCATCCGGTGTCTCATACATGCTGGAAAACCGCGAGACGATGCTACAGATGTTCCCCGAGCTGTTCAGCCAGAACCGCGTGAAGCCTGTTAGTGATTACCCCAAAAGCCTGCGCCGCTCGCTTGCGGCATGTGCCCCTCCCAATTGCGAAGGCACCCCAAGGGTCGCAATCCTGACGCCAGGCATCCACAACTCCGCTTATTTCGAGCATTCGTTTCTTGCCGATCAAATGGGTGTCGAACTTGTGGAAGGGCACGACTTGCGTATTGTGGACGGGCGCATTGCAATGCGCACGACCCAAGGATACCGCAGTATTGACGTTCTCTACCGTCGTGTGGACGATGAGTATCTTGACCCGCTGAACTTCAATCCGGAATCGATGTTGGGCGTGCCCGGCATTATGGATGTGTACCGCGCAGGCAATGTCACCATCGCCAATGCACCAGGCACGGGCATCGCGGATGACAAGGCGATTTATTCCTATATTCCAGACATCATCGAATTCTACACCGGTGAAAAAGCGATCCTTAAAAATGTGGAAACGTTTCGGTGCGCTGAGCCTGAGGCGCTCAAATATGTGCTCGATAATTTGGCCGATCTTGTCGTAAAGGAGGTCCACGGCTCTGGTGGATACGGGATGCTCGTTGGGCCTGCCGCAAGTAAAAAAGAGTTGGCGGACTTTGCAGACAAACTGAAAGCAAACGCTTCCAACTATATCGCCCAGCCGACATTGTCGCTTTCTACCGTTCCGATATTCACCAAGAAAGGGCTAGCGCCGCGCCATGTGGATTTACGCCCCTTTGCGTTGGTCTCTCCTGTTGGGGTTGATATCACACCCGGCGGCCTGACCCGCGTTGCCCTTCAAGAAGGATCGCTTGTGGTGAACTCGAGCCAAGGCGGCGGTACAAAAGACACTTGGGTTTTGGAGGACTAGAGCGATGTTGGGCAAAACCGCAGGCGGATTGTATTGGATGTTCCGCTTTTTGGAGCGCAGTGAAAATACCGCGCGCCTGATCGAGGCGGGATTTCGCATTGCTCTTACACGTTCGAACGATACGACATCGGACTGGAAATCCGTCGTTACTACGGCGGGCGTACGCCAAGGCTATGACGCTAAACACGGTACTTATAATGCCGAGAACGTTGTAGATTATCTGCTGCGCGACACCACCAACCCATCGAGCGTCATCTCATCGCTTCACAGCGCTCGTACCAATGCTCGTATGGTGCGAACGGCGTTAACCACTGAAGTCTGGGAAGCCGTGAATGAGAGTTGGATGGCGATGAAGGACGGGTTAAAAGCGCCGATCCATGATCCGGAGCTGCCCGCGCTACTGGGTGAAATCCGCCGCCACTCTGCGTTAGTGCGCGGTGCCTTGTACGGCACGATGTTGCGCAATGACATTTATGATTTTGCGCGTCTGGGGACAGCATTGGAGCGCGCGGACAATACCGCACGCATTATCGATGTGAAATATTACACCCTGCTCCCCTCCGCTAGTTTTGTGGGTTCGCCGTTGGATAACGTGCAGTGGGAGACGGTCTTGCGCTCTGTGTCGGCACACCGCTCTTTTCGTTGGTTGGCCGAAGGGGAAATGACATCGTCTGGCATTGCGGAATTTTTGATCTTCGATAGCCGCTTTCCGCGTTCGCTCCATTTCTCGAGTGGTATGATCGAGGAAAACTTGTCGTATCTGGCAAAAGAATATGGTGTGCGGATGGCTTGTCATGATCTGATTGATGATCATCTCGCCACGTTACGCAGCCACACAATCGGTTCAATTTTTGACTCAGGATTGCACGAATTTATTGGCGCATTTATCCGCAGTAACAACGCCATTGGCACACAGATCGAACAGGATTACCGGTTCAATGGATAACCCGCACAAATGAAGCTTCGGATCAGTCACAAGACAACGTATTCCTATGATGCCCCCGTCGTGTACGGCTTGCAGAAGGTCCGTTTGACCCCAATCAGCGACCATCAACAGACTGTGGTGGACTGGCACATCGCGATCGAGGGCGGCACACAAGAGTTTGAGTTCGAGGACCAATACGGCAACCGCTGTGTGCTTGTACAAGCACATGATGGTGCGTCCGAAATATCACTGACCGTATCGGGCAACGTCCAGACCCATAAGACAGACGGCGTTTACGGCAAAATATATGGTGTGATCCCCCTTTGGCATTTTCGCCAAGACACGACGCGCACAAACGCCGGTCCTCGCGTGAGCCGCCTATCAAAGAGGATCACCAACCCTGCGGGTGATCTGGCCGAACTCCACGCTCTATGCGCGGACATACGCAACGAGGTGCCATATACGCAGGCCGTCACAGATGTGACCACCACAGCAGAAGAGGCGCTAACGCGCGGTGGTGGTGTCTGTCAGGATCATGCAGATATTTATCGCCGCCCTGCGCCATGCAGGCATGGCGTCCCGCTATGTCAGTGGCTACCTGATGATGGACGACAGAGTAGATCAAGATGCCACTCATGCATGGGCCGAGGCGCATATCGAGGGGTTTGGTTGGGTCGGTTTTGACGTCTCCAACGGGATCTCTCCTGATGAGCGCTACGTCAAACTGGCTGTGGGGCGAGACTCGATAGATGCGGCTCCCGTCTCGGGCATAAGGATGGGAAACGCACGAGAATCTATGAGCGTGACGCTTCTGGTTCAGCAGTAATTTTGTCTGGCAATGGCGCGTCGTTGTGCTTTTGAGTGGACTGACCGACTGCTTTTACATCGCCTGATCTTATGCCGCTTGTCGGCTATAGCCCACAGAAAGCATCGGACGATTGCAGGTCAACCGCGCCAGTCGAAATCGCCGTGTCTTCGCTTTGCCAACGATCCCGTTAGACAGGCCGTGGCAAACAATATTGCCGTTCTGATCAAATCGTTCTGGTCGTCTTGATCCCGCCTTTGGCACGCGAATTTTTCGATCGTATCCTGTTGGCGCACGGGCCTCGCGTCTTTTCAAGTCGGCAACTTTTTCAACCACAGCTCGCCGAAATGCCCATTTGTTAAGCGGATTGAGTTTGGGTGCAAGATTTTCAGGCGCATGTCTGGGAACTCACCTGTTCGGTTGTCTTAGTGAGCGGGAGAGAATCTTAATCCAGATGCTGACCCAAGGAGAAAACATGTCTTTTTATAAAGCGCTGCTCACTGCTGCAGTTACTGCAATTTCGGCGCCCGTTTTTGCGCAAACGGAGATGCCATTCGCGTTGGATTGGAAATTTGAAGGGCCGGCCGCTCCGTATTTCCATGCTTTGGACGCGGGGTACTTCGCGGATGCGGGTATGAATGTGACAATCAGCGAAGGGGCGGGGTCGTTGGACGCAATTCCAAAAGTCGCAACGGGCGCCTTTCCAATTGGATTTGCTGATATCAACTCTTTGATGCGCTTCCTTGATCAAAACCCCGGCGCACCCGTGACCGCGGTGATGATGATTTATGACAAGCCACCTTTTGCAATCGTTGGGCGTCCGTCCTTGGGTGTTACCACGCCCGCTGATCTGGAAGGCAAAATCCTAGGTGCGCCGCCGCCTGATGGGGCATGGGCGCAGTTCCCGATCTTTGCGGCCGAAACGGGAATTGATACTCAGGCAATTACTGTAGAACCGGTAGGCTTTCCAACTCGAGAGCCGATGCTCGCAGACGGCAATGTCGCAGCAATCACCGGCTTTTCGTTTTCATCAACGCTCAACCTCAAACGCCTCGGCGTGCCAGCTGATGACATCTCGGTGCTTTTGATGGCGGATTATGGCGTGGATCTTTACGGAAACGCGATCATTGTGAACACGGATTTTGCCGCAGCCAATCCTGAGTTGGTGACGGGGTTCCTCAGCGCTGTTGCGATGGGGTGGAAAGATGCGATTGCTACACCTGATGCCGCAATCACGGCTTTGATGGAGCGCAATCCCGCCGCTGATGCCGCGTTGGAAACGGAACGGTTGCAAATGGCGATTGATGCCAATGTGCTAACAGATTTCGTGATTGCAAACGGTATCGGATCCATTGACGCAGATCGTATGGCGAACGCAATTGAGCAGACAAAATCGGTATACGAATTCCAGAACGAGCCCAATGCCGCGCTGTATTTCGACCCTAGTTATCTGCCAACTGACGGTAGTTTGAAACTGCAATAATGCGAATTTATAGGCCGCCACCGCTATCGGGGCGGCCTGTATATTGAGGATGAGATCATCAAAAACCTTATAGAAATAAAAGACGTAAGCCATACTTATCAAACCGCCAGTGGCCCATTGCCGGTGCTGAATGGGTTGGATGTCAGTGTGCCTGAGGGCACATTTGCTGCGGTCGTCGGGCCTTCGGGGTGCGGAAAATCTACGCTGACCAAACTGGTTGCCGGGTTGATGAAACCCGACGCCGGCGAAGTTTGGCTTCACGGTGAACAGGTCAGAGGGCCACGCAAAACGGTTGGCATGGCTTTTCAAAATCCTGTTTTGCTAGAATGGCGCACCATTTTGGACAACGTGATCTTGCCACTCGAAATTGTCGCGCCCTCTATGCCCAAAGCGGATTGTGTGGCGCGCGCGATGGAATTGCTCGAAATGGTCGGTCTTGTCGGGTTCGAAAACAAGCGCCCATCTGAGTTGTCAGGCGGCATGCGCCAACGCGCGTCTTTGTGTCGATCCTTGGTGCATAAACCAGATGTCCTGATCTTGGACGAACCATTTGGCGCACTGGATGCGTTCACCCGCGAGGATCTGTGGCAAACCATGCGTGACTTGCGCCGCGCCGAACCCTTCACCGCAGTTCTCATCACTCATGATTTGCGTGAAAGTGTCTTTCTTGGTGATCAGGTGATTGTGCTGTCTGGCCGTCCGGCGCGCACGCAGTACGTCATGGACGTCGACCTTCCTGAAGATCGGACGTTGGACGTCCTGTTTACGCCAAAGGCCTCCGACATGCTGCATATTCTACGTGATCAGATCAAAATCGCCCAAGGCCGCGATGTGGAGGCACACTGATGTTCGGAAAAATCGCGACGCCAATCCTTGCCGTGCTCATCTTTTTGGGTCTTTGGGAGTTACTCGTCTGGGCGAACGGTTGGCCGAATTATAAGATGGCATCGCCATCTGACCTGCCGCCTGCCTTTTGGAAATACAAAGAGCTGTTTTTCACGATGGGATGGCAAACCCTTTGGCGGACAGTTGTGGGGCTTATGCTCGCCGTTGTATTTGGGACTTTGATTGGCATGGTCATCGGGTTTTCCCGTGTCGCTCGTGATGCGCTTTATCCCCTATTGATTGGGTTCAACGCGATCCCCAAGGCCACTTTGGTCCCCGTGATTTCGCTGATCTTCATCGGGCAGCACGATTTCAATACCGTTCTCATGGCGTTTATGATCTCGTTTTTCCCGATCGCCGTTTCCGTGGGCATTGGCCTGTCGACTTTAGAGCCTGAATACCGCGATATTCTGCGTGCTCTGGGCGCCTCGCGCTTCACGATCTTTCGAAAAATCGCTTTGCCGAAAACATTACCTGAATTTTTTGGGGCATTGAAGGTGTCAGCGACCTTGGCATTCATCGGGACGAACCTTGTTGAAATTGTCAGCCCACACGGGCGCGGCCTTGGCGCGCTGTTCAAGTCTGGCGAAACCAACGGGGACTATCCGCTGATGTTTGCGGTCCTGATCGCACTCGCCTTTTTGGGGATCGTTTTGTATTACGCCGTGATTTTTCTAGAACGCGTTTTTGCAGGCTGGGCGGACCGCGAAGGCGGTTAATGTTTTGCGCATCGGTACCATTTCAACTGAGATACACCCCGAAAATTGGACACTGACATCACGGTCCCCTTGCGTCCAAAATGACCAAGCAAGGCGTCTACAAATCTAGCAACTGTATTTAATCGGGCTGCCAAACCTGCCGTTTGGCGATGGGGCCAGCGTCTGATTGAATGTGCCTATCGATGTCTTTGTTCAACATCTTGATTTGGTTTGACAGAATCGAGATTAGATCGCGATCCATTTGCGCTAAAGCGTCATATTGTTGATGCTGTATTTGACATTTTACGCGCTTGCGAAGGTCGACAAGTGGACGCGCGGCCTGCCTTCGGGCGAAAGGCTATGAACTCACAGATCAAGCGGGCGTTAATCGGATCTGTTTTTGCCAGAGTACCCTTTGCACGCGCGCAGGCGCGCAATGGCAACTCAAGTATCGGTCCAAGGGCCGCTCAAAATTTCTACTTTCTGAAGATAAATGCTTCATATTTTAGCAAAGGGCTCACAAAAATTACGGAATTGCGTAAATACTTGCGTCACTTGCTAACGCAGCAATTAGGTGTGACGCGTGTCAAAGAGCCTCAACATATTGGTCGTCGAACCGGATGCGTCCAAGGCGCAAGAGATCACCGACGCGCTACAGGCGCACGGCTGGTCCAACGTCACCGTAATCGCAGCCAACGCGCAGCTCGCCCCGATCCTGACACAGCTTGACCCCGATCTGATCCTGATCGATCTGGCCAACCCAGACCGCGACACTCTTGAGCATTTAAGCCTGACATCCCAAGCCAAAACTCGCCCTGTTGCCATGTTTGTGGATCACACCGATCAGGCCATGACCAGAGCCGCGATTGATGCGGGCGTCAGCGCTTATGTTGTCGGCGGCCTGCACAGGGACCGCGTCAAACCGGTTTTGGAAACCGCCATCGCCCGCTTTCAACTTATCCAGAAAATGCAAACCGAATTGACCGCCGCCAAACGCGCCCTGACAGAACGCAAAACCATTGAACGGGCTAAAGGATTACTCATGCGTGCGCGCGCCATTTCTGAGGATGAGGCCTATAACCTGCTGCGCAAAACCGCGATGGGGCAGGGGCGCAAGGTCGCCGATGTCGCCGAGGCATTGGTCACAGCCGCGGACCTGCTCAAATGAAAGCGGTCCCCGTAACATGTGGCTATCTCCCCCTCGTCGATAGTGCTCCGCTGATCATCGCCAAGGAACTGCGGTTTGCCGCAGAAGTCGGTCTTGACCTCACCCTCGCGCAGCAACCATCGTGGTCTGCCTTGCGCGACAGGCTCGCTTTTGGTGCGCTAGATTTTGCTCATATGCTGTCGCCGATGCCCATTGCCATGTCACTTGGCCTTGGAGCCGCACCCTCAAAAATTGACGCACTGATGGTGCTTGCCGTGAACGGCACCGTCATCGGCATTTCTGACGCTCTGGCGCAGGCCATGCAGGCGGGCGGTTGGCGCAATACCTTTGATGCGCCCAAATCCACAGCCGATGCCGTCCTTAATATCGCGGACAAACCCCTACGGATCGGGGTGCCGTTTCCGTTTTCGATGCACAAACTGCTGGTCGAATACTGGCTATCCAAAGACCCCGCTTTCGCGGCTGGCAATGTCGAAATCATCACCATCCCACCGCCGCAAATGGCAGGGGCGGTCGCTGATAATCGTATTGATATGTTCTGTGTGGGCGAGCCGTGGGGCTCTGTCGCGGTGCAGAAAAGTGGGGCGCATCTGATCTTGCCCAGCTCCGCAATCTGGCAATCCGCGCCTGAAAAGGTTCTCGGCGCACGCCACGACTGGATCATCCAAAACCGCGAAACGACCGACCGCATGATCCGCGCCACATATTTGGCAGCGCAATGGCTGGAACAGCCGCAAAACATCCCACTCGCGATTGAGATCCTCGCAAGTAGCGACCACCTCGACCTCCCCGACCACGCGATTGAACCGGCTCTGACGGGATACATTGCCGCAAACGCAGACTGCGACCCGATCCACGTACCCAATTTTATTACTTTCCACAAAAATGCCGCCAACTTCCCATGGGAAAGCCAAGCGCAATGGATCGCGGCACGGCTCAATATGCCCAATAATCAACGCATCTTTCGCAGTGATATCTTTCGCGATGCTATTACACCTTTGGGTGCCAACATCGCCAAAGCGTCACAAAAGCCCGAAGGCGCTATGACCCGCCCCACAACGATCGAGGGCACCAAGGGGCCCCTGATTCTCGGCCCCGACACTTTCTTTGATGGTGCCATCTTCGACTTTGGTGCGGGAAAAATGCTCAAATCTTAGGCATCGCTGCAATGCAGCGTTAAATCGTGCAACTGAAGCATTTCACCATTTGCACCCTGTGGCAGCAAAGGCAAAACTGATCTCAGGGCAACGAAGCCCGACATGGCCAGCAAGGATGCTGGCTAAAAAATTCAGAGCAAAGCCGCTCGATTGTGCATGCCTCCTTCTCCTCCCGCATGCGTCAATCGTGCGGCTTTTTGTGTTAAGACAGGGAAAAATGATGAACACTTTCAAATGGTTGCTCGCGTCTACTGCACTTTGTGCGACACCCGCCATGGCCGAAATGCTGGACCTCGAAAAAGACGAGCTTAAGTTCGGCTTTATTAAACTGACCGACATGGCACCACTGGCTGTCGCTTATGAGCAGGGCTATTTCGAGGAAGAGGGCCTGTTCGTCACGCTAGAAGCCCAAGCCAACTGGAAGGTGCTGCTTGACGGCGTGATCGACGGCCAGCTTGACGGCGCGCATATGCTCGCAGGTCAACCCATCGCCGCGACAATCGGCTACGGTACGCAAGCGCACATCATCACACCGTTCTCCATGGACCTGAACGGCAACGCGATCACGGTCTCTAATGACATCTGGGAACAAATGAAGCCGAATGTGCCGTTGATGGACGATGGCCGCCCGCAGCACCCGATTAGCGCCGCGGCCTTGGCCCCCGTGATTGAGAGCTACCGTGACCGCGGCGAGCCATTCAACATGGGCATGGTGTTCCCTGTCTCCACGCACAATTACGAAATTCGCTATTGGCTCGCGGCTGGCGGCCTAGAGCCGGGCTACTACTCCCCCGACGACGTCAGCGGCCAGATCGGCGCAGAGGTTTACCTCTCCGTAACACCGCCGCCGCAAATGCCATCCACGATGGAAGCGGGCACAATCTTTGGCTATTCTGTGGGCGAGCCGTGGAACCAGCAAGCCGTGTTCAAAGGTATTGGCGTGCCTGTTATCACAGACTACGATATGTGGAAGAACAACCCTGAAAAGGTGTTCGGTATCACCGCTGAATTCGCCGAGGAAAACCCAAACACAACAATCGCGTTGACCAAGGCACTGATCCGCGCCGCGATCTGGCTAGATGAAAACGACAACGCTAACCGTGAAGAGGCGGTCGAAATCCTGTCGCGTTCCGAATACGTTGGTGCAGACGCCGAAGTGATCGCGAACTCCATGACAGGCTCTTTCGAGTTCGAAAAAGGCGATGTGCGCCCTGCGCCAGACTTCAACACCTTTTTCCGTCACAATGCGACATACCCGTTCTACTCGGACGCGATCTGGTATCTGACGCAAATGCGCCGCTGGGGCCAAATCGCGGAGCCGCAAACCGACGAGTGGTTCGTTGAGACAGCCAAGGACGTTTACCGTCCTGACATTTACCTAGAGGCTGCCCGTCTGTTGGTTGACGAGGGCATGGCAGACGAGGCCGATTTTCCTTGGGACAGCGATGGCTTTAAGGCGCCAACGCCTGCTGAGGATATCATCGACGGCATCGCCTATGATGGACGCGCGCCAAACGCCTACCTAGAGAGCCTGCCAATCGGCCTCAAAGGCACCCAAACCATTGTCGGAAATCAGATCCAAGACTGACCTGAACAAAGTGCGCCGCGCAGAAGCGCGGTGCATGCTTAGTGACACAGCAAATTAGGCCCATATCATGACCGCAATTGACCCCGATACACTGTCCTCAGAAGCGCGCCGCGCCCGCCTATTCACACGGATCAACAAGGCCGATGCATGGTTCAAAGTCTTTGGCCTCGCGTGGATGACCCCAATCCTCAAGGCCGCGTCTGGCGATAACCCAAAGGCGCAAGCCTCAGAAATCTGGCGACTTTTGGGCGTTCCGCTCCTCGCAATTCTCCTATTCCTAGGTGCATGGTCAGCCCTCGCGCCCACCGTGCAAACCTCTCTTGGTGCCATCCCCGGTCCCTCACAAGTCTGGGAGCAAGCGGTAGGCCTACATGAAGACGCTGTGCGCGAACGGGCCAAGGAAGATGCCTTCTACGACCGTCAAGACAAACGCAACGCCGACCTCATCGCCGAGGGCCGCATGGACGATGTCAAAGAGCGGGTCTATACAGGAAAGCCGACTTACTACGCGCAAATCTGGACGTCGATTAAGACGGTGTTTTTCGGCTTTCTGATCGCCTCTTTCATCGCTATTCCACTGGGTATTATGGCCGGCCTATCGCCCACGGCAAACGCTGCGATCAACCCGTTGATACAGATATTCAAACCCGTCAGTCCGCTCGCTTGGCTCCCGATCGTAACCATGATCGTCTCGGCAGTTTACGCGACGAACGACGGCATGTTTTCCAAGTCTTTTCTTGTCTCCGCGATCACAGTGACGCTTTGCTCGCTTTGGCCTACCTTGATCAACACTGCTCTTGGCGTGTCGTCCATAGATAAGGACCTCGTCAGCGTCTCCAAGGTTTTGAAAATGTCAACCTATGCGAAGATCACCAAACTGGTGCTACCTTCCGCGTTACCGTTGATTTTCACTGGGTTACGCCTGTCTCTTGGTGTGGGTTGGATGGTTTTGATCGCCGCGGAAATGCTCGCGCAGAACCCCGGATTGGGAAAATTTGTCTGGGATGAATTCCAGAACGGATCGTCGCAATCGCTCGCCAAAATCATGGTTGCGGTCTTCACCATTGGTATCATCGGATTCCTGTTGGACCGCGTGATGTATGCCCTGCAATCCATGTTCACCTTCTCAGAGAACCGGTAATCATCATGAGCATCCTCAGTTTTCAAAACGTCTCCAAAGGCTTCGGCACTGGTATCCAGCGCAACGAGGTTTTGCAAAATATTAGCCTTGATGTGGCACAAGGAGAGTTCATCGCGATCCTTGGCTTTTCTGGCACAGGTAAATCAACGCTGATGAACCTGATTGCGGGTTTAGATGTGCCAGATAGCGGCACAGTTTCTTTCAAAGGCGCGCCGATTAAGGGGCCGGGGCCCGAGCGCGGCTTGGTTTTTCAAAGCTATTCTCTGATGCCGTGGCTTACTGTTGGCGGCAATGTCGGTCTTGCGGTTGATGCGGTTTTCCCAAAATTGGACAAGGCCGAACGCAACGCCAAAATCGACCACTACGTTGGTATGGTCGGCCTAAGTCACGCCAAATCGCGCCGTCCGTCAGAGCTATCTGGCGGCATGCGTCAGCGTGTTTCTGTTGCCCGTGCGTTGGCGATGAACCCAGAAATGCTGCTTTTGGATGAACCTCTTAGTGCCCTTGACGCCCTCACTCGGGCCAATCTTGCCGATGAGATTTTGGACATCTGGGAAAAGGACAAAAAGACTTGCATCTTGATCACGAATGATGTGGACGAGGCAGTTTTGCT
The DNA here is from genome assembly GCF_001308265.1 of Celeribacter marinus. GTDB lineage: Bacteria > Pseudomonadota > Alphaproteobacteria > Rhodobacterales > Rhodobacteraceae > Celeribacter > Celeribacter marinus. The sequence continues at coordinate 163,925 of NZ_CP012023.1, forward strand.
TGCGGATCGTATCATCCCTCTGAACCCCGATGGCACCCTAGGTGCCCCTGTCACCGTCAACATCCCACGACCCCGCGACCGCAGTGCGATGAACGATGATGCTCAGTTTAAGGCGTTGCGGGTCAAGGTCACCAACTACCTGATGGACGTGGGCATCGCGGCTAAGGTCGAAGACACATGCGCCTTGCCAAAGGTCACTCCAATCCATTCACTGCCTGCCGTTGTCGACGAGGCACAAGAGGGCGGAATCGAACAAAGATACCTTAACTTTTCGCAGCTCCATAAAATTTACCCCACACCAAAGGGACCGCTTACAGTCGTTGAAGACTTTGATCTGAAGGTGAACAAGGGCGAATTTATCAGCCTCATTGGCCACTCTGGTTGCGGCAAATCCACGGTTCTTACGATGGCCGCTGGCCTGAACCCGATCTCTAAGGGGGCGATCCGCCTTGACGGTTGGAACGTGGAAGGCGCCGATCCAGAACGCGCCGTTGTATTCCAATCCCCGAACTTGTTTCCGTGGCTGACGGCCAAGGAAAATGTGGCGATCGGCGTGGACAAGGTTTACCCACGCGCATCACACGCCGAGCGACAGGATGTGATCGAATATTATCTCGAACGGGTTGGATTGGCTGATAGCATGGACAAGCTAGCGGCCTCTATGTCGAACGGCATGAAGCAGCGTATTGGCATCGCCCGTGCCTTTGCTCTATCTCCGAAATTGCTTCTTCTTGATGAGCCTTTCGGCATGCTCGACAGCCTGACCCGTTGGGAGCTGCAAGAGGTATTGATGGAGGTGTGGTCGCGCACCAAAGTGACCGCGATTTGCGTCACACATGACGTTGACGAGGCGATTTTGCTCGCCGACCGCGTCGTGATGATGACCAACGGACCGCAAGCGACAATCGGTAAAATTATCGATGTAAAACTACCCCGTCCACGCACCCGCAAGGCATTGTTAGAGCATCCCGATTACTACAAATACCGTGCCGAAGTTCTCGATTTCCTTGAGGAATACGAGCATGGCTCAAAGCCGAAATCGAAACCCACCACAATTGCAGCGGAGTAATATGATGACCCAGAAACTGATTGTTATCGGGGCGGGCATGGCCTCTGGTCGGGTGTTGGAGCACCTATTGGAAGCGAAGGCGGATTACGACATCACGCTGTATAACGCTGAGGCGCGGGGCAACTATAATCGTATCATGTTGTCGCCGGTTTTGTCGGGTGAAAAGACCTACGAAGACATCGTCACCCATGATGCCGACTGGTATGAAACCAACGGTGTGACCTGTCATTTTGGTACACATATTACTGGGATTGATAAAGTCGCCAAGACGGTGACGAGCAAGAATGGCACCGAGCATTACGACAAACTGCTTATCGCAACAGGGTCCGCCCCATTCATCATTCCGGTGCAGGGCAAGGATCTTTCGGGCGTTATCACCTACCGCGATCTTGACGATACGAATGCGATGATTGCGGCCTCTGAGAAGGGCGGCAAGGCGGTTGTAATTGGTGGCGGCTTACTGGGACTTGAGGCTGCAGCAGGGCTGGCTGAGCGTGGGATGGACGTCACTGTGTTGCACCTGATGGGTCACCTGATGGAGCGTCAACTGGATGAGGCGGCGGGTTATCTGCTGCGCCGCGATCTTGAAAAACGCGGAATTACTGTGAAGTGTCACGCCTCGACCAAGGCTATTCTTGGTGAGGATAAGGTCGAAGGTGTGCTTTTGGAAGGTGACGAGGTTCTGGAGGCTGATATTGTTGTCATGGCCGTTGGCATTCGCCCGGAGACGCGCCTCGCAACGGGTGCGCATTTGACCGTGGCGCGTGGCGTCGAGGTCAACGCACAGATGGAAACATCCGACCCCGACATTCTGGCCGTTGGCGAATGTGTGGAGTTGAATGGACAGTTGTTCGGGTTGGTGGCGCCGCTTTATGACCAAGCAAAGGTTGTCGCAAAGACGCTAATGGGCGAACCTGACGTGTTCACGCCAAAGGAGTTGTCGACGAAGTTAAAGGTCACGGGTTGTGATCTGTTTAGCGCTGGTGATTTTGCCGAGGGCGAGGGCCGCGAGGATATCGTTTTCCGCGACCCTGCGCGTGGCGTTTACCGCCGTTTGGTGCTTGAGGATGGCTGCATCATCGGTGCCGTGATGTATGGCGATACGGCTGATAGCAATTGGTTCTTTGGCCTGATCCGCGACAAGACCGATGTTTCCGAAATGCGCGAGACCCTCATTTTCGGCCCTGCGTATCAGGGGGGCGGTGCGTCGGACCCGCTCTTAGCCGTTGCAGCCTTGCCGCGTGATGCGGAGATTTGTGGGTGTAACGGCATTTGCAAAGGACAGATTGAAGATGCGATTGCAGTGGGGGCGACGGACCTCGGCGCGATCAAGGCAATGACCAAGGCATCGGCGTCATGCGGGACCTGCACAGGCTTGGTTGAACAGGTTTTAGCGGTCACTCTTGGCGATGCATTTGTCATGCCTGCGGCCGCAAGCATTTGTGCCTGCACCGAAATGACGCATGAGGACGTGCGCCGCATGATCAAGTCACAAGAGTTGAAATCTATGCCCGCCGTGTGGCAGGCTTGCGGGTGGAAAACATCGTGTGGGTGCCATGTGTGCCGCCCGGCATTGAACTTCTACCTACTGGCAGACTGGCCGCTTGACTACACCGACGATCCGCAGTCGCGTTTCATCAACGAGCGCAAGCATGCCAACATCCAGAAGGATGGCACATTCTCTGTCGTGCCGCGCATGTGGGGCGGCATTACCACACCTGACGAATTGCGTGCGATTGCTGATGCCGCCGATAAATACATGGTCCCCACGGTCAAGGTCACGGGCGGTCAGCGGATCGATTTGCTAGGCGTGAAGGGCGAGGATTTGCCCGCCATTTGGAAAGACCTGAACGATGCAGGCATGGTGTCTGGCCATGCGTATTCCAAGGGTCTACGCACGGTAAAAACTTGCGTTGGGACCGATCATTGCCGCTTTGGAACACAAGATTCCACGGGTCTGGGGATCAAGCTGGAAAAGACACTTTGGGGCTCTTGGACGCCACATAAGCTGAAGCTGGGTGTCTCTGGTTGTCCGCGCAATTGTGCCGAGGCAACGTGCAAAGATATTGGCATTATTTGCGTCGATAGTGGCTATCAAATTAGCATAGGCGGTGCCGCGGGTATGGACGTGAAAGAAACCGAGTTGTTGATCCAAGTCGCCACGGAAGATGAGGCGATGGAGGTGATTAAGGCCGTCACGCAAAGCTACCGCGAGAACGCGAAATACCTCGATCGCATCTATAAATGGATGAACAAGGTGGGCCTCGACTGGATCAAGGATCAGATCGCAGACCTTGAAAACCGCGCCGCGTTGGCTGCCCGTTTTGAGGTGTCTCAATCGGTTTTCCGCAACGATCCTTGGGCAGAGCATGTGACCAAAGCAGAGACGTACCAACCAATTGCCAACCTGACTTTGGAGGCCGCAGAATGACCAACTGGATCGACATTTCACCCCTCGACGCCGTTCCGCAACGGGGCGCGCGACTGGTCAAAACGGCTCACGGCTGCGTCGCGATTTTCCGCACGGGCGCTGACGAGGTTTTTGCGCTGGACAACGCTTGCCCGCATAAAAATGGACCACTCGCCGAGGGGATCGTGCACGGAAATTCCGTCACTTGTCCGCTGCACAACTGGGTCATCTCACTGGAAACAGGACTGGTGCAAGGTCCAGACGAAGGCAAGGTCGCGACCTATCCTGCGCGGGTAGAAGCGGGGCGAATTTTGCTTGATGCGGAGTTCCTAAGCCAGAGGGCAGTTGCATGACGCTGACCAAAACAGTTTGCCCTTATTGCGGGGTTGGTTGTGGCGTTTTGGCGGGCGCAGACGGCACGATCAAGGGCGACCCGGACCACCCCGCGAACTTCGGCAGGCTTTGTTCTAAAGGGACCGCACTGAGCGAAACGATCGATCTGGAGGGGCGTCTTTTGGCCCCCAAAGTCCACGGTGTAGACACTGATTGGGATACCGCACTTGACCTGGTGGCCTCCAAGTTCAGCGAAGCAATTCGCGATCACGGCCCCGACAGCGTTGCGTTTTATGTGTCTGGGCAGTTGCTCACTGAGGACTACTACGTCGCCAACAAGTTGATGAAGGGCTTTATCGGGTCAGCAAATATAGACACCAATTCAAGACTTTGCATGGCGTCATCGGTCGCAGGTCATAAGCGTGCATTTGGATCTGATACCGTTCCCGGCATTTACGAAGACTTGGAAGACGCCGATTTAATTGTCTTGGTCGGATCAAATCTCGCGTGGTGCCATCCCGTTCTGCACCAACGCATTGCGGCGGCAAAGACGGCGCGGCCCGACATGAAAGTGGTCAATATCGACCCGCGCAGAACCGCGACGACCGACTTGGCCGATGTCCATTTGCGGGTTGCCCCCGATGGGGATGTGGCGTTGTTCAACGGGCTCCTGACTTATCTTGCCGAAACCAAAAATCTCGACCATGCCTATCTTGACGCACATGTTGCGGGCGCGCGGGAAGCAATTGAGTTGGCGGCTCAGACCGATCCTTCGCAATCAGGACTTTCGCCAGAGGGCCTCGCGCAATTCTACGCGCTTTGGGCAGGCACTCCGAAGGTCGTGACCGTCTATTCGCAAGGCGTAAACCAATCGACAAGCGGAACTGATAAGGTCAACGCGATCATCAATTGCCACCTTGCAACAGGGCGGATTGGCAAGGCAGGCTGCGGGCCGTTCTCGGTCACGGGCCAGCCCAACGCAATGGGGGGGCGAGAGGTCGGCGGGATGGCCAATATGCTGGCAAATCACCTCGATATCGAGAATGCAGGTCACCGTGATGCTGTTCAAGGTTTCTGGGCAAGCCCAACGATTTGCACGTCCGCGGGACTTAAGGCCATTGACCTTTTTCAAGCCTGTGCCGCAGGTAAAATCAAAGCGCTCTGGATCATATCCACGAACCCCGCCGTCAGCATGCCTGACGCAAAAGCCGTCGCCGCAGCAATCGCCAACGTGCCGTTTGTTGCGGTCTCTGACATCATGGCGCGGACGGACACTGGAGACCTTTCTGACGTGCTTTTGCCTGCGACAGGCTGGGGCGAAAAGGACGGCACCGTGACCAATTCAGAACGGCGCATTTCGCGGCAGCGGGCCTTTTTACCTCGCCCCGAAATGGCCCGTCCAGACTGGAAGATCATCTGTGATGTGGCCCAAAAGATGGGTTGGGGGGATGCGTTTTCCTATCGGTCTGCTGCCGAAGTATTCGCGGAGTATGTGGCGCTTTCTGCCGCAACACGTGACTTCGGTAGGGACCTTGATCTGAGCATTTTTGCCGACGCGGATTACGCCGATTTGATCCCGACACAATGGCCCAACAACAAACGCTTCTTTGCGAATGGCGGGTTTTTTCATCCGGATGGCAAGGCGCGAATGATTGCTGTGACGCCGCCCGTTGCGGTGCCTTCTGAGGGGTTGACGCTGAATACGGGGCGTAATCGCGACCAATGGCACACGATGACGCGCACGGGAAAGGCACCCCGTTTGGGGGCCCATTTGGCGGAACCCTACGCTGAAATGCACCCTGATGATGCGACCGCGATGGGCGTTGGCTACGGCGATCTTGTTGCAGTTAAAAGCCTTCATGGTGATGTGATATTACGAGCCTTGATCACTGATCGCGCGACCAAGGGACAAGTGTTTGCGCCGATGCATTGGACCGGGCAGCAGGCCGCCTCTGGCAAGATCAACCAGCTCATTACATCTAATGTGGACCCTATATCGGGACAACCTGCTCTGAAGACGGGCAGTATCGTGGCGCGAAGGTTCGAGGCCGCTTGGTTCGGGTTCGGGGCGAGTGTGTCGCCACTTGCACCGACTGGTCGCTACGCTGCGATCAGTCGAACGGCGACGGGGTGGCAAGGCGAGTTTGCGGATACCAAAGCGCCTGACGATTGGGACCCTTTTGTGCGTGATATCTTAGCGGCACCCAGTGGCGATATTTCCGTTTTGGAGGACTTAAAAAGCGGTCTTGTCCGAATTGCGCTTCACGAGGGTAAACGATTGACTGCCCTCTTTTTCGCGAGCCCAACGCCCGTGCGTTTGGCGCGATCCTATGTTGTTTCGTTGATCGGGACAGAAACAAGCGCCTTGTCGTCACTGGCAGGGCGCGGGGGGGCGGATCATGTGGATGCGGGAGCGATCATCTGCGCGTGCATGAATGTCGGGGTCAACACTGTGCGCAGCGCAATTGCAGACGGCGCGAGGACGGTTGATGCCATCGGCGAAGTAACTTGTGCAGGCACAAATTGTGGCTCATGCAAGCCTGAACTCTCCGCTATTTTGGCAGGATTGCAATTACCGATGGCTGCTGAATGACGCGTACTCCGTTTGTCGGTATCGTGGCCCAAGGTAAAGGTCGCCCGCGTAGCTTGACCCAAGATGAAGTACACAACGCGATGGCATTGATGTTGTCGGGCGATGCCGCCATCCAGTCGTGCGCCGCCGGTCCCTCACATTTGGGACAGTGTCGATTCTTGCACGAGTTATAAGCGATGACGTGGTCTGGCAAATTCGGACAGCGTGCTAAGGTGTATCCAACACTGATGAATGGATACGAGAATGACGAAGCGACGAAACGTTTCAGACAGGTTTAAGGCTGTTGTGGCGCTTGTGGCGCTGCGTGGCGACAGGACAGTTCAGGAGATTGCAGCTTACCTTCCTCAATCCGGCTTCTCGGCTGGGCGACATCGTGTGCGCCGACATCACATAAAGACCTCCACGTTGCTGCCGTTGTCGATGACAATGATCAAGTGCTGGGAACACAGAGCTTTGCCACAACACGGCGGGGTTACAAGCAAATGCTGACATGGATGCGCTCATTCGGAGACTGGAAACGGATTGGGGTCGAATGCACCGGCAGCTATTGCGCGGGGCTTTTGCGATATATGCAGATCGCTCGTGTAGACATTCTTGAAGTGACTGCACCGGATAAGCTTTATCGCAAACGGCGGTCCAAGCGCGCCGCATAGCCTTTGATAAGCGCACTCCGGACATCGCATACTTTGGCTACGCAGAGATACGAAAAGCGGCATGAACACACACCAGATGCATTTTAGCCAAGCCGCAAACCTGTCCTGAAAAGCAGGACCACTTCAGTATTGCCTCGAGGATATGATCGTCATTTTGGCAAAGGTCATTTCAAATTCTCTAAGCCTTATGGCGCAGTGCATCCGTCAAGATTTTGAACACGGGCATATTCTGACGTCGGCTCGGATAGTAGAGGTAATAACCCTCGAAGAACGGCGACCAATCGTCCAGTACTTGGACGAGAGTTCCCGCCTCCAACGCTTCTGCCACGATATTCTCGGGCATGTAAGCAATCCCTAGGGCTGAAACGGCCGCGTCGATCATCGCGTAGGCGTTGTTAAAGACCAGCTGGCCATCGACGCGAACGCGCAGTGGCTGCTCGTCTTTCTCGAATTCCCAAGAATAGAGGCCGCCAGACGTGATATGGCGCATGCCAATGCAGTTGTGATGGATGAGATCCTGCGGATGTTCTGGTACGCCTCGGCGAGCGACGTAGCTGGGCGACGCCACGGCCACCAGCCGCCAATCCGGACCTATCCGCACTGCGATCATGTCCTTCTCGATGCTCTCGCCCAGCCGGACACCGGCATCAAACCCGTCCTCGACGATATTGCGAAAGCCGCCGTCAATGCTGAATTCGATGGCGATGTCGGGATTTGAGGCAAGGACTGGTTTCAGCTTTGGCCAGACAACGCTTTCGAAGGCGTGGTCGGAAAGCGTCAGGCGGATCGACCCTGACGGCATATCGCGCAGGGCCATCAGATCGGCGATGTCATCCTCGATAGCGGCAAAGCGCGGGGAAATAGTCTCAAGCAGCCGCTCGCCTGCTGCAGTCAGGGCCACGTTGCGCGTGGTCCGCGTCAGAATAGAGACGCCCATCCGCGCCTCGAGGTCTTTGATCCGCTGGCTGAGTGTCGATTGTGCCACGCCAATTTTGGCTGCTGCCTTGGTGAAGCTGCGCAGTTCGGCCACGGCCTGAAACCAGACAAGATCGTTAAAATCGGGCTTGCGCATCGAATACTCCCACTTGCCTCTGGATGATTGATCGAGGCAGGCGATAAGTCCATGCGGAATTACTGTACTAATTGCGAAGGCCGATTTGGCTTAAGTATCTAAAAATCGAAACGCAGACCAGTGCGATGCTGCACTTTTGCCCATCGAAAGGAGGGAAAATGCTACGCACCGTCTTACTGTCACTAACCCTCGTAGGAGCGAGTTTTCCCGCCATGGCCCAGGACCGCATTCGTATCACCAGCGGGAATAACTCTGTTGTCGCGACGCTGAATGACAATCCTGCTGCACTGGCTCGTCGGGTCATGTTGCCGTTGGAGCTGCCGATGCCCGACCACTTACGGCAGGAAAAGACGGGCAAGCTGCCACGGGGCCTGCCGTCCGCCGTCCGCCAGCGTGATTTCGCGACCGGCACGCTCGGGCTTTGGGGTACGGGCGATTTCGTCATTTACTACCGGACGGGGCGCGTACCCTTGCCGGGGATCGTGATCCTTGGCGAGGTCCTAGACGACGTGTCGATTTTCGACCACGCCGACCCAGTTACGGTCACGATTGAAGCTGTGGACTGACCGTCCATAGCTCACATCTGCGGGGTTCGCTCCGTTTTTCACAAGACAACCGGAGAGCTATAATGAGCAACAATATTTCAGGCAAAGTCGGTATTCCCGCAGACAGCTTTGCGCGAATGGCGGCATTTGCGATCAGCCAACCCGAGGATGTGGATGTAAGCGAAATCATCTTCCGCCCAACAGCTCAACAGCTTTGATCGTTACCCCGTGGTGATCTTCGTCGCTGCGGCAAATCGCGATCTTACGATGGCGCGAGATATTGCGAAGTGAATTGCCCTTTACGGGCAAACCTAGGAAAGGTCATGTCAATGAAGATCATGCGCGCAGGATCACAACCGTCGGTCTGCGGCCCGACAGATTATTTCACCGGCCAAGTTCGGATCGACCCACTCTTCACGTTTGAGGCCCCGGGCCGCACTGGGAGTGCTTTAGTGCCGTTCGAACCCGGCGCCCGAACGGCGTGGCACACTCACCCCGCCGGACAGGCATTGATCGTCACGGCCGGCATGGGGCGCGTGCAGCGAGAAGGCGGTCCCATCGAAGTGATCCGCCCCGGCGACGTCATTTGTTTTGCGGCAGGCGAAAAACACTGGCACGGTGCGTCACCCGACACAGCCATGTCGCACATCGCGGTCCATGAGAGCCTGGACGGAAGCCCAGTCACGTGGTTGGAGCAGGTCATCGACGACGACTACCACGGCTGACCGTCAGTGGTAGAGTTGGCCCGACCCACGGCGCTTGCGCCGAGCCACCTCGTCATGTAACGCCTTTTTCCGTTTTTGTTGCTTTGGGATTTGCGAATGAACACCACCGGCTCTCACCCATCATCCGTCGCAAACCCTGCCACCGGAGCCGTCCTTTCGATGACGCTCTGCGTCGCGGCTTTGATCGCGTCTGAGTTCATGCCGGTCAGCCTTTTGACCCCGATCGCAACCGACCCAGGCGTGTCGGAAGGGCAGGTGGGACAGGCAATTTCGATCTCCGGTATCTTCGCAGTACTCACGAGCCTGAGCGCCGCAAGCGTGACCCGCAATATCGATCGTAGGACGGTGTTGTTGGCCTTTTCGGTCATATTGATCGCATCGGGATTGATCGTCACGTTTGCGCCAAATTACATCACACTCATGGCTGGCCGGTTGTTGTTGGGGATCGCCATCGGCGGCTTCTGGGGTATGTCCACTGCCATCATCATGCGCCTCTTGCCCGAAGGAGATGTGCCTTGGGGGCTCGCCATGCTGAACGCGGGCGTCGCGATTGCGGCAACCGTCTCTGCACCGCTCGGGGCCTTTTTGGGAGATCTGATTGGTTGGCGGGGTGCGTTCTTTCTGGTCGTGCCCCTTGGGCTGGTTGCGCTGATCTGGCAGTGGGTCAGCATGCCGCCCCTGCCTCCGCGCGGACGTGCCACACGGGGGAATGTCTTTGGCCTGCTGCGGCGTCCGCAAATCGCTTTCGGCATGGCGGCGATCTTGTTCTTGTTCATGGGCCAATTTGCACTCTTCACCTACCTGCGCCCCTACCTCGAAAGCGTAGCGGGTTATTCGGTCAACGCACTGTCTGTGGTGTTTCTCGGGCTCGGTCTCGCAGGTGTCGCTGGGTCGTGGATGGTCAGCAAGCGACTGGCGCGCTACCTTTATGCCATCAATATTGCCATTCCACTACTGATGGCGGTGATTGCTGTGCTGTTGATCTCGGTCACGCCACGGCAAATCCCGATTGCTGTTCTGCTCGTTGCCTGGGGCTTCGTCGCGACCGCGGCGCCGGTGGGCTGGGGCACGTGGCTCAGTCGCGTTCTGCGTGACGAGGCCGAGGAAGGCGGCGGTTTGCAGGTGGCAGTCATCCAGTTCGCCATCGCCTTGGGCGCATCGGGTGGCGGGTTGATGTTTGATCGCACCGGATGGTGGGGAACTTTCGGCCTTGCCGCAATCCTGCTTGTCGGGTCTGCAATTTCCGCCTTCGCGGCCAAGATACATTGGGAGAAAACCCTTGATGTGTGCAAGTGACTTCAATCGCTTCTGAATGTTGCAAGGTGAGGTGCCCCCAGTTCCCTAGACGCTTTGCTTGGTAATTTTGTAAGCAAGGAGAGACAGATGTGAACAAGGGAATACGGTTTACAGACGAGTTCAAACAGGCCGCTGTGGGCGTTCAGGCCATCGAGCATCACCACCAACTTGAGCTTTAGCGAATGGGCCACGGTTTTCGGTGACGCTAATATGACCACCGCGACCCTCGACCCGATCACCCACCGCTTTAACAAACGTATGGTGACTGCCTTTGTTTGTTGTAACAGAGTTCGCCTTCGGGGAAGGGGCATGGGTGTTTTCGACTTTACCCAAGAAGCGGTCTTTAAGGATGAAACGCAGGCGGACCTGCGGTTCCATCCAGAATAAGCGCAGGGCTAGGTGGCACTGAGCGCAGCGAAGAGGTTGGTCAGCGCAGTCGCGCTGTCGTGTCATACTCACCGAAAAGCCAACATAGCGTTCGCTTCTGTTGGACATCGTTAGGGAGATAGATGCATTGCCATATGGCATCATAGTTGCTATATGATGCCAAAAGGAGAGTCTAATGGCACTTCAACCCGTCACAACCTGCGCACCTGATTTTGTACCTGCCAAAATTACTGATGAGGAAGGCGGGGCAATGCTGCGTGCCGTTCTAAACCTGTTCGGAAAATGGGACATCACGGATGAAGAGGCCGCTGTCCTGCTTGACCTTCCGGTGCGAACTTATCGTCGCTGGAAAGCTGGTCAGCCTGGGCGCATTAACCGAGACATGAAAGCAAGGCTATCCAATCTTTTGGGTGTCCATAAAGCGCTTCGCATCATCTTTTCGGAACCGGATCGAACCTACGGCTGGATCAAAGCGCGAAACACAGCATTTGGCGACCGATCAGCTCTTAATATCATGCTCGGCGGTGATCTCACGGACCTCATGCGCGTTCGCCGGTATGTCGATGCGGAGCGTGGCGCTTGGTAATCAATACCGCCGATATTCCAGTCAATCATGTCGTGTGGGATCGCGCTGTTCGGATCATTCGAAGCGTGTTCCCGCCAATCGATCTGTTCGAGGACATTGCTGAGCCAGAAGACTGGCCTTTGCTCATCTCGGCTGAGCAGAAAACAAATCCAAGGCTGATGGAGACCATTGGCAACATTGACCTGATTCCGGCTGAGCGACGGGTTGGAGGGCTGGGGGCCAGTTATCTGATGGCACCGTTCACACATACCAGTGTGGATCGGCCGAGCCGATTTTCAGATGGCCGTTTGGGTGTCCTCTATATCGCAAGTGACTTTGAAACTGCCGTCCATGAGACTGCGCATCACTATGCAGGTTTTATGTCAGCTACGAATGAGGCGCCAGGCTGGGTTTCGCAGTTTCGCGAACTCTTGATGGGTGTGGATGCGCGGTTGCATGACATCAGGGGCGACATCAGCGATTTCGATGCGGCACTCGATCCTAACGATTATACGAACTCCCAGAATCTCGCCGCGGCACTTAGAGCGGGTGACTCTGAAGGGATCACATATCCCAGTGTGCGTGGGGCAGGAGATTGTGTCGGACTCTTCTACCCAGATCTCGCCCATCACCCCGTACAAGGGCGGCACCTTGCTTATCACTGGGATGGGACACGGGTCGATCTCATCCGAGAGTCAGCGACGGGCAGTGTATTTCGGGTCGTGGACTAAAGAAAGCGGCAGATCTACATCCGCCTAAACAGCGCACCTCAGAATCGGTAGCTCAGGCGGTTGTGCCCTCCCGCAACCAACTGTTCGCCAGAATGATGTGCTACACATTTTGCTACACTTTTATATCTGGGATTTTCTATTAATATATTGTTATTAAACGATTATAAGTAATATATAATAATGCTGTGGCTGACTATCTGTCCGCCACTTACCCCCCCCTTGAGTTATTGTTTTTCCGTCCGCCTCACGCCGATTCCTTCTGACAATGCCATGGCAATTGTTGTGTCTTTCCCGATTGCGAACTTAACGAATGGGATTATAGGGTCGGCGTTCCATCGTCCTTACATCGAGAAAAGCCCCGAAGCATCGCAGCAACGGGGACGGGGAGGCTCCAAATTGGCCCTTCGGATGATCGTTAGAAACAGCACTTGGGGAATGCCCACAATCAATCTGTCGACGTTGGTGGTGTGTAGGCATCGACCGCCATTGCGGAGTTATTGGACGTGGTCGGGACGTCGATTTCGTGGCGCGCGCGTCGATCAGGTGGGACGGTGATCGTCCCGATGTTCGCTAAATGACCCCGCAATAAGCCACACGGTGGTGGTATTACCAAGTTGCACTTTGCGTGGCGCCCTCGACGATTTCTTGCATGCGGCGCAGCGTCCCTGACTCCACTCCGTCTGGCAGATCATCAAGGCCAAAATACCCAACCTCGGCAATCTCCATGCTACTCGGTTTGCTTGGGATAGAGCCGGTCGCTTGACATAGGTAGACCAAAATGTGGTCTCTTTTGCTGACACCGCTGTTAAAGAAAACACCATGAAAGCTTGGCTTTCCCGTGAGGTCCAGTCCGGTCTCCTGACGTAATTCTTTGCTCAAAGCGTGCTCAATTGTCTCGCCTTTTTCGACGCCACCGCCCGGAAAGTGCCAGCCGGGGGTGTATGTGTGGCGCACCAGTAAAAATTTGCCATCGTCACATTGTACGATCGCGCGCACGCCAAGGGTCAGCCCACGGGTCATGAGGAAAAAGGAGTGAAGGGCGCGACTGAATACTGTTCGGGCGATCCCTCTGTTCCCATCTTGGAGGGAGGTCATGCGCGGGCGTCCTCGGTGTGGGGTGTAGACGTTTGCCCTGCTTTTTCGCGTTCCGCATCCCAGATAAGGTCAAAAATATCTTTCGTCAGCGGCGCGTAATCAAGTGGAAGCTCGTCTAGAATTTTGACGATTTCAGGGAGGTCGAACCGCTCACAAGCGCGCATTAGCCTATCCAGGATTGACATGAGGTCGCTCATCGCAAGGGAGGCCTCCGATGCTGTCATGATGCGTGGGTGCTGTGTCGGTGCGGGATTGTTCCCGATAAGCAGCTCCTCATACAGCTTCTCACCCTTTCGCAAGCCCGTGATGCAAATTGGTATATCACCCATATCAGGGATGAGCTGTTCGGGGTGCTCTACGAGGTATGGCGTCAGCCCATGCAGCTTCACCATGTTCAAGGCAAGCTCAAGGATTTTGACCGGTTCCCCCATATCCAAGACAAAAACATCGCCGCCTTTGCCCATTGCGCCCGCTTGAATCACCAGTTGTGATGCTTCGGGAATCGTCATGAAATAGCGTGTGATATCTTGATGCGTGATCGTGATCGGACCGCCGTTTTCAATCTGAGTGCGAAATAGCGGGATAACTGATCCCGATGAGCCGAGCACATTCCCAAAGCGCACCATTGAAAATGTGGTGGCTGAATTCTCTTGTGCATGTGCTTGGCATATCAATTCAGCGACACGTTTGCTCGCCCCCATAATATTCGTAGGCCGTACGGCTTTATCGGTTGAAATTAAAATGAAATTTTCTACACCAAGCTTTGCGGCAGCGCGGGTGATCGCCAGTGTGCCAAAGACGTTGTTTCGAATGCCCTCGACTACGTTTTCTTCGACGAGTGGAACGTGTTTGTAGGCGGCCGCATGAAAAATGGTTTGAACATTGAACGCCTTGATGACTGCCTCAAGGCGTTGACTATGTTGGACAGAGCCTAAAACAGGTACGATATTGACTTTGGATGTCAGTTGCGCTGCGGTTGCGGCGAGCTCGGCCTCAATCGTGTATAGGGCAAATTCGGACACTTCAAAGAGCACAAGCGTTGTGGGGGTTTGGCGCAGGATCTGGCGGCAAAGCTCACTCCCAATCGATCCACCCGCACCGGACACCATGACCACGCGTCCAGTAATGTTTTTGCCGAGTAATTCGACGTCAGGCGCCACGGGGTCGCGGCCAAGCAGGTCTTCGGCTGACACCGTACGCAACTCTGAAATTTTTGCTTCGCCACTGATGATTTCGGACATGCCCGGGATCGTTTTGATCTCCACTTGCAGGTCTTTAAGTGAGTTTATGATGTCGCGGCGGCGCGCGCGGCCTAAACTCGGAATGGCCAATAAGATGACCGAGGCACCCGTTTCGTGGATTAACTGCGGAATTTGATCGGGGGCATCGACGCTCAATCCACCAATCGCCAAATTCTGGAGCGCGGGATTGTCATCAACAAGTGCAACGGGCGCATAATCGCGACCGTGAAACAATGAGTTCAAAAGCTGTAAACCAGAATCGCCAGCCCCGTAGATAATAACAGGCCGCTTTCGTGATCGGTTCGGATTGCGGAAAAAAGTTCGAGTGATAAAGCGCAGCCCGCCCACAGAAAGGAAGACAAACATAATAAAAATGATCGGTACTGACCTTGGCAGGCTTGCACCTATGAGGGTGCCGGCACCGTAGAGCACGATCGCGGACACAATCGCGCCTTTTCCGATGGCAATGAGAATTCGGCCGGTGATGTAGCGAAGCATGGCGCGATAAAGCCCAAAAAACCGAAAGGCGATCAATGCCGTTGCAACGCTGATCGCCATCGCCACCCAAATCTCTGGCGTGCTCAAAAACGCTAGGTTTTCCAATCTCAACAGCATCGCGAAAACAAAGGACAGGGCAATCAAAGTTGCATCCATCGCGAGCATCAAAACAACTTTTGTTTTTCGGCTTAAGGCCGAAAGGTATTTAATGTAATTCGACATAAAGGGTAACCTTGGATATCATTCGAGGGCAGACTAACGGACCCGAGGCCTAGCAACAACTCGCAATGAGTGCGGATGAGGCCTTGCCCCATTTGAGGTCTGGGTCTTTATCGTTCAATCGATCATCCACACGTCATAACGCGTTGTTTTTCCCAATATTTGATGTGAACAGGGCTTGATGCCTATCATCGGATCGGCTTTTGCAGGCCATTTCAGGACGACTCGGGAGCGCGCGGTTTCGAGTGCCACGCGCATCAAATCGGCGGCATCGACATCGGTTCCAACGATATCGCGGACTTGACGCAATTCTAATTTCACCAACGCGGTGGATTTGCGGGGGGGGTGCATCGGGTCGATCAAGATTGCTTGGGCATCGAGTTGGGGCAGCACATCTTTTGCGTCCCCCTGTATCAGTGTCATGCGCTCGATGATGTCGCGTAATTCCCCACCTTCTTGAGCGGCGTCAGCCATGCCTTTGGCCAAGAGCGCGTGCATCTTTTGCGACCGCTCGATCAGTGTGACCTGCGCGCCCAGCGATGCGAGCAAAAATGAATCCCGACCAAGGCCCGCAGTGGCGTCCACAATCATCGGGGTTTTGCCGTTGCGCAGACCCATCGCTTTTGCCAATGCCTGTCCGCGCCCGCCGCCAAAGCGGAGCCTGTGCGCCACCGCGCCACCGACGAAATCCACGCGTAATT
This sequence comes from Celeribacter marinus, assembly GCF_001308265.1. Lineage (GTDB taxonomy): Bacteria > Pseudomonadota > Alphaproteobacteria > Rhodobacterales > Rhodobacteraceae > Celeribacter > Celeribacter marinus. The sequence continues at coordinate 180,058 of NZ_CP012023.1, forward strand.
CACGATCTTTCTGTTTCATCGTGTTTTCATGCCCCGTGCTACGCGCTTTCGCGAACGACCATGCGCCCGATGAATGTTTTGTCGAGCTGCGTGGTCTGTGAGCTTTCCAACACGTCGACGAGGTAGTTGGCCATATCCGTAAGCGGTTGGCGGTATGTCGTTAGACGGTAATTGGGGCTTTCGCCCTGTGGCACATCGTCAAAGCCGATCACGGCAATATCTTCGGGTACTTTCAAACCCAAACGGTGGCGGATCGCGTCGATGGTACCAAGTGCAAGGGCATCGTTTTCACACACGATAATATCGGGCAATTCGGCGCGGGTTTTGCCACCAAAGGCCTCAGCGACAATATCGGCGGCAAGTATGGGATCATAGGCGGGCACGGGCACGCTGTCGCAGGTTTCACCAAAGGTCTGCATCCAGAAATCAACAAAGGTTTCTTTGCGCGACAAGTGGGCCGAGTCGGTGCGCGGGCCGGCGAGGTAGAATGGCTTGCGATATCCGCGATCACGCACATATTCGGCGATTTCAATAGTCGCGGCGCGGTCATCAACGGAAATCGATATCGTGTCCTCATTTTCGGACGAGCGCGCAAAGATGATGAGTTTCTTAAAGTGCCGCGCTTTGTAGGCGGCGTCTAACACCTCGTCATCAAACTGGATGCCGATCAAAATCGTTGCGTCCACGCGCCGCCGACTGGCGTTGAGCAGGGCAGGGGCCGCATCGTTACGGTTCAAGGTGTTGACCAACATCGTATCCCAACCACGACTGCGCAAAGCGCGCGTGAGACGTTCGAGCATCACCAGTTTGTGCGGATTGGCAAAGTCGTCGATCAAAAGCGCCACAAGGTTGGAGCGATCGGAGGCCAGTGCCACGGCCCGTAGATCGGGCACATATCCAAGCGCTTCGGCGGCGGCCATGACTTTTTCGCGTGATTTGGACGAGATCGACGCATCCTTTTTGAACGCACGATTCACCGTCCAGCGCGACACGCCTGCGGCCGTGGCAACATCATCTGCCGTGATGTTCAAGGGAAGGTCGGACGATTTCAAACGGTGCGCTCCTACGTGTGGCAGATTTCTTTTTAGGCGGAAACTCTTGGGATTCATAGTCTTTTTAAGGGTCTTGGGCGGGGCCGTTCGGTGCGCGCGTGTGATTTTTGCACGCGCGTGCACAAAAGTCTTGCACGCGCGTGCAAAATGAATATGACTCTCCACAAGAACGCGGCGAGGAGAGTCGCGACAAAGGGAGATTGTCATGCTTAAGGTTGGTTTGTTGGGGGCTGGACGCATCGGTCAGGTCCATGCCGTGAATATTGCGGGCAACGCGCGCTCGACGCTTGTTGCTGTGTCTGATGTGTTTGAGGCATCGGCCCAGTCACTTGGTGCCACACACGGATGTGAGGTGCGCAGTACCGAGGACATTTTGAACGATCCAAGTATTGATGCGGTTTTGATTGCCACGTCTACGGACACCCATTCAGGTCTGATTGAGGCCGCCACGGCGGCGGGCAAGGCGGTCTTGTGTGAGAAGCCTGTTGATTTGTCATTGGAGCGGGCCAAGGCCTGTCTTGATGCGACGGCGTCCTCGGGCAAGCCTGTCATGATCGGCTTTAACCGCCGGTTTGATCCAAGTTTTGCGACATTGCGCGGTGCATTGGCTGCGGGCGAAGTGGGCAAGGCCGAGCTTTTGTCGCTGACATCTTTTGATCCCGCACCGCCGCCGGTGTCCTACATCAAAGTGTCGGGCGGATTGTTTCGCGACATGATGATCCACGATTTTGACATGGCCAACTTTTTGATGGGGGATCGCCCTGTCACAGTGCGCGCCGTTGGCTCATCTATTGTCGATCCCGAGATTGGCGCGGCGGGAGATGTCGATACTGCCGTGGTGACCATGACCTACGCAGACGGGCGTATTGCCGTGATCAAAAACAGCCGCCGTGCGGTGTATGGCTATGATCAACGTATTGAGTTGCTTGGCTCCGAGGGGCTGCTTCAGGCGCAAAATATGTTGGAAAACACAGTCGTGAAATCCACCACTGCGGGCGTTGTGTCGGCTAAGCCGACCTACTTTTTCCTTGAGCGCTACATGCCGGCCTATGCCGCTGAGTGGGAGGCCTTTGTGTCAGCTGCACTCGATGGCACGCCGATGCCTGTCACGCTTGAGGATGGTATCGCCGCTTTGGCGATGGCCGAAGCCGCCACGCACAGTTTCCAGACGGGGCAGGCGGTCGACGTTAGCCTCTAAGTCAAGAGTTCGCGCGGCCCCATAGGAGGTGGAGCCGCGCACATGCATCGGGTGCCGTGCGGCATCTGATATCGAAAGGTGGCCGATTTTAGCCGCCACAAAATTCCTAGGGAGGAATACCAATGAATAAACTACTCGCATCCGTTGCAACCGCTGCTGCCGTTGCTGTTGCGGCTCCTGTGTTTGCTGCGGACATCATCGTCGTTGCACACGGTCAGGCCAATGACCCGTTCTGGTCCGTTGTCAAAAACGGCGTTCAAAAAGCGGGCGAAGATACAGGCGCAAACGTTGAATTCCGTTCGCCCGAAACCTTTGACATGGTTGCTATGAGCCAGCTCATCGACGCAGCTGTGAACCAAGAGCCTGATGGCATTGTGGTCTCCATCCCTGACGCCGATGCGCTTGGCCCATCGATCCAGCGCGCTGTTGCTGCCGGTATCCCCGTGATTTCCATGAACTCAGGTTCTGATGTCGCCGAAGAGCTTGGCGCATTGTTGCACGTGGGTCAGTCCGAGTATGACGCTGGTGTTGCCGCAGGCAAAAAACTTGCCTCCATGGGCGGCACAAAAGGCATCTGTGTGAACCAGGAAGTGGGCAACGTGGCGCTTGATCTGCGGTGCGAAGGGTTTGCGGACGGGTTCGCTCAAGAGGTCAAGGTGATCCCGACCCAAGCCGATCCAGCAGAAGTTGAATCCAAAGTGCGTGCAGCGCTCGATAGCGATCCCGATGTTGATACGGTTCTGGGCCTTGGCGCCTCTTTGGTGGGGGAACCCGCCGTCGCCGCCGTCGAAGCACTCGGGCGCACAGACGTTCTCATCGCGTCCTTCGATCTCTCCGCAGGCTTCCTCAAAGCGGTGTCCGAAGGCAAAGCGGCGTTCGCAATTGACCAACAGCAGTTTCTTCAGGGCTATCTGCCTGTCGTGTTCCTTGCGCTCAATGCCGAATACGGCCTGATGCCCGGTGGGAATGTGCCATCTGGTCCGAACCTCGTGACCCAAGAGGCCGCAGGTCTGGTGATTGATCTGTCCGCACAAGGCATTCGCTAAACGAACTCGTCAGGCCGCACATCCGTGTGGCCTGACATCTATTTTGGGAGGAGCATTTTATGGCGAGCGACACATCAGTTGCGAGTGACGAGCGGATCAAAACCGAGTCATTTGCCACCAAACTTATGAAACGACCCGAACTTGGCGCCATTGGTGGCGTGATCCTCGTGACCGTTTTCTTTCTTATCACCGCGGATAGCGCGATGTTCACCCTGTCGGGGATTATGAACTTTATGACACCCGCGGCACAGCTTGGCATTCTGGGAATTGCGGCGGCGATGTTGATGATCGGCGGCGAGTTTGATCTGTCCATCGGCTCCATGATTGCCTTTGCGGGGATGATTTTCGGCGTGTTGACGGTCAACCTTGGCCTCCCGCTTTTGCTTGCCATTCCTCTCACTCTTGCCTTGTCCGCTGCAATTGGCGCGATCAACGGAACGATTGTTATTCGCACGGGCCTGCCGTCTTTTATCGTGACACTTGCGGGTCTGTTCATCTTGCGCGGGATTTCCCTTGTCGGTTTGAAACTCTTCTCTGGCGGCTCAACCCAGTTGCGCGGTGTGCGCGATGCGGTCGAGGGCGATCCATTGCTGAACCTGTTCTCGGGTGATGCATTCGAAGGCCTGTTTGCATGGTTGGCTGATATCGGCATGGTCGAGACGTTCAAAAACGGTGCGCCGAAAGTTCCGGGAATTCCCGTCGAGATCTTGTGGTTCATCGCGCTGGCGCTCATCGCCACCTATGTCTTGTTGCGCACACCTATCGGAAACTGGGTGTTTGCCACGGGCGGCGATTCCAATGCGGCGTCCAATTCGGGCGTGCCGACCAAGAAAGTCAAAATCTCCCTCTTTATGGTCACGGCTATGGCCGCGGCTCTGGTTGCGATCATCACGGTGATTGACGCGGGATCGACCGATGCGCGGCGTGGGTTTATGAAAGAGTTCGAGGCCATTATTGCCGCCGTTATTGGCGGGTGCTTGCTCACGGGGGGCTACGGCTCGGCGATTGGCGCATTCTTTGGTGCGATCATCTTTGGCATGGTCACCATCGGTCTGACCTACACAAATTTTGATCAGGACTGGTTCCAGGTGTTTCTCGGCGGCATGTTGTTGCTCGCTGTGGTGTTCAATAACGTGATCCGCAAACGTGTAACGGGGGAGCGCTAATATGACCCATCCAATCATCCACATGGACGGCATCAAAAAGCACTTTGGCAATGTGATTGCCCTCAACGGTGTGACGTTCGATGTCACCCCTGGTGAGTGTCACTGCCTGCTTGGCGATAACGGTGCGGGCAAGTCGACCTTTATCAAAACGATGTCGGGCGTGCATAAGCCGACCGCAGGCTCGATCAATTTCGAGGGAAAGCCGCTGTCGTTCAATTCGCCACGTGATGCGATGGAGGCGGGCATTGCCACGGTATTCCAAGATCTCGCGATGATCCCGCTGATGAGTGTGACGCGCAACTTTTTCATGGGGCGCGAGCCGACAAAGGGCAGGGGGCTGATGAGGCGCTTTGACATCGATGCCGCCAACGAGATTTGCATGGACGAGATGCGCAAAATGGGGATTAACCTCCGCGCCCCTGACCAAGCGGTCGGGACGTTATCGGGTGGTGAGCGCCAAACCGTAGCGATTGCGCGCGCCGTGCATTTCGGGGCTAAAGTGTTGATCCTTGACGAGCCGACCTCGGCGCTCGGCGTGCGCCAAACGTCTAACGTATTGTCGACGATTGACCGTGTGCGCAGTCAGGGTGTCGGTGTTGTGTTTATCTCGCACAACGTGCGCCACGCCATGGCGGTGGGCGACCGCTTTACAGTGCTCAATCGGGGTCAAACCCTTGGCACCGCTCAAAAAGGTGAGATCACCGCGTCCGAACTCCAAGACCTCATGGCGGGTGGTCAAGAGCTGGCGGAACTCGAAGGATCGCTCGGCGGCACCATCTAGATATATCCCCCCAGCGGGCGGTCCGAATAGGTTTGGATCGCCCGCGAAAACATTATGCTGACCAAAGGAACGCGTCATGCAAGACACATCACAACGCCCCGTTGGCGTGGCCCTCATCGGCACGGGGTTCATGGGCAAATGCCACGCAATGGCGTGGAACAATGTTGCCACCGTATTCGGGGGCGCGCGCCCGCGATTGGAAATTCTGTGTGACATCGATCAAACTGCGGCGGATGCACATGCGGGCCAGTTCGGCTTTGCCCGTGCCATGACCGATTGGCAGGCGGCCGTGCGTGATGACGCCGTGGACGTGGTGTCGATCACCACCCCCAACGGTATGCACCGCCCCATGGCCGAGGCGGCGTTGAATGCGGGCAAGCATGTCTGGCTTGAAAAACCGATGGCGCTGACGCTTGACGATGCGCGCCACATGGCCGATCTGGCCGCGAGCCATCCCGATCAGGTTACAATTTTGGGCTATAACTATACGCGTAGCCCCGCATTCCAAGCGGCCCGTGCGATGATTGCGGCGGGCGACATTGGCACGCCACAGGCGTTTCGCGGCGTGTATGATGAGGACTATAGCGCCGATCCGGATTTGCCGTGGTCGTGGCGCATGACCCACGCGGGTGGCGGATTGGGCGCACTTGGTGATTTGGGCTGTCACCTTGTCAGCCAGATGACCGCCCTGATGGGTCCTGTGTCCGAAGTCACTGCGATGACGCATATCGCGGTCCCGCAGCGCGCATCGCCCGATGGTCCAAAGCCGGTGGAGAACGAAGACAGCGCTATGGCATTGTTGCGCTTTGCCTCTGGCGCACATGGATCCTTTGCCACATCGCGTGTGGCACGGGGGCGCAAATGCCGTTTGCAGTGGGAAATCCACGGCTCCAACGGTACGCTTGTCTTTGATCAAGAGAACATGAACGAGCTTTGGGTCCACAGGTCGGGCGAGGCGGGGTTCACCCGTCATCTGACTGGACCCGAGCAACCGGATTTCACCGCGTTTTGTCCCGCACCGGGGCATAATTTCGGCTTTAACGAGCAAAAAGTGGTCGAGGCGCGTGATCTGTTGCGCGCGATCGGCGGGGGCGCACATGTCGGCCCGAACTTTGCCCAAGGCTATGAAATAGAACGCATCATTCACGCAATGGCGACGTCGAACGGCCGCCCTGTGCAGATTGGATAGACCGATGACAGACATTGACGTAATCACGATAGGGCGCGCGGGCGTTGATTTGTATGGCACGCAGATTGGCGGGCGGTTGGAGGACATGGGGTCGTTCGACAAATACATTGGCGGCAGTCCGACGAACATCGCGTGCGGGACGTCCCGTTTGGGGCTAAAAACCGCGTTGATCAGCCGTGTGGGCGATGAGCATATGGGGCGGTTTATCTGCGAGCAACTGGCGCGCGAGGGCGTGTGCACGGACGGTGTTGTGACCGATCCCGACCGCCTGACGGCCTTGGTGATTTTGGGCATTCGCGACGAGGACCAGTTTCCGCTGATCTTCTACCGTGAGGACTGCGCGGATATGGCGCTGTGCGAGGACGATATTGATCCTGCGTTTATCACACGCGCGCGGGCTGTTGTTGTCACCGGCACGCACCTGTCCAATCCCAAAACCGCAGCGGCGGTGATCAAGGCGCTCAAGATTGCCCGCGAACACGGCATCCGCACCGCGCTTGATATCGATTACCGTCCCAACCTGTGGGGCGTGGCGGGGCATGGTGACGGCGAAAGCCGCTTTGTCGAAAGTCAGGCTGTTACGGATAAGCTTTTGTCCACGCTGCACTATTTTGATCTCATTGTGGGCACCGAGGAAGAGTTCCATATCGCAGGCGGCTCCACCGATACGCTTGCCGCTTTGCGTGCGGTGCGCGAGCAATCGAGTGCGACACTGGTGTGCAAACGCGGCGCGCTTGGTGCGTCAGCCTTTGAGGGCGCGATCCCTGATAGCCTTGATGGCGGCCAAACGGGGCAGGGGTTCCCGATCGAAGTGTTCAACGTGCTTGGCGCGGGGGATGGATTTTTCTCCGGTCTGCTCAAAGGGTGGATGGAGGCGGAGACACTGGATGCGGTGAGTTGGCCCACGGCGCTCAAATACGCCAATGCTTGCGGCGCCTTCGCGGTGTCGCGTCACGGCTGCACGCCCGCCTATCCGAGTGTTGAGGAACTTGAGTTTTTCCTCGGGCGCGGTGTGGTGCAAAAGGATTTGCGCAACGATCCGGCGCTTGAGCAAATCCACTGGTCCACCACGCGCCACACGCGCAATGCGGGCGACTGGTCCACCATGCGGGTGTTTGCCTTTGACCACCGTATGCAGCTTGAACAGATGGACGGCTACACGATTGAGCGCGGCGGCGCGTTCAAGGAACTGTGCCTCAAAGCGGCGCAGCGGGTGCAAAACGGCCAAGATGGCTACGGTATCTTGTGCGACAACCGCATTGGCAAGGCGGCACTTCATGCGGCGTCAGGGTCCGGGCTTTGGATCGGACGTCCGACCGAATGGCCCGCCTCGCGGCCGTTGACGTTGGAGCCTGAACTGGGGTCCGATTTTGGCGGGCTGAGCCAATGGGCGCGGGAGAATGTCGTCAAATGCCTGTGCTTTTGCCACCCCGACGATGACGCGGCGACCCGCGCCGATCAGGAGGCCACGGTCAAGCGCCTGTTCGAGGCTGCGCGGCGCAACAACCTTGAATTCTTACTTGAACTCATTCCATCAAAAGTGGGGGTCATTGCTCCCGATACGACCGCCACTTTGATCCGGCAATTCTACGAGATCGGGGTTTACCCCGACTGGTGGAAGCTGGAACCGATGGCGGATGCGGAGGGCTGGGCCGCCGCCGTATCTGCCATCGAAGATTTTGACCGACACACGCGCGGCATCGTGGTGCTCGGGCTTGATGCGCCCGAGGCAGAGCTGTCCGCGAGTTTCGAAGTGGCCGCGGGCTTCGCACTCGTCAAAGGTTTTGCGGTTGGCCGGACGATTTTTGGCGATGCCGCCCGCGCATGGATGACGGGCGAGATGAGCGATGCGGCGGCGGTTGATGACATGGCCGCGCGCTACACCCGCCTGTGTCAGGTCTGGGATAATGCCCGTGCCAAAGCGATGGAGACCGTGCAATGAGCAACACCATCCGACTGACCGCCGCACAGGCGATGATCAAATGGCTCTCGGTGCAAATGACGCCCACCGCCTCAAGTAGCGAAGCGGTAGGCGTACAAAAATCCGCCTCAAGTAGCGAAGCGGTAGGCAATCAAAAGCTCGAGCGCTACATCGATGGCATGTGGGCCATTTTTGGCCACGGCAATGTGGCGGGCATCGGCGAGGCGCTTCATGCCGCCCGCGATGTCTTTCCCACATGGCGCGGCCAGAACGAACAAACCATGGCGCATGCGGCGATTGCCTATGCCAAGGGTAAAAAGCGCACCCGTGCGATGGCTGTAACCACCTCCATCGGGCCGGGGTCCACCAACGTTGTGACCGCAGCAGCACTGGCGCATGTGAACCGTTTGCCTCTGCTGATCGTGGCGGGGGACGTGTTTGCAAACCGCCGCCCTGATCCGGTGCTGCAACAGGTTGAGGATTTTGACGATGGCACCGTGTCGGCCAACGACTGCTTCAAGCCGGTGTCGCGCTATTTTGACCGTATCACGCGGCCCGAACATCTCCTGACCGCGCTGCCGCGGGCGCTGCGGACCATGACCGATCCGGCCAATTGCGGCCCAGCGGTTTTGGCGTTTTGCCAAGATGTGCAGACGGAGGCTTACGATTATCCCGAGGCGTTTTTTGAGCCACGGGTGTGGCACACGCGCCGCCCCGCGCCGGATGCCCGCGAGTTGGATGAGGTCGCGAGCCTGATCAAATCCGCGCGCAACCCTGTGATTATTGCGGGCGGCGGTGTGATCTACGCCGGCGCCGAACAGACCCTTGCGGCCTTCGCGACCCAACACGGCATCCCCGTTGTGGAAACCCAAGCGGGTAAATCCGCCCTCGCACAAAGCCACCCGATGAACTTTGGCGCATTGGGCGTCGATGGCTCTGCGGCGGCCAATGCGGCCACTGAGGCGGCGGATCTGGTGATTGGGGTCGGCACACGTTTGCAGGATTTTACCACCGGCTCGCGGACCCTGTTTGGCGCGGACGCGACACTGGTCTCGATCAATATTCACGGCTATGACGCGGCCAAACACGGCGCGGTGAGCCTCGTGGGTGATGCGAAAGTGGCGCTTGAGGCGCTCACCGCAGCCATCGGCAACTACAAAGCCGAGGCTCCGAATGCGCAGGCCCGCGAGGACTGGCTGCGCGCGGTGGACGCCTATTGCGCGCGCCCTGATGACCAAGCGGCCAAGCCCACGGACGGGCAAGTGATCGGTGCGGTGCAACGCGCCACCGACGAGACGGCGATTGCCATGTGCGCGGCGGGCACCATGCCCGGCGCGCTAAAACTGCTGTGGCAACCCGCGCAGGGCGGCTATCACATGGAATACGGCTATTCGTGCATGGGGTATGAGGTGGCGGGGGCCATGGGGCTCAAACTGGCCGAACCCGCGCGCGACGTGATCTGTTTTGTCGGCGACGGCTCTTACATGATGGCCAATTCTGAACTGGCCACGGCCGTCATGCGCCGCATTCCGTTCACCGTGGTGTTGACCGACAACGCGGGCTACGGCTGTATCAACCGCTTGCAAACCATGGGCTGTGGCGGTGAGCCGTTCAACAACATGTATGTGGATTGCAACGTGGAGGATCAGCCAAAGATCGACTACGTGGCGCATGCTGCAAGCATGGGGGCGCATGCGGTCAAGGCGGCGACTACAGATCAGCTTGAGGCCGAGATCAAGGCGGCGCGGACCCGCAACATCCCGACCGTGATCGTGATCGAGACCACCGCAAAAACCTTTCCCGGCACGGGTCTGGACACGCGTGCAGGCGCGCACGGATACTTCTGGGACGTTGCCGTCCCGCAGGTCTCCGAGCGCCAGAAACAGCGCGACCGCTACGCCGATTACATCACCCAAATCGCTCGCCAGAGCCTGATCAACTAAGAGACGACAGCTATGATTAAATTCGGCACCAATCCCATTGCATGGGCCAATGATGACGACCAATCCTTGGGCGCGGATATTCCCACGATCCGTATTTTGGACGAGGCGGGGCGTCAGATCGGCTTTGACGGCATTGAGAACGGCCACCGTTGGCCGCAAGATGATCCAGAGGCGCTGCGCACGCTGTTGGCCGACTACGGCCTCACATTTATCTCAGGGTGGCATTCGTTGGGCGTGCTCGCCAATTCCATCGAGGACGAAAAAGCGGCGATCCAGCCGCATCTGGACAAGCTCAAGCACAACGGCTGTACCGTCTGCATTGCCTGCGAGACGTCCAACACCATCCAAGGCGATCAAAAACCGCTGTCAGAGCGGCCCACATTGGACGCCGCAGGGATGAAGGACTTTGCGATCCGCGTCGAGGCGATTGCACAGTATTGCGCGGATCAGGGCATTGATCTGGTCTATCACCACCACATGGGCACCGTGGTGCAAAGCCCCGCCGATATCGATGCGTTTATGGCCGAAACCCTTGCGGCGGGCGGGGCCACGAAACTGTTGTTTGATGCGGGGCACTGCTATTTTGGTGGCGGCGATCCGGCGGTTGTTTTGGCCAAACACGCCGCCCGCGTGCGGCACTTCCACGCCAAAAATGTCCGCCCCAAAGTGCGCGCCCAAGTCGAGGCCGAGGGCTGGTCGTTCATGGATGGCGTGCGCGGATCGGTGTTTACGGTGCCGGGCGATCAAGAGGGTGCGGTTGAATTTGAGCCGCTTTTGCAGATCCTCAAAGACACGAGCTATGAGGGCTGGATTGTGATCGAGGCCGAGCAAGACCCCGATCTGCGCAACCCGCTGTTGTATCAGACCCTCGGTCTGGCCACGCTCAAACGTCTCGCCCGCGAGACAGGTCTTATCTAAGGAGTCAGTCCTATGCCCGATCTATTGAAACGTCCCTTTGGCACCCACGGCAAAGTGCATCAGATCACGCCCGAAAGCGCCGATTGGCGCTATGTCGGGTTTGACCTGATCAAGCTGCGCGCTGGCGAAACATGGGCCGAGGCCACTGGCGAGACCGAGGTCATTTTGGTTATGGTCGAGGGCAAGGCCACGATCACGGCGGCGGGCAAGGATTGGGGCGAATTGGGCGATCGCATGAGCGTGTTTGAAAAGACGCCGCCCCATTGTCTATATGTGCCCAATGAGAGCGACTGGGCGCTTGAATGCACCACGGATGCGACCATTGCGGTGTGCAAGGCTCCGGGGAAATCGGGCCACGCGGCGCGGCGCATTGGCCCTGATGGCATTACGCTCACGCAGCGCGGCGAGGGCAGCAACACGCGCCATATCAACAACATCGCGATGGAGAACGAGGACTACTGCGACAGCTTGCTCGTGACCGAAGTGTTCACGCCTGCGGGCAACTGGTCGAGCTACCCGAGCCACCGCCACGACGAGGACGACTTTCCGCGCATCACCTATCTCGAAGAGACCTATTACCACCGCCTCAACCCCGCTGACGGCTTTGGCATTCAACGCGTCTACACCGATGATTTGAGCCTGAACGAGACGATGGCGGTGCATGACGGCGATGTGGTGTGCGTCCCGCGCGGCCATCATCCGTGCGGCGCGCCCCACGGGTTCGAGATGTATTACCTCAACGTCATGGCCGGCCCCCGCCGCGCATGGCGCTTCGTCCCCGCACCCCCCGTTGAACACCTGATGTGATCGGCGCGCCGCGCCCCGTTTTGAAAGACATGACCATGACCCAGCCCTTCCAACTCGCCGTTTGCGCAGAGATGCTATGGAACGATAAACCGATGGAGTGGCGTGCCGCGCGGCTTACCGAGCGCGGGCTTGGTGTCGGCCTGTGGAACTACCCCGATCACGATCTGGACAAGGTTGAGGCCGTGGGTGCGAATTACACCATTATGAACGGCTATCTTGAGGGGCGTCTGGCCGATGACGCGGGTGCAGACATGCTGTTGGCGTCCGCACGCAAAACCGCGCAGGTGGGCAAGCGTTTGGGTGTTGACCGTCTCAATCTACATGGCACGGGCCTTGGCGATGGTGGTATTCCGATCCCGCATCACGGTGTGTTTTCCCCCGCAATGACGCTGCGCGCCCGTGATACGCTCAACCGTATTTGTGATATGGCGGAGGAGGAGGGCGTTGTTTTTACGCTCGAAAACCTTAACCCGCTTGACCATCCCGGATGCCCGTTCGGCTCTACCGCAGATGTGCTTGCGCTTGTGTCCGCGATTGATCGCCCGCAATTGCGTATCAACCTCGACCTTTATCACACGCAGATCGGTGAGGGGGATCTGGTGCGGTGGTGCGCGGCCTGTCTGCCGTGGATTGGCGAGTTGCAGGTTGCCGACAATCCGGGACGGTGTGAGCCGGGAACGGGCGAGATCAACTACGCGGGGATCGCCGCCGCCCTCGACAAAATGGGCTACCGTGGCCCTATCGGCATGGAAGCCTTTGCCCAAGGCGACAGTGACGCGGCCGTCGATGCCTTTGTGGCGGCCTTCACCCTGTGACGGTGCGAGGCGTGCTCGGGTTGCCTGCGCGCTCCACAACAAGCACCTAGGGAGGTGAGAGACCATTTGCCAAGTGGGTATTTTGCCTGCCCCCATGTTTGCCCTCATGGTGCTCCAAGCCCCCATATCTGTGCGTGTCACGCGCCAAACGTTTACATTTGCGGAGACTTTAGTATCGTCGCGTGGAACATGACAAAGGCACAGTATGATTACCCTTGATATGGCGATTGATAAAACCTCGACCCCGCGCATTGCGCAATTGGATACGTCGGCGTTCGCGCCCTCAGATGTGCTAAATCTCATTTTGCAACGCTCTGAAATTATCCGTGATCAGGATAACTATAACAGCTACATACAGGCATGGATTCGCGGCGAAACGGTGCCACTGGAGGCTCTCGTCGCGCAAATCGGTCAAGATACGCTCATTCGGCGCGCGGCGGCGTTCATTTTGTTTGAGTACGAGGAACTTTTCCCGATTATTGCCGCCAATCCACCTTTGGCTGTGACCGACATCGGTTGTGGCTATGCGTTCTTTGATCTGTTCCTCGCACAAGATTTCGATTGCAACCTAACGCTGATCGACCTCGAGCACACAAACGAGCGTCATTTCGGATTTCAACAGACGGGAGCAGGGTACTCTAGCCTTGCGGTGGCTGCCGCATCGTTAGGTTTGAACGGACTCGATCCCGATCGTATTCAAACGCTCAATCCTGAGCGCCGATCTATTGCTGATATCCGCGACCAAGATCTCGTCGTGAGCTTTATCTCATGCGGATTTCACTATCCTTGGACGACATATGAGACCTTTTTCAAGGATGCGGTCAAACCAGACGGTAAGATCATCCTCGATGTGCGCCGACGCACATTGAGTGAAACGCTTTCGGGAATGGCCAGTCTCGGGGATGTTGTGGACCTTGACGCAGGCGCAAGTCCCAAGGCTGCACGGATTGCTGTAACGCGCGGACCGCATACGGCCTGACCTCATCACGCGAACACACTTAACGTGACCGATTAGGGGGGAATACAGATGGAACCAAAACTTTTTCAAATTGGGTTCAACAAAACGGCGACGACCGCACTGTTTTGGTTGTTTATAAACTCGGGTCACTCCGCCCTTCATAGTAGCGGACGGCGCGCGCGGCTCGCGGGGCATCCGGTGGTTTCAAAACTGCATCCGCAACTTGTGATTCATCATAATATATGTGCGGGCCGTCCAGCGGTGCAGGGCTTGGAAGACTTTGATGCGCATTTCGATATGGAGCATGATCTCCCGAATTCGCCCATCAAAATCGAAAACTTCAAGTTTTTCGACCGGCTCGCGCGTGACTACCCACGGGCAAAATTTGTTCTGAATGTTCGTGAGTGTGACGCATGGGTGATGAGCCGCGCACGTCACAATGATGGACAGTACCTGAAGCGATCTATGGCGCGCCTCGCGCAATCCGAGGCGGAGGTTCTGGATCAATGGCGCGATGAGCATGCGCGCCATCATAACGCCGTCAGGGCGTTTTTTGCCGCTGAACAAGACCGGCTTTTGGTGTTTGATATTGATCGCGATCCCATCGACACGCTTGTTGATTTTTGTGCGCCCGATTTCGCTCTTGATCCCGCGCAGTGGGGAAAGGCGCGGGTCACAGATGATGTTGTTCAAAAATTGGGCTGGGAGCGGGGCAATGCGCAGTAGCGTATACCGTGATTATTGCGCGCGCACATCGCGCAGCCATGCGACGATCAACGCGCGGGCGTCATCGTCCATTTGGATGGCATTGGGCGGCGGCATTGCATGGCTCACACCGGCGTGAAGATAGATTTGATCGACGTGGCGTGCCACATCGCTCTGCGTTTCTAAAAACACATTCTTGGGCGCCCAGCGCAACCCATCCCATGACGGCTCGCGCGCATGACACATCGAGCAATTGCCAACCACCGCGTAATACGCCTCTTCAAAGCTGTCTACCGCCGTGTACTTTTGCTCGTAAGGGGTGAGGGCGCGTGCCTCGGCCTCCTCATAGGTTTCTGCGCCTTGAACGGTGGACAGCCATGCAATCACGAGCATCAACACAACCGTCACGAACCACGTCCAATTGGGACCAGCGCCGGTTTTATGCATGGTGTTGAAGTAATGACGGATGGTGACGCCCGTGAGGAAAATAAGGCTGGCAATGATCCACGCGTATTGGGTGCCAAAGGCCAGAGGGTAGTGGTTGGACAGCATCAAAAACACGACAGGCAAAGTGAGATAGTTGTTATGGGTCGAGCGGACTTTGGCGATCTTACCGTATTTGGGATCGGGCGCGCGGCCCGCCTTTAGATCGGCCACAACGATCCGCTGGTTTGGCATGATTTGGAAAAACACGTTGGCGGTCATGATCGTGGCGGTGAATGCGCCAAGATGCAAAAGGGCGGCGCGACCCGTGAAAATCTGGTGATAGCCCCACGACATTACAACGAGGATCACGAACAAGAGCAACATCAAAACGGTCGGGCGTTCGCTTAGCTCTGATTTGCACATTGCGTCATAGGCAATCCACCCGATGGTGAGCGAGCCGCCGGAAATCAAAATCCCTTGCCAAAGCGCGAGATCGGCTTTGGTCGGGTCAAGCAAGAACAGCTCACCGCCCATCCAGTAGACGATCATCAAAAGCGCCGCACCAGAGAGCCACGTCGTGTAGCTTTGCCATTTGTGCCAAGTCAGATGCTCGGGCATCTCGGAGGGGGCAACCATGTATTTGACGGTGTGATAGAACCCGCCGCCGTGAACTTCC
Organism: Celeribacter marinus; assembly: GCF_001308265.1. Classification (GTDB taxonomy): domain Bacteria; phylum Pseudomonadota; class Alphaproteobacteria; order Rhodobacterales; family Rhodobacteraceae; genus Celeribacter; species Celeribacter marinus. The sequence continues at coordinate 195,659 of NZ_CP012023.1, forward strand.
CATTCCTCGCCATGTGCGCCTGCGGGCAGGGTGTCACGGGGTTTGAGCATCAGATCGAGGGCGATAAAATAGAATGACGCGCCGATCCACGCCATTGCGGTCACAACATGGAGCCAACGGACCGAAAACGCGGCCCAGTCCCATAGAATTGCCAAGTCATACATGGAGTTCTCCCAAAGTTCGATATCGCCTTTAGCTTATGCGAAATTGTCCGATCGGGATATGGCTATGGCAGACCAAACAGTATTAAAAAAAACAAAACAATATCGCGTCAGCCGCCAAATGTTTCCAGGGCCTGTTCGACGGCCTTGCGTCGTGCACGCGGAACTGTAATTCGGTCATTCGTTGTCATGGTCAACAACAATTTTCCCTCTGCCAGACGCGTGACCTTTTCGATTGCGCCAAATGCGACCCAAACCGAGCGATGCGCCTGAATGCCGTACGCGGCAGGGATTTGTTCAACGGCATCAGCCAGCCGATAACGCAACATCTTTTCACCCTTCGCCATATCGAGACGGATATAGTGTTCTTCGGCGCGGATGGCCCGCAAATCAGCCAGCGTGATCGTTTCTCCTGCAATTGAAATTGTGTGCTGTGTATTTGGGTGGGCTGCGGGCTGCGGTGTGGCGGGCGCGGTGGGATCAGCGTTCACGTGGGTGGCCACGGCGTGCGCGGCGCGCTGGTGCTCCCGTTCGCGCGCTTCGCGTTGAATACGGGCTAGCCCACCCGCACGCGGATTTATCACAACGTCCGAATAGACTTTGACATGCGAGACGACGAACATCGAATAAGCGACTTCGAGCATGAAAATATACACGTAATCAACGACAAAGGCTTGTAAAAAGCCAATGCGTTCAATCCATTCAACACCCATGTCGCCGTAAAATATCACCGCACCCTGGCGCTTTACTGTTTCCAGTATAAGCACGCTAAACACCATCACGAGAGGCAGCGGCAACACCAAGAACGGCCAGCGCCGTATGAGATAGGGCCACATCCAAATCTGAATCGTAAGCATTGCGAGCAACACAAGCTCGTGAACGACCAGCGTCACCGAGGCTTGCCACCATGGCACCGAATTTGCGGTTTCGCCGGTTTCAAGCACGAGAAATGAGAGGGGGTAGAGGTAGCCGATGAAGAATCCGGCATACACAAAGAAGAACAGCGAGTGCTTATCCGTGATCGCCTGAAAAAACTGGAACGGCGTGAGGCGAAACTGCTCGCCAGTGATCAAAACCAGATTAAATTTGGCCCGATCCTCATGCAAGGGTGGGGGCGTTAGGGTCGATCGCATAAAAGTCTTCCACATCATCATTTGTTGGACGCAACCGCGACCTCAGTTTGAGCGACTTAACCGTTCGGTCAAGAATGCCGCAACACGTTTTCCCCTGCGTGACGCGCCACGGGCCGCGGGATTACCGTCCTTGCACGTTGAGGGGCGCTGACGCCGCCAAGTGGCCGACAGTTCGCGCCACAATTGTGCATTTCACGCGTCATGAACTTACAGGCTGATGTCTTAAAATTCAGCAAACCCTCAATGACATGGCCCCAATGTTGGTTAGAGACTTTTTTCGGTGCTCAACGCCATTGCGCTGAAAATCACAACGGCATCCACGCCTTCATATCTCACACGTGACCACAGCTTTTAATGCCGCCAAGCCATCAGGTGGCGCAGGGACTCTCCAGAGTAGAAAAGTCCCTGTGCTCTGCCCCCGCGTCTATCGCCGTGAACGCGGGTACGCCCCTTGTTGGGGCATTTGACGATGCATGAAATAGAAAACATGTCCCGAATTTACAGTGAAACCACCGTTTCATGCCATTTCGAAACACTTTGAGACACTTTGGTGGACCGCTTTTGTTTCCTCACTAAAACATGACCCAACACGAACACCTGTTGGAGACATTTTTGTGAAACACCTGTTTGCTCGGCTTCTTTTGGCTGCACGCCACGCGATCAGCTTGGCGGCATACGTGACGAACTATTCACAGTGTCTGACGGTCCAAGACGCAACGCGGTTTCCAGGGTTGGCCGCACCTTATCGGTTTTGGCCATTCCCAAGGACCGCATCATCTACAACGTCAACTAAGCGCAAAAATCATGTGTGAGACATATAACATCAGCAGTGCCAAAGTGTATCGCCATCGTTGGGAAAGCCCCATGTTGGTGATCGCGACCCTCGCAACGATTGGTGCGATTATCGTCAATCTTGCATCTATTATCGTGGTTGTCCTTGGCGGCGCGGATGTGAGCAACGAATGGGGCTCTTTCGCCTACATCGTTCTGTTCTCGCCGATCTTGCTATTGCTGGCGCGCTCCTATGTTGCCGCACAAAACCGTGCCAACGGCGCGCGGGTCGGGCCAAATCAGCTTTCCTAAATCGCGACCTGAATAAGTGTCGATCCGGTGCCGTCCACTTTGTTTGCGCGCATGACTTGCGTCACCATAAACACGCTCACGTTTGTTTGCTGCGCTTCGTAATCAGTGCAATTGTGACCTTGATGTTTCTTGTGGGAAGGGCGCTGAGCCGTGCTTAGGAATGTTCTGCCCACAGGTTGGCCATGACGCATTATCTCGATGCTGCGCGTCTTTTTGCGGGACTATTCGATTGTGGCGTGACGTGCTGACCTAACGCGCTATGTCTTGGTGATAAAATCACAGACCCTTGCGTCGGACATAGGCATACCGCACCCATGAAATTCATTGATTCCCTCCCGCTATCCTCCCTCATTGTCGCATCTTTGACGCTTGGGCTGGCCTCGTTTGTCCCCGAGCCGCATGTCTGGACCAAGTTAAATATGCTTGTGGCGGGTGATCTGGTGCGGCCTATTGATATGTTTGATCTGGTGTTGCATGGCACGCCTTGGGTGTTGCTTGCGATCAAATTGGTGCGTGGTGCGCCGCGCACCACCACCTCCACCACAGCCGCCGACGATCATAGCCTTGAGCGTCTTTGATTAGCGCGCCTGTGCAAGACGCGTGAGCGCCGCCTCAAGCATCGTGTCCTTGCCATTGGAAAATCCCTCAACGTCAAACGGATAAGAGATATCTGGTGCGATGCCGGTCTGTGTCACCGGAGTACCGTTTGCCAAGGCATAGGTTTGATGCGGCAGCGTAAATTGCCATTGGTTCGGCAGGGCCCGCACCATGATGTTAGACGGGGTTGCGTTGGTGGGCTCCCCCATGATGCTTACTTGCGCCAATTCTCCCACCGCCATGACATAGGTTTCCGCGGCACCCGAGGTCTCAGAGCTTGTCAGAACCATCACAGGGGCGTTGAGTGCTGCCTGTGAGCCGCGCCCGTAAAAAGCGGTCGAAGGGCTCATGTAGCCGCGTGTGATTTGGGTCTGTTTCAATCCGGCGGGCCAGTCCGCGGCGGAAAACAACCCCGCATAGGTGAGCGCAACCGTATCAGAGCCGCCCGCGTTAAAGCGTAGATCAACAATGACACCTTTGGCGTCCGCATATAACGCGCCCAGTTGGTCGACCACGCGTGCGGCCTGTGATGCCATGGTTTGTCCCAATGGCGGCTCGGATTCCATGTGGTGGACACCAAGATAGGCGATCTCGCCGTCAAGCCAGCCGTGGCGGATGCCGCTTGTTTCGATAAACTGGCGCTCGGAGGTCAGGTAGCTGTCTGTGACCTGCCACAACGCGCGTTGATCCTTGTCCCACGGCGCGGGGCTGTGCGGTGACACATCGCCCGAGGGGGTCATCAGGTGGATATCACCATCGTCAAGGTCGCGCACGGCGTGGGTCATGACATCCGAGAGATGTTTTGGGTCGAAATTTCCTGCAAGGGCCGCCATGGCCTCATCACGGCGCGCGTCCCAGTCTACGCCGTAACGTGCAAAGTTTGGATAATGGGTCTCGAACGTGCGCCAAAAGATGTCGAATGTCTCAAGGGGGCCGGCCTGTCTGCCGTTCACGCATTGATCGGGCAGGGCGTCAACACGGTAGGCGCGCATATCACCAACTGCGTCCGCAACCGCAATGGATAGATCGTCGCCCTGTGCGGTAAACGTATATCCCGCAAGGCGGCGCACCATCCCCATATGTGCCGGCATGGTTTGCCATGGGATGCAGGAGACGGGCGTTATCTCGTGGATCGCAATCGAGACAGGCGAGATATCAAAAACAAGCCCGTAGCCATTGGTGATCCAGATGCCTTGGGTCTCTTTGGGCGGCTTGCCCGACCACCACAACGCAGCAAGGACAAGCCCCGACAACGCGCCTGCGGCCAGCAAAAGACGCAACACGCGCGCAATCATGAGGGATAGGGGCAACGGACTATCCTTGGCTCACAGCATCCAAAATCCGCGCCCATGAGCGCATACCTTTGTGAAAGCACTCCAGATCGTATTTCTCGTTGGGGCTATGGATTGCGTCATCGTCGCGGGCAAAGCCGGTCAAAAGAGCGTCAACGCCAACGATCTTTTTGAAATAGCCCGCAATCGGGATTGAGCCGCCACAGCCGATAAAAGCGGCCTCATTGGGCCATTCATCGGACAGGGCTTGGCGTGTGGCCTCAAACGCGGGGTGGGTTGTTTCCATCACCGAGGCAGGCGAGGCGCCGTGCGGGTGGAATTCGACGGTGCAATCAGCGGGCAGGTGCGCCTCGACATAAGCGCGTAGGCTTTCGCGGATTTTATGGGGGTCTTGCGTGCCGACAAGGCGCGCGGAGACTTTGGCGGAGGCTTGTGCGGGCAGCACGGTTTTGAACCCGTCCCCCGTGTAGCCGCCAATGATGCCGTTAAATTCCATCGTCGGGCGTGACCAGATCATTTCCAATGCTGTACGGTCATGTTCGCCTGCGGGCTGGCTGAGGCCCACCTCGCCCAAGAATGCCTCGTGCTCAAATCCCAAGACTTGCCACTGGGCCGCAACATCGGCGGGCAGTTCGGGCACACCGTCATAAAAACCGTCAAGTGTGACGCGACCAGTGTCGTCATGTAGCCCCGCCAGAATACGGGTGAGCACGCGGATCGGGTTTTGGGACGGGCCGCCATACATGCCCGAATGCAGGTCTTTGTCGGCGGCCTTGATCACGATCTCTTCGCCCATCAGGCCGCGCAGCATGGTGACAATGGCGGGGGTGTCGTGGCCAAACAGGCCGGTGTCACAGATCAGCGCCACATCGCCTTTGAGGCGCTCCTTGTATTCATTCATAAACGGGACGAGGGAGGGCGAGCCGCTTTCCTCTTCGCCCTCGAAAAAGAACGTGATTTCACATGGCAATGCGCCATTCTCGGCAACCCATGCACGACAGGCCTCGACAAAGGTCATCAATTGCCCCTTGTCATCTGACGCGCCGCGCCCACGGATCATGCGGCCTTTGGCGGTGGTCTCAACGGCGGGGGCGAATGGATCACTGGCCCACAGATTGAGCGGGTCGACGGGTTGCACGTCATAATGGCCGTAAAACACCAGGTGCGGCGTCTTTTTGTCTTTTGGGCCATCGACGTGGCCCATCACCATCGGATGACCGGGGGTCGCGATGGTCTCTGCGTCTACGCCAAAAGAGCGTAAATCCGCAACCAACCAATCGGCGGCACGGGCGCAATCGGCCTTATAGGCCGGATCGGTGGAGATCGACGGGATGGACAACAGATCAATCAAACGCGCCAATGCGCCATCAAGGTCGGCATCGATACGGCCAAGGACCGAGGCGAGGCGCGGGGCGAGCAGTGGGGCGGGTGTTTGGGTCATGATCGATTACCTTTCAGGATGTGCTGGCGCATTTGTCGCACACTAACGGGCCAGTTTGCAGTGTCCAGAGATGGGATGCGGGTTGACATAGATCATTCTTAAACGAAATTAGAACACGTTATGACTAAGCCAGTGAACAGGACGGTATCGACCCATAGCACCGACATGTATCAATTTGTGAATACGAGTCGCTTTTTAAAAATTTGGTTGCTAAAAGGGTCAGACGAAAGACGCGCGAAAGGACTACCATTGGATTATACAGCGAAGCTTGACGAGGCGTTGCAGCGACTTCATGACGAGGGGCGGTATCGCACCTTTATCGACATTGAGCGCAAGCGCGGTAATTTCCCCCATGCGACGTGGAAAAAGCCCGATGGATCTGAAAAGCCTGTCACCGTATGGTGCGGCAACGATTACCTTGGCATGGGTCAACACCCCGATGTCCTGACCGCGATGAAAGATGCAGTGGACGCAACGGGCGCAGGCTCCGGCGGTACACGCAACATTTCTGGCACAACTGTCTACCATAAACGCCTTGAGGCGGAATTGGCAGATTGGCACAATAAAGAAGCGTCTTTGGTGTTTTCGTCGGCCTACATTGCCAATGACGCCACCCTGTCGACGCTGCCAAAACTGTTTCCGGGGCTTATCATCTATTCGGATGAATTGAACCACGCCTCCATGATTGAGGGCATTCGTCGCAATGGCGGCGCGAAACGTATTTTCCGTCACAACGACATGGCGCACCTGCGCGCGCTGCTTGAGGCGTCCGACAAGGACGCGCCCAAACTGATCGCATTCGAATCCGTCTATTCCATGGACGGCGATTTTGGTCCCATCGAAGAGATGCTTGATCTGGCCGACGAATTTGGCGCACTGACGTATATCGACGAAGTGCACGCGGTTGGCATGTACGGCGAACGTGGCGCCGGTGTGGCCGAGCGTGATGGCCTGATGGACCGCATCGACATTATCAACGGCACACTCGGCAAGGCGGTCGGCGTCTTTGGTGGTTATATCGCCGCGTCCGCGAAAATGTGTGACGCGGTGCGCTCCTATGCGCCCGGTTTTATCTTCACGACCTCTATCCCTCCGGCGGTCGCTGCCGGTGCGGCGGCGTCGATTGCGCACCTCAAGGGCGAGGGCGGTGTGGCGCTGCGTAAAGAGCACCAGACCCAAGCGGCCATTCTCAAAACCCGTCTTAAAGGTCTGGGTCTTCCGATCACCGATCATGGCTCGCACATTGTGCCGCTGATCGTCGGCGATCCGAAACACACAAAATTGATGTCCGATATGTTGCTTGAGCAATACGGGATTTATGTGCAGCCGGTGAACTTCCCAACCGTGCCGCGCGGCACGGAGCGGTTGCGGTTTACCCCGTCGCCTGTTCACGGATCGCGTGAAATGGATGCGCTTATCCACGGATTGGACGCGCTTTGGAGCCATTGTGCGCTGAATCGTGCCGAAATGGCGGGCTAACTAAAGTTTCCCCCTGTGCGACCCTTCTTATAGCGTGGTAAGGGTTAGCAATACATTCAGCGATTCGAGCTAGTGTAAACGATAAGAGTAGGGGCAGTTCGCATGATAGGACGGTGGAGCAAACCGCCCGTTGTTGAGGTAAGTGAACCTCGCGGCTTTGACGATTTCGAGCTTCGGCTCGGGGATGTCATGCGCGGTGAACGTGCGACACAGTCCAAATCCTTGCTCGATGTTCAACGCGAACTGAAAATCAAAGCAACCTACATTTCCGCAATCGAAAATTCCGATCCAAACGTGTTTGAAACCCAAGGGTTCATCGCGGGTTATGTGCGCTCCTATGCGCGCTATCTCGGTCTTGATCCCGATTGGGCGTTTGAACGGTTTTGCGCCGAGAGTGGATTCGCGGTGGCGCATGGTATGGCACCAGAAGCCTCGTCCAAGCGCGCGGCTCCGGTTGCGGTCGCCGCACGCGCAAACAAAGACCCATTTTCCGATCCGAATGCCAGTTTTGTGCCGCGCCCAGAAAGCTTTTTGTCGAAGGTCGAGCCTGGTGCAATCGGCTCCACGGCTGTCTTGTTGGCGCTTGTGGGTGTGATCGGCTTTGGCGGTTGGTCTATTCTGAACGAAATTCAAAAAGTGCAATTGTCTCCCGTCGATCAAACTCCGGGCCTTGTTGCCGAAATCGCGCCGATGCCATCCTCACAAGTGCTTATGGCTGCTGTTGATGAAGGTGTGGGAATTGCTGCGCCCTCTGCCGATGCGTTTAACCGTCTGTATCGTCCGCAAGCGCTCGATGTACCGGTTCTTGTGCCCCGTGATGGGCCGATTGCAACGCTTGATCCACGCGCCGTTGGATCTCTTGGCGACGAGAGCGCCGAGGAGCGGTTGAATGCGATGTCCGGTCTTATGGCTGATGCCGTGACTGCCGATGCGGACGCGATCGCCCCTGTTCAGGTGGTCGAGCAAGATGCGGCTGAATTGGCGTTGGTTGCGGTCAATGCCACATGGGTGCGTGTGAGTTCCGCCGGTGGCACAGTGTTGTTCGAGAAAATCCTCAATGCGGGTGAACGCTATGTCCTGCCTGCAACCGAAGATGCCCCAGTGTTGCGCACAGGCAATGCGGGTGGTGTGTATTTCTCGGTAAACGGCCAAGCATACGGCCCTGCCGGTGGCTCCGGTTCTGTCGTTAAAAATATCGCGCTGTCTGTGGCATCTGTGTCAGAGGCGTTCCAGCCCGTTGATCTTGCGGCCAATTCGGGTGTCGCCGAGATGTTTCGTGTGGCGCAGAATGATGCGATTTTAACGCCCGCGTCCGAATAACCCCCATTTTCACTACCTTGATCTGATTGTCCGTCCCTTGCCATCGCGGTGGCGTGATCTTAGCTGGCGCGCAACGGCTTGCTTGCCTGTGCTGCGCAGCTTATCTATGGCGTGATCCAATTTTTAGCCGCAAGGACCGTACCCCATGTCCCATAATCCGATCCGCCCTTGGCGCAATATTGACCGCCGCGTGAGCCGTAAAATATGGGTTGGGGATGTGCCTGTGGGGGGCGATGCGCCGATCACCGTGCAGACCATGACCAACACCGATAGTGGCGATGTCAAAGCGACTTTGGCCCAAGTCATGCGCGCGGCAGAAGCGGGCGCGGACATTGTGCGCATCTCCGCCCCTGATGTCGCGGCAACAACGGCCCTCAAAGAGATTTGTCGCGAAAGCCCTGTGCCGATCGTGGCCGACATCCATTTTCACTACAAACGTGCGATTGAGGCGGCTGAGGCGGGGGCGGCGTGTCTGCGGATCAATCCGGGAAATATCGGGGATGAGAGCCGCGTCAAAGAGGTGATCAAAGCGGCCAAGGACAACAATTGCTCGATCCGTATCGGCGTCAATGGCGGGTCGTTGGAAAAGCACCTGTTGGATAAATACGGCGAGCCATGTCCGGACGCGATGGTCGAAAGTGGCCTTGATCACATTAAAATTCTCGAAGACAACGATTTTCACAACTTCAAAATTTCGGTCAAAGCATCGGACGTCTTTATGGCCTCTGCCGCCTATCAACAATTAGCGGAGGCTACGGATGCACCAATCCACCTTGGTATCACCGAGGCGGGCGGCTTGATGTCGGGCACGATCAAATCGGCCATTGGCATGGGGCAACTGTTGTGGATGGGCATAGGCGACACGATCCGTGTGAGCCTGTCGGCGGATCCCGTTGAGGAGGTCAAGGTCGGCTATGAAATCCTGAAATCGCTTGGCCTGCGCCACCGTGGTGTGAACATCATTTCGTGCCCGTCTTGTGCGCGTCAGGGCTTTGACGTGATCAAAACGGTTGAGGCGTTGGAGCAGCGCCTTGAGCACATCAAAACGCCGATGTCTCTGTCGATCATTGGTTGTGTGGTGAACGGCCCCGGTGAGGCGCTGATGACCGATGTGGGGTGGACAGGCGGCGGTGCGGGCCATGGTATGGTCTATCTGGGCGGCAAGCAAAGCCACAAGATGGACAATGAGCGTATGGTCGAGCACATCGTAGAACAGGTCGAAGCCAAAGCCGCCGAGATCGCAAAGACGCTGGCCGCAGATGAGGCGGCGCAATAACCGCCAATCCTTAGGGTCAAGCCGTAACAAAAAAGCCCCGCAACGTGTCGGGGCTTTTTCTTAACTTAATGCTGTAGTGATCTGATAAATCAGCGATTTTGCCTAAGATCGGCCACGATTTCGTTCATCGCATCAAACGGCACGTAGCCCCGAATGAGTTGTTCGCCCATCACAAAGGTTGGCGTGCCTGAAATTTGGAAAATCTGGCCAAGCTGTTGGTTGCGGCCCAAAATCTCGTTGACCGCGTCACTGTCGGTGGCGGCCATAACGGCGTCGCCGTCCAGACCTAAATCTTTTGCCATCCGTTTGAGGCTGCCCTCGGTCACGTTGCCGCGCGTGGTCATCAACGCATCATGGATCGCGTCATAGGCCTCGACGCCGCCAACGGAACGGACCGCCAGTGCAAACCGCGCGGCCAGAACACTCTCTTCGCCCAAAATGGGATATTCTTTGACGATGAGTTTGATGTTGCCGTCTTTTTCAAGCAGGGCTTTGACATCGGGGTAGGCTTTTTTGCAATAACCGCACCGGTAATCCGAGAACTCGACAAAGACCAAATCGGCATCGGGGTTGCCGTAGACCAGATCGCCCTCGGCCTCGAACAGATCGGCGGCGTGGGCCGCAATCAGACCCGCTTCGCCCGCTTCTTGGGCGGCTTGTTGGCGTTGATTATAAACGTCGACCGCCTCCATCAAGACCTCTGGGTTTTCCATCAGGTAGGCGCGAACCTCGGCCCCGAATGCGGCGCGTTCGGCGCTAGACATGTCGGAAAGATCAAGGGCATGTGCCCCAAACGCCGTCGATGCCGTCAAAAGGGCGGCTGTCGTGAGGCGGGTCAAAAAGCGGGGCAGAGCCATGTGGTATCTCTCCGTTGAAAATCTGGTTGCAAATCGTCTACCACATCGGAGGCGTGGGTCCACCCAACACTTGCGTGACCCTCGGTCGCAGGTCCACCATCTCGGCGCTGTGGCGTTGCAATTGTGCGCGCCAAGTGGCATCGCTTGAGGAACACCGTGAACCAAAAGGCCCGCCCATGAAAACCTCCCGTCGAAGCAATGTTGATCCCTTTATCGTCATGGACGTGATGGAGGCGGCACGCGCCGCCGAGGACGCGGGGCGTCATGTGATCCATATGGAAGTGGGCCAACCTTCGACCGGTGCCCCCGCCAATGCGCGTGCCAAACTGGCCGCCGCGATGGAGGCGGGACCACTTGGCTACACCGTGGCGCTTGGGCTGCCCGAATTGCGCCGCGCCATTGCGGGGCTTTATGCCGACTGGTACGGCGTGAGCGTCGATCCGTCCCGCGTTGTGGTCACATCCGGCTCGTCGGGCGCGTTTATCCTTGCGTTCACCGCACTGTTTGATGCGGGGGGCAAGGTGGCCTTGGGCGAGCCGGGGTATCCGTCTTATCGGCAAATTCTGAGCGCCTTGGATATCGAACCCGTTGGCATCCAATCCACGCCCGAGAACCGCTTGCAACCGGCCCCTGCGCAAATTCCCGATGATGTGGACGGGTTGATTGTCGCCAGTCCGGGCAATCCGTCCGGCACCATGCTAGACCGTGCGGCTATGGCCGCTCTGATCGAGACCTGTGCGGCCAAAGGGATCTCGTTTATCTCGGACGAGATTTATCACGGCGTTCACTACGACACGCGCGCGGTGACGGCGTTGGAAATCAGCGATGATGTCTACGTTATCAATTCGTTTTCAAAGTACTTCTCGATGACCGGTTGGCGGGTGGGCTGGATGATCGTGCCCGAGGATCATGTTCGGGTTGTTGAACGCTTGGCGCAAAACCTGTTTATCTGTCCGCCACATGCCGCCCAGATCGCCGCTCTTGGTGCGCTTGAGGCGCGTGATGCGTGCGAGGCCCATATCGAAGTCTACGCGCAAAACCGCGCGCTAATGATGCAAGAGCTGCCCAAAATCGGATTTGACAAGATCGCGCCGCCGGACGGGGCGTTCTACATCTATGCCGATGTGTCTGATTTGACGCAGGATAGTCGGGCGTTTTGTGCGCAAATCCTTGATGAGGTGGGGGTTGCTGTCACGCCTGGGCTTGATTTCGACCCTGTGCGCGGGGCGCAAACCATGCGGTTTTCCTATGCGCGCTCAACGGCGGATATCCGCGAAGGTTTGTCGCGGCTTCACGCGTTTATGAGTAACCGCACCAAGGGCTAGGATCGACAGGCTCCACCCGTTAAGGTGCGTGCAACGTCAAAGCGGTGTGAAAAGAGTAGGGTGTGGGTGTGATCGGGGCAGCAGTGAGACAGGGTGTAACGGTGATGGGGCTTTGCCTTGGTCTGGCGTGTGCGGCGATTGGTGCACAGGCGCAAGAGGTGTTTACCGCGCTGACATCGGCATCGAATACGGGCTCGGTTGTCTCCGAGGAGGGGGCGAATACCGTGCTTACCTTGCATCTGGGGCAACCCGTTGCGTTTCGCGTGTTCACATTGAGTGACCCGATGCGTCTGATTGTGGACTTTTCCGAAGTGGATTGGGCGGGGTTTGACACGCAGGCCTTTGATCGCTCCGAGGCGGTTTTGGGCCTGCGCGTGGGTCTGTTTCGCTCCGGTTGGTCGCGTATGGTGATCGACCTTGATGTGCCATTGCAGGTTAAAACCGCACAAATGACGCGCGGCGCATCGGATGCGGTGTTGCGGTTGGTCTTATCCCCCACGGACGTCGAGCAATTTGTGGCCAAAGCCGGTGCGCCTGAGGCTGCACAATTTGCACGGGTTGCGCGTCCGGCATCTGATTTGGCGCGGTCACACACCCCGAGCGGGCCGATGGTTGTGATGCTGGATCCCGGTCACGGCGGCATTGATCCGGGGGCCGAGCGTGACGGGTTGAAAGAGGCCGATTTGATGCTGACCTTTGCCCAAGAGTTGCGCGATATCTTGGTGCGGGCCGGCGGGTTTGAGGTGGTCTTGACCCGCGATGACGACAGTTTTGTCCCGCTTGAGGCGCGGATCACACGCGCGCATGAGGCGGGGGCAGATGTGTTTATCTCGCTACATGCCGATGCGATTTCCGAAGGGCGCGCCGAGGGTGCGACCGTCTATACGTTGGCGGATCGGGCATCCGATGAGGCCTCGCGCAAATTGGCCGAGCGCCATGATCGCGCCGATATTCTGTCTGGTGTCGATTTGAGCGACCAAGATGACGTGATCGCGGGGGTTTTGCTCGATATGGCGCGCACGGAGACGCAACCGCGCACCGATGCCTTTGCCAATGCGTTGGTTGCGGCCCTTGAGAGCAGTGTGGGGATGCACAAACGTCCGCGCCTTGAGGCGGGGTTTTCGGTGTTGAAATCTGCCGATATTCCGTCTGTTTTGTTGGAGTTAGGGTTTTTGTCATCCAATAAGGACCGTGCAAACCTCGATGATCCGGTGTGGCGCGACACGGCGGCGCAGGCGATCCGCGATGCCTTGGTCGCATGGCAACAGATCGATCGGGCGGCCACGCGTCAATTGCGCAAATAGCGTCGCAAGTGGCGGCAACTGGCGAAGCCTCGCGCACATACAGTCACATTTTCGCGGGTTGCTTTTGACCGCGGGCGGCGCTGTGTATAAGGAGAGCCAAAGGTTGGGTCGGGCGAGTCACTAAAGTGCCCGCACCAACAGTGGGAAAGGCGTACACGTGCTTCGGTTTATACTCTCGTTCTTTGGAACAATTTTTTCGCTCGTGACCACGGGACTGATTTTGCTCGCCTTGGTCATTGGTGGTGTGTTGTGGATGTACAGCCGCGATTTGCCCAATCACGAGGCCTTGGCGCAATATCAGCCCCCAACCATTTCGCGCATCTACAGCGGCGAAGGTAAAATAATTGACGAGTTTGCGCGCGAACGCCGGTTGTATACGCCACCCTCCGAAATCCCTGATCTGGTGAAATTCGCGTTTATTTCTGCCGAAGATAAGAACTTTTATTCGCACCCCGGCTATGACGTGCGCGGAATGATTGCGGCGGCGTTGTCGGCGGCACAGGGCGGTCGTTTGCGCGGCGCGTCCACAATCACACAGCAGGTGATGAAGAACTTTTTGCTCTCGTCCGACCGATCGGCCGAGCGCAAGATCAAAGAGATCATTCTTGCCTCGCGCCTTGAGCAATCCCTATCCAAAGACGAAATTCTGGCGCTGTATCTCAATGAGATTGATCTGGGTGCGCGTTCGTTTGGTGTGACGGCGGCGGCGCAGACCTATTTTAACAAGACCTTGTATGAGCTGGCCCCCGAAGAGGCGGCGTTCCTCGCGATCCACCCCAAGGCTCCGTATTCCTACCATCCGGTCAAGAACTATGATGCGGCTTTAACGCGCCGCAATTTTGTGCTGCGTGAGATGTATGAAAACGGTTATCTGGAACAAGCGGCGTATGAAACCGCGCGCCTTGAGCCGATCCGCTCCGTGCAAAACGGCGATTACGAAAGCTTTCGTGCGCAATTGCCAAGCCGCGACTATTTCACGGACGAAATCCGCCGTCAGTTGAGCCAAGATTTTGGCGAAGAAGAGTTCTTTGAGGGTGGCTTATCGATCCGTGCGACGATTGATCCCGAGTTACAAGGGGTCGCGGCGCGTGCTCTTGAGGGGCGTCTTGAGACGTTGGACCGTGAGCGCGGTGTGTGGCGTGGTACGGGCAAATCCATTGACGCGGCCATGATTGACGCGGGCACATGGGAAGAGGCGCTTGGCGATGTACGCGTGGCGCGCGATGTCACACTTGATGGCGGATGGCATGTTGGTGCCGTTGACCAAATTGGCGATCAACAGATCACTGTTTTGGTGGAAAAAATCGGCGAGGTTTCCGTGCCGCGCGAGGATATCGCATGGATGCGTGGCAGCTTTGTCGATAATTTTGAGCGTGGCGATGTCGTGCATGTGCGGCGCATGACCTCGGGCGACAATGGCACTGGTGATTTGATCCGCTGGTCCTTGCGCCAAGTGCCACAAGTTCAGGGCGGTTTTGTCGCGATGGACGTCAACACAGGGCGCGTGATCGCTATGCAAGGCGGGTTTTCCTACCAAAACTCGGTCTTTAACCGCGCCACACAGGCAACCCGTCAACCCGGCTCGTCGTTCAAGCCGTTTGTCTATGCCGCCGCCCTCGATAGTGGATTTACCCCTGCGACTATCGTGGTGGATGCCCCGATTGAGGTCAACACGCCACAGGGCGTTTGGCGGCCCCAAAATGCGTCCAAGCAGTTTTATGGCCCAACGCCTTTGCGCACAGGGATCGAACAATCGCGCAACCTGATGACCATTCGTCTGGCCCAAGAGGTCGGAATGGATGTTGTCGCAGGCTACGCCGAACGCTTTGGTGTCTACGATCAAATGGGTCAGTTTCTTGCCTCGTCGCTTGGGGCGGAGGAAACCACACTTTACAAAATGGTGTCGGCCTATGCGATGTTTGCCAATGGCGGCGAGCGGGTCGAACCCACACTTGTAGACCGTGTCCAAGACCGGTTTGGGCGCACCGTTTACAAACACGATCAGCGCGGATGTGAGGAATGCAAAGTCGCCTCTTTGGACGCGGGAGTTGCACCGACCATTGTGTCCAACCGCGAACGGGTCATGGACGCGATCACCGCGTATCAATTGACCTCGATGATGCAGGGTGTTGTCTCGCGCGGTACGGCAAAAGGCCGCGTCAACCTGCCGGTTCCTGTGGCGGGCAAAACGGGGACGACCAATGACGGTAAAGACGCGTGGTTTGTTGGTTTTACCTCGAACATTGTTGCGGGCTGTTACATCGGCTTTGATACGCCGCGCGCCATGCCCGGTGCCTCGGGCGGCGGATTTTGTGGACCTGTGTTTAACGAGTTCATGCAAGAGGCCGTGGCCAAATTTGGCGGCGGCAAGTTTCGAGTGCCACCGGGGGGGCACTTCATCAAGATCGATCGTTTCACAGGTGCGCGCCTGTCGGATGATGCCTCTGGCGCAAATGTGGTCGCCGAGTATTTCCGCGATGGCGAAGAGCCAGTGTTTGGCGTGACGTTTGACGGTGGTTTTGCCATGGGGTCGGATTTGCCGATGTTTAATGCAGGCGAGGTGGATAGCGGCGAACGTGCGGTTCAAACCACCACTGGCACCACCATTAAAATCCCCAAAAAGGCGACGTTTAACTCGCTGTCATCAGGCGGCCTTTACTGATCCGCCCCCCCCCGTGCGCGCGGCGATAGAGGATGCACCAGTTTGGTGCGGGGCTTGTATCGCGGCGCGGGGGCGCGTATCTGTCTGCCCAAAGAATTCAAGTTCCCGAAAGGTGCCCCGTGCGCGCAGAGATCGAAAACTCCGTCGAAAAAATCCGCAAATCCATCGCGCTGTTGAAGCAGCGTCTGGACTGGGAAACCGCGCCGCATCGGTTGGAGGAATTCAACGCGATGATCGAGGATCCGACCCTTTGGGACGATCCAGAGCGCGCGCAAACCCTGATGCGTGATCGACAGATGTTGATGGATGCGGTGGCCACGGCCACAGGTATCGAGCAAGATATGAATGACAATATCGAGTTCATAGAGATGGGCGAGATGGAAGATGACCAAGAGGTCATCACCGATGCCGAAGAGGCGCTAAAAGCGCTCGAACTCAAAGCCGCCGAAAAAGAGTTGGAAGCCCTGTTAGACGGCGAGGCCGATGGCAACGACACGTTCCTCGAAATCAATTCGGGGGCTGGTGGCACCGAGAGCTGTGATTGGGCGTCGATGTTGGCGCGTATGTATGTGCGGTGGGCGGAGAAAAAAGGCTACAAGGTCGAGTTGCAATCCGAGAGCGCGGGCGAAGAGGCGGGTATTAAATCTGCCGCCTATAAAATTTCGGGTCACAACGCGTACGGTTGGCTGAAATCCGAAAGCGGTGTGCATCGCCTCGTGCGGATCTCGCCGTTTGATTCCGCCGCCAAGCGCCACACCTCGTTTACGTCCGTGAAAGTCTACCCCGTGGTCGATGACAACATCGAGATCGAGGTGAACCCCTCCGATATTCGCATTGATACCTATCGCTCCTCGGGGGCGGGCGGTCAGCACGTCAACACCACCGATTCCGCCGTGCGCATCACCCACCACCCCACGGGGATCGTTGTGACAAGCTCCGAGAAATCGCAGCACCAAAACCGTGACATCGCGATGAAGGCGCTTAAATCGCGCCTCTATCAGATCGAATTGGACAAACGCTCGGCCTTGGTCAACGAAGTCCATGAAAATGCGGGCGATGCGGGGTGGGGCAACCAAATCCGCTCTTATGTTCTTCAGCCGTATCAAATGGTTAAAGACCTGCGCACGAACTTTGAGACCTCAGATACCAAGGGTGTTTTGGATGGGGCCCTCGACGGTCTTATGGCCGCGACACTGGCGCAAAACGTGTCGGGTAAATCGCGCGCGGACGCACAGGGCGAGTAAGACACCAATCGTTCGCGTCCGATACACACGATAACGTTTTTTGAAAAGCGCCGCGGGAAACCGTTGGCGCTTTTGCTTTTGCGGTGGGCGTGTTTCGCGTGACGCGGGGGGGCTTAAACAAATCACAATAATTGCATCTTATGTGACAAACTCACGGACATGGCCGTGTCGCTCGGGTAGAAATCACGCAAACAAAGCGCGAAAAGCGCATCTAAAAAGGAAACGCACATGACTATTCGGGTACTTACCATGCCCTCCGTATGGAGGACGACAACACAATGATCACTGAATTTACACCTTTTGTCTCACTCATTGGCGGCATTCTCATCGGATTGTCCGCCGTGATGTTGATGGCGTTTCAGGGCCGTGTGTTTGGCGCTACGGGCGTTTTGGCCGGTTTCATGACGCCGCAAAGTTCCTCTGATTGGCAGTGGCGCGCGCTGCTGTTGGCGGGAATGGTTTCTGGACCGTTGGTCTACCGTGTGTTTGCCGGTGAGATGCCCGCAATCGACGTGCCCGTGTCCAATATTGCCCTCATCATCGGCGGGTTCATCGTCGGTTTAGGGGTCACATACGGGTCTGGCTGTACCTCTGGTCACGGGGTTTGTGGCATGGCGCGTCTGTCGCCTCGCTCAATCGCGGCCACCGTCACCTTTATGATTTTCACCGCGATCACCGTGTATGTGGTGCGCCATGTGTTGGGGGGGATTTGAGCATGAAACATGTTTTGACCTATCTCACAGGCCTTGTGTTCGGTGTTGGTATTTCGATGTCCGGAATGGCCAACCCTGCCAAAGTGATCAACTTTTTTGATGTGTTCGGCACATGGGATCCTTCACTTGCCTTCGTGATGGGCGGCGCTGTTGTTGTGGCTTTCTTTGGTTACCGCGCTGTTTTTAAACGCTTTGATAGCCCTGCGTTCGAGCCACGCTTCACAGTGCCGACCAGTCGTGTGATCGACGCCAAGTTGATTGGCGGGTCTGCGGTGTTTGGCATCGGTTGGGGCATTGCGGGGTTTTGCCCCGGTGGTGCGCTGCCCGCGATTGGCACGCTTGATCCTGCCGTTTTGACGTTTTTTGTAGCTCTCGTGGCGGGTATTTTTGCCGCGAAATTCATGATGCAGCGCACCGCGCGCCGCGTTTGATACCGACTTGAGGAGAGAGAAATGACCCAGACTTACCCTGTTGATATGGCGCTGACCCCTGAGGTCAAAGCCTTCTTTGATCCGGCCACATGGACCATTTCCTATGTGGTCAAAGATCCGGCGTCAAACTCATGTGCTGTCGTCGATAGCGTGATGGATATTGATTACGCGGCGGGGCGCATTTCGTATGAAAGCGCCGACGAGATTATCGCCTATGTGCGCGAACATGATCTCAAGGTGGAATGGCTGCTTGAGACCCATGTGCACGCCGATCACCTGTCTGCGGCCCCGTATCTCCAAGACAATGTTGGTGGCAAAATCGGTATCGGTGAGAACATCACCATTGTGCAAGACGTGTTTGGCAAGGTGTTCAACGAGGGCACAGAGTTTCAGCGGGACGGCTCGCAGTTTGATCGTTTGTTCAAAGACGGTGACACCTACACCATCGGCACCATGAACTGTTTCACTATGCACACCCCGGGTCACACGCCCGCGTGCATGACGCATACCATGGGCAACGCCACCTTTACGGGCGATACGCTGTTTATGCCTGACGGCGGGTCTGCGCGCGCTGATTTTCCGGGTGGCGATGCGGCCACGCTCTATGACAGCATCCAAAAGGTGCTCGCACTGCCCGACGATATGCGGTTGTTTATGTGTCATGATTACGGGCCAAACGGGCGCGATATCGAATGGGAAACCTCAGTTGGCGACGAAAAAGCCCATAATATCCACGTTGGTGCCGGTAAAACCAAGGCGGATTTCGTCAAGTTTCGCGAAGAGCGCGATGCGCAACTCGACATGCCACGGCTGATTATTCCCTCTTTGCAGGTGAATATGCGCGCTGGTGAGTTGCCGCCCGCCGATCAAGATGGCAAAACCTTTTTGAAGGTGCCGGTCAACGGTCTCTAAATCACGTCACGATTGATGTGTGAGAGATCGCCCGCGCCGCCGTGTTTGGCGAAGGTCAGCGCGGTCCCACGCACATCAAAAGAGGCACACATGGAATTTAACAAGGTAAATGACGCTCTGACCGTGAGCGGGCAAATCACACTGGACGAGGTTCAAATCCTTGCCGACAAAGGGTTTCGCACCGTGATCTGCAATCGCCCCGACGAAGAGATCGAGGGCGCGTTGCAATCGGACGCGATGGCCGAGGCGGCGCAAGCGGCGGGTTTGAATTTCCTTTATCTGCCGATCTATCCGGGTCAATTCACCGGTGATCTGATTGATGAGACGCAACGGGCCTTCGCGGAACTAGACGGGCCTGTGTACGCCTACTGTCGCTCTGGCACGCGCTCGACCACGGCATGGGCATTGTCACAAGCGGGCACACGGCCCGCAGACGAGATTATGAGTGAGGCGGCCAGCGCAGGGTATGACCTGAGTGCGATCGCCGGATATCTGTCGGGACGTTAGGGTCCGCGCGCTGCGCGTCTCCCCGCCGCCACTGACGCTACCGCCTCGAAGTTTGGGGCACAACGTTTTGGCTTATGATCCCAGTTGGAGGGGATCGGCGGTCGCTAGCTGCGAGGAGACGCACGCATGGAGCTTAAGAAAATCACCGATGGTCTATCTGTATCGGGACAAATCCAGATTGATGACTTGGCCAAATTGGCAAAGCGCGGGTTTCGCTCGGTTATCTGTAACCGACCCGATGGCGAAGCCGCCGATCAGCCCACACATGACGAGATCGAGGCGGCCGCGACACAGGCCGGTTTGCGGTTTTTGTATCTGCCCGTCACCCCCGGTATCGTGACCGAAGAGACTGCAACACTGTTTCGCGAGGCGCTCACCGAATTGCCCGGTCCAGTGTTCGGCTATTGCCGCACGGGGACGCGCACGACCACGCTTTGGGCGCTGGCGATGGCCAAGGAAAAGTCGGTCGTGGATATTCTGGCCGCAACCAAAGCGGCAGGATACGACATGACGGGTGTTGCGCGCCGCATTGCCAATGGCGGTGTGACGCCAACCGATAGTGTCGAGGACGCAAGTTATGATGTTGTGATCGTGGGCGCGGGCGCCGCTGGGGTCGCCGTGGCCTCGTCGCTCAAATCACGTAAATCCGATCTGGATATCGCCATCATTGATCCCGCAGATATCCACTATTACCAACCCGGTTGGACGATGGTGGGGGCGGGTGTGTTCGATGCACAAACAACCGCGAAAACCATGGGGTCGCTCATTCCGCGGGGTGTGCATTGGGTCAAATCGGCTGTGGCCGCGTTTGAGCCTGCCAACAATGCCGTGATCCTCGACGGGTGCCGCGTGGTCAAATACAAACGTCTGATTGTCTGTCCGGGTCTTAAACTGGATTGGGCGGCGGTTGATGGTTTGGAAGAAACGCTTGGTAAAAATGGGGTCACCTCGAATTACCGTTATGATTTAGCACCTTACACATGGAAGCTCGTCCAAGAGCAAAAGGGGGGGCGCGCGATCTTTACCCAGCCCCCCATGCCGATCAAATGCGCAGGTGCGCCGCAAAAGGCCATGTACCTGTCCGCGTCCGAATGGGAGAAACAAGGCAAGCTTGGCAACATGGATATCCAGTTCATGAATGCGGGCGGTGTGTTGTTCGGGGTTAAGGATTACGTCCCCGCCCTTGAGGAATACGTCAAACGCTATGACGCCAAACTGAATTTCTTTCACAATCTGATTGCCGTTGACGGACCGAACAAAACAGCCACGTTCAAGGTCGCCAAACCCGATGCGGAGCCTGAAACGGTGACGGTCGAGTTTGACATGTTGCATGTCTGTCCGCCGCAATGCGCGCCCGATTTCATCAAAGTGTCGCCCTTGGTCGATGCGGCTGGATGGGTCGATGTGGATCAGGTCACTTTGCGCCACAAAACCTTTGATAACATCTGGTCGCTTGGCGATGTGATGAACGCGCCCAACGCCAAAACCGCTGCTGCGGCCCGTATGCAAGCGCCCGTTGTGGCCGCGAACATCGCCGCCGACATCGATGGAAAAGGCCCACAAGCAGGCTACAATGGCTACGGCTCGTGCCCGCTGACGGTTGAAAAGGGCAAGATCGTTTTGGCCGAATTCGGCTATGGTGGTGTGTTGTTGCCGTCCTTCCCTAAATGGGCCTTGGATGGCACCAAAGCGACACGGCGTGCGTGGATTTTGAAAGAGCAAATCCTACCGCCCGTGTACTGGAAAGCCATGCTGCGCGGTAAAGAGTGGATGATTAAGCCCGAAAAAATAATCGCCAAGTAAAAGCGATCACGTATTTGCAGCGGGCCGTCATTGTCATGGCCCGCTGTTTGCTCCAATCCGAAAGGGACCGCCCGCCGTGTCTTTTAATCCCCGTAGCCTGCGCCGATATTTTCCCATTCTCGATTGGGGCTCCAAATACAACAAGGACACGTTCACCAATGACGGTGTTGCCGCCCTCATTGTGACGATCATGTTGATCCCGCAATCGCTCGCCTATGCGCTGCTTGCGGGGCTGCCCGCCCAGATGGGGCTTTATGCGTCGATTTTACCGCTTGTGGCTTATGCTATTTTCGGGACTTCGCGCGCGTTGGCCGTTGGCCCCGTGGCGGTCGTCTCGTTGATGACCGCGTCCGTTGTGGGCAACATGGCATTGCAAGGCACGGCGGAATACGCCGCCGCCGCGATCACATTGGCGTTTTTGTCTGGTTTGATTTTGCTCGCTATGGGTCTGTTTCGGCTAGGCTTTTTTGCCAACTTCCTGTCTCACCCTGTCATCGCGGGGTTCATCACCGCGTCCGGCATTTTGATTGCGGCCTCGCAACTTAAGCACCTGTTGGGTATCTCGGCGGGTGGTCACACCTTGCCCGAGCGGATTGGCGGTATCATCGAGAATATCGGTGACGTGAACGTCATTACGCTCGTCATCGGCGCCTCGGCCACCGCGTTTTTGTTCTGGGTGCGTAAGGGGTTGAAACCGTTTTTACGCGCCAAGGGTCTAAGCCCGCGCATGGCGGATATCTTAGCCAAGGCTGGTCCTGTGGCCGCCGTTGTTGTCACCACGCTGATCTCTGCGGTGTTTCAGTTGCAAAACCACGGCGTGAAAATCGTGGGCGATGTGCCGCGCGGATTGCCACCGCTGACACTACCTGCGTTCTCTGGTGAGGTGTGGAGCCAATTGTTTGGCGCGGCTGTGTTGATCTCTATCATCGGCTTTGTTGAATCCGTGTCGGTGGCGCAAACGCTTGCCGCCAAGAAACGCCAACGCATCGTGCCTGACCAAGAGTTGATTGGCCTCGGCGCGTCTAACGTGGCGGCTGCAATCTCGGGCGGCTATCCGGTCACGGGCGGCTTCGCGCGCTCGGTGGTCAATTTCGATGCGGGCGCTGAAACACCCGCTGCGGGGGCGTTTACCGCCATTGGTATCGCCTTTGCCGCGTTGTTCTTGACGCCTTTGCTCTACTTTCTCCCTGTCGCCACGTTGGCCGCGACCATTATTGTGGCCGTGTTGTCGCTCGTTGATTTCTCGATCCTTAAAACGACATGGGGCTATTCAAAGGGCGATTTTGCCGCTGTGCTTGCCACGATCTTGCTCACCTTGGGCTTTGGTGTTGAAACGGGTGTGTCGGCGGGGGTGATGCTTTCCATCGGTCTGCACCTTTATAAAACATCGCGTCCGCATGTGGCCGAGGTGGGTTTGGTGCCGGGCACCGAGCACTTTCGCAATATCAAACGTCATGAGGTTTTGACCACGCCTGAACTGGTGACGATCCGTGTGGACGAGAGCCTGTATTTCGCCAATGCGCGGTTTTTGGAGGATTATATCCTCGACCGCATCGCGGATGATTGCGACATCAAACACGTGGTTCTGATGTGCCCTGCGGTCAACGAGATTGACAGTTCTGCCCTTGAGAGCCTTGAGGAAATCAACAAGCGGTTGGATGATGGCGGGATCAAGCTGCACTTGTCCGAGGTCAAAGGTCCGGTGATGGACCGGTTGCAAAAATCGCACTTGCTGCATGATCTGACGGGGCAAGTGTTCCTTAGTCAGTACGCCGCGATGAAGGCCTTGGGTGATGTGACCAAGCCCGCGCCATCCGATCCGGTTGCGGCGTAATCACACAGAAAAGGAAACGCCCTCCCGATGCGGAGGGCGTTTTTATGTCGTCAGTACACCCACCGCACAAGGCCCAGCGTCAGGGCAGGAAATCCGACCAATAGAACCACGCGCACAAGATCGGTGACCACAAAGGGTAGGGTGCCTTTGAAGGTCTCGGAAATGGGAATGTCCTTGGCCATCGCGTTGATAATAAACAGGTTCATCCCGACAGGTGGCGTGATCAGCCCGACCTCGACAACGATCAGGACCAGAATGCCGAACCACAACCCGAATTCGGCGGGTGCGATGCCGAAATCGAGCGCGGCCATGATGGGAAAGATAATTGGCACGGTGAGAAAGATCATCGACAGGCTGTCCATGATGCAACCGAACGCCAGATAGAGCAGCAATACGGTGGCGAGGATTAACCACGGCGAGATGTCCAAACCGCCTGCCCAGGCGGCCGCCGATTGTGGCACGCCAGACAGCGCGAGGAAGTTGTTAAATACCTTTGCGCCAATCAGGATCAGGAAAATCATTCCCGTTGATCCGGCGGTCTCAAGCGTGGCCTCAACGGATTTTCGCCATGTCAGCCCGCCTGAAGAAAGCGCTAGAAGTGCAGTGCCCGCCGCCCCGATGGCGGCGGCTTCGGTAGGGGTGAACACGCCGAGATAGATGCCGCCAACGACCACGGTGAAAATCGCCAAAACGGGGGCGACATCCCAAAATGCGCGCAGTCGTTCAGATAGGGATGCCTTGTCGCGCACGCCAGAGCTATGCGGGCGCACACGCACGTAAATGGCGATGCAGATCACATAGCCGAGAGCGGCCAAAATGCCCGGCACAAAGGCCGCGACAAACAGTTTGGCGATATTCTCTTCGGCAAGCATCGCATAGACCACCAAAATGACCGAGGGCGGAATGAGAATGCCGAGCGTGCCACCCGCCGCCAATGCGCCCGTGGCCAAGCGCCCCGTATAACCGTATTTGCGCAACTCGGGCAGAGCGACTTTGCCCATTGTTGCCGCCGTGGCCAAGGACGATCCACAGATCGCGCCAAACCCCGCGCAAGCGCCGATTGCGGCCATTGCCACGCCGCCCTTGCGGTGACCGAGCCATGTTTCGGAGGCTTTGAACAGCGCGGCCGACATGCCGCCCAAAGTCGCAAAATGCCCCATGAGCAAGAACAGCGGGATGATGGAAAACGAATAGGATGAGAACTCGCCGTACACGAGGTGTTTGAGTTGGCTCATCACCATGACTGTGTTGCCGTTCAAAAGATAGGCCCCACCAAATCCGACCGTGAACATGGCGACCCCGATCGGAATGCGCAAAAAGATCAGGAGCAACAGCACGGGAAAGGACCATAGCCCGATTTCAAAACGGCTCATCCTAAATCTCCTTGCTCAAAAGCGCACGGCCCGAACGGATCACACAAAAAAGCGCTACAATCACACCGACCCCACAGGCGAACATGGCGGCGCGGTAGCCCCAAACAATTGGAATTTGGAGGATGAAACTGGTCTCGCCATACGATCCCTTGTCGAGCATCCCCAAATAGAGCCGCCATGCGACGAGCGCCGTGAAAACGGCCATGAACAGATCGCCAATGAGATCGAGCACGCGGTTTATCTTTGGGCCGAACACGCGGTGCAACATGTCAACACGCGCATGGGTGCGTGCAAATTGCGCATAGGGTAGGGCGGAAAACACTGCAAACCCGATGCCGAACTCGACCAGTTCGATATCGCCCGCAATAGCCCGTAGGCCGACAAAATCGAGCGCCCGCCCGATGACGGAGATACAGGTCAAAACGATGACCGCAAAAAGCGCCACACCCCCCAGAACTGCGGTCAAGCGCGCAAGGCTGCCCACCGCTTTTTCAACACGCAAATACATACTCGCCCCCTTATACCGCCCTTCCTTTACGCCAATGGCGCGGGGCGTCTCAATCAAAAAGACCGCAAAGCTTGCGCGTTGCGGTCCTCTTTGATCAATAAACAGTCACATCACGATGCTTGAAGTGTGACCCATGCCCCGTCTTGGGCGGAACTGTCGATACAGGCTTTGATAAATCGCATCCCTGTTAGGCCGTCCTCGATGCCTGGTGCGTGACCGGATGCGCCGCCGCTTCGGATCAGGTCGGCGGCTTCTTTGTAGATCGTGGCAAAGCCTTCAAGGTAGCCTTCGGGGTGACCCGGTGGCACGCGCAGCGCTTGCGCCGAGCCGATTTTTTGCGCACCGCCCCGTGTCAGGATTTGCTTTGGCTCGCCAAACGGGGTGAAGCTCATCACGTTGGGGTTCTCTTGGTGCCATTCCAATCCTGCCTTGTCGCCGTAGATGCGCAATGACAGTCCGTTTTCATTGCCCACGGCCACTTGGGACGCCCACAACGTGCCTTTTGCGCCGCCCTTGTAGCGGAACCGACATTCGACGTTGTCGTCCACCGCGCGCCCCGCGACAAAGGCGGTTAAATCCGCCGACATGGTGTCGACCTCCAGCCCAGTGACGTAGGAGGCAAGGTTGAACGCGTGCGTGCCGATATCACCGACGCACCCGCCC
The DNA here is from genome assembly GCF_001308265.1 of Celeribacter marinus. Classification (GTDB taxonomy): domain Bacteria; phylum Pseudomonadota; class Alphaproteobacteria; order Rhodobacterales; family Rhodobacteraceae; genus Celeribacter; species Celeribacter marinus. Next base: position 221,577 of record NZ_CP012023.1, read on the forward strand.
GCGCCAGAGCGTTTGGGATCGGTGCGCCATGCGGCCTGTTTGTTGTCGGGATCAGCGGGTTCGGTCAGCCAGTCTTGGATGTATTCGACCGCAACGAGGCGCAGCGTGCCAAGAGCGCCGCTTTGCACCATTTCACGCGCTTGACGCATCAGGGGATAGCCCGTGTAGTTGTGCGTCAAGATGAACTGCTTGCCGGACTTGGCCACGGCGTCCGCGATTTTTTGAGCATCTTCAAGGGTATGGGCGAGGGGCTTGTCACAAATCACATTGATCCCCGCCTCCAAAAACGCGATGGCGGGACCGGCGTGCATGTGGTTGGGCGTGACGATGGCTACGGCGTCGATCCCATCTGCGCGGGCGGCCTCGGCGGTGGCCATTTCGGCGTAAGAACCGTAGGAGCGATCTGCCTCTATCCCCAGATCAGCGGCCGAGAGGGCGGCGCGTTCGGGGTCTGACGACAACGCCCCCGCTACCAGTTCCCATTCGCCGTCGATGCGGCTTGCAATGCGGTGAACGCCACCGATGAACGCGCCGCGCCCACCGCCGACCATGCCGAGTTTCAGTTTCTTATGCATGTGGAAATCTCCCCTAGAGACCGAGCATACGGTTGATTTGTGCTTTGTCCGCCGCGCCACCCGCGAAATCGTCAAAGGTTTTGTCGGTCAGCTCGATGATGTGGCTGGCGATGAACGGCGCGCCCTCTGCGGCCCCTTGTTCGGGCGATTTCAGGCAGCATTCCCATTCCAGAACCGCCCATGAATCGTAGCCGTATTGTGCCAGTTTGGAGAAAATACCCGAGAAATCGACCTGACCATCGCCAAGACTGCGAAAGCGGCCCGCGCGGTTGGTCCAGCTTTGATAACCCGAATAAACGCCTTGGCGCCCATCGGGGTTAAACTCGGCGTCCTTGACGTGGTAGGCGCAAATGCGGTCGTGGTAGAGGTCGATAAACGCAAGGTAATCAAGCTGTTGCAGCAAGAAGTGCGAGGGATCGTAGTTGATTTGTGCGCGCTCATGGCCACCCAGTGCATCCACAAACATCTCGAATGTCGCGCCGTCGAACACGTCCTCACCGGGGTGAATTTCATAACCGACATTGACGCCGTGATCATCATAGACGTCGAGGATTGGTTTCCAACGCCGCGCCAATTCGGCAAAGGCTTCCTCAACCAAACCAGCGGGGCGCTGTGGCCACGGGTACAGGTAAGGGAATGCGAGCGAGCCGGTGAAGGACACGGAGTTATCAAGGCCAAGTTTGCGCGAAATAGCCGCCACTTTTGTCACCTGATCGACGGCCCATGCTTGGCGGGCTTTGGGGTTGCCGTGCAGGTGCACAGGAGCAAAGGCGTCGAATGCTTCGTCATAGACGGGGTTTACGGCGACCAGTTGGCCTTGCAAGTGGGTGGACAATTCGGTGATCTCAACGCCTGCATCGGCACAGATGCCTTTGATCTCATCGCAGTAGGTGTCGCTTTCATAGGCCTTGTCCACATCGAACAGGCGGCCATCAAAGGTCGGGATTTGCACGCCCTTATACCCAAGGCCCGCAGCCCATTTGGTGATGTTTTCCAATGTGTTAAACGGCGGCTCATCTCCTGCAAACTGTGCGAGGAAAAGGGCGGGGCCTTTCATTGTCGATGCCATGGGTCACTCCAGTGTTGGTTAAATGTGAATGGATACTTACAGGTCAGTTGGTGTCTAAGCGGGCTTTGCCGCAAAGAGTGGATCGTTAAAGGTTGGGACGGCAAGCTCTTGAATGGGGGCGCGGCTCGGGTGGTCAATCGCCTGAAGGGCGGCGCGCGCAAGGGAGGCACCCGTGGCCCCGACATCTTCGGATACCACCAGAACCTGAGAGCGAAAGATATTCAGGAATGTGGTGGCTTCTTTGGAGAAGACATCGAAATCAACGCCGAGAACGCGCCCTACCGCTTCGGCACCGCCAATTGCGGCCACGGTGGCATTGGTCGAGCCGCATAAAATCGCATCGATTTCAGGGTGCGCGTTGAGAGCGGCCCGCACGGATGTTCCCACATCTTTGATGCTGCTGTCGGTTGTGACATCTTGGAGCACAAGGCGGGTCAATCCCAATCGCTCGCTTGCGGTTTTGGTGCCGTCTAGAATTTCCTTGCCGTAGAAATGATAGGGAGGGGGGGCAACGACCAACACACACTTGCGGCCACGGCGCGCCAATGCTTCAATACCCAGTTCGGCAAACGTGCGATTGTCAAAGTCGCAGTATGGGTGGGACGCGGACCAATTGGTTTGGCCATGGGTGACAAATGGAAATCCCTTTTTCATCAGGTACGCCACACGCGGATCGTCCGGTTCGGTTTGATTAAGGATAATCGCATCCGCCGATCCGGTTTCAACCACATAGCGCACGGGGCGCATCGGGTCTTCGTCTGGGAAAAATGGCGTGACAACAAGATGATAAGGCGTATTGCGCAAACCGCCCGCAATAGATGACAGCAAACGCGCGGTGTGGTTCATAATGTCATGTTCGGTCGACACGATGAGCGATATTACATTTGTTTTGCCCGTCCGAAGGCGCACGCCCGCACGGTTGGGTAGGTAATCAATGCGATCAGCACATTCGCGCACACGCTTTTTGGTGTCCGCCGAGATGTCGGGCGCATCATTGAGCGCGCGGCTGACCGTGGCCACCGCTAGACCTGTGATCCGTGAAATCGTTTTAAGTGTCGGGCGTTCACCCGGCAAAAGATCGTCGTCGAGCTGTGGCGTATCGGTCATCGGCGTCCTCCCTGATTCGAGTGATTTTGACCTCTTGTGGCCCTGTCCCCCGCAGATGATTCTCTCAAATCGTCCAATTCCTCTCCCTCATTTTGCACCTCAAAGTTACCGCTAACAGCAATAATATGTGGTCTGAGGACGTTTTTTAATAATTTTTCTTGTCTCACCGAATTTGGCTGACATACTGACACTATAGGGTCGCATTGATCGCATTTCTAGCGCGTTTGCGAAATCTATAACGTTTCAGGTGCGCCTGTAACGTTTACGTAATCTAGGGAGGACGACACGAATGAGACTTGTAAAAACGCTTTTGGGCGCAACTGCGATCACCGCTGCTGCATCCGCCGCGTATGCCACTGACCTCGAAGTCACACACTGGTGGACCTCAGGTGGCGAAGCTGCCGCTGTTGCACAATTTGCCAAAGCATTTAACGAAAAAACTGATCACAACTGGGTTGATGGTGCGATTGCAGGCGGCGGATCCACCGCGCGTCCGATCATGATCTCGCGCATCCTTGGCGGTGATCCCATGGGCGCGACACAGTTCAACCACGGCCGTCAAGCACAAGAGTTGATCGAAGCGGGCCTTATGCTCGATTTGACTGACGTTGCCGAAGCCGAAGGTTGGAAAGACGTGATCCACCCCGCATCGCTTCTCGATAGCTGTACACTCGATGGCCGCATCTACTGCGTTCCCGTGAACATTCACTCGTGGCAGTGGCTCTGGCTCAACAATGCCGCATTTACGGACAACGGCATGGACGTTCCAACAAACTGGGACGAATACGTCGCGGCAATGCCCGCACTTGACGAAGCTGGAATCGTTCCGCTCGCAATGGGTGGTCAGCCTTGGCAGTCCTCCGGCGCATTCGGCGTGATGGCGATTGCATTGGCCGGTCCAGAAGCATGGCTCGCCGTGAACAAAGACAAGAACGCGGACGTTGCAGGCGGCGAAGCCTACGCGAAAGTGTTCGAAGCGGCAGCAGCAGCACGTGAGTATTCCAAGAATACCAACGTTCAGGACTGGAACCTCGCAACTGCGATGGTGATCGAAGGCAAAGCCGGCGGTCAGATCATGGGTGACTGGGCACAGGGCGAATTCGCCGTGGCTCAAAAGGTTGCTGGCGTAGACTACACCTGTCTTCCAGGTTTGGGCATGAACGAGCTGATCGATACGGCGGGTGATGCGTTCTACTTCCCCAAGAACGACGATGCAGAGATCGAAGTTGCGCAAAAAGAACTGGCGTCTTTGATGCTGTCCAAAGAAGTTCAGGTTGCGTTTAACCTCAACAAAGGTTCGCTTCCCGTACGTGGTGACGTTGATCTGTCTGCCGCAAACGATTGTATGAAAAAAGGTCTGAAAATTCTCGCAGATGGCAACACAATGCCGTCCGGCGACATGCTTCTTTCGCCTGACACCTCCGGTCAGATCGAAGACCTGATGACACAATTCTGGTCATCCGACATTGCCGCAGCCGACGCGCAAGCAGCCTATGCTGCGATCATCGCTGAAGCTGAGTAAGTCGTAAATTGACCCGACCGAACATGCCTTCGGTCGGGTCTTTTTTCGCCCGCAAAGACGTCTTGGCGTGCATGCGCGGGCAGGAGAGGGGAATTCTAAAATGGCTGTAACCGACACGGGACAGATCAGGGCGGGGCGCGATTTTGCCAAGCGCCCCGTTAGTTTGTTCAGGAATATCAACGCCAAGATTGCGACGTTGCCGATGATTTTAACGGCGACCGTGATCTTTGTGGGCTGTTCGATCTGGACAATTGTCCATTCGTTCACAAACTCCAAACTATTGCCGAAACTCAATTTTGTTGGATTGGACCAATACGAGCGTCTTTGGGGATCGGCTCGTTGGTTGGTTTCGGTCAAAAACCTAATGATATTCGGGGTTTGTAGTCTCATTGCAACCTTTGTTATCGCCTTTATTCTCGCGGCGCTTCTGGACCGAAAAATTCGGTTCGAAGACGGGTTTCGCACGATTTTCCTTTATCCCTTTGCGCTGTCTTTCATTGTGACGGGCCTCGTGTGGCAATGGATTTTGAACCCAGAGTTCGGGTTGCAATCCATCGTGCGCGGGCTTGGATGGGAGAGTTTCAACTTTGATCCGCTCTACAATCCCGACATCGTTATTTTCGGCATCCTCATTGCGGGCCTATGGCAAGGCACGGGGTTAATCATGTGCATCATGCTGGCGGGTCTGCGCGGTATTGACGAAGACATCTGGAAGGCTGCGAAAGTCGATGGGATTTCAACGGTCAAGACCTACCTGTTGATCATTATTCCGATGATGAAGCCGGTGTTTGTAACCTCGCTTGTGCTTGTCTCCGCAGGGATCATCAAAGTCTACGATCTCGTTGTGGCCCAAACCTCTGGCGGTCCCGGTATTTCGTCCGAAGTGCCCGCCAAATACGTCTACGACACGCTGTTTTTGCGCCAAAACCTCGCCCAAGGCTTCGCTGCCTCGACCATGATGTTGGCGATGGTTGTCGTGGTCCTCATTCCTTATGTCTACCTTCAGTACGGGGGCAAGAAAGATGGTTGATATGTCCAAGTCCGCCCCGAACCGTATGGTGAACGGCCCGTCTGGCCCCAAACCCAAACGCGCGTTCACGCCGTCAAACCTGATCGTTTATGGCACGTTGATTGTGTTCTCGATCTACTACCTTTTGCCGCTCTATGTGATGTTGATGACATCCCTGAAAGACATGGCCGAAGTGCGTGCGGGCAACATCTTTTCACCGCCCAACGATCTGACGTTCCAACCGTGGATCAAGGCATGGTCGCAAGCCTGCACAGGGATCAATTGTGATGGTTTGAGCCGTGGCTTTGGCAACTCCGTACGCATCTTAATCCCCTCGTTGATCATCTCGGTGGCGGTGGCCTCGGTGTCTGGCTATGCGCTTTCGTTTTGGCGGTTTAAAGGCTCCGAAGTGTTCTTTAACGTGTTGATCATTGGCGCATTCATTCCCTACCAGATCATGCTGTACCCGATTGTGATTATCCTGCGCGAAATGGGTATTTACGGTACGCTGGGCGGATTGGTGATGGTGCACACGATCTTTGGTATGCCGATTAATACCTTGTTATTCCGAAATTATTTCGCATCGGTCCCCGTGGAGTTGTTCAAGGCGGCGCGTGTCGACGGCGCAGGATTCTGGCAGATTTTCTTTCGGATTATGTTGCCGATGTCCTTGCCGATTTTCGTGGTCTCCATGATCATTCAGGTGACAGGTATCTGGAACGATTTCTTGTTTGGTGTGGTCTATACCAAGCCCGCGATCTATCCGATGACCGTGCAACTCAATAACATCGTGAACTCGGTGCAGGGTGTGAAAGAATACAACGTCAATATGGCGGCGACCCTTCTCACTGGCCTCGTTCCCCTCATCATCTACTTTGTTTCCGGCAAACTGTTCGTTCGCGGCATCGCCGCCGGCGCCGTGAAAGGCTAAGCTCATGACAACTCAAATTGATACCGACAACATCTCTGTCTCTATCCGCAATCTCGATCTGAACTTTGGCGCGGTAAAAGTGCTCAAGAACCTCGATCTCGACATTGAAAAAGGCGAGTTTCTGGTGCTCCTCGGCTCGTCGGGGTGTGGAAAATCGACCTTGCTCAATTGCATCGCCGGTTTACTCGAAGTGTCGGGTGGCCAGATCCACATTGGCGGTAAAAACGTCACGTGGGCGGAGCCGTCCGAGCGTGGTATTGGCATGGTGTTCCAATCCTACGCGCTCTACCCGCAAATGACCGTGCGCGGGAACCTGTCGTTCGGACTGAAGAACGCAAAAATGCCCAAGGCCGAGATCGAGAAGCGTGTTGCACGGGCGGCGGAAATCCTCCAGATGGAAGCGCTGTTGGACCGCAAACCCGGTGCCTTGTCGGGGGGGCAACGGCAACGTGTGGCCATCGGTCGGGCTTTGGTGCGCGATGTTGATGTGTTCTTGTTCGATGAACCGTTGTCCAACTTGGATGCAAAATTGCGCACAGATCTGCGCGTGGAGTTGAAACAGCTACACCAGCGCCTTGAAAACACGATGATCTACGTGACTCACGATCAGATCGAGGCCATGACCCTTGCGGACCGCATCGCGATTATGAAGGGCGGCTTGATCATGCAGCTCGACACACCGCATGGGATTTACGACAAGCCGATCAACAAATATGTGGCCGATTTCATCGGCTCGCCCGCGATGAACTTTTTCGAGGGCAATGTTGATAGTGGTGTGTTCAAGGCCGGTGACCTGACGATTGATCTCAAGGGCTACGAGTTTACCCCTGCGGGTAAAACCGGTGGGCCGGCGTGGTTCGGCATTCGTCCCGAGCATGTCTATATAGACCAAGACATGCCCGTGATGATCGACGTGAAAGCGGAGATTGTCGAACCGATGGGCGCCGATACGCTTGTGTGGTCGCATGTGGCGGGTGAGCCGTTCCGTATCCGTCTGGATGGTCAGGCCAAGGTGAAGACGGGCGATATGTTGCGCGTTGGATTTGATCCGGCACGTGCGTCCATGTTCGACAAAGTCACCGAAGAGCGCCTGTAGCCAATCTGATACCAACACGGGCGCGGACGGGATCACCCTGTCCGTGCCGACACTATGAGAGAGCAGGACGCCGTATGTGTGCGTATCGGCTCTTTTGATCTGTTTTGCGGCGAATGGTCTGGCACATAGGACCACGCTGATCTCAAAGGAGCGGTGGCGATGCGCCTCACACAGAATTGGACCTTTTACGATGACACGGGCCATTATAGCGTGCCGGTCACTGTGCCCTTTGATAGCGTATCTGCCTTGTATGATGCGGGCAAAATTGACGATCCGTATTGGGGCCGCAACGAGTATGATCTGCGTTGGATTTCTGAGCGCACATGGGTGGCCAAGCGTCAGTTTGAGCTGACCGATGCCAACATCGAACTGGTGGCCGAGGGTCTCGACGGTGTGGTCGATGTGGTCGTCAATGGCACCACGGTTTTGAATGCTGAGAACAGCTTTCGCAGCTACCGCGTTGATTTGTCCGAGGTGGCCAAAATTGGCACCAATGACATCGAATTGCAGTTTCGCTCTGTGGTGGCCGAGGGGGCCGCACGTCAGGCAGCTCAGACGTTTCATATCCCCGGAATTTCGGATCGCAACGATGGTCAGGTGCCGATTGCGAACGGCAATATGTTGCGCAAAACGCAATGTGATTTCGGGTGGGATTGGAATATCGCGCTTGCGCCGTTCGGTGTCACCGGAGCGTTGGACATTTGCGCCAAGACGCAGGCGCGCCTTGACCATTTGCATATCGCCCAAGAGCACCACGATATCGAGAGCGATAGTGTGACGGTGATTGTGACCGCGCATATCGCGGGCGATGCGGAGGGGGACACGGTCGAGATGTCGTTTGGCGGCCGCACCCGTGAGGCGCAGGTCAAAGGTCGCGTCGCACAAGCCAAGTTCTTTATTGAGGCGCCCGAGTTTTGGTGGCCCGCAGGTCAAGGCATGCAACCGCTTTACGATCTCGAAGTGCGGATGCGCGACGAGGTGATGGAGCGCCGTGTCGGGCTACGCCATATCGAATTGGTCGTCCAAGAGGATGACGCGGGCACATCGTTCAAATTCAAGGTTAACGGGCGTGAGGTCTTTGCCAAAGGGGCCAACTGGATCCCCGCCGATGCCCTGTCGGGGCGCATTGACCGCGAGGAGGTCCGTGATCTGCTGCAATCCGCCGTGGATGCCAACATGAACATGATCCGCATTTGGGGCGGTGGTCGCTATGAGCCGACATGGTTCTATGACATGTGCGACGAGATGGGTCTGATGATCTGGCAGGACTTTATGTTCTCGTGCAATCTCTACCCCGCTGACGAGGCGTTTTTGGCCAATGTCGAGGCGGAGGTGCGTGAAAATGTACGCCGGATGCATCATCACGCCTGTATGGCGCTGTGGTGTGGCGACAATGAATTGCTTGGTGCGTTGACGTGGTTTGATGAGAGCAAGGCCAACCGCGACCGCTATCTGGTGATGTATGACCGCCTCAACCGGACGTTGGAGAAGGCCCTCAAAGACGAAGATCCAAACGCGATTTGGTGGCCGTCCTCGCCCTCTCCGGGGTATTTCAATTTTGGGGATGGGTGGCACGACGACACCTCTGGCGACATGCATTTCTGGTCTGTCTGGCACGAGAACCGCGATTTCGAGCATTACCGCGATATCAAGCCGCGCTTTTGTTCCGAGTTCGGATTTCAATCCTACCCCTCAAACCGCATCATCGAGACGTTCACGGACGCAAAGGACCGCAACATTGCAGCACGTGTGTTCGAGAGCCATCAAAAGAACGCCGGAGGCAACGAACGGATTGCGGCCACGATGTTCCGCTATTTCCGTTTTCCCGTCGATTTCCCGAACTTTGTGTATCTCTCACAGGTGCAACAAGGTCTCGCGATCAAGACGGCTGTGACGTATTGGCGCTCGCTCAAACCGCACTGTATGGGCGCGCTCGTGTGGCAGCTCAACGACACATGGCCGGTGTGCTCATGGTCCTCGCTTGATTATGGCGGCGGGTGGAAATTGCTGCACCACATGACGCAGAAATTCTATGCGCCGGTGAGCGTGGTGGTGAACCCCGAGAACGGCAAAGACCACTTTAAGGTGGTCAACGATACGGGCGAGAACGTTGACATAACGGTGCAAATCGCGGCGGTGAACATGCACGGCGTGGCGCGTCCCGTGGCGGATGCAACCCTGTCCGCATGGGCGAGCAAGGCACTTGATCTGGTGTCACTGGATCACGGAACGCTCAACGACGACGAGATTTACGTGTTCACATGGCAGGCTGGCGCGGGCGAGGATGCGGTGACGGGTGGCGACATCTATGCGCCCAAAGCGTGGAAAACCTATGACCTCGTTAACCCCGAAATTGCCCATACCATTGTTGAGGTGGACGGCGTCTATGAGATCACGTTGCGCGCGCAGGCGCTTGGCTTGTTCGTCGCGGTTGAGGCCTCGACGCAAGGGCGGATGTCTAACAACGCGTTTGCGATGCTGCCGAACCAAGAGGTCAAGGTCACGTTCGTTCCGCAACACGCTGATGAAAAACCACAATTCACAATTCGTGACCTTTACACTGCCACCTATGGAGCCGAGATATGAAGCGTTCAATCGTCAATGAAATCATCGCAGAGAGCGACAAATTCATGCGCTCGTTCGGGTTCGTGATGCCGCCCTTTGCCTACCTTAATCCAACGGGTTTGAAGTCTTACATTGCGGACGGCGGCACGATGGTGCGCGATCATATGTTGGGCTGGGACATCACCGATTATGGTCAGGGCAACTATGAGGATTTGGGGCTCTTTTTGTTCACCGTGCGCAACGGCTCTGACGCCAATGTGGCACGCGGAATGGGGATGCTCTACGCCGAAAAGCTATTGATTTCGAACGAAAATCAAATCAGTCCGATGCACCATCACACGTTCAAAACCGAGGATATCATCAACCGTGGTGGCGCGTCATTGGTGTTGGAGTTGTTCACACGGGCAGAGGATGGATCGTGCGATCCAACTGCGCCCGTTGAGGTGCTCACGGACGGGCGTAAACGGACGCTAAAGGCGGGTGAACACCTCAAACTGGAGCCGGGGGAAAGTGTGACCCTTGAGCCGTGGCATTGGCATGCGTTTTGGGGCGAGGGTGGACGTGTGTTGATTGGCGAGGTGAGCAACGTCAACGACGACCGCACAGACAATATTTTCCGCGAACCAATCGGACGGTTTGCGGCCATCGACGAGGATACGGACCCCGTGCATTTGCTGGTGTCCGATTATGACAAATGGCTCGCGTGAGACGCGACAAAGGAGAGATACAATGACCGATTTTTCATACCAACTTTATTCATCGCGCAATTGGGGCAACGACGAGACGCTCGATATGATTGGCGCTCTTGGCTATGCGCAGTGCGAGGGCTACGGCGCGTTTTACAACGAGTTGGACCAATTGGACGCGCTCAAGGCGCGCTTGGCCAAGAACGGCTTGCAGATGAAATCAGGCCACTTTGCCCTTGATATGGTCGAGAATGATCCTGCGCGTGTGCTTCAAATCTGTAAAGAGTTGAACATCGAACACGTCTATGTGCCGTATCTTATGCCCGACGAACGCCCAACGGATGCCGATGGATGGCGTGCGTTTGGTGTGCGCTTGGCCAAGGCCGGTGAGCCGATCAAGGCGGCAGGTCTGGTCTTTGGCTGGCACAACCACGACTTTGAATTTGTGGCTCTGCCGACGGGTGAGTTGCCTGAGGATTTGATCCTTGAGGGCGGTGATCACATCAATATCGAACTGGATATTGCGTGGGTTGTGCGTGGCGGTGCGGACCCAATTGCGGCCGTGAAAAAATACGGCAAACGCATTACCGCCGTCCATGTCAAAGACCTCGCACCTGCGGGTGAAAAAGAGGACGAGGGCGGGTGGGCCGATGCGGGCACCGGAACGATGGACTGGCCTGCAATCTGGGCCGCGATCCAAGAGTTCACCGCGGCAGATGTGTTTGTGATGGAGCATGACAACCCATCCGATCACGCGCGCTTTGCCAAAACTGCAATCACCAACGCCGCCGCGTTTTAAGCACGGCACAAGGGAGGATATCACATGACACAACTCGGCGTTGGCATCATCGGATGCGGCAATATTTCCAAGGCATATCTGGACCTTGCGCCCAACTTCAAAGCGATCGAAGTGCGCGCGGTGGCCGATATCAACATGGAGGCCGCTCACGGGCGCGCCTCAGAATATGAGGGCGTTCGGGCCGAAACGGTCGATGCGCTTTTAGCCGCAAGCGACATTGATCTGATCATCAATCTCACCATTCCTGCGGCACATTTCGAGGTGACGAAACGCATTTTGGACGCGGGTAAACACGCCTATTCCGAAAAGCCGTATGTGCTCACACTCGCTGAAGGCGAAGAGTTGCGGGCGCTGTCAGAGGCTAAGGGTCTGCGCGTGGGGTCTGCGCCTGACACGTTCATGGGCGGCGCACATCAGATGGTGCGCGAGATCATCGATAGCGGCAAAGTCGGCAAAATCACCTCGGGCACCTGTCACTTTATGGGTGCGGGCATGGAAATGTGGCACCCGAACCCTGACTTTTTCTTTCAACCGGGGGGTGGTCCCGTGCTCGACATGGGGCCGTATTATGTGACCAACCTTGTGCAGCTTTTGGGACCGGTGAGCCGCGTGGCTGCCTTGTCCAACAAAGGCCGTGCAACCCGCACCATCACCACCGATTGCCCGCGCAAGGGCGAGGTGTTGGATGTGGTTGTTGATACCAATTTCCACGCGCTGTTGCAGTTTGAAAGCGGGGCCGCCATCACCGTGTCGCTGTCATGGGATGTGTTTGCGCATGAACATCAAAACATGGAGCTGTATGGCACTGAAGGCGCAATTTTTGTCCCCGATCCGAACTTCTTTGGTGGCAACGTTCGTATGGCTGGCACGGACCAAGAGGTCAAAGACGTGCCTCTATGGGAGCATCCGTTTTCTGTCACCAACATGGTTGACGGGCAAGGCAATGATCGCGCCAACTACCGCACGGCGGGCGTGGCCGACATGGCACAAGCCATCGTGGAAGGGCGTCCGCATCGCTGCTCTTTGGAACTTGCGACCCACGCGATTGATGTGCTGACATCTATCATGAAATCGGGTGAAACGGGCCAGTTTGTGGACATTTCCACAACCTGCGAACGTCCCGCAGCGGTCACACCGGACGAGGCGCGCGCGCTCATGGGCTAAGCCCACCACTTGTGCGCAAAGAGCGGTGGAAAACCGCGTTCGTGTGCACCAAGTTAAGTGCGAAGCAAACAACGGACACCCCCGTTTGGCGGGTGTCCCAACCACTCTTGGAGGAGTCGCCATGAAACCTTATGTCCCATCTGACACCCGTTACGACAAAATGGTGTATCGCCGCTGTGGCAAATCAGGGCTAAAACTGCCCGCGATCTCGCTCGGCCTGTGGCACAACTTTGGTGGCGACACGCCCCATAATACCAAGCGCGAGATTTTGCGCACGGCGTTCGATCACGGCATCACCCATTTCGATCTGGCCAACAACTACGGCCCGCCCCCCGGATCGGCGGAATTTGCGTTCGGGTCTATCCTCAAGGAAGATTTCGCAGGCCTGCGCGACGAGATGATCATCTCCACTAAGGCGGGCTATCATATGTGGGACGGCCCCTACGGTGAGTGGGGCAGCCGCAAATATCTGATGGCGTCTATTGACCAATCTTTGACCCGTATGGGTCTGGATTATGTGGATATTTTCTATTCGCACCGCTTTGACCCCGATACGCCACTTGAGGAAACCATGGGCGCGCTCGATAGCATCGTGCGTCAGGGCAAGGCGCTTTATGTCGGGATTTCGAGCTACAATTCCGACCGCACCCGCGAGGCCGTGCGCATCTTGAACGAGCTTGGCACGCCCTGCGTGATCCATCAGCCGAGCTATAACATGCTCAACCGTTGGGTCGAACATGACGGTCTAAAGGACACGCTGCATGAGTTGGGTGTCGGCTCCATCGCCTTTACGCCACTGGCGCAGGGGATGCTGACAAACAAGTACCTCAAAGGCGTGCCAGAGGGATCGCGCGCGACCCAAGGCAAGTCGCTCAAGCCAGAGTTTATCTCTGATCGTGCGGTAGAGAACCTGAACAAACTCAATGAGATCGCCGAAAATCGCGGCCAGACATTGGCGCAAATGGCCATTGCATGGGTGCTGCGTGATGGCGGCATCACCACCGCGCTGATCGGTGCGTCCAAACCGTCCCAGGTGACGGATTGCGTTGGCGCAATCGGCAATCTGGAGTTTTCGGCGGAAGAGCTCAAACTCATTGACGACTACGCCGATGAAGAAAAAATCAACCTTTGGGCCAAGTCGTCCGAATAAAGCGGAGATCCATCGTGATCCACAATCCTATCCTTGCGGGGTTCAACCCCGATCCGTCATTTTTGCGGGTCGGGGAGGACTACTATATCGCCACATCCACGTTTGAATGGTATCCGGGCGTGCAGATTTTCCATTCACGCGATCTGGTGAATTGGGATCTTGTGGCGCGGCCTCTCAACCGTGCGGCTCTCTTGGATATGCGTGGAAATCCAGATAGTTGCGGTATTTGGGCGCCCTGTTTGAGCCATGATGGGGATAGGTTCTATCTCGTTTACACAGACGTGAAACGCTATGACGGGGCGTTTAAAGATGCGCCCAACTACATCACCGCCTGCGAGACCATTGACGGTGAATGGTGCGATCCGTGGTATGTAAACTCGTCCGGTTTTGATCCCTCGCTGTTTCACGATGATGACGGGCGCAAATGGTTCATGAACATGCAATGGAACCACCGCGGCGAGGGCACAGGCGGCAACCCAAAGAATTCCTCATTCGACGGTATCTTGTTGCAAGAATGGTCGCCTGAGCGCGGGTTGTTCGGGCCTGTCAAAAATGTCTACGCGGGGACAGAGCGCGGCCTGACCGAGGCACCGCATATGTTCAAGCGCAATGGCTATTACTACCTGACCACTGCGGAGGGCGGTACGGCCTATGATCACGCGGTCACATTGGCGCGATCACGCGACATTTGGGGTCCGTATGAGGATCACCCCGACTTGTTCGTGATGTCTACCAAAGACGTTCCATTGGCGCAAAGCGCGATCCAGCGCACGGGCCACGGCCAATATGTCGAGACGCCTGATGGACAGGTTTATCATACGTTTTTGATGGGTCGCCCGATTACGGGACCGGACGGGACGGGGATGTATTGCCCGCTTGGACGTGAAACCGGCATTGAGCGTTGTGTCTGGAAAGACGATTGGCTGTATCTGGAGGCGGGCGGTCTTGTGCCGCGCGCGCAGGTTGAGGGGCTGGCCGATGTCGCCCCACGCGCGCCCAAAGATGTGGTGACCGAGTTTGCGGGCCAGACATTGCCCAGTGATTTCCAATGGCTGCGTCACCCCCATCCCGAGCGGTTGTTTCGGGTCGATAACGGGTTGCACGTGATTGGTCGTGAAAGCTTTGGGTCGTGGTTTGAAAACGCACTCGTTGCGCGCAGACAAGAACACCACGTGTGCACAGTCGAGACAACGGTCGCGTTTGATCCGGTGAGCTATCAGCAATCAGCGGGCCTGACGCATTACTATAACCGTTTCAAATTTCACAAACTTCTTGTCTCGCTTGAGCCTGACGTGGGCCGGTGTTTGCGCATTGTGTCGTGTCTGGGGGATTATCCCGATGCGGCTTTGACGTGGACACCCGACATGGTGCCGCTTGCGGATGGTCCCGTTGAGTTGCGCGCGCAGATCGACAATGCCGCGCTACAATTTGCGTGGCGACTGGGCGGTGATTGGATCAATATTGGTCCTGTTTTAGACGCATCTTTGATCTCAGACGAGGGCGGGCGCGGTGCGCATGGCTCGTTTACGGGCGCGTTTCTTGGGATGTACGTCATGGATATGACGGGGCAGGGACGTGAAGCGTTGTTTTCCCGCTTTGCTTACCTCCCCAAAGGCGCGTAAACTCTGGTTAATTGGTGTGGGCCGCTGTGTGGCCCCCACTGCCTTTGAGCGCAAGATGGAGACCCACATGTCCAATTGGACCTCACGCATCATGATCTACGATTTTGAGGAGGCCCGCGCGTTTCCTGTGTTGGAGACGGACATGCATATCGAGGCGCCGAACTGGACGCCGGATGGGTCCGCGTTGCTTGTGAACGGGGACGGGCGGTTGTTTGAGGTCGATCTGGCAGAGCCAGAATTGGCGGAGATCGACACAGGTCTGTTGATCACGCTCAACAATGATCACGGTATTTCGCCCGATGGCTCGACGCTGTTTCTGTCGGATCACACACTTGGGGCGGGGTCGCTCATTTGGACACTTGATCTTGAGAGTGATGATGATCCCGTACAAGTCACGCCAAATGCGCCGAGTTGGTGGCACGGTGTGTCCCCCGATGGCCAGACATTGGCCTACACGGCGGTGCGCAACGACACATTCGGGATTTGGACATGTCCGGTAGCGGGCGGGTCCGAGCGCTGTGTCATCGAAAGCGATCACCATTATGATGGGCCGGATTACACGCCTGACGGGGATTGGATCTGGTTCAATTCGGAGCGCTCAGGGCGTGGATCGTCGGACCTGTGGCGGGTGCGTGTCGACGGCGCACAGCCGCAACAAATGACCGACGACACACGCGTCAACTGGTTCCCGCATCCAAGCCCTGATGGCACGCGTGTTGTGTATTTATCCTATCCCGAGGGCACCAAAGGACACCCTGCCGATTTGGAGGTCGAGCTGCGTTTGATTGCGCCCGAGGGCGGGACGCCTACGACCCTCGTAAGTTTGTTTGGTGGTCAGGGTACGATCAATGTTCCCTCGTGGTCTCCTGATGGGGTCGCTTTTGCCTATGTTGAATATGCACGTAAATAACCGCCTTAGCCCCGTGTTCGCGGCGGCTTTATGTTCGATCTGTGCAAGTTTTGCATGGGCGCTTGATCTGCCTGCGCCCGCAACGGACGCGGATTTTCTACAGGCATCGCCCGCTGAAGTCGCCCTTGGCCAGTTGCTGTTTTACGATCCTGTCTTGTCGGGCAATGACAATGTTTCATGCTCCACGTGCCACCATCCAAAGTTCGGAACCTCTGACGGGCTGAGCCTTGGTCTGGGGGAGGGCGGAGTGGGGCTTGGCCCCGCGCGGGTCTTGGATCCGGACAACCCGCCTGAACACCGCGTTCCGCGCAATGCACCCGCCCTCTACAATTTGGGGGCGCATGAATACACCACGATGTTCCATGACGGTCGTGTCGAACTGGTGGACGGGGTATTGCATGTTCCTATCGAAGACCCGTTTTTTGATCAGGTGAACGGTCTGCTTGCCACACAAGCCGCGTTTCCCGTGCTGTCACCCGATGAGATGGCGGGACAGGTCAACGAGAACCCGATTTCCAAAGCGGTGCGCAAGGGCCGGTTTTCGGGAGAGGGCGGCGCATGGGATTTAATCGCCTCAAAAGTGGCGGCGATCCCTGCCTATCCCCCGTTGTTTTGGGATGCATACCCCGAAACGAAAACGCGTGATATCCGGTTTGCCGATATCTCCAACGCCATTGCAGCCTTCATCGCGGTCGAGTTTCGCGCCGACAATAGCCCGTTTGATGCGGTGTTGCGGGGCGAGGCCGCACTTGACCCTTTGGCAGCTATGGGGATGGAGTTGTTTTACGGGGATGCGGGCTGTGCGTCATGCCATAGCGGCACGTTCCAGACCGATCATCAGTTTCACGCTATGGGTCAGCCGCAGTTCGGACCGGGAAAGACCTTGCCGTTTGAGCAGGGGTTGCGCGACGAAGGACGCTACCGCGTGACGGGACACACTGAGGATATGTATGCCTTTCGCACGCCGTCCTTGCGCAATGTCACTCTCACCGCGCCTTACGGGCATACAGGGGCGTATTCGGATCTGTGGGAATTTGTGACCGCACACACTATGCCGCTGGCGGCCTTTGATGCGTGGTCGCCGGATATGGCGGTTTTGCCTGTGATGCCGGTTGACGATTGGGCCACCTTGCAAGACGCCGATGCGCAAATGGGCATTGTGGACGCGATATCGGTTGAGGACATGGCCTTGCCCGCTGAGCATATCGACGCGCTTGTGGCCTTTTTGGCGGCGCTCACGGATGAGACAACGCGGCTTGGTGTGCCTGAGACTGTTCCGTCCGGATTGCCGTTCGAGCGGTGATTAGCGCGACAGTTCGATCCAGCGCTCTAGAGGCGTGACTTCCACCCAATCGCTTTGTTCGCCATCGGGCCAGATCACCCGTACCTGCGCTTTTTCGGCCTGACCCAAGCCAAAGTGAAGCGGTACAGATTGCCCTGAGGCATGCCCGCCACCGATTGTGATCTCTTGCACCTGAAGGCCGCGATTGGTTAGGATTTCCACGGTTGCGCCCACCGCGTGGCTATTTGAACCCACCTGATACAACGACACATCGAGATAGGTTCCGGTCTCTGGTGTGGTGTTTTGGTATAGCTCCATGGGCGCGCCGCGATTGACGACAACGAGATCAAGTGCCCCATCGGCGTTCAAATCAACAAGGCCCGCGCCGCGCGATTTTTCGAGGGACGCGACGCCTGCCGCCACCGATCTCTCTGTAAACCGTCCATCGTCGCCTTGGACCAACAAGTTGTTGGGATCGCGCGCGGCGTTGGAGGGCATTTGTTCAACGTTGCCTTTTGCGATGAACAGGTCGGCATCGGTGTCGTTGTCGATATCCCCCCATGCCGCATGCCACCCCGTTGAGGCCCGCCCGTCATCGCCCACGTGCGGGCGTTGGGCATATGTGCCGATGTCATAGGGGGCGGCTATATAACTGCCATCAGCCATGCCGAACTGGAGCAATTGATCGCCCATCGAGGTCAGCACGACATCGGGTATCTCATCCCCATCAATGTCGCGTTCGGCAATGCCCATGCCCCACAACGAGACCTTTTCCCACCCGTCCTCTTCGCCCAAAAAGCGATTTAGGCCAAGGTCATAGAGCTGTTCATATCCGCCTGTGACGTAGTAGTGGCGATCATTTGACAGGCGCAGCATCGTTGCGCCGCGCGCACCTTTGGACATAAGGGCCGACAGGGTGCAAAATCCGGGGTCCAACAGGGTCTTGTCCCAGCCTGACGGCGTAGACCGGTGCAATTCGTTGCTGTCACAGGCCTCAAATGGGCCATCGGGGTTGTCGCGGTCGACGTAGTTGCCAAAGAACAAGGTGGGGCGTGTTTGGCCCGCCTCCCACGTGGCACTAAACGCGGTGGTCCAGCGGTCACCGCCATCGAAACCCCACGCGGCGGTTGCGTCCTCGAACGTACACTCCGGCCCGCCTTTGAGTAGCATATTGGCGCCCACGCGCAGCACCGCCAGATCAAGCTGTCCATCACTATCGATGTCGATGGGGTAGGCGCCCGTGACGCCCGTGATCTCGTCGAGTGCACCGCGCTCAAAGCGGAGCGCGCCCCCACGCGGCGAGCGGTTGATCATCAGGCTTGCGGGGGATGTCCCGCCGGCCGCAAACATGTCGGGTAGCCCGTCCGCATTGCAATCCAGTATCGCCACGCCGCCGCCGACAAAATGCTCCCACCCGCCGGTATACGCGTGCGGAGGTAGAGCGTCAGAGCGGTTTTGATAGCTGATTGTGGTGTCGGCATATGCGACGCAGGCCGTGAGGCATCCAAGTGCGGTTGCCGTGGTCATAAACGTCTGGCGCATCATCCCAATAGTCTCTCCGTTGCGTGGTCAAGCGCTAAAGCGCCAGCCCCTTGGGCCCAAACGAGATCCCCCCACGCGTGAATGTCCACAGGTGTGGGCGGGCGGCCCGGTTTTTGCGTAAGGTCGCGAAATTCGCTCAAGACCTCTTCTGCATAGAGGTAGTCGTAGCGCAAACGATCCCCCGACAGCAAGATGAGAGCGGGATCAAACAACGTCACGACATTGGCCAGACCCACGGCCAGATAACGCCCCGCCCGCGAAAAGATCGCTTGAGCCGCCTCGTTTCCATCTTTGGCCTGCGCAAACAGGTCTTCGAGCATTTCTGTGGGGGATGCGGTCGAGCCCACGGGGTGGGCCAGCGCGGTATGGGCCTCACGCACAAGCGCATAATCCGCCACATAGGCCTCAAGACAACCACGTTTTCCACAGCGACACAGCGCGCCGTTGATCTGGATGGTCATGTGACCAAGTTCCATACCATGCCCCGAACCGCCCCGTTGCAGTGTGTGCCCTTGGACATAGCCAATGCCCACGCCGTGTTCGATCGAAACCACGGCAAAGTTATCCAAAGCGCGCCCCGCGCCGAACCACAGCTCGGCCATCGCCAGTAAATTGGCATCGTTGTCGATCCGCACCGGAATGCCGAGGCGGTGTTGTAAAATATCGCGCAGGGGGATGTCGGGGTCCATCAGAAAGGGACACCAAATGACGTGGCCTGCATCAAAGTCGACCATACCCGGAATGCCAAGCGCAATTGCGGCGAGGGACGATTTGTCGAGATGGGCCGATGTGAGGGCAGCGGCGACAAGTTGTTCTATCTCGTCCACGATCGCATCCGTGCTGCGCCGCTCGGGTGGGGCGGGCAGGGTGGCCGCGCCAATGCGCTTTCCGGCGAGATCAAGCAGGACAGCCGAATTTCCGCGATCCGATATTTTGATGCCGATCACCGCGCTCGCGGCCCCATTTACCTCAAGCCCGACACGCGGGCGTCCGCGGGTGGTGTCTATGGTTGGGCGCGCAATCTCCGTCTCGGCAATCAAACCGCTCTCTATAAGCTCGGTGGATAAGGTGGTCACCGTGGCCGGACTGATGTCGAGATGTTTGGCAATATCAACCCGCGCAATCGTGCCGGCGGCGCGAATGGCCTCGAACAATTGCCGGCGCAGCGGCTTGGGGACCGCATTTTGGGCGCGAAACAACGGGCCACAGCCTTGGATCTCCCCCTCCAAGAGTGAGGATTTAAAGGCCGATGTGATCATTTTTAAATTTCATGCAGATAATTAAATGCTGACCACACAGTGTGATCAGCCCTCCCTGAGGGTATTTAAGTCACGGCTTAACGGGCAAATCTAGCAAAAAAGTTTCTGTAAGTTCATTATTTTATTTGGAAGCTAAATTTAAATATGCAATCCTGTGCGCGTCCGGTGGCGAGTCGAGCGTTGCGTTGTGCATGCCGTGCCATTGGATAGACATTTATTTTTTGGGAGGAAAATAATGCGTAAATCCATGCTTTTGGCAGCTACAATCGTGGCCTCTGGCCTCGTATCCACTGCCTATGCCGCCGACCTCACTGTTGGCGTGAGCTGGTCCAACTTTCAAGAAGAGCGTTGGAAAACAGACGAAGGCGCAATCAAGGCGGCTCTTGAGGCTGCTGGTGCCACTTACGTGTCCGCCGACGCACAGTCGTCTTCCGCAAAACAGCTTGCCGACATCGAGAGCCTGATTGCTCAAGGCGTCGACGCGTTGATCGTTTTGGGTCAAGACACGCAAGCCGTCATTCCCGCGGTGCAGGCCGCTGTGGACGAAGAAATCCCCGTTGTGGCCTATGACCGTCTCATTGAGGACAACCGTGCGTTCTATCTCACCTTCGACAACGTTGAAGTTGGCCGTATGCAGGCCCGTGCTGTTCTTGAGGCTCAGCCATCTGGCAACTACGTCATGATCAAAGGCTCGCCTACCGATCCAAACGCAGATTTCCTGCGCGGTGGTCAGCAAGAGATCATTCAGGCGGCTGTTGACGCAGGCGACATCACCATCGTTGGCGAAGCCTACACAGACGGTTGGTTGCCCGCGAACGCACAGCGCAACATGGAGCAGATCCTGACCGAGAACGACAACAAAGTTGACGCTGTTGTCGCCTCGAACGATGGCACCGCTGGTGGCGTTGTGGCGGCTTTGACCGCACAGGGTATGCAGGGTATTCCCGTATCCGGTCAGGACGGCGATCACGCCGCTTTGAACCGTGTGGCTGCTGGTACACAGACGGTTTCCGTATGGAAAGACGCGCGTGAGCTTGGCAAAAATGCTGCTGAAATCGCCGTGGCGCTTGCAGGCGGCACAGCTATGGACGCCGTGGATGGTGCGGTTAAGTTCACCACACCTGGTGGCACCGAGATGAACGCAATGTTCCTCGCGCCAATGCCCATCACAGCCGCAAACCTGTCTGCTGTGACAGATGCCGGTTGGATCACCGTCGAGGCTCTGTGCCAAGGCGTTGAGGCAGGTCCCGCACCTTGTAACTAAACATAAGTTGCGCCTCGTTGAGGTGCGCTAACTGAGTTGTCTCCCGCGTTCTTTTGAGCGCGGGGGACTTCACAGACGTGGGTGCCTATGTGGTGCGCCCATTGGTATGGACGGGCGGTACACCGCGCCCGATGGGGATAAGACATGGCGGATTCCGCACAGGATACCACTGCGACAAAAGGCTCAAAGGGTCTCTTTGCGCAGCTCGAATTGGACATGCGGTTGTTGGGTATGATTGGGGCATTTGTCATGCTCTGTCTGGCTTTCAACTTTGTCACGGAGGGGCGGTTTTTAACCCCTCGCAACGTATTTAACCTGACAATTCAAACCGTGTCGGTGGCTATTATGGCCACGGGCATGGTGTTTGTGATTGTCATGCGCCACATCGATCTGAGCGTGGGCGCGCTTTTGGCGCTCTGCTCGGCGATTATGGCAATGGTCCAAGCACGGTGGTTGCCCACGACCTTTGGCCTTGAAATCGGCCATCCGATGATTGCGCCTTTGGCGATGCTGTCGGGTCTGGTGTTTGGCACGCTCATTGGCGCGGTCAACGGCTGGCTTGTCGGCTATCACAACATTCCCGCCTTTATCGTGACACTGGGCGGCTTGCTCGTCTGGCGCAACGTGGGGTGGTATCTCACCGATGGGCAAACCATTGCCCCGCTTGATCAAACCTTTCTCGTCTTTGGCGGCGCAGAGGGCACATTGGGCGTCACATGGTCATGGATCGCGGGTCTGTTGGCCTCGGCGTTCACCGTGTTTTCGCTATGGAATGCGCGCCGTGCCAAGTTGCGCCATGACTTCCCCGTCAAACCCGTTTGGGCCGAAGTGACGATTGGTGTGATTGCCGTGGGGGCGATCATGGGCTTCATCGCGACCCTGAACGCCTACGATATTCCCAAAGGCAAATTGCGCCGGATGTTTGAAGCCAAGGGCATGGAATTGCCGGACGGGTTTACACAAGGGTACGGCCTGCCGATTTCGGTGCTGATCTTGATCGCCACGGCTATTGTGATGACGGTTGTGGCCAAGAAAACCCGCCTCGGGCGCTATATCTTTGCCACGGGCGGTAATCCGGACGCGGCGGAGCTTTCGGGCATCAACACGCGGCTTTTGACGGTCAAGGTTTTTGCGCTCATGGGGTTCTTGTGTGGTCTGTCGGCCATTATTGCCCAAGCGCGTTTGCAAAGCCACGCCAATGACATCGGCACGCTCGACGAGCTGCGGGTGATTGCGGCGGCGGTGATCGGCGGCACGGCCTTGTCCGGCGGGATCGGCACTATTCACGGGGCCATATTGGGTGCACTCATCATGCAGTCGCTTCAATCTGGCATGGCGATGGTCGGCGTTGACGCGCCGTTCCAAAACATTGTCGTCGGCGGCGTCCTTGTGATCGCTGTCTGGATCGACATCATTTACCGTAAACGTCTGGGGATCAAAACATGAGTGGCAACCCAAACACTGGAACGCCCTTGGTGGAGATGCGCGATATCTCCATTGCATTTGGCGGCATCAAGGCGGTGGATAACGTTTCTATCACGCTGCACGCAGGCGAAGTTGTAGGCCTGTTGGGCCACAACGGCGCGGGCAAATCCACATTGATCAAGTGCCTGTCGGGTGCCTATCACATGGATGCGGGCGAGATTTTCATCGACGGTGAAAAAGCCGAAATCCGCAACACCCGTGACGCACGCAAATACAACGTCGAGACCATCTATCAAACGCTTGCTTTGGCGGACAATCTTGACGCGTCATCGAACCTGTTTTTGGGCCGCGAATTGGTATCGCCCATGGGGTTCGTCGACGAGGGCGCAATGGAGGCGGAAACGCGGTCGATCATGGCGCGTCTCAATCCGAACTTTAAAAAGTTCTCCGATCCTGTTTCGGCGCTTTCGGGCGGGCAACGCCAATCGGTGGCCATCGCGCGCGCGGTCTATTTCAACGCACGTATCTTGATCATGGACGAGCCCACAGCGGCCCTTGGTCCCCATGAGACACAGATGGTGGCGGAGCTGATCCAAGAGTTGAAACGTCAGGGTCTCGGGATTTTCCTCATCGAGCACGATATTCACAACGTGATGAAACTGTGTGACCGCGCGATGGTGATGAAAAACGGTCAGGCCGTTGGCACGGTCAACGTCGATGAGGTCACGGATGACGACATTTTGGGCATGATCATCATGGGTAAAAAACCGGAGGCGGCATACTGATGTATATTGGTTTGGATCTTGGGACATCGGGTCTCAAGGCGATTTTAATTGACGCGGATCAGGCGATTGTGGCGGAGGCCAACGCGCCGTTGACCAACGAGCGCCCCCATGACGGATGGTCGGAGCAAAGCCCGCAAAGCTGGCTTGATGCCTGTGATGCGGTGATGGCCGCGCTCGGGGCGCAGGCGGATTTGTCGGGCGTGGCGGGCATTGGCCTATCGGGTCAGATGCACGGTGCAACGCTTTTGGATGCCTCCGACGCGGTGCTGCGCCCGTGTATTTTGTGGAATGATACGCGCTCGCACGTCGAGGCGGCACGCCTTGATGCGGACCCGAAATTTCGCGCACTCACGGGCAATATCGTCTTTCCGGGCTTTACCGCGCCGAAACTGGCGTGGGTCAAACACAACGAACCCGAGATCTTTGCAAAGGTCGCTAAAGTGTTGTTGCCCAAAGACTATTTACGCCTGTTCCTGACGGGTGACTATGTGGGCGACATGTCCGATAGCGCCGGAACCGCATGGTTTGACACGGCGAAACGCGATTGGTCCGATGACCTGTTGGCGGCCACCGATATGGACCGCTCGTTCATGCCGCGCCTTGTTGAGGGGGCGCAGGTGTCTGGCACATTGCGCGCCGAACTGGCGGCCAAATGGGGCGTGGCTGTGAGCTGCGTCATCGCGGGCGGGGGCGGTGACAACGCTGCCTCGGCCATTGGCGTGGGCGTGGTCAAGGCGGGTCAGGCGTTTGTGTCGCTTGGCACCTCTGGCGTGCTGTTCGCGGCCAATGACGGCTATCAACCCGATGCGGATCGCGGGGTTCACACCTTTTGCCACGCGCTGCCCGATACGTGGCACCAGATGGGGGTGATCCTCGCGGCGACCGATGCGCTCAACTGGTACGGGCGGTTCGTCGGACAGGGTGCAGCCGCGCTCACCTCTAACCTCGGCGCGTTGCAATCGCCCGGAAAAACACGGTTCATGCCCTATTTGGGTGGCGAGCGGACACCGCTCAACGATGCGGGCATTCGCGGCGCATTCGTCGGCTTGGAACATGCCACGGATACGGCAGCGGGGACGCGTGCCGTGCTTGAGGGCGTCACATTCGCGATCAAGGATTGCGCAGACGCTTTGGCGGCAACTGGCACCAAGATCGACCACCTTTTGGCGGTCGGCGGCGGGTCGAATTCCGACTACTGGGTTGAGGCGATTGCCACGGCTCTGGATTGCCCCGTTCATTTGCCTGTTTCGGGCGATTTCGGCGGCGCGTTCGGCGCGGCGCGGCTTGGCCAAATGGCGGCCATAGGCGGCGGGGCCGAATTGGCGACCGCACCCACAATCGAGAAAACCATTGAGCCGAATGGCGCGCTAACACAGGCGTTCGCGGACGGGTTCGAACGTTACAAATCAGCACAAATTGCGATTAAGGGACTGACATGACAGACTTTTTCAAAGGCATTCCACAGGTTAAATTCGAAGGCGCGGATAGCGACAACGAGTTTGCATTCAAACACTACAACCCTGACGAAGTGATCATGGGCAAGCGCATGGAAGACCACCTGCGGTTCTCCATCGCCTATTGGCACTCGTTTGCCTATGAGGGCGGTGATCCGTTCGGCGGGCGCACGTTTGAGCGGCCGTGGTTCGATGGCGGCATTGAAAACGCCAAACTGAAGGCCGACGTTGCGTTCGAGATGTACGACATCTTGCAAGCGCCGTTCTTTGCGTTTCACGATCTCGATGTGCGTCCAGAGGGCAAGGATTTCGCGGAGAGCACGCGCAACCTCGAAGAGATCGTCGATTACTTTGCGCTTAAAATGGAAAGCTCCAAGACCAAGCTGTTGTGGGGCACGGCCAACCTGTTCACGCATCGCCGTTTCATGGCGGGCGCGGCCACCAACCCTGATCCCGATGTGTTTGCCTACTCGGCGGCGACGATCAAATCGTGCATGGATGCTACGATCAAATTGGGCGGTCAGAACTATGTGCTTTGGGGCGGCCGCGAGGGCTATGAGACACTGCTCAACACCGACCTGACCAAAGAGGCCGACCACGCCGCGCGGATGTTGGAAATGGTCGTCAACTACAAGCACAAGATGGGCTGGGACGGTCAGATTTTGATCGAGCCAAAACCCCAAGAACCATCCAAGCATCAGTACGATTATGATGTTGCCACCGTGTACGGGTTCCTCAAACGCTACGGCCTTGAGAACGAGGTCAAACTCAACCTTGAGCAGGGTCACGCGATTTTGGCGGGTCACTCGTTTGAACACGAATTGGCTGTGGCGCGCTCCTTGGGCATGCTTGGGTCGATCGACATGAATCGCAACGATTACCAATCAGGTTGGGACACCGACCAGTTCCCCAACAACGTGCCAGAAGTGGCCTTGGCCTATTACGAAGTGCTGAGCGCGGGCGGGTTTACCAAAGGCGGCACCAACTTTGATAGCCGCATTCGCCGTCAATCCCTCGACGCCGAAGATCTGATTCTGTCGCACGTTGGGGGCATGGACATCTGTGCGCGCGGCCTCAAAGCGGCGGCAGCGATGCTTGAGGATGGCAAGTTGGAAGCGGCGCGTGATGCGCGTTATGCCGATTGGGACAGCGCGGCATCCAAGGCCATGCTCGAGAGTGATCTCGAAAGCATTCAGGCCCGCGTTTTGGCCGATGGTGTCAATCCAGAGCCACGTTCAGGCCGCCAAGAGCGTCTCGAGAATCTTGTGAACTCCTACATGTAAGTCATTCAAAACGTTTTGAAATAAGAAAAGGGCGGGGAGTGTTCCCCGCCCTTTTTCGTGTGATGCATCCATAGGCGTATCTTAGAGTTTGACCAAAGCCCCACGGTGCAAAACCACCTGCGCCGAGAGCGCCATACCGGCCCGCAACGCCTCGGTTAGATCCGCGCCCTTCATACGGGCGGTCAAAAAGCCCGCGTTGAAACTGTCGCCTGCGGCTGTGCTGTCGACCGGTTGGACGGGATCTGGGTGCAATGTGAACCCGCCTTCGCCTTTGGACCACGCATAAAGCTCGTCGGCGCCGTTTTTGACGATCACCGTATGGGCGCCAAGGTTGCGGTAGCGTAGGGCCGTATCGGCGGGCTTTTTATCACCGAACATCACTTCCTCTTCGTCAAAGGACGGGAGCATGATGTCGGCAATTGCGGCGGCTTTGGACAGCCAGTCTTTGGTGGCTTCGGCATTTTCCCACAGGCGGGGGCGGATGTTGGTGTCAAACACCACCTCTGCGCCGTTTGCGCGGGCGCGCGAGAGCGCGTCGATCAGGTTTTGACGGTGGTCAGGCGACAGGATCGCAAGCGTAATGCCCGAGAACAATAAGATGCTTTCGCCATCGAACGCGGCGTCCAGACGGGCAGGGTCGGCGGCCAATAGTTTCGCCGCCGAGGTGTCGCGCCAATAGGCGAAACTGCGTTCGCCATTGTCGAGCTGGATCATATAGAGGCCAACGGTGCGGTCCGCAATTCGGGTAATGTGATCGGTTTCGATGCCGGAGCTTTCGAGAAAGGCGAGCATACGGTCCGATACGGCATCCTCACCGGCGCAGGTCAGATATCCAACGTGATAGGCAGGATCATCGCCCAAACAGCGCCGTGCGTACCATGCGGTGTTGAGCGTATCGCCCGCAAAATTCATGTCGTATTTTCCGGCTCCGTCAGGAGCCATTTCCACCATGCATTCACCGATGGTCAAAAGCTTTTTATGCGCCACGTTCGTCCTCGTTTTCAAAATATTCGCTGTGTTCGGCACGGATGTCGTGGATAATGTGCCCGATCCGTTCAAGATGGGTGCGCATGAGCGCGGACGCCGCCGAGGTATCGCGCGCTTTGATCGCATCGACGATCGCACAGTGATCATCAAATGTCTGTTGTGATCCCTTTTCGAGCGAGAGGTAGCGTGCGCGGTCCATATGCGCCTTGTTGTCTTTGATGATTGTCCAGACTTTCGGGTGTCCTGCAATCTCACACAGCAGTTCATGAAGCGCGTCATCAAGTTCATGGAATTTGGTGCGATCTCCGTCATCCATTGCGATTTTTTGCGCCGCGAGGTTGGCCTCGATCCGCGCCAATCCGTCCTCGGTTATGTTCAAGATGGCGGCGCGCAGCACTTCCATCTCAAGGGCGGTGCGAATAAACCGCGCCTCTAGGACAGCGGCAATTGAAATGGCCGTAACTGTGGTGGCACGTTGCGGGCGGATCCACAAAAACCCTTGTTGTGACAACCGGTAAAAGGCATCGCGCACAGGTTGGCGCGACACGCCCAACTGGCTGGCCACTTCGGCTTCGGACATTTTGGTGCCTGGGCGCAACTGCAATTCCACAATACGGTGGTAGAGCGCATCGTACACCATGTCGGTGACAGAGGGGACGCGCGACTGGTCAATAGAGGTCAACTGAACGCGCGCCGCCAATCGTGCGGCTGTTGATTTTTGCTGTGGCGTATCATGGCCCATGTGTCTGTCTCCCGTCAATATCGGCACTCTTATGCGCGACTTTTGGCATGAATGGCAATGTCATGTGTGGGGTGCGTGGCGCGTTGACTAGATTTGTCGTCTAGCATATTAGTTGATCAGATTACACGGGACGCGCCAGAATCGCAAATCTATTTTGTGGCGGGCGTTTCGGAACTTTGACGGATGATAACGGAGAGACATGCTCATGGCGCTTCTGAACGACGATAGGCTATTTCCGGTGGACGGCCGTGTGCGCGATCTTGCGCGCGACATTTATGCTGGCATCAAAGACTTGCCAATCATTTCGCCCCATGGCCATACCGATCCGCGTTGGTTTGCGCTCAACGAGAATTTCCCTGACCCCGCGCGCCTGTTCGTGACACCAGATCACTATGTATTCCGGATGTATTGCTCCCAAGGGGTTGATCTGGCGACCTTGGGTGTGCCGCGTGCCGATGGTGGTGAGACGGAACAAGACCCGCGCAAAATCTGGTCGGTGTTTGCAGAGCACTTTTACCTGCTGCGCGGAACGCCCTCGAACATGTGGCTCACACATGCGTTTCAAGAGGTGTTTGGTCTTGATATCCCGTTCGGGCCGCAAACCGCGACCGAGTACTATGATCACATCGATGCCTGTTTGAAATCCGATGACTTCCGGCCCCGTGCCCTGTTTGAGCGGTTCAATATCGAGGCTATTTCAACCACGGAAATGGCGCTTGATGATCTGAAATATCACCGCATGATTGCGGACGGCGATTGGAACGGCACGGTGATCTCCGCCTACCGTCCCGACGATGTTGTGGATCCGGATTTCGCGGGCTTTACCGACAATGTGCTCAAACTGGGCGAATTGACGAGGGAGGACACCGCGTCATGGACCGGTTATCTCAATGCGCACCGTGCGCGCCGCGCCTATTTCAAACAGGTTGGGCGTGTGACGTCCTCGGATCACGGGCACCCTAGCGCGCGCACCGAGAACCTCGATCCTGCGCAGGCCTCCGAATTGTTCCAAACCGTTTTGTCGGGCAAGGGCACAGCCGATGAACGCGATGCATTTCGCGGGCAAATGCTGACCGAGATGGCAAAGATGTCCATCGACGATGGGTTGACGATGCAAATCCACGCGGGCGCACATCGCAATCACTCTGGGCCAGTGGCTCAGATGTTCGGGCGCGACAAAGGTTTTGATATCCCCTCGCAAACGGAATTTGTGAACAATCTCAAGCCGCTGCTGCAAGCCGTTGGGATGGAAAAAGACCTTCGTGTTATTTTGTTCATGCTCGACGAGACCACGCAAAGCCGCGAATTGGCACCGCTTGCGGGGGTCTATCCTGCGCTACGTCTCGGCCCGCCATGGTGGTTCTTTGACAGCTATGAAGGCATGAAGCGGTTTCGCGAAAACGTCACGGAGACGGCAGGGTTTTACAACACCGTTGGCTTTAACGATGACACGCGTGCGTTTTGTTCGATCCCTGCACGTCATGATGTGGCGCGCCGCGTTGATGCGGGCTATCTTGCCGAACTGGTGGCCACGGGGCGGCTTGGTGCGAGTGAGGCCCATGAGGTTGCACATGATCTGACCTACCGATTGGTAAAAGAGGCGTACAAGCTTTGATCTTTAAGCCAAGCTACTGAATTTAATACAAAAGGACGATAATATGACCATTCTCAATGTCGAGACCCGCCACGCCATTCACCCCGATCATGCAAAGGGCATGGACACGCAGGGGCTGCGCGACAATTTCTTGTGCGAGGGGATGTTCAAAGAGGGCGAGATCAACCTCGTCTACACCCATTATGACCGATTTACGGTGGGCGGTGCGGTGCCTGCGGGCGGATCGCTCACCCTTGATAAGGTCGAAGAAACCCGTACCGCGACCTTTCTTGAGCGCCGCGAAATGGGCATCGTCAACATTGGCGGCGCCGGCACGGTCGAGGCCGGTGGTGAAAGCTTCGCCATGAACGAGGGCGATGTGCTGTACCTCGGTATGGGGTCGGGGGCGGTGACGTTCACAGGGCAGGGGCGGTTTTACATCACGTCATGCCCTGCGCATCACGCCTATCCCTCGCGCCTTGTGACGGTGGCTGATGCCGCCAAAATGGAATTGGGGGATGCGGCGACCTCCAACAAACGCACGATCAACCAGTTCATCCATCCGCTCGTGATGCAAAGCTGTCAACTGGTTCTGGGCTATACCGCGCTTGAGGAGGGATCGGTTTGGAACACCATGCCTGCGCACGTGCATGACCGCCGTATGGAGGCCTATCTGTATTGGGGTATGGACGAGGCGAGCCGCGTCTTGCACCTAATGGGCGAGCCACAAGAAACCCGCCACATGTTTGTTGCTAACGAGGAGGCCATTGTGTCGCCCACATGGTCGATCCATTCGGGTGCGGGCATTGGCAAATATAACTTTATCTGGGCCATGGCGGGCGACAATGTCGATTACACGGACATGGATTTTGTCCAACCGTCCGAGCTGCGCTAAGGGGGTAATGATGTCTGATCTGTTTTCTCTAAAAGGGCGCAAAGCTCTTGTGACCGGTGCCAACACGGGCATTGGACAGGCCATCGCGGTGGCCCTCGCGGGCCAAGGCGCGCATGTGATCTGTGCCGGACGCCGGACCTGTGACGAGACCGTGGCATTGATTGCGGCGACGGGCGGCAACGGTGAGAGCCTCTTGCTTGATTTCGCTGATCCGATGGCCGCAAAGGATGTGTTCACAGGCGCAGGGATCGATATCCTTGTGAATAATGCGGGCATCATCCGCCGCGCCGATAGCGTGGACTACTCCGAGGAGGACTGGGACGCGGTGATCGATGTGAACCAAAAGGCGCTGTTTTTCACCTGTCAGGCATTTGGCCGCGAATTGATCGCACAGGGCAAAGGGGGCGCGGTGGTCAACATTGCCTCGCTCTTGTCGTTTCAGGGCGGCATTCGCGTGCCGGCCTACACGGCGTCGAAACACGCGGTGGCAGGGATCACCAAAATCCTCGCCAACGAATGGGCAGCCAAAGGGATCACCGTCAACGCCATCGCGCCGGGGTATATCGCCACGAACAACACCGAGGCGCTGCGGGCCGATGAGGACCGCAATTCGGCAATTCTGGCGCGTATTCCTGCGGGCCGTTGGGGCGATCCTGATGACATTGGTGGCACTGCCGCTTACCTGTGTTCCAAGGCTGCCAAATACGTCACGGGCGCTGTGCTCAACGTCGATGGCGGTTGGCTCGCGCGCTAACTCTATGCCCGTGCCTGCCGCATAGGGCGGGTGCGGGGTTTTCTGTTTTAAAGGTCTCCCCAATGACTGATGTCACCGCCTTGCAACGCTTGTCGCGCACAGATGCGCCCAAACCCGCCGTGGGTGTGATCCACCTTGGCCTTGGCGCGTTTTACCGCGCCCATGGTGCGATTTACATCGCCGAGGCAATGGCGAAATCAGGTGGCGATTGGGGCATTATCGGCGTGTCGCTCAAAAGTCCGACACAGGCGGAGCGCCTTAAACCACAAGGTTGCGCCTATACCGCGCTTGAACTGGCCCCAACTGGCCGCATTGCCCACCACGTCGAGATCGTCCAAGACGTGCTTGTCGCCCCTCACGATCCCGCCGCCGTTCTCACAGCGATGGCGGATGAGGCGGTGAAAATCGTCACGCTCACCGTGACGGAAAAAGGATACTGTCACGAGCCATCCACGGGGCGGCTCAACCAAAATCATCCCGATATTCAACAAGACCTTGCCGATATCGCCAACCCTGCCTCTGCGCTCGGGTTTTTGGTGCGCGCACTAGACATCCGCCGTGCGGCGGGTCTGCGTCCCTTTACGGTGCTGACCTGCGATAATCTGCCGGATAATGGGCGTGTTGTGCGCGGTGTTGTGTTGGAGCTGGCGGAGCTGATTGATCGCGATTTGCGCGATTGGATTGCCTCTGAGTGTCGGTTTCCCGCCACGATGGTGGACCGCATTGTGCCCGCAACCAAGCCTGAAGATATCGACGCACTCGGGGCGGATATCGGCAAATACGATGCTTCCCCCGTGATGATGGAACCGTTCCGCCAATGGGTCGTGGAAGACGATTTTGTGGACGGTGTGCGTCCTGATCTGGGCGCGGTCGGTGTTCAATTGGTCGCTAATGTGACGCCGTTTGAGGATATGAAGTTGCGCTGTCTCAATGGCACGCATTCGTCGCTGGCCTATCTTGGATATCTGGGGGGGCTTACGACGATATCGGACACCGTGGCCGATCCCGATTACGCCGCCTTTGTCAAAGGGCTGTGGCGCGACGAGATTATCCCCGGTTTGACGCCGCCCGAGGGTGTTGATCTTCACGCCTATGCGGATGCGTTGTTGGCGCGCTACCAAAACCCCGCAATCCGTCATTTGACGTGGCAAATCGCGATGGACGGGTCGCAAAAGCTGCCCCAGCGGATTTTGACGCAGGTGGGTGAGGGGCTTGACGCGGGGCGTCCTATGGCGGGGCTCATCCTCGCAGTGGCGGCATGGATGCGCTATGTGGGTGGTGTCGATGATGCGGGCGCGCCGATTGATGTGCGTGACCCCATGGCGCAGCGCCTTAAGGCATTGTCGGATGCGGGGGCCGCGCCCCAAGATAAAGTGCAAAACCTCTTGGGCCTGAACGATATCTTTCCTGTGTCTCTCACGGGTAATGCGGTCTTTGTTGCGGCTGTTACAGAGGCCTACACCGGACTTGCGGCGCACGGCGCGCGCGTGATGGTCGCACGGGCGATCTCATAGGGGCGATCGCATAGGCTTGAGCGCAGGGTCCACCACATCGTTTCGCCAGATTGACCGATGATGAAACCCTGTGCGCTTTCGCAAGGTTAAGTCAAAAACGCTGACTTTTTTATGCGTCTTCCTCTTGTATTGGCGGTGGGCGCGGTCAATTCTAGGGCAACAGTAGAATTTTGCCCAAGGCGCCCCATGAACTTTTTCCCGATGTTTTTACGAATGACCGACCGTGATGTCGTGGTCGTGGGCGGTGGCGAAACAGCGGCTCAAAAGGTCCGGTTGTTGCGAAAGTCAAAGGCGCGCATCACCGTGCACGCGCCTGATTTATGCAGTGAATTGCGCACCTTAGTGACGTCTGGCGATATCTCAGTGGTCAACGGGGCGCTGACATCCGCCACGTTTGAGGGCGCGGCCTTGGTCTTTCTCGCAACGGGATGTCCGGGGATCGATGCAAGCCTATATCCCATTGTGCGCGATGCACGCGCCTTGGTGAATGTGGTGGATCAGCCCGAGTTGTGTGAGGCCAACACGCCCTCGATCGTGGACCGTGCGCCGCTTGTCGTCGCAATCGGAACCGAAGGGTCCGCGCCTATTCTGGGGCGTCAGATCAAAACGCGGATCGAGGGAATTCTGGAGCCTGATTTAGGCCGTTTTGTGCGTCTTGCGGGTGGATTGCGGCCCACTGTTGCGCGCTTGGTCCCAAAGGAGCAGCGGCGCGGATTTTGGCGGTGGGTCTTTGCCGGACCGCCGCGCCATCTGTTCACAACCGGTCACGAGATCGAAGCCTCCGAATTGATTGGCGCAGCCATTGGTCGCAATGGCGCGCCGGATCAAAGCACGGGTGGGGTCTTGAGCCTTGTCCCCTATGTGACGCGGGTGCCAGATTTGTTGACATTACGCGCGGTACAACGCCTTCAAGAGGCGGATTTGGTTATTCACCGCAAAGAGGACACGGCGCTATTAGAACTGGCGCGGCGTGATGCCGAGCGGATGATCATCGCCGATACGATGAATGCGATGATTCAGGCCCAAGCGGCTGTTGCGTTGGGCGAACGTGTTGTATGGATGATGCCCCTGAGTGATTTGGCGGGGGCGCGTAAATTGATTTCATGCGACTACGAAGTGCTGCCCCACACGCAAATTGACGGTATCATCTAACCCGACGACACGAGGTGCGACATGAGCGATCTGGAGATACGCATTGCCCAAGCCCGCGGTGATATCCCCGCTGATATTGTGCTTAAGGGCGGCCGCATTTTTGATTTGATGACGGGTGAGTTGATCCACGGGGACGTGGCCATGTGTGGCGACCGCATCGCGGGGGTGTTTGACAGCTACACGGGCGTGCGCGAGATTGATGTGACGGGCAAAATCCTTGTTCCGGGGTTCATTGACACACATCTGCATATCGAAAGCTCGCTTGTCACCCCGTTTGAATTTGACCGCTGCGTGACGCCGCGCGGTGTCACGACCGCCATTTGTGATCCCCACGAGATTGCCAATGTCATCGGTCTTGACGGTATCCGCTATTTTCAGGCGGCGTCCGAGCGCACCTTGATGGATATCCGCGTGCAATTGTCGTCTTGCGTGCCGTCGACCCATATGGAAACCGCAGGGGCCACGCTACTGGCGGGTGATCTGCAACAGGTCATGGGGCATCCGTCCGCCATTGGTCTGGCCGAATTCATGAACTACCCCGGTGTGATCCACCGCGATTCCGAGGCGATGAAAAAGCTGCGCCTGTTTGAGGACGCGCATATTGACGGGCATTGCCCACAACTGTCAGGCCATGATCTCAACGCCTATATCGCCGCAGGGATCCGCACCGAACACGAGGCCACAACGGTCGAGGAGGCCCGCGAAAAACTGCGCAAGGGGATGCGGGTGTTGATCCGTGAGGGGTCGGTGTCCAAAGACTTGCATGCCCTGCATCCGTTGTTGACCGATTTGACCTCGGCCTACATGTGCCTGTGCACCGATGACCGTAATCCGCTTGATATCGCGGAATCCGGCCATCTGGATCACATGATCCGCACATTGATCGCGCTTGGCTGTTCGCCTTTGGCCGTGTACCGCGCCGCCACACTGTCAGGGGCGGAGGCGTTCGGCCTCAAGGATCGCGGCATGATCGCGCCATCCAAACGCGCCGACATTGTGGTGCTCGATAGTTTGGAAGGCTGCAACGCGTCGATGGTCTTTGCGGGTGGCGTCGAGGTCACGGACGCCGCATTTGCCGCGCGCGATATCTTGCCGCCTGTGGCGCGCAATTCGGTTCAGGCCCCGCGTGTTGTAGCGGAAAGTTTTCGCTCAGGCGGCAACCGCGAACAAACGGATGTGATCGGCATTCTTGAGGGAAAGATCATCACCGAACACCTGATCGAAACGATCCCCATTGTGGATGGTGACAAGCGCCCTGATCCCGTCCGCGACCTCACACGCATCACCGTGATCGAGCGTCACGGCAAAAACGGCAATATCGCAAGCGGCTTTGTCAAAGGCTTTGGAATGACGGCGGGAGCAATTGCCTCGACCGTCTGTCACGACCATCACAATATCGCCTGTGTTGGCGTCGATTACGCCGATATGGTCATCGCCGCAAACCGTATGAGCGAGATCGAAGGCGGGTTTGTGGTCGTGAGCGATGGCAAGGTTTTGGCCGAACTTGCGTTGCCCGTGGCGGGGTTGATGAGCCTTGAGCCGTTCGAGACGGTCCATGCCCAACTTGTCGACTTGCGCGCGGCGGCTCGCACGTTGGGTGTCACACTGGAGGAGCCGTTTTTGCAACTGGCGTTTCTGGCTTTGCCGGTGATCCCCGCGCTCAAAATCACCGACCGTGGCATGGTCGATGTGCGCAAGTTCGAGATTATCAGTTAGGCACGCGGGCGCGCCGCAGGTTTAGGTGCGCGGCATGCCTGCGGGGCGCGACAGACGCTTGAGGGCGGCGGTGCGCGCCGAGGCGTTGACCGCGCCGTACCCGTCATATCCATCGACGCGCTGCACGATTTCGAAAAAGAAACCTTCGCCGTAAGGTTTTGAATACATTTGTAGAAATGCACCATGCTCGTCTTCGTCATACAGGATGTTGTGCGCTTGCATTTCGGCCAGTGTGTCCGCGTCAACATCTGCGCGCGCGGCCAGTTCGCCGTAGTAGTTTTCAAACATTGGCAGGCTTTCAAACCCGTTGTTGGCAAGTGCCTTGGCCGTTGCAAAAATATCGTCCGTCTCCATTGCGATGTGTTGCACAGACGAGCCGAAACTGTCCGCGACAAACCGACCGGCAAAGGTGCGGTGGCTCTCCACACCGTTCATGGTCAGGCGGAATGTGCCGTCTGGGCTTTGGATAGCGCGGCTATGAACCACGCCGCCCGGATCGGCGACATCCACCTGTGGCGTGCGTTCCAGATTGAAAATCGACGTGTAAAACAAAGTCCACGTCAACATCTCGTCGTGTTTCATGGTTTCGGCAAAATGATCAATGCGCATCAGGCCCACGGGTTTGGCGTCTTTGTCCACCATTTGCATGAATTCTTGGTCCCACACCTGTGCCAGATTGGACGATTTGTCGAGCAGGTGCAGGACTGATCCGCCCACGCCGCGCACGGCGGGGATATTGAGTTCGCCCTCGCCAAGGCGCTGTGAGAACAGGTTCGCGCCGAGCGCTTGGGCGCGGGCCTTGGCGGCCTGCGCATCGGCAACGTTGAGCCCCACATCGCACACACAGGTGCCATGCATGACATAGGCAGAGTGAGCAAATCCCTCTTGTTCGGTGTTGATCACGATGTTGATGTCGCCTTGTGTCCAGAGGCTCACCGCTTTGTGGATGTGTTGACCCGAGCGCGAAAAGCCAAGTGTATGCAACATCTTACCAAGGGTTCCGGCCTCTTTTTCGTTGGCCGCAAATTCGACAAACTCGACGCCGCGCACGTCCACGGGTGCCGGCATCGCGGGCAAATCAAGATCAAGGTCCGGCTCAATTCGGCGCAGATCATCCATCAGTTTGACGAGGGAGCGGTGCCCGTCCGCGGCAATCACACGCGCCGAGCCACCGCGAAACTGATCGTTGAGTATTTCGAGAGACAGCGGCCCTGCGTAGCCCGTCGCCATAACCGCGCGCAAGAAAGACACGATGTCTAAATCCCCCTCACCGGGCATATTGCGAAAATGGCGTGACAGGTATTCAAGGCCCATATCGATGTGCGGCGCGTCCGAAAGTTGAACGTGAAAAATCTTGTTACCGGGAATATCGCGGATGGTGTCAGGGTCCACTTTGGCGGCGAGTGTGTGGAAACTGTCGAGGATCAGGCCCACGGATGCATGATCGGCATGGCGCACAATGTCCCACGCATCACGGTGATCGCGCACGTATTTGCCCCATGCGCGCGCCTCATAGCCAACGCGCAATCCGCGTTTTGCGGCCCGCGCGCCCAGTTCGTTAAAATCGTCCGCCAGACGGTCAACGCCGCCCGTGGCCTGTGCGTGTGTCGAGGAGGAGATCAGCAAAAGATCGGTGCCCAGCTCGCTCATCAAATCGAATTTGCGCTCGATCCTGTCAAACGCTTTGGTGCGTGCCGCGCCGTCCAGTCCCTCAAAATCGCGCACCGGTTGAAACAGGTCGATCGTCAATCCGTGATCCGCAACAAGGCGGCCCACATCGCGCGGCGCTCCGTCAAAGGTGATGAAATCCTGTTCGAAAATTTCAATCCCGTCGAACCCCGCATTCGCAATGGCTGTCAACTTCTCTTGGAAGTCGCCCGAAACGGATACTGTGGCAATCGACGTTTTCATAGGGTCACCTTTATGAGTGAACTGGTGTTGGTTTGGTGGCGCGTTTAAATGGATTATATCCGCGAGTTTGCAAATATCCCATTGAATTCAAACGCGCCGCCGATGTGATTTTAGGCGGTCGAAACGTGACCGACACCGCCCTCGGGGGAATAGATGTCGAGGATGTTCCAATGCCCTGTTGTGGGGGTCGGATTGTTGATCATCGCCACGTCGATCACGGTCGGACGGCCTGATGCAATTGCCGCCTCAAGGGCCGGTTTGAACGCCGCAGCCGATGCAGGGCGCACCCCGTCACAGCCATAGGCGCGCGCGATTGCGGCGTAGTCCGGTGTTTGCTCCATCACGTCATTGGCTTTGGCAAAGGTTGTGCCATAGGTCATGTTGTAATGGGCTTTTTGCAGCCCCGCGATGGTGCCGAACGCGTTGTTGTTCATCACGACCCAGATCACCGCCAACCCTTCGGCGGCGGCCGTGGCGAGGACGGCGGGGTTCTGACCAAATCCACCATCGCCCACGAGAGAGATCACAACCCGCTCGGGGGCGGCAATTTTCGCGCCAATCGCCGCAGATGGACCAAAACCCATCGTGGCAAACCCGCCTGGGATCAAGATCGAGCCGGGGGTGAGAATGTCGAACTGTTGTGCGACACCGTTTTTGTTCCATCCCACATCAGAGGTCAGGATCGCGTCATCGGGCATGGCCAGACGCAGATCGGCAAGGATGCGTTCGGGCATCATCGGGAAGGCGTCCGAGGTCTGCATCTCGGTGTTGGCGGCTTTGAATGCGGCGCGAAACTGTGCAATCTCTTCAATCACTTCGGGGCGTTTGATGCCGTTTGGCGCCATATCCTTCGCCACGCGCACCAACACCTTTAGGGCCGATTTCAGATCCGCCACTGCGCCGATTTCGACGGGATAGTTGCGCCCGATTTCTTGGGGTTCGATGTCGATGTGGATCAGTTTGGACGCGCCGTCCGCGATGTTAAACGTATACTCGGGATACCATGACGAACAATCAGCCTCTTTGAACCGTGTGCCAAGGCCCAAAATCCAGTCGGCTTTGAGTGTGGTTTTGTTGGTCAACGTCGTGCCCCAAAATCCGGTCATGCCGAGCACAAGCGGGTGCGTGTCTGGCACGCAGCCTTTGCCCATCAACGAATGCGAGACGGGCAGGGAGAGGTGATCGACAAGCTCTTTGAGCTCATCCCAAGCGCGCGACAGAGCCACGCCGCCCCCTGCGTAGATGACGGGATTTGTGGCTGACAACAGCGTGCCAATGATCTCGCGCGCGGTCTCATCATCGATGGACGGCTTTTTGAGCGCTTTGGTGTTGGCGCTTTGTTTGTCCCACAATGCATTGTCGATCTGTGCGGAGAAATAATCCATCGGCACATTGACCAAAACCGGACCGGGCTGGCCGCTTTCGGCCAGTTGGAACGCTTTTTCCATGATTTCGGGCAGCAATTCGGGCGTATCCACGCGCCACGCGCGTTTCACAAAGGGGCGGTAGATTTCATATTGCGCGCCATCGGCGTGCAAGTTGACCTCTTGGTGCGGATGCTTGCCGTAATAGTAGGACGGAATATCACCCGCAATCACCACCATCGGAATGCAATCCAGTGCCGCGTTTGCCACGCCTGTGGCCGCGTTGGTCAGGCCGGGCGACAGGTGCGATAAGACCACGGAGGCCTTGCCCGTCACGCGCGCATAGCCGTCTGCTGCGTGGCTCGAGATTTGTTCGTGGCGCACATTGACGAACTCTAGGCCGCTGTCCGCCATGGCCGACAAAATGGCGATATTGGTGTGACCACATAGGCCAAAGACGTGTTTTGTTCCGCGCTCTTCGAGATAGCGACACAGTTGATTGGCAATCAGATCCTTGCCCGCTTCGATGTTTTTAGCAACCATCTTACATCACCTCCGTGTTATAGAATTCGCCGAACAGCTCCGCGTCGGACGGGCGATCTTCGGCAATTGGACGCGCGACCCATGTGACGTTCATGTAATGCTTGAGCGAGACGTTTTCGTTGGTGACGTTGCCGCCCCAGACGCCACACCCGAGCGAGGATGTCATGGGCATGCCGTTGTTGAATGCCCCTGCGTTGGCTTTGGATTGCGGCTGACGCACCATGATGCGCGAGACGGGCGCATTCATCGCGTGCTGCAAGATGTGATCCTCATTGAACGAGTAAATTCCGCACGAATGCCCCTTGCCGCCAACCTCATAGATCGCGCGCACCTTGGCCTTCGCGTCTTCAAAGTTGGTGAATTTGTAAAGCGCCATTGTGACAGAGAGTTTTTCGCCCGAGAACTTGTGCTCTTTGCCGATGGCCTCTTGTTCGACCATAATGAATTTGCGGTCATCAGGGATGGTGAAGCCTGCGAATGTGGCGATGTCTTGGGCGGCAATGGCGACCGTTTCAATGCGCCGTCCGCCGTCCTCTTTCCATAACGCCCCGGCAAGTAGAGCTTTTTCATCGGCGTTACACAGGTAGCCGCCCTCGGAAATCAGCGCCGCTTTCATCTCGTCATAGATGTTTTCGGAGATGATCAGG
Organism: Celeribacter marinus; assembly: GCF_001308265.1. GTDB lineage: Bacteria > Pseudomonadota > Alphaproteobacteria > Rhodobacterales > Rhodobacteraceae > Celeribacter > Celeribacter marinus. The sequence continues at coordinate 261,895 of NZ_CP012023.1, forward strand.
TTACCATCCGCCGAACAGCCAGAACCGAAATCTGAGGTTTTGGAGATACGCGAATTCATCGCGGCCTCGGCCACATCGGCGTCCGCGTCGATCACCATCGTCGCATTGCCCGCCCCCACGCCATAGGCGGGTTTGCCCGACGAATATGCGGCTTGGACCATAGGTTTTCCGCCCGTGGCCATGGTCAGATCGCAGATGCTCATCAGGTAGTTGGTGAGCGGAATTGACGGGGTTTCAACGCATTGGAACATGTCGCGCGGCGCGCCCAGTTTTGCCAATGTCTCGCGCATCACCCGCACCATTTCGAACGTGGTTTTCGCCGCACGCGGGTGGGGGGAGAAAATCACAGCGTCCTTACATTTAATTGCGTAGATACCGGTCACCGGAGGTGTGAGTTCCGGGTTCGTTGTGGGGATCAAGGAGGCAATGACACCCGCAGGTTTGCCGATTTTGGTCAGACCTTTTTCGGGGTCTTCCTCAATAATACCTACGGATTTTCCGCGTAGCGCATCGCGCAGGACGCCAAGGATTTTACCGCGTTTGCCAACGCGCCCCGCACGGTCCCCAATGCCGCTTTCGTCCACGCCCATTTGCGCGATCCGCACAAAGGTTTCCTCATTGCCGCAGTTCCACCCCAAAGCCTGTGCCAAACGGTCCACCTGCTCTTGGGTGTAGTCGGACATGTCGTCCATTGCGGTGCGCGCGCGCGCGAGCATGGCGTCCGCGGTTGCTTTTTCGTCCGGTGTGAGGTCTCTGGCCATGTGGCTCTCTCCTTGGTCTGTTGGGGCGGGGGTTAGCCCAGAGTTGCGGTGCGGGCGGGTGTTTCGCGCCCGTTAAATAGGGATTGTGCGGCATCAACACAGCGGCGCGCGTGCTCAAGCGGTCCAAGTTCGGCCATGCGTGCGGCATGGGGCAACTCGATCGACAAGGGCAGGTTGGGGAACAAATAGTTGATGGCGGAAAAATCAATTGCGCCCTCGCCAGGATACAACCGTGCATCGCGCGCGATGTGGATCATATCGTCTTTGGTATACATCACGTCGCCCGCATCACAGATGTGCAGGAAATTGATCCATTCCGATGGCACGCGTTCTAGGGCAAATAGCGGCGCTTTGTTAAAGTGCATGTAGAGCGTATCGACAAGTAAACCTTGGTTCGGGGCGCGGGTGCGGTCGAGGATTTCGAGACACTCCTCAAGCGAGGAGAGCCGCGAGAATGCGGGAAATTCAAGGTTCACGGTGATCCCGAACGGACGGGCCAGTTCACAGATTTCCGCAAACCGCTCGACAATGAAACTGCGATCGTTGCGCACATCCGTCCATGCCGAACAAATGGCCTGTTTCGCGCCGAGTTCCGCCCCTGCCTCAAACGCGGGGAGGAATGATTTTGGATCAAGAGTGCGCAAAATGCGAAACAGCTCGATATCAAACACCTTCATCCCTGTTGCGGCCAAGGCGGCTTTGGTCTCGCGGATCACTTGGGGTGAGGCGGGATCAATGTCCGGCTCGCCTGCGACACCCAAATGAAACAGGCGGTAGGACACATAGTCATAGCCGGCATCTGCGGCGATATAGGTTTGCTCGGGCGGCGTCAGACCAGGAACCGTGAGATAGGACAGGGCAAAGTCGTGGCTCATTGTGCGGCCTCACTCATGTGGACCCATGGAGGTGCGGGAACATGGGAGACACGCGCAGGCAGCGTGCGCCCAAGTAGGGCTTCGGCGCGCTGAACCGGTGCGCGCAGAGCGTCCCAATTGATCCCTGTCTCATAGCCCATTTCACCGCATAAAAATGCGGCGTCCTCGGTGGCGATGTTGCCCGTTGCCTTGGGTATGAACGGGCATCCGCCCAATCCGCCCATGGCCGCGTCGAAAATCCGAACGCCCGCCTGAAGTCCTGCAAGCATATTGGCCAGCCCGAGCCCGCGCGTGTCGTGCAGATGCAACGAGAGTGCAACATGCGGGGCGACCACGGCGCGCAAGGCGATGCACATCTCGTAGACCTGACGCGGGTTTGCGAGGCCGGCGGTGTCGGCGATGTTGATCTCTGATACGCCCATGTTGGAAAATTCGCGCGCCATATCCATGACCACGGCGGGGCTGATCTTGCCCTCGAACCCACAGCCCAATGCGGACTGGATCCCCGCGCGCACGGTGACGCCCGAATTGAGCGCCTTTTCAATCACGGGACTGATCCGCGCACGACCCTCGGCCACAGTGCGATTGGTGTTCTTCATCGAATGGGTTTCGGAGGCGGAGGCGGAGATCGACAGATGCGTGAGGCCCACGGCCAAAGCGCGATCCAGCCCCGATTGGTTCAACACGAGCGCTGTGTAAATCACGCCCTCACGGCGCGGCATCGCGGCGCATAGGGCATCGGTGTTGGCCATTTGCGGCACATAGTCGGGGTGCACGAATGAGCCGACCTGAATACGCGTGGCGCCTGCCGCCTCGATATCTGCCAGAAAGGCGCGCTTTTCCTCGACCGAAAATACGCGCTTTTCGTTTTGCAAACCATCGCGCAAAAACTCGTCCTCGATGAGGATAGCTCCACCAATCCGGTCATTTGATGTATCGAACATGTATCCTCCCCGAGCGACCGCGCAGCGCAAACAGCGCGGCGGACGGGCAAAGATTATGTCAGCTAAAAAAGAATGACGAATACCAATATTTGCGATTAGGCATACATAATGTTAATTTTTGGATTGGGATAATCGGGGCGGCGCGGCGTAGATCTGGCCCATGAAAAACGGGCAGGCTCGATGTGAGCCCGCCCGCTAACGATCGCAAAATGTGCGTGGTTTACGCGGTTTTTAGGAGATGCGCACGTAGGGTGGCGTGATCGGTGATCTTGACGCCCGTGAAGATCTCGTAGGCATCGACGCCTTGCCAATAATACAGCTCATACCCTGACATAAACGCAGCGCCCGCCGACTCTGCTTGTGCTTTGAACGGCGTGTTTACGGGGGTATAGACCGCATCGAAGGCCCATGTGGCGGCCGGAAATGCACCCTCTGGCACGGGTGATCCGCCGTAGCCGACCATGCCAAGGGGGGTGCAGTTGATCACGCCATCTGCGCGTGCAAGATCGTCAAGGGTGCCAACACGCGCCAATGTGACGCCGTTGATCGAGGCGTCGTGCGAGGCGTCGTGCGAGGCATTGAGTGCATCCGCCAACTCTTGGGCTTTGGTCGTGTCGGGGTCGATCAGTATGATCTGTGAGGCATTCAGGCGCTTGAGGCCGAATGCCACCGCTTTGCCCACGCCGCCCGCGCCGAACATGACCACGCGCCCCGGTGCAATATCACCAAGCGTGTCGCGAAACCCCGCGATAAAGCCGCTGAAATCCGTATTGTAGCCCTTTGGGCCGTCCTCGGTAAACAAAACCGTATTGCACGCGCCGATCCGCGCAATGTCGGGATCGTCGATCGTCAGCTTTGCGACCACGCGCTCTTTGTATGGCAATGTGATGTTGAGGCCGCGGTAACCGCTGTTCAAAGCATTGGCGAAAGTGGTGTCAAATTCGGTGCCCAAATCGGCCGGAATGAGGCGCTGATAGTCGACATCCAAACCGGTCATTTCGCCGCAAAAGTGATGCAGGTTTGGCGCGCGGGACGCCTTGATATTGTCGCCGATCAGGCCGAGTTGGATCTGTGCCATGGGGTATCCTCACACGAAATTTAAGGCGCGCGCGGCGCGGTGTGCGCAAGCTGACGAGAAATTTGGATGAACGCAACGGTTTTGATGGAGGGGTGGTTTCGCATGGGATTTCCAAGGCTGATAATCTAGTAGTTTACATGTAAAACATATAGATGCGCAGCGTTTTTAATCTAATACTGCAATGCAAGACATCCCGCGATGCTCTCCAGTTCACGTCGAATCGTAGCGCTACAGGATCACAAACACACCGCGCGTGCGTATCCGCCTCTAGCGCGATTGCCTCTAATCGGTCATATCCATGGGACAGCTTTTGTGGGGCGGGATGTCTCGCCATGCCCAAGCTTTCTCGCGATCCGAAAAAGGACAGACCAGATGACCAAGACCATCTATATTATGAACGGCCCGAATTTGAACCTGCTTGGCAAACGCCAGCCCGATATCTACGGCCATGACACGCTCGACGATGTCGAACGCATGTGTGCGGATGTCGCCAAAACGGGCGGGTTTGCGGTCAAGATGATGCAATCCAACTATGAGGGTGGCTTGGTCGATTTTATCCATGAGGCGCGCGAGCACGCGGCGGGGATTATTCTTAATGCGGGCGCGTATACCCATACCTCTGTGGCGGTTCTGGATGCTCTGAATACCTTTGAGGGGCCAGTGATTGAGCTGCACATCTCACAGGTTCACAAACGCGAGTCCTTTCGTCATCATTCCTACATCTCCATGCGCGCGGACGCTGTAATGGCGGGATTTGGCGTGAATGGATATGCTTTGGCCACGCAACATATGGGCACGTTGATCTAAGGGCACGCGTTTGCGGCCGCCTCTGAGTTAACATGATGTTTGCCTCAAGGCGCATTTTGGTCCTTGGGTTATTTGCCCCATGCTTTAGCGTGTGGGAACGGGATATGAGGGAGACAGACATATGAGCACGCGGATTGCCGTTGCGGGTGCGGGCCTGATCGGAAAACGTCACGCCACGGCCATAGTGGCGGCCAAGGATGTTGAGCTATCGGCCATTGTTGATCCAACGGATGCAGGGCGCGCCTTTGCCGTTGAGATGAATGTGGCGTGGTATGCGACACTCGACGCCATGTTTGCCGCCAATGTCGCGGATGGGGTGATCCTTGCGGTGCCCAATACGGTTCATGGTGAGACGGCTCTAGCTTGTGTTGCGGCGGGGATGCCCGCGCTGGTTGAAAAGCCGTTTACCACAGATGTGGCCGAGGGGCGCGCGGTTTTAGCGGCAGCACAGGCGGCAGGTGTCGCACTGTTGACGGGTCATCACCGCCGCCATAACCCGTTGATCACAAAGGCGGTTGAAGTGGTGAAATCTGGCGCGCTTGGCACCTTGACGGCGGTGCAGGCGCAAACATGGTTCCTCAAACCTGATCCCTATTTCGATGTGGAGTGGCGGCGGCACAAGGGCGCGGGACCGGTGTATTTGAACCTCATCCACGATATCGACGTGCTCCATGCGCTGTGCGGCCCGATTGAAAGCGTGCACGCGATGGAAAGCAACTTTGTGCGTGGAAATGAGGTCGAAGAAACGGCTGTGATCTTGCTCAAATTCCGCTCTGGATTGCTTGGAACTGTGAATGTGTCGGACGCCGCGGCGGCGCCGTGGTCGTGGGAATTGACCGCCCGAGAAAACGCACATTACGCGGCCACGTCCGAGAATTGCTACTGGATTGGGGGGACAGACGGCTCCTTGGCACTTCCAAATCTCGCGCTGTGGTCGCATGCGGGCGAGAAGGGATGGTGGGATCCCATCACGATGACCAAACCGATCTTTGAGTTTGACGATCCGTTGGTTTTACAGGCGGCTCATTTCGGACGCGTGATCCGTGGCGAGGACGCGCCGCTTGTCAGTGGTGCGGATGGGTTGGCGGCGGTCGAAGTGATCGAAGCGGTGAAACGCTCAGCCGCCACAGGACAAACGGTTCACATATTCGCTTAGTCGTGGTCAGGGTGACGCCCCCAGTGAGGGGGCGTCACAGGTTCAACCAATGCCCAGAAGGGCGAGCAGTGGCAAAAAGGCCATCGCGATCCCCGAGCCGCCAGACGCCTCAAGGGCGCGGCCAACAGGATCATCATCCTCCTCGACCGGATCAAGGTAGGGTTCATCATCGGGTGTGGGCAGATCGACGGTTGGGATGTCATCCACCGACAAAAGCGACATGGCAAAGGCGTTGGGCGCGGGTGGGGTGCTTGTCAGATCGGCGGGTTGCGCGTCCTGTGGCTGTTCAAAATCACCCTGATCTGTAACCGCGTATTCACTCTCAAACGGTGTCGGGTCTGACGGCTCATTGATAACGCTCGGTGTGGCATCATCCGCAGTCGCGCTCAATGGTTCGTCTTGATCGACGACATTGGCGGCAAAGAGACCGTTTGTCATAACCATCGGGGCGGGCGCATCGACCGGCGCTTCTTGCTCCGGTGTGACAACATCCCCCGCGCTTGCCTCATCGATCAAATCGTCGAGAAGCGTTGCGGCGTCCATACCCGCGCCCGCACTGTTTGCGGCGTTAAACGTGTCGGCAAAGTCATCTGTCGGCACAACATTGGTAATCACCACCTGCAAGATTTCTCCGGGCTGTAAATCTGCGGTCAAAAAGCCGTCCTCGTAAATTTCGGATTGGTCAAGGCGCTCGACATTTGGCGAGGACAGCGTGCTGCCGGGAAGGTCGCCATCGTCCACACCCAAACGTGTTGTCTCTATTGTTCCAAATGCGGCGACGAGCTGTGAGATATCAATATCTGTCGAGGTGCTCTCTGTCTGCGAATTGGACGCGATATAGAACACAAGTTGGTCATCACCGGCAAAGCCGTGAACGTCGACATCGCCCGCTTTAAATTCGGTGTCTTGGGCAACGGGTGCAAAGTCGATCATGGATTTGCCCGGAAGCGTTTGCGACATCATCGTAAACATCTCACCGGCGGGGCTTTTCTCGTCATACTCAAATCCGGTTGCGAGCGGGTTCTTTGTGTTCTGGATCAGGGGCCACACATGCGCGACTTCGACGTCATAGGCCATGAACTCTTCGACAATATTGAGCATTTCATGCGCTTGGTAGAGGCCGTAATCCGTGAGCTTATCAAGACTCGCCACGGATTTCTGGTTCCATTCCGTGATATAAACCTTGAGATCTTCGAAGCCTTCTTTGTCGAGCCATTGCTCTTCGATCATGCGTAAATCACCCGTGCGGGTGTGCGCCATATCTGCGCCGCGCGAATACAAGTGCGAGACAATACCGTCCGCTGCTGCCGCTTCATCGGCGTTAAACTCGGCCTGAACCAGCGCATTGTTGATCCCGCCCCAGTTCATATTGCCACTTGCATAGATAAAGCCGTCATCAATGCCCGCATCGGGATAGCGCAGCGCGAGATCCTCAATGGTATCTTCGGCGGACCATCCGTCATAGGCGTCGGACAACCGTGCATCGCCGTAGTTGTAGCCCATTTGAAAGACGACATCGATTTCGCTCGTGTCACCGCCGCCCTGTACGATGACGGTGTCTAACTCATCGCTGATAATCTCACTCATCTGGGAGGCCACGCGACCATACTCGACCGAGGTCATAGCGCCGCATCCCCAGTATTCGTTGCCAATTTCAAACGCTGAAATCTCGGCATCGCCGTACACGCCGGAAGAGACATCATTGATAAACGTGCGCAGTTCGGCCTCGTCGATCTGGGCAAAGCGGTTGCCATTCGCGTCAACCTCATCGCCAAGGTTTTTGTTGACCGGCACGACGATTGTCACCGTGTGGTCGTTGTCAGAGGCATAGGCCATGAAGTCAGAGATTGGGATAAACGGTATCGTCTCTCCCGTGCTTGGATCAACCACATAGTCCGCGTCTGGGTTTGCAATATCGAACATGTATTCGGTGATCGCGCCGCCCGGGTAGCGGATGTCTGTCACACCCAACGCCTCGATGGCCTCCGCGTAGGATCCATCGCCCGTAAGGTCGCCGCGAGAGGCCAGAACGTTACCGCCAAACAGCGATGATTGCGCGGCTTCGCCGGTGAGGTCTGCGGGGTTAAGTGTGATGACCATGTTTGGCCCTCCGTCGAATGAACTGAAAAACTCACAAAAGGATCGAGTGTCAGCGGGACGGGGATTGGATGGTGTGCCCGCGATTTATCGCGGCGAAGCTGGTGTGCGTGCGGCGTCGTGTGCGGGCCTTTGGCCCAGTTTGATCACATGCGCGCAGCACGATGGGAGCGGTGCCCAAAGGGGGCACAGTCCTGAAACCAGTCTCGTGGCGGGGTCCATCCAAATGGAACGTCCGTTGACGTTTTGACGGTGACCCGTTTGTGTGTCGGGCGGCGCACGCGAGGCATGCAGGCCAGACAGGGACGCGGTCACCCTCACGCGGTCTGCGTCAGGGCGGGGGGCGGATGAGGCGGATCATCATGGCCATCGCGTCACCCCCCCCCCCCGCACAAGGGTGAGGTGCGGATGCAGTTGCCCGAGGGCGCGCCACGCACGGCGAGAAAACAACCTCAGTGGCCGCGCGAAAAGCTTGACGTGTCGCGATATGTCTGAACGCGATATCTGCGATTTTCAGGTCAAAAATCTGCGTCATCGTGCGTCCTTTCGTGGGCATAAAGTCGGTCGTTGTCGTCGTGATCCGTGTGTGCGTCCGCTCGTCTGACGGGAGCGGGGCCGCGGAACACTGCTGTTTGGTCTTTGTCGTGTCGGGCCGCTTTTGGTGGCGCGTAGACATGCGAATGGGCTTGCCGAAATTGGAAAGTCATTGGCACACACAGCCAAAAAGAGCAGATAGAAAAGTCGTCAGATCGTAGGGTGCCCGAACCGCAATAACGGTGCGAAACTTGTTAATTTACATATTGTTAACGCAAATTCTTTGCGTTTGGTTCGGGTCGCAACGCCCTGTGTTTTACGGGCGAGGCGCAAGATGTCTTTGACGTCCTACGCTTGATCCTATATTAACCTACTTTGTATTTTTTTGAACCTGGGCGGGGGCGGATCTTTGGTATCATTTCGACGCTGAAGCGTGGCCGGGCTTCTTTGTGGTCGCGATAAACGCATTTGGATTTTTTAAATATGCCCGTTTGGTAATTTAGAATATCCGTTGGAATTTATAAAAATACTAAAGGATATGTGATTCGTTTTTCGCGACTCGATTTGCGCGATCTCGCGGGGCATTCGTCAAATTCGCCCAAAAAATGTGCATTTAGGGTTAATCAAATGTGTACTGAGGATGTTGCGCCCATGTCGAATGTCTCCGAAGCCACACGCGGGATGCGGGTCAGGCCTATGTGTTGCTCGGGTGATCTGCGTAGGGGTGCATCCCTGCCGAAGTCCTGATAGGGAGGAAAAAACAGCCGTACATTCGGAGTGCCACGTGTCGCGCTGTCGACGTTGCGGATGTCGTTAAACGAAATATATGCCGTAAGTGTCTGAAATGAAATTAGAAAAATCTGCACGCCTAAGCGTTGCACCGATGATGGATTGGACCGATCGAAACTGTCGGGTGTTCCACCGCGTTTTGTCGCATCACACGCTCTTATATACGGAGATGGTGACCGCACCCGCGCTTGTGCGCGGCGGGGCGCGTCATTTGATTGCGTTTAACGCGGTCGAGCATCCTGTTGCGGTGCAGCTTGGGGGCTCTGATCCGGTGGAGCTGCGGGCGGCAACGACGATGTGTGTCGATGAGGGCTACGACGAGGTGAACCTCAACGTGGGCTGTCCGTCCGATCGTGTACAGTCGGGCGCGTTTGGTGCGATCTTGATGAAATCACCGGATGTGGTGGCGGCCTGCGTCACTGAAATGCAAGAGGCTGCGGGGGATATCCCTGTGACGGTCAAATGTCGCATAGGGGTTGATGATCAAGAGGCCCATGAGGTGCTGCCGGCGTTTATCGCCACGATGCGCGCGGCGGGGATTAGCCGTATGCAGATCCATGCGCGCAAGGCGTGGCTTGACGGGCTGTCGCCCAAAGAGAACCGCGATATCCCGCCGTTGGATTACGATCTTGTCCACGCCATGAAGGCGCAATTCCCCGACATGCATCTGTCGATCAATGGCGGCATTGCAACGATGGCGCATGTGCACGATCACCTTGGCGAGATGGACGGGGTTATGGTTGGACGTGCGGCGTATCACACGCCCTATGACATTTTGGGTGATGCCGATGCGCAGGTGTTTGGCGCGGACCGTGCGCCGTTGTCACGCGAGGATGTCGTGTTGGCGATGGAGGACCACATCGGGCGCCATATTGCGGCGGGTGGCAAGCTGACGCAGGTCACACGCCACATGCTCGGCTTGTTCGCGGGACAGCGCGGCGCGCGGCGGTGGAAACGGATATTGTCGGAGCGCGGCCACCACGAGGGGGCGAATTTCGATCTGGTGCGTGAGGCCTTGCCATCCAATGAGGGATAGACGCGCTTTTGCGTCACCGTGTAGATACAAAAACGCCCCCAAAGTTTGGGGGCGTTTTGCGTTGTGATGTGCGGCTCATTCGGCGGCTTTGATATCGGGGGACGGTGTGTTGTCCTTTGAGACTTTCGACGCCTTGCTTTGCGCGCGTGCACGTTTGCGCAGCTCGGCCGTAGAGGTGGCCGCGATATCCGCGTTTGCTTGTTCGACATGCGGCGCAGGGGTGATATCTGCGGGCATCTCGGGCGCGTAGTCTGGGCTGCCCCATGCGTTTGCCCCTGTGGTCCAAACGAACTCGGGGTTGAGCGTGCGGCGGGCTTCGCGGTGCAAACGGTAGTCCGTTGCGGTGCGCGACCGTGCGCCAACAAGATTGGCTACGGTCATCACGATGCGGTGGACAATGACACGCGCCCAAACCCGAAGTGCGAGCATCGCCGGGGTAAAGATCAGCGTCAAAATCGTTGCAATCCCGAGGCCAAACACCACAGCCGTGGCCAAGTTGGTCCAGAATTCCGCAGTGGGCGAGTTGATCGAATAGCCGCCGTTGATGAAGTCGAGCGAAAGCGCGAACATCATTGGTGCCAGACCCGCCATTGTGGTGATGGTGGTCAAAAGGACGGGACGAATACGGTCCTCTGCGGTGCGAATGATCGCCTCGATCTTGGGCATGTAGCGCGAGTATTCTTGGTAGGTGTCGATCAGAACGATGTTGTTGTTCACCACGATCCCCGCAAGCGCCACAATACCTGTGCCCGTCATAATCATACCAAACGCCATGTCGCGCACGAGCAAGCCGATGAGAACACCCGCCGTTGACATAACAACGGCCAAGAGCACGAGAACAGAGTTGTAGATACTGTTGAACTGCGCCAGCAAGATGATGAACATCAACGCCAAAGCGGCGGCAAAGGCTTTGCCAAGGAAGGCGCCTGTTTCGCGCTGTTCCTCATCGTCTCCGGTCCATTCCCACGAAATACTGGCGGGCAATCCGGCCTCGGTGGTGAGCCACTCGGTGAGGGTGTCCACGCGTTCGGTCGGGGTGATTGCAATCCCGTCATCGGTTTTGAGGTCGGCTTCGACGCCCGCTTTTACGTCATAATAGCGCTTTTGATCGGCACGATCGATCTGGGCGAGTTTTGCAACGGGTTCGCGGGTGATGAAGTTGGCAAGCGGGACAAGCCCGTCTTGGGTGCGCACCTTGAGCGTATCAAGGGTCGACAGCACGCGGTACTCTTCGGGGAAGCGAACACGGATTTCGATTTCCTCATCCGAGCTATCCACGCGCATGGTATCGAGCATGATCCCGCGTGTGATCAACTGGATCATTCCGCCAACCGTTGCCACATCCGCGCCAAAACGTCCGGCTTTCTCGACATCGACGTCGATCTGCCAATCAATGCCGGGGAGGGGGCGGGTGTCCTCAATATCGGTCAACCCGCGCATGTCCTCGTATTTGGCGCGCACAATTTCGGTGGCGCGTGCGAGATCGTCGCTGTTGTCGCCTTTGAGGCGCAAGTGGACCGGCTTGGCCGATGCTGGCCCCATGCCGAGGTTCAAAATTTCCGCGTAGATTCCCGGAATGGCGTTGAGCCGCTCTTGGAGTTCGGCAATCACCACATCGCCGTCATAGTCGGGGGCGACATGGGTGTTTTCCCACGGGATAAAGCCAAGCAGTTTGGTCGATTTCGTCTCGTCAGGGCGATCTTCCCATGGGATCAATTCAACCTGAATTTGGCCAATGGTGTCGGATGGACCTGCCGCCCCGCCCGTGTTGGCGTTCAACCCACCTTCGCCCGCAAAGGCAAAGGCATTGTCGACGCCGCGCTGTGTCAGCACAATTTGTTCGGCCTGAGCCACAAGCGCGTCTTTTTCGGCCAGCGACAGGTTGCCGCGTGCGCGCACGTAGACGATTGCCTGTTCTGGCTCGGAGGCGGAGAAGAACTCCATACCGGCGTTGTTTTTACCGTAGTAGCCAAAGACACTCACAACCGAGACAACGACTGCAATAATGGTCACAACCGGCATGACGGGATTGCCCGCGATGGCCCATGTAAACCACCCAAACGCTGTGCGTTTGTAGCCGCTATCGACTTTCTTTTTGGTGCGTTCAATGCGTGCCGCAGAGAGCGTAATGCCAAAGAGCGACGATCCGATCAGGAACAAGACCGGACCAAGATAGCCCGCCCATGCGCCACTGGGTGCCGTGTTGCCAAACAGATAGCCCGCGTTCAGCGTTTGCATCATCGCGATGAACACCAGATAGGCCGCAGGGATGACCAAAAGGAAACGCACCCAATACGGCGTGGTGCGGCGCAAGCCTGCCGAAAAACGGTCAAACACGCGCGCAATGCGGCCAGAGACGCCGCCCATAACGGGCAGGTAGACCAACGCCACGATGAGAGACGCGGAGAGAACAAAGATGATGGTGACGGGCAGCATGCCCATGAACTCACCTGCAACACCCGGCCAGAACAGCATGGGCAAAAAGGCGCATAGGGTTGTCGCGGTGGAGGACACAATCGGCCAGAACATGCGTTTGGCCGCTTCGACAAAGGCCGCCATCGGGCCTTCGCCTTCGTCCATTTTGCGGTCGGCAAATTCAACCACCACAATCGCACCGTCCACAAGCATCCCCACGGCCAAAATCAGACCAAACATCACGATGTTGGAAATGGTGATGCCCATGATCCCGAGCAGGATAAAGCACAACAAGAATGAGGTCGGAATGGCAAAGCCCACAAGCAACGCAGAGCGAATACCAAGCGAGGCCAGAACCACAATCATCACGAGCGCAATCGCGGTCATCACCGCACCCTCAAGCTGGCTCACCATTGAGGCCACTTGGCGTGACTGGTCATTGGACGTGCCGACATTGATCACCTGACGCAATTCCTCGGGCCATGAGGCCACTTCGGCGGCCACTTCGGCCTTGATCAGATCAACGGTGTCGATGATGGGGAAGCCTTTGCGTTTGACAACTTGTAGCGCCACGGTGGTCTCACCGTTAAAGCGCGCGGTGCCCGCACGGTCCTCAAAGGTCAGGCGAATGTCCGCCAGATCGCCAAGGGTGATGACGCGGTCGCCATTCACCTTGACCGGCAATTCCATGACATCGCTTTGATCGTTGAAGCTTGCGGGGATTTTGATCGCAAAGTTGCCTTGTGCGGTCTGCACTTCGCCGGCGGCCACGAGTTGGTTGTTGTTGGCAACAACGGAAATCAATTCTTGGGCCGTCACATTATAGGCTTCGAGGCGCAGTGGATCGATGGTCACTTCGACCATTTCATCGCGTTGCCCCGTGAGCTGTGCTTCCAAGATCGGTTCAAGCCCGTCCAAGCGGTCTTGGAGCTGTTTGGCGTAGCGCACCAGCGTGCGCTCTGGCACGGGGCCAGTGAGGTTGACGATCAGGATCGGGAATTCGGAAAAGTTGATTTCATTGATGGAATAGCTGTCCGCGCCTTGCGGAAACTTGGCCTCGACGCGGCCCATCCGGTCGCGCACATCCGCGATCACTTTGGTTTTGTCCCAACCAAACTCAAATTCCATGGCCAGACCGCCGTAGCCCTCTGCGGCGGTGCCTGACAGTTTTTTCAAACCGTCCAGATCGGACATTTCGGTTTCCATCGGCTCGACAAGCAGACGTTCGGCGTCCTCGGCAGAAATACCGGGGAAGGGGACGGAGACAAACAGGGCAGGGATCTCAATGTCGGGTTCACCCTCTTTGGGCAATCCGATGTAGGCGGCCGTACCCGCAATCAGCGTGAGTACGATAAAGGCCAGAATCATACGGGCGCGTTCACCGGCCCAATCGACGATACCAGTCATTAGTTGATCTCCTCGAAATGCGGCTCAACGGGCACGCCTGCGCGGACATACTCTTGTCCAACTGTGATAATATCGGCCCGCTCTGGCAGGCCCGCGACCCAAACGCCCTCACGGGTGTCGCGCAGCACCTGAATAGGCACAAAGGCCACCATTTGGGCGTCATCGACGATACGCACACCTAGGAGGCCCTCGTCATTGAGGGTCAGGGACGATTGTTTGACCAGATGTGCCGATTTGCCCTCGGAGCGGATGGCCATTTCAACGGTTTGTCCGTCACGGATGGCGAAATCACTGTTGGGGACTTCGATTTCAACGCGAAAGGTGCGTGTGGTCGGATCTGCGGAGCGCGACAGGAACGTCACGCGGCCCGTGATCTGTGTGCCTGTCAAAAGGCGCGCAGAGGCGAGTGTTCCGACTTCGATACGGTCCACTTCGGCCTCGGGGGCAAAGGCCACCAATTTCATTGGGTCGAGCTGAATAACGTTTGCACAGATCGATCCGGCTTGCATCAACGTGCCAAGCTCGGCTGTGTCACTTTCCAACAAGCCCGCAAACGGCGCCTCAATTGTCAGGTTCGCGATATCTTGTTCGGTTTGGGCCAGTGCTGCGCGGGCGCGCTCTAGGCCCGCTTCGGCGGTCAGGATGTTGGTTTCAGCGGCGTAGCCACCTTTGGCCAGTTTTTGCGCGTTGCTAAGGCCCACTTCGGCCTCTGCGACTGCCGCTTTGGCCTGTGCCAAAGACGATGCACGCACGCCGACGTCGAGTTGACACATCACCTGACCCTCTTCGACATAGGAGCCTTTGCGCAACGGGGCCGAGACAACACGTCCCGATGTTTCAGCCGACACATTGACGGAGCGCGCTGCTTGCGTCTCTCCGCGCAAAATCACGGCACTGTCGAGAACTTCGGCGACAGAATGCTCCGCGACCACTTTGACCACAGGCTTGTCGGTGACGTCACGATTGGCGGGTGGGGCCATGGCGTTAACATCGGCCTGCTCTTGGGTGGCGTCTGTGGTTTCAACACTTGGTTGCGTACTGCCGGACATCTCGCCCAATGTGTCGCGTTGGAACACGAAGAAATACAGAGCAAAGCTTACGATAATGGCGATAAGGAGGGGGACGATGCGCATATGGGTCTCTTTAATTTATTTTGCCGAACGGCAACTGAGTGTCGGGGCGTCTCACTGGATCTCGCAATAAGGCGTTGGCATTGTGTAGCGTCAAGGTCTGTTAACATGATTAACATTGAAGCCAAGATGGTGTCGACCTGATGAAACCACAAGGGTTTTACAGTGTTGTAGTGTGTCTACGCTCTGCCTGCGGTGTTGGATTAACATTTCACAGGCAATAGCGCATTGAATGGACAGTTTTTGAGGCGTTTTTGGATCTTTTGAATGATCTTTTTCGAAAAGTAAACCGTTCTGTTCAGATTTCAAGCCGCATCTCACAGATTCATCCTATACAAAGGGGCTTTGATCTACGGATCAAGGGATCGCGATCTCCCACAATGTGCGTCCCCCCTTGGCATTCGTGCGCAGTTCGGGGTAAGAGTTTGGCCAAACGCAAACAGATAACGCAGCGGGGCGGCTTTGAGCAATACTGATAGCTTCATCGAAGAGGTGACCGAAGAGGTCAAACGCGACAAACTTTTTGCGATCTTCCGTAAATACGGGTGGATCGGCATTGTGGGCGTTGTCGCTCTTGTCGGCGGTGCCTCCTATAACGAATACGCCAAATCGAAAGCCCGTGTTCAGGCTGAAGCAGCGGGAGATGCGATCTCGGCGGCTTTGTCGGTCGAGGACACACAGGCGCGTGCAGATGCGCTGGCGGCGATTGATCTGACAGGCCAGCCGCGCATTGTGTCCGATATGATCCGTGCGGGTGAATTGCACGCGGTGGGCAATGTCGATGGTGCGGTGGCGACCCTCGCGCCTTATGTGGCGGATGCGACCCTTGCCCCTGTGTACCGCGATCTTGCGCTGCTCAAAACGGCAATGCTTGGCGCGTCCAAGATGGACCCTGAGGCACGTATTGAATTGCTCGCGGGCATTGCGTCACCCGGTGCGCCCTACCGTTTGTTGGCTGAAGAACAGATTGCCGTGGCCCAGATCGAGTCAGGTCAATTGGACGCCGCGATCGAGGGGCTAAGGGCCGTGGCTGAAGACGGCGAAGCAAGTCAGGCCTTGCGCCGTCGTGCCGTTCAGATGATTGTGGCGTTGGGTGGCGATCTTAACGCCGATACTGACGGCTAAAGCCGATTGATGAGTGTGGGCTGAAACCGGTCCAAAGCAAAGCGGGCACACCCGTTTTGTGGTAAACGACACAGACGAGGGAGAAGGCGCGCATGACCGTATTGGGTAAAACCGCAGTGAAAGCAGGACTGTTTGGTCTGGCGGTTGCGTTGTCGGCATGTGGTGCGGGCCGTGAGGTCATTTTGACGGGTGAACGCCTTGATCCGCGCAGTGGTGATCCGGTGGCCACATCGGACACAGCGGCGAATACATCCGCCCAAATCTCTCTTGGCAAACAGGTGTCGCGCGCGGCGTGGACGCACACAGGTGCGGGGCGCTTGCATGATGCAGGTCACAACGCCTTTACCGCCGGACAACCCGCCCTTGCGTGGACCACGCCCATCGGGACGGGAAACTCACGCAAGTTCCGGCTGACAACGGATCCTGTTGCCGCACAAGGCGTTGTCGTTACACTTGATGCCAAAGCAAACCTTACGGCCGTATCGGCGGTCACGGGCACACCGGTCTGGACGCGTGACCTCACACCTGTGGGCGAAAAGGCGGGGGAGGCCACCGGCGGCACGCTCGCCATCGACGGCTCCACACTTTATGCCACCACCGGCTACGGCGAACTGATCGCCGCTGATCTGGTGTCTGGCGGGATTAAATGGCGTCAACGGATCGACGCGGCAGGGGCCGCAGGTCTTACCGTCTATGATGGTCTGGCCTATGTGGTCGGTGCGGACAGCCGCGCATGGGCCGTCGAGACCGCAACGGGTCGCGTCAAATGGGAAATGGCAGGACCAGAAGCCATTACGTCACGCGTAGGGGCGGCATCGCCCGCAATTACCGACACGTTGGCGATTGTTCCCTTTGCGACTGGCGATTTGTTCGGCTCGTTTCGCAAAGGCGGCATGCGGTTGTGGTCTGCAAGCCTTGCAGGACAACGCAAAGGCTTTGTCTACGCGAAGTTCTCTGACATTACCGCCGATCCCGTTGTGATTGGCAAAACGGTCTACACCGGCAACCAAGCGGGTCGGTTCGGGGCGTTCAATGTTGACACAGGCGCGCGTCTTTGGACTGCAAATGAGGGGGCGTACAGCCCCGCAACTGTGATTGGCGGCGCGGTGTTTATCGTGACAGATCGCAATGAAATCGTACGGTTGGATGCCAAAACCGGCGCACGCGTCTGGGGTGTTCAATTGCCTCTTTATACCCAAGAGAAAGAGCGCAAGCGTAAGGGCGTGTTTGCCCACTACGGCCCTGTGGCCGCAGGTGGCCGCCTTTGGGTTGCCTCCTCTGACGGTGTCTTGCGCGGGTTTTCCCCTGACAGTGGCGCATTGAGCGCACAACTCGCGTTGCCCGCTGGCGCGTCCTCCGATCCGATCGTGGTGGGCGGTGTCATGTATCTGCTGCTTGATAATGGCGAGCTTGCCGCCCTCAAATAGGGGGATGCATACGACGACGCGGCGTACAAACAGGGCCAAAACGCGATTAGGCTTTACGGCCCCCCGCGTCTCGGTGTATCGCCACCGCTTGAACGCCGCGCCTTCGCGTGGCCGCTGGATTTAACGGGAGTTATCCCATGAGTTTTTCACTCGCCATCGTCGGACGTCCCAATGTGGGCAAATCGACCCTATTTAACCGCCTCGTGGGGCGCCGTCTTGCCTTGGTCGATGACCAACCGGGTGTGACGCGCGATCTGCGCGAGGGCGAGGCCAAGCTGATCGATCTTCGCTTTACCGTGATCGACACGGCGGGCCTCGAGGAGGCGACCGACGAGAGCCTTCAGGGCCGGATGCGCAAACTGACCGAGCGGGCCGTGGATATGGCCGATGTGTGCCTGTTCATGATTGACGCCCGTGCGGGGATTTTGCCCGCCGACGAAGTGTTCGCCGAAATTCTGCGCAAACGCGCCAAGCACGTGATCCTCGCCGCCAACAAGGCCGAGGGACACGCAGGCGAGGGTGGGTTCCTTGAGGCCTATTCGCTTGGCCTTGGCGAGCCGATGCGCATTTCAGCCGAGCACGGCGAGGGTATGGGCGAGCTCTATGATATCTTGCGCCCGCTTGCGGATGGTTATGACGAGCGCGCCCAAGCCGAGGCGCCCGAGGTCGACGTTGAGCTGACCGAAGAAGAGCAGGAATTGGGCGAAGAGGCCGGTGTGTCTCGCGATTTCACCGCCGAAAAGCCGCTACAAATTTGTGTGGTTGGTCGTCCGAATGCGGGCAAATCCACGCTGATTAACAAGCTGTTGGGCGAAGAGCGTCTGTTGACCGGCCCCGAGGCAGGGATCACGCGCGACAGTATTTCGGTTACGATGAACTGGAACAACACGCCTGTGCGGGTGTTCGATACGGCGGGTATGCGCAAAAAGGCCAAGGTGCAGGAAAAGCTCGAAAAGCTCTCCGTTGCTGATGGTCTGCGTGCGGTGAAATTCGCCGAAGTTGTGGTGGTTCTGCTCGACGTCTCGATCCCGTTTGAACAGCAAGATTTACGCATCGCCGATCTGGCCGAACGCGAAGGCCGCGCTGTGGTCATTGCCGTGAACAAATGGGACGAAGAGACCGATAAGTCCAACAAAGCCAAAGAGTTGCGCGAAGAGTTTACACGTCTTTTGCCACAGCTGCGCGGCGCACAATTGGTCACGGTGTCGGCCAAAACCGGCAAGAACCTTGATAAGCTGGAAGAGGCGATTTTATACGCGCACCAAGTGTGGAACCGCCGCGTGCCGACCGCCAAGCTCAACACATGGCTCTCGGCCATGACCGAGGCACACCCGCCCCCCGCACCGGGCGGTCGCCGCATCAAATTGCGGTATATGACCCAAGTGAAAGCCCGCCCGCCACAGTTCGTGGTGATGTGTAGCCATCCCGATGAATTGAACGCGTCCTATAAACGCTATCTCGTCAACGGGTTGCGCGCGGATTTTGACATGCCCGGCACGCCGATCCGTCTATTTTTCCGCAGTCAAGCGGATAAAAACCCGTTCAAGAACAAGACGAAATCCGTGCCCTCGCGGTTGCGCAAACACCTTGGCAAAGGGCGCGCGGACGAAAAGAAAAAGTGGTAGCGGCCCACGCGCCCCACATCTTTTATCCATAGAAAATGGCGCGCAGGATTTCTCCCGCGCGCCATTTTGTTTGATCCGGTCGTGGTGTTAGATATCGAGGGTGACCCAGATCGGCACATGGTCCGAGGGTTTGGTTTTCGCCCGCGTGAACACGTCGATTTGACAGTCTGTGAGGCAATCGGCGGCTTGTGGTGATAGTAAAAAGTGGTCGATGCGGATACCATCGTTGCGATCAAACGCGCCCGCTTGGTAGTCCCAAAAGGTATAGACCTCGGGCGCGGAGGTGGTGGCGCGCAAAGCATCGGTAAAGCCAAGCGCCATCAAACTGCGAAACGCCGCGCGGCTTTGTGGGCGAAACAGCGCATCCTCGCGCCATGCATCGGGGCGTTTTGCGTCTTCGGCCTGTGGGATGAGGTTGAAATCCCCCGCCATCAAAAACGGCTGCTCCAACGCCATTAACGCCCGCGCACGCTCTTCCAATCGGGCGAACCATTTTAGTTTGAAATCGTATTTCGATCCTTCAATGGGGGTGCCATCTGGGTTGAGATCAACAGGGTTGCCGTTGGGCAGGTACAGCCCGCAAACACGAACGGAATTGCGCGCGCCCATCACCGTGGCTTCGATATAGCGCGCCTCAATATCGTCGGCCCCCTCGCGTCCCATGCCCGCCGCATCGGGCAAGCCACGGGTGATATCCTCAAGCGGTAGTTTGGATAGGATCGCCACGCCGTTGAACGACTTTTGTCCATGGGTTTCAACGATATAGCCCATGTCCTCAAAGTGTTCGCGCGGGAAATTCTCGTCGACGGATTTGATCTCTTGGAGCACCACAACATCCGGCTCGGCCTCGGTGAGCCAATCGGTGAGCGCGTCCATGCGGGCTTTGATCCCGTTGATGTTGAAGCTGGCGATTTTCATATGAGGCTCCCGTTGATTTGCCCCTTTGTAGGGGGCTTAGCGAGAGGCCGCAATGGCGCGGCCACACGCAGCCGCAGATGACCACGCCCATTGGAAATTGTAGCCGCCAAGCCACCCCGTGACATCGACCACTTCGCCGATGAAATACAGCCCCCGAACCGCCTTGGCCTCCATCGTGGCTGACGAGAGCGCATCGGTGTCGACGCCGCCAAGCGTGACTTCGGCTGTGCGGTAGCCCTCTGACCCCACAGGGCGCAATTCCATGGCGTGGAGCGCATCGGCGATCGCGGTGAGTGCCTTGTCGGAGTGATCCGCGAGATTGCCCGATAGGCCCAGACGCTCGGCCAATGTGTTGGCCAGTTTGGTGGGAAAGATCGTGCCAAGCCCCGTGTGCATCTGGCGGCGACCGTTCTCGCTACGTGCGGCTTTCAGAGCGCCAAAAATATCGCGGTTGGGTGATAGGTTCACGGTGATCGGATCTCCGTCACGCCAATAACTCGACACCTGCAAAATCGACGGTCCCGAAAGGCCGCGATGCGTAAACAACAATGCCTCGTCAAACGCCGTGCCATTTGCTGTCACCCGCGCGTCTAGGGCGGTGCCCGATAGAGGCGTGATCCATTCAAGTTCTTGCGGCGCGAATGTGAGCGGCACGAGGGCAGGGCGGGTGTCGGTCAGGGCCAGTCCGAATTGTTCCGCGATCTGGTAGCCGATGCCGGTCGCCCCCATTTTGGGAATGGATTTGCCGCCCGTGGCGACGACCAGATTGCGGGTGGTGACGGCGCGGCCCGAGAGGGTCAAATGAAACGTATCCCCGTCATGGCGCACCGCGTCGATTGTGGTGCCAAGGGCGATATCGGCCCCGCGCGCCTCGGCCAAAAGCATGTCGATGATGGCTTGCGATTTGCCATCGCAAAACAACTGGCCAAGGGTCTTTTCGTGGTAGGTGATCCCATGCGACACGCATAGATCGATGAAATCCCATTGTGTGTAGCGCGCGAGGGCTGATTTTGAGAAGTGTTTGTTTGCGCTTATGAAATTATCGGAGCTTGCGTACATATTGGTGAAATTGCACCGCCCGCCGCCCGATATGCGCACCTTATCTGCCGCGCGTTTGGCGTGATCGACCACAAGCACCTTTGCCCCCGTCTGGGCGGCAAATTTGGCGCAAAACAACCCCGCCGCCCCCGCGCCGAGAATGATGGTGTCATAGGAGGATGCAAAGGACTGGATCATAGCGCGTTAGTGCCGCGATATCGCCCTAAAAACAAGGTGAATTAAGCGAAATGCCCGCGCGATTTAAATGTGCATTAACATCGAAGCATTAATGTCCACTCAAACAGGTGGGTGCGGCTATGGCCATTTTTCTAGTTTGGGAATTGAGTGACCTGACGCAAGTGGGGTCGGGCTTTTCGGTCAATACCGGAGCCACCCCCGAGCTTGTCCATGTGGTTGATGAGGATGCGTTTCTTGAAAACACCGATAGCACGCAAACACTTGAGACCGCGCAAACGTTAAACGGCTCCTCCTATGCAACAAATTCAGCAGTATTTGTTGAAGATTCATATGTTATGCGCCCCGCGGGCGGACCGACTGATGGATCACAAGATTTCACAATCTTTCTGTTGCATGTCGGGGGCGATTGGGTTGGGGCGGCCTCAACTGCACCTCTCGTTGAGGGCGCGTCATATACCTATGTTGGCAGTGCAAACACTAATCCCAGTGTGGCCTATGCGGATTTGCATGTGTGCTTTCAAGCTGGCACGTAGATCTCGACGCCACAGGGGCCGTGTGCGGTGGAATACTTGCGTATCGGTGACGTGATTTGCACGCGCGATAATGGTCCGCAACCGATTGTTTGGGCGGGACTTAGTGATGTCTGTGGCATCGGGCGCGCCGCCCCGATTTGGTTCGGCCCGCGCGCAATGGCGGTACTCGGCGCACAGGGTGCGCCGCCGCTCAGTGTCAGTCCACAACATCGCATGCTGGTCCGTGATGCGTGTGGGGCCGAGGTGCTTGTCCCTGCAAAGGCGCTCGTCGGGTGGGAAGATGTCGTTCAACGGCCCGTTTCGAATGTGAGATATGTCCACATCATGGTGCACGAACACGCGTTGCTCACCGCCAATGGCGTGATCTGTGAAAGCTTCAATCCAGGTCCAATGGCGCTCAATGCCTTATCCTTCATGAACCGGATCAAGATATTGCGCATGCATCCGCACGCGATGACGCGCCGCGTCTACAAAGATGTGCGTCCTATGATTGGTGCCGCAAAGTGGCGGCGCACCGTGACGCATCACCGCACGCTTATCGCTGTTGGGTCAAAATAGTATCGGCGTGCGCACCACTTACATCGAAAACGAGGTGCCACAGCCACATGAGGCGGTGGCGTTCGGGTTCTCGATCACGAACCGCGCGCCTATCAACTCCTCGCTGAAATCAATGACTGCGTTCTCCAAGAACGGCAGTGACACGGGGTCGACCACAACCATAGCGCCGTCTCCCTCAAGGCGCACATCGTCGCCCGTGGGGGCGTCCAACGTGATCTCGTACTGAAACCCTGAACACCCGCCGCCCTCTACGGCGACACGCAACGCTTTGTCCTCTCCCGAGGCCGCGTTAATCTCGGATATGCGGGCAAAGGCGCGGGGTGTGACGGTGGGCGGAAGCGTGAGGGCCATGATGCGTCTCTTTATCAATACGTTTCGGTCATTTGCGCGATGTTTTGCGCAACCTTTTGCGCCATGTGTTTGTCGCGCGGTGTTGCATCGAATATAGGGATACAAAGGACCGCCGACAAGGTGGCCAAACGGGACTGTGAAGGTGGGCGCATCAGCGCCACCTCAAAAGGGGAATTGGGCAGATGTTGAAATCTTATGCGAGCCAACCGTTCGAGACACGCGGGCGGTTGTTTGACGAAAAGCTATCGACCTTTCGTTCGCCCTTTCAACGCGACCGCGACCGGATCATTCACTCATCGGCGTTTCGCCGTCTCAAGCATAAAACCCAAGTGTTCGTGGAACACGAGGGCGATTATTACCGCACCCGACTGACCCATTCAATTGAGGTCGCTCAGGTGGCGCGCACCATTGCAGGGGCTTTGGGGCTCAATGAGGGCTTGGCGGAGGCCATCGCTTTGGCTCATGATTTGGGCCATTCGCCGTTCGGGCACACGGGCGAAGATGCGCTTGAGGATCTCATGGCGCCTTATGGCGGGTTTGATCACAATGCGCAGGCACTTCGGATCGTGACGAAGTTGGAAAAACACTATGCGGATTTTGATGGGCTTAATCTGACATGGGAAAGCCTTGAGGGGATCGCAAAACACAACGGGCCAATTACCGGTCCGTATGCCGACCCCAAACGCCATCCCGAGGGGCATGCGCTGTCCTATGCGCTCAAAGAGGTCAATGATCAGTTCGATCTGGAATTGCACACTTTTGCCAGTGCGGAGGCACAAGTGGCCGCAATTGCCGATGATGTTGCGTATAACCATCACGACTTGCATGACGGGTTGCGTGCGGGTCTGTTTACGGCTGATGATTTGATCGAATTGCCACTCACGGATCGCGCCTACGCAGATGTGGATGCGACTTATCCCGACCTTGAGGCCACGCGGCGCGATCACGAGGCGTTGCGGCGTATTTTTGGCTATATGGTTGAGGATGTGATTACGATTGCGACCAATCGTTTGGACAGTGCGCGCCCCGAAACCGCGCAGGATATCCGTGATCTGGACCGGACGATCATTCGGTTTTCAAAGCCGTTCTTTCAAAACTTGAAAGTGATTAAATCGTTCTTGTTCAAGCGGATGTACCGCGCTCCTTCAGTCGTGGTCGAGCGCGAGCGTGTCACGGTCATGGTCAATACGTTGTTCCCGCTGTTCATGGCAAAGCCTGCGCTTTTGCCACCCGAGTGGCGTGATGAAATTGATGCGGCACGAGATGACACCCAGTTGGCACGAATTGTACTTGATTACGTGGCTGGGATGACCGACCGTTTCGCGATTCAAGAATTTGAACGCCTGTGCGCAACCCCGCGCGAGATATAGGACCTGAACATGACAAACCGCATGATTGGCACGACAGGCGTAGCCCTCACACCCTTGGGATTTGGCACGTCTGGTTTGGGCGATATGCCTGACACCTATGGCTATAGCGTCGATGCGGATCGTGCTGCCGCGACCCTGCGCGCGATTTTCGACGGGCCGGCGCGGTTGATCGACACCTCGAACAATTACGGCGCGGGGCGCTCAGAGGCGCGGGTGGGGGCAGTGATCAAATCGGACGGCTTGCCCGCCGGTATGACGCTTTCGACCAAATTGGACCGCGATCCAGACACGGGACGCTTTGACGCCGCGCGCGCGTGGGCCTCGTTGGAGGAAAGCTGTGCACGTCTTGGTGTGAGCCAAATTCCGCTGTTGTTTTTGCACGACCCTGAACATGCCCGCGATTTGGACGAGGTTGAGGGCGCGTTGGACGCGTTATTCGAGATGAAAGAGGCGGGGCGCGCAAAGGCGGTGGGTTTGGCCATGGGGCGGCTCGATATTATGGAGCCGATGCTCAAATCACGGCCATTTGACGCGCTGATTTCGCATAACCGCTTTACGCTGTTGAACCGGTCCGCCTCTGCGATGTTCGATTATGCCGCAGATGCGGGGATCGCCGTGATCAATGCCGCACCGTTTGCGGGCGGGGTTTTGGCCAAAGGGGCCGACGAAATGCCGCGTGTCACGTACCAAGAGGCAACTGAGGAAACCCTAGCGCCCGTGCGCCGCATTGAGGCGCTTTGTGCGCGCCACGGCGTGGCTACGGGCGCGGTGGCCTTGCAATTTTCCATGCGTGATCCGCGTGTAAGCACAACATTGTTTGGCGTGTCCAAACCCGAGCGGGTTGCACAAGCGATTGGCTGGGCGCAAATGGAGATCCCGACAGCACTTTGGGATGAATTGGCTGAATTCCCATTCGAATCCGCCGATCCCGAAGCAAACCGAGAGTATAAAGCCGGCTAGTCCGGCACGTAAAAGGTGATTTAACGATGTCAATTGAAGCAGTTACAGGCCTCGCGCCCGTCGAAGCATTTGCCCTTGTCGGTGTGTTGGGTGTGGGGGCGCAGTGGGTGGCGTGGCGTCTGCATTTGCCTGCGATTGTGGTGATGCTCGCCGTTGGCCTGTTGGTGGGGCCGGTGTTCGGACTGTTCAATCCCGCACGTGACATTGGTGATATGGTCCAACCGCTCATCTCGATGGCGGTTGCTGTGATCTTGTTCGAGGGTGGTCTGACACTTGATCTGCACAAGCTTGGTGATGCCAAAAAAGGTGTGATGCGGCTTGTCTTTATCGGTGCGCCTCTTGGTTGGTTTTCATCCGCACTGGCACTGCACTATGGCGCGGGGCTTGGGTGGGAGGCGTCCACGGTCTTCGGCGGCATTATGGTTGTGACAGGGCCGACTGTGATTGCGCCGCTGTTGCGCACCGCTAAACTTTCGCGCCGCCCCGCCAATCTGTTGCAATGGGAAGCCATCGTGAACGATCCTGTTGGGGCGTTGGCGGCGGTGCTTGCCTTCGAATTTGTGTTGGTCGGACGCGAGGCGGAAAGCTTTGGCGGTGCTCTGGTCGAATTGGGTGTTGGCATTTCGGTGGCAATGGTTGTCGGACTGGTCGCAGGTTTGGGGATTTCGCGCGCGTTTCGCGAGGCGTGGGTGCCCGAATATATGAAGGTGCCTGTGCTCTTCGTCACCATGTTGGCCGCGTTTGCCTTGCCCGATATGATGCTGCACGAAAGTGGGCTTTTGGCCGTGACCGTCATGGGGCTGGTGATTGCCAATGCCGATTTGCCCTCATTTGAGGAGCTGCGCCGGTTCAAAGAACACGCAACCATCCTACTGGTGTCGGGTGTGTTTATCTTGCTTGCGGCCTCGCTCGATTTCGCGTCTCTTTCGACGCTGACGTGGCGCGCGGGTCTGTTTGTGGCCTTGGTCATTTTGCTCGCACGTCCGCTTACCGTTCTGATATCACTGGCGTTTTCTGGCTTGCCGCGCAATGAAAAGCTGTTGATTGCCTTTACGGGCCCGCGCGGTGTGGTTTTGGTTGCTGTCGCGGGTCTGTTTGGGGAGCGCTTGGCTGCGGCGGGTGTTGAGGACGGGGCTGTCATTGGTCCACTGGCCTTTATCCTTGTGTTGGCCACGGTTGTTTTGCACGGGTTCACGCTTGCGCCATTCGCGCGCTTTTTGGGGTTGGCGCAAAGCGGCACGCCGGGCGTCTTGTTCATTGGCGGGTCGCGGTTCACCACCGCCTTGGCCGAGGCCCTCAAAAAGGCCGAGGTGCCAGTGTTGATTGCCGATCCCAACCACGCACGCCTTGTGCGCCCACGCGCCACGGGTTTGCCGGTGTTTTACGGCGATGTGTTGTCTGAGGCGGCCGAGCATTCTCTTGAAATCCTCAGCTACAAAACCATCGTCGCGGCGACAGAAAATGACGCCTACAACACCCTTGTCGCTACGGATTTGGCGCCTGAGTTCGGACATGATCAAACGTGGCAGATTGCACGCCACCGCGCCGAACAGGCCCGCCACGCCTTGCCCACGCAACTGGGTGGACGGGCGTTTGGCGCAGGAAAGACCTTTCGCGAGTTGGAGGATTTGATCATAGGCGGGTGGCGTATTGCCATGACGGGCCTGACTGATGAATTCACGTTTGAGGATTGGAAAGCGGGGCGCACGGGGGCGCATTTGATCGGGTATGTGCCAGCGGACGGCTCGTTTAAGCGGGTCACACCCGACGATATCGAAGTGTTGTTCCCAAATCGGGCCGAGGCGCGCATCGAAGATCTGCCAGAAGAGCAGCGTGAAACGGCGCGCGAGGCATTGCGGCGGCGTCTGACCGATGCGCGCCGAAACAGCGCACGCGCCAAACTGGGCGCAGGTGTGCGTATTTTGGCGCTCGTCCCACCGGTGAGCGAGACAGAAGAGGCGGTCGTTGAGGCCGCAAAATCCAAAGGGCCGCACGCATAGGCGCGGGGGGATCGCGCGGTGATCTCCCCCTTGACCGTTGACGATTTCGCCCACCATGTTAAACCGCGCGGATACTCAAAAGAGAGATCATACGACATGAACCTATTCGCCGATATTCGCGCTCTGGTGACGGGCAGCCTTGATACACTTGTATCCGAGGGTGTTCTCCCCGATGGCCTTGATTACGCCAATGTGGCGGTTGAGCCGCCCCGCGATCCCCTTCACGGTGATATGGCAACCAATGCCGCAATGGTTTTGGCTAAACCTGCCAAATCCAATCCGCGCGCAATTGCTGAGGCCTTGGCGGCCAAACTGGGCGCTGATCCGCGCATTGAAAGCGTCGATGTGGCAGGGCCGGGCTTCATCAACCTGCGTCTTGCGCCCGCGCTGTGGACCGGGCTGGTTGAGGGCATTTTGTCTGATGACGCCTATGGCAAGTCCGCACTTGGGGCCGCCAAAAAGGTCAATGTCGAATTTGTGTCGGCCAACCCCACGGGGCCGATGCATGTCGGTCACACGCGCGGTGCGGTGTTTGGCGATGCGTTGGCCTCGCTCCTTGATTACGCGGGTTACGATGTGACGCGCGAATACTACATCAACGATGGCGGCGCACAGGTCGATGTGCTCGCCCGCTCCGCCTACCTGCGGTATCTTGAAGCCTTGGGCCAAGAGGTCGAGTTCCCCGAGGGGACGTATCCGGGAGACTATCTGGTTCAGGTCGGTGAGGCTCTCAAAGACAAGTACGGCGATAGCCTTGTCGGGAAACCCGAAGGCGACTGGATCGATGATATCCGTGTGTTCTCCATCGAGGCGATGATGGATATGATCCGTGGCGACCTCAAGGCGCTCGGTGTCGAGATGGATAATTTCTATTCCGAGAAATCGCTTTACGACACAGGCCTGATTGAAAGCGCGATCGAAGAGTTGCGCAGCAAAGACCTGATTTATCGCGGCACGCTTGAGCCGCCAAAGGGTCAGATGCCCGAGGATTGGGAAGCGCGCGAACAAACCTTGTTCCGCTCCACCGCCCACGGCGATGATGTGGATCGTCCGATCCAGAAATCCGATGGCGCATGGACCTATTTTGCCCCCGACATTGCCTATCACTATGACAAGGTGAAGCGCGGGTATGACGAGATTATCGACATTTTCGGTGCCGACCACGGTGGTTATGTCAAGCGGATGAAGGCGGCGGTATCCGCCCTGTCCGAAGGCAAAGTTGGCTGTGATATCAAACTGGTGCAGTTGGTGAAGCTGTTTCGCAACGGCGTGCCGCTCAAGATGTCCAAACGCTCTGGCACCTTTGTCACCCTGCGCGATGTGGTTGAACAGGTCGGCGCGGATGTGACCCGTTTTGTGATGCTCACGCGCAAGAATGATGCGCCCCTTGATTTCGATTTCGACAAGGTTCTGGAGCAATCCAAAGATAACCCTGTGTTCTACGTTCAATACGCCCATGCGCGGGTCCGCTCGGTATTGCGCAAAGCCGAGGATCAAGGGATTTCCTTGACCGACACGCCGAACCTGACGGATCCTGCCGAATTGGCTGTGGCCAAAAAGCTAGCCGATTGGCCGCGTCAGGTCGAGATTGCCGCCAAAAGTCATGAGCCGCACCGTATCGCGTTCTTTTTGTATGAGCTTGCATCAGATTTCCATGCGTTGTGGAACAAGGGCAACGACAACGAGGGGCTGCGGTTTTTACAAGAGGACCACGCGGCGTCGGCGGCAAAAATTGCGCTGCCACGTGCCGTTGCCGTTGTTATTTCATCGGGTCTTGGTATTCTCGGTGTAACGCCTGCGGAGGAAATGCGCTAAACGCATCTCTTCGGGGCAAGGGCGGATGTGCGTCCCCGTGTGAAGGCCGGCAAAGATCGGCCTCATACATCACATCAAGAGCAGTTTATAACCCGTTGATATAAAACAAAACGGGATGAGGTCGCATTGACGGCTTCAAGAGGCAAAGAGGCGAATATGACGCAGGATTTCAAATCCCATCAGGGCACCCGTTCCGCTCAAATGGACGGCTACGCGGCGCAGCCAAATTATGGCCATGTGCCGCCCCAACACGGGCAACCGCAGTATGGCGGTCAGCCGCATGCGCAGTATGGCGCGCCACGTGATCCGTCGGGTGTGCATTCTGAGCAACAGTATGCACCGCAGCCCGCGTACCACGCGCCGCACCTTCATGCTCAACATCATGCTCAATATGGCAGTCAATTTGGTGCCCCTGAGGCCGGATATGCGGACTATGATGACGGTGCGGTTGCGCAAATGCCGCGACTGGGTGTGACGCAATGGGCGGGCGCGGCTGTGTCGCTTGTGCTCGTTTTGACCATTGGCGTTTGGGGTTACAAGCAAATGGTGCGCGATGTGTCGGGTGTTCCGGTCATTCGTGCTCTTGCGGGCGAGGCGCGCTCAATCCCCGACGATCCCGGTGGACAACTTGCTATGCACCAAGGTCTTGCCGTGAATTCCGTGACCGCCGATGGCTCCGCGGCGGCGCCCGCTGATAGCTTGATGCTTGCGCCCAAACCCATCGCCTTGCTGGACGAAGATCAGCCCATGGGAGAGATCGAACCTGAGGCCACATTCGTGGCCTATGCGCCCGACACCAATGCCTATGCAATTGAGGCAGATGACGGTTTGACACAAATCGCCGTTGAACCCGATGCGTTGGAGCTTACAGATTTTGAACAGGTGTCCGCGCCGCTCGCGTCGGGCGTGGATTTGGGACCGGATGTGAGCGTGTCGCCTATGCCAAAGCCGCGCCCTGTACGTTTGGCGGCCGCCCGTGCAGCCAACGCAACCGCAACAGATGCTCTGCCAAGCCTTGATGGTGTGGCGGGGGATATTCTGGCCGCAATCGGGGCCACGGATGAGGTCGATATGGCCTCGCTTGGGGCAGATACCGCGATTGTCCAACTTGGCGCGTTTCCCAAACGTGAAAGCGCGCTGATCGAATGGGATCGCCTGTCCGCTAAATTCTCCGATTTTATGGACGGAAAACAACGGGTTGTGGTTGAGGCCACGTCAGGCGGAAAACCGTTCTACCGTCTGCGCGCCGTAGGCTTTGCCAATAGTGACGACAGCAAACGCTTTTGCGCCGCTCTCAATGCGATGAACGCGGCCTGTGTGCCCGTTGCGCGCAATTGATGTGAGGCGAGACTATGGGGCAGGGCGCGTATATTTTCGGATGTGAGGGTCTGTCCCTCGACAAACGTGAGGCCGCATTTTTTCGTGAGAGCGATCCATGGGGCTTTATTTTGTTTGCCCGCAACGTCGACACCCCCGAGCAGATGTACCGTTTGACCAGTGAATTGCGTGAGGCCGTGGGGCGCGATGCGCCGGTTTTGATTGATCAAGAGGGCGGACGGGTGCAACGGATGCGCGCGCCAACGTGGCGTGAATTCCTCCCACCGCTTGATCAGATCGAGGCCGTCCTACGTCGTGGCGACGAAGAGGCGGCGGCGCGCTCGATGTGGCTGCGCGGACGCCTGATTGCCGATGATCTTGCGCGGGTTGGCGTTGATGTCAATTGTGCGCCGACCTTGGATGTGGCGCGCGATGATACCCACCCGTTTTTGCGCAATCGCTGTTATGGCAGTGATCCCGAAATCGTCGCCCTGATGGGGCGCGCGGTGGCGGATGGACAGGCTGAGGGTGGCGTGTTGAGCGTGATGAAGCACATGCCCGGACACGGACGCGGCACAGTCGACAGTCATCTGGGGCTCCCGCGTGTTGAGGTGGATTTAGACGAACTGCTCGGTGATTTCGCCCCGTTCAAGGCGCTCAATGATTTGCCGATGGGGATGAGTGCGCATATCGTTCTGGATGCGGTCGAGCCGGAAACACCCGCGACACAAAGCGATAAATGCATCGCACTCATTCGCACCGAGATCGGGTTTGACGGTCTGTTGATGACGGATGATATTTCAATGGAAGCGCTCTCGGGCAGTGTGTTCGAACGGGCCACGCGGTCCATTGCGGCGGGATGTGACTTGGTCTTGCATTGCAATGGAGACATGGCGGAAATGGCACATCTGGCCAAGCTGGGCGGGTTAACAACAGCGGCGCAGGTCCGTGCGGATCGTGCGGTTGCCCTGCGCAAACCTGCCGAAGGCATTGACATCCGCGAGGCTGAGGCCGAACTTAAATCCCTAGTAGACTAAGCATCGTATAGCGCCCTTGGGGTTTGGGAAGAGCGACACTCGTATGGCGGACAGCGATCAAATCGAATTTGAAGACGGCTTTGAGCGCGGGGACAGTGCTCTGAGCGTCGAAGAGCGTTTGGTGGCTGAGGCTCTGATTGTCGACGTTGACGGGTTTGAAGGCCCGCTTGATCTCCTGTTGCAGCTCTCGCGCACGCAAAAGGTCGACCTGCGTCAGGTGTCTATCCTACAGCTCTCGTTGCAATATTTGGCGTTTGTCGAAAAGGCTTCTGCGCTTCGTATTGAGTTGGCCGCGGACTATCTGGTCATGGCCGCGTGGCTCGCGTTTCTCAAATCGCGGCTATTGCTGCCGCCCGATCCATTGGACGATGGACCCTCGGGCGAAGAATTAGCGGCCCACCTCGCGTTTCAGTTGGCGCGCCTTGAGGCGATGCGCAATTCGGCGGCCTGTCTGATGGCGCGCGACCAACGTGGGCGCGACTTTTTCACCCGTGGCATCCCCGAGACGGTCGAGCGGGTGCGCAATGTGACCTATACCGCAACCTTGCTCGATTTGATGCAAGGCTACGCACGGATCAGGACCAAAGATGAATTTCGCCCGTTCGTGATGGACCGCGAAAGCGTGTATACGATGGAACAAGC
Source organism: Celeribacter marinus (assembly GCF_001308265.1). GTDB lineage: Bacteria > Pseudomonadota > Alphaproteobacteria > Rhodobacterales > Rhodobacteraceae > Celeribacter > Celeribacter marinus. The sequence goes on from NZ_CP012023.1 coordinate 293,838, forward strand.
CCTCGAGCGATTGCGCGGGCTTTTGGGCTATGCGGGGGACTGGGCCGATCTGACGTCCTATCTTCCCGAAGGGTGGCAATTGGACCCCAAGCGCCGCCGCTCTGCGACCGCCGCGTGTTTTGCGGCTTCGCTAGAACTCGCAAAGCTAGGTAAGGTTGAATTGCGTCAACGCGAGTTGTTTTCCCCGATCGAGATTAAGGCCAAGGCAGACAGATGACCGACACAGATCACACCGTAGACGCAGCGTTTGAGGAAAGCTTGTTCGAGGCGCCGCCTTTGGCGGAGCAAGAGCGGATGGTTGAGGCCGTGCTTTTTGCCTCAGCCGACCCTGTGACGCTTGCCGATCTCACCTCTCGCATGCCCCATGGCTGCAACGCCAAGGCGGCGTTGGAATTGTTGCAACGCCGCTATGAGGGACGCGGCGTGCGGGTGGTCAAAGTGGGCGAGGCTTGGGCGGTGCGCACCGCACCCGACCTTGGATATCTCATGCAAAAAGAGACGGTTGAGACGCGAAAGCTGTCACGCGCCGCCATCGAGACACTCGCGATTATTGCCTATCACCAACCGTGCACACGCGCGGAGATCGAGGAAATTCGCGGCGTGTCTGTCTCGCGTGGCACCATTGATCAGCTGCTTGAGATGGAATGGATCAGGTTCGGACGGCGGCGCATGTCGCCCGGTCGGCCCGTGACCTATGTGGTCACGCCCGATTTTCTTGATCACTTCGGCCTTGAGAGTGCGCGCGATTTGCCGGGTGTGAAAGAGCTGCGTGCAGCGGGTCTTTTGGAAAGCCGACCTTTACCCGGATTGGGGATGGGCGACGACGAGGATGAAGACGGCCAAGAGGACATGTTCGAGGACGAAAGCTAACCGCCTCGCGCGGTCGTGATAGCCACGCCTCGAAATTACCGTGTTTTCATGTTAGATCAGCACGCGACACAGCGCGTCAGGACGCGCACGTACACAGGGATATGAGTTATGAACGTTGATCGAATTATCACCATGATTTTGCGCCGCGTGATGAGCCGCGTTGTGAACAAGGGCATTGATACGGGCATCAACGCCGTGTCCAAGCGCAGATCAGGCTCAAATCATGACGCAAACACAGGCGCGCCACAGATGTCAGATACAGCCAAACAAACCGCAAAACGCGCCAAACAAGCGGCACGCATGGCACGCCGACTGGGCCGCTAATTAGGCGATGTGTCGCGTGAGCGTTGCCGCACTACGCCTTGAAATGCTTGGATAGTTTTAGGCCTTGGCCCTGATAGTTGGATTTTAGGTCCGCGCCATAGATACGGTCGGGCTGGCATTCCATGCGTTCATAGACCAACCGTCCGACGACTTGGCCGTGTTCCAATACAAACGGCGCTTCGTGACAGCGCACTTCGAGGACGCCACGCGATCCTTCGCCGCCCGCATTGGCATGACCAAATCCGGGATCAAAAAAGCCCGCATAGTGGACACGAAATTCGCCAACCATCGCAAGATACGGCGCCATTTCAGCGGCAAAATCGGGTGGAATATGCACCGCCTCGCGGCTCACCAAGATATAGAACGCACCGGGGTCAAGGATGATCCGCCCGTCTTTGGTGTGGATCGGCTCCCAGTATTCGGCCGGATCGTATGCGCCGATGCGGTCCAGATCAATCACGCCTGTGTGCGGCTTTGCGCGGTAGCCAACCAGATCACCCTTTGCGGGGATCAGATCGACAGAGAACCCGAGCCCTTGATCAATCACCGCAGGACCGTCGACCAAGGGGCTATTGAGGTGCAGTTGCGTGAGTTCCTTGTCCGTCAAAACGGCTTGGCCACGGCGAAATCTGATTTGGTTGAGGCGCATACCCGGACGCACCAGAACGGAAAAGGAGCGGGGGCAGATTTCGGCATAAAGCGGGCCAGTATAGCCCGATGGTATGCGGTCAAATTCGGTGCCGCCATCGGTGATGGTACGGGTCAAAAGATCAAGGCGACCGGTCGAGCTTTTGGCGTTGGCCACGGCCTGAACATCGTCGGGCAAGTCGAGCGATTCCATCAACGGCACGACATAAACACAGCCCTTTTCAAGGACAGCGCCGTCCGTAAGGTCGATCTGATGCATTTCGAATTCAGACAGCCGGTCATGGACCGTGCGTTGGTCGCCAGTGAGGAACGAGGCGCGTACCCGCCATGCACGGTTGCCCAATCGCAAATCAAGAGACGCAGGTTGCACCTGTGCGTCGATCACCGGCACAGTGGCGCGAATGGCCCCGTTGTCGATCATCTCGCGAATTGCGCTATCAGCCAAAACACCCATGTCACGTCCCCCGATACGGTTTTACATCGCTTAACGCAAAACCGCCCGCAAGCAAAGGCTTAGAGCCATGCTGACGGGCGGTTTTGAGGGTTTAGTGGTCGGGCTAGCAGGACTCGAACCTGCGACCTTCCGTCCCCCAGACGGACGCGCTACCAGGCTGCGCTATAGCCCGAACTGGGACTTTCATAAGGATTTTGGCGACAGGAGCAAGGGTGAAATGGCCGAATTATCAGGTGAGACAAAGATTTATCGGCGCGGCGTTACTCGGCGTGATCAAGGCGCGCTCGTAACGTCTGTGCGCGGTCCAACAGGGATGCCAAAACGGCGCGATCCACCGCACCAAGCGCCGCGCGCGAGCGGTGTACCGCCGAACTGGTGAGATCCTCGGAGTCCAACGGATCGTCGGGCAAACCAATGGGCGGCTCGATCAATGATGGGACGTCAACGGGATAGAGCGGCGCAAACGTGTCAGGGGCATCCACTAGCGTGGCATCTGCCGCGTCATCATTGGGCGCGATCGGATCGGTTTCTGGCTCAAAATCTGCGAGAGGCGTGGGGGCTTCTGGCTCAATCGCCGGTTCACTACGGTCCGCGCGGTCTGTGCGATAGGGGTCCGCTTTCTCCAAAACGGCTGAGATTGCGGACAATGGCTCGTGTATCGGCGGGTCGTGTGACGGCTCGTATGTCGGCGCGGACGGACGCGGCTCGGATGCTGTGTCGTCCTCGGTAGACGCGGGGGCGGCTTCCATTGGCTCAAATACCGCGGGCGTTTCGATCTCGTCGCACTCAACCTCTGGCGCAGGATCCAGAACAGGGTCTGGCTCACTGTCCAAAGCGATTTCGTCCTCAGCGTCATCCGCCACCGGATCAAAATCAAACAGGCTGATTTGATTGTCTACAGGCGCGATTGCGTCCGCGGCAGCCTCGGCTTGCATGTCGGCGGACTGATCGGTGATGGGCGCGTCTTCGTCGTCGCCAATGGTCTCACCCTGTGCATCAGACACGCTCATCGGTGCACCGAGTAGGGACTCGATTGGGGCTGTAGTGGACGCGTCTTGCGCGGGAATTGGATCGCCTTCGCGCGAAAACGGCACCACTGTCGGGGTCGTCTCGGTATTTTCGGGGGCTTGTGGCACATCAAGCGCCATGGGCGCGGGCGCAATCACATCAGATTCGGACGCGTCAACGGCGTCTGGTGTATAGCCTTCGATCTCGGGCGACATCGCGGAGATATGTTTAACACCATGTTCACGCAGCAGCTTTTGCACGCCGCGAATGGTCATTCCATCGTCATGCAACAGCTTTTTGATACCGCCAAGCAGGGACATATCGGCAGGGCGATAATACCGCCGCCCACCCGCACGTTTCACAGGTTTAATTTGTGTGAAGCGACTTTCCCAGAACCGCAAGACATGCGCGGGCGTGTCAAGCCAATCTGCGACTTCGCTAATCGTGCGAAAGGCGTCAGGCGATTTTTGCATGGGAATTCCGAGCCTTAGCGCTTGTTGCCTGCGGCGACGCGATCTTTCATCAGATGCGAGGGGCGAAAGGTCAACACGCGGCGCGCAGGGATCGGTGCCTCATCGCCAGTCTTTGGATTGCGGCCAACACGCTCGGATTTTGCACGCACGGAAAAGGTTCCAAACGACGAAATCTTGACAGACTGGCCTTTGACCAATGCATCGGACATGTGTTGCAACACGCTCTCAACCAGTTGCGCAGATTCGTTGCGGCTAAGGCCAACTTCGCGAAAGACAGCTTCGCTCAGATCCATACGTGTCAAAGTTTTGCTCATAACTCTCCCCCGAGGTTGTTTTCCTGACACTGGCAGGTCACGAACCGTCCGTCAATATCAATGACTTGCGCAGTGCAGCGCAGGCGATGTTTTGCGAATATTTTAGACGCTGCGGCTAATGTGTTGGTGGTGTGCTACCAGCGCAACACGACAGCGCCCCACGCGAGGCCGCCACCGATGGCTTCGGCCACGCACAAATCACCCTGTTTGATCTGACCGCGGGCTTTGCCAACGGACATGGCAAGCGGGATCGAGGCGGCGGAGGTATTGCCGTGATCTTGGACCGTCACCACGACTTTTTCCATTGGCAGGCCAAGCTTTTTGGCCGTGCCTTCGATGATGCGGATATTGGCCTGATGCGGGACGACCCAATCGACGTCTTGGGGGGCAATGCCCGCACGATCCAAGGCCGTTTCGGCGGTCGAGGCCAGTTTTTGCACGGCTTGGCGGAACAAGGCGTTGCCCTGCATCCGCAATTTGCCACAGGTGCCTGTGGTAGACACGCCGCCATCAACGAACAACATCTCGCGGTATGAGCCATCTGAATTGAGGTCGGTCGACAAAATACCGCGATCCGCACTTGTGCCCGTGCCCTCTTGAGCCTCTAGAACCAATGCGCCAGCGCCATCACCAAACAACACGCAGGTGCCGCGATCCTCCCAGTCCATGATGCGCGAAAAGGTCTCAGCGCCAATCACAAGAATGCGTTTGGCCTGACCCGAAACGATTTGAGCGTTGGCGTTGGACAGCGCAAAGATAAATCCGGCACAGACCGCTTGGACGTCAAAAGCGAAACCGTGGCGCATGCCCAACTCGTTTTGGACCATCGTGGCCACGGAGGGAAAGGTGAGGTCGGGGGTAGACGTGGCGACGATCACCGCGTCGATGTCCGCAACCGTGAGCCCCGCATCGATGAGCGCGTTTTTGGCGGCTTCGGCCCCCATCATAGATGTGGTTTCACCCTCGGCGGCAAAATGGCGGCGCTCAATGCCGCTGCGCGTGCGAATCCATTCGTCTGTGGTGTCGAGCGTGCTTTCGAACTCGGCGTTTTCTACAACGCGTGTCGGAAGATAGTGGCCAACGCCTTTTACAACTGCCCGAACCGTCATGCGCGCTACTCTCGTTCTTGTTTTTATAGTTAGTCGTCAGTTTGCGTCGAGGCCGCAGCAGATGCAACCCGTGCGGCCAATCGATCGGTAAATCCGGTGGCGGCCAATTCATACGCAAGTTTGATTGCGGCAGACACGCCTGTGGCATCCGCCGACCCGTGGGATTTCACAACCGCGCCTTTGAGGCCCAAAAACACACCGCCGTTCACGCGCCGCGGGTCGATTCGCTTTTGCAAGCGGCGCAACGAGGTGAGCGCGAGCAGGGCGGCAATCCGTGACAACGGCGTGGCTTTGAACGCGGTTTTGAGCGAGTCGCCGACGAATTTCGCGGTGCCTTCGCCGGTTTTAAGTGCCACATTGCCCGTGAACCCGTCCGTGACGATCACATCGACCTTATCGGACGGAATATCGCCACCTTCAACGAATCCCACATATTCGTAAGACCCGATTCCCGCAGCCTTTTCGATCATCTCATGCGCGACCTTAAGCTCGGCGCGGCCTTTGTGCTCTTCGGTGCCAACGTTCAACAGGCCCACGCGCGGACGCTCAAGGCCCAGACCATTGCGCGCGTAGGATGCGCCCATCATGGCATATTGGAGCAAATCTTGTTGATCGGCGCGAATATCGGCACCCACATCAAGCATCACGTTGAACCCGCCTGCATTGCGAGAGGGCCAAAGACAGGCAATCGCGGGGCGATTCACCCCCTCCAACTTGCGCAGTCGGATCATCGAGGTCGCCATGAGTGCGCCAGTGTTGCCGCACGAGACAACCGCCTGAGCCTCGCCATCGCGCACGGCATCAATGGCCGAGCGCATGGAGGTATCCGTACGCCGCATCGCCATCGAGGGTTTTTCACCCATCGTCACAACGCCCGTAGTCGCACGGATTTCAACGCGATTTTTTAGGTTTTTTCGCTTTTTGACCAGTTTGGTCAGCTCCGCCTCGTCGCCATGAACGATAAAGTTCAGGTTCGCGTTCTTGGCGGCAGAACGCGAAATACCGGCGACTATTGCCGCCGGTCCGCTATCTCCTCCCATCGCATCGATGGAGAGGGTGACTTTAGTCCCGATGAGAACACCCAAACGTCCTTTGGCTTCGCCATCAGCCGCCGCAAGGGCAGGTGAGGAGGAGGGAAGGGGCGATGTGGGTTGGTCGCTCATCGGGTCGGCACCAAAAGGTGCTTATGCTGCGTCGTCGTCGAGATCGATCTCGTCGGCTTGTGCAATTACTTCACGGTCTGCGTAAGTGCCGCATGCGCCACACACGTGGTGGGGACGCTTGAGCTCGCCGCAAGACGGACATTCGGTGGGGTTACTTGCAACCAGTGCATCATGCGAACGACGCATGCCGCGACGGGAACCAGTAATCTTACTTTTGGGGACAGCCATGTCACAACCTCGGTAGATGGGGGCGATTGCCCCGATTTGCGGACCATTCGGCCCCTAATGAGCGGACCAAAAGGTCCAGTGTTTGCGGGCCAGTTGGCCCAGTTTGCGATCCTCGCGGGCGCTGCGCATTGGCTGCGCCGCAAGCGAAAATCGTTCACGTAAACGAGGCCGGGAACATACTCGGAATCGTGTATGTTGCAACCCCTTTGTTCACGGGTCTTTCTTTGGTCCTTCTAGTCGTCTTTTTCCAGCTTGTCACGCAGTGCTTTGAGGCCGGCAAAGGGCTTTACGTCATCATCCGTCAGGGCGTCTTTGCCGCTTTCGGTGAATTGGGTGCGGGCAAGCTGTGCACCTTCGGCACGCGGATAAGCGGGCAATGCAAGAGCCAGCGCCTCAATCGCCACATCCGTAAGAGACAACTCCGCCGGTAGGGCTTCGCGGGTGTCATCCTCGGGCATTTCGATTTCTGAATCGCCCTCGGCGGTCTCGTCGCCCTCCATCTCGGTGAGGTGCGACAGGTAGCTGCGCACCACAGGCTCGTCGAGCCGCGTCACCACGGGATGCAATGTGGCCACACAGGGTTGGGTGACGGTTGCGCCGATCTCGCCCGTGAGCTGCCAATCGCTTTTGCCAATCGGGGTGAGGGTGCCGCTAAAGCGCAGCTTTCGCAATCCATCAAGCCCAAGCGTATCCGCCACGCTTTGCATATGCTCCGCCGTGGGGTCCAGTTTGAATTTATGGGGCCGTGAAGCGCTCAGATCGCTCAGGCGCACAGGCACCCCCCAATGTGTCAGTCCGGTTTTAGACATGTGAAGCCTCCTTGATCGTTCGGCGGTGTTTCTATAAGCCGAATATGAGGCGCGTTCGCGCATTACAAGAGCGAAGAGGCACGAGGGCATATGTATAAGCGTCCAGATCACATTTCCATGACACGTCTGATCCGCGCATGTGTTGCGGTCGCGGCCATTGCCGTATTGAGCGCCTGTGTGGCCCAGACCCGCAATCACGGCTATGTGCCATCAGAGGCCGAGTTGGACCAAGTAACGGTTGGGACCGACACGGTGCAGACGGTGGCAAATTCTATTGGCCGCCCAAGTGCAGAAGGGCTTTTGGATGCCACAGGGTGGTATTACGTGCGCTCACAGTTTCAGACCCTTGGTGCGTTTGCGCCAAAAGAAATTGACCGTCAGGTCGTCGCAATCTCATTCGACGCTAAAGGTGTCGTGAGCAATGTTGAACGGTTTGGCCTGTCTGACGGCCGTGTCGTGGCCTTGTCGCGGCGTGTGACAACCGCGAATACGCGCGGTGTGACGTTCCTTCAGCAGTTGTTCGGCAACCTTGGCCGGATCGATACCAGCTCATTGCTGCAATAACGATCCAACATGTTCCTGAAACAGATCGCGGCCCTCATGTGCCCGCGATCTTTTTTATTTAGGCTTTCGCGGTGTTGTCACTGGGATGAAACCGGATCGAGACGCCGTTGATGCAATAGCGTTGTCCCGTGGGCTGTGGGCCGTCATCGAACACATGGCCTAGATGGGCGCCACAATCATCGCAATGCACCTCGGTGCGCACCATGCCGTGGGTGGTGTCGCGCGTCTCGCCAATGGGCGCATCGCTTTTGGGGGCGTAAAACGCAGGCCAGCCACAGTGGCTTTCATATTTGGTCTCTTGGGTGAACAGGGCCGCACCACAACAGGCACAGGTGAATATCCCCGGCTCTTTTGGGAATCCTTCGTGTGAGTATGCGCGTTCGGTTCCGTGTTCACGGGTGACGCGGTAGGTCTCTGCATCCAACTCTTCACGCCATTGCGCCGCGGTTTTGGTGACTTTTGTCATATTCGTCTCCCTCATAAGGTTGGTCTAAAGATATGGCGCGCGCGCCGGTGGACAAGGGGCATTGCACCTAGGGGCTGTCATATGAACGTGACACTTGCGTGCGACCGTGTGCGGGCACATAGTGATCCATGCTGCACGCGTGCCGTGCGTGCCAACCAGTGAGGGCGTATTTCGCCATGTTTGCGGCCATATTTCCAGCAGTCTCAACGCGCAAAGGGCGTTTCAATGTGCGCTTTGCCGCCACGTCTGCGGATGTCGAGGCAGCACAGCGCTTGCGACATCTGGCGTTTGTAACGGCGCGCGGGCAACGCGGGTCAGGTAGCGGATTGGACAGTGACGATTTTGATGCTCTGTGCCGCCATGTTTTGATCGAAGACGCCAAAACGGGGCAGCTTGTGTGTACTTACCGCTTTCAGGATTTTCAGGGCGGTGGTGATCTGTCGCGCAGTTACTGCGCCCAGTATTATGACCTAGACGCCCTTGCGCGCTATGAGGGTCGTATGATGGAGGTGGGGCGTTTTTGCATTCACCCTGACTGGCAGGACGCCGATGTATTACGCATCGCATGGGCCGCAATGACCGCCTATGTCGACGCAAGCGGTATTGATCTTCTGTTCGGGTGCTCGAGCTTTGAGGGGACGGATTGGATGGTGCACGGCGATGCCTTGGCCATGCTCAAACACCGCCATATCGGCCCCAAACACTGGTTGCCAAAGATCAAAGCTCCCAATGTGTTCAAGTTCGCCGCCCGTTTGCGCCGCAAGCCGGATGCCAAACGTGCGGCGCGCGCCATGCCGCCCTTGCTCAAAACCTACCTGATGATGGGCGGGTGGGTGTCCGATCACGCGGTGGTGGATCGCCAGTTGGGCACGATGCATGTGTTTACGGGCGTGGAAATCGCGTCGATTCCCGATGCCCGCAAAAAGTTGCTGCGCGCCGCCGCTATGTGATTTTTTGCGTCTCATCGGCGTTATGCGTGTCGTGGCAGGTTGACCTTTCTCGCGGGCGCGGCTAGCGGTTTGCGCATGGCACGTGCACCCCTTCTCCAGATCTCCGACATCTCGCTGACATTCGGCGGTGATCCCGTATTTGCGGGGCTTAGCCTCGTTGTCCAAGAGGGCGACCGTGTCGCGCTTGTTGGCCGGAATGGCTCGGGCAAGTCCACCTTGATGAAGGTGATGGCGGGTCTGGTTGAGGCAGATAGCGGCTCACGCGTTCTTGGGCCTGCGACCTCCGTGGGCTACATGGACCAAGACCCGAAAATGGAGGGGTTCGAAACCTTGGGCGAATTTGCAGCCTCCGGGTTGGACCCTGCGGAGACCTATAAGGTCGACATGGTCGCCGAAGGGTTGAAATTCAATCCTGACGGCTTGATCGCGACCGCATCGGGTGGGGAGCGCCGCCGCGCTGCTCTGGCCAAGCTTTTGGCAGAAGCGCCTGAACTCATGCTGCTCGATGAGCCGACCAACCACCTCGATATCGAGGCGATTGCATGGCTTGAAAACGAGCTAAAGACGACAAAGACCGCGTATGTTCTGATTTCGCACGACCGTGCCTTTCTCAATGCGCTGACCCGTGCCACATTGTGGATCGACCGTGGCGCAGTGCGCCGCCAAGAACAGGGATTTGCCCAGTTCGAGGAATGGCGCGACAAGATTTGGGACGAAGAGGACCAAGAGCGCCACAAGCTAAACCGCAAGATCAAGGCCGAGGCCCGTTGGGCGGTCGAGGGTATTTCCGCCCGCCGCAAACGCAACCAAGGCCGCGTGCGCGCCCTCAATGAATTGCGCGAGACCAAGGCGGGCCAGATCAAACGCCAAGGGACGGCGGCGATGGAATTGGAAGTGTCCGAGACCTCGGGCAAGCGCGTCATTGAGGCCGAAGGGATTTCAAAGGCCTTTGGCGAGCGCACATTGCTGCGTGATTTCTCGATCAAGGTTGGCCGTGGGGATCGCATTGCTTTTGTCGGGCCGAATGGCATCGGCAAAACCACCTTGCTCAAAATGCTGACGGGCGAATTGGAACCTGATTCCGGCACCGTCAAGCGCGGCACCAAATTGGATATGGCTGTGTTTGATCAGACCCGTTCAAACCTGCGCGAAGATTTGTCTTTGTGGGAGGCGATGACGTCAGACAAGGATATGCGGGTTTCGGGCAAAGCCGATCAGATCATGGTGCGCGGCACGCCCAAGCATGTTGTGGGCTACCTCAAAGAGTTCTTGTTCAACGAAGCCCAAGCGCGCGCGCCCGTGGCGTCCTTGTCTGGGGGTGAAAAAGCCCGTTTGCTCTTGGCCAAAATCATGGCTGCGCCATCGAACCTTTTGGTTCTCGATGAGCCGACCAACGATCTCGACATTGAAACGCTCGATCTGTTGCAAGAGTTGCTCACCGATTTTGAGGGTACGGTTTTGTTGGTCTCGCACGACCGTGACTTTATCGACCGCGTGGCAACCCAAACCATTGCGATGGAAGGCAATGGCGAGGCGACTGTCTATCCGGGTGGGTGGTCCGACTACATTCGCCAGCGCGGCGATCGCAGCGTGGCCAAGGCCGAGGCAAAATCCGCATCGAAATCATCGACTAAAACAAGCGCGACCACATCGTCCAAGGACGCGGGCCTTTCATTTACCGAAAAGCATCGCCTAGAGGTCTTGCCCGATGAAATCGCACGGATTGAGGCGGAGATTGCCAAATTGGGCGAGCTGATGTCTGACGCCGATCTGTTTACGCGCGAACCGGTGAAGTTTGCCAAAGCCTCCGACATGCTGATCGAGCGTCACAACGCGCTATCGGATGCCGAAGAGGAATGGTTGGCCCTTGAGGAAAAGGCTGCGCAGGCCTAACGCGCTGTTCGTGTGGACCTTTGTGTGCGCCTGTGTGAGCATGACGCGCAACTATAGGAGCGTAACATGAAATTGTTGCTATTAAGCGGCCTTGGAGCCTTGGCGTTGCTTGTCGGTTACATTCGATTGGCGCCCACAGATGCGGCGCGGTGGCACATTGATCCGTTTGTGGCCGCCGACCCTGCGCCGGGCGGTGCACGTGATCTTTTTCAAGCCGACATAGCCCCCTCGCAGGTGCTCACGCGTTTGGCGCGTGTGGCTGAGGCGACCGCGCGCACACGTTTGATCGCCGGATCGATTGAAGAGGGGCGCATGACCTATATGACGCGCTCCAAACTCTGGGGATTTCCCGATTTTACCACCTTTGAGGCGCGCGCAGGACAAGACGGGCAGGGTGCCGATGTTGCGATCCTTGCGCGACTGCGCTTTGGCTCAAGCGACATGGGCGTGAACGCTGCACGGATCGCCGCATGGCGCGCGGCGGCGGGCTTATAACAGCTTTGTGGGTGAAACCACTTGACCGCACAGGCGTTCACAGGCAACACATCTCGCCATGATACCACAAGACAGATTATATCAGATCATCCAGCGTTTCGAATACCTTGAGGCCGCGATGTCACAAGGCGAGGGCGATATTGCCGCCCTTGGCCGCGAGTATTCCGAATTGCGCCCCGTTGTCGAACAGGTCCGCGCCTACCAAGGGCTGTTGGCCGATCTTGACGAGGCACAGGCCATGCTGGCCGATCCCGATATGAAAGAGTTGGCGGAGGAGGAAATCCCCGCGCTCAAAGAGCAGATTCCAGCCGCCGAAGAGGCGCTTCAACTTGCGCTTTTGCCCAAAGATGCGGCCGACAACGGATCGGCGATCTTGGAAATCCGACCAGGGACAGGCGGTGACGAGGCCGCACTGTTCGCGGGGGATTTGTTGCGGATGTATCAACGCTACGCCGAGGCGCAGCGCTGGACATTTGAGATCATCGAGATGCAGGAGGGCGAGGTTGGCGGCATAAAATCCGTCACCGCCAACGTGCAAGGGGCCGGCGTGTTCGCGCGCCTCAAATTCGAGAGCGGCGTTCACCGTGTGCAGCGTGTGCCCGAAACCGAAAGTCAGGGGCGCGTACATACATCGGCGGCCACAGTCGCGGTTTTGCCCGAGGCCAAAGACGTCGATATCGATATCCAAGCCAATGACATTCGCATCGATACCATGCGTGCGTCTGGCGCGGGCGGCCAACATGTTAACACCACGGATTCGGCCGTTCGGATCACGCACTTGCCCACGGGTATTATCGTGGTGTCGGCTGAAAAGTCGCAACACCGCAACCGCGAGATTGCGATGAATGTGCTCAAGGCGCGGCTCTATGATATGGAGCGCCAAAAGCTCCATGACGAACGCTCGGCCACACGCAAAAGCCAAGTCGGTTCTGGCGATCGCTCCGAGCGCATTCGCACCTACAATTTCCCGCAGGGGCGCATGACCGATCACCGGATCAACCTGACGCTTTACAAGTTGGACGCGGTGATGAACGGCGATCTTGACGAGGTGATCGAGGCACTGATTTCGGATCATCAATCCAGTCTTTTGGCGGAGATGGAAGGGTGACGCACCCACCTGTGCGCACGGTACAAGCGGCTCTTATTGCGGGGACAAAGCGGCTCGTACAAGCGCAGATAGACGGCGCGCCGCGTGATGCGCGGGTGGTGATGGCGCATGTGCTTGGCATTGCCTCGGACCGCCTGACGCTTGTCATGCCAGACGAGATATCACCAGCGGCGTATCTGGCATTTGAGGCTGCGATTGACCGCCGGATTTTGCGGGAACCTGTCTCGCATATCCTCGGGAGGCGCAATTTTTACGGGCGCGATTTTATCGTGACGTCTGACGTGCTAGATCCGCGTCCCGAAACCGAAATCCTTGTGCAAGAGGCGCTCTCACTGCCGTTCACTTCGGTGCTTGATCTTGGTGTAGGGTCGGGGGCTATCTTGTTGACATTGCTACTTGAACAGCCTTTGGCCAAAGGGGTAGGGACCGATGCCTCACCCGCCGCACTTGATGTTGCGGCGCGCAATGCGCAGGCGCTCGGCGTGGCGTCAAAGGCGCGATTTTTACATGCGGATTGGTTTGCGGGGGTCACGGGGACATTTGATTTGATCGTCTCCAACCCGCCGTATATTGCCCACGACGAGATGGCAGGTCTTGCGCCCGAATTGGGGCATGAGCCACGCATGGCGTTGACCGATGAGGCGGATGGATTGACGGCCTACCGCGCCTTGGCCGCAGGTGCGCGCGCCCACCTCGGGCCGCGCGGACGTATTGTGATGGAGATCGGCCCGACACAGGGCAGCGCGGTGTGTGATCTGCTGCTGGCGCAGGGGTTCAAAGGCGTGCGGGTGATCCGTGATCTTGATGGGCGCGACCGTGTGGTGCGCGCACAGGTGCCAAATCCACATCCGCGCAATTTTGAGAAATAGCGCGGATTTCTTCTTAAATCGCTGCAAAATGCCGCGCAATTAAACATAAATTATGGCTTTGGTGGAAAAACGTCTTGTAAAGTTAGGCGGTATGTGGTGATTGAAAGAGTGTTCAGTGGGCCGTTTGACCCCGATCACACCTACCCGAATAGTGTAGCCTCGCATCGCTCTTTCCCGAGCGCTTGAGACGCACCAAGTGTATGGCAAGCGCCACCGATCATAATCGGCGCATTTAGGCTCAAAAGGCAGATACATGAGATCTACGAAAAATCGCTCGCGGTCAAAAAACAACCGTACCCGTTCCAATACTGTCGGTAACGTTGTAAACCGTGTGTTCGATAGCTCCGGACCTGAGAGCCGTGTGCGCGGCACGCCGCAGCAAATCATTGATAAATACAATCAGTTGGCAGGTGATGCTCATTTGAGCAATGACCGTGTTGCCGCTGAAAACTTCCAACAACACGCTGAGCATTACGTGCGCATGTTGGGTGAGGCTCAAAAAGAGCTGGATATCCAACGTGAACAGCAAGAGCGCGAACGCGAAGAGCGTCAAAAGCGTCACGACGACGAACGTGCAGAGCGCGAAGAGCGTCAAAAACGTCACGATGACGAGCGTGCAGAGCGTCAACGCAAGCAAGATGAGCGCAACGCCGCGGCCCCTGTGGCGGGCGAAGGGGATCAACCTGATGTCGGGTTCGATGCACCCGCGCGCGAGACGCAAGACGGTGAGGCCAAAGACAACGGCTTGGTGGCGACACCTGAGCAAGAGGCAAAGCCAAAACGCCCACGTGCGCCACGCAAACCGCGCGCACCACGTCAGCCAAAACCTGAGCAATCCACAGAAGAGTCGCAAACACCGACACCACGTGGGGATTCCTCGGAAGCTGCTGAATAGATTTGAGATGATCGAGATGCACCATTGGTGTGTCTGACATGACATAAACGCCCGCGCCCCTTTGGAGGCGCGGGCGTTTTTGATTGTTCTCGGGTGTGGCGCGTGCGGGATGTGCGCGTTTACCCCTTGGCCACTTCGCGGGCCAAGGCGCACCATCCTTCAATGGGGACTTGTTCGGCGCGGTCGGTGGGTTTGATCCCTGCTGCCACAAGGCGGTCTTGGATATCTGCACCAACACCTTTGAGGGACGCGCGCAGCATCTTGCGGCGTTGATTGAAACCGGCGGCCACAATACGTTCCAACACCTGTGGGTCGGCATCAAAACGGGGGGCGGCAAGCGCTTCGAAATGGACCACGGCAGAGTGCACTTTGGGCGGTGGGCTAAAGGCCTCGGGGGGCAGTTCCATCACGATATGCGGGGTGGCGCGCCATTGGCTCAAAATCGCGAGGCGGCCATATTTTTTGGACCCTGGCTGGGCGACTATGCGTTCGGCCACTTCCTTTTGGAACATCAGCGTCAGCGAGGTCCAATAGGGTGGCCACTCTTTGGGCGTCAACCACCGCACAAGCAATTCGGTGCCGATGTTATAGGGCAGGTTGGACACAACACGCACGGGCGGCGTCAAGCGCTCCAAGGGGTTGAGCGTCAGCGCGTCCGCGTTGATCACCTCAAGGCGGTTCGGATAATGTGCGGCAATCTCGGCAAGTGCGCCCATCACGCGGCGGTCTTTTTCCACGGCAAGGACTTTGCGTGCGCCCTCCGCCAACAGACCACGCGTCAAACCACCCGGACCGGGACCGATTTCAAGCACATCACACTGGCTCAAATCCCCCGCTTGTCGCGCGATCTTTGCCGTCAGATTGAGGTCGAGCAAAAAGTTTTGCCCCATGGATTTCTTCGCAACAAGATCATGTTGCTCAATCACATCGCGCAGGGTCGGTAGTCCATCAAGGGCACTCATTTGGTTGGGCCTTTCGCGCTTGCATGCGCCATGTGCCACGCCATGTCGAGCGCCGCGATAAGGGAAGTGGGATCGGCCACGCCGGTGCCTGCGATATCAAACGCGGTGCCGTGGTCGGGAGAGGTGCGGATAAACGGCAGGCCAAGCGTCACGTTGACGCCGCCCGCAAAATCGATGGTCTTGATCGGGATCAGCGCTTGGTCATGGTAGGCACAAATCGCAACATCGTAGCCGTCACGGGCTTTGGCGTGAAACATCGTGTCGGGGGGCATCGGACCCTTGAGCGCGTAGCCTTCGGCCTTGAGACTTGCGATCAGCGGGATCATCCAATCGCCTTCTTCGTGGCCCATGGCCCCACCTTCGCCCGCGTGCGGATTGAGCCCCGCGATGGCGATGCGCGGGTTGGAAATGCCCCAAAACCGTTTGAGATCGGCGGCAGTGATGCGGATGGTTGCGTCCAAAAGATCGGGTGTAAACGCCTCTGGCACATCTTTGAGGGCGATGTGGATCGTCGTTGGCACCACGCGCAATTGTGGACAGGCGAGCATCATCACCACGCGGTCAACCCCGCCCAGATGGGCCAGAAATTCGGTATGACCCGGATAGGCAAAGCCAGCCCCATCTTGGAGGACTTTCTTGTTGATCGGTGCGGTGCAAACGGCGGAGGCTTTGCCAGATCGTACAAGAGACACGGCGCGGCCAATAACATCGACAACCCCTTGTGCGTTGGCGTGATCTGGAGTTCCGGCCTGTGTTGGGCGCGCAAAGTCGTGGCGCAAAACCGCAAGGCGTCCGGTGGGGACATGCATGGCCTCGGCGGGATCATCGATCTCGAAAATGTCGGTGGTGCGGGGAAGGTGGCGCGGATCGCCGATCCAAAAGAACGGCACGCGCCCCTCTAGGTTTGCGGCCGCTTTGAGCGCCAGTTCGGGGCCAACGCCCGCGGGTTCGCCGCATGTCAATGCGATCGGTGCAGGCACGCCCGTCATGGCAAGTGCTCCTTATTTGTAGGTGATGACCGCGTCAGCCTTCAACTCGGACAGGTAGCTGTCTGCGAGGGCTGTCAGGCGTTTTCCCTGAAGTGTGTTGCGAACAGTCTCGCGGTCGGCTGTACCCGTTTCGGCAAAATTACGACCGCACATCATCAAGAATACCAAGGTTTGTCCATTGGCGCGGGTGAGGGCGGTCGAAATCTCGCCTGTGTCCAGTTTGGCAAGTTCTACGGCGACATCCGTTGGAATATCTGCAAAGGCAAGCGTGTCAATCTCGAGCGTGCTTTCTGGCTCGCCCTTGGCGATGCCGTAGAGATCATCACAGGTGTCGACTTGCGCCGCGACTTTTGCCGCGCGTGTTGTCGCCGCCTCCGAGCGTCCGCCCGCAATGTAATAGGCCGCGTATTCAATCGATGTGGGGGTCGGTGTTGCAACGTCGACCTCTTGCAGGCCGCGCAGCTGAAACAGTCCGATGGCGTTGGCGGTTTGTAGCGGGGCCGTGATGCCGCCCGTGGTCAGCGATGAGATTGACGATTGCAAAGCGGGGGGGAGATTGCCCAGCGGCACCCAATCAAGGCGGCCACTTTTGTCTTTGCTTGGTGCCACGGAATAGGCGCGCGCGGCAGCGGCAAAGGCGGCTACTGTGGGCTTGGCCGTGATGTTGGCCGCAAGGCGTTCAGAGGCTGCGCGCTCGGTGGCATCGCGGGCGGGCAAGAAGATTTCAGACAACAAAACCCGCAAGCCACCAGATGGCCCGTTTTGTTGCAGGGCACGGTCAATTTCCGCTTCGGAAATCGTGACTTTGGAGGCAAAACGCGCGCGGGCATAATCGCGCCACACGATACCAACCGTGACAAAGTCGCGAAAGCTTTCGTAGGCAACGCCGCTCTTGGCGAGAAAGGCGAGTAATTCGTCACCCGACAGGTTGCCGCGTGCGGCGAACTCTTCGATGCCCGCTTTGATCCCTGCGTCTGTGGCGACAAGGCCATCACGGCGCGCTGCCGCGATTTGTAAGCGCTCGTTGATCAGAGCCTCGCGTGCAACGCTCTGCGTGGCGCCCCCGCCAATCGCGGTCATCAACTTGATCCGCTGATCAATCTCATAGCGTGTAATAATCTGGTCATTGACCTGCACAACGGGGGCAAACAGGTTTTGAGCCTCAGCCGCGCGCGGTGCCAACGTGGCGGTCATAAGAGAAACGGCCAGTGTGGCGCATATCACCATGCGTGAAAAACGGCGCTGTGTGTGGCTCTCGCGGTCGTGCACTGTGCGTGTCATACTCACCCTCATGTCTTTGCTCTGGTCGTTCGGTCGGTTCTTCTTAGTGCGTTTCGCCTTTCGGGCCAAGCGGATTGCGCGGTTCATTATGGCATCACGCCACAGCTGCTGCGCGCACGTTTGCCCGTATCACCAAAGGCGCCAAACCCGATCTTTAGCGAATAGGTCGTATCGGGGTCTAAGGCCGCAGTATCGGTGTAGCGATGCGAGACGCCCAGTTCCACCTTTGTGCATTCATTCTGGAATGTAAGGCCAAGACCCGCCGAGTTCGTCAGATTATCAATAAGATCGTGGCGCAGGTCGGCCTCGGCGCTCCAGTAGGATGACAGCTTCACGCCACTTTCGAGGCGCAGCTCGTTAATATCGGCCTCACGTCCCGCACCTGTATCGGCTATGCCATAGGCATGTGTGCCCGACACAGAGTAGCTGTTACGCGATAGCCCGAACCGCGTCTCCCATGAGGATAAATCAAGAGACGCATCAAAAATACCGCGCGACACCACGTTAAAGCCGGTATCAAATGTCGCAAAGCCGCCCACCACCCAGTTGACGCCAGACCCGAGCAAGGATGTGGTGTCCGAGGGGTTAATCTCTTCAACGCGTCCCACGGTCAGGCCATAATGCGCAGTGGGGGCGACTGATGTGAACCGCAGACCAACTGCGGAACTCGCCCCCGATCCCGAGCGGTCATATCCCGGAAAGCGGGTCAGATTGAGCATGTTGCCCTCATCAAGCTCCAACAGGGTACTGTCAGAGTTGGGAATATCGCCCCCATAGGTTTGGGCCCACCCAAGCTGTGCAAACGGCTCGACGATTTGGCGCGCGCCACCTGCCGTGGTGCGAACCATCGGATAGCTGATCAGGGCCGATGTCTGCGGCGTCACCCGTGCTGTTGCCGTGTCATAATCACTGTTTTGACGAATGGTATAAAGATTGAGGTCAAGGCCCGCGTCCGCCTTGAGACGTACACCCGATTGGGTAGTGAGGCTATGCGCCCATCCCAAAGACCCGCCCAAGCGCAATACATCCATGCCGCCCGCCGTTGTTGACAGGGCCGTGTCCACGTCCGAGCGGCGCAAAAATCCCGAGGCTGATAGGCCATAGGTCAAGGTGCCAGGTAGCCGGTCAAACTCGGTACTTTGGCTATAGGTGGCCTCGCCCAAGACAAAGGGGATTGTATCCTTGATCGAGATCTCGGATTCACGCAAGCTGCGCGATGTGATAACAGCGGCATCAAACCCGCTGTCGGCGTCAAACCGTGACACTGTGACGTTGGATCTCAATCGATCCCCTGAATATATATCATAATCAATGAGGTAGCTGATGTCTGAGGTCAGGCGTAGATCGACGCCAAGCGTATATCCGCCCGCAACGTCCCAAGCGCCATTGGCGAATATATACCCGCGTAGCCCGTCCGATATCGCGTCCGATGTGACGGCGCTCTGAACTGTCAAATCGCCGGTCACAAAGGCTTGGCGGTAGCCGAGTTTGAGTGTGCGCGTTTCGGAGGACACGAACGGCGCAAGTGTCAGATCGCGGTGATCGCCAAGTTTGATAAAATAAGGGATTTCAGCCCCCCAACCGAGCGTGGTGGAGTTGTGCAAGCTTGGGATCATAAACCCTGTCGCGCGTTTGAGTGTCGGGTCGGGAAGGCGCAGATGCGGAAGATATGCGATTGGGACACCTGCCACGCGAAACTGTGCATCCGTGAAATAGACTTGCCTGTCTTGATTGTCGTGAATGACGCTGCGCGCGCGAATTTCCCATAGCGGGGTGGGATTTGTCGCGCAGACCTTGCACGCGGATGTGACGGTGTTGCTCAGCTGTGTATACCGCCCGTCCACGACATCAATCTGTGTACTGGCCAGTTGTAGCTGTTGATCAATGACCAAGCGTGCCGAGGTCAAAATCCCGTTGCGCAGATCGGCGTCCAATTGCGCCGCTTGAGCATAGATGACGGTTTTTCCCTCAGGATCGCTCAGACGGATCGGCCCCTCAATCGACAAGGCGCCACTGGCGCGGTCATAGCGGATCGCACCAGATGTGAGATGCACATCACCATAAAAGATTTCGACATGTCCCGTGGCGCGCAGCGATGTGCCGTCAAACGCAACCGAGTCTGCGACAAGGGTGGCTGTGGGGGCTGTTTGGGCGTAGGCCACTGATCCGTGTGGAGCCAAAATGTTAAAGGCCGCGCCAGATATCCCGATCAAGGATAGACAGGCCGCACGTAAAACCCTGCGCGACACCATTACCCGTCCTCCAAATGCAATAACAACGCCGTTGCGGCAAGGATGACGGCCACAGGCGCACCCCACGCCGCCAAGCCAATCGGAACCTCTCCGCTTTGTCCCAGGATACTAGCGAAGTTGCGCAGAAAGAAAAACAGGAAGGCGAGCAATATTGCGATCAACACCCGCTTGGCCGTGCCCCCCAGACGCGTGTGCCGCATCGTCAGCCCCGCAGCAATCAAAACCATGGCGACGAAAGATAGCGGTAGCGCAAGTTCACTTTGCAGCCACATCTTATAAGAGCGCGCCGAAAAACCGGAGGCTTCAAGTTTAGAGATATAAGCGGGTAGATCCCAAATATTGACTTCTTTGGGCTTGCCAAACCGGTCGCGTATTTCATCGGTCGACAGCTGTGTGGGCAATTTCATCGTCGGGTGTACGGTCGCGCCCGCTTCGGGGTTTTGCGTCCCTGCGTCGAGCGCCCAGTGCTTTGCATCGGTGAGCATCCAATTGCCCTGTTCGATTTGCGCCTGATCGGCCTCAATGCGAAATTTCAAGGTGCCACTGGTCTCAAACCCCAAAAACGTCACATCTCTCAGGATCGAGGCGTCGAAATTGGAGCGTGATGCACGGATGACCGTTTGGCCGCTATCGTCCCCCTCGCGCAGCCAAAGACCTTCGTCGGAGATAGAAAAGGCTTGCGCCGCTTTGCCGGTCATTTGCGCGGCGCGTTGGTCGTATTCGCGTGACGCCGCAGCCGCGAGCGGGTTGAGCACGCCCACGGTTAGCAAGCCGAACACAAACGCCATGATCACAGGGGGCACCAACGCCCGCATGGCAGAGCGACCCGCGGCCCGTGTCACCACCAGTTCCGATGAGCGCGCCAGCCCCAAAAACATCACAAGCGTGGACAGGGCGATGACGATGGGCAACAACTCATAAATCGTAGCGGGCAGGCGCAGCATAGCAAACGAGAAGAGCGTGCGCGTGCTCAGGCCCGCATCAGAAAACTTGCTCGCCAACTCAAGCATTTCAATCATCACAATCAAGCCGGCGAATGCGCCGCCGACAATCATAAGGGCGCGTAAAAACCGCCGTGCAAAATAGTAATCCAGTGTCATGGCGCGTCTCCTCGCACCGCCGCTAGGGGACGCAATCGCGGATTTGCCGCACGCCACAACATACCATACGCGATGCTCAATCCCGCCACGGCGGGCAGATAGGCCATAAACCACAACTGCGCGCTGCGTCCGACACTCTCAGCGGCAGAGGTGTCTAATATTTTGACGACAATCAAAAGCACGATGGCAAAGACGATCTGGCGCCACAATCCAAAGCGCGAAAACCCACCCGCCAAAAGGGTTGCAAATCCGATCATCGCCGCAGCAATCGCCAAAAGCGGCGCGCGGTTGCGGTCGTGGATCAAGGTGCGGACCTCTTGTTGGGTTGTGCCCAACCGCGCCAATTCTTCGGGTGTTGCGCGCATCAATGTATACGAGTCCGTCGAGGAGGGCCTTGGCGCAGGAACGGCAGTGGTGTCGAACAACGGGCCAAGGGCATAGGCAAAGCTGTCAAACCGCGTCACAGCCAAAGTGCGGTTGCTGTTTGTGTAATCTTGCACCATCCCGTCAAACATCAACAACATCGGGCCGTTTTGTTCATTGACCAAAAGGGCGCGGGTAGCGTTGAAGCTCTGGCGGTCGCCAGTCGTATCTTTGCGCGACAGATAGATATCGCGCAGCTCACCGGCGGGTGTGATCTCGCGCACATAAAACGTAAGCCCGTCACCGGGATGCACAAAACTGCCTTCGGTTAGAAACTGCGCCGTCATGTCTTGGGCCAGTTCGGCGCGCCGCAACGCCCCTTCGCGTAGCGACATCGGGACAAGAGCGTGTGACAACACCCCAATCATCAGCGTCACAACGATGGAAAAGACGAAAACGGACCGCGACAAGCGATAAGGCGAATATCCAGAAGCCTGTACCACAACCAGTTCGGATTCATTTGAGAGGCGATTTGTGACGAACACGGCCGCCGCAAATCCGGCAATCGCAAGCACGCGCGACATCACCGAAGGCAGTGACAACAAGGTGAGGTAGAAAAACGCCCGCGCGGATTGTCCGTCTCCAAGCAACTTATCAAGGAGCGACACCGCCGAATTCACCCAGAACACCAGAATCAAAACGAGCGAAAAGAACCCGAACAGCATCAGCAACTGTTGAAAAAGGTATCTGTCGAATCGTCCCAAAGAGTGCCCCCCCGAGGACTACACGCAACTTATCCCTAACATTAACGTCAACCGTGGCGCGCTGAAAGCGGGAAAGTGCTCTGGTCACTGTCGCGTGCGCCCGTTACCAATGACAAAAAGGCCGATATGCATACTGCACGCGCGGCCCGTCAGATTTTAGGAGTTGCCCCATGACATCACCCGCCAACTTGACCGTTATCGAACCTGATCTCGACGCAATTGCGACCAGCGAGGCGTTGGTTGCCGTTTTGATCGGTCCGGACGCCGTATTGGGACAAGCCGCGCGGCGCGTGAACCGTCTCACCAAAGGGGCGGTCAAACGCGTTGTCGACAGCGCAGGATTTGCCGCATTGGACGAAGGCGATGCGATGACGCTTGCGTTTCCGGTGGGCCTTGCGAGCGAAACGCTTTTGGTTGTGAAACTGGCGCGCAACACCTCATCAGATCTGGCACGCAAAGCGGGGGCCACAATCGGAGCGGCCATGGGCAAAACAGGCGCGCTTATTCAGGTGACCAACCCCAAACGTGGCGGCGATATTGCCCTTGGCGCGTTGCTCAAAGCCTATAAATTCACCGATCACACCTCTGCTGGTCCCGCCAAAGAGGTGCCACATGTTACGGTCGCTGTGAGCAAACCCGAGGAGGTCGATGCAGCGTCTGTCAGTGCCTTGGCCGAGGGCGTATTTTTCACCCGCGATCTCGTCACCGAGCCTGCGAACATTCTAACCACAACCGAGTTTTCCAACCGCCTTGCGGCGCTCACGGCCTTGGGCGTCGAGGTCGAAGTGCTCGATGAACCCGCGCTTGAGGCGCTTGGGATGCGCACGCTTTTGGCCGTGGGGCAGGGCTCGCGCAGCCCGTCCAAGGTCGTGGTGATGCAGTGGAACAAGGGCGTCAAAGGTGACGCGCCACTGGCGCTTGTCGGCAAAGGCGTGGTGTTCGACACGGGCGGCATTTCCATCAAACCCGCCGCTGGCATGGAAGATATGACCATGGACATGGGCGGCGCGGGCGTTGTGGCCGGTGTGATGAAATCCATCGCCCTGCGCGGCGTCAAAGCCAACGTTGTGGGCCTTGTCGGCTTGGTCGAAAACATGCCAGACGGCAACGCGATCCGCCCCGGAGATGTGATCAAATCGATGAAGGGCGACACTGTCGAAATCATCAACACCGACGCTGAGGGCCGCATGGTTCTGTGTGACGTGATGTGGTATACACAAGAGCGCTTTGCCCCGCGCGGTATGATCGATTTGGCGACCCTCACGGGGGCGGTCATTATTGGGTTGGGCCATGATAACGCGGGTGTGTTTTCCAACGATGATGCGTTTTGCAAATCCTTCCTCAAGGCCGCCGAAATCGAGGGCGAGGGCGCATGGCGCCTACCGCTTGGCGCGTCCTACGACAAGCAACTCAAATCCGATGTGGCCGACATGAAGAACGTTGGCGGGCGTCCCGCAGGGTCGATTACGGCGGCGCAGTATTTGCAACGCTTTGTCAAAGAGGGCACGCCGTGGATTCACCTCGATATTGCGGGCGTGGCCGAGGTCAAAGCGCCGACTGCGATGGCGCCAAAGGGTGCAACAGGGTGGGGCGTGTTGGCGCTTAACCGCCTCATCGACGATCTAGTGGTGGAGTAAATCCAGATGGGAGCCGCCTATTTCTATCACCTCACGCGCAACCCGCTCGACGTGACTTTGGCCACTCTGGTGGAAAAGTCACTCGGCGCGGGGTGGCGTGTCGAGGTGCGTGGGCGCGAGGATCAAACACTTCAACGTCTCGACGCAAGTCTCTGGCAACGTGAGGGATTTTTGCCGCACGGCATTGCGGGCGGCGACCATGACGCGGATCAGCCAGTGTTGTTGACGACCGGATCAGGGGGCAATGGCGCAAGTTGTGTGATGGCGATTGAGGGCGCGGATGTTACGGCCGCCGAGATTATCGCGGCGCAGCGTGTGTGCATCTTGTTCGACGGGCATGACGGGGACGCAGTCGCTCATGCCCGCACCCAGTGGAAATCGCTCACCGATGCGGGATGCACCGCGCAATACTGGTCCGAGGACTCGGGTCGGTGGGAGAAAAAGGCAGATACGGACGATAAAAAGGACGGATAGGGTGTGCGTTAGCGGGTCAGGATCAACTTGTCGCGGCTGATCTCGATCTTTTCGAACCGCTGCAAATATTCCATACCCAACAGTGATCCAAACAGCTCGCCGTCTGTCACATAGGCTTTGACGCGGTCGTCCTGAATGCCGCCGATTTCCATCGTGTCAATGCGCACAGGTGCGGTTCGTACCGTGCCATTGGCCGTTTGTGCCTGACCGACAAAGGCAAGATCATCGACATCGATGCCCACGCGCGCGGCGTCATCGGCGGATAAAACGACATTGGATGCGCCTGTGTCGACCAGAAACTCGACGTCTGCGCCGTTTACATTGGCGATGACGACATAATGCCCGCTGCGATCACGTGGGATTTCAACAACACCATTGCCGTGGTTGATTTGTGCAGGCGCGAGGCGGGGTTTCACATCTGTCCAAAGACCGACACCCGCAAGGATGCCGATAAAGATCAACGCCCATAGCACGGCATGGCGCACCATTTGCCCCATCCGTTTGCGGTTGGAGATCAAATAGTAAAAGCCCACTGCGCCAAGCAGGAGCGACAAATACAATACGCGTGCGGTGTCATCACTGGTCATTGGGTATAGATAGGGCGCATTGGTGCAAATGTCAGTAGGACAAAGCGACCACATCGCGCACACCGTCGATCACAAATTGGACAGAGAGTGCGGCAAGCAGCATGCCAAAGATCCGCGTAACCACGTTAATCCCAGTCGCGCCGAGCACCTTTTCCATAAAGCCGGAGACAACAAAGAATAGCAAAACAATGGCGAGGACGGACACCAGCACCAATTCAACAACAAGTGCGCCAACAAGGCCATTGCTTTGGTCCATCAACAAAATCATTGACGTGATCGCACCGGGACCGGCCAAGAGCGGCGTGGCCAATGGAAAGACGGAGGGGTCTTCGACGGGTTGATGTTCGGGGTGTTGCGCATGTTCCTCGCGCCGCTTTGTCCGTTTCTCGAACAACATTTCAAGTGCGGTCAAAAACAACAATATCCCCCCCGCAATGCGAAAGGCGGGCATGGAAATCCCTGCAAACGTAAGCACTTGGTCGCCTAAGACGCCAAATAGCGTCAAGATGCAAAAGGCGATAAACACCGCGCGAATGGCAATCGCGCGGCGGTGTTTGGCGTCAAGGCGCGGCGTCAAACCCACAAACAACGGCGCAAGGCCGATGGGGTCAATGATCACGAAGAGCGTCACAAAGGCAGTGATGATCTCGGTGTGGGTCATGGCGCATCCTCATCTTGAAATGTAAGAGGCCCGCACCCAAACATGGGCGCGAGCCGAACGCAATCTTTGTGATTTGTAACCTCGCGTGAGGCAGAACGGCGCTTAGCCCTGCGCCTTTTCCAGTTTTTCGAGCGCGGTCATCCACATCTCTTCGGCACGCTCTTGTGCACCGCAGACTTCGGCGTATTTCTTTTGCCAAATCACAGCCGCTTCTTTGTCTTCATACAACGCAGGATCGGCTAGTTTAACCTGAAGCTTTTTGGACATATCTTCCAATTTGCTCATCCGCTCTTCGCATTTCTTTGCATCGGCCTTGAGGGCTTGGACTTCTTCACGCGTGGCTTTGCGCGCGGGTTTTGGCGCAACCTTGGGCTTTTTCTCAGCTTTTGGCTTTTCATCGCCTTGCAACAACAGATTGCGGTAGGCTTCCAAATCGTCTGAATAAGGCGCCACATGGCCATCTTTAACCAGCCACAACCGATCGGCCACGAGCGACAACAAGTGCATGTCGTGCGATACCAAAACAACCGCGCCCGTGTAGGCGGTCAGCGCCTCGACAAGAGCCTCGCGGCTTTCGATATCAAGGTGGTTGGTCGGCTCATCGAGGATCAGCAGGTGCGGCGCATCAAGCGTGGCCAGTAACAGCGACAAACGCGCTTTTTGGCCCCCCGATAGACGGCCCACTTCGGTGTCGGCCTGATCAGCCCCTAAACCAAAGGTCGCCAGTTTCGCGCGCAATTTTGGCGGCAAAACACCCGGCATCGCACTTTGAAGGTGCTGAATGGGCGTCTCATTGAGGTGCAACTCGTCGACTTGGTGCTGCGCGAAAAAGCCGATGCGCAATTTGTTGTGGCGCGTCAGGCGTCCGCCCATCGGCTCCAAGCGATCCGAGAGCAATTTGGAGAGCGTTGATTTGCCCTCACCATTGCGGCCCAAGAGGGCAATACGGTCATCTTGGTCGATGCGCAGGTCGAGCTTGCCGAGAATTTGCTTGCCGTCATAGCCCACCGATACGTTTTCCATATTGATGATCGGCGGTGACAACTCTTCGGGTTCGGGGAAGGTAAAGACCACGCGCGCCGCATCTTCGGGAGCGGTGATTTTGACCATCTTGTCGAGCATCTTAACACGTGACTGCGCTTGTTTCGCTTTGGAGGCCTTGGCCTTGAACCGGTCCACAAAGGATTGCAGGTGTTCGCGTTGCAGGTCTTGTTTCTTGGCCGCGGCGACGATCACGGCGCGTTTGGCGGCGCGCGCTTTGGCGAAATCGTCGTAGCCGCCCGTATAAAGCGTCAGCTTTTTGCTCTCCAGATGCAAAATCGCACCCACAGCACGGTTCAAAAGTGCACGGTCGTGCGAAATCAACAGCACAGTGTGCGGATATTTACCAAGGTAAGTCTCAAGCCACAACGCGCCCTCAAGATCGAGGTAGTTGGTCGGCTCATCGAGCAGCAAAAAGTCGGGCTGAGAGAACAAGACACCCGCGAGGGCCACACGCATCCGCCAGCCACCTGAAAAGGCGGAGCAGGGCATGTGGATTTCGGATTCGGTAAAGCCCAACCCTTTGAGAATGCTTGAGGCGCGCCCTTCGGCGCTCCATGCATCAATGTCCGCCAGACGGGTCTGAACCTCGGCAATGCGGTGCGGATCGGTGGCGGTTTCGGCCTCGGCCATCAACGCCTCGCGCTCCTCATCAGATGCCAAAACGGTATTGATCAAAGAGACCTCGTTGCCGGGCACCTCTTGGGCGACACCGCCAATGCGCGCGCCGCGCGGGATTTCAATCGACCCGCCCTCAAGGCCCAATTCGCCGCGAATTATGCGAAACAGCGTGGTTTTGCCCGCGCCAT
The DNA here is from genome assembly GCF_001308265.1 of Celeribacter marinus. Lineage (GTDB taxonomy): Bacteria > Pseudomonadota > Alphaproteobacteria > Rhodobacterales > Rhodobacteraceae > Celeribacter > Celeribacter marinus. Next base: position 321,398 of record NZ_CP012023.1, read on the forward strand.
TACGGCCGACAATACCAACCTTGTGGCCGGTGGGGACGGTGACAGACGCGTTCTCGATCAGAGTGCGGCCTTCGACGGAGTATGTGATATCGTGGATTTTAAGCATGGGCTTCCATTGCCTGTGTTTGCGTCCCGCGTCAATCGCCGCTTTCGCAATCATCGCTTTTCAATGGCCTCTGTGCGTGGTAATCGGCGCGCAATCTTGCGGCGCGGGCCATTGGTCTGTTGTCGTTACCGCTATCAACGCAATTCAATGAGGTCCATCATGGCTATTCAGCGCACATTCTCCATCATCAAACCAGACGCCACAAAACGCAACCTGACAGGCGCAATTGCCGCCAAGTTCGAAGAGGCCGGCCTGCGCATCGTTGCAAGCAAGCGTATTCAATTGACACTTGCACAAGCCCAAGAATTCTACGGCGTCCACTCCGAGCGCCCCTTCTTTGGCGAATTGTGTGAGTTCATGATCTCCGAGCCAATCGTTGTTCAGGTTCTCGAAGGCGAAAACGCAATCGCTAAAAACCGCGAAGTCATGGGTGCAACAAACCCAGCAGACGCGGCAGACGGCACAATCCGCAAAGAGTTCGCACTCTCCATCGGTGAAAACTCCGTACACGGTTCCGACGCCCCTGAAACGGCCGCTGCAGAAATCGCATACTTCTTCTCCGGTCTCGAACTGGTTGGCTAAACCCATACGGGTTTACGGCAAAAGAACACGAAAGACCGCTCCTTTTGGGGCGGTCTTTTTTATTGGGCATATATGAATATTGGCGGCGTCTAACGCTTTGTGCCTGTGTCGATCGCATTCAAGATCTGTTCGATGCCTGCGGGTGGCGCGTCCGGATTTTTCAAATTCTCGGCTTTAAGCCTGTCGAATTGTATGCGCAGCGCCTTTTTCTCATCGCCTTTGCAGTCGTTCCATGGTCGTCCCTGAAGGCCCATCACCAACGCATAGTAGCCGATGAAATGCGGCTGAGACCCACAGGCTAGCAGTTTGGCATAGGCCGCATCCGCACCAAGGTCGCGCAGCTGCTGCGCACTCGTGATCCCCGCGCGTGCAAAACTTGCATCGGACGCGGGTCCAAGGTTGCGGATGGTTGAAACGGGCGCTGACGCAGAAGGCGGTCTAGCTGGTGACATGGGTGGTGACATTGGCAACTCACACTCGGGAGCGTTCAGTTTAGTCAGCCCTGTGCACCGCGCAATGGCTAGATGTCGGCCCAGTCACGAAAGTTCACAGGCGGCGCATTTTGCGGTTTGCGTGGACCTAAGGGTGCGGTTTTGACGGGTTGTTTCGGGAGCGGTTGTGTTGCCGTTGCCATGATATGCCTCATACGATTTAAACCTCTAACGGGTTCATTTGATCATGAGACTATGCCACAGGTATGGCCCAATTTTGACCATTCAGTTTGAAATTGGACCACATTGTGACAAAAATGCCGTGAGGCGCGAGGTTAGAATCCTTTGACCACACTGTCGATGGCGTGAAGTGTGCCAAGGAGCGGGCCAAGATCCTCGATACGGATCATGTTTGGCCCATCTGAGGGCGCGTTGTCAGGGTCTTCGTGCGTCTCGATAAACAGACACGCTGTTCCAACGGCGACGGCGGCGCGCGCCAGCGGCGGCACCATTGTGCGATCTCCGCCCGACGAGTTGCCGTTGCCGCCGGGCTGTTGCACCGAATGTGTCGCGTCAAAACAGACGGGATAGCCGGTTTGTGCCATACGGGGCAGGCCGCGAAAGTCGCTCACAAGCGTATTGTAACCAAAGGACGTGCCGCGATCGCAGAGCATAATGTTTTCATTGCCCGTCGACGCGACCTTTGCTGCGACATTGTCCATATCCCACGGCGCAAGGAATTGACCCTTTTTGATGTTGATCGCCTTGCCGGTTTCCCCAGCGGCCAATAGCAAATCGGTTTGACGACACAGAAACGCAGGGATCTGCAAGATATCGACGGCCTGCGCCGCCATGGCGCAGTGGTGGGTTTCATGGACATCTGTCAACACAGGGCAACCGAACTCGTCACGGATTTTCGACAAGATTTCGAGACCTTGCTCGGCACCAAGGCCGCGTTGTCCACCCAAAGACGAGCGGTTCGCCTTGTCGTATGAGCCCTTAAAGATGAACGGGGTTTTGGTGGCGGCACAGCTTTCGGCAATTTTTTCCGCCAACATCCGCGCGTGATCGAGACTTTCCAACTGGCATGGCCCCGCAATCAGGCCAAAGGCGAGGTCATTGGACAGGGTGATGTTGCCGACTGAAATGGATTTCGCGTGCGTCATAAAAGGCTCCTTTGGTGTTGATGTCATAAACCACACATCACAGGTCAGGGGCAAGAGAGGGCAGGTGCGGCGGTACTCGCGTGGTGATGTTGCGCCATTAACTATGCGTTAACTACCTCAGGTATGCGCCAATCGCATAGCGGGTTGACCATCTTGGCGATTGTCCCAAAGCGCTTTTAGGCGCATTTAGATCACATCCGAAACGGGCCGTTGTTCAAAGGCCCATTCCTCAAAAGGGCCTCATCGAAATGGCCCGCATACTGGAGACCGATATGGCCTATGCAACACAAATCCTGACTTCCCATGACACTTTTGCTGCTCGTGTAGAGCGCGCAATCGACGGCCTGCGCCACTGGCGCGCCCAACGTGCCGAGTTCACAAAAATTTACAATGAACTCGCCTCAATGACAGACCGCGACCTCGCAGACATCGGTATTTCGCACGGTCAAATCCGTGAAATCGCTGAGCAAGCCGCCGCAGCCGTCTAATCAAATTCTCCCTCTAGGTCGGTACCTCCTCCCGTCGACCTAAACGGTAAAACCCGCGCTCAATGGCGCGGGTTTTAGTGTTTTAAAGTAGGCAATTAACCGGTGATGTACGTCACGCGCTGTGCGGTGTCACAAGTTTGGTCAGGAGTGATTCAGACGTGACCACGCCGATTGCAACGCCGTTGCGCGTCACAATAACCGGACTGTGCGTTGCCGTAAGATGCGCTGCGAAGTCCAAAACAGGCGTTTGTTCATCGACATGTCTGACATCCGCGACACTTACATTGCCCGCATGCGCCGTCATCACGTCTCCTGCGCGCAAAAAGGTGAGCGGGTTGGAGTGGGCCACAAATTCAGCCACATACGCGTCAACGGGGGTTTTGGCGATGCCGTTTGGCGTATCGCATTGCACGATACGCCCGCCGTCCATCATGGCGATGCGATTGCCCAGTTTGAACGCCTCGTCGAGATCATGACTGACAAAGATGATTGTGCGTTTCAGGCGCTCTTGCAGCTCTAACAACTCGTCTTGTAACTTGGTTCGGATCAGCGGATCGAGGGCCGAAAACGGCTCGTCCATTAGTAGAATAGGGGCTTGGGTCGCAAAGGCGCGTGCGAGCCCGACACGTTGTTGCATGCCACCCGACAATTCACTGACCTTGTTGTCCGCCCAATCGGAAAGCCCAACAAGATCAAGCTGCTCCAAGACAACCTTGCGCCGCTGCGCCTTGCCCATACCGCCAAGTTCAAGGCCAAGCCCGACATTTTCCGCGACACTACGCCATGGCAACAGGCCAAATTGTTGAAACACCATCGCCACGCGTTCGCGGCGAATACGGCGCAAATCGGCGGGTGAGGCATCCGTGACATTGACGAGCGTATCACCCTCGCGCACATGCACCGCACCGCGCACCACCGGATTTAGCCCGTTCACGGCACGCAACAGCGTTGATTTCCCCGACCCGGACAGGCCCATCAGGACCAGAATTTCACCCTCGTGGACGTCAAGTGAACAGTCATGCACGCCCAAAACCTGACCGGATTTTTCCTGCACGGTGGTGCGATCAAGACCCTCATCCATCAACGGGAGCGCCGAGGCGGGCGCGTCACCAAACACAATAGAGACGTTTTCGATTTTGACCGCGACACTCATGTGTCTTTCCCCCAGTTCAGCATGCGATCAAGCACGATGGCGACCACCACAATCACCATCCCGCTTTCAAATCCGAGCGCGGTGTTGACTTGGTTCAGCGCCCGTACAACTGGCACGCCTAACCCGTCCGCGCCCACAAGGGCCGCGATCACAACCATGGACAGCGCAAGCATGATCGTCTGGTTGAGTCCCGCCATGATCTGGGGCAGGGCATAGGGCAATTCGGCCTTGATCAACACGTCGCGGTTGGTGCCGCCAAAGGCGCGCACAGCTTCGGTGAGGCGCTCGGGTGTCGAGGCAATGCCAAGTTGCGTCAGGCGGATCGGCGCGGGCAGCACAAAGATCACGGTGGCGATCAGGCCCGGCACCATGCCGATGCCGAAAAACACAATGGCGGGAATGAGATAGACGAATGTAGGAAGGGTCTGCATGAGGTCTAGAACGGGCCGCATCACCGCATACAGGCGCGGACGGTGCGCTGCCGCAATCCCGATGGGAACCCCCACGGACATACACACAACACAGGCCGAAATGACGAGTGTCAGACTTTCGGTTGTTTCCTCCCAATAGTCTTGGTTTAGGATAAACAAAAACCCCAGCGCCACGAGAACGCAAGTTTTCCAGTTGCGTTGGATCACCCATGTCAGGGTGACAAAAACGCCGATAATGATGAGAGGCGAGGGCGTTTGCAGTACCCATAAAAACGTATCAATCATCGCCTCAAGGGCAACGGATAGCGCATCAAGCCCGCCTTCGGCATGTGTGCTGATCCAGTTAAAGGCTGCACTTGCAAGGGCGCCAACGGGGATCTTGTGAGACGTCAGCCAATCCACTGCGGGCCTGCCTTTCGAAGAGGGGGTATAAGACGGGGTCGGGGCCTCGCATCACCTGCAAGGCCCCGCATTCAGGTTTGGTGTTACAGCCCGAGAGCGGTTTTGACGGCGCTCAAACCATCTGTCTCGTCGGCAGCTGTTACACCGTCAAGCCATGCATCCAAAACGGACGGGTTCGCAGTCAGCCATGTTTTTGCGGCGTCCGTGGCCTCAATCCCGTCATTGAGGATTGCCCCCATAATCTCGTTTTCCATTTCAAGCGAGAAAGACAGGTTTTGGAGCAGCGCGCCGACATTCGGACACTGCGCCACATAGCCCGCGCGGGTATTGGTGTGAACGGTTGCGCCGCCATAGTTTGGCCCGAACCACTCATCGCCACCCGATAGATACGTGAGGTCGAAATTGGCGTTCATCGGGTGCGGTGCCCATCCCAAGAACACAATTGGCTCGTCCTTTTTCGATAGGCGGGCCACTTGCGACAACATGCCTTGCTCGGAGCTTTCTTTAACGTCGAAGTCTTTGAGACCAAATGCATCGGCCGTGATCATATCAAGGATCAAACGGTTCCCGTCATTGCCCGGCTCGATCCCGAAAATCGTTGCGTCCAACGCGTCTGCCTGTGCTGCAATCGCGGCGAAATCCGTAATCCCAAGCGCCGCCCCCGCAGCGTTGGTGGCAAGCGTGTATTTCGCGCCCTCAAGGTTGGCACGCAAGCTATCAACCGTGCCTTTTTCGAGGTAGGGGGCAATATCGGCCTCCATCGTTGGCATCCAGTTGCCCAAGAAGACGTCAACATCGCCTTGTTCCAACGACACATATGTGACGGGCACGGACAGCACGCGGGTTTCGGTGTCGTAGCCTAAGGCCTCCAGAACTGTCGTGGCCACTGCGGTTGTCGCCGTGATATCTGTCCAGCCGACATCAGAGAAGGTGACGGTGGAACAATCAGCCATTGCAGATGCGGCTGTGAGCGCTAATACAGATGTGGTAAGAGCAATTTTCATGGAGTCCTCGATGCGGTTAAGGGAGCTGTGGAAAAGTTATTGATTGACGAGTCAATTAATAAGCGCATATTTTAGAAAAGCAACCACGCAATGGTGCTGCCTGCTTTGTCACGCACATGTGCCCCAATCCGAAAGTGTGACATGGCCCGAAAACCCGAAGAAGAACGGCGCGCAGACCTCATTGCCGCCACTATCCGCGAAATCGGCGCAACTGGCACGTTAAATGTGACCACAAGCCAGATTGCCAAAAGTGCAGGCGTCTCACCCGGTTTGGCGTTTCACTATTTTCGCGACAAAGAGGGGCTATTCTTGGCCGCGATGCGTTCCATTCTGAGTGGGTACGGCGCGGATGTGCGCACGGCCCTCAAAGACACCAAAACACCGGATGAACGCCTAGAGGCGATTGCATATGCCAGTTTTGGGATGACGAGTTTTCGGCGCGAGGCGATTTCGGCATGGGTGAATTTCTACGCCTTGGCGCTGCGCTCTGATGCGGCGCGCCGCCTTTTGTACGTCTATCACCGCCGGTTGCATTCCAACCTTGTGTACGGCTTGCGGCCAAAGGTGGGAGAGCGCGCACCCGATGTGGCACGCCGCATTGCGGGACTGATTGACGGGCTATATCTGCGCTATGCCCTTGATACCAAGTCGATGCCTGCGCGCGATCTCATTGCATCTGATCCTGACGGGTCCGAAGGCTCGCACCACATTTTGCGCGCCATTGCCGCCGAGTGCACCGAAGTCCACGAAAATGACGATATCTCGATCGAACACGTCGATCCCGACCCCATGGCGCCCCTTGCGGGGCCACAGGAGCACGCATGACATTGACCTACCAACCCACCGCCAGCCATTTCGTTAATGGACGCTACGTTGAAGATACCGATGGCGCACGCATTGACGTGATCTATCCACATACGGGCGCGGTGATTGCAACGGTACATGCCGCCACACCTGCGTTGATTGACGAAGCCCTTGCGAGTGCGAAAGCGGCACAGGTGGAGTGGGCCGCGCGATCAGGCACCGAGCGGGGCCGCGTGTTGCGGTATGCCGCCGACATCATGCGGCAGCGCAATCGTGAGCTATCACACCTTGAAACCCATGATACGGGCAAACCTCTCTCAGAGACACTTGTTGCGGATGCCGCGTCTGGCGCAGATGCGCTTGAGTATTTCGGTGGGCTTGCGGGCACATTAACGGGCGAGCATATCCCACTTTCGGACGGGGATTTCGTCTATACACGCCGCGAACCTTTGGGCGTGTGTGTCGGGTTGGGCGCGTGGAACTACCCCATTCAAATTGCCAGTTGGAAAGCCGCACCTGCGCTGGCATGCGGCAATGCGGTTGTGTTCAAACCCTCGGAGATGACGCCACTGTCCGCGCTCAAACTGGCGGAAATTCTGATGGAGGCGGGCGCACCCGCCGGTCTGTTCAATGTGCTCCAAGGCGCGGGAGACGTGGGCGCGGCTTTGGTGACAGACCCACGCGTGGCCAAAGTGTCCCTCACAGGATCGGTCCCGACAGGGCGCAAGGTCTACGCCGCAGCCGCAGACGGAATACGCCACGTTACCATGGAACTTGGCGGCAAATCCCCCATTGTGGTGTTCGATGATGCGCACCTTGAAAATGCAGTCTCCGCCGCGATCAATGGTAATTTCTACTCGACCGGACAGATTTGTTCCAACGGTACGCGCGTCTTCGTTCACGATGCAATCTATGATGCCTTTGTGGCCCGCGTGGCGCAGCGCATGGACGGCGCAGTGATTGGCGATCCGATGGATGAGGCCACCACCGTTGGCCCGATGGTCTCGGCGCGCCAACGCGAGATCGTCGCGGGCTATATAACAGCGGGCCGTGAGGAGGGCGCGCGCCTTGTCAAAGGCGGGGCCATGTTGGACGGTGACGGCTTCTACATCGAACCTGCACTCTTTGCCGATGTCACGGACGAGATGCGTATTGCGCGCGAAGAGATCTTTGGTCCTGTGATGTCCGTGCTGCGCTTTCATGAGGAGGCGGAGGTCGTGGCGCGCGCCAACGCCACCGAATTTGGCCTTGCGGCGGGCGTGTTCACCAGTGACCTCACGCGCGCACACCGTGTTGCGGCCGCGTTCGAGGCGGGCACATGCTATATCAATGCCTATAATCTCACCCCCGTCGAGGCACCATTCGGGGGCGTCAAAGCCTCGGGTGTGGGGCGTGAAAACTCCAAAGCGGCGATTGAACACTACACCCAGATAAAAACCGTCTACGTCGGGATGAACGACACCGAAGCGGCGTTTTAAGGGGGCTGATATGCACGCGGATTACATCATTATTGGCGCAGGCTCTGCGGGCTGCGCCATTGCATATCGTTTGGCGCAGGCCGGAAAATCCGTGATCGTGATTGAACACGGCGGCACGGATGCGGGGCCGTTTATCCAGATGCCTGGTGCCTTGTCCTATCCGATGAGTATGTCGCGGTACAATTGGGGGTTCGAGAGTGAGCCTGAACCGCATTTGGGCGGGCGCAAAATGGCCACGCCGCGCGGCAAAGTGTTGGGGGGATCGTCCTCCATCAACGGTATGGTGTACGTGCGCGGACATGCCCGTGATTTTGACACTTGGGCGGATATGGGCGCAGATGGATGGGCCTTTGCCGATGTGTTGCCCTATTACAAACGCATGGAGAATTGGGATGCGGGCGGGCACGGCGGGGATGCGGCGTGGCGCGGCACGCACGGCCCGCTGTATGTCTCACGCGGGCCACGCGACAACCCGCTCGTTACCGCCTTTGTCGAGGCGGGCGTTCAGGCGGGCTACCTCAGAACCGACGACTACAACGGCGCACAACAAGAGGGCTTTGGCCCGTTTGAGGCGACGATTCACAACGGCACGCGGTGGTCGGCGTATAAAGCCTATCTCAAACCCGCAATCGCCACGGGCCGTGTCAAAGTGGTGCGCGCGTTTGCCCGCAAGGTTGTGATAAAGGACGGGCGTGCAATTGGCGTCGAGGTTGCGCGAAAAGGCAAGATCGAGATCATAAACGCGGACGCCGAGGTCATTGTCTCTGCCTCATCCATCAATTCGCCCAAACTGTTGATGCTGTCAGGGATCGGTCCGGCGGCACATCTCAAAGAGCATGGTATTGACGTGGTCGCGGACCGTGCGGGGGTTGGTCAAAACCTCCAAGATCACTTGGAGCTGTACATCCAACAGGCCGCGACAAAACCTGTATCCTTGTTCAAATACTGGAGCTTGTTGGGCAAAGCCTTTGTCGGGGCGCAGTGGCTGTTTACGCGCCGTGGCGTTGGGGCATCCAACCAGTTCGAGAGCACGGGATTTATCCGCTCAAAGGCTGGGGTTGCCTATCCCGATATTCAATTCCACTTCTTACCGATTGCAGTGCGCTATGATGGCAAAGCTGCTGCTGAAGGCCACGGGTATCAGGCCCATGTCGGACCAATGCGCTCGCCATCACGCGGGGCGGTTACACTCACGTCGAGCAATCCAGATGACGCGCCCAAGATCGTGTTCAACTATATGTCCGACCCCGAGGATTGGCGCGATTTTCGCACCTGTATACGCCTGACACGCGAGATTTTTGGCCAAGAGGCCTTTGCGCCGTATCGAGGCTGTGAAATCCAACCGGGGGCGCAGATGCAAACAGATGCGCAGTTAGATGAGTTTATCCGCGATCACGCCGAAAGTGCGTATCATCCGTGTGGGACATGCCGGATGGGGGCGGCGGATGATCCAATGGCCGTGGTCGATCCGACATGTCGGGTGATTGGCGTTGACGGGTTGCGTGTGGCTGACAGCTCTATTTTCCCGCAAATCACCAACGGCAACCTGAATGCGCCCTCGATTATGACCGGCGAAAAGGCGGCGGATCATATCCTTGGACACACTCCATTGCCGCGCGAAGCGGTCGACACATGGATCGCACCCGACTGGCAACAGGCCCAACGTTAGTGGCCAGTGTCATCAAGGCCCGTGATCATCAAGACACCATGCGCCGCCTTGATGATCACTCGTAAAGCCAAGGAGTGGTTTTAGGCGTTCTGCGCCGCTTTCCATGCCTCGAAACGGGTCAATGTATCGGGATCTGTTGGTGGATACAGACCAATGACGGCCACGCCGCGCAAGATCTCTTCGAGCACAAAATCCTCGAATTGCTCCATCGGTGCGCCTTCGTCGGCGATTTCATTGGCGAGGTGGCGGGGGATAACCATCGTGCCATCTGCGTCCCCAAGGACGATGTCACCGGGGTAGACCGCAACACCGCCACAGCTGATCGGCACATCAATGTCGATGGCGTGGTGTTTGGTCAAATTGGTCGGGGCGGATGGCTTTGCCGCAAACACCGGCATATCCAGTTTGGCGGCACCTGCGGCATCGCGAATACCACCGTCTGTGACAACACCGGCACCGCCGCGCACCTGAAGGCGGGTCAACAAAATCGAGCCTGCGGAGGCCGCTGTTGCATCCTGACGGCAATCCATCACCAACACATGGCCCTCAGGACAAGTTTCAATCGCCACACGCTGCGGATGATCAAGCTCGCGAAACGCCTCAATTGGATCGGTGTCTTCGCGCGCCGCGATGTAGCGCAGAGTAAACGCTGGTCCGACCATGCGCGGGCTGTCAGGGTTGAGGGGCATGACACCTTGAACGTAGCAGGTTTTAAAGCCCTTTTTGTAGAGCAAGGTGGCAACTGTCGCGGTGCTGATCCCTTTGAGACGGCTCAGTGTATCGGCGTTGAGGGGCAGCGCGGAGGCGGGTTGTGGGTTTGGCATAAGGCGTCCTGTTCTGAAGATGGATTATGTGAGGTGGCGGAGGTCACCGCACCTGTGTGTCTGGAGCGTGGTCAATTTCTGTTTGGGGTAGCTGCAAAAAGGATAGGGCGGGCATCACGTTGATGGCTTTCCTGATTGAATTGAGACTAGTATACTACCGTTCATTATTTTGTCTCATAAAAAGGAAAACACCCGATGAGCACACTTCCCGTTGTTTCGACTGGCGAGGATGTCACGCGGCAGGTTTTGGCGGATCATCCTGATTTGATGGTCGTGGCCTTTCGGTTTGGTGCGGTGGGTGCCGAAGGTGCGTTGCACCATCATCCGCATATTCAATCGACGTTTGTCGAAAGCGGGAGGTTCCGATTCACGGTTGGCGATGAGCAAACGGAGGTGGCCGCAGGTGACAGCTTTGTCATTCCGACCGAGGCCGTGCATGGCTGTGTGTGTTTGGAGCCTGGCACATTGATCGATTGCTTCACGCCACGGCGCGACGACTTTTTGTAAGTCCTACAGAGTGATACGGCGCGCCATGACAGCGCGCCGTGTCGTTTTAGCTAAACAACATGCCGCCATTGATATCGAGGTTTGCACCGGTGATGAACGCCGCTTGATCGCTGGCGAGATAGGTCACCAGATTGGCAACATCCATGGACGTGCCTTGGCGTTTCAATGGGGTGGCCCCCTCAACAATTTTGCGCACTTCCGGCTTTGTAAAGATGTTGTGGAAATCGGTGTCGATCATGCCGGGGCAAACGGCATTAACGCGCACATCGGGACCAAGCTCTTTGGCCAAACCGCGAGTCATCGTCATCACCGCACCTTTGGATGTGGCATATGCAATGGCACCGCCGCCACCGCCGTCACGACCCGCTTGGCTCGCGAGGTTGATGATTGCGCCGCTTTTAAGGTGGGGAAGGCAGGCTTTGACCATCAAGAACGTGCTTGTCAGGTTGAGGTCCATCACCGCGTTCCAATGCTCAAGAGACATCTCGGAAATGGTTTTGCGCGCGATCAGGCCGCCGGTATTGTTGACCAAAATGTCAACGCCGCCAAATTCGGATACGGCTTTGGCAACCAACGCGTCTACACCCTCTTGGGTGTTGAGATCGCCCTGAAGGGCCACCGCTTTACCGCCTGCGGCAGTGATGGCAGCCACGGCGGCGTCTGCGCCTTCGCTGCTTGAGAAGTAGTTGAGCACAACGTTTGCGCCTGCTTGTGCGAGACGCTCGGCACATGCGCGACCAATGTCACGTCCTGCGCCCGTTACGATTGCTGTTTTGCCCTGAAGTGTCATGCGCATTCTCCTGCGTTCATTTGCTCTGATATCGTCCCACGGGGGTGCGGATGTTTGATCCGAACGCGGTGCGCGGGGATGGGATTCGTCTAAATTGCAAAAACTGGTATACTAGTAACGAAACAGGGATACTAGTTGTAAATGTGACAAAGACGCTCCACGCATGCGGGGTACGTGCACAAAGCGGCGCGACCCTACGCGTCATCGTATGAACACATATGCACAACTAGAACTTTATAAGAGATTGAGCTAAGAGACACCGACTTAAAGGATGCGAGACATGGAACCGATCATTCAAACACGTGATAGCCGCACAAATGTGGATATTATTTTTGACCATCTTTACGATGAGATCACATCCCTTGGCCTCTTGCCGGGTACAAAAATTTCCGAAGCTGATATCGCTGCGCGCTTTGGTGTGTCACGCCAACCGGTGCGCGATGCGTTTAGCCGCCTTGAAAACATGGATCTGGTTTTAATCCGGCGTCAAAAGGCAACAGAGGTGAAGCGCTTCTCTCTCCATGCGATCACCAAGGCCCGTTTTATCCGTGCCGCGGTCGAATCCGAAGTGCTGCGGCGCGCGGCGCGTGAATGTGGTCCGGCCGAGGCGGCTTTGCTCGAGGACTGTCTGGATCAACAACGCGCCGCTGTGGCCGCGGGCGATCATATCGAATTTGGCGTGTTGGATTATGAGTTCCACCAGACCTTATGTGACATTGCAAAGGTCGCGTTTGCCTTTGATGTCATTTCAGCTGAGAAGGCCAAAGTGGACCGGTTATGCCTCTTGGGTCTGTCCAAACTGGACCGTATGCCGGACCTGCTGGCCGATCACGTGGCCATTGCCGCCGCTGTTCAGGCGGGCAACGCCGATGGCGCGGTCGAGGTGGGCATGATGCACTTGTCGCGCCTTGACGCGACAATCGAGGCCATCATCGAGCAACAAAGCAACTATTTCGAAGCATGACCCGATAGCGCGGTGTTGTTAGGGGCGGCTTCGCAAGAGGCGGTCTTTGGTTGGCCGCGCGATCGGCGGATTTGCACCAACGCGATGTTGGATGCGGCGGGGCAATTGTATGCACGCATCGGGTAATCCGCGCCCGCAACCATAAATATACCCATTTAAATCATCATATTAGGCCGTAATCCGTGCTTCGCCGCGTGCCAAAAGTCAGACTCATTTTGACAGGCCAACTATACTAATATACTAGTATTTGCGTGAGCAGCGACTCGGAGCGTGGAGACCTCCGCAAGACGGGTCGCATTGCCGCCATTTAATTGATCAGGGAGGATCAAAATGAGTTTTCTAAGCGGAATGAAAAAAGTGGCACTTGGTGCCGTATTGGCTGGTACAGCTGCAACAACAGCGGGCGCGGTCGAACTGCGCGGCTGGAACATCCACGTCGAGGACTATCCTGTGTCCATCGCAATGGATTCGTTCATGGCAGAAGTTGCCGAGCGCACCAACGGTGACGTGACAGGCAAAACCTACCACAACGGCGTTTTGGGTAGCCAGCCAGACGCAATCGAACAGATCCGCCTCGGCGTCATCGACTTTGGTGAATTCAGCCTCGGCCCAATGGGTCAGTCGATCCCTGAAACCAACGTTGTGTCCTTGCCCTTCATCTTCAAAAGCATCCCACAGATGTATGAGTTGATGGACGGCGCAGTCGGCGACGCAATCGGCGAAGGCATGAAAGCCAAAGGTATCGTGCCACTAGGTTGGTATGACGCTGGTGCACGTTCGTTCTACAACTCCGTGCGTCCGATCAACACGCCTGCCGATGTTGAAGGTCTCAAAATTCGTGTCATGAGCAACGATCTGTTCGTGAAAATGGTTGAATCCATGGACGGCAACGCGACACCAATGGCGTTTGCCGAGGTGTATCAGTCGATCAAGACGGGCGTTGTTGACGGTGCGGAAAACAACCCGCCATCCTACGACTCGACCAACCACTTTGAAGTTGCGAAATACTACTCGCTCACCGAGCACCTGATCATTCCTGAATGTCTCTGCATGAGCTTGAAGTCATGGGAAAAACTCACTGCTGATCAGCAGGAAATTCTCAAAGATGCAGGTCACAAGAGTGCTGTTCTTCAGCGCGAACTTTGGGCCGCACGCGAAGCCAAGAGCATGGAAACGGTTAAGGCCGGTGGCACAGAAGTGAACACAATCGCTGACAAAGCACCGTTTCAGGCGGCTATGGCTCCGGTCTACGAGAGCTTTCTTGCCAACAACCCAGATCTAACTGGCCTTGTCGACATGATCCGCAACGCCGACTAATCCGGCTTTGATCTCTAAGAGGCCCGTTTGTGTAAGTGCAAGCGGGCCTTTTGGTTTCATCTTTTGCCAGTCCAATCGCTATGCGGAGGCCCACATGTCGCATGCATCCCCAGTCCTTACTTTTTTTGAACGCGCACTCGATCGTATCAGCGCGTTATGCCTGTTGGTCGCGTCAATCGCGCTGATTGTTTTGATTGCCACTTTCGGGTGGCTCGTCTTTGGGCGTTATGTACTCAATGTCACGCCGACATGGGTGGAACAACTCGCTCTCCTTCTCATTTGTTATATCGCGTTTCTGGGCGCCGCCGCGGGGGTCAAGGAAGACACCCATATCGGTGTGACGCTGTTTCGCGAAATGCTGCCATTTGGCGCGCAAAAGGTTGTGATGATCGTCATTGATCTGATCTTGGCGGCTTTTGGCACCATCATGCTCATCGCAGGCATATCGTTGATGCAATTCGGCTGGTCGACGCTGCTGCCGATGCTCGATATCCCCGAGAGCTTTCGCACCCTTGCGATTACCTCGTGCGGCGCACTTACGTTGATGTTCGCCGGAACGCGCGCCGCAGTGCGTATTTTGAAATTTCGGGCGTGGTCGCCTGACGACGCTTACAAGGATAACTAAACATGGGATTGGCCATTTTATTAGGCGTCTTTGGCGTCGGTGTTGTGATCGGCTTTCCGGTTGCGTTCGCCATGGGAATTGCAGCGGCCTCCGCGTTTTGGTTCGAGGGCTTTCCAATGCTCATTACGTTCCAGCGCGCCACGGCGGGCGTCACTGTCTTTTCGCTCCTCGCCATTCCGTTCTTTGTGTTTGCGGGCGAGATCATGCTGCACGGCGGGATCGCCTCGCGATTGGTCAAATTGGCCTCGGCCTTGGTTGGCCACCTCAAAGGCGGCTTGGCGATGGTCAACATCTTTTCAAGCATGCTGTTCGGGGGCATCTCCGGGTCGGCCGTTGCCGACATTTCGGCCCTTGGATCGCTCTTGGTCCCTGTGATGAAAGAACGCGGGTACCGACCTGATTTTGCGGTGAACGTCACCGTGACCTCATCTATCGCGGGTATCGTCATCCCGCCAAGCCATAATATGATCATCTTTGCCGTAGCGGCGGGCGGGGGCATTTCCGTGTCCAAGCTGTTCCTTGCGGGTGTGATCCCTGGCATCTTGATGTGTGTCAGCTTGGCCATTGCAGCCTATATTTTGTCGATCAAGCACAACTATCCGTCCGAGCCGTTTCCGGGTTGGCGCGCGGTTGGTCGGGCCTCTGCCGATGCGATCCCCGGTTTCATGACGGCGGTTATCATCGTTGGCGGCACGCTATCGGGTGTGTTCACGGTCACGGAATCCGGTGCATTTGGTGCGCTTTACGCGGTGTTCCTCACACGCTTCTACTACCGCAGCTTGAGCATGTCCGCGTTCAAACTGGCCGTGGTCGGCGCTGTGCGCACCACCGCAATGGTGATGATCCTGATCGCATTCGCAAGCTCGTTTGCGTATCTGTTGGCCTTGTACCAAGTCCCTGAAAAGCTCAGCAATCTCTTGGTGTCGATCTCCGACAATCCGATTGTGATCTTGTTGATGATCAACATCATTTTGTTGATCCTCGGGATGATCATGGACATGGCTGCGTTGATCTTGATCTGTACGCCGATCTTTTTGCCGATTGCCGTTGGCCTTGGCATGGATCCCACCCAGTTCGGGATTATGATGTTGATCAACCTTGGTTTGGGTCTGTGCACACCACCCGTTGGAACCTGTTTGTTCGTCGGCTGCGCCGTGGGCAAAATTAAGATCGAAGAGGCGCTCAAATCCATTTGGCCATTCTATCTGGCGATTTTGGCAGCACTTTTGTTGGTCACCTATGTGCCGGCTGTGTCGCTTTGGTTGCCATCTTTGTACAACTAAAACCGAGCGGGCAGGGCGCGCGGGCCACTCATGCGGCGTGCGAGCCCTAAACCTCTAACGAATTGGCCACGGTGCACCGCGCATCGTGGCCTTTTTCGTCTCATCTCGGATGAACGCTCACGTTTGAGTGATCGCTCAAATTCAGCCATGAGTGATCACTCAAATATCCCTAAATCCCCTGTGACGCAAACACGCACAGGAGAACACCCAATGACCGATTTTACCATTCACACCATCGAAAGCGCACCCGACGAGTCCAAAGCGGGCCTTGAAACCTCGTTCAAGGCGGTCGGACGCGTTCCGGGCCTACACGGCGTTATGGCCGAAGCGCCTGCGCTCTTGGCCGCCTATCATTTTGCCCACGCGCAATTTCTGGCCACGAGTTTCGACGCCGAAGAAAAGACAGTTGTCTGGCAGTCGGTGAACGTTGAGCAAGATTGTCACTACTGTGTGCCTGCTCACACAGGGATTGCCAAAATGATGAAGGTCGATGACGCCATCACCGAGGCTCTGCGCAATGAGACGCCGCTTCCAACCGCCAAACTTGAAGCGTTGCGCACCTTTACCGTGAGTGTTGTGCGCAATCGTGGTTTTGTCGATGAGACTGAGACACAAGCGTTCCTTGACGCCGGTTACACCCAACGTCACATCCTCGAAGTGATCTTGGGCGTGTCGCAAAAGGTGATGTCAAACTACACAAACCACTTTGCCCAAACGCCCGTGGATCAAGTGTTTGAAAAATTCGCTTGGCAAAAAGCCGGCGCATAACCATCTTGGCGGTCCGCGCGCCTGTGCGGGCTGCCTCACTCGACCCGATTTAGTGCGCACAATCCGCGCCGCATGAAAGGACACGCTATGGCACGTACAGCCGCCTATGATCGCGATGCCGCCCTTGATGCGGCCATGGCGCTGTTTTGGGACAAAGGATATCATGCAACCTCGCTCAAGGATCTTGAGGCGGGGCTACACATGAAACCGGGTAGTATTTACGCGGCCTTCACCAGCAAGGAAAACCTATATCTGTTGGCATTGGCGCGGTATTTCGAGGCCTCGCGTGCGAGTTTTCGTGCCGCCATGGCGCGCGCCGACACACCGCTCACTGGATTGGCCAATCATTTTCGCACCTTCGCAAATCTGGATCCAAGCGACAAAGCCCGCCAAGCCTGTATGGTGACAAAAACCCTCATCGACACCCGCACAACCGACCCTGAAATTGTCGCAAAAGCCCGTGAATACCTCGGCGCGATGCATCAGGAGTTCAAAAGCTGTTTCGCACAGGCCATTGCCCAAGGCGCACTGTCACAGTCGTCTGACCCTGACCGCCTTGCACGGCGGTATCAGGCCAACATTTCGGCACTCAGGCTTGAGCTGGCGCGCGGTGCACCCGACGAGGATGTGATCGCATTGGCCGAAGACATGGCACATGAAATTGAGGCCATGACATTAGCATGACACTGGCGTGTTTACGTGCTTGATTTCGGGGCAGGGGCTGGAGTGCTCGGGTTTTTCGGGTTGGGATAGACCAGACCCGCAGAGATCACCAGTTTCGCCGCATCTTCGACCGTCATATCAAGCGTGATGAGATCAGACCGCGGGAAAAAGAGTAGAAAGCCGGACGTGGGATTGGGCGTTGTTGGCACAAACACCGACACCATTTCCTCTTGCTGTGGTGTGCGTTTGGCAATCTCGCCTTTGGCGGTTGTCGACACAAACCCGATCGCCCAAATGCCCTTGCGCGGGTACTCTAGCAAACACGCCTCATCAAACGAGGTTTCCGTTTGCGCAAATACGGTCTCCGCAATCTGTTTGGCCCCGTTATAGATCGAGCGCACCACGGGTGTGCGATCCACAAGACCCTCGGCAAAGCGCAACAACGACCGCCCCACGAGGCCTTTCGCAATCCAGCCAACGATGATCGTGAACATCAAAAAGATGATGACGCCTACACCGCGTAGATTGATGCCGATATATTGTTCAGGTTGGAATTTCAGCGGTACAAACGTAAGCGCCCATCCGTCAACCCAGCCAATCACGGTCCAGATCACATAGGCCGTAAGCCCGATGGGGGCCACGACGACAAGACCCGTCAGGAACGACGAGCGCAACCACCCGAAAAAGCCGCTGCGACGGTGTTTTGGGAGGATATCCTCTTCGAAGGGATTGTTCATTTAGATGTGTCGCTCGCTGCCTAAGGGGCCGTGCGGGTCAACCGCAGGCCTGTTGAGTTGAACTTAGGCAGCAAAGCGAGAATGCACAAGTAAACGGCGCGCGATTTAACGTGTCTTTCGCGCTATCGCACGCCTCAAAGGGCGTAAGCGACCGCAATTTGTGCAGCAAGGCGCGCGTTGTTGCGCACCAAGGCGATGTTCGCGACCAAGGAACGGCCTTCGGTCAACTCGAACATGCGCTGTAGCAAGAACGGGGTGACGGCCTTGGCGGCGATGCCTTGGGCCTCGGCCTCTGCGAGGGCTTGTTCTACGTAGGGCATGATAATGTCGCGTGTGATCTCGTCGGCCAGCGGGATTGGATTAGCGACCAGTTGACCGCCCTTGAGGCCCATGGCCGCACGCGTCTTTGCGGATTTGGCGATCAATGCAGGATCATCAAGGCGCAGCGGGGCGGTAATACCGGACTCACGCGACCAAAAAGCGGGTAACGCATCTTGACCATATGCAATCACCGGCACGCCGTGGGTTTCCAACACTTCGAGCGTCTTGGGGATATCAAGAATGGCTTTGGGACCGGCTGCAACCACGGTCACAGGCGTTTCGCCCAGCTCCAACAGGTCGGCGGAGATATCGAATGTCTCTTGGGCACCGCGGTGAACGCCGCCGATCCCGCCCGTTGCAAAGACCGAAATCCCCGCCATGTGCGCCGCAATCATGGTTGCCGCAACGGTTGTGGCCCCTGTAGCCCCTTTGGCGATACATACCGGCATATCGGCGCGCGACACTTTCATTACGTCCGTGGCTTGGGCCAGTTCGGTGAGTTGCGCGTCCGTCAGTCCGATATGCAAGACACCGTTCAAAATCGCGATGGTCGCAGGTGTGGCCCCTGCGGCGCGCACATCGGCCTCGACCATCTGCGCGGTCTCGACGTTTTGAGGGTAGGGCATCCCGTGGGTGATGATCGTGCTCTCCAAGGCCACAACAGGAGCGCCCGCTTTGAGGGCCGTGGCAACTTCGGGCGAATAGGTCAGGGGCAGGGTGGTCATAGTGGTGTGTCTCCAGAAACATAGTGGGCAGCGGCTTGTAGCGCTTGGGTCAATGCGGCTTCATCACTTGCGCCGCGCAGCTCGGCCGCGATGTGCGCGGCCATAAACGTGTCGCCCGCACCGGTGACGCGGGCCACCAAAACCTCGGGTGGGGTTTGGGTAATGAGATGACCAGCGCGTGCCAATGACGCATCGTGGCCACCATTGGTGACGAGGACACGGTGCGCGCCGAGTTCAACCAATGCTGTCGCAGCATCGGCCGCACTGTCGAAGGCGCGATGCGCCAAAAGGCCGGCCTCTTCCAAATTGACGTACAGCGTAGCTTTGGGATGTGTGAGCAGGGGCATCAACCGCTCCGCCTTACCCGGTGAGGCGGGGGCCACACGCAGATCGGCCAAGGCAAAGACCGGCGAACGGGCAATATCGCGTAGCAATTCCGTGGTCAGATTGCCGTCCAGCGCAACAAGACCACAATAGGGGGCGTGCTCAGAGCCAAGGCGTCCATCTTTGAGCGGGCGCAAAATTTTGTCACCTGCCGCCTCAAGCGAGTGGGCATCGGCAATCGCCGCGATCAACCCGTTTGCACCCTCGATGGCCATATAGGTGTCGGTGGGCAAATCGTCGGAGCGGTAGACATGAGCGGTTTCAATCCCGCGCACGGTGGCCGCCGCGATCAATTCATCGCCCTCGGCATCCCGCCCAACGGCCGTGAGCACGGACGGCGCAAGTCCGAAGCGTGACAGGGCCATGGCAATATTCATCGCCACACCGCCCGGCACACGCACAATGCGTCCGGGCACGTCCGATCCGACCCTCATCGAGCGGTCAGAGCGGCCAATGATGTCCCAAAGAACGGACCCGATACAAAGGATGTCAGGATGTTGTGTCATACGCCACAAGTCGGCGTTTTTTGACCGTTTGGCAAGAGATGGCGTGCGCTTTGGCGCAGACAGCCGCTTTTTACGGTGAAAACACCTGAAATAACCGCTATTCGTCGTGCAGGGCTTGCACAGGGCCAAAAACGCTTCTATATGCGCGATCACTTCACAGGCGGAGGCGGGCCTTCGAGGGAGAAATCCTCGCAAGTCCACCGGTTGGGGCAATCGCTCTGAGACCCTCCGCCAAGGTATAAAACCGGAAAGGAAAAGACATGGGTCTTCCTGATTTCTCCATTCGTCAGCTCTTGGAAGCTGGCGTTCACTATGGTCACCAGACACAGCGCTGGAACCCACGTATGGGCGAGTTTATCTACGGCTCGCGCAACGGCATCCACATTTTCGACCTGACACAGACTGTTCCAATGCTCGACCAAGCGTTGCAGGTTGTGCGCGATACAGCCGCTAAAGGCGGTCGTATTCTGTTTGTTGGCACAAAGCGTCAGGCCGCTGGCCCCGTGGCACAGGCCGCAGAGCAGTGTGCACAGTACTACATGAACCACCGCTGGCTCGGTGGCACGCTGACCAACTGGAAAACCGTTTCCCAGTCGATCCAGCGTCTCAACAAAATTGACGAGACACTCGGCGGTGGCGCAGAAGGCCTCACCAAGAAAGAGCGCCTCCACATGGAACGTGACCAGACCAAATTGCAGGCGTCGCTCGGCGGCATCCGCGAAATGGGCGGTGTTCCTGACCTTCTCTTCGTCATCGACGTGAAAAAAGAGACCCTCGCAATCGCTGAAGCCAACAAACTGGGTATCCCTGTTGTGGCTGTTGTTGACTCCAACTGCCCACCGGATGGCATCGATTACATCATCCCAGGCAACGACGATGCATCGCGTGCGATCAGCCTCTACACCGACCTCGTGGCGCGTGCCGCCCTTGACGGTATGACTGAGCAGATGGGTGCCGCAGGCATCGACATCGGCGCAATGGAAGAGGCGCTTGTTGAAGACGCCGTTGCGGACGCCGCAACCGAGTAATCTCGACGTCGTTACAAGACTGACACGGGGGCAGGGTAAGCCCGCCCCCGTAACCGTTTCAAAGAATTTACAGGAGAGCCAACATGGCAATCACTGCTGCAATGGTAAAAGAACTGCGCGAAGCAACCGCCGCAGGCATGATGGACGCTAAAAAAGCGCTGACCGAAACCGATGGCGATTTTGAAGCTGCGGTTGACTGGTTGCGTACAAAAGGTCTCGCAAAAGCTGCAAAGAAATCCGGCCGTACCGCCGCCGAGGGCCTTGTCGCCGTCGCCGTTGAAGGTGGCAAAGGGGTCGCGGTCGAAGTGAACTCCGAGACCGATTTCGTTGCGAAAAACGCCGAATTCCAAGGCATGGTTGCCTCCATCGCTCAAGCTGCTTTGGGTGTTTCGACAACCGAAGAACTTGCTGCGGCTGATGTTGCTGGCAAATCCGTAGCCGACACAATCACCGCAAAAATCGCGACGATTGGTGAAAACATGGGCCTGCGCCGCATGGCCACCGTTGAGGGCGACACAGTTGTGTCCTACGTCCACAACGCGGCTGCTGACGGTCTTGGCCGTATCGGCGTGCTTGTTGCACTCAAAGGCGACAATCCAGCGTTTGGCAAACAGGTTGCAATGCACATTGCGGCAGCAAACCCCGCGGCCTTGAGCGAAGCAGACATGGATGCGTCCATTGTCGAAAAAGAAAAGCAGGTTCAAATGGATATCGCTCGCGAATCCGGCAAGCCAGAGAACATCATCGAGAACATGATTGTCGGTCGTATGAAGAAATTCGTTGCCGAAAGCACACTTCTTGGTCAGGCGTTCGTGATCAATCCTGATCTCACAGTTGAGAAAGCGGCAGCTGAAGCTGGCGTTGAGATCCTCAGCTTTGTTCGCCTCGAAGTTGGCGAAGGCATTGAAAAAGAAGAAGACAACTTTGCAGCTGAAGTGGCCGCAATGCAGGGCTAAGCCCAGCGTTCTTTTTTAGACCTACGAGAGGCCGATGCAGCGATGTGTCGGCCTTTTTTGTATCTCAAGCATCTGTCTCAACGAAACCGACACGCGGCACCCAAAGGCACACGGCACCCAAAATTAAAAAGCGGCACCCGAGGGCACCGCTTTTATGTCTGAAACATCGCAATTTCGGGATGAGATCACGCGACAACCAGATAAATATGGGAGGGTGACGATCAGACCAATATGACCGCCCCCTGAAGGCTAACAAGCAACCCAAAACGTAGAACGATCAGAAATACCAGACCGCGATCTACATCCAATTCCGAGGCTTAGCCTCATACACGGAATACACTCTAAGTGCACGAATTGGACCAATCTGGAAAGTGTGGAAAACCCCACCTTTGGCTAAAAAGATACTAACGAGTGCGTTTTGAAACTTTAGTTTGGCCGCTCTGTGAATATTTGGTTGTACACAGATGCCTTGTGAATCGCTTGAGCTGTCGTTTGGACGCCGAGGGCCTCGCGCGCGAGACGTAGGTGTTTTTCGACCGTGCGCTGCGTCAAACCAATGATCGCCGCCGCGTCCGCAATTGATTTGCCGCTGCCAACCCATTCCAGAACTTCGGTCTGGCGCGCGGTTAACACTCGGCGGGGAAGGGGCAGTGACATAATGCGCAAATGGCCACTTCGCTGATCATCGACAGATCATCCCCGTGCGCCTCCCACAACGCATCCGCCTTATCCTGATCGTCATCAAATGGCGCAAGGGCAAATCCCATGCCTGCCTTTTCGTGCGATCGTGACGGGCGGAACCCCAAGGTCAATCCAGCCATCATCCCGTGTTGAAGGTTAAAGGCCACAACTTCCTTTTGCACGTCATCGAACGTGTGGTAGTTCTCAGAGATCAAACGCCAAGACCGTACACCGTTGTTTTCAAGGGCCCATTTGGCCATCGGTGCCACTTTGTAGCGTTCCTGATCGAGCACAAACCCCTTGATAAACGCCGTTGGGTAGTTCGACATCACAAGGTGGTCGCCTTCGTCACCCATGCCGTTGGCCGTGCGAAAGCGCGTAAAGGCGTACATCGCCAATGGAAATCCGCGTTCCTGTATCGCCTCAAGCAAATGTTGCCATGCCGTTTCAGCCGATGTTGCATCAACGATATTGCGCAGGACATTTTGAATGTTTTTGATGGTCACGTTCAATCTCCGATTGAGGTCGATTGTGTTTACCTTTGGGGTGAGTGTCAATTCGATGCATCCGTATTTATACGGACTGACCTTATGCTACAACGCCCTAAACCTAAGATCACATGTCGCATCGGCGTTGTGTTTTGCAGTTCAACAGGGAATGCATTATTGTTTGATTACTTATTAAAAGCAGATAGTTATCGCGACATCTAAAAGCAAAAATGCAAGCCGCCGTGCGAGGTTTGTCGTTCTGGCTATATCTTAAATTTACATAATACAGATTATAAGAATAACGCTACGTTCTGAAATGCGCTTGGCTATACGTGGTAAATCATGCACGCGAGTTCACCCCCCACACCCATGTCGGCGTTGCGCAGCAACCCGTGCGCTTTGGCGTGCGCGCGCCTGTCGGGTCACTCGGTCACACCCACGTCATTGGGGGTTCCACACAGCCCTGCGTATCGCTAAACCAAGTTGACGAAAACCAACCAACGGACGCGCGCGCATGACATTCTGGATTATCACCCTTGTGATTGCACTTTTGGCTACGGCCCCCTTGGTGGTGGCGTTTCGACGTGCGCGTGGCCTTGGTCGGCTTGATACATCCAAAGCAGATGTCGAAATGAGCGTCTACCGTGACCAATTGTCCGAAGTGGATCGTGATTTCGAGCGTGGCGTGTTTTCGCCCGAAGATGCCAAACGCGCCAAATTAGAGATTTCGCGGCGCTTGCTTGAGGCCGATGCTGCGCGCACAGGATCGCACTCTGGTGATGGCAAAGCATCATTGTTTGGCGCGCTCGCCCTTGGCGGTGTCATTATCGGCGCAGGTCTTTGGCTTTATAATGATCTTGGTGCGCCCAACTACGAAGACTTGCCCCTGTCTCGTCGCTTTGAGATGGCGGCGCAGACACGCGCAGATCGTCCTGCCCAGATTGAGGCCGAGGCGCTTGCACGTCCGGCGGCGGCCATACAAGAGCCTGACGCGCGCCACGTTGAATTGCTCGAAAAACTGCGTTCTGCCATGATTGAACGCCCCGATGATCTACAAGGGTACATGCTCTTGGCGCGCAACGAGGCCGTGGTGGGCAATTACAAAGAGGCCTATACCGCACAACAAGAGGTTGTACGCCTGAGGGCTTCTGCTGCCACCGCAGACGACTACGCGGATCTCGCCGACATGATGATTTTGGCCGCAGGTGGCTTTGTGTCGCCCGAGGCGGAAAATGCTTTGAGCAAGGCGCTCTCGCTTGACCCTCAAAACGGTGCTGCGATCTACTATTCGGGGTTGATGTTTGCCCAAACCGGACGTCCCGACATGACATTTCGCCTTTGGAGTGGTCTGTTGAGCTCCTCCGCACCAGACGCCCCATGGGTGCCGCCTGTGCGGGGTCAGATCGAGGCCGTTGCTCAAGCCGCTGGCGTGAAATACACCCTACCCCCGCTTTCGAACGGTGGCGCGCTGAATGGGCCATCTGCTGAAGACATTGAAAACGCTGCAGATATGACGCCGCAGGAGCGCCAAGAGATGATCCGTGGCATGGTCGAAGGATTGTCGGCGCGCTTGGCCAATTCGGGCGGCACCGCAGAGGAATGGTCGCGCCTGATTTCGTCACTGGCCATGCTTGGTGAAATGGACCGCGCCACAGCGATCTGGAAAGAAGCACAAGTGATTTTCGGAGCCACGCCCGAGGCGATGGCAATCGTACGCGGTGGCGCAGTTCAAGCGGGCATCGTTCAGTGAGCGGCCTGATATTCGACGACATAGGCGCGTTTAAGGCCACCCTGCCCGCAATGCGGTCTGTGGCGGGCTTGGATTTGGGCGATAAAACCATTGGCGTGGCGATCTCGGACCGCTTGCTCACGGTTGCCACCCCGACAGACACGATCCGGCGTAAAAAATTCGGTGTGGACGCGGAAAGCTTGCTCGCCCTTTTGACGGCGCGCGAGGTCGGCGGGATCATATTGGGCCTGCCGCGCAATATGGACGGATCAGAGGGACCACGGTGTCAAAAGACGCGGGCCTTTGCGCGCAACCTGTCGCAACTCACCCCCCTGCCGATCACCTTTTGGGACGAACGCCTGTCCACTGTCGCGGCTGAGCGCGCCATGTTGGAGGCCGATATGTCACGCGCCAAACGGGCCGAAAAGATCGACCAAGTGGCCGCCAGTGTGATTTTGCAAGGCGCGTTAGATCGCTTGCGGAATATTTGACATGAACAGCAATGAGAGCCGCAAGGTCTGGTCGCGGGCCGAAATTGAAAGCCCTTGCACCAATGTGTGCCAGATTGATCCTGATACCCGTTTGTGTCTGGGCTGTGCGCGCTCGATTGACGAGATTGGCGCATGGGGCAGTTTGAGCGCCGAGGCGCGCCGCACCATTATGGCCGAGCTGCCCACGCGTCAGATCAGTACCGGCAAACGCAAAGGCGGCCGTGCGGCGCGCCTCAAACGCAAATCGGTCTGAGCCTTATCCCCAAAGTGCCTTGCGCAGCATGTTGAGCGCCACAAGGATCAAGAACCCGCCAAAGACGCGCTTGAGTGGTTTGGGGTCCATGGCGTGGGCAATTCTCGCTCCAATTGGCGCGGTCAAAAGCGTCATTGAAACGACAACCAAAAACGCCGCGATATTCACCGCCCCGACCGTAAAGGGAGGTGTGACCTCAGCTGGCAAATCCGCGAACAAGAACCCGATCACAGAGGGCACGGCGATAATGGCCCCAAATCCCGCAGCGGTCGCAACCGCGCGGTGAATAGGCACGCCGTAAAGTGTCATGGTGGGCACCCCGAAAGAGCCGCCGCCAATGCCCATCAGCACCGACATAAACCCGATGAAGGGGGCAACCACGGCGCGCATCGCGCCTTTTGGCATCTCGGTGCCCAAACGCCATGCCGAATTTCCGAACGCCATATAAAGACCAATAAAGATACCGACACCGCCAAAGATCAAGATCAGCGTCTCAGAGCGCAAGCTTGAGGCGACGAACACCCCGACAATGGCCCCGATCACGATGCCGGGGGCAAAGCTCTTGAGGATCGGCCATTCGACCGCGCCCTTTTTGTGGTGTGAGGAGACAGAGCGCACGGAGGTGACAATGATCGTGGCCAGTGATGTGGCCAGACAGATTTGCATCAATTGCGGACTGTCATATCCAAGGCCCGAAAAGGCATAGTAGAACGCCGGAACCAAGACGATCCCGCCGCCCACGCCCAACAATCCCGCAAGAACACCTGCAAAGGCTCCGATCACGGCAATCATCGCCGCGAAGGGTAAAATTGTTGCAATATCCATTCCGCACACCCCTTGTTGTCTGAATACGTCAGTAAACGCACCAGCAGTACTTGACCAGACGCACAAATGTCGATCCAAGATGCACGAAAACGCACATGTTTGGGCCGCGTACGGCCCGCTTTTTGGAGAGTATGAATGTCACCCCTTATGCGTAGCGCCATCGTTCTTGGGCTTTTGTCGGCTGTTGGGCCGTTTGCGATTGATATGTTCTTGCCCGCCCTGCCCGCGATTGCCGCCGATCTGGGCGCGTCTGTGGCCACGACACAAGGGACAATCACGTTCTACTTTATCGCCTTTGGCCTTACACAACTGATCTACGGGCCGTGGTCGGATCAGGTGGGGCGCAAGCTGCCGCTTTATGTTGGACTGGGGCTGTTTCTCATTGCATCTTTGTGCGCCACACTGGCACCGACAATTGACATGCTGATTTTGGCGCGTGTGGGTCAAGGACTTGGGGCCGCCTCATTGATGGTTGTCACCCGTGCGATCATTCGTGACGAATACACCGGCTACGAGGCCACAAAACTTATGGGGCTGATTATGCTCGTCTTTTCCGTCTCGCCGATGTTTGCGCCGCTGTCGGGTGCGGCTCTGATCACGGTGACGGGATGGCGCGGGATTTTCGCGGCAATGGCCGTTGCCGCTTTGGTGGCGATGCTTGTCACGGCCGTGTGGCAGGCCGAAACCCTCCCCAAAGAACACCGTGTTCCTGTGCACCTCAAAACGATGGGGCGCGGCATCCGCACGCTAATGCGTGACCCTGTTTTTATGGGGCTGACGTTTGTTGGCGGCTTCGGGATGGCGGCGTTCTTTATCTTTATTGCCTCGGCTGCGTTTGTCTATGTCGAGACATTCGGCCTGACGCCCACGCAATTCTCCTTGGCCTTTACGGTCAATGCCATGGGCTTTATCGGCGCATCACAAGCCGCAGCGCCGTTGATGCAAAAACATGGCGCGCTCACGATCATCTTGCTCGGCGTGGGCGGGTTTGCCGCGTCGATGTACGTGTTGATGGCCTTGGCGCTGATGGGTCTCGCAAGTTTCCCCGTAATCCTCGCGGGGTTGATCGCGGGCTTTGGCTTTATGGGGTTGGTGATCCCGACCACAATGGTCGCCGCTCTTGATCCGCATGGCGATATCGCGGGATTGGCGTCCTCACTTGGCGGGACATTGCAAATGGTGGCCGGTGGCGTGATGGTCGCCGCATCCGGCCCGTTTTTCGACGGCACACCAACCCCGATGATCGGGGCAATGACCGTGTGTTCGCTCATCACACTTGGCCTGCTTTTGGCGATTTTGCCCCGCGCGCGCCGCATCATGTCAGCGGGTTAGGCGCGAGGCAAAGCCGTGGTTAGGCGTTGACGTCGACGACAACACGGCCTTTGATGCCGCCCTTCAGGATCGCCGCACCCAAGTCGGGCAGCTCGGTGAGCGTGGCGGGGTGAACCATGTCGTGCAGCTTTGCCAATGGCAGATCCGTGGCCACCCGCGCCCATGCCCGTTTGCGGTTCTCGGTCGGCTGCGTCACTGAATCAATGCCAAGCAAGTTCACACCGCGCAACAAAAACGGCACTACGGATGCAGGCAAATGCGCCCCACCGGCAAGACCCACGGCTGCAACAGAAGCGCCGTATTTCATCTGGCCAAGAATGCGCGCCAACATATCACCGCCGACTGCATCAATGCAGCCCGCCCATGTCTCGGTCTCAAGCGGACGTTTGACCGTCTCGTTGATCTCGTCGCGCGCAATGATTGTTTTGGCCCCTAGCGATTTGAGGTAGTCCGCCTGCTCGGGACGC
This sequence comes from Celeribacter marinus, assembly GCF_001308265.1. GTDB lineage: Bacteria > Pseudomonadota > Alphaproteobacteria > Rhodobacterales > Rhodobacteraceae > Celeribacter > Celeribacter marinus. Next base: position 349,776 of record NZ_CP012023.1, read on the forward strand.
CCCGTCACAGCCGCCACATCATAGCCAATGTGGGCCAAAATTGCAGTCGCCACAGAGCCAACCCCGCCCGCAGCGCCGGTGACCAACACCGGCCCCTTGTCTGGGGTCAGCCCGTGATCCTCAAGCGCCATAACGGCCAGCATCGCGGTGAAGCCCGCCGTGCCCACGGCCATCGCGTCATGCGGGCTAAGCCCATCGGGCAGCGGCACAAGCCAATCGGCTTTCACACGGGCTTTCTCGGCATAGCCGCCCCACCGGTTTTCACCCACACGCCAACCGGTCAACACGACCTTATCGCCCGCTGCAAACCGTGGATCGTCCGATGTTTCGACCGTGCCAGCAAAATCAATGCCCGGAACATGGGGGTAGTTGCGCACCAAACCGCCGCCCTTGGGCGACAGGCACAACCCGTCTTTGTAGTTGAGCGTCGAATACTCCACGGCCACTGTTACGTCACCCTCAGGCAGCATGGCCTCGTCGATGTCCGTAATCTGTGCAGCGGCCAAACCGTCCTCACCTTGTTCCATCACCAATGCGCGCATGTCGTCCTCCGATCCTGAGCTTGCAATACAATCGTCTTGCCTCCATAATTGTCAGACAAATGCAGGAGTTGGCAAGTCAAATGTCAGACAATTTACAAGCCACTGATATTAAGCAAGATTTGTCTGCGTCAATCGCAGACAGAATACGCGCCGACATTCTTTCGGGCCGTTTGGCCGCCGATGACCGCCTTCCCTGCGAACAGGATCTGGCCGAGGCCCACGGCGTGTCCCGTGCCACCGTGCGAGAGGCGTTGAAACGACTTGCGGCGCAAAGCCTCATCCGGACCAAGCGCGGCGCCACGGGCGGTGCCTTTGTCAATCGCCAGTCCTTTCGTGAGGCCTATGCACAGATGGCCTCCACCGCCACCTTGTTGATTACGCTAAACGAAGTGGATATCGCCACGGCCTGCGAAGCGCGGTTCGCACTTGAACGCGGGTGCGCTCGGCTTGCGGCCAAACATCGCGAACAGGTCCACATCGACACCATGCGCCGCGAAGTGGCCCGCCAACGCGATCCGAACCTGAGCGACGAGGCATTTTGTGCCTCCGATGTGGTGTTTCACCGGGCTTTGGTCGATGCCGCCGCCAACCCCGTTTTGTCGTGGCAACTGGCCGCCGCAATCGAAGGTATCGAGCCGTTGATGAATATTCTCACCTACCGGCAACGCGACCGCGATGCGGTTGTGACACTGCACAATGCGATCGTCGATGCATTGGAAAACCGTGTCGGCTCTAAAATCGAGAGCCTGTTGGACCACTTGTGCGACCAGACCCTGCGCACCGCACTGGCCTGACTAGAGTGGCCTGACCTCACACTGGCCTGACCTGACACCGCAAGAGCCCTTGAACCTGCGCGCACAAACGCCTACATCAGTCGTGTCGGGCTTGCTCGACTATGAACATAAACGCGCATGTAATAAGCGGATCGGACCCGGGGGCGGTACCCGGCGTCTCCACCAATCATTCCCGCATTGGCCCTCATTTGGGGTGAATATGGGGCACATGGGGACGAAATAGGATCGACGGACGTCTAAAGATGTTTGCTTTGTTTCGGTGAGTTACCACCGTTATCGGTACACTAAAGCTAGTTGCAAATGACAACAAAGCTCCAATGGCTCTCGCAGCGTAAGCTGTGCGAAACATTGAAACCTAAGTCCTTAGGTTTAGCGACTTAAGGCGGGGTTCGCAGGTACCTGGCAACAGAAACCTGCACTTTTCCCTCCCTCAGTGTGACCCACAATTCATGCGAACACGCGTGTCAGGCGGCTATCCCCTTTCCTTCACTTTCGAATCCCGTATGGTATGGGTGTTAAGGTTTTAAAAGGGCGACAAGATATGGCTAAAAGCATCGATTACGGCAATCTGATGCACGACGCGATGCGTGGGCTGATCCGCAAAGTACTTGACGGGATCAAGCCCAACGGATTGCCCGGCGATCACCATTTTTTCATTACCTTCGACACGATGCACCCCGATGTTGAATTGGCGGATTGGCTGTCGGATCGCTATCCCGAGGAAATGACCGTTGTTATTCAACATTGGTTCGACAACCTCGACGTCACCGATGACGGCTTTTCCATCACGCTCAATTTTGGCGACAATCCCGAACCACTCTACATTCCATATGATTCCATTCGCACGTTCGTGGATCCGTCCGTCGAGTTTGGTCTGCGGTTCGAGACCCAAGAGGTCGACGCGGATGAAATGGACGACGATGACGAGGCCTTGCACCCCACTGCCCCACAGGCGGATGTCTCGACGCTAAAAACCACCAGCGCCGATGCTACGGACAAAGGCCCCAAGCCATCGAAAGCGGCTGAAATCGTGTCCCTCGACAAGTTTCGCAAGTAAGCAAGAGATGTATTGCGGCGCGCGATGACGCGCCGCACGCTCCCAAATCAGGCCCATTCCCGAAACAAGCGGTAGTTTAGCGCAAACACACGGCGTGTATGCGCTCGTATACATTGCGTTGATCCTGATGACGGGCTATAGAAATTCCGACGAATTTGGCACCATCAAGGGAGAGAGCCCCGATGACAAACACCCGTACAGAAACCGACAGTTTTGGCCCACTTGAGGTTCCCGCAGACAAATATTGGGGCGCACAGACGCAGCGCTCGATCCTGAATTTCCCGATTGGATGGGAAAAACAGCCCGTGCCGATCATTCGCGCCCTTGGTGTGGTCAAAAAAGCCTGTGCAATGGCCAACAAGACCCTTGGCACGATGGAGCCCGAGATTGCCGATGCCATCATCGCGGCGGCTGGCGAAGTGATCGACGGCAAGTTCGACGACAACTTCCCGCTGGTAGTTTGGCAGACGGGATCAGGTACCCAGTCGAACATGAACGCCAACGAAGTGATTTCAAACCGCGCGATTGAAATGCTCGGTGGTGTGATGGCGTCGAAATCGCCCGTCCACCCCAACGATCATTGCAACATGGGCCAGTCGTCCAACGACACGTTCCCGACCGCGATGCACGTAGGTATCGGCATGCAAGCCCGCGATGTGTTTATCCCCGGTCTGACAAAATTGGCCGAAGCGTTGGAGGCGAAATCCGAAAAGTTCAAGGATATCATCAAGATCGGCCGCACCCACACGCAAGATGCAACACCTTTGACCCTTGGCCAAGAGTTCGGCGGATATGCCCACCAAGTGCGCAAGGGCATCGCGCGCGTTGAGGCCTGTCTCGGTGATATTTACGAATTGGCACAGGGCGGCACCGCGGTTGGCACGGGGCTAAACACGCAAAAAGGCTGGGCGGAAATGGTTGCGGCCAACATGGCCGAAATCACCGATCTGCCGTTCGTAACCGCGCCGAACAAGTTCGAAGCCCTTGCCGCACATGACGCGATGGTGATGTTCTCGGGTGCGCTCAACACGGTTGCTGCGTCCTTGTTCAAGATCGCCAACGACATCCGCCTGCTCGGTTCCGGCCCGCGTTGTGGCCTTGGAGAATTGAACTTGCCAGAAAACGAGCCGGGCTCGTCGATTATGCCCGGCAAAGTGAACCCGACACAGGCCGAAGCGCTGACCATGGTGTGCGCCCACGTCATGGGCAACAACGCCGCCGTTGGCATCGCAGGTAGCCAAGGTCATTTCGAGCTGAACGTTTACAACCCGATGATGTCCTATAACGTGTTGCAATCTATGCAGCTTTTGGGTGATAGCGCCTCAGCGTTCACGGATAACATGGTTGTAGGCATTGAGGCCAACGAGGCACGTATTGAGAAATTGTTGCATGAATCCTTGATGCTCGTCACAGCACTTGCGCCTACCATCGGCTACGACAACGCGACCAAAGTCGCGAAAACCGCGCATAAAAACGGCACCACTCTGAAACAAGAAGCCATCGCTCTTGGCTTTGTCGATGAGGCCACGTTCGACGCGGTTGTGCGTCCTGAACAGATGATTGGTCCAAAAGACTAAACGAGCGCGCATAAATGAGAGACGGGCGGCCTTTGGGTCGCCCTTTTTCGTTTGCCGCACGTCTTTATCGATTTTGAGTCTTTACGGCTCAAAGGCGCGCGTGGTATCAAATTACCCCATGAGCAAGGACAATATCATAAACCTCAATCAGGCGCGCAAGTCAAAGTCGCACCTTAAGAGGCGCGCGCAAGCAAATGAAAATGCTATAAAATTTGGCCGCACCAAGGCGCAAAAACGCATCGAAGACCTTGATGCCGCGCGGGCGGCTGCGGCGCTAGAGGGTAAGAAACGTCAGGATGACGAATGACTACGCGTCCCGTCAAACGCTCCCTCACCTTGCGCGGCCACCGCACGTCTGTCTCGCTCGAAGATCCGTTCTGGCGCGCCTTTCGAGATATTGCACATCGCGAGGACAAGCCCATCAACGTCTTGGCCGCACAGATTGACGAAACACGCGGTGTCGATGCGGGCCTTGCGTCAGCCATCCGTATCTACGTCCTTGAGTATTATCAGAAAACTGCCCAATTCGAGAGCTGAGACACCCCCGCGAGACGCAAAGAGGCCTTAACCGGTCCCTGCCCCAAACGCCCCTCAATCACCGCCACCGGATCTTTGGCCGCTTGACGCAAGAGCGGTAGGTGCATCATCGCGTCAAGCATCGGCGCGCGGGCCGATTTGCTCACCCCTTTGAGGTTTTGCGCGCCCCACCGTGCCTTTTGCACCGTCTCTTTGGCCAAGGCAGCAACGGCGTCCGCGCGTCCATCCAAAAGCGGCGTGCGCCCGTGCTCCTGCAACGCAGGAATCGCCGCAAAATACCGCCCCAATGCCCCCGCAAACCCCAATCTATTCAACGCTTTGCCATGTGTTTCTTCAGCGCCAAGCAGGCGGGCTGCCACATGCATCGGGATCACATATGTGGCGTGCAAATAGCGGTGCAACGCTGCCTCATTCTCATGCGGATCGCTATAGATGTCCCACTGACGCGCCGTGACAGACGCGTCAAGCGCCAGTGCGGCTGCATGATCCAAAACACCCGCCAAGGGGGCCGCAACCTCATGGGCGCGCGGCGCTTTGTTCTCTTGGATTTCACTTAGAACATCGCGCCAGAACTGAAGCCGCATCTCTGCAATCATACTCTCTTTTGTCACCCATGGCGCTTTGGCCACTTCGAGACAAAAGGCATGGATGGGAAACAACACCGCACGGGCCGCGACAGGTGCGGCCATCGTGGTGCGAAACCGCATGATGTCCGCCGCCTCGACCAATTGCGCACATGCATTTATGCTCATTGTGACACCAAGGGCGTGGCACCATCGCGCACTAGCTTCCAGATAATCGCATCAAGCAGCGCCTCAAAAGAGGCATCAATAATGTTCGACGACACGCCCACGGTCGACCAACGCCGCCCCTGTCCGTCTTCGTGGTCGATGATCACACGCGTTTTCGCGGCCGTGCCACCTTGGGTGATGCGCACCTTGTAATCCACCAAATCAATATCATCGATCAGGGCCTGATAGGGACCGAGATCTTTCATCAGGGCGCGGGCCAATGCGTTCACGGGTCCGGCGTCCTTGCCCTCCGCATCAAGGCTATCGGAGACCGCGAGCATCTTCTGCTCACCGATTTTGGTCACCACAACGGCCTCGGACAAAGACACCATTTTGTTGCGCTTGTTCTTGCGCCGCTCGACCGTGACGCGGTAGCGCTTTATCTCGAAAAAGGATGGCAACAGACCCAACTCGCGGCGTGCTTCCAACTCGAACGAGGCCTGTGCACTATCATAGGCGTAGCCCTCGCTTTCGCGGTCTTTGATACGGTCGAGAATGCGCGAAAGATCGGTCTTGTCGGACACCTCCAACCCCATCTCGGACAGGCGTCTGCGCAAATTGCTTTGCCCTGCTTGGTTCGACATCGGCACAATGCGCGCGTTGCCAACCGTTTCGGGCGCAATATGTTCATAGGTGGTCGGATCTTTGAGAATGGCAGAGGCATGCAGCCCCGCCTTATGGGCAAAGGCCGATGCTCCGACATAGGGCGCAGAGCGCAGCGGCACACGGTTCAAAATGTCGTCCAACGTGCGCGATGTTTTCACCAACCCCGCCAACGCGTCATGGGTCACCCCCGTTTGCAAGGTCGAGCAATAGGGCTCTTTGAGCAAAAAGGTCGGGATCAAACTGGTCAGATTGGCATTGCCGCACCGCTCGCCCAACCCATTCAATGTGCCTTGGACGTGGCGCGCACCGGCATTGACGGCGGCCAAAGTGTTTGCGACCGCGTTGCCCGTGTCATCATGTGTATGGATGCCAAGCCGGTCGCCGGTGATGCCGCTATCAATCACCGCGCGGGTGATCTGTGCGACCTCATCGGGGAGCGTTCCGCCATTGGTGTCACACAACACGATCCAGCGCGCCCCCGCATCATATGCGGCGTGCAGGCATTTGAGCGCGTACTCAGGATTGGACTTGTAGCCGTCAAAGAAGTGTTCGGCGTCAAATAGCGCCTCGCGCCCCTGTTCAACCACATATTCAATGGAGCGCGCGATGTTTTCGAGGTTCTCGTCAAGCGTGAATCCAAGCGCCGTGGTGACGTGAAAATCATGGGTTTTGCCGACCAGACATACGGCCTTGGTCTTTGCGTTGAGCACGCCTGCCAGCACATCGTCGTTGGCCGCAGAGCGCCCTGCCCGTTTGGTCATCCCGAAGGCCAAAAAGGTCGCGTTGACCTTTGGCGGGGCGTCAAAAAACTCGGTGTCGGTGGGATTGGCACCGGGCCAACCGCCCTCGATATAATCCATCCCAAGTGCGTCGAGCGCATGGGCAATCTGGTGTTTTTCTTGGGTGGAAAACTGCACGCCTTGGGTCTGTTGGCCGTCGCGTAATGTGGTGTCAAACAGGTAGAGGCGTTGTTTTTGGGTGCTCATAACAGCCCCTCCAGTTTTGACGCGTCAAAGGTGGGGCCAGCGTCCAATTCCACGCCGGTTTTCGACATGCGAACCTCAACGCCCGCGTCCAAAAGCGCGGTTTTGAGCGCATCGACGGGGCCGAAGTCTTTGGTCTCCATGGCTGTGGCGCGCAGGGTGGCGAGGCGGTCGGCGTAGGCGGATAGGTCAAACCCTGCGTCGTCGGCTTCGGACGGTGTCGTCAACAAGCCGAGCAATTGCGCAGAGGCTAACATCGCCCCCTTTTCATAAAAACAGTCCTTTTGCGGGTTTGCTGCAATGTCCTTTGCCATTTTATGCAGTAGGGTAATGGCCCCAGCGGTGTTCAAATCATCCGCGACCAACTCTACAACGGCTTGGTCCGCGCCCGTTGGCTCAGCTCCGTCCAAAAGTTTACGCCACGATTTCAACGTGGCCTCTGCCTGCGCCGCCTTCTCTGCGGTCCAGTCCATCGGCTTGCGGTAGTGCGTGCTCAAGAACACGAAGCGGATCACTTCGCCCGCAACGCCCTGATCCAACAAATCGCGCACGGTAAAGAAATTGCCAAGCGACTTGGACATTTTCTTGCCTTCGACCTGTAGCATTTCATTGTGGAGCCAGACATTGGCAAACCCGTCCCCATCGTCGGCGTGACCCGAGGCGCAGCAGCTTTGCGCGATCTCGTTTTCGTGGTGCGGGAACATCAAATCGTTGCCGCCGCCGTGAATATCAAAATGGTCGCCAAGCAAGTCCTTGGCCATGGCCGAGCATTCGATGTGCCATCCCGGACGCCCAACACCCCACGGGCTATCCCATCCCGGTTGATCACCAACAGACGGTTTCCAAAGCACAAAATCCATCGGGTCGCGTTTGTAATCGGCCACTTCGACGCGTGCGCCCGCGATCATATCATCGGTGGAGCGCCCCGACAGAGCGCCGTATTTGGCGTAGCTGTCGACCGAGAACAACACATGACCCGCGCCATCGCTATAGGCGTGACCCTTGGCAATCAGTTCCTCGATCATCGCAATCATCTGGGGGATATACCGTGTTGCGCGTGGCATTTGGTCGGGATCAAGCGCGCCCACGGCCCGCATGTCGTCCAGATACCATTGGATGGTCTCATCGGTGATCTCGTTGATGGTGCGCCCACTGGCCGCCGCGCGTGCGTTGATCTTGTCGTCCACATCGGTGAAGTTGCGCACATATGTGACGTGATCGGCCCCGTAGATTTCGCGCAACAAACGGTAGAGCACATCAAACACAATCACGGGCCGCGCATTGCCGATGTGGGCGCGATCATAGACCGTTGGCCCACACACATACATGCGAACATTCGTGTCATCTATCGGCACAAAGACGTCCTTTTTGCGGGTCTTTGTATTTGTCAGTTTGATCTCGGTCATCAGCGTGCAGGCCTCTTTATCGGGTGTCCCCGCGGGCTTATCAGCTTCATCTGTTAGAGAAAAGAGACCGGACCCGCGTAACGTGTGTTAGCGGATAATGCAGCGGATAATAATGGTGCATGTCATAGTCATGACGCGACCTTAGCGCGCGTTTTGCCGCTTGCAAACCCCTTTGTCCGCCGCCACCTTAGTCAGATGACAGACGCACCCAAAGACCCGATCCACGCCGTCCCCGAGGGGATCACGCAACTCTTGGACATCATGCGCCGCTTGCGTGACCCAAAGGGCGGGTGCCCGTGGGATATCGAACAGGATTTTGCGACCATTTCGCCCTACACGATTGAAGAAGCCTATGAGGTCGATGATGCAATTGCGCGCGGCGACATGGAGGATTTGAAATCGGAACTCGGCGATTTGCTGTTTCAATCTGTGTTTCAGGCGCAAATTGCGGCGGACAAGGGTCTGTTTGATTTCCACGATGTGGCCAAATCCATCTCGGCCAAAATGATTTCGCGTCATCCGCATGTGTTCGGGGACGAGAGCAATCAAAAATCCCCCGAGCAACAAACACGTGATTGGGAGCGCGAGAAAGCAACCGAGCGCACACGGCGCGGAGAGATCCGCGTCCTTGACGGGGTTGCCATGGGATTACCTGCCTTGATGCGCGCTCAAAAACTGCAAAAGCGTGCCGCGCGAGTCGGATTCGATTGGCCGGATGCATCGCATGTCCTCGATAAAATTCGCGAGGAAGCCGCAGAACTCGAGGAAGCACGCGACACTTTGAGCCAAGCGGAGGTGTTTGAGGAGTTCGGTGATTTGCTCTTTGTTATGGTCAATCTGGGGCGCCATTTGGGCGTCGATGCCGAGGAAGCGCTACGGGCAACGAATGCCAAATTTATACGCCGTTTCAATTCGGTAGAGGACCGTCTTGCCGCCATCGGCAAGGCTCCGAGTGATAGTAATCTGGCCGAGATGGACGCGCTTTGGAATGATGCCAAAGCCTGCGACAAGCAGGGCAAATTGTAGCCCAAAGCCGCAACCCATTTTAATCCTGATTTTTTTAGTCACCTATTGACCAAGCGTTTTTGTCGGAATAAAAGCGCCTCAACCAAGGAGGCAATTATGCACATTCGTAAAACAGTTCTCGCCACAACCACGGCCCTGATCGCCCTGCCCGTCTTGCCTGCAGTGGCAGATGTAAACGTCTATTCCTACCGCCAGCCGGAATTGATCGCACCGCTCACCGATGCGTTCACCGCACAAACAGGTATCGCCGTAAACGTGGCCTTTCTCGAAAAGGGTATGGTTGAGCGGCTCAAGGCAGAGGGCGACCGCTCCCCCGCCGATGTCATTCTAACGGTTGATATTTCACGTTTGGCCGAGGCCGTTGAGGCGGGAGTGACGCAACCGTTGGTGACGCAGACGCTGACGGAAAATGTCCCCGCTGAGTTTCACGATCCAGACGGCAATTGGTGGGGTCTGACCACCCGTGCGCGCATCGTATACGCCTCGCGCGACCGCGTGGCCGAGGGCGATGTGACAACCTACGAAGGACTCGCAGACCCCAAATGGCAGGGCCGCATTTGCACGCGGTCCGGCACGCACACCTATATGATCGGCCTAACCTCCGCCTATCTCGCGCACCACGGCGAAGAGGCCACAAAGACATGGCTTGAGGGTGTGAAATCGAACCTTGCGCGCAAACCACAGGGCAACGACCGCGCTCAAGTCAAAGCAATCTGGGCAGGCGAATGCGATATTTCGCTCGGTAACACCTACTACATGGGCGAAATGTTGGCAGACCCCGAGCAAAAGGAATGGGCGGACAGTGTACGCCTTGATTTCCCTGTGTTCGAGAATGGCGGCACGCACGTCAATATCTCCGGCGTGGCGCTCACAAAGGCCTCCAAAAACCGTGATGAAGCCGTACAATTCATTGAATATCTGACATCGCCCGAGGCCCAAGAGGTCTACGCCAGCGCTAATTCAGAATACCCGATTGCGCCCGGCTCTACGGCCTCCGATCTGGTTTCAAGTTGGGGCGCGTTTACCTCTGACTCGATCAACCTGATGGAGATCGCAGCCCACCGCGCGGACGCGTTGCGCCTCACCGAAGAGGTCGATTACGACGGCTAAACGCTGCATAGCCCTAAAACTTTGCGTCTTGTGCAAGCGAAATTAGCCCCCGCCCTGACGTAAGTTGGTGCGGGAGTTTTGTTTTAAAACAGACTATTATACGTAGCTCTTAATGCAACTTAACGCCCATAGGTCGTACGAAATTCCACCTCTTCTGCGTAAAATGTTATTTTGTGAATTGACATAGACCCGCCGGTTCGGCACGTTCGCCGCATGAAACACAACATGATCATGACTGCGTATTATTGGACCGACCTCATATAGAGAGCGGCCTATCGTCATGGAAAAATGAAAGGTCGCCGCAGGGCGGCTTTTTTGTTTTTCAAACTCCCTGTGGCGCACATAGGAGAGTACAATGAACACCCAGATCCGACATAAACCGTCCACCATAACCATTCGCCCTGCCCTTTGGGCCGATAAGTCCAGATTACTTGCGATGATTGGCGATCTGTCGCGCCATCATGGCGAAGCGGCGACACTGGATTTGCCCGCTTTGGTGCATCTGCTTAAGGCGGATATGCCGTGGTTGAAGCTGCTTGTGGCGGAGCAAGATGGCCAATTGGTGGGGTACGCGGGTGTCACGGGCGGGATGCGCCTTCAGTTTGGTGAACGCGTGATGGACCTGCATCATCTGTTTGTCGACGAGGCGCACCGTGGCCGTGGGATCGGTCGTGCGCTGATCAATGCGTCTCACGATCTGGCGCGAACATTGGGATGTGGCCGCATAACAGTCGGCACAATGACCACGAATATCGCCGCGCAAAAGGCCTATGTCGCGTGTGGATTTGTACCCGTGCCAATGACGGGAAAGCGGTTTTCAATGGCCGTGGCCTAAAGGGATCGCACAACAGTGAGCCATAAAAAAGCGGCGGAGCTCCTCCCTCTCCGCCGCTTCAGATGTGGTTGCAAGCTCGATTAGAGCGCGATCACATCAACCTTTTGACCCTTAACCGCGAGGCCAATTTTGCCCTCACACAAGAGTAACGCATCATCGCCAAACACCTCAAGTCGCCAGCCCCGAAGGGCCGTGACATCGCGCTCGCCCGCAGCAATACGGTCAAGGTCGGAGGCCGAGGCAATCATTTTAGCCGCTACGTTGTAATTGTCTGACTTTGCTTTCAAAAGGACGCGTAGCATGTCGGCCAGTGCGGGATTGACCTGCAACTTTTCGTTGCTACGATCCGCAATCGGCATATCGCCGGCACCGTATTTAGCGGCGGCCGCAATCGCTGCAAAAATACCGTCAGCGATATCGCCACGGCGTGCTTCGCGTAGCAACAAACGCGAGCGCGACAGGTCTTCGGGCGTTTGCGGCTTGGTCGAGGCCAGCTCCAACATCGCATCATCTTTGTACACACGGCTGCGCGGGATATCGCGCGATTGCGCGTAGGATTCACGAAACGCGGCCAACTCTTTTACCGCGGCCAGAAACTTGCCGGAATTGGTGCGGGTTTTTACCCGTTTCCACGCCTCATCTGGATGCACCACATAGGTGGACGGCGAGGTCAGAATTTCTTCTTCCTCTTCCACCCATTTCTGGCGGCCTGTGCGTTTAATCTCTTTGTCGAGGTATTCGTAAATCACCCGCAAATGCGTCACGTCAGCCAAGGCGTAGGTTTCTTGGGCGGACGTCAACGGGCGGCGCGACCAATCGGTGAACCGCGAGGTTTTATCAAGGCTCTCTTTGGCAATTTTGCGCACAAGGGTCTCATAGCCCACCTGTTCGCCAAACCCGCATACCATCGCGGCCACTTGCGTGTCGAACAATGGCTTTGGGATAACCTGCCCTTGGATATAGAAAATTTCGAGATCCTGACGTGCGGCGTGGAACACTTTGACCACGCTTTCGTCTTTGAACAGCTCGTAAAGTGGCGCAAGGTCAATGCCATTGGCCAGTGGATCGACCAAAACAGCGTCTTCTTCGGCATCCCCGGGGACAGCAAGTTGAACGAGGCAAAGTTTGGAATAATACGTCCGTTCACGCAAAAATTCGGTGTCTACGGTGACGTAATCATGCGCCTTGGCGCGGTCGCAGAAAGCTTGCAAGCCTTCGGTCGTTTTAACTGTGATCATTCTAATATCTTTTTGCTGCGCTACGGGGTCATCCCGCGTATCGTTGAAATGTTCTACGCAGGTTCACCACAAAAGGAAAGCATGTTGCCCCTTCGTGACGCCTGCGCCAATTATAGATCAACGCGCGCACGATCTCCGTCGATAAAGCGGCGCAACGTTGCGGGGTAGATCAAGTGCTCTTTGGGCAAGACCCGTGCCGCCAAATCATCGGCGGTGTCGCCCGCCAACACAGGCACGCGGGCTTGGGTCAAGATCGGCCCACCGTCCAGTTCCGCCGTCACTTCGTGGACACTACAGCCTGCTTCGGCATCCCCCGCCTCAATAGCACGGGCATGGGTGTGCAGACCTTTGTATTTGGGCAACAGCGAGGGATGGATATTGAGCATACGGCCCGCATAATGCGTGATAAAGGCGGGCGTCAGGATGCGCATGAACCCTGCAAGAGCGATGTAATCGGGCGCATGGGCATCTATCGCCGCCATCACAGCCGCGTCAAACGCCTCACGGTCGCCTTTGTAGTCTTTATGGTTCACCACCGCTGTGGGGATCCCCATGGCCGCTGCTTTGGCCAGTCCACCCGCATCTGGCACATTTGAAAGCACCAGACAGGGGCGCGCGGGATGATCACCCGTCATGGATTGGGCGAGCGTCACCATGTTGGAGCCGCTCCCCGAGATCAGGATCGCCACGCGTTTGGTCAAACCAGTGCGCCCTCATAGGTCACGCCGCCGCCTGTTGTCACGGTGCCGAGCGTGTAAACCGTCTCGCCCTCACCCTCCAACAGCGTTTTGAGCGCATCCGCGTGTGCGGCGTCTGCAACAACGATCATGCCGATGCCGGAGTTAAAGGTCTTGAGCAACTCGTGCTGTGACAACTGCGCCGTCTCGGACAGCCATTTAAACACTGGCGGCAAGGTCCATGCAGTCAGATCGATATCGGCACCTAGGCCCTCGGGCAGCACGCGGGGAAGGTTTTCGGTAAGACCACCGCCCGTAATGTGCGCCAGCGCATGCACGCCACCCGAACGGATCGCGGAAAGAACGGATTTCACATACAAACGCGTCGGTTTGAGCAGCTCGTTGCCAAGGGTGTCATCGGAGAACGGCGCAATATCGCTCCATTTAAATCCCGAGAGATCAACGGTCTTGCGCACAAGCGAATAGCCGTTGGAATGCACCCCGTCAGACGCGAGGCCTAGCAACACATCGCCCGCTTTCACACCGGACGGTAGATCGCTGCCGCGCTCCATTGCGCCCACGGCAAAGCCCGCGAGGTCGAAATCGCCGTCTTCGTACATGCCCGGCATTTCCGCCGTCTCGCCGCCGATCAGCGCACAACCCGATAGCTCACAGCCCTTGGCGATGCCTTCGATGATCGAGGCGGCATTGTCGAGTTTGAGTTTACCCGTGGCGAAATAATCGAGAAAGAACAACGGCTCGGCACCCTGACACACCAGATCGTTGACGCACATGGCGACCAGATCGATGCCAACGGTTGCAACGTTGTCTGTGTCAATCGCGATGCGCAATTTGGTGCCAACACCATCCGTGGCCGCCACGAGGATCGGATCGTTATAACCCGCGCCTTTGAGGTCGAACATCGCGCCAAAGCCGCCAAGGCCTGACATGACACCAGAACGTGCTGTTTTCTTGGCTGCGGGCTTTATCCGCTCGACAAGTGCATTGCCCGCGTCGATATCGACACCCGCATCAGCGTACGTGAGACCTTTTTTACCCTGTGCCATAGCGCGCGACTCCTTGGTATGGGTTGATTTTCCGCCCAGATACGACACCTGTCCCTTAAAGGAAAGACCAGCGTGACCTAAGGGCGCACTTTTGCGCGCAATTTGGATCTGAATTGCGCCTTGCCCCTCTTGACCCCGCCGCGCCCTCACCATAATCAGGGCGCAGGCGGGCCTGTAGCTCAACTGGTTAGAGCAGAGCGCTCATAACGCTTTGGTTGCGGGTTCAAGTCCTGCCGGGCCTACCAACTTTCCGCCCTCTGTGAGTTGTCATCATCGTGGCGTTCATGGTCATACGGTGACAAAAAGTCAGTGTGCCTGATTTTTACGGCAACACGCATTGCACCCATTGGCACATATCCCTTAAGTTCACCGCATATATATGTGCCATAGAGTGTGAATATTGATATGAAAATCGCCGTTGCAGGTATCGGGTATGTCGGCATGTCGAATGCCGTCCTTTTGGCTCAGCACAATACGGTTGTTGCCGTCGATGTGAGCGCCGAGCGTGTGGCGTTGGTGAATGCGCGACAAAGCCCGATCATTGACGCCGAATTGGAAGAGTTTCTTGCCCATAAAGATTTGGATCTCACCGCAACCACGGACGCCGCCACCGCCTACACGGGTGCGGATTTTGTGATTGTGGCCACGCCAACCAATTATGACGCGCAATCGAATTATTTTGACACCTCATCCGTCGAGGCCGTTGTGGAGGCCGTAATGGCTGTTAATTCCACGGCTGCCATCGTCATCAAATCGACAATTCCCGTGGGCTTTATCGATGATATTCGTGCGCGAACTGGATCGAGCAATATTTTGTTTTCGCCCGAATTTTTACGCGAAGGGCGCGCGCTTTACGACAACTTGCATCCCTCGCGCATCATTGTGGGTGAGCGCTCGGATCGTGCGGGTGTGTTCGCCAACCTGCTGTTGGCGGGGGCGATCAAACAAGACGTGGAGGTGTTGTTCACGGACTCTCGCGAAGCCGAAGCGATCAAGCTTTTTGCAAACACGTATCTCGCCATGCGGGTGGCGTTTTTCAACGAATTGGACAGCTACGCGATGGCTGCGGGCATGGATAGCCGACAGGTCATCGAGGGCGTGGGGTTGGACCCACGCATCGGATCTCACTATAACAATCCATCGTTTGGCTATGGCGGCTATTGCCTGCCCAAAGACACCAAGCAACTTTTGGCCAACTATTCCGAGGTACCGCAAAACCTGATCCGCGCAATTGTCGATGCCAACCGCACCCGCAAGGATTTCTTGTCCGATCAGATCATCGCGAAACGTCCAAAGGTCGTGGGCGTCTACCGCCTCGTGATGAAGGCAGGCAGCGACAATTTCAGACAATCCTCTATCCAAGGCATCATGAAACGGATCAAGGCCAAGGGCGTTGAAGTCATCGTTTACGAACCGGTGATGGAGGAGGAGGAGTTTTTTAATTCTCGCGTGATCCGAGATCTCGATGCGTTTAAAGCCGAGGCAGATTTGATCATTGCCAACCGCATCACCGACGATATTGCGGACGTGGTCGACAAGGTATTTACACGCGATCTGTTCGGTGCGGACTAAAGATTTATTTAAGGACGTTGATATGCCCACAGCACTCGTGACCGGCGCGGCCGGATTTATTGGCTCATTTGTTTGCCGCAAACTGCTCGACGAAGGGTGGCGTGTGATCGGTGTGGATTGCATGTCCGATTACTATGACGTGACCTTAAAAGAGCGCCGTGAGGCTATGCTCATGCAGTCTGAGAACTACCGCTCGGTGCACGATATGGTTGAGACCCCCGGTTTGCTCATGTCCTTGTTTGACGCGGAAAAACCCGATGTGGTCATCCATCTCGCCGCTCAGGCGGGCGTGCGCTATTCCATCGAAAACCCGCGTGCATATCTCGAGAGTAACATTGTCGGTACGTTCGAATTGCTAGAGGCGGCCCGCGCCCATCCGCCCAAACATATGCTGCTCGCCTCGACCTCCTCAGCGTACGGTGCCAACGAGGATATGCCGTATTGCGAGACGGACAAAGCCGATCATCAAATGTCGTTCTATGCGGCCACCAAAAAATCGACCGAAAACATGGCGCATTCTTATGCGCATCTGTTCGGACTGCCTGTCACCATGTTCCGGTTTTTTACGGTCTATGGCCCGTGGGGACGCCCCGACATGGCGCTGTTCAAATTCACCAAAGCCATCCTCGAAGACACACCTATCGATGTCTACAACCACGGCGATATGAAACGCGATTTCACCTATGTCGAGGATTTGGTGCACGCCATTCGTCTCTTGATCGATGCGGCGCCTGTGCGCCCTGAGGGGGGTGATGTGCCCGTGGGCGATAGCCTTTCGCCTGTGGCCCCGTTTCGTGTTGTCAACATTGGCAACTCAAATGCCGTTCAACTCACGGATTTCATTGCCGCAATCGAGACAGCAACAGGCAAGACCGCGATGCGCAATCTGATGCCCATGCAAGCGGGAGATGTGCCTGCAACATGGGCGGATGCCTCTTTACTCAACACCCTCACCGGCTATGCGCCACAGACCGATGTCAAAGACGGGGTGGCGTCCTTTGTCGATTGGTACCGCGATTACTACCAGATTTAAGTCTGGTCGTCGTTTTACGTCTGGTGGTTGCCTCAGGACGGGCGGCGGTCCGCACTGGTTTCGCTCGTCTTAGGCCCGCGCGGCAACACGATATCCGCGCGCAAGCCGCCATGGGTCGCACTTTCGCTCAGCCTTAGAGACCCACCGTGGCGCCGCGCGATATCAACGGCAATCGATAGGCCAAGGCCAACGCCAGAGCCGTTGTTTTGATTGCGGGCACTGTCCAGTCGCACGAATGGGTGCAAGGCGCGTTCGCGGTCTGCCTCCGCAATACCCGCCCCATCATCCTCAACGCTCAAAACCACCGATCTGTCGAGCGCATGACACGACACATAGGCGTGCGTGGCGTAGCGCATCGCATTGCCGATCAAGTTGTCGAGCGCGCGCGCCACGGCATCGGGGCGCGCCGAGATCAACACATCCCCCACGGGCATATCGGCGAACGTCACATCACCCCCTGCCCGTTTGGCCCGCGCCACAGCCGCCTCAACCAATGCCCCAAGGTCCACGGGCGCAGTTTCTTCGGCAGCATCGGCGCGCGCAAAGGCCAAGAACGCGTCAAGTAACCGCTCCATCTCCGACATATCATCCTTGAGCGCGTCGATGTCCTCTTGTGGGACGCCTTCGGCCTCTAACAGCGACACCGTCAACCGCATCCGTGTCAGCGGCGTGCGCAAATCATGCGATACCCCTGACAACATCAAGGTACGCTGATCAATTTGCCGCTCAATCCGTGCACGCATGCTCAAAAACGCCGCCCCCGCCGAGCGCACTTCGGTGGCTCCGCTCAACCTGTAGGGCAGCGTTTCACCGCGTCCGAACGCATCCGCCACCCGCGCCAACTGTTTGATCGGGCGCATTTGGTTGCGTAAAAATATGATGGAAATCGCCGTCATCACAAGCCCCGTGAAAAACGTCAGGACGATCAACTGGTGGGGATTGCTGGCGGACGCCCGCCGCCGGTTGACCTCAAGGTGCAAACGCCCCGCATCGGTCATGTATGAAAACGCAAAGCTGCTATTTCCATGGACAAAATTCACCCCGTCCAACGTGGGGAATGTCGCCGCTAAGACCCGCTCGATGGTGCGTCCCGAAATGTCGTACCACGGCCGGTAGGCCTCAACGGCCACCGCATCAGGGCCAAAGGTCGACACGATGTTCAACCGTGCATCCAGATCCGCCATAACGGACGCCGCATCACGCGGCTCCAACCCCTCAACCGCCACTTCGTAGAGGGCCACCTCGGCCACAACCCCCGTCATCAGCTGCTCTGTGATGTCATCGAAATAACGTTTCGAGAACGCGACAAGAACGACCATTTGCAGCACCACAATGGGCACCAGAATGATCAAAGCCGCGCGCCCATAGATGCCGCGTGGTGAAAACGTTTTGAGCCAAGTAAACAACATGGCTATTGGTAGCCTTGTCATAGGGCAAAGGGAAAGGCCAAATCATGCGCGACAGACCACAAGTGATCACAGCGTTGGGCCACGGTGTTGTGCGCATCCTCGCCCCCAACCCCTCCCCCATGACCCATTGGGGCACGAATTGCTATCTGTTGGGCACAGGTGCCGAGCGCATTTTGATCGACGCGGGACCGCGTGACCCCGCCCACCATGATGCCGTTTTGTCGGCACTTCCCAAAGGGGCGCGCATTGCCGCCATTGCCATAACGCACGCCCATCTTGATCATAGTGCGGGGGCAAAGGATTTGGCCCACGCCACGGGCGCACCTGTTTACGCCTTCGGGACCGCCGATGCGGGACGCTCACGCGTGATGGCGCACCTCGCCAAGCGGGAATTGGCGCAGGGTGGCGAAGGCGTGGATGCGGCGTTTACACCCGATATCATCGTGGAAGATGGCGAGACGATCCGCGTGGACGGTGCGCAGGTCACCGCCCTGCATGCGCCCGGACATATGGGCAATCACCTTGCCTTTGTATGGGGGGAGACCTGTTTTACCGGCGATCTCGTGATGGGATGGTCCTCGTCGCTCATTTCACCACCCGATGGAGACGCGTGCGCGTACCGCGACAGTTGCAATCGCCTTTTGGAATTCGGGTTTGCGCGGTTTTTACCGGGTCACGGCGCGCCAATTGATGCGCCCGCTGAGCGGATTACGGAACTGTTGGCGCACCGCGCACACCGCGAGGCACAAATCCTTGCACAATTGACCTTAGGTCCGCGTGATCTCACGGCCCTTACCGCAGCGATCTACACCGACCTCCCCGCACAGGCCCTCCCCTACGCCGCCCGCAACACGTTTGCCCACCTCATTGATTTGGTTGAGCAAAAGAAGGTTGCGTGCACACCAACGCTCTGGGAAACTGCCCTATTCACACACCAAATACCCGAGACGAAAAGTTTTTGACCTTTTGTCATAAAACCCCCTTGCAGGCTCCGAAACCCATAGTTATACAGCCCTCAATTCCGGCGTAGCTCAGCGGTAGAGCAGTTGACTGTTAATCAATTGGCCGTAGGTTCGATCCCTACCGCCGGAGCCAACTTCCTCATAAGCACTTGAAATGCAAGACCTTATGAGGAATTTGGACTATAACTGCGGCACCGCAGTGTTCCACCACCTCAGACAAAGTGTTCCATCCGTTTATTGATGAACGGAACGATTATGAACGCACAACCTCACCTGTCCAAACGTGGCGATGTCTATCAATGGCGGCGCAAAACGCGGAGGTTTTCCACAGAAATCATCGATATCAAGCTCTCTCTTGGGACGACAGATCGCACACAGGCACATATCTTAGCTCGGAAAGTAAGCGCTGAGAGTGATCTGATCATGGAACAAATCGTTGTAAACCGTATCACGCCCGAACATGGACGGGCCTTTCTGACCGCCGTGATCCACAAGGAACGCGCCAAGATCGAGCAACTGCAAATGTTGGCACGTATTGATAGCCTCGATCCAGCCGATGATGCGCGACATGATGATGCAATGGCGGAGGCGTGGGATCGGATTGCGAGCAGTGGGCTGAACCACGCCCTTGCCCCTGAAACTTCTGATCTCGTCAGAGAAACCACGGAGTTGATCCGCAAAGATCTGGCCAGCATCGCCCGCAGAAAAGCCATCACCAGCGCTTATCAAGAACAAACGAACCATAACAACCTGTCAGCCCTGGAATACGTTCAGGTTCTAGACATCTATGTGTCTGGCAAGGCCAAGGCATGGGTTGGCGGCGAAGAAATGGACCCGGTCGCCCAACCGGTCCAACCTGAAACGCCTGCCCCTTGTCCGGATCTGCCGTCACCCAAAATCATCGATGTGATTAACCGTATGAACGCCATCAAACGTATTGAAGGCATTGAAGAAAAGACCCTTCGCCAATACCAAAGCTTTGCGGCGCTGTTTGCTATGTTGTCAGGAACTGATGACATTACCAAAATCCGACAACCGGATGTAAAAGCCTTCCGCGCTGACCTCTCGATGATGCCTAAAAGCTGGGGCAAGAGCCCGAAGGATCGAACTGCAACGCGCGATGAGGTTATGGCCAAAGCCGCCAGCCTGCCCCTCGACAAGATTGGGCTTTCTGTCGGAACCATCAATCGCCACCTAGAACACCTCAACCAAATCGCTGATTGGGCGCGGGATGAAGGTTTGTCAGTTGATCCCAACCTCAATCCCGCCAAGTTGCGCAAAAAAGAAACTGTCCGCGCCCGTGATAAACGCGCTGCGTTTTCTGTTGCGCAGCTTCAGGCGATTTTCCAAAATCCCGTCTGGACCGGTTCAAAGTCGGAGTACCACCAGACAAAGCCCGGACAAGACATCTTCCAAAACGGCGTCTACTGGTGCCCCCTGATCGGTGCATACACAGGGGCGCGGCGCGAAGAAATCGCGGGGCTTGCCCCATCCGACATCGTCAAAGTTGAGGGGATTTGGTGCTTCTCCATTGTGGACTCCGAACTACGCCGCATCAAGAACCTATCATCGCGCCGCATGATCCCAATCCACTCACATCTGATTGAATTGGGGTTTCTTGATCATGGCTTGAAAGCACAAAATAACAATCAAAACAGCCTCTTCCCAGAGTTATATGAAGTAGGAAACGACGCCTATGGCCGCAAAGTTGGTCGCCGTATGCGCCAAATCATCGATCAAGAACTTCGGGAACATGGCGCAAAACTGTCCTTCCACAGCCTACGCCACTACGCGCAAAATCAATTGGATCACGCTGGTGTGGACGACAAAATTGTTCGAGATATCATTGGTCACGAAGGCAAGGATATCCACGACAAGGTGTACCGCAAATCTGCGCCACTTCCTGCTCTGTCACAGGCAATCGCGCGCCTCCCCAAGGTTGCCTAAATCTGCGTGATGAATGGAAAGATTGGGCGAATTCCGTTGAAAAACTCTTCTTGATTTGAGGGTTGTTGAATGTCACTTAAAACTGACCCGGTATTGTCACCGAGATTTGACCCGCTCAGTCGTTATGCTTTGTTCGTCATGATGTGATCAATACTGGTGTCTCCTTCCGTTTCTTTTTCGCTATCTCGGAGCTGGCTTTGAAGCGATAGCTGTCGTTGCCAGTCTCAAGGATATGGCAGCGGTGGGTGAGCCGGTCGAGCAAGGCCGTGGTCATCTTTGCGTCAACGAAGACCGCCGCCCATTCGCTGAAGCTCAGGTTGGTGGTGATGGTGACGCTGGTCCGCTCGTAGAGTTTGCTTAGCAGATGGATGAGCAGCGTGCCGCCTTCATATGATAGGGGTTGAACGCACCTCTCGTTCGGCCATTTCAGCCTTGAGCAGTTGCGAGAGCATTGGGGTGGCTGCGTCGAATGCAGGTGCTCCCTGTTCGATCAGGTCGCCCACAGCCTGTGCAATTCCAGGCAACTTCAAGCTGCGCAGCATGATGACAATGGCAGCACCAGCAGGATCATGACGCATGACGCGTACCTCCTTGCCGCAGCCCATCGTTGCGGCTGACATTGGCCTCAGGTTCCTAACTCAAAGAGAGCGCGGAAGGCGGCGTTACGTCGGGCTGATCAGTTGGCTTTCCATCTACCAGCCGATGAAGCAGGTTCAGCACATGGGTCTTGGTCGGCACGCCGGCTTCCAGCGCCATTTCCACAGCGCAGAGCAAGGCCTGTTCGTCATGCTGCAAAACCAAGGACAGGATTCGACCATTTCCCGATCACCACCCGGCCTGCGCAGCATTAGGCTCTGAAGCTTGCGGAACGCCTCTGGAATCTCAACAAATGGCGCTCCGTTACGCAGTGCGCCCGGTTTGCGCTGCACGACGGCCAGATAATGGCGCAACGGCATTAAGGTCGACGGTGGTGATCGTCTTGGCAAGACCATCATCTTTGCTAAAAACAGTAAACATGCCCAGTTTATTGTTGATCGATTTAATGCCAACTACCCCCACCACAAAGGGGAATTCGCCAAACTAATTGATTATAGTGTGACCTACACGCAATCGCTCATCGATGACTTTTCTGAAAAAGATAAAGCACCGCACATCGCGGCTTCCGTCGACATGCTCGACACAGGTATCGATGTTCCCGAAGTTGTGAACCTCGTCTTCTTCAAAGTCGTGCGTTCAAAAACAAAATTCTGGCAGATGGTTGGCCGTGGGACCCGATTGTGCCCTGATCTGTTTGGTCCAGATGAAGATAAAGACGAATTCGTCATCTTCGATTTTTGCCAAAACTTGGAATTTTTCAATGAAAACCCAAACTTCACAGACGGTGTTGGAAGCAAACCTATCAGTGAGCGCCTTTTCACGACACGGGTCGAGTTGATCGATGCGGCCCAAGAAGATGATAATCCCCACGAAGATCTGGTGCGCTCCATCAAGCAACGACTTCAAGATGAAGTGGCTGGAATGCCTCTTGATAACTTCATCGTCCGAGCAAAGCGGCGCAGCGTCGAGCGGTTCCAAAAGCCCGACAGCTGGTCAGATTTAACGTTGGAAGCGCGCATGGCGTTGACAGACGATGTTGCAGGCCTCCCAAGTGCTTTTGAAGATGGCGCCCTACCCGCAAAACAGTTCGATCTTCTTTGCTTGAATAGCCAGCTGCGGCTGCTTCAAAACGATGGCGGTTTTAGTGTCCTACAACAACGCATCATCCGCTTCGCTTCTGCTCTAGAAGAGCTCGAAAACGTGCCCTTGGTTGCAAAAGAGCTTGAGCTAATCTTGGACCTTCAGTCAGACGCTTTCTGGGAGGCCGTCACGGTTGAGAGTCTGGAAAGCGTACGCAAACGCCTTCGTGGTTTGGCCGAACTCATAAAGCCTAAAGAACGGAAAATAGTCATAACAGACTTCATTGATGAAATAGATGAAGGCACAAACATCGTCATGCCCGATATCGGCAGTGGCGTGGACAAGGCCCGCTTCAAAATGAAAGTGCGCAAATTTGTTGAAGCACATCGCGACCACATCACGTTGAACAAAGTTAAGTTTGGACAGCAACTGACAAAGCAAGATTTGGATGAACTTTCAGCGATCCTTGTAAGCGAGGGGGTTACTGACCAAAAGACATTGAAGAATTTAGATGATAACGGTGGCTTAGGGCCCTTCTTAAGGTCACTAATCGGCCTAGACCGCGCCGCCGCGAAAGATGCCTTTGGCGGATTTACGACACTCCATCGCCTTAGCGCAGATCAAACTGAATTCCTTGACCTTATTATCGACAGCTTAACGGAAGGCGGCATTGTAGAACCCGCCGCGTTCTATGAAAGCCCGTTCACAGACATAGACGACCAAGGGATTGCAGGCGTCTTCAGTCGCGAGCAGGCAAAAACAATCGTTGCGATCGTCAGAACATTGAATGAATCCGCGGCAGCGTAATCGTAACGCGCTTTTCCCCCCCATTCGACACTCAATGAAAATCGCGGCTTGGAAACAACCGTTTGGCTTGATCGCGCGGGTGCATGGCGCGTGGCTGTGCGCGTGTGCGGGGGGCGTCGTCGGCTTGGGGTTGGGTGATGCCGATGGCGTTTTCCATCGGGTGGCCGAGCGTGCTCAGGCGGTGCGAGACATCTTCGATGTGCTGCGCAATGAGATGCACCACGATGCCTTCGCGTTGAACCACGCCCGTGACGCGCAGCAACCGCCCGCCCATGACGGCGCGGCGAAACTGTTTGTAGACCGTCTTCCACACCACCACGTTTGATACGCCCGTTTCGTCCTCCAGCGTCAAAAACACAACGCCCGACGCGGTGCCGGGGCGCTGTCGTGTGATCACTAAGCCGCACACAGAAATGGCGCGCCCCGCAATCGGACCGAGGGGCACATCGGGGAGTGCCGCATGGGGCGTCAGCCCCTCCATTTCGGGGCGCAAAAGCTCCATCGGGTGGGCCTTGAGCGACAGGCGCATGGCAACGTAATCCTCGACGACCTCTTCGCCCAGATGCATCGCGGGCAAGGTCACGGACGGCTCACGGATCCCTTCGCCCTCAATCGGGTCATTGAACAATGGCAGCGGCTTGGGGCCGGTTATGGCCTTCACCGCCCAAAGCGCATCGCGCCGCCCCATGCCAAGCCCAGCATAGGCGTCCGCCTCGGCCAATCGTTCTAGAGCCGCAGGCGTTATCCCCGCCCGCAACCACAACGCCTCAGGGTCGGGATAGCCGTTGCCGCGCGCAGCCACGATCCATGCCGCATCATCCTCGCGAAAGCCTTTGATCTGGCGCAACCCGAGCCTGAGCGCCAGTGACCCATCGGCGCGTTTTTCCAATGTATTGTCCCAATCGCTCGCGTTCACACAGATCGGGCGCACCTCAATGTGATGCTCGCGCGCATCGCGGACAATTTGCGCGGGGGCGTAAAATCCCATCGGTTGCGAATTGAGCAAAGCACAGGCGAAGGCGGCGGGATGGTGGCGTTTTAACCACGCTGAAACATAGGCGAGCATCGCAAAGGCCGCGGCGTGGCTTTCGGGAAACCCGTATTCGCCAAAGCCCTCGATTTGCGAAAAACAGCTCTCCGCAAAGGCCTGATCATAACCACGCTCCACCGCGCCGCTGATAAATTGGTCGCGTAGCTGGCCGATGGTGCCCATCCGTCGAAACGTTGCCATGGAGCGGCGCAGCTTGTCGGCCTCTGACGGCGAAAACCCTGCCGCGACCACGGCGATCTGCATGGCCTGCTCTTGGAAGAGCGGCACGCCGAGGGTTTTGCCCAGAACCTTTTCAAGCGCGGGCGATGGAAAGGTCACGGCCTCTTTGCC
Organism: Celeribacter marinus; assembly: GCF_001308265.1. Taxonomy (GTDB): domain Bacteria; phylum Pseudomonadota; class Alphaproteobacteria; order Rhodobacterales; family Rhodobacteraceae; genus Celeribacter; species Celeribacter marinus. Next base: position 374,810 of record NZ_CP012023.1, read on the forward strand.
TTGGCGGCGGTTGATATAGGGATGCACCATGCCGCCCTGGATCGGACCGGGACGCACGATGGCGACCTCGATCACCAGATCGTAAAACACGCGCGGCTTCATGCGCGGCAGGAAGTTCATTTGCGCGCGGCTCTCCACCTGAAACACCCCAATCGCATCGGCCACACACAGCATGTCAAAGGTCGGCGCGTCCGCTTGGGGCACGGTTGCAATCGACAATTTCTCGCCCCCATGCTGCGCAATCAGATCGAAACTTTTGCGGATACAGGTGAGCATCCCGAGGCTGAGAATGTCGACCTTGAGAATGCCAAGCGCGTCGATGTCATCCTTGTCCCACTCGATGATTGTGCGGTCGTCCATCGCGGCGTTTTCAATCGGGCACAGCTCGTCAAGCCGCCCCTTGGTGATGATAAATCCGCCGACATGTTGGCTCAGATGGCGCGGAAATCCGATGATCTCCCCGATGAGTTTTATGGTGAGCGCCAGACGCGGATCGCTCATGTCGAGGCCCAATTCCTTGACCCGTTCAGGATCCGCGCCGTTGTTGCCCGATCCCCAGATTTGCCCCGACAGGTTGGCCGTCACATCCTTGGATAGGCCCATCACTTTGCCGACCTCCGCGATGGCGGCGCGCGAGCGGAAATGGATCACCGTGGCGCATAGGCCCGCGCGGTGACGGCCGTATTTGGAATAAATGTGCTGAATGACTTCTTCGCGGCGCTCATGCTCGAAATCCACATCAATATCGGGCGGCTCGCCACGATGTTCGGACACGAACCGCTCAACCACCATGGTGATAGTTTCGGGGCTGACATCGGTGATCCCCAAGAGATAACACAGGATCGAATTGGCCGCCGAGCCGCGCCCTTGGCACAGGATGCCTTGCGATTTGGCAAACTGCACAATGTCATGCACGGTGAGGAAATAGGCCGGAAAGTCGAGCGTTTTGACCAGTGTCAGTTCCTTGTCCATCTGCGCAATGGCCGTGTCGGGCGCGCCGTTTGGATAGCGGATTTTAAGCCCCTCGGCGGCCAATCGCGCCAACCGCTCTTGCGGTGGCTCGCCCCCCGCGATCTCGTCGGGATACTCGTAGCTCAACTCGGAGAGGCAAAAGCTCGCCTTGGCGGCAATCTCCACGGTGCGACGCAGGGCGGCGGGGTGGCGCGCAAACAACCGCGCCATATCGGCCTCTCCCTTGAGACGCCGTTCCGCATTGAGGAGCGCGCGAGTGCCGATCTGATCAATTGTGATGTGCGCGCGCAGACAGGTCAGAACATCGGCCAATTGCCGGCGCGACCCGTGATGCATGAGCACATCACCCACGGCCACCATCGGCGCGGCGGTGCGATGTGCAAGCTGTGCTATGGCGTCGAAATACGCCTGATCACTGCCGTCATAGCGCGGGGCAGCGCCGACAAAGACATTTGAAGGGAAACACTTTTTAAGCGTGGAGATCTCGGGCGCACTGTCGTGCAGGGCCGATTGCGGCAAGGCGATCAGGCTCATCCCCGCACAGCCTTGTGCGATGTCGCGCAGGTCGAGGTAGCACGCACCTTTGGGGGCGCGCCGTTTGCCAAGTGTAAGCAACCGCGTCAGCCGCGCATAGGCCGCGCGGTCATGGGGCAAGGCAATCCAATGCGTGTCACTGTCGCGCAAGATCAACCGCGCGCCGACGATGAGTTTGGGCAGGTTCGCCTCGTCCCCATGCTCGCGGCGCAATTCCTTGAGCGCCGAAAACGCCCGCACCACACCCGCCAATGAATTGTGATCCGTGATTGCGATGGCGGTGAGGCCAAGGGTGGCGGCGCGTGCGATCAATTCCTCAGGATGCGATGCGCCGCGCAGAAAGGTGAAATTCGACGTGCAGCACAGCTCTGCATATCCGGGGTCTAGGGACGGGTTACGGGCGCTCATGCAAACTCTCCATGCACGAACCATCCGGGGTTTTGTGGCGTGTGAAACAGCCACAGTCGCCGCCCTTCGCGGGTCTCAACATACCAATAATCGCGCACGCCCGTGCGCCATGCCTCATCTGGCAACCACCACTCTGGCGCAATGCGTTCCGGCCCTGTGGAGCGCCCTGTCGTCAGAGACATGCGCCGCCAGCGAAAACGCGTGGGGGGCTGTGATCCCGCGCCCAAAATCGGCTCGGGGGGAAAGAGTTTCAACGGGCGCGGACGGTGGCGCGACCACGCGCCATTCGAGGTGCTATAGGCGGCGGGCGCAATTTGAAAGCTGCGCTCTGGGATATGGCTGTCGGCGGGTAAAAGCCGTTGGATATTCTCAAGCCCGATGCGGTTGCCAAGCCGCGTGATGAGATCATCCAACCCATCTGGGCGTGATGCCGTGGCGGTGGTGATTTGCGCATTTAACAACGGCTCGACTTGCGTGGCCTCAAGGCGCATCTGATCAATGCCAAACCCCGCATCCACCGCGCCTATACCGCGCTCGAACAACGGCGAAATCCGGTCCGCATCACGCATAGGGGCGGCCAGTCGCAGCTCGACCTGTTGTGCGCCTTGATCTACGCGGCGCAAGGTGAGCTGTAATTGCCGCGCGCCCATGTCCTGCTCTTTGAGCTTGTCGCACAGCCGCACCAAAAGACGCTCTGTACCCATCATCACGTCAGCCGCCAACCCAATCGGATCGGGCAACGTGAGGCGCACACCGTAATGTGGCACCTCGCCCATGGGGGTGATGACTTCATCTTGCGCGCCCATAGCCTGATCCAGACGCAACACCACATCAGGGCCAAAACGACGCGCGATCGTGGCACGGGGCAGCGCGAGCAGATCGGAGACTTTGCGCAATCCGAGACGTTGCAGGGCTGTGTCAGTTTTGGCGTCGAGGCGCAGTGCGGCGACGGGCAGAGTGCGAATGTCGTCATGGGCGGCGCGTCCATAATGAGTGAGCGCCCAGGCAGCCCCGCGCGTATTCGCCGCCGCGATATGGCCGCTCAGGCCCGCGCGCGCAAGACGGTGGCGCATGTCGTCGAGCATCGCCGCCTCGCCGCCAAACAGATGCGCCGACCCCGCGATATTGAGCATCAACCCGTCCGCACCATCAAGACCGACCCAAGGACAATACCGTTTGCTCCACCGCGCGAGCATCTGTAAAAATCGCGCATCGGCCACGGTGTCGGCGGGTTGGCTTTGCAGCTCAGGGCAATAGGCGCGCGCGTCTGAGACGCCCATGCCACGATGTAACCCCTGCGCCTCGGCGGCTCGGTTCAAGCAATAAATGCGGTCGGTGTTTTTCTCGTGATGTGTGAGCACGAAAGGACGGTTGTCATTGGCGGTAACTTGCGCGCGTGCGCGTAGAACCCTATCGCTGGGCAGCCTCGGAAACCACATTGATACGACACGTTTGCGCATCCCACTTAACATTCCACGCCCTTAGTGTTCCTGATTTGTTCTTTATAATTTCCCATTTTTGCAGAGTCGAGTCCGCACGCGCCTTTGCGTCAAAAACAGGGGCGCAGTGCCAACGGGTTTGAGCCGCATTGCTGCCCATCCCCTCAGGCAGAATGCACAGTCCCATGGCGCGGCCTTGTTGCGCGGCAAGCTGCAATCGCCGCCCTTCGGTGAGGCCAATCGGTTGGCTCAACTCCATGACCACCAGTGAAATGCGCCCAGAGCGCAGCGCCTCCTCAGCCGAGGCCAAAGCGTCAATGTGGCTTGGTGCCTGCGCAATCAAAAGCTGTTGCGGATCGAGATAGGGTGCAAAGCCCAACGGGTTCAGCTGCGTCCCATTCCATGCCTCACGCACCCAAAGCACGGTATCAGCCCCCGTGCGACACACCCGCCCCGCCAGCGCGAAAGCAAAGGCATAGGCGGACGGCCCACAGACCTCATGGGTGCGGGTGTTCATCGGCGGGAAATGAGATTCGAATGCGGTCATGGGGGGGAGCATACATGAAGACGCGGCAAGAGGATTAGTTTTAGTGAAATGATCACGACCGGCCAATTCTGTTGAAAAGGTCGAGGAATGCAAACGGCCACCCCGAAGGATGGCCGAAAACCTATCACCTTAGATATTACAGGCTGAAATTACGCACGATGTAATTACCACCAAAGTTATTGCCGTGTTTGTACGTGACTTTGATTTTGCCGTCCGGCTGCTCTGTCAGGGACACGCAAGATCCGCTCCAGTTGTTAATTTTAGGCAGGCAAAAGCTGTTGCCATTGATGGTGATCGGTCTAGTATAGGTGATGTGGCGCGCTGCCGTGGAGTAGAAGGTGCCTGTGCCATCCGCGTTGAGGGAGAAGTTTCCAGGGGCATAACCTTCCATCTTCAAGCGATCCGAACCAGGGTTCGACGCGAAATACGCGTCACGTAGCTGCACAACATCAATAGGCTTTGGACTGCGTTGATACGGCGTCTACGGCAGTATGAGGTGCTGTATCAGGCATCGCGATGATCTGCGGATTTGCTTCGACACATGCAGAGATGGTCAGGACGCCCACCACAGCGAGGATAGCGCGAATTGTCTTGAAATTAGCCATAGGTCTGTCTCCGTATACCAGAAATAAATGTGTCGTGATTAAATTGTTGTCCCAGTCCTCTGACATACAAAATATAGATACGAAATACTTTCACACGAGGGTCAGGGCGTTCTTTTGCAAACAATATTATGGCCAGCCAACGGCAGCAGGCCAGTCTACGTCAATGGGCAGGTGATACCAGCTAAGTTTGAACCCGCGAGGGCTGGCTGTATCTGGCTGTGATCCTCAATCTGTATTTACGCTTTCTACATTCCTTGGGGGACACTGTGCAAACTGCGCTCTATTCGCTGTTCATGACCGAAGCGAATGACGCATTTCCACAAAGCAAAATTGACGTGGCGCGCAAACACCGAAACATCGCAATCGCCATTGCACGCGGCGAAGCAATCACAGCCCACGCCGACATGAGCGAAGTGATCAGCGACAGTTTCGGACGCATCCGAATTCGGTGCGAGGCGGGTTAATCACTCGGCGAACGGTCTATGGCGAGATCACTTGTAAGGGAGCGGCATCAACCCGCCCCTGATCCTGTCCAACACCTTGTGCAGTTTATAGGGAGGCGCGGACGGTTTGTGCGATGTGTTTGAGTTGATCCGACAAGGGTGTAGTCTTGCGCCAAACCATCCCGATGGTCCGAGACGGGCGAGGATGCTCCAAGCGCGCGACAGACACGGACGCTGAGCGGGTCTCTATCGGGACGGCCATGTCGGGGATCAAGGTGACGCCAATTCCGGCGCCGACCATCTGAACCAGTGTGGACAAGGAACTGCCCTCCATCAAGTCGCGCGGCAATGTCGATGACGCGGTACAAAACGACAGCGCCTGATCGCGAAAACAATGCCCCTCCTCCAACAAAAGCAACCGCATTTCGCGCAACAGCTTGGCATTGGGCACAGGCTTGTCCGCATCGCTCAGTGGTCTGACCAGAACGAAATCCTCGGCGAACAATGTTTCTTCGTGCAAGGACGGCTCAGACACAGGCAATGCGACAATCGCGGTATCGAGTTGGCCGCCCAAAAGACCGTCGATGAGCTTTGACGTCTTTGCTTCGCGGGGACGCGGGTCTAGCCCTGCGTAGTCTTTGGCGAGGCATTTAATGAACTGCGGTAAAAAGTATGGCGCAACGGTAGGTATGACGCCAAACCGCAACCTTCCGATCAGTGGGCTATGTGACGCGCGGGCGAGATCGCCAAGCTCGTTCACGGATTTAAGAATTTCGCGCGCACGCTCAAGAAATACCTCACCATAGCCCGTCAGGCGGAGCTGCTTTGGCCCGCGTTCGACAAGTGGCGTTCCGAGCATGTCCTCGAGTGTTTTGATCTGCACCGACAGCGCAGGTTGTGAAATGCCGCAATCATCGGCAGCGCGGCCAAAATGGCGGTGTCTGGCCAAGGCCTCAAAGTAGCGCAGGTGCTTGATTGTAATATCTATCATAGGCTGTGATTATCATAGTTATTTAAAAATGCAATTTTAATTAATGATGTGAATCGGATAGAACCGTGACTGAGTGACGACGAGCGCCGTGGTCCTTGTCCCGATGTGACGGGGGCATGTCCTGAACATGAACGGACAGGGCGGCAGGTCGTCATAGATAGACACGCGAAACTTTGATGGGAGATACAGATGGACGGAAATGATACAGGGACAGGCGGCAAGTGTCCGGTGATGCACGGCGGAAATACCGCGACAAGCTCGTCTGTGATGGCATGGTGGCCGAATGCGCTAAACCTCGACATCCTGCACCAGCATGATACCAAAACCAATCCGCTTGGCGCAGATTTTGACTACCGCAAAGAGGTCGAAGGCCTTGATGTAGCGGCCGTGAAAGCGGACCTGCACGCGCTGATGACCGACAGTCAGGACTGGTGGCCTGCCGATTGGGGTCACTATGGTGGCTTTATGATCCGCATGGCGTGGCACTCGGCGGGAACTTACCGCCTTGAGGACGGTCGCGGTGGCGGCGGAACGGGCACGCAACGCTTTGCGCCGCTGAACTCGTGGCCCGATAACGTCAGCCTTGATAAAGCGCGCCGTTTGCTTTGGCCGATCAAAAAGAAATACGGCAACAAGCTAAGCTGGGCTGACCTTATGATCCTCGCGGGCAACATTGCCTATGAATCGATGGGTCTCAAGACGTTCGGGTTCGCCTTTGGGCGCACGGATGTTTGGCATCCTGAAATCGACACCTATTGGGGGGCCGAAAAAGAATGGCTAGCCGATAGTGATGGGCGCTACGGCGATCTGGAAAACCCTGCGACAATGGAAAACCCGCTCGCTGCGGTGCAGATGGGTCTGATCTACGTGAACCCAGAGGGCGTGAACGGCAAGCCTGATCCGCTGAAAACCGCATTACATGTGCGTGAAACCTTTGCCCGCATGGCAATGAACGACGAAGAGACCGTTGCATTGACGGTTGGCGGTCACACCGTTGGCAAATGTCACGGCAATGGCGATGCGTCCACCTTGGGTGCGGAACCCGAGGCCGGTAGTGTCGAGGAGCAGGGCTTTGGCTGGAGCAATCCAAAAGGCACCAAAAAAGCCAGTGACGCCATCAGCAGTGGTATCGAAGGCGCATGGACCACGAACCCGACCAAATGGGACATGGGCTATTTCAAGTTGCTGTTCGGCTACGAGTGGGAGCTCAAGAAAAGCCCCGCCGGCGCGTGGCAATGGGAGCCGATCGACATCAAGGAAGAAGACAAGCCCGTCGACGCCTCTGACCCATCGATCCGCCACAACCCGATCATGACCGATGCCGACATGGCGATGAAGATCGACCCGATCTACCGCGAGATTTGTGAAAAGTTCATGGCGGACTTTGATCACTTCTCCGACACGTTCGCGCGGGCGTGGTTCAAACTGACCCACCGCGATATGGGGCCAAAATCCCGCTACATCGGCCCCGATGTGCCGCAAGAGGATCTGATCTGGCAAGATCCGATCCCCGCAGGCAGCACGTCTTATGACGTGGCGGATGTAAAGGCACTGATCGCCAACAGTGGTCTGACACTGGCCGAGATGGTGTCGACAGCTTGGGACAGTGCGCGCACCTATCGCGGCTCTGACATGCGCGGCGGTGCCAATGGCGCGCGCATCCGTCTTGTACCTCAAAAAGATTGGGAGGGCAACGAGCCTGCACAATTGGCCAAAGTCCTAAACGTTTTGGAAGGCATCGCCTCCGAGACGGGCGCAAGCGTGGCTGATGTGATCGTTCTGGCCGGCAACCTCGGCGTCGAAAACGCAGCCAAAGCGGCAGGTTTTGACGTCACTGTTCCGTTCATGCCCGGACGTGGAGACGCGACAGACGAGATGACAGATGCCGCATCTTTTGATCCGCTTGAGCCTTTGGCTGACGGCTACCGCAACTGGTTGAAGAAAGACTATGTTGTGAGCCCTGAGGAGCTGATGCTTGATCGCACGCAATTGATGGGTTTGACCGCTGTTGAGATGACTGTCCTTGTGGGCGGTATGCGGGCAATGGGCACCAACCACGGCGGAACACAGCATGGCGTGTTCACCGATCGGGTCGGCGCGTTGACCAATGATTTCTTTGTCAACCTGACCGATATGTCCAACTCGTGGCACCCTGTCGACCGCACGACCTACGAAGTCCGCGACCGCACATCAGGCGCGGTAAAATGGACAGCAACACGGATGGATTTGGTGTTTGGCTCAAATTCGATCCTGCGGTCTTACGCCGAAGTCTATGCCCAAGATGACAATGAAGAGAAGTTCGTGAACGATTTTGTCGCCGCTTGGACAAAAGTCATGAATGCTGATCGCTTTGATCAACTGGCATAAGTAAAACCACCCTCCCCGCGTTGCGCATCAATTGACGCGGGGAGGCCTTAACGACTGGTGCCGATGGCACCGCCCATCCCTGCCCGCTTTGCACATGAGCGCGGTGACAATAGGCGCATTGCCATACGTGCACTGACGAGCCTACCGCCCGACACGCCAATCAAACGGGCCAAGTTCGCCCTGTGGATGCGGTGTGAGATTGGCGATGATCGTGACCTCTCCCACACATAGCTCGGCCCTGCCATTGGTGATCTGTGCGCGTTTCACAGGTTGCCCCGCAAGAGACGCCAATACGCGCAGGGCGTTCACAATGGGCCACATCTCGGACATGCCTCGCGGCCCGAACACCGCCGCAGGCGTCCACACACAGATATTTGCAGGAGCGAGAGCTGTGGCAAGGCCAATCACGTAAGCTGCACCAAATGCCCCGCGATGACGCGGGTCATCGTCCGTCATGCAAATGCGCGCTCCATCAGGGTTTGCGATCGTACGATTGCCGTATGGGTTCTGGCGCATCGCAATCGTCGCAGGCCCAATCCGGTAGGGCAAATCGCCAAAGATTGCGCGTGCGGACCGTGTGATATGCGCGATTGCCTCTAACGTCTCCATCACGGACACATCATCAGCCGCATGCACAATCGGGCACAACCCGTGGCTCACAAACCCCAATGTGTCTATCGGGGGTCGCTTGCGATTTAATTCAGGGAAAAAGCTGACCATACCGCCCCCACGGATCACATCAGGAAAGGTCTGTGCGGCAGCATTGTGAATATCGGTGAGCGGCGGGCAGTCAGGCCAATCCGAGCCTGGCGGTGTGGATTGGCGATCCACGGATGGACAAACGAGGATGCTATCAGGCGTAAATCGCGCCGCCTGCATGCGCGCAGCGATTTCAGCCAGTTCTGTGGCGGGCGCCCCCGTGCAAGATAGGATAAGTTCTAGATCAAAGAGGATATCTGGCAACGCGGCCTGCACGGCCGCGAATGCTTGAAATTGCCAATCCAGACGCCCGATGTCCATATCAACGTGACAGAGCAACCGTTGTGGATTGACGGTGGCCACAGTACCGTGTGCCCCAGCCAACTTGACCGCCTCGTCAGGGGTTAAAACCAGAGCCATATCGGGAAAATTGGCCGGTCTGGCGGCCACAGGTGGGGTTGGCGGGCGGGCGCAAATCGCATCCCCGGGCGTCAATACGACCGATTGCGCCAACGTATCCGCGTCATTCAACACATAGGGCCACGGTTCGGCCAAAGGCCGATTATAGGTTTTGAACGAGGCGTCGCCCCATTGCCGCTGATCTTCCATTTCAAATGTGTCGCCCGAAAACTGGCACGTCACACTATGATCGCCCACGTTATGAGACAGCGATGTGATGTCCATAAACGGCTGCCACGGATCGATCAAAAGGGGGAACTGCGACGCCTCAACGGTTCCATCACTATGGCCGACCAGAACCGCCTGCCCCGCGACCCCCTCAATGGGATGCAACACGGTAAAGCCCGCACGATTGGTCTCAAACGCGCCGCTCGAGGTGGCACGCGCCGACATCGACAAGGCATCGGGTGTCGCATCAATGATAACATCGACGACAAGGCGTGCCTCGCCGCTATCAAAGGTCAGCCTATATGAGATGTGCAAGTGATCGTCGCCTCGCGTATCAACCTCGCTCTCAAGGCGCGGTGACAACGTGCCCCAATCACGATCACGGACCAGAAACGCGATGCTCCGGATGGCCTCAACGCCCTTAAAGTTCACATGGCGCAACGTGCCGCCATCTATTGTGAACGACCACGGCCCCACGACCCGCGATGTCGCCGCAGGCACGCGGTGCTGCGTGCCGTAAAGGTCTTTATAGTCGCTCACAGCGCGCGCGGCGAGACAGTCCGCCCTTCTGCTGCCGAGAGATAGGCGGCCTCAACCAGTGCAAGTGTCTGCAAGTTGTCCGCGCCAGATGTCTGTGGTGTTCGCCCGCTTGCGACACAATCGACAAAATGCTGCTGAATCGCCAATACGCTTTCCTGAATGTTGTGCCACGGCGTTTGCGCCCACGACAAAACGGGCGGCGAGACATCGCGCACCACGGTTTGCGCGCCACTTATCGTCAGCTTATACCCTGCATCCAGACGCAGCGTGCCGTCCGTTCCGTCAATTTCAAGCAGGGTTTGTGGGAACGTCTCGGGGGAACGGCGCGTTGCATAGGAACAATCGACCACACTTGTGGCGCCGTGATGCGTGAGCAGCATAGTGGCGACATCTTCGCCCTTTATGTTGGGATTTACCCGTTGCGTGGTGGCGGACATCTGGCTGACATCCCCCAAAAACGCGCGCGCAATGTCGAGGATATGAATGCCGAGATCTTCGATGATAAACCGCGCCCCTTCGGCCAGATAGGGTTGGCCGGAAAACACATCATAACCAGACCTGAAACTGAACCGTCCAAAGAACGGATCCCCGATCGCACCGGATTTCACGGCCTTTAGGGCCGCCTGAATAGGCGACTGCCAGCGAAAGTTTTCGTGCACCATGAGCGTCTTATTCGCGCTGTGGGCGGCGGCGACCATCGCGCGTGCATCGGGGAGGTTTTGTGCAAATGGCTTTTGACAAATGATGTGCACACCCGCATCAGTTGCCATTTTGACCAAGGGCAAATGGGACGGTGCAGTGGTCGCGATATCGACAAAATCGAAACCGCCCGCCGCAAACATGTCTGCGGCATCGGCATATGTCCTCTCAATGCCAAAATCACCCGCACTTTGCCCCAATCGCTCTGCGTTTTGGTCACACAGCGCAACGATGTCGACCCCGTCTATATCTCGCCATGCGTGAAGTTGATTTTGCGCGAAAAACCCGCAGCCGATCAATGCACCCTTCATGCCATCCCCCTATTGGTCTGTTGCCGCTCACGGCTGAGCGACGGGATGCACCTGAACCTTTGACGGGGCTTGATCCATCCCCACGATCATTTGAGCAGCGCCCAAAACAAATCTTATGGGGGGCGACTGCTCGTCATTGGCTTACACTAGACCAGATGACGAACTATTCCACAATGTGGAAAATGAGCACTTTATGCAGCTCCAGATAGCGTGTCTGTTAATGACTGAGCCATTCCTTTTATCCGAACACCCACCTCGTTGATCCGCTCACCGGACAGACGCGAGGACAAGGCCGAAACAGATATGGCACACACGGCATCCCCCGCCCGAGACAAAACAACACCCGCCACACAGCGCAAACCGGACGCGTGCTCCTCGTCATCAACCGCATACCCGACCTCGCGGATGTGGCGAATTTCGGTCATCAGCGTTTCGAGATTGCGGTGCGAGCGCGGCGTCATCGGATGAAACCCTGCCTGCAACGCAAACCGTTCAATTTGACCATCGCACCATGTCGCAAGAATGGCTTTTCCCATCCCTGAGCAAAAGGCCGGAACACGCCCGCCCGTTGGGGATATTGCACGTACAATCTCACGGCTTTCCACTTGAGAAATCGTAACAATTTGCTCACCATCCAGAATGCCGAGGTTCGCGGTTTCGCGGGTTTCATCGCGCAGTTTGCGCAGGTACGGCAACGCAGGTGTGACGAAATTGTATTTTTGCACATAGGCCGATCCGACCGAATACGCCGCGCGACCGACATGCCAAAGGGTGCGTTCGGGATCAAAGTAGGCGAAATTTTCATCCTCGAGCGTTGTCAAAAGCCGGTGCGCCGTGGACACCGCAAGCTCGGATTCCTTTGCAAGGTCGCTCACGCGCCGCCCCTCGTCAGACGCGGCCAACAGCTTGAGCAGCGTCATGGCGCGCTGAACAGATTGCACATTTCCGATTTTCTGCTTCATTCACATTTTCCGCATCGTGAAAATTATTTTCACACTGATTAACATCTTCCCCTGCCTCGGTCTACAAATTAAAAAAAATGGAGTTCGCTATGTCATATGTAAAAAGATCCGAAATCGATGTTTCTGCCGATCTGGCGGCGCTCATTGAAAACGAAATCCTGCTCGGAATTGATGCCGATCACTTTTGGGATGGATATGTTGCGCTTCTCAAGGATCTGGTGCCAGAAAATCGCGCCCTTCTGGCGAAACGTGATGAGCTGCAATCGCAGATCGATGCGTGGTATACCTCGCACAAAGGTCAGACCTTTGATGTTGAGGCCGCAAATTCGTACTTGCGTGAGATCGGCTATATTCAACCCGCACCGGCCCCCTTCGAGATCAACGTCGAGAACGTCGATCCGGAGATCGCAACTGTTGCGGGACCGCAGCTTGTTGTGCCTGTGATGAATGCGCGATTTGCGTTGAACGCGGCCAATGCGCGTTGGGGATCGCTCTATGATGCGCTCTATGGCACAGATGCGATTGAGGGCGCTCCATCAGGCAAAGGCTATGATGCGGCACGTGGCGCACAGGTCGTGGCATGGGCGCGCGCCCATCTGGATCAGGTTGCTCCATTGGCAAACGGATCGTGGGCGGATGTTCAGGCCGTAGAGGCTGGTGAAACTTTGTCGATCACCCTTGGTGATGGCGCAACCACACTGGCCAATGCGGATCACTATGCAGGCTACCGTGACAACGGCGATGTCATGTTGCGCGTCAACGGCCTTCTCATCGAGATCAAAATCAACCGCGACAGCGCAATTGGCGCAACGGACCCCGCGGGCATTTCCGATATCCGTTTGGAAAGTGCTCTTACGGCTATTCAGGACTGCGAAGATTCCGTGGCTGCGGTCGATGCCGAAGACAAATGTGTGGTCTACGCCAACTGGCTCGGCCTGATGAAAGGCACTCTGCAAGAGAGCTTCAATAAGGGCGGCAAGGTCATGACGCGTCGTTTGAACGACGATGTGACCTACACAGCCCCCGATGGCGCGGGCGTCACTCATCCTGGTCGCGCGTTGGTGCTGGTGCGCAACGTGGGTCACCTGATGACCAACAATGCAATTATGTGGAACGGCGAAGAAACCCCCGAAGGCATCATGGACGCGGTGATCACCGTGGCCTGTGCCATGCATGACCTGACCAAAACGGACGGCCTGCGCAACTCGCGTGCAGGGTCGGTCTATGTCGTAAAGCCGAAAATGCACGGACCCGAAGAGGTGGCCTTTGCCAACACGCTCTACGGTCGCGTCGAAGATATGCTTGGCCTGCCCCGCAACACGGTCAAACTGGGGATCATGGACGAAGAACGCCGGACCTCGGCCAACCTTGCGGCCTGTATCAATGCCGTTAAAACCCGCTGCGTGTTTATCAACACAGGCTTCCTTGATCGGACCGGCGATGAAATCCACACCATGATGCAGGCGGGTCCGGTCATTCCACGTGGCGAGATGGCACAAAGTGCATGGCTCGGCGCCTATGAAAACGGCAATGTCGACACCGGTCTGGCCGCAGGCTTCACCGGTCAGGCACAAATCGGCAAAGGCATGTGGGCGCGCCCCGATGATATGGCGGACATGCTACAGGCCAAGATCGGCCACCCGAAAGCCGGTGCAAATACCGCGTGGGTGCCCTCGCCTACGGCTGCCACGCTGCACGCCACACATTACCACCACGTGAATGTGACGGATGTTCAAAATGATCTGCGCGCGCGGCCCCATGCTTCGCTCGACGCCCTTTTGACACCGCCAGTGATGATCGGGCGCAATGTGTCCGACGAGGAAGTGACACGCGAATTGGAAAACGCCTGTCAATCTATTCTCGGATATGTGGTGCGTTGGGTTGATCAAGGTATCGGTTGCTCGAAAGTGCCCGATATCGACGATGTGGCCCTCATGGAAGACCGCGCCACGCTGCGGATTTCCGCACAATATCTCGCAAACTGGGTCGAGCACGGCATTTGCACAAAAGACCAAGTCGAGGCTGCGTTCCGCCGCATGGCCCCAAAGGTTGATGCGCAAAATGCGGGTGATGCGGCGTATAGTCCGATGGCTCCGGCATTCGATGGTGCGGCGTTCAACGCGGCCCGCGCATTGGTTATTGAGGGGATTGCACAACCCTCGGGCTACACCGAACCGCTTCTTTACAAAGCGCGTTTGAGTGTGAAGCAAGCCGCGAAATAAACCATGTTCAGGCCGGAGACATACACATGCAACTAATCAAACGACTGGATTTAAACGATGCGCGCCTCCTCTTGGAGGGGGCACGCGCCAAGGCAGACGAGATCAACGTGCCGATGTGCATCGCGATCACCGATGAGGGCGGCAATCTGATTGCATTCGAGCGTATGGACGGTGGCAAGGTGACCTCAATCACCATCGCAATCGACAAAAGCTTTACGGCCTCTGCGGCGAAAAAGGCGACCCATGACTACGGCGCGATCAGCCAACCGGGAGGGCCAACATACGGCATAGACTCCGCGATTGGTGGACGCTTGATGGTCGTCGGTGGCGGTCTTCCCGTGAGTGTCGACGGTGATGTTGTGGGTGGCATTGGCGTGTCATCTGGCACACCTGCACAGGACCGTGAGGTCGCTCAAGCGGGCATAGATCACTTTATCGCAACGCTTTAAGTCACACACACAAAACACAAAAAAGCGGGCGGTTTATTGCAAACCGCCCGCTTTTTCTATGTCTATAGCGCCGTGGCGCATAGGTTTTGGATCTTAGGACTTGTCGGTCTTTTTGGCAAAACAGCTTGTATACAGATCCCAACACCCAAGCCCTGACGCGACGAGAATGACCACAGTCAGGTCAAGACGCGGGACGTGGATCACAAGGATCGCCAAAAAGGCGAACAGCACCAAAAATGCAAAAACGGCTATCAGTTTGTTCATAGCTTTAGTTCCCTGTCTTCTATTGTTTCTAGATGTGAGGTGAGCCAACGTGCTGTGCGTAACAGACGGGCATCATCACCGCGTCTGCCAACCAGTTGCACACCCATCGGCATTCCATTTTCCGCAACAAAAAGCGGTATCGTCACGACAGGCACACCCGCCAACGTCCAAAGGCCGTTGAAAATCGGACTTCCTGTATCGTCGAGCCCTTCGGGCGCTGGACCCAAAGCCGCCGGACAAATGATCGCGTCCGCGCGGTTGAAGATCGCCTCAAGCCCCGCATTTAGCACATCGCGCCAATCGAGCGCAGAGATGTAATCGCGTGCCATCACATCTTTGCCGTGATCAATCGCAGCGCAAAGTTTTTCGGACAACTGATCCCTGCCTCGGGCTTCGAAATGGTAGTAGCATTTCGCCATCTCGGCAAAGTTGATCAGCTCGCGCGTTTGTGCGGCCTGACCTAACTCTGGCAAAGGTGCGTCAAAACATTTGTCATCCAAAATGGCGACAAGCTCTTCGATCGCGTCAATCATTTGCGGGTCCGCCTGATCCCAACCGGGGATACGACCTAACGCAAAATCAGGCAGAACCGGCGGCTTAGACGCTGCAACGTCGAGCATCCGTGGCATAGGCACCGCAGATGTCGCGGTGTCTAGCGGATCGTAGCCCGTCAACACATCGCTCAATAGAGCGCAATCCTCAATAGAGCGGGCAAAAACGCCGACCGTATCGAGATGTGGAGACTGGGACAAAATACCTGTGCGCGGGATCAAGCCAAAGCTGGGTTTGAAGCCGACGACACCGCAAAAGGATGCGGGCCGAATGACAGAGCCACCGGTTTGCGTCCCAACGGCAAAGGGCACCATACCCGCCGCGACAGCCGCAGCGGACCCTTGGGATGACCCACCCGGAGTATGATCGGGATTATGGGGATTGCGGGTCTTTCCGGCGTGCATGAATGCACCCTCGGTCGTGACGGTTTTCCCCAAGATGATCGCACCTGCCGCGCGCAGCCGTGCAACAATCCATGCATCCTCGGTAGGGACACGTCCCGCATCGATGGGCGTTCCGTTCTCGGTCGGAATGCCTTTCGTGTCGATGATATCTTTTAGACCAACAGGCAACCCATGCAGCGGGCCAAGGGGCCGCCCCGCTTTACGCCATTGATCCAAACGCTGGGCCTGTTGGAGTGCGTGATCTCCGTCAAGCCACGCCCAAGCGCCAATTTGTTCCTCGTGTTCGCCAATCCGCTCGAGGCACGCCTCAACCAGTTCGACCGCACTCAGTGCGCCGGATGCGAGGCGGTCGCGCAATGCGACCGCCCCCAATCCAA
The DNA here is from genome assembly GCF_001308265.1 of Celeribacter marinus. Taxonomy (GTDB): domain Bacteria; phylum Pseudomonadota; class Alphaproteobacteria; order Rhodobacterales; family Rhodobacteraceae; genus Celeribacter; species Celeribacter marinus. The sequence goes on from NZ_CP012023.1 coordinate 391,222, forward strand.
GTATCGCCTGACGATTAACGCTGTGGGCCATAGAAGGCATCCGGCAGCATAAAGACGATCTGTGGGAAGGTGTACATCAAGAACATCGCGATGACGACCATACCACAATACGGCAAAACCCCTTTGAAGATCTCGATCAACTTGACCTCAGGCGGCGCAATCCCTTTGAGATAGTACGCACTCATCGCCATAGGCGGCGTTAGGAAGCTGGTCTGAAGGTTCAGCGCAACAAGCACACCAAAGAACAACGGATCAATCCCGAACAACGGCAACAGCGGCAAGAAGATAGGTACGAAAATGATAATGATTTCGGACCATTCAAGCGGCCAACCCAGCAAGAAGATGATCAACTGAGCAAGCAGCAAGAACTGAATAGGTGTCAAATCGAGGTGCGTCACAAACTCTTCGATGACCTTTTCGCCACCAAGGTAGCTAAACACCGAGGAAAAGACGTAAGAGCCAACAAACAACCAACACACCATCGCGGTGGTCCGCACTGTCAGATAGACACTTTCACGCAGACGATCGAACGTCATCGCACGGTACGCAACCGCGAGAACCATACCGCCGAGTGCGCCAATAGATGCCGCTTCGGTTGGCGTTGCGAGACCAAACAGGATAGAGCCGAGAACCGACAAGATAAGAACCGCGAGCGGCAGGAAACTGGTGGCCAGCATCCAAAGCATCTTTCCGAATGGAACTTCGGGCAACTCTTCTTTGGTTGGTTTCGGCGCCAACTTCGGGTTTAGAACCGCGCGTACAACGATGTATGTGATGTAGAGGCCAACGAGAACCAGACCTGGCAACAAAGCCGCTGCATAAAGGCGAACGATGGAAACGCCCGACGATGCCGCGTAGACAATCAACATGATCGACGGCGGGATCAAAATACCGAGCGTGCCGCCCGCGCAAATGATGCCAGCCGCAAAGCTGTGGTCGTACCGCATCTTAAGCATCTGTGGCAGAGCCAGTAGACCCATCAGTGTCACAACCGCACCCACGATCCCCGTTGCAGTCGCAAACAGCGCGCAAGTGACCAAGGCGGCAACACCAAGAGAGCCGGGAACATTGCGTGTGGCAACGGCGAGTGTGCTGAACAGTTTATCCACAATGTTCGCGCGCTCCACGATGTAGCCCATAAAGAGGAACAGCGGGATCGCGGTTAGAACTTCGTTTGATATCACCGAATAGGTTTGGTTTATGAAGAGATCGAATATTCGGTTATTATAGAACCCTTCGAGCCATAATTGTGTGGATTCCAACCAAGGTGTATCCTCGGCAAGACGGTCAAAGCTGCGCCACATGCGTGCGGCGTCATAATAAGCATAGTAGCCAAAGCCTATGCCGATCGCCATCAAGGTGTAGGCAATCGGGAAGCCTAAAAACACGCAGGCAATGAATATGCCAAGCATGGATATGGCGATTTGTGGATCGGTCACTGTGTGAACTCCAATTTTCGAAAGCAGAAGAGTCGGTCCCAACGCGTCGGTTGGACCAGATTATTTACCTTCGGCTGCCTGTTTCATGAGTAGGGTTTCGGTTTCCTCAACGTCGGATGCCAACGGAAGCCATTTGCCGTCTTTGATGCAAATGATGCAGCGGAAAACCTGTGCGATACCTTGCACAAACAACAATAGCCCAGCCGCAACAATGACGGTCTTAAATTGGTAAATCGGGATGCCAGCCGGACTGTTCACCGACACCTCTGCGTATCCCCACGAGCGGCTTGCGTATTTCCAACCGGAAAAGATGAGCGCAAGAATGCCTGGGAAGAAAAACAAGATGTACAGCGTCAGATCAAGAATGGCCTGCGTTCTATCCGACCAAAGACGGTATAGAAAATCGCCGCGCACGTGACCGCCGCGCGATAGCGTATAGGCGCCCCCCATCATGAACACAGTTCCATACATGATGAAACTGATGTCGAGCGCCCAAGGCGTTGGACTGTTCAACAGGTAACGCACAAAGACCTCATAGCTCATGCCAAAGGTCATCAGGATTATCAGCCACCCAAAGGCTTTACCGAACCAAGCGGAAAGATTGTCGGCAAATCGGATATAGTTTAGCATTCGTAGCTCCAGTCGAGACATATCCAAGGTGAAAAAGGCGTGGTTTCCCACGCCTTTTCGTTGATGATTAGAGTTTCAACTTACCTGGGAAATAGTGCTCGTATGCCAAGCCGAGGTCGGGTGCGTTCATGAGTTCGTAGTACGCAACTTTTTCGGTCCAAGCACGCTGGCTCGCCATAACGCGGGCATTGAATTCGTCTGTTTCCAGATCTGCGATCAATGTATCCCATGCCTCCAACTGGCCTGCGAGGATTTCTTTGGAAGTGCGGTGAACTGCAACGCCGTCATCAGCCTGAAGCTCGGACAGATCCTTGGAGTATTCGCGCATCGCCAAAGCGGTGTTCGATGTCGAGGACGCTTCAACAGCGTGCTTGAGGATCGCCTGCAGATCTTCTGGAAGATCTTCGAGGAAGTCTTTGTTGAACAGGAATTCGAACGATTCAGACGCTTGGTGGTACGAGGACAGGTAGTAGTTTTTCGCAACGTCCTGTGCACCGAAACGACGGTCAGATGATGGGTTGTTGAATTCGAACGCATCGATCACGCCACGCTCCATCGCAGGGACGATTTCGCCACCTGGAAGCTGAGCCACGGACATGCCCATCTGCTGAAGAAGATCAGCCGCAAGACCCACTGTGCGGTATTTGAACCCTTTGAGGTCAGCAACAGTGTTTATTTCTTCTTTGAACCAACCGAACGGCTGTGCGGGCATTGGCATACCCATCATACCGACAACGTTCAGGCCAAGGACGTCCTGAGTGAGTTCGCGGTACAGTTCAGCACCCCCACCTTGGTAGAACCACGCCTGCATGGTTGTAGCAGAGCCACCGAAAACAGGGCCGGTGCCAAAGAACGATGCCGCTTTGGATTTACCGTACCAGTACACTGGAACAGTGTGGGCCGCGTCGATAATACCATCGTTGACAGCGTCCATAACTTGGAACGAAGCAACCACAGCACCCGCTGGCAACAGGTCGATTTTCAAACGACCGCCGGACATGGCCTCTACGCGCTCAACATATTCGCGCGCGAAATCCATCCAGATGTCGGAGGCAGACCACGATGTCTGCATTTTCATCACGATCGGCGCCTGCGCCATTGCGGCCGGAGCCGCAAGAACGGTTGCCGCAGCAGCGGACCCGCCGATAGCACCCGTGCGCAAAAACGAGCGGCGCGACAGAGTCGTGGAGTTCGGTTTATTTGTCATATTTGTCCTCCCAGACGATTTGGAACACTTTGTGCGTTCCTTAATCTAATAAGATCATTGTTCACGAAAAAAACAAAATCAACACTTTTAAATTCAACTTTCCACCATGTGGAAAGCGTATGCGGGGATACTGATTTTTCGTTTATTTTCAGAATTATGCGATACGATCTTTAGGGTCTTCCCCATTAAAATACGCATCCAAATTGTCGAGCGCACGAAACCCCATTGCATCGCGTGTTTCTTCGGTTGCGGACCCGATGTGCGGCAATAAAAACGTATTGGGCAAGGCCCCGAGATCTGGGTTGCCGCCCGGCTCGGTTTGGAAAACGTCCAAGCCCGCAGCGAACAACTTGCCCGAGGTCAATGCGTCGATCAACGCGGCTTCATCAACCAATGCGCCGCGTGCCGTGTTCACCAAAATCGCACGATCCGGTAGGAGGGAGAGGGTTCTTTCATTAATTATTCCAACGTTTTGAGCACTGGACGGGCAATGAAGGCTCAAAACGTCAGAACAGGCCAGCAACCCTTCGACGGTCTCATGATAAATCGCACCCTGTTCGAGATGCTCGGGCAAACGGCGGCGATTGTGGTAATGGATTTCCATACCAAAGCCCCGCGCCCGCTGTGCCGTGACTTGTCCCACGCGGCCCATGCCCAGAACGCCAAAGCGTTTCGCCGTGACCTGACGCCCAACCATAAAGGCGGGAGACCAAAAGTTCCATTGACCAGAACGCACCATTGCGTCCCCTTCGGCACCACGACGTGCCGCGCCGAGCATACATAGCATCGCAATTTCAGCAGTCGCATCCGACAACACATCGGGGGTGTTCGTGACAACAATTCCCGCAGATGTTGCGGCTGCCAAATCGACGTGATCGGTGCCAACAGAATGGTTTGCGATAATCTTGAGCTGCGGGCCGAGTTCTGCGATCACATCGGCACTGAAGTGCTCGGAATGACAGGGTAAAACCGCGTCGACGGAGCGGCACGCTGCAATTAACTCGTCACGATCAAACTGCCGATCATCAGCGTTAAACACCACGTCATAGTCACGCGCCGCGCGCGCCTCCACTTGGGGGCGAAGTTTGCGCGTAATCAGCAATTTTGGCTTGGTCATGGTCGTCTCCTATGGGGGATTTGTGCGGTTGTCGCGCTAGATCGAAACGGCGCATTGCTCACGGCATGGGGATATCGGTCGTAAACTTGGGCACGTTATAACCCGCTTGCACAGCGGGGCGCGCGGCGATCCGCACATACCAGTCTTTGATGTTCGAAAAGGCATTCAAATCAACCTCATGCCATTCAAACCGCGACACCCACGGCCAACACGCCATATCTGCAATGGAATAGGTGCCACGCCCCGCCCCCGCGATAAAGTCGCGTCCATCCAGTCGGGTGTTCAACACCGTATACAACCGCTGCGCTTCAGTGGCGTAGCGCTTTTCAGCCGCCTCCGATTGACCTTTGTTATACTTCAAAAAGTAGTGGGCCTGCCCCAGCATTGGACCCAAACCGCCCATTTGCCACATCAACCACTCAACCATCCGCCAATACTCATCGCCCTCGCATTGGAACTTTTGGAACTTGTTCGCGAGGTACATCATAATGGCCCCCGTCTCCATCATCTGTATGCCCGTCTCATGATCAACAATCGCGGGAATGCGGTTGTTCGGGGCGATTTTTAGAAAATCTGGCGCGAATTGCTCATCCTTGGTGATATCGATGGCGTGCGCCGTGTACGGCACGCCAAGTTCCTCAAGCAAGATTGACACCTTGCGACCGTTCGGTGTTGTCCATGTGTAGAGATCAATCATCTATTGGCCTTTCGCGTGTGTCTGTGCCTGTTTTGCAAATGTCATGGTCATGCGGCGTCACGCTGCCGTGTCCGTCACATCGATTCTGTAGCCTGCGCGCGGGAAATGAACGCACACAGTGCCTACATCTTCGGCGCTACGCTCAATCACCACGGTCTCGGCATCGGCATAGCGCAACGTCCCTGCAACGGGCTGCTCGCCGCCATTCACATCGGGGCGGACCGTTACGGATTGTCCAACCGCGAGGCCCTGGGGATCGTGAGCGGCCACGCCCGTCTGTGCGTTAGGCTCCAGCCCCTTTGCGCGCGCAATGGCATCTTGCGGGTCCATTTCACGAGACGTTCCATGGCCGATGCTCTGCACATTTGCCTCCCAACGTTCGAGCTCTTTGAATTGCGCCAGAAAGGATGGACCATCTGCCCACCTGCCCCGCAAAAACCAGACCACATGGTAAAATTGTGCGTCAATCGCAGCGGGCTGCTCGCCCAGTAAAAACGCCCGCCCGTCAGACAGTTGTGTGTTCAGCCATGACAGAGGCGCACGCAGTTGCGACACCAGATGCGGCAGATCGGCGTTGGCTTGTTTGAGGGCTGCTGCCCAGTCCTCGCCCAGATAAAGACGCCCGCGATCCGCCGCGAATTCCTTGTCTAGACCATCGCCCGCAGCCCCTAGAATGTGACGCACAGTTTGATCGAACAAAGCCCCGTCCGTCCACCGGCTCAGGCACCACATTAACCCCTGTTCTGATGTGGGCATCAAAGAGGGTGACGCAAACCGCCGTTCAAGTTCGCGAATGATACACTGGCTATCGCAATAGATATCCGCACCGATTTGCATGACTGGCGTGCGGCGATACCCGCCCGTGAGCGCCGTCAGCATTGGTTTGGGCGGCAGGCGTGGAATGTCCACACTGCGCCACGCAAGCCCTTTGATCCCAAAGACGACTCTGACTTTTTCAGCGACAGGCGATTGCGGATAGGCGTGGAAAATCACTTCGGATGATGGATCGGACACTTTGTATTCCTTTGCGAACAGCACGTTCAGTCATGGGCCGTATATGGGGCGATAACCGCCGGAAAATCATATGCAACACGGTCGTGACTTACGGGTGTTCGTGCGAGACCACTTAGGCGGTGATCCCGAGGGCGTAGTCCGCAACATCCTTTAGGGACGATCCTATGTGATGCGGCGCAACGCCAAGACGCTCCATAGGATGCCCGTACCGGTTGAGCCAGATGGTATGGTAACCGAACCAGGTTGCACCACAAATATCCCAACAGTTCGATGACACAAACAAAATATCTTTGGCCGCACATCCCAAGGCATCCGGCCCCATTTGATAGGCTTGTGGCGCGGTCTTGAACTGCTTCACAGCATCGACGCTCAAAACATGCTCGAAATATCCGCCAAGCCCTGAGGCAGTTATCGCCTGATCAAGCATCCAAGGCGTGCCATTGGACAAAATCGACAGGGTGATCCCTGCCTCCTTGAGGCGGTGCAACTGGTCGACATTCTCGGGGAACGCCGACAACGCGGCATACTGCCCCATCAAGCGATCTCGTGCGGCAGCGGTCAGGTCAAGACCAAGCGCCTCACAGGCATACTCAAGCGCATCCCCCGTCACCTGCCAGAAATCCGCATATTGGTCACACAACGTGCGCAAGCGGGTGTATTCAATTTGCTTGTCGCGCCAAATAACAGCCAACTGCGCGCCCTTGTCCGCAAAGAGATCTTCGGCCAAGGCGCTGACCGAATACACATCGAACAAGGTTCCGTAGGCGTCAAAAGCGATGGCGTTGGGGCGCATTGTTGCGTCTCTTTTCTGTCAAGTTTGGACCTCTGACATCATCAGGACCATAAGTTCATCACAAATGAAAGCTTACCTGCGTCAAATCAGCCCTAAACGCCCTGCACACCCCCGTTGCATTCCTTGACCTCCAAGACATGAGGGGTCAAAAACCATTTAGGGCACACCCTTTGAAATCGGCTAAACTACTCTAAAGGCGCGTATTTGATCTATAAGTGGCCTCCAATTGCGGCATCCGCCAAAAATGCCCAACCTGCTTTGGAACAGGATACGCGCCGTAGGTTCCATTTCGACACCGCCGTGATATGACGGAGAGCGCAGACCTACCTTTCACCGATATCGCGAGTTCTCGTGACCTCAACCACACCCAACACCATAGCAAACGACACCGACAGCCCCGTCTCGCGCGCAGGGCTGATGGCAGCTGGCGCGGCCCAGCATCGCCGCGCCAGTGTTTTGTCCGTGGCCTCAGGACTGCTATGGCCTGTACAAGCGGCGGTCGTGGCCTATGCCTTGGGCGGATTGCTCACCGGACAGACGGTCTTTGCGCTTGGCATCGCGATAGCCTTTGCCGGCCTTGGGCTATTGCGGGCGGGACTGACGATGGCAAGCGAGGCATACGCACAGGCCGCCGCACAGACGATCATTCACCGCGCGCGCGCGCATATCGTAGCTGTTGAAGCGCGCCGCGCCGCAGATAGCCCCTTTGGTGGGGCCGGCGCCATCACGGCATTGGCCAGTGAAAAGCTCGACCTGCTTGTGCCATTTATCACGCGCTACGCCCCTGCACGGGCGCGGGTGATGGTGGTGCCGCTTGTGATCTTGATGCTTGCACTATCGCAATCGTGGGCGGTGGCCCTTGTTCTTATGATCTCCGGCCCGTTGATCCCCATTTTCATGGCGCTCATCGGTCTGGCCGCAAAAGAGACGAGCCAGAAACACCTAAGGGAAATCGGCAACCTCAACGACATGTTGGTCGAAAGACTATCGGCCTTGGTCGATATCCGCCTTTTGGGCGCGCGGGACGCGGTTTTAGACGGGTTTTCAGGTCAGGCCACGGATTTGCGCCACCGCACGATGGCCGTTTTGCGCGTGGCGTTTTTATCCTCCACGGTGCTTGAGCTGTTCGCAGCAATCGGTGTGGCGATGGTCGCGGTCTATGTCGGGTTTTCGCTGCTCGGCACGCTCGGCTTTGGCACATGGAGCGGCGCATTGACGCCGCAAGTCGGGATCTTTTTGCTGTTGTTGACACCCGAGTTCTATCAACCCCTGCGAGATCTGTCGGCGGCGTGGCACGACAAAGCGGCGGCAGACGCGGTGTTCGACGAACTCCACACATGGGACGCCCAACAAACGGCCGTCTTAATGGGTCAGGGCGGCGTGTGCGCGCCTTTGACGGGGGCGCCCTCGATTGCGCTGCGCGGATGTGCACTGCAAAACGGTATAGTCTTGGCTGACATCGAGATTGCAGCAGGCGAGAGCGTGGCGATCATGGGGCCAAGTGGCGCAGGCAAAACCACGGCCCTGCGGCTCATGGCAGGGCTAGAGGGACCGAATGTCGGGCAGATCACGCTTGCAGGAGTGGCGCTTACGGACGCAACGGCTGATGCATGGCGCGCCCGTGTCGGTTGGATGCCCCAAGCTCCGCATTTTCTCAACGCCAGTGTGCGCCACAATGTGCAACTTGGCCGCGCGGGCGATCTATCAGCGGCCCTTGAACACGCAGCCGTGGAGAGCGTGATCAACCGCCTACCCCAAGGTCTCAACACACGGTTGGGCGAAACGGGTGGCGGGTTATCGGGCGGTGAAGCGCGGCGAGTGACACTGGCGCGCGCCATATTCGCGCAACCGGACGTGATCATCGCCGATGAACCCACAGCCGATTTGGATCGAAAGACCGCAGACGCAGTTACCAACGGCCTGTTGGCGCAGGTCGCGCGCGGGGCCACGGTGATTGTTGCAACCCATGATCCAGATTTGGCGGCCAAGATGGACAGGATCATTTCTATCGAGGCGTCACAATGAGCGCGCTTTGGCAAATCTTTGCGCTCATTTTGCGCGAGCAACGGGTGTCAATGAGCCGTGGGGCGTTATTTGGCGTGATTGTCCTTGGTATGGGGGCCGCACTGTTAGGCCTGTCGGGATGGTTCATCACGGCGGCGGCCGCTGCGGGATTGGCGGGCGTTGGCGCGATGTTTGATGTGTTTCGCCCCTCGGCGATGGTGCGGTTTTTGGCATTGGGGCGTGCATCGGCCAGATACGGTGAACGTGTCCTGACCCATGACGCCACCTTGCGCGCACTGCAATCGCTGCGTGTGAGTGTTTTGCGCGGCGTAATGGCGGCGCGCTATGACCGCCTGATCCGGCTGAGAGGCGCGCAAGCCCTAAACAGGCTCACATTGGATGTGGACACTCTGGATGGCGTGTCTTTGCGTCTGGTGTTGCCCGTATTGGCGGGGCTGTGTGCGCAATTGATCGCGTTTGCGGCACTTTGGTGGCTCGTGGGTTTACCGATCGCACTTTGGATCTTCTTGGGGTTCAGCCTTGGGGCGGGTTTGGTTTTTTGGGCGACCCTGCGCAAAACCGCGTCCTTGTCGCGGCGCACGCAGGCGGCATCACACGCGTTTCGCGCCCGTTTCATTGACCTGATCCGTGCGCGCCGTGACCTTGCAGCCTACGGGCAAATGACCGCGCAGGTTGATCTGACCCTAAAGGCCGAGAGCCGCCGTCTCGCGTTGCGCCGCCATCAGGATCGGGTGGAACGCCTGTCAGGTGCCGCGATCCAGATCATCGCGGCGGTTGTGTCGGCGGGCACGCTTTGGCTTGGTATAACACTGGCGCAATCGGGCACCATCGGCCCGCCCCTCGCCGCTCTTGCGTTTTTCACGACACTAGCGCTGGCGGAAACCATCGTGCCGATGCGCAGGGCCGCCGGTGATATTGGTGGCATGATGGAGGCGGCGCGGCGGATGTTGCCCGATATAGCACCCACGCCCGTGTCCCTCGCCCCCGTGTCCCCGGCCCCCGTGTCAGACGCGCCTGTGAACACCGATGACGCCCCATGCGAGGGCGCACTGCTCTTGCAATCCGTGACCGTGCACCGCGCGGGCACTAGCGATATCCTCCTTAACGCCGTGAGCCTCACGGTGAAGGCGGGTGAAACAGTCGCCCTTACGGGGCCAAGCGGGATTGGAAAATCAACGCTCTTGCTGGCGATTGCGGCCCTCCATCCCATTGCGCAGGGGCGCATTTTTCTGGGTGAGACGTCCGTGCTCGACTGCGCTGAGGACCGTTTGCGCGGCTCGGTCGCGCTTTTGCCACAACGCAGCGCGGTGATGTCGGGATCTGTACGTGATGCGTTGCACCTTGGGGCCGCTCAGTGTGACGACACCGCGCTGTGGCAGGTGCTTGAGGCGGTGCAACTGGCCGCCACGATGCGCGCACGCCACGGGCTTGACACACGGATCGGGGCGCGCGGCGATGGACTATCGGGCGGCGAAGCACGGCGATTGACCTTGGCACGCGCGATGTTGCGACATCCAAACGTGCTATTGCTCGACGAGCCGACCGAAGGGTTGGATGATCCAACTGCGCTGATGGTCCTGCAAGGCGTGCGGGAATTTTTACCAAGCGCCGCTCTTTTAATCGCGGCTCACCGCCGCGTCGAAATCGAGTGCGCGGATCGGGTTTTGACGCTCGACTAAGCTACATCTAAAATATTTGTTATTGACGTAGATCAACGTTTCGCCCCAAGTGAAGTGATACACATTCCCATAATTGAATAATTTATGGCCCGAGTCGTGTCATATAGGTCGCCTCATACAAGTTGGAGCTGAATCAATGGAATTCGGTATCGTCGAATTATCCCGTCTACAGTTTGCCGTCACAGTCATGTATCACTTTCTCTTCGTGCCGCTCACGTTGGGCTTGTCGATCCTCGTGGCCATTATGGAAACGGTCTATGTCATGACCAACCGACCCATTTGGCGACAAATGACCAAATTTTGGGGCATGTTGTTTGGCATCAACTTTGTGCTTGGGGTCGCCACGGGGATCACCATGGAATTCCAGTTCGGAATGAACTGGAGCTATTACAGCCACTATGTTGGCGATATTTTCGGGGCCCCTCTGGCCATTGAGGGGCTTATGGCGTTCTTTTTAGAAGCAACCTTTGTGGGGTTATTCTTCTTTGGGTGGGATAAACTCAGCAAGGTCGGACACCTCACCGTGGCGTGGCTCGTGGCAATCGGGTCGAATTTTTCGGCGCTGTGGATTTTGATCGCCAACGGGTGGATGCAAAATCCGGTTGGGGCCGAATTCAATCCGATGACCATGCGCATGGAAATGACCAATTTCTTTGAGGTCATGTTCAACGAAGTGGCCCAAGCGAAATTTGTGCACACCGTGTCCGCCGGATACGTCACCGCATCGGTCTTTGTGATCGGGGTGTCTGCGTGGTATCTGCTGCGCGACCGCCATGTTGAACTGGCGCGCCGCTCCATCACGGTTGCGGCCGCGTTTGGCCTCGCTGCCGCGTTTTCGGTTGTGCTGCTTGGGGACGAGTCCGGCTACTCCGCGACCCACAGCCAAAAAATGAAACTCGCGGCGATCGAGGCAATGTGGGAGACACACGATGCCCCTGCCCCCTTTAATTTGATCGGCTTTCCCGACCAAGAGGCCCGTGAGACGCATTACGCAATCGAGATCCCGTGGGCGATGGGGCTGATTGGCACGCGGTCCTTAACCACCGAAATTCCCGGGATCAACGAGTTGGTGGCAAACGCAGAACAGCGCGTGCGCTCAGGGATAATCGCCTATGAGGCTCTACTGGATGTGCGGGTCAACCGTGAGGCCACAGACCCCGCCGTCATGGCCACCTTTGAGGCGCATTCTGCCGACCTTGGCTTTGCGTTCTTGCTCAAAAAGTATGTCGACAATCCGATGGACGCCACCGAAGCCCAAATCATTGCCGCAGCAAATGACACTGTGCCCACGGTCTGGCCACTGTTTTGGGCGTTTCGCATCATGGTTGGGCTCGGGTTCGGGTTCATCGCAACCATGGCGTATTTCTTTTACCGCGCCTCGTTCAAGGGCATGAAGTTTCCGCGCCCTGCATTGCATCTGGCCGTCTGGATGATCCCCGCACCGTGGATCGCCGCAGAACTCGGGTGGTTTGTTGCCGAATACGGCCGCCAGCCATGGACCGTCGACGGTGTCTTGCCGACCGCCATGTCCGTCAGCGCGCTGTCGATGACCGAAGTTGCGCTAACACTGGCCGGATTTGTGATTTTCTACACAATCTTGTTCATCGTCGAGATGGGTCTGATGCTCAAATACATCCGCAAAGGCCCCTATCAGGACGTGGACGAAACCGATGCGTGGAACAAACGCCATACTGATCGCTTGGCGGGTCGGCGCACTGCCGATGCCATCGCGACACCAGCGGAGTAAAACAGATGATTTTACATGACCTTATGACATACGAACTGCTTCGCGTGATCTGGTGGGGATTGTTGGGCGTGTTGCTCATCGGATTTGCCCTAACGGACGGGTTTGATATGGGCGTAGGCGCACTCTTGCCCTTTGTCGCCAAGACCGACATCGAACGCCGTGTCGCGATCAACACGGTCGGGCCGGTTTGGGAGGGCAACCAAGTTTGGTTTATCCTCGGGGGTGGTGCGATCTTTGCCGCTTGGCCGCCACTGTATGCCGTCAGCTTTTCGGGCTTTTACCTAGCGATGTTCGTGATCCTTGCCGCCTTTATTGTGCGTCCTGTGGCCTTCAAATACCGCTCCAAACGTGACGACCCGCGGTGGCGCAGCACATGGGATTGGGCCTTGTTTGCAAGTGGTGCCGTTCCCGCACTTTTGTTTGGTGTGGCTGTCGGCAACGTCATCCACGGGGTTCCATTCCACTTTACCGATGATTTGCACACCATCTATGAGGGGGCTTGGTATATGAAGTTTATCGGCCTGCTTGATCCGTTCTCGCTTTTGGCCGGCGTGGTGTCGTTGTCGATGCTTGTGATGCACGGCAGTGCGTGGCTCACGCTCAAGGCGGAGGGCCTCGTACAGACACGCGCCCGCGCTATCGGGTCGGTTGCGGCCCTTGTTGCGGTGGGTGGATACATCCTTGCGGGTGTCTGGCTGGCTGTTGGCATCCAAGGGTTTGAAATCGTCGGCGCCTATGTCACCGATGGTCCGTCAAACCCGCTGCATTTCGAGGTGGCGCGCACATCAAGCTGGTTGTCGGCCTATAGCGTGCGTCCGTGGATTGCGATTGCGCCCGCCTTGGGCATCATCGGCGGCTTGCTTACATTTTTGGGTTTGCGCGCGGGACGTGAAATCTCCACGCTCCTCGTGTCCAAGATGGCCATTTTGGGCGTGATCTCATCGGTCGGTTTGACCATGTTCCCGTTCATCATGCCCTCGTCGAGCGATCCAAAATCATCGCTCACGGTGTGGAACAGTTCCTCGTCGCACCTGACATTGTTTGTCATGCTGGTGGCCACGGTGATCTTTATGCCGCTGATTTTGATGTATACCGCATGGGTCTACAAGGTTTTGTGGGGCAAGGTCACCCAAGCCGATGTGTCCGAAAACTCTCACTCTGTGTATTAAAGAAAGGACATCTTATGTGGTATTTTGCATGGATACTGGGCCTTCCGCTGGCGGCTATTTTCGCGGTGATGAACGCAATGTGGCTTGAGCTAAAAGAGGACGAGCGCAAAATGGCGGGGGCGTCTGATGATCAGGCGCCACGCGACTAGACCCGCAAGTTAGGCCATAAGCGCCTTGGCTGTTTTCTCGTCGGTGATCAAGCCGGACAGGCAGCCGCTCGATAGCACGGCGCGAATTGCTGCTACTTTGTCTGGACCACCGGCCAAGGCAACCACTTGATCTTGTCCCCCCGACAGGCACGGAACGGCCAAGGTGCGCGCGGTCAACGTAGTCTCAAGGCTACGCCCCTGCGCACTAAAGAAACTACCAAGCAATTCGCCCGCCGCACCCGCAGCCGAAATCTCGTGAATTTCGCTTTGCTCGATCATGCCTGACGTCACCAATTGGGTTTCGGACGCGACGGTGCCAATGCCGACAATTTTTAGCGGCGCGCGTTGGCCCATTTCAAAGACATCCCGCACGCCTTTTTGCGCCAATAACACCTCACGGTCATGGGGGGTATTGGCGAAAAACGGCACGGGCATCACATAGGCCGTTGCACCGGTCTTTTCGGCCAACCGGTGCATAACGTCATGCGGATTGGCAGAGAAGTTGCGGGTTAATCCGCCCAAAAGCGAGACGAACCGCGTGGACGTTGCATCACAGCGCGGCAATTGACGCACAGCCGCCGCAAGGGTGCGCCCGTGACCGATCCCGATGGTGGTGGGTGTGCCACTTTCCAACAGCCGTTGCAAAAACGCGGCTCCCGCCACGCCCAGCGTGCGAAGGGGCAACCCCTCCTCGCCCAGATCGGGCGCAACCTCGCACGTGTGCAGACCAAACCGCTCGCACAGTTGCGCCTCTAACTCGATGCATTCAATAATATCACCATCAATGGCGACCTTTACCGCGCCGTCCGCGACAGCGCGCGCAATCAGGCGGTGGGTTTTAACAGAAGGCAGGCCCAGCTTTTTGGCCACCGCCGCCTGCGTCAAACCACCAACGTAATGCAGCCAAGCGGCGCGAATTGCGAGACTTTGCTCGTTTGTGCTATTGCCTACGATCTTTGCCATTAGCTGTGCTCCGTCCCTCACGTCTGCGCGGCGATGAACGCCTCACACCCGATATCTCCCGTATCGGCCCGTGATTAATAATGCGTCGACCTGATAAAGCTATGTTTATTTTGCATATCATCCGATCCCAGCCCTTAGATGTTCAAATCTTGCGCACCTGTATCAATGTGCGGTGCCCAAAACGCGACACTCTCGGCAATTTGGGACATCACCTCGCGGTCATTTGGCTCGCGCTCTTTGAAACTCAGCTCAAGACAGATTTCATTGTCACGCGCGCCACCCTGTGCCAGTGCGGTCAATAGCGGGGCGGGCTGAATGCGGCCTTGTGCATTGAACGCCGCCGTAAAGGGACGATGCCCCCCTTTGTCCAACAGGCTTTGCTTGATATGAATGATCGGGCTGACCTGCGGCACGGCGCGCGCCCACGCATATGGGTCATAGTCGTCGGGATTCTGACTGGTGACATCGCCATGATCAATATCCGCCATCATCCACATCGGAAGGGCCATATTGGCCGCAGTGAGCCGCTCTTGCAGGGCGAGACAATTCTGGATCGTCTCTCCAAATTCGCGCCCGACACTCATCGGCTCCCAATACACATATGACAGCCCAGCCGCCTTCGCATGTTCGGCCACATCGGCCCAACACTCAATCGCGATCTCGATCAACGCCTCGCGCCGTGCGAGATCGTCAAAATCCTTATAAGTGAAAATCGCAAACTGCGTGCCCACCGATGTTCCGCCCAGCTCCGCCGTTATGTCCGCGAATGTTTTGAACCACTCCACGTAGTACCTACGCACATCATGGTCGGGGTGACCAAAATGGTTGAGGCGTCCGTATGGCCCCGTCATCCCGCTTGTCACGCGCACACCGGTGCGGCTCAACGCCTGCGCCATATCACGGGTCAACCGGCGAATGACCGAGGCTGGCCAGCTTGGGTTGATGAACTCATGTGTCAGTTGCAGATCCCGAATGCGCAGCGTGTGTGCAACGGCGTCAATCAAATCATCCGGCTCGGCAAAGCGGTTGACCAACGGGTTGGTGTTCAACGAAAGAGACAGCGCCATATTAAGCCGCCTTTTGCGTGGCGGCATCCATCCACGCGCCAAAGGCTATTTGCTGTGCGTCACTGAGGTGCAACCGATGTTTGGTGCGCCGCCACAAGATGTCTTGTGGGGTTTGTGCCCATTCATGCGCCATGAGATAGCGTGCCTCGGCCTCATACAGATCACCGCCAAAGTGCTGTCCTAATCCGTCAATTGTGGTTGCCTCTCCCACCACCATGTCGATCCGTGCGCCGTAGAGCCGCCCGTAGTGCAGGCGCAAACTGCGCGGCATCCACGGGTATTGCGTTTTGAGGGTTTGCGCAAACGCCGCGTAATCCGCGTCTGGAATGTCGCCCCCCGGGAGCGGTGCCGTTTGCGTCCAATCCAGGCCCATGGTCGGGAAAAAACCCGCAATTTTGTGCAATCCGCGCTCGGCCAACTCGCGAAAGGTGGTGATCTTTCCGCCAAAGATATTCAGGAGCGGCGCACCGCCCACCTCATCGAGATCAAACACATAATCGCGCGTCACGGCAGAGGGATTACCCTGCCCGTCATCAAACAACGGACGCACGCCCGAAAAGCTCTCAACCACATCACTGCGGATCAATTTTTCCTTAAAGTAGCGGTTCACCGCCGCAATCAGGTATTCAATTTCGCTCTCATCGGGCGTCACATCCTCGGCGCGCCCCTCATACGAAATGTCCGTGGTGCCGATCAGAGCCTTGTCGCCCTCATAGGGGTTGATAAAGATCACGCGCTTGTCGTGGTTTTGCACCAGATAGGCGTTTTGCCCCTCCCAGAACTTTGGCACAACGATATGCGAGCCTTTGACGAGACGCACGTTGCGGCTTGAATTTGCGCCCGCCACGCGGGTTACAACATCGCTCACCCATGGCCCTGCGGCATTGACCAGAACCTTTGCGCGAAACTCGCGCGGCTCGCCTGTGAGCGTGTCAGTGGTCGTGATCCGCCATGCGCCGTCTTCGCGCCGCGCGGATGTGCAGGCGGTGCGTGTCAGCACAGTCGCGCCGTGATTTGCCGCATCAACCGCATTGAGTACAACCAAACGGGCGTCATCGACCCAGCAATCGGAATATTCAAATCCGCGTTTATAGTGATCAAGCAGCGGCGCCCCCTCGGGATCACGGCGCAAATTCAGCGTCCGCGTTCCGGGAAGTTTTTTGCGCCCGCCCAGATGGTCATACAAAAACAGCCCCAAGCGCACGAGCCAAGCCGGACGATCATCGGGGGAATGCGGCAAGACAAAGCGCATCGGCCAAATAATGTGCGGCGCGGCGTTCATAAGGACTTCGCGCTCAATCAACGCCTCTCGCACCAACCGAAACTCGTAGTATTCCAAGTAGCGCAACCCGCCATGCACAAGCTTGCCCGAACGTGACGATGTGCCCTCGGCCAGATCGTCCTTTTCACACAACACCACGCTAAGCCCGCGCCCTGCGGCGTCCCGCGCAATCCCTGCGCCGTTGATACCGCCGCCAATTACGAATAGATCGACTGATGGGATTGCTGTCATGTTACGCTCCTCGTGACGCAGGGCGTGCGTCCGTTGTCATTTCGGTATGGTCATTTTCGGAGGGGACAGTCATCGCCGCATGGTGTGCTGCAAGATCGTCCCAAATCGGGGTCAGTGCGCTACGTGTTTTGGCGTAGGCCGCATAGAGGCCATCATAGGTGGCCACCAGCGCTGGATCGGGGCGTTCCGCCTGTGCGAGCAAGGGTGTGACCCATGTCGCAATACACTCATCCATAGTCTCGTAAGCGCCGATCGCAACGGCCGCCATCATCGCACATCCGGCGGCTCCCGCCTCATCACGGGCAGACACGCGCACGGGCGTATTGAGGCATCCCGACAGGATTGCGCGCAATCCATCCGAGCGCGCCGCCCCACCCGTCAGGCGCACTTCGGACGGCATGTCGCCCATAGCGCCATAACAATCGCGCGCCGCCAGTGCCAATCCCTCAACCACACCGCGTAGCAGGTCTGCAAACCGGTGATTGGCGTTTAGTCCAACGAAGCTCGCCCGCGCATTGGCGTTCACGAACGGACCGCGTTCCCCTGCCTCGGAAATATACGGATGATACAGTAGTGTGCTGGGATCAGAGCGCGCCAACCAGTCGTCGATGCGCGGTACAAGATCCGAATAGGAGTGCTCATAGCCAAGGTCGGTCATCATATCTGCGGCCATGCGCAGCGCCCAATCGATATTGAGCGTTGCGGCCATGTTGGTTTGCACTTGGGTGACAAAATCCGTAACGGGCAAGCAAATCACGTAGCCCGTTCCCTCACCATTGAGGTGGACATCAGACGACAACACAGAGCGCATATGCACACCCGTTGATCCGATGGTGGAACACGCAGACCCCGCGTGCCCTGTGTGAACGCCCGCACCCAATGCAGTCATCACCATGTCGACATAGCCCAGTGACACTGGCGTCCCCGCCAAAAGGCCCGTGGCCTGTGCGGCGTCGGGCGTCAATGCAAACACCGTCTGACTGCCATCAACAATGGGTGGCAACAATGATTTGCGGTGGCTCAGGCCGAGCGCATTCAGGACAGTGTCATCGTAGTCGCGTGTGCGAAAGTTGCCGAAGGTAAAGCTGGCCTCGGACGGATCTGTGGCGCGCACCCCCGTAAGATTGGCAAACAGCCAGTCCTTACAGTGCAAGGCCACCTCGGCGCGATCCAACAGCTCGGGCAGATGACGATCCATATGCGCCATTTGCGTCGATTGCTGACTGGTGTTGAGGCCTGTTCCCGTGGCCTCGAAGCGCGCGCGCTCACCCGCCCCCTGCGACAAGGCCCGCGCCGTTGGCGCCGCGCGCGCATCAAGCCACAACCACGCATCGGTAACGGGGGCGTTTTGCGCCCCGACAAGCCATGTGCCATCACCCTGCCCCGTCACGGCAATCGCCGCAGTGCGCGCCGCAAGATTGTCAACGCGGTCAAATAGACCCCTGATCGCCTTTACACAGTCGGCCCATGTTTGGGGCAACGATTGCACCGCTGATCCGTCTGCGCCTGTGCGGTAGGTATTGAGTGCGGCGGAGGTTGCGATTTGTCGACCGCTTAGATCGAGTGCAACAGCCTTAATGACCGATGTGCCCGCGTCAATTCCAATGATGATGTCACACTGTGCCATTTACGCCTCCGCCCTTATTCGTCTGGTCTGCACCGGCGACATCAAACCTCTCGCCGCGTGCACCCTGTATTCTATGTGTGGTCGCCCACGTCTTTGTGCGTCGCACATTTGCGCCAAGCCAGCTATGCCGCATGTGCCGCAAATCCGTCCTATCGTTCAACAGGTTTAGCACATCATTTTTCCATTGTGTGAATTTTTTTGCAGACAACGCAAATTATTTCACATAGGCTCTGATTCACCAACACACAGATAACGCATCACTGCGGCCCTGCGTGTCGGCACATGGGAGGAGGACAATTCAACCGTTGGAGGACGGTCGGGTTATCTTCACAACATCGAGAAACGGGTGCCGCTTTTGCGCGCATCTTCACGTGCAACGGCCGCTCGCGGCCAATGACCAGAGAGCATAGCGCAATGGCCATAACCGACACCACGCCCCGCCAAAAGGCGAAATCCAGAACACCGCTGATGATTGCGGCGGCTGTTGTGGTCGTTATGGGCGCGATGGCCCTTGATACAACTGTTGTTCAGATCGGCTCTGACCTTGATGCACGCAAACAGGCGTTCTCGCCTGACGCATATGGCGCGGCACAGTTCCCCGTTATCCAGTCATCTGTCACCGGACGCGCCGTAGACGCCGCAAAACTGGCCACAGAACTGGCCGCAGACAAAGCCGCAGCCATTGCCGCATACGGTGTGGGTGACGGGATCGGCCCCGTGATCCCTGTCCGCTTGACAGGTGTGGTCGCAAACGGTCGCTCGGGCATCTATGACGTCACTGTAGCGGGCGTTCCCGACACCATCCGCATCCGCGTCCAAACTGGCCCCGCCATTAATGGTACGGATTTACGGGATGCCACGGGTGATATCGCCTTTGGGGCCTTCACCAATCAAATTGAATACCAAGACGCCGGAGCGGGCATCAATCGCGCGATGTCCGAGGCCATTTTGTCAGATGTTGATCGCGATGCTCTTAGCGGACGCACACTCACTGTCACGGGCGTCTTCAAGCTCATCAACCCGAAAAACTGGCTGATCACGCCAGTGGAGTTTGATGTCCAATGATCACCGATGTGTCACATATCGACGTCCCAACGGCCACGCCCGACACGGCGGAAGTCGTATTGGCCGCGCGCAACATCGCCAAATCCTTCGGCGCGGTGCAAGCACTTAAAGGCGTCAATTTCGACATTCATCGCGGACAAGTCACCACGTTGTTTGGCGAAAACGGCGCGGGCAAATCGACGTTGATGAAAATCCTGTCGGGGGTGCAATTGCCCACTTCTGGCGAGATTTTGGTGGACGGGGTGCCTGTGACACTGTCGTCGACCACGGATGCGCTCAACTTTGGCATTTCGATCATCCACCAAGAGTTGAGCCTCGCGCCCAACATGAACGTGCGCGACAACATCTTTTTGGGGCGCGAAATCACGGGTCCAACGGGCGTCAATTTTGCCGAGGAAGAACGCCAAGCCCGCAACCTCATGCAAGAGCTCGAAGAGGACATTGATCCGCTCACCCTCGTCGAAGATTTGCGCCTTGGACAGCAACAAATCGTTGAAATCGCACGCGCCCTGTCGGTCAATTCGCGCATTTTGATTATGGACGAGCCGACATCGGCACTTTCAGCCAGCGAAGTCGAGGTTCTGTTCAAAGTTATT
The DNA here is from genome assembly GCF_001308265.1 of Celeribacter marinus. Lineage (GTDB taxonomy): Bacteria > Pseudomonadota > Alphaproteobacteria > Rhodobacterales > Rhodobacteraceae > Celeribacter > Celeribacter marinus. The sequence goes on from NZ_CP012023.1 coordinate 411,719, forward strand.
CGCGATCTGACGGCGCGCGGCGTCTCGATCGTCTATATTTCGCACCACCTCGAAGAAGCATTACAAGTGACCAACCACGCCGTTGTGCTGCGCGATGGGGCCATGACGGCCTATGCACCGCGCAGCGAGATCGATCTGGAATGGATTGTGCGCAATATGGTTGGCGAGAACTTTGACCTCGGCGCGCCGCCCTCTGGCTATGCATTTGGCGCACCCGCCCTTGAGATCAAAGACCTCAGCGTGGCAGACGCATCGGGCACCGGTCTTGCCGTTGATCGGCTCAACCTCACCGTGAACGCCGGCGAAGTGGTCTGTATTTACGGCTTGATGGGCGCAGGGCGCACCGAATTGATGGAATGTGCCGCTGGTCGCATGAGTGCGGCGCACGGCCACGTGTTGCTCCATGGCCAAGACGTTTCGCGACTGACGATTGCACAGCGGATTGACGCGGGCCTTGTGCTGGTGCCCGAAGACCGTCAGCGCGATGGATTGGTGCAAACCATGAGTGTCGGCACGAACCTGTCGTTGGCCTCTATCCGCGCCTTTACCAAACGCTTGTTCACCTCGCGCAGCGCGGAGGACGTCATTATTGCTGACACCATTCGCGATGTGACCGTCAAAACCGATGGGCCAGACGCAATGATCGGGTCTTTGTCGGGCGGCAATCAGCAAAAGGTTGTGATCGGCAAAATGTTGGCCACATCGCCCAGTGTGATCCTTTTGGACGAACCCAGCCGCGGGATCGATATCGGCGCCAAAGCCGAAGTGTTTGGCCTGTTGGCCGAGCGCGCCCGCCAAGGGATTGCCGTTGTATACACCACATCCGAGGTCGGCGAATGCCTTTCGATTGCCCATAGGATCATCGTCATGAGCCGTGGGCGCATCTCCGCCGAATTCACCCAAAACGTCACCAAAGAAGAGATCATGGCCGCCTCGGGCGAAGCTGTGGTTGCTTGATCGACTCTCAAGGAGCTTGCACCATGTCGGACACGACCTCAAAAGCGGCACAATCCACGCCCACAAAGCCGCGCCTCGACATTGGCTACCTGTTGTTGGAGGGGCGTGCGTTCTTTGCGCTGATCGCAATTATCGTTATCTTTTCAATGCTGTCGCCCAACTACTTCAGCCTGCCAAACTTTTTGATCATGACGTCACAAGTGGCCATTTTTGGCCTGTTGGCTATCGGTATGCTGCTGGTCATTCTAAGTGGCGGGATTGATTTGTCGGTTGGATCGACATTGGCGCTTTGCGGTGTGTTTGCGGGATTTTTGATGCAGGGCGTCGAATTGGAGTCCCTTGGGATTATCATCTATCTGCCGGTTTGGGCCGTGGTGGTGTGTACCCTCGCCATGGGGGCATTTGTTGGCGTGATCAACGGCATCTTGGTCGCATGGTTCAAGGTTCCGGCGTTCGTGGCCACATTGGGTACGCTCTATGTGGCACGCGGTGCGGCGTTGCTGATGACCAATGGCTTGACGTTTAACAACCTGTCGGGGCGCGCCGAATTGGGGAACACAGGCTTTGAATGGCTTGGGTTCAACCGCCTTTGGGGCGTGCCGATTAGCATCTTTGCACTTAGCCTAGTGGCCGTCACGGTGTATCTGTTGCTGTCGCGTACCCCGTTTGGACGCTGGCTCTATTCGGCAGGTGGCAACCCCAATGCGGCGCGCCTATCGGGTGTGCCCGTCTCCAAAGTTCTGATCTGGGTTTATGTCCTGTCTGGGGTCTGTGCAGCCATTGCGGGGCTTGTTCTCAGCTCGCAACTGACCTCCGCTGGCCCGACCGCAGGCACGACCTATGAGCTGACCGCAATCGCCGCCGTTGTGATCGGCGGGGCCGCGTTGACGGGCGGGCGTGGCACCGTGCGCGGCACGCTTTTGGGCGGGTTCGTGATCGTGTTTTTGGGCGCGGGCCTCGTGATCACGGGGGTGTCGTCCTACTGGCAGACCGTGTTTACCGGCGCGGTGATCGTGCTCGCCGTCTTGCTCAACTCCATCAATTACGGGGGCAAAGGCCGCACATCCTAGCGCCGCCCCCACCACAGTTTGTACGCGCTTCCGATGGGACGGGGCGCTACGAAACCCGCCGATCGTTCGGCATTTAGACACCAAAGGGAGAGACCAACATGATTAAGTTTACAACACGCACATTGCTCGCCGCAGCAACCGCCCTGCCCCTCATGGCAGGCTCCGCTTGGGCAGATGGATTGATCTCCATTATCGTCAACGACCCTGCGAACCCCTACTGGTTCACCGAAGGCGAAGTGGCCAAGGCAACCGCCGAAGAGCTCGGGTATGAGGCCACCGTGTCCGCTCACACTGGCGACACCAACCTCGAGTCGAACCTCATTGACGCGGCAATCACCAACGGTGCGGCTGCGATCATTCTTGATCCGGCAAACGCTGACGGCTCTGTCGGTGTTGTGCGCAAAGCAACCGAAGCGGGCATTCCCGTGTTTCTCGTGAACGCGGAAATCAACGAAAGCGGCTTGGCCATCGGTCAGTTGGTCTCGAACAACGCACAGGGCGCAGCCCTTGGTGCAATCGCATGGCAAGAGGTCGTCGGTGACGCCGCAAGCTATGTCGAGTTCTTTGGCAACCCATCCGACAACAACGCCGCGACACGCTCCAACGGTTACAACACCGTGCTCAGCCAGTACCCCGACCTCGTCAAAGTCGCTGAAGAAGTCGCAAACTGGGACCGCACACAGGGCTACACCAAGATGCAGTCGATCATTCAGGCAAACCCTGTGATTGATGCCGTGATTTCAGGGAACGACGAGATGGCGCTCGGCGCGATTGCGGCGCTCAAAGAAGCGGGTCGCCTTGACGGTGTTGTCGTTGGCGGATTTGACGGCTCACCAGATGCGGTTGCATCCGTTGCCGCCGGAGAAATGGCCTATACCGTGCTTCAGCCTGTTGCCGTATTCGCCCGCGAAGCGGTCATCCAAGCCGATCACTACATCAAAAACGGCGAAGCTATGGTCGCAACCGAAAAGCAGTTGTTCGACTGCCTGTTGATCACAGCAGACAACGTGGCCAACTACACAGCACCCTTTACGCTGTCCAACTAAGACCTCCCAAGCACACGAGAAAGAGGCGCTCTTACGGGCGCCTCTTTTTCTTGGCGATATCATCGCGCCCTACACAAGAGATTATCCGATCAACCTTCGTGCCATTTTTTCAACAAGTCGGTCACGGCAATCCCGTCGATGGTCATCCCTTCAAGGCCGCAATTGAGGATGGCAAATCCTGTGAGATTGCAGTTCGTCACAACCGCGTCCGAAAAGTTCACGTTGTCGATGCGACTGCGTGTGAGGTTCGCGTTGTGCAATGACAAGCTCTCCATATTGCAATCATCTATGATAGTGCCTAGAAAGTTACATCCCGTTACAACCGTATGGGATAGATTACATCGCGAGATCTTTGATCCAGCCAGTCCCGCATTTTCGAAGATGAGTGGCTCGTTCGAGTGCATGAGAGTGATCCTTACCATTTACTAGAGTTATAAAGCCGTCCATCCGCCGTCGACGGAAAGTGTCGTCCCTGTGATTTGCGCCGCGGCGTCCGAGGCAAGGAACAAACACGTCCCCCCCAATTGCTCGACGGTCGCAAATTCTTTTGATGGCTGACGCTCTAACAAGACCTCACGGATCACCGTTTCGCGGTCCATATCATACTTTTTCATCGTATCTGGGATCTGCGCCTCGACAAGCGGGGTTAGCACATAGCCCGGACAAATCGCATTGGCGGTGATCGCCTCACGCGCGGTTTCGAGCGCGGTCACTTTGGTCAGGCCCACAACGCCGTGTTTGGCTGCAACGTAGGCCGATTTATAGGGCGAGGCCGTCAGGCCATGCGCCGAGGCGATATTGATCACCCGTCCCCACCCCGCTTTGCGCATCATCGGTAGGGCGGCGGCAGTGGTATGAAACGCCGAGGACATGTTGATCGCAATAATAGCGTCCCACTTATCAACCGGAAACTCGTCAATCCCCGCGACATATTGAATGCCTGCATTATTCACCAAAATATCGCACACACCCGCCCGTGTGATCAGGTCGCGGCACTCATCGGCCTTGGACATATCAGCGCTGATATAGCGCGCCTCAACGCCAAATTCGGTGGCGATGCTGTGCGCCAGTTCATGGTCCTCTTGGCTGTCGGTGAATGAGTTGAGCACAACGTTGATGCCCGCTTTGGCCAATTCACGCGCCACGCCAAGGCCAATCCCCGAATTGGATCCGGTCACGAGGGCGGTTTTACCTTTTAGGTCCATGTTGATCTCCATTCGATGCCATTTTGTCCGAGTGTAGAACCCTGACGCGCAATGCAAAGAGAGAATCGGTGCTACGGCGCAGAAACGCCCCGAACCGCGCGAAACTTTGGCATACCTGACATGTGCTTTAGGTGGGGCCGCTGCACGCCCTAAGTCCAAGCATAGTTGGGGGCGACCTAAGGTCAATTTTGGAAATTTTGCCAAAAAAAACGCCGGCACAAGGCCGGCGCAAAGTTATTGAGGCAGGTTTCATACAGGCAAGAAACCTATCGAGCAGTGAGGTCTTTATACGCCTTTCAACGGGCCACTCCAAGCTAAAAGTTTGAATTCACTGATCCACCCGCTTAGGCTAACCCTCACATAACAAACGAGACGGAGGCTTTGTTCTCGATATGGCAACGAATATTTTCTACGCGCTACGCGCCACAAGCGCCGCATTGGCGCTCATCGCCGGATCAAGTCTTGCGTATGGCGAGCCGATGCATGGCATAGCTATGTATGGCACCCCCGACCTACCACAAGATTTCGTGTCTCTCCCCTACGCGGACCCGACAGCCCCCAAGGGGGGCAAGATCGTCACTGGCGAGGGCGGAACCTTTGATAGCCTCAACCCGTTTGTGCAAAAAGGCACCTCGCCGTGGCAGCTTCGTTACATGTTGGCGGAGAGCTTAATGGGCCGCGCCTACAGCGAACCTTTCACCCTATATTGCCTGTTGTGCGAGACAATCGACACCGATGAGGACCGCACATGGGCGGAATTTACCCTGCGCCCTGAGGCCCGATTCTCTGATGGCAGCCCCGTGACGCCCGAGGATGTCATCTGGTCCTACGAGAAATTGGGGACCGAGGGCCATGGCCGCTACGCCTCGCTGTGGGGGCAAATTGCATCCATCGAGAAAACCGGTGACGCCTCCGTCAAGTTCACATTCAACACCGACAACCGCGAATTGGCGCTTTTGGTCGGGATGCGCCCCATTTTGCAAAAAGCACAGTGGGAGGGCAAAGATTTCACTCAATCAGGCTTTGATGAAATCCCCATCGGCTCAGCGCCCTACACCGTGACAGATTACGATGCAGGCACATTTGTCGAATTGACCCGAAATCCCGACTATTGGGGCAAAGATGTGCCGTTTATGCGCGGACAGGCCAATCTCGATACCATCCGGTGGGAATTCTTTGCGGATTCCTCACTGGTGATCGAGGCCTTTAAAGCGGGCGAACTCAATAGCCACCGCGAATTCAACGTGCAGACGTGGGATGATCAGTACGATTTCCCCGCCGTCGAGCGCGGCGATGTGATCAAATCCATCATCCCGCATGAACGCCCGTCTGGTATGACGGGATTTGTGATGAACACCCGCCTGCCCCAGTTTTCCGATTGGCGCGTGCGTCAGGCCCTCATTGAGGCGTTCAACTTTGAATACATCAACGAGGTGCAAACGGGATCACAGCAATCGCGCATCACCTCATACTATTCCAACTCGGTGTTAGGAATGACGTCCGGCCCCGCCGAGGGGCGCGTGGCGCAGATGCTCGCACCCTACGCCGATGATCTGCCGCCCGATACACTCGAGGGATACGTATTTCCCGCCACATCGGGATCGCTCAATGATCGTCAATCCACACGGCGCGCCTTGGGTCTGTTCAAAGACGCAGGCTACACCGTGCAAGATGGCGTGATGAAAGACGCACGCGGCGCGCCCTATACCTTTGAGATCCTATTGCAGTCCGGTGACGATGAAAATCAATCTATTATAGATACTTACACGCAGTCCCTCATCCAGATTGGCATCACGCCCACCATCACTGTTGTCGATCGCCCCCAATACCGAGAGCGCTCGGACACCTTTGATTTCGGAATGACCACGTTTCGCCGCGGACTGTCGCTCTCGCCCGGCAACGAGCAAAAGACCTACTGGGGGTCAGAGGCGGCCGAGATCGAAGGATCACGCAATGTCATGGGCGTTCAATCAAAGGCCGTCGATGGTCTGATTGAGACGATGCTCTCCTCGCAAAGCAAAGACGACTTTATCGCAGCAACCCGCGCACTGGACCGCGTGTTGACCGCGGGCCGCTATGTCATCCCGATCTATCAGTGGAATATCTCACGCGTGGCCCACGCCAAAGAGCTGACCTACCCTAAGACATTGCCGATTTACGGCGATTGGATCGGCTGGCAACCGGATGTTTGGTATTGGAACGAATAGATATGGTGCGTAAATTTATTGTCGTGGCGGTGTTGGCGGTTGGATTGACCGCCTGCGCGCCTGCCTATGTTGCGGGCAAGACCCTCAAAACGGGTGTAAAGGCCACAACCAAAGTGACAAAATCGGCGGTCGGTGTGGTGTTCTAATCCCCACCCAATACGCCGTATCCTTCATCGGGTCCGCTCACAGAGCTAGCCGCTTTGGTCACGAGACATAAGAAAACCCCCGGATGCTGTTTACCGCATCTTCGGGGGCTCTTTGGGACAGACGAGACAGGGGGAGGATCACTGCTCGTGACATCTTGTCTGCCCGGATGGAGGCACGCGGTTAGTGCGTGCCGTCGACTGTGCCGGTGAGGAACTCGATATTGCTCAACTCATCGGTGATGCTGGTTTGAACGGGAAGCCAGTTAAAGGCTCCTGCTGCGATTGCGAGGGATGCCACCGCCCCAAGTCCAAGCGTCACGACGGGAAGTCTGGACAGCTTTACGTGTCCGCCTTGTCTGGCGCGGCCTTGTACGGTGGAGAAACGGTCGTTGGAAACATATGCCATGGGAGGGAACCTCTTAAAAACTCAATCGTTGCAATTATTTAACCACGTTTTTCACCGCCCGAAAAGCGCCGCGATTATTACAAGCGAACCCCACCCTTCGCCAGAACGCCACGCGAACAAACCCAAAACATCGCCACTTTGCAAAGTTGCAAACCCCACCCAAGCACAAGATGTAGGGCAAGGGGAACGTCGCCGCGCGCCCAAAATGTGACTGCGCGGAACATTTTCCTTTTGTTATTTCCTCGCCAACCACCCCACGCCGCGCTATGTCGTAGCCCATGATAAAACTTGATATTTTCCACGACCCGATCTGCCCATGGTGCTACATCGGCAAGGCCCGCCTTGACCGCGCGATGGAAGCCCGCCCGAACCATCAGTTCGTGGTGGAGTGGCATCCGTTCCAACTCAACCCCGACATGCCAGCACAAGGCATGGACAGGCGCGCCTACCTTGAGGGTAAGTTCGGCGGCGTTCAGGGTGCGATTGACGCCTACCGCCCTATCGTCGAGACGATGGGCGCAGAGTTGCCAAAGGCCGATCTGGGGACAATCAAACGCACCCCCAATACGCTCAATGCGCACCGCTTGATCCACTGGGCAGGCATCGAGGGCATGCAAACCCCGATCGTCGCCGCCCTCTACCGCGCATATTTCCATGAGGGGCGCGACATCGGGGATATCGAAACCCTTGCAGATATCGCGGATAGCATGAGTATGGACGCCAGTCTCGTGACGCGTCTTTTGTCCACCGATGAGGACACCGACATGATCCGCGCGCGCGATGCACATGCCCGCGAACGCGGAATTTCTGGCGTGCCGCTCTATGTTGTGGCCAACCAACACGCTGTTCCGGGCGCGCAGGCCACGGACCTGTGGATCAAAGTGATTGACGAATTGGCCGAGGCCGCTGACTAAATGAGCGCCGCCGCCTCACCATATGCGTTTGATTTCGCGTTGGGCCTTATCGGCGCACTGGGGTGGATTGCGGTTTTGACCCATGCCGTGCGCCACCCCGCCGCGCGTCTTTGGCCACCACGCCAACCAAGCATATTGACGGTGATTTGGTCATGGGGCCTGACAATCGTCATTTACATCAGCCTTGTGCGCCTTGGCTCCAGTGTCGGCAACACATTGGACCTGTCCGCCTTTGTGCGGTGGGGCATCGGCGGCACACTTGCCATCTCAGGATCACTGTTTCACTCATGGGCCACGTCCACATTGGGCCTTAAGGCCACGTCAGGTTGGCCCGCGGCGCGTTGCACACGCGGCCCCTACGCCTTTTGCGCCCATCCGCAATACATCGGCCAAGGGCTATCCTTTGCTGGCTTGACCCTGATTGCAGGCGCGCCACATGCACTCATCATTGCTGCACTTGGCTGTCTTGCATTGGCCTTTGCCGCACGTGTTGAGGCCACGCACCTCAATGCGCACCACCCCACGCACACATAAGCACAGACCCCGCACCTCACGCGGCCTTTTCATACCCAAGCCACTCTCATAGGGTGCGCCTACCCCATATATGAGTCAGATATGCCCCGTAAATTAGCCCAACCCGAGTTTGTTGCCCTCATGGCCATGCTGACCGCCACCGTGGCGCTGTCCGTCGACTCCATGTTACCGGGCATTCCGTTGATTGCGGCCGAGCTGACGCCCGATGATGTCAATCGCGCCCAACTGGTCCTGACCGCGTTTGTCTTGGGATTGGGTATCGGCACACTGATCAACGGGCCATTGTCAGACCGCTTCGGGCGCAAAGCCGTTATCATTGGCGGGTTGAGCGTTTATGCCGCCGCAGCCGTTTTGGCGGCGACCGCCCCTACCCTTGAAACCCTGCTTGCCGCGCGCGTGATCCAAGGGTTAGGTGCCGCAGCCCCGCGCGTGGTCACAATGGCCCTCATCCGCGATCTCTATAAAGGGCGCGAAATGGCGCGCATTTCATCGTTTATTATGATGATTTTCATTCTGGTGCCCGCCGTCGCCCCCGCACTTGGCGCGCTCATTATGCTCGGGTTCGGATGGCGTGGCATTTTTGGATCCTTCGTTGTGTTTGCCGCCCTGTCAGGGTTGTGGCTGATCATCCGCCAAGAAGAGACATTGCCCAAAGCGGAACGCCGCGCGCTCTCCATGGCGACCCTGATCGCGGGCACAAAAGAGACGTTTTCGCACCGCTCCGTCCAGATTTACACTCTTGTACTCATGCTCGGCTTTGGTCAAATGTTTGGCCTCCTGTCCTCCATTCAACAAATATACGGCGAAGTGTTTGATAAGACGGACAGCTTTCCGATTTGGTTCGCTGCACAAGCCCTGATATCAGGCGTCGGAACCCTGATGAACGCCAAATACGTGGTGCGCCTTGGCATGCGCCGTATCGCACTTTCGGCCTACATCGGCCAAATCGCTATATCCTCAGTCGTTCTCGTCCTGATCGGTTCCGGCCTCTTGCCTGATGCCCTCGCATTTCCGGTGTTCTTTATCTGGTCCGTCTCGGTGTTTTTCATGGCGGGCGTGACCTTTGGTAACATCATCGCCCTGTCACTCGAACGTTTGGGCCATGTCGCGGGGATCGCGTCCTCATTGGTCCAAGGGATATCGACAATCAGTGCGGTTTTGATCGCGGCGCCCATTGGATTAGCCTTTAACGGCACAGTCATACCGCTCACACTCGGCACACTGATCTGCTCGCTCATCGCATACCTCCTCTTGCGCCGCACCGTGGACGCAGAGGTATAATTATGCCTTTTTAGGGACTTGCGTGGCGCTCTTCGCGTGGCGCGCAAGGTCTTGAGCAATGGCAAACGCGCCCTTGATCTTGTCACGATCGGTTTTCCAATCGCGGCGGACTACGATCTTGTTGTCCTTGACCTTTGCCTGTCCTTTTTGGTCGTGGATAAACTCCATCAGACCTACAGGATTTGCATATTTATCATTGTGGAACTGGATCGTCGCCCCTTTCGGACCGCCATCAAGGCGTGCAATCCCTGCGGCGCGGCATTTTTCCTTAATGCGAACAACAAGCAGCAAGGTATTGACTTCTTTGGGTAATTTTCCAAACCGGTCAATCAATTCCGCCGCAAATCCCTCCAACTCGACTTTGGTGTGCAGTCCAGACAAACGGCGATACAGACCCAATCTAACATCAAGATCAGGCACGTAAACCTCTGGAATCAATACAGGAACGCCAAGATTGATTTGTGGCGCCCATGCGCCATCATCGTCCAGCGTCACACCCTCTTGGCCAGATTTGATCTTGGCAATCGCCTCTTCGAGCATGGATTGATACAGCTCGAACCCGACCTCTTTGACGTGGCCCGATTGCTCCTCGCCCACCAGATTGCCCGCCCCGCGAATATCGAGATCCTGACTGGCAAGCGTGAAGCCCGCACCAAGGGTGTCGAGCGATCCCAACACACGCAACCGTTTGCGCGCGGTATCGGTCAACGGCGCGCGCGGCTTGGTGGTCAAATAAGCATAGGCACGGGTTTTGGCGCGCCCGACCCGTCCGCGAATTTGGTAGAGCTGTGACAGGCCGAACATATCTGCGCGGTGAATGACCATCGTGTTGGCAGTCGGAATATCAATGCCGCTCTCCACAATTGTGGTGGCCAACAGCACATCATACTTACCGTCATAAAAGGCGTTCATCCGGTCATCAAGCTCACCCGCAGCCATCTGGCCGTGGGCAACGACAAAGCGGACTTCGGGCACATTATCGGTCAAAAACTGTTCAATTTCAGGGATATCGGTGATGCGCGGCACCACGAAAAAGGACTGCCCCCCACGGTAATGCTCGCGCAGCAAGGCCTCGCGGATCGTCACGGTATCGAACTCACTGACATAGGTGCGAATGGCCAAACGGTCGACGGGAGGCGTGCCGATAATCGACAAATCACGCACGCCCGTCATCGACATTTGCAAGGTGCGCGGGATCGGCGTGGCCGATAGCGTCAGGACGTGGATGTTGGATTTCATCGACTTCAGGCGCTCTTTATGCGTCACGCCGAACCGTTGCTCCTCATCGACAATCAACAGGCCAAGATCATGAAACTTAACGTTTTTTGCAAGCAAGGCATGGGTGCCAACGACGATATCAACCTCACCTGACAAAAGCCCCTCGCGGGTTTGCGTCATCTCTTTTTGGCTCACAAAACGTGACATCGGGCGCACATTGATCGGAAAGCCACGGAAGCGTTCGGCAAAAGAGCGATAGTGTTGACGGGCCAACAATGTGGTCGGTGCGATCACCGCAACCTGCTGACCACAAAGCGCCGCAACAAAGGCCGCGCGCATCGCGACTTCGGTTTTGCCAAACCCGACATCGCCACACACGAGACGGTCCATCGGAAGACCCGCCTCCAGATCGTCCAACACGTCCTCGATCGCTTTGAGCTGATCATCGGTTTCATCATAGGGAAAACGGGCGCAAAACGCCTCCCACATGTCATCGGGTGGCACCAAAATATCCGCTTTGCGCAACTGACGCTCAGCGGCGATGCGGATCAGCTTTTCAGCGACCTCACGAATGCGCTCTTTCAGCTTGGCCTTTTTGGACTGCCACGCGCCGCCGCCCAACTTGTCGAGCAACCCCTCTTCGTTGCCATAACGGCTCAGAAGTTCAATGTTTTCAACAGGAAGGTAAAGACGATCTCCGCCCGCATATTCCAACAACAGGCATTCATGCGCCGCACCCAACGCGGTGATGATCTCAAGGCCCCGAAAAATCCCGACCCCGTGATCCACGTGAACAATCAAATCTCCCGCCGAAAGCGCGGAATGCTCCGTGAGGAAATTATCCGCCCGCTTTTTGCGGCCAGGTCGTCGGATGAGGCGGTCGCCCAACACATCTTGTTCCGAGATGACCGTGACGTGATCTGCGGCCTCTGTTGGGGCTTCGAACCCTTCATCAAGCGGCCAAATGGTTAAGAACACGCCACCCTTTCCGGACGGCACATCGCGCCAATCGGAAATCAGGGTCGTATCAACGAGATCTTGGTCCTCGAGCAGCGTCTGCAACCGGTCGCGCGCGCCCTCGGACCATGAGGCCATGACCACATGACCATTCTGACGTTTTGCATGAATATGCTCGGATAACGCCCCGAAAAGATCCAGTTTTTCTTGTTGGCGCTCGGGTGCAAAGTTGCGGCCAATGCGGCCACCTGCATCAATAACACCAAGACCTGTGGCCTGCGCCGAGGGATGGAAATGAAGAACCCTACGGCCCGCAATTTCCGCCTCCCACGCCGCATCATCCAGATAAAGCAACGCAGGCGGACAGGGTTTATACACACTATCAAGGCGCTTTTTCGAGGTCATCGCCTCACGGCGGCTGTCGTATTGATCGGCAATCCCGTCCCACCGCGCCAACCGCGCCGCTGTGGTCTGGTCATCCAATGCAATTGTCGCCTCTGGCGTATAGTCAAACAAGGTGGCCAAATGGTCGTGAAAAAACGGCAACCAATGCTCAAGGCCTGCATGCTTTTTCCCTGCGGAAACAGCTTCATAGAGGGGATCGTCGGTGCCCGCTGCCCCAAACTCGATCCGGTAGGCTTGCCTAAACCGCGTGATCGCCGCATCGTCCAAAATAACCTCGGACACAGGCGTGAACGTGATCGCATCGAGTGTCTCGGTGGTGCGCTGTGTCGCCGGATCAAAGCGGCGCAATCCGTCCAATTCATCCCCAAAGAAATCGAGGCGCACAGGCGCATCATGGCCTGGTGGAAACACATCAATGATGCCGCCGCGAATGGCATAATCACCGTGTTCGACAACCGTTGGCGCCTGCGTGAACCCCATACGGACAAAAAAGCCGCGCAAGGCCTCCTCGTTGACCCGCTGACCTTTGCGCAGTGAAAACGCGGCCCCGTCCAATGTCTCTTTGGCGGGAACACGCTGTGTGGCTGCGGCCAATGTGGTCAACAAAACATAGCGTTTGGGCATCGCCCCATGCGCTAACGCAGCCAAGGTCGCCATGCGGGAGGCGGACACATCGGCATTGGGTGAAATCCGGTCATACGGCAGACAATCCCACGCGGGAAAGTCGATCACAGGCAGATCGGGTGCAAAGAACGCAAGGGCCGCTTTGAGCGCCGCAAGGCGTTTGTCATCGCGGGCCACGTGGATCACAGGGGCGTCTGACTTGGCCACTTCCCGCGCAAGAAGATAGGCATCAAACCCCTCTGGCGCGCCGCCAATCTGAACATGAGCGGTGTTTGATTTGGATGAGAAAGCCACTGCGTCTAGCCGCCAAGCGGTCCTGTGACGATGTTTTGATACATGCCCCACATCGCAGTGATAAAGATGAATAACATGCCGATCATTTGCGTTTTGAGCCGGTGACGCCGCAACACGTCCACCAAGGCCTCACCACGTGGCGCATTCACCAAAATGCGTTTCGCCGTGCGGATATTCAAAAAGAACACAATCGTCATGGGAAAGGCCATGAGAAAGACGGCTTGTGCAAACTCGACATCGTAAAAGACCCCGAGCGCAAACAAGATGGTCAACCCACCCGAGGCCATCGCGACAATAACGAGGCCGGAAATCTCTGCGATATTGCCCAAACGGTTGACGTTGATGCGAACAAGATCTTCGAGATCCTGCATGCGCTCACCGCCATGTTTCAAGGCTTTTTGCGCCAAATCGAACGGCACGCCGAGCACAAAGTGGGACGCAGTCGACCAAAGCACGGCCAAGGCGATCCAATACCAAAGATTGGAAAACGACCGCATATCGATGACTTCGAAAATGGTTTGCCAGATACTCACGATGACTGCTCTTTTGGGCGAATTTGTGGGCGCGCTGCCCTGATTGGCGCGACATTAGCGTGGCTGCGCGGCGATTCCTACCCTTGATGAGCGGCAAAAACCATGTCACCTGAGTGGTGCATATATACACTCACGCGAAAGAGCCGCCATGACCCGTTCCACCGCCCCCTTCCCGCTGACCCGCTTGCGCCGCACCCGTAAAATGGACGCCATTCGCGGGCTTGTGCGTGAAAACGCGCTTGGGGTGTCGGACCTGATCTTGCCGGTGTTTGTGCGCGAAGGTCTGGATGACGCCACGCCAATCCCCTCCATGCCCGGTGTCGAGCGCCTGACCATTGACCGTTTGGTGCGCAAAGCGGTTGAGGCGCACGGCCTTGGCATTCCCGCCATCTGCCTATTTCCCTATATCGAGCCGGAGTTGAAAACCGAGGACTGCGCGGGCGCATGGCATCCCGACAACCTTGTGAACCGCGCCATTCGCGCCGTGAAAGCCGAAGTGCCGGATTTGGCGATTATGACCGATGTGGCGCTTGATCCATATAACATCAACGGCCATGACGGCTTTGTTGTGAATGGTGAAATCGTCAATGACATGACCGTCGAGGCGCTTGTGAAAATGGCTGTGGCGCAAGCCGAGGCAGGTGCAGACATCATCGGGCCATCCGATATGATGGACGGGCGCATTGGCGCTATTCGCCGCGCACTTGAGACGGACGGGCACGACACGGTGACGATTATGTCCTATGCCGCCAAATACGCCTCTGCGTTTTACGGACCGTTTCGTGATGCCGTGGGCGCATCGGGCGCCTTAAAAGGCGACAAAAACACCTATCAAATGGACCCCGCCAACTCCGACGAGGCCATGCGCCTGATCGAGCGCGACCTGATGGAGGGCGCAGATATGGTGATGGTGAAACCCGGCATGCCCTATCTCGACATCTGTCGCCGCGTCAAAGACACCTTTGGCGTGCCGACCTTTGCCTACCAAGTGTCGGGCGAATACGCGATGCTGGTTGCGGCCGCTCAAAACGGATGGGTGGACCGCGATAAGGTCATGATGGAAAGCCTGATGGCGTTCAAACGTGCGGGCTGTAACGGCATTTTGACCTACTTTGCATGCGATGCCGCGCGCCTATTAAACGCCTGACGCATGTGCGTGGATCGGCGGGGGACCACCCAAACGGGCCCGCAGGTGCATAAGACAATGACAGCGCATGAAAATTGCGCCATAATACCCACCAAAGAGCCTTGAGAGCTCGAAACTGGCAGTAAATATAAGGGCAGTCCCATGACACATTTTTCTCGCCGATCGTTGTTGATCGGCCTTGGTAGCGCAGCTGTTTTGACCGCATGCGGCAATGGTTTAAATTCAACCGGCAGCGCGGTGATTGACGCGCGCGTTGATCGTACCCTGAACGAGCTATATTCCAACTACCCTGGCACAAGCGATCTTCGTGACAAATCCGTGGGCCAGTTGGTCATGCCGTTGGTGACCGAGGCCGGCTTTGGCGTTGGCGGTTCATACGGGCGCGGCGCATTGCGCGTCGGCGGCGCATCGGTCGATTACTACTCCTCCGCTCAGGCCTCAATCGGTCTGCAAATTGGCGCGCAGCAATACGCACACGTGCTGTTCTTTATGACGGAACAATCGTTGCAAGACTTCCGCAATTCACAAGGGTGGGCCGCGGGCGCGGATATCGAATATGCGATTTCCAACCGTGGCGAAGAGATGTCGGCAGACACAACAACACAGCTATCACCCGTGATTGGTGTGGTCTTTGGTCAAGCAGGCCTGCGCGCTGGTGCGACCATCGAGGGCACAAAGTACACGAGAATAATCCCGTAACGGTTTGGATTTATTTGATATATGAAAGCCCGCCACTACGGCGGGCTTTTTCATGTCTGGATGCCGCCACACGTCCTCACGGCTAAGGGAGCGCCTCCTCTAGCACGCCGTCTGCGGTCATCTGCGCGTAGAGCAACCCCTCACGCAGCCCCCGATCCGCCACTGACAAGCGGTCCGTGGGCCAGATGCGCAATAGCGCCTGAAGGATCGCGGCACCCGACATAATCAACGCCTGACGGTCGCGCCCGATGCGCGGATCATTGCGTCGCCCCACAGGGCCAAGGTGCAAATAGTCACGGATCACACTGTCAATTTGCTCGGACGACATGCGCAATCCGTCGACCTTGTTGCGATCATAGCGCCGCAAGCCAAGGTGCGAGGCCGCCACAGTTGTCACGGTGCCGGATGTGCCGATGATCTGAAACCCCTCACGAGCGGGCTCGTTGGCATAGGGTGTGAAATCCGCGAGCTTTTCCTCAAAGAACCACGACATCAACGCAAACCGCGCGCTATCATCCTCAACATCCGAGAACTGCTCCATCAAGGTGGCGACACCCAACGGCACCGAAATCCAGTCCACAACTTTGGCATGCGGGAAAATACTACGTTCCGTAGGCGTGAACCCTGTGTGCAGCCGCATAATCGCGCGTGGACGATCCGCCATTGGAACCGCACTTAGATCAATCCACACAAGTTCGGTGGACCCGCCGCCGATATCGACGACCAAGAGTTGCTCGGTCTTTGTCGACACCAACGGCGCGCACGAAATCACCGCCAAACGCGCCTCTTCCTCGGGCTTGATGATCTCGAGGGTCAGCCCCGTCTCACGTTGAACGCGGCGCAAAAAGTCACGTGAATTTTTGGCACGCCGACAGGCTTCGGTCGCGACAAGACGCATGCGTTTGACTTTGTGTTTATCCAGTTTCTTGCGGCACACCCGCAACGCCTGAATCGTGCGCGTGATAGAGCCACGCGACAAACGGCCAGACGCCTCCAACCCGTTCCCGAGCTGGACGGATTTTGAAAAACTGTCGATCACATGGAACTGACTGCCCTTTGGTTGGGCAATCAACATGCGACACGAATTAGTGCCGAGATCGAGAGCGGCATAGAGCTCTTCTCGATCTGCGGTTTGAGGCACGGGTGGCTCAACCGGTTTCGGGAACGCGCCCGCACCATAGGGACGCTTGGGCGCCATAACACGCCCTCCATTTCAAGTTGGGTTCACACTACGCGTGCTTGTGTCCCCTCGCAAGAGATCAGATGGCCCTCGTTCATAAACGTGATGAAGATTTTTCCGATACCAAGCCCTTTCCCCCAATGCCCGCTTGGCCTAAGTCTGTTTCTCGACAACAAGGGCTAGAACACATGACCGATATGACGATTATTTACTGGCGCGATATTCCGGCCCAAGTGCGCATGGGCCGTGGACGCAAAGCATCGCGTGCGGTATTGCCCGAACGCTTTGAGCAAGCCATTGACCGTGTCGCCATGCGCATCGGGGCCACCGACCAAGACGCCTATATCGCCGAGTGGCGCGATGTGGTGATCGCGGTTGAGGGCGAAGGCCAAGAGGCCGTGGACGCCAAAGTGGCCGAACTGGACGCTGCCTATGACAAAGAGCGCCTGATCGCGCTTGTTAACAATGACGGGCACGCGCCCGCCTAAATTTTGCGCATATTTTGCGCGGCCACACGGCCCGCACCCAAAGGACAATGAACATGACCCGCACAGTGATCGAGAGCAAGAGTAAGACCGTCATCATCGGCTTTGACGAGCCATTTGCCGTCATCGGCGAACGCATCAACCCCACGGGGCGCAAAAAACTCGCCGCCGAACTGGAGCTTGGGGATTTCTCCACGGTAGAACGTGACGCGATTGAACAGGTTGCCTGTGGGGCCAATATCCTCGACATCAATTCGGGCGCGGTGTTTTCCAACAAAATGGCCGAAGATCCCCGTTACGCCGACAACAACTTTGTCGAGCCACCGCTGATGCGCGACCTCATCGCCCGCATTCAGGCGATTGTTGACGTGCCTTTGTGCATCGACAGCTCGGTGCCAGATGCGCTTGAGGCCGGTTTGGAAATGGCTGAGGGGCGCCCGCTCTTGAACTCTGTAACGGGCGAGGAAGAGCGCCTTGAACGGGTTTTGCCGCTTGTTAAGAAATATAACGTGCCGGTGGTGGCGATTGCCAATGATGACACCGGGATTTCCGAGGATCCTGATGTGCGCTTTGCCGTGGCCAAACGCATTGTCGAGCGCGCCGCCGATTTCGGTATTCCCGCCCATGACATCGTGGTGGACCCGCTCGTGATGCCCATCGGTGCGATGCGCACGGCGGGCCAACAGGTGTTTACGCTTGTGCGCCGTTTGCGCGACGAATTGGGTGTGAATACCACCTGCGGCGCGTCCAATGTCTCGTTCGGCCTGCCACAGCGCCACGGTATCAACGCCGCGTTCTTGCCCATGGCGATTGGTGCGGGCATGACATCAGCCATTATGAACCCTGTGCGGTTGCAAGAGATGGAAGCGATCCGCGCGGCCAACTTGCTCATGGATCACGATCCAGACGGCGCAAAATGGATCAGCTTTAGCCGTATCGTTGATGCGGTGGCCGAGGGCGCCACCTTTGCCGAGGCCTCCACAGCGGCCGCCGCCGCAGGATCGGGTGGCGGGCGTCGCGGTGGCGGACGTCGCCGCCGTTAAGCCCGATTTCGGGCAAAAACATACAGGGAGCGCACAGATGACACGGTTAATCGCCTTGAACAAACCGTTCGATGTGCTCTCCCAGTTCACCGACAAGGGATTGGAGGGCAGCACGCGGCGCACCCTGTCCGATTTTGTCGATGTGCGGGACGTGTATCCCGCCGGACGTCTTGACCGCGATAGCGAGGGCCTGTTGCTACTGACTGACGATGGCAAGCTCCAAGCCCGCATTGCCAATCCGAAATCAAAGATGCCAAAGACCTATCTGGCGCAGGTCGAGGGCGACATCGACGCGGCGGCGATTGACGCCTTGTGCCGTGGCGTGATGCTCAAGGACGGTCAAACCCGCCCTGCCCGCGCCGCGCGTGTGGACGCCCCCGACTGGCTTTGGCCGCGCACGCCGCCGGTGCGCTACCGCAAATCCGTGCCCGACAGTTGGGTGCAATTGACCATCACCGAGGGCAAAAACCGACAGGTGCGGCGCATGACGGCCCATGTCGGATTTCCGACCCTGCGCCTGATCCGCGTGGCCATCGGACCATATACACTCGACGGGATCGACAGCGGCGCATGGCGCGACACCGATCCACGCAACGCATGGGATACGCTATGAGCAGTTCACAAGACCCATTGGTGGTTTTCACCCCGTCCGGCAAACGCGCCCGCGTCCCTGCGGGAACCTCCGTGTTGGAGGCCGCGCGCTCTATGGGTGTGGACCTTGATAGCGTGTGTGGCGGTCGCGGGATTTGTTCGAAATGTCAGGTACAACCCGCCTTTGGCGATCACTCCAAACACGGGATCACCGCGTCAGAGGATGCGCTCAGCGGGTTCAATTCGGTGGAGGAACGCTACGACCGTGTGCGCGGCCTCAAAACGGGGCGGCGTTTGGGCTGTCAGGCCTGTATTCAGGGCGATATCGTGCTGGACGTGCCGCCCGAAAGTCAGGTGCACAAACAAGTGGTGCGCAAGGCCGCAACCACGCGCCACATCGAAATGGACCCCGCAACGCGGCTTTATTATATCGAGGTCGAGCCCGCCGATATGCACGCCCCAACGGGCGACTGGGAACGCACCCAAGCCGCGCTGGCCGAGCAATGGAACATCACGGGCGCCACGCTAACCCTTGCCATGCTCGCCAAACTTCAAACCGCGCTGATCGCCGCCGAGTACAAGGCAACCGTGGCCATTCACACCGCCCGCGACGGTGCGGCACAGGTGATCGGCGTCTGGGCGGGTTTTGCCGAGCCGGCGCTATTCGGCTTGGCTGTGGACCTTGGATCGACCACCATCGCCGCGCATTTGACCAATCTTGTGACAGGCGAGGTCAAGGCCTCGGGCGGGGTGATGAACCCGCAAATCCGCTTTGGCGAGGACCTCATGAGCCGCGTGTCCTACGCGATGATGAACGAGGGCGGCGCGGGCGAGATGACCCGTGCGGTGCGTGAGGCGATGAACACGCTCGCCGCCGAACTGGTGGCCGAGGCGGATCTTACCACGGCTGACATCTATGAGGCGGTGTTTGTGATGAACCCCGTCATGCACCACCTGTTGTTGGGCCTTGATCCCACGCCCTTGGGTCAGGCGCCGTTCGCGCTTGCGACCAATTCGGCCATGGATCTGCCTGCGCGCACCATCGGGTTGACGTTCGCGGATGAGGCGCAGGTCTATATCCTGCCGCTGATTGCGGGTCATGTGGGCGCGGATGCCGCCGCTGTGGCGCTCTCGGAAGCCCCGCAAAAAGTCGATCCCCTCACGTTGATTGTCGATGTGGGCACCAATGCCGAGATCATTTTGGGCAATACATCCCGTGTCTTGGCCTGTTCATCCCCGACTGGCCCCGCATTCGAGGGCGCACAAATTTCAAGCGGTCAACGGGCGGCCCCCGGCGCGATCGAGCGCGTGGAAATTGACGCCATCACCAAAGAGCCACGGTTCAAGGTGATCGGCTGTGACCTTTGGTCGACCGATCCCGACTTTGCCACACAAACCGCCGTCTCGGGCGTCTCGGGCATTTGCGGGTCGGGCATTATCGAGGCCGTGGCAGAAATGCGCATGGCGGGTTTGGTCGATGCCAACGGTTTGATCGGATCGGCCGAGGCTACGGGCGCGGAGCGCTTGCGCGCCTCAGGCCGCACCTATTCCTACCTCTTGCATGACGCCAGCGCCGAGGGTGGCGCAGTGATCGAAGTGACCCAAGGCGACATTCGCGCCATCCAACTGGCCAAATCGGCGCTCTATGCGGGCGCGCGATTGCTTATGGATGAATTTGGCGCAGATGAGGTTGAGCGCGTTGTGCTTGCAGGCGCATTTGGCGCGCATATTTCGCCCAAACACGCGATGGTGCTGGGGATGATCCCCGACTGTCCGCTTGAACACGTCACATCGGCGGGCAATGCCGCAGGGACAGGGGCGCAGATCGCGCTATTGAACGTGACCGCACGGCGCGAGGTCGAGGCGCTTGTGCACGAGATCACCAAAGTTGAAACGGCAATCGAGCCGAAATTCCAAGAGCATTTCGTGGCCGCGAATGCCATTCCCCATGCAACCGCGCCCTTTAGCGGCCTGCGTGCGGTGGTGCCGCTCCCCGATCCCGATTTTAACGCGGGCGGTGGCGGTGGCCGTCCACGCCGCCGCGCACGGCGCTAACCAAAGGCGGCCTTGCGCTTTTTTAACGCGCGGGGCCGCATATCCCTTGACCCTCTCGCGGGGTTTGACTACCTCTCACCTCATGAGCGGGTATGGTGAAAAGGTATCACGGCAGCTTCCCAAGCTTTAGTTACGGGTTCAATTCCCGTTACCCGCTCCAACAAGTATATCAAAAAAATCGTTATATATCAGAATATTGACGCTTCTTCTTAATACAATGCATGGACGTGGCATATTATGGATATGGGACAATTCGGGAACGTCTGGGGCATTTTTGGTGCTAGACCCCCAGACTTTTCCCCAGACCACACGCAAGGAAAACGAAACCCTTGGAATCAGGATCGATCCTCCATAAAAAATAACAAAAGCAATATCTTAACCTACCTCCATGATTGGAAGTTACCGCAACCTCAGCTCTACGGTCAGTCAATGACTCTGTTTGAATTTACGTGTTCATTGACCAACGCGGGCGCCCAAATCGCGCCTTCAAATATTCACCATCCCGCAAAGACATACCCGAATTGGTGGAGATAGCTGCTACCCCAAGTTCACCGATACAATTCATATCTGTGTCACCAAACTGGTCAGAATGGATCACAGGTAATTTCATCATCGCTAAAATCAGGTGAAGGCGCCTTCCAATCGAATAGCTCTTGCAAACTGCGGGCAAGGTCATACCAACACTCATCCCAGTCTTGCCCAGCAGGCACGATGATATGCTGAACGATGTCAAAACGGCCCTGACGCCCCCTATCGTCCTTCAACAAGATGGAGGAATAGTCAGGACTGAATTTCTGCGTTGTTTTCAATCCAGCATTTTCGGCCAACCGTTTCAACCTGAAAAACCAGATACCTCGTCCGGCGTCGCCACCTCTGTAAGAATTTTTAGGTAAATCATCATCTCGGTCAACTGCCCATTGAGGCGTGCCAGCTGACGTTCTTGCCGGTCGCCCTGCTCGATGAGGCTGTGGAGGAGATTGAACAGGCGGTCTGCGAAATCGAGATCCTTCTCCTGCTCTTCTGCGTTGAGGAGCGCCAGGATCGGCATCAATTTCTGGATGACGCCCCGTGTCAAATCCAGTTTTTCGTGGGTGATTTTGTGGTTCGAATTCAGTTCGGTCATGTTTTTCTCTTTTGTTTGATGAGAGATCAGGGAAAGCCTTTTCTCCTATGTGCAGTCTTACGTGGCGCAAGAAGAGCGCCGTTCGTGCAAGGCGGAGCCGCGTTGCAATCGCAAGTCTGCGCAGGATATTCTTTGAGGAGAATGCAGGGCCGGCGTCTCGTGGATTGATCCGGCGTCCAGTCTCGGCATTCCCGGGGATCAGATGGCCGGCATTTTGAGCAGAGACTTCAATCTGCCAAGCCGACTTAATTTCGCGGAGTCCCCAGTTGAGCATATGTAGTGTTTCTGGTCGAAACCGGCCCATTACAGCATTCAGGTCTGTGGCGAATTGGAATGCGGCGGTGTTCTTGCGCTGTCTTCGCTTTGCTATCGGCATCACAAGACACATACTGGGATCAGGCATCCAGTCTGGTTCTGGTAGGCCGAGCCGATGACACAGGTCACGTGCCAGCTTTTGTGTTAAGGCAACAGAGGTCGCAACTTTGAGGGAACGGCCCGTAAAAGTTTGCCGTGCCGAAATGATGTGTACATGGTCGCAGTTTGTCCGCTCACCGCCCCAAACGACCCATGGCACCGTGTCTGGTGGCAAGCCGCTTTCTCTCAATACATGCCGCGTAACCTCGTGCCACTGCTCCGCGCTCAGCTGCCTTCCAACCGGTAGCGACAGCGTAAAATGAACCAGTCCATCACCTCTCGGCGTTTCGAAACGAGCAAAGAATTTGATCAACCCTTTGGTATTCGTTTCTGGGACGCTACCGCTCAGAACATGACCGTCTTTGGACGGATAGTGCATCACGGAGCTCGCCTTATCGGGAAAGGTAGTATACCTCCACATCAATCAGGCTCCTGTATTAGGGCTGACCTGAGCCCCTAAAGTTCCTCCAAATTTGTGTAGAGTCCGCCCAACAAAAGGACGGACAAATGAAGGCACGATTTACGGACGAACAGATCATTGGGATGATCAAGGAACAGGAAGCTGGTGAGAAGACCGCTGATGTATGTCGGCGGCACGGGATCAGCTCAGCGACGTTCTATAAATACAAATCGAAGTATGGTGGCATGGAGCCGTCGGATGCGAAGCGATTGCGTGCGCTTGAAGACGAGAACGGCAAGCTGAAGAAGCTTTTGGCTGAACAGATGCTCGACAACGCGATGTTGCGAGACATCAATTCAAAAAATGGTGACGCCTGCTGGGAAGCGGCAAGCGGTGGTTCACCTGTGCGAAGCGCACGGTGTGAGCCAGCGGCGGGCGTGTGATGTGCTGCAAATTGATCGGTCAACGGTACGGTATCTGTCGCGTCGTGGCGATGATGCTAAACTGCGGGATGCCATCAAACGAGTTTCGAGGGAGCGGCGTCGGTTTGGTTGCCGCCGTATTCACGTGATGATTGCGCGGGAGGGCTTTGAGGTGAACCACAAGAAAGTGAGGCGCATCTACCGTGAAGAGAAGCTGCAGGTGCGCCGCAGAGGTGGCAGGAAGCGCGCTTTGGGCACAAGGAAGCCGATGGTGCTTCCGGATGGCCCAAACCAACGCTGGAGCTTGGATTTTGTGTCTGACGCCCTGACAGACGGTCGCAGGTTCCGCATTTTGGCAGTCGTTGATGACTTCAGTCGCGAGAACTTGGTTCTGGTGGCCGACACATCACTGTCTGGTCACCGTGTTGCACGTGAACTGGACAAGGTGATCGCTGAACGCGGCATGCCAAAGACGATTGTGTCGGACAACGGAACTGAGTTCACCAGCATGGCGATCCTCAAGTGGGTTCAGGAAACTGGTGTTGATTGGCACTATATCGCGCCCGGAAAACCCCAACAGAACGGCTTTATCGAAAGCTTCAATGGCAAGCTGCGAGATGAATGTTTGAATGAAACGTTATTTGGCACATTGCGCGATGCCCGCAAAACGCTTGAAGAATGGCAGGAGGATTACAACTGGCGCAGACCACATTCAGCATTGGGCAACCTCACCCCGATGGAATTTTTGCAAAGAAAGGCAATGGACAAGATGGCGGCCTAACGCCAAAGATTTAACCCCAAGGACTCCGCACAAAGCTGGAGGAGACTTGGGGCTCAGGTCAGCAGATATCCTGATGTACGTCGCGAAAGATCGGGCGAACTGCGAGAGCGCGACGGTGAACCGGCGTTTGCAAATGTTGGGCCGCGCAATCCGCCATATCGGCAAATTCTACAAAGCCGAGATCCCCGAACTTGAACTCAAAGCCGCCGAAACGAAAGAACCACGCGAGATTGTGCGTGAACTATCTTTTGACGAGCAGGAAAGACTGTTTCACGCCCTGCCTCAAGAGTATCACCCACTCGTCAGCTTTGCGCTGATGACAGGCGCACGGGTTGGCTCGATCACGTCCCTGCTTTGGGAAAACGTAAACATGGACACGCTCGAAATATCGTTTTGGGTCAAAGGCGATGAACGCCTGACGTTCCCGATCAACCGCGAAGTCGCCGGACTCCTGTCCGCACTGCCAAGGTCCAACGTCCTCGCGCATCGAAAATACGTGTTCACACGGCTGAACAAGCAAACGCTCGAACGCCAACCGATCGACCCGCACGGCGGCGTCATGCCCGCCGCATTCCGCAAAGCCCTCAAAGACGCGGGAATAGAGATGTTCAGGTTTCACGACCTGCGCCACACATTTGCCACGCGCATCCTGCGCAAAACCCAAAACATCAAACTTGTCTCAAAACTCTTGGGCCACTCGAACATCGAAACCACCACAAAATACGCCCACGTCCTAATGGACGATATGCGCAACGCACTGGACGACTTTAGCGTGCTCGGAGATGGTCCAAAATCCATAGCCCCCCAGAAAAACCCCCAGATAAAAGCAAAATAACAAATAAAAACAATAATTTAAACACTAACCCCCAAGGCTTCCCAAGCTTTAGTTACGGGTTCAATTCCCGTTACCCGCTCCACACTTCCAAACGTCTATGAGATCATCAAGATGCAACTGCGCGACGCAACGTCTCGCTGTTGGTTGGGCTGTTCATCTGCCACCATTGGTCAGGGCAACAGGAGCACGCAATGACCGATCCGTTTTTAGACATGGCCACCGCAGAGCTATTGACGCGCCTCAAGGACGTAGAATTCGAGAAATCCGTGTCGATGCGCGTCAGCGATGTGGGCAATATCTTTATCCTCGGGCACGATGCACAGGTCTCGGATGCGCGCGCGGATGCGGCCGTGATCGCCTCACAAGAGACATTCACCAAAATTCTGCACGGCGAATTGCACCCGATGAAAGCGGTGATGTTTGGCAAACTCAAAATCGTCGGTGATGCAAAAACGGCCATGAAATTTGGTAGCTTGTTTGGCTAGGCGAGACGAGACTGGCCTTACACAGCTTTGCATCACGAAAAAGGCAGGGATCATTACGACCCCTGCCCTCAATTGTCTTTATATCAAGAGCTCTTAGACCTTAAGAAAGTCGATCAGGTGACGGGTTGAACCGTCCTTGTCCGAGCCGCTTTTGTTGCCCGACAAAACCGGCTGCAACGCCAGTGCCAACTCCTTGCCCAATTCCACACCCCATTGGTCGTAGGAATTGATACCCAAAATAACACCCTCAACAAAGACGCGGTGTTCATAGAGCGCGATAATCTGGCCAAGAACAAAGGGCGTGAGCACCTCGTAGGCCAAGGTGGTCGAGGGACGGTTTCCGGGGAAGACACGGTGCGCCGCTTGACGCTCCAACTCGGCGCCCTCGAATCCTTTGGCCGCCATAACAGCGCGCGCCTCATCTATATCGCGCCCGCGCATCAGCGCTTCGGACTGGGCCAGACAGTTGGAGACGAGCAATTCATGCTGATGATCCAGATGCGTCTCATGGCCGAATTTGCCGACCATAAATTCACAGGGGACCACTCGCGTGCCTTGGTGGATCAACTGGTAAAACGCGTGCTGACCATTGGTGCCCGGCTCACCCCAGACAACGGGGCCACTATGATAGGGCAAGTCTTCGCCATCCATCGAGACGCGTTTGCCATTACTTTCCATTTCCAACTGTTGGAAATACGCCGGAAGTCGCACGAGGCGCTGCTCATAGGGCAGCACGGCACGGGTCGCGTGTCCACACACCTGATTGTGCCACAACCCGACAAGTGCGAGCAGGACGGGCAAGTTGTCTTTGGGGGCCGCAGTGCGAAAATGGACATCCATCGCCTGTGCGCCGCGCAAGAAGTCAGCAAAGTTTTGCGGACCAATGGCGATCATCAACGACAGACCAATCGGCCCCCACACCGAATAGCGCCCGCCAACCCAGTCCTCAAACCCGAACACAAGATCAGGGTCGATACCAAACGCTGCCGTTTTGTCTTTGGCCGTGGAGAGGGCTGCAAAATGCTTGGATACACCATCTTCGCCGATATGCGGGACAAGCCAGTCCCGCGCGGTTTGCGCGTTTGTCATCGTCTCGATGGTGGTAAAGGTTTTCGAGGCCACAATGATCAGAGTTGTTTGCGGGTTCACACGGGCCAGAACGTCATGGATATGCGCCCCGTCGACGTTGGAGACAAAGTGGCAGCGCGGCCCGTCGACATAGGGTTGCATCGCCTCATAGGCCATCACGGGGCCAAGATCGGAGCCACCAATTCCGATGTTCACGATATCCTCGAACGGCGATCCGGAGACAGATGAGATGTCCCCGCGCCGAATACGATCCGCGAAATCATCCATGCGCGCTAAGGTGTTTAGCACCTCGGGCATAACGTCTTTTCCGTCCACCAAAACGGGTCCGCCATCAAGGTTGCGCAGAGCCGTGTGCAGCACTGCGCGCCCCTCGGTGTCGTTGATCTTTTCGCCGGTGAACATCGCCTCGCGTTTGTCGGCAACGCCCGCCTCATCGAGCAAAGCAAACAAGGCCTCACGCGTCTGGACATCAATGTTGGTCTTTGCATAGTCGAACAACAGACCATCCGCACGGGCTGAAAAGTTTTCGGCCCGCGATCTATCCGCGTCGAATAGATCGAGCATGTGACGCGATCCCGCCGCAGTGTGGAGCGCGTTCAACGCTGAAAAATCAACAGGCATATGTGGTCCTTACGTTCATCTGAATGCGCGACATGCGCGTGGGTACCATAAAACAGTTAAGGTGTGGAAAACGGATCCGTATATTCCGCACCGTTGCGCTACGGCGCCCAGTGCACCGTGGCTTGGGCCAAAAACACCGACACGGGCGCGTCCATGGGTGATAACGTGGCGGCGCGCTGCAATGCCGTGCGTTTCTCGTCGCCCGTAATCAAAATATGCGTGGCCATTGCGGATTTGAGTGCCTTGGCCGATAGGGTTATGCGTGGCTCTGGCGCATTGGGCGCGCGCATTGCCAAAAGCGTTGGGGCCGCATCACTGAGCGCCAATTCCAACTGATCCGCTCCCGGAAACAGGCTTGCGGTATGCATGTCCGCGCCCATGCCCAACACAAGGACATCAAGGGGCAACGTGGCCTCAATCGCGGCCATCAACCCATCCAACCCCTCTTCGGGCGTTGGCGTGTCGGCATAGAGCGGCACGAGAGTGGCCGCGGCCGCCTTATCCACCAACAAACGTTGCTTGAGCAAGGTCGTGTTTGAGCGATCAGAACTCTCGGGCACCCACCGCTCATCATTCAAAAGCACGTCCACGCGGTCCCAATCGAGCGTTACGCCAGACAGCGTATCAAACACGGGACCGGGGGTGGTGCCACCGGGCACACAAAGCGATGCACGGTCATTGCTTTCCAATGCCGCCCGCAATTCTCCCGCGATTGTGTTAGCCAGATCGAGCAAAAGCGCCTCGCGGTCGGGATACTCTACAATGTTCATTCCTTGACCTCCCGCCAGCGGCGTCCCTCACGGTGCAACATCATTGCGGCATCTTCCGGCCCTGATGAATAGGCGTCATACAGCTTGGGCACATCGTTGCGTGCTTCCCACCCATTGATCAACGGATCAGTCCATGCCCATGCCGCCTCAACCTCGTCGCCGCGCATAAACAGCGTTTGGTTGCCACGGATCACGTCCATGATCAAACGCTCGTAGGCGTCTGGAATGTCGTCGGCCTCTTCGCCCAAAGCATCGGCAAAGCTCATATCAAGTGGCACATCAATCAACCGCATGCCGCCCGGGCCGGGTTCCTTGATCGTCACCTTGAGGGTCATACCCTCGTTGGGCTGTAACCGGATGGTGAGGACGTTGGCGTGACGCCCTGCATCCTCGCCAAAGATCGAATGTGGCGCATCTTTGAACACAACGGCAATCTCGGACGTGCGGGCCTTGAGCTTTTTACCTGTGCGCAAATAGAACGGGGTACCCGCCCACCGCCAGTTGGAAATCAAACAGCGCAGCGCGATATAACTCTCGGTGCGTGAACGCGGATCACCCGCATCCTCACGGTAACTTTGCTCCGTGTCGGTGGCATCATATTGCCCGCGCACGATGTGGTGATGGTCGATATCCTCCAACGCACGGATAACTTTGAGCTTTTCATCGCGCACGGAATCCGGCTCGAAGCGTGATGGCGGCTCCATCGCGATGAGGCACAACAGTTGCATCAGGTGGTTTTGCACCATATCGCGCATCGCACCCGATTTGTCGTAATACTCGCCACGCCCACCAACACCCACGGTTTCGGCCACGGTGATCTGAATGTGATCGACGTATTGCGCATTCCAAAGTGGCTCGAACAAAATGTTGCCAAATCGCACGGCCATCAGGTTTTGAACCGTCTCTTTGCCCAAATAGTGGTCGATGCGGTAAATCTGTGTTTCGTCGAAATGCGCAGCCAGACCCGCGTTCAACGCTTTGGCGGTGGCAAGATCGCGGCCAAACGGCTTTTCAACCACAATGCGGCTTTCGTCGTCGGCAATCTGAAACTCGTGCAGGCGCTTGGCCAAATCGCCAAACAGACTAGGGGCGACCGAGAAATAGAAGGCTTTGACCACGCCATCGCGCATCAGGTCGCGCAGGTCGCTCCAACCGCCCTCTCCCTTGGCATCGATGGTGACAAAATGGAGCCGCTGCAAGAACGCACCAATTTTCTC
Organism: Celeribacter marinus; assembly: GCF_001308265.1. Lineage (GTDB taxonomy): Bacteria > Pseudomonadota > Alphaproteobacteria > Rhodobacterales > Rhodobacteraceae > Celeribacter > Celeribacter marinus. The sequence continues at coordinate 440,873 of NZ_CP012023.1, forward strand.
GTCGTCACAGTCGTTCTTTTTGGCAAACTCTTTGATCGCGTCACGGATCAGATCGCGAAATCCCGCGTCATCCATCTCACCGCGCGCAGCGCCGATGATGCGCGCGTGTTCCGGCATCTGACCCGAACAAAAGCGGCGGTACAGGCCCGGGAGAATTTTGCGGCGTGCGAGATCGCCCGTGCCGCCAAAAATCACAAGGTCGAAATCATCGACCGGAATGACACGTGAAACCATCGTTTGTCTCCCAGTTGCGGCGCGCCATTTGCATCAGGCCGCCGCTTTAGTGTTATGCGTCTGTCGCGCCGGCACGAACCAAATCTCAGTGGCTTAGTTAGCGCTAACGATAGCCGTTTACCGTTGTCTTGGACCAAAGTCTAGCACCTCACCCCCCTCTCACAACCCACGACCGACAATAAAACCGATTTTCACGATCTCGTGGGGCTGCAAACGCCTACTTTTCATCACCGGCTCAATCTCTTACCGTCTTTTGAAACAGATGAGGGCCAAATGAAAGACACCATTTCAAACGCGGGCAAGTTCCAAAACGCCGATATCACCGCCGATGGCAGTGCGCGCGCCCGCGTGGCGTTTAGCGATCCTCAAACCATTTGGTTCAACACCGGCACGCTGTGCAATATCACCTGTGTGAACTGCTACATTGACAGCTCCCCCACCAACGATGCGCTCGAATACATCGGCGTGGATGATGTGCGCGGCTATCTGGAAGAATTGGACGGGCTTGCGTGGTCCGTGCGCGAAATCGCCTTTACCGGCGGTGAGCCGTTCATGAACCCGCAGATGTGCGCCATGGCGCGTGAAGCGTTGAGCCGTGGGTATGAAGTCTTGATCCTCACAAACGCGATGCTGCCAATGATGCGGCCGAATGTGCAGGCGGATTTGGCCGCACTGTGCGCGGAATTTGGCGACAAACTCACATTGCGCGTCTCGCTCGATCATTGGTCACAAGCCGCCCACGACGAGATGCGCGGCGCAGGCAGCTATGAGCGCACCCTCAAAGGCATGGACTGGTTGCGCGGCGCGGGCGTCAAAATGGCGGTTGCGGCGCGCTCACTGTGGCATGAAACAGACGCCGAAACCCGCGCGGGATTTGCAAAAATGTTCGCCGCGCACAGCTATAACATCGACGCGCAAGACCCTGCTATTACTGTTATATTCCCCGAAATGGACGAGACGGTAGAGGTTCCTGAAATCACCACCGCGTGCTGGGGTATTCTGGACAAGACACCCGAAAGCGTGATGTGCGCATCAAGCCGCATGGTGGTCAAACGCAAAGGCTGTGCGCCAAGCGTGGTCGCGTGTACGTTACTGCCCTATGATCTTGAGTTTGATCTTGGCCCCACCCTTGAGGGGGCTTCGCGTGATGTGGCGCTAAACCATCCGCATTGCGCCAAATTCTGTGTTCTGGGCGGAGCATCGTGTTCGGCGTGACGCCCTCGCCTCACACGCGACACCCCTAAACACTGTCTCCAAAAACGACAAAAGCGCACCCGATGGATGCGCTCTTTGTCGTTAGATGTCTCGTCGGGCGGGTTAGCGGCGGCGATCATCCGTACGCACACGTACAGGTGCGCGCTCTTGGGTTGGGCGTAGAACGTAAGACACCAGAGCCATTGCAGCAAGTGCGAGTGCGGTTAGCGCGATAAAGTCCATATAACCCTCCAAGTTGTGTAACGGGACGGTAACACCCCCGCCTGCAACGTCAAGCCGATCTTTCGCATTATGGCGAAATTTAGCCGTTTTGCGCCGCAGTGCCGCAAATCAAGAGAAAAGCCGCCGATTTAGCGCTCATTCATAGCCCAATTTGTCGCGCAAGAACGCCAAAGCGACCGAAAGACCGTCAGGGGCGATTCCATGCGCTGTGCCACGCTCGATATGGGCAAATACCTCTTCGAACCCCGCAGATTGAAGCGCTTCGGCGGCCTCGGGCAACGATTGCGGCGGCACAACATCGTCCTCGTCGCCATGCAGCAACAAAACGGGAAAGGTCACGCGTTTTTCATCAACCAGCAGTTCAGGCTCCAACAGGCGGCCCGAAAAGCCAACCAATGTGGCAATCGCATCTTCGCGGCGCGGTGCAACATGCAGCGCCATCATGGTTCCTTGGCTGAACCCGACGAGGGCCAGCTGATCCGGCTCAAGATTGTAGTCGACCAAAATATTGTCGAGGTAGTCGTTCAACTCATCGACGGCGCGCAACAACCCGTCACGGCTTTCTTCCTCCGATGAGCCATCAATCCACGGGATTGGAAACCATTGAAATCCCATTGGATTTCCGGTGCATTGTTCTGGCGCATCAGGGGCCATAAAGACGGTATCGGGCAAGTGTTCAGCCATGTGATCGGCCAAGCTCAATAGATCCGCACCATCCGCCCCGTAGCCATGCAAGAACACCACAACATTACTCACGCGGCCCGAATGGCTATCGCGTGTTTTACTGTCCAGATTTGCCATTACCGTATTCCTTCGCGTGATTTTTCAACATGGTAGTAGGCCCACAATAGCCGCGCTGCAACCGATCTCCACGGCGACCATGCCGCAGCCATCTGGCGCAATGCGCGCTCTTTGGGGCGCTCGGGCAGATCAAACAGCATCCGCGCACTTTCTTGGAGGGCCAAATCACCGGGCGCAAAGACATCGGCGTGACCCAAAGAGAACATCGCGTATATCTCCCCCGTCCACACGCCAATGCCCGACACCTGTGTCAACGTTGCGATCACCTCATCGGTGGGTGCGGTCCGCAAAGCCTTATAATCAAGGCGCGCTTCGGCCAACGCGCGGGCATAGCGGACTTTTTGGCGCGACAGGCCACAGGCGCGCAGATCGTCGTCGCTCGCCCACATAATCTTGCGCGGTCCCGTCAGCTTGGCCGCTTTCAGCCGCGCCCAAATCCCGTTGGCCGCCGCCACGGAGATTTGTTGACTGACAATGGCGGATAACAGCTGTTGAAACCCGTCCGTCTTGCGGCGCAGCGGCAATGGTCCCGTCTGGCTGAGCGCATAGGCAAACCGTGGCTCGAGGTCGGCCAAATACGCCGCCCCTTCGGCCACGCATGCGGTCTCGGTGATGATCCTCATAGGCTTTGCGCCCATTCGAGCGCATCCAAAAGCTGTTCGCGCCGCGTCACCCCATCGGGCGACTTGGGCCGCCCAATCATCGCCACCGACAGGCCAAGGGCACGCGCCGCATCAAGTTTTGCCCGCCCCGCAGCGCCCCCTGCGTTTTTGACCACAAGCCAGTCAGGCTTGAGCTCGCGAAACAGCGCCACTTCTGCCTCAACGGTAAACGGCGGGCGCCCAGAAATCCACGCCCCGTGCGGCATCGGAAACGGATCACGCGGCGTATCAACCACTCGCGCCCAGATCGCGCTATGATTTAAATGGGTCATATCCTCGACCGTCTGACGCCCAGTCGCCAAAAAGATACGTTTGCCGCGCGGAATGATCCGCGCCAGATCCGCACTATCCATGGCTTCGTGCCATGTGTCGCCCTGACGCGAGCGCCATTCGGCGCGCTCATAGCGCAAATACGGCAAACCACGTGCGCCACAGACCCGCGCCGTGCGCGCGGTGATGGCAGTGGCAAACGGGTGCGTGGCATCAATCACGGCGCGAATACCCGCCTGTTCGAGATAGCGCACAAACCCGTCTTCGCCGCCAAACCCGCCCACGCGCGTGTCACCGCGATAGGCAATCGGGCTGTCCGTCACCCCCGCAAGGGACGCCACGCACGCGATATCGCAATCCGCCAAATGCTCCGCAAGATTACGCGCCTCAGTCGTGCCCGCCAACAAAAGGATCATTGCGCCGTCCCAATAATCTGACCCGCACGGTCAATCACAACAATGTCAAACCGCATGCCCAGCCCGCCAAAGCGCGCGTTGACCGCATCAAGGGCTTTGTGCGCCACAAGAGCGGCAAAGGACGCGCCTTTTGTCTCGTATATCTCAAGGGCCGTATTGGCCCCCGCCACATCAGGATCGCTCATTGCGGTGGACCAAAACTGCATATCAACCTGTGAGCGCTTGGAATGCAGGTCCATTTCGCCTTGCGCCAGTTTCGCAAGCTTGCCGATACCGCCACCAATCGTGACGTGGTCCACGGGGTGTTTTGCGAGGTATTTCAACATACCACCGGCAAAATCGCCCATATCCAACATCGCGCCATCAGACAGGCCGTAATGCGCCTGCACCACCCGCTCCGAGGTGGCACCGGTACACCCCGCCACATGTGCGAGACCTTCGGCGCGCGCCACATCAACGCCACGGTGAATGGATGCAATCCACGCCGCACATGAAAACGGCCGCACAATGCCCGTGGTGCCAAGAACGCTTAACCCGCCTTTGATGCCAAGGCGCGGGTTCCATGTCTTTTTCGCAATCGCTTCGCCGTTTGGAATGGAGATCGTAATCTCGACATCGGGCGCGTGGCCCAATCGCGCCGCCATGTCCGCGACCTGCGCGCGCATCATGTCGCGCGGCACGGGATTGATCGCAGGCTCCCCCACGCCAATGGGCAAGCCCGCCTTGGTGACAATGCCGATCCCTGCGCCCGCTTTGAACGTCACGCCGCCCGTTGAGACGGCAACCCGCGCGCGAATTTCCGCACCATGCGTCACGTCAGGATCGTCCCCTGCATCTTTGACAATACCCGCCTCGGCCCAACCGTCCCCTTGCGCGGTATAGGACAGCGCAAACTGGGGCCGCTCGCCCTTGGGCAATGTGATGCGCACCGTATCGGGAAACCCCGCGCCCCAAAGCGCATGCAGCGCTGCCCGCGTGGCCGCAGTCGCACAGGCGCCTGTGGTCCAACCACGGCGCAAAGGTTTGGGATCAAGGACAGGTGTCTCACTCATGATGCGACTATATCGTGGGCAGCGCGCAAATGACCACGCTGTTTTTGCGCACAGATTGCACGCTCTACCTTTGCAACGGGGCCAGACCCGCGCCATAAGGATCACATGACCGAATCTACGCTTTCTTTACCCTCTGGCGACTGGCCGGAATTGACACCTGGATGGGTGTGGCTATGTGGTGCGGGCCCCGGGGATCCGGGCCTGTTGACTTTGCATGCGGTGAATGCCCTGCGCCAAGCGGATGTGATCGTATACGACGCCCTTGTTGCGCCCCAAATTCTGGATTGGGCGCGCGCAGATGCCGAAATGATCTATGCGGGCAAACGCGGCGGCAAGCCGTCGGCCAAACAGGTCGATATTTCATTGCGACTGGTTGATCTGGCCCGTGCGGGCAAACGGGTGTTGCGCCTCAAGGGCGGCGATCCGTTTGTGTTCGGGCGCGGCGGCGAAGAGGCTCAGACCCTGATTCAACACGGTGTCCCCGTACGCATTATTCCGGGTATTTCCGCAGGTATTGGCGGTTTGGCCTATGCGGGCATTCCCGTCACGCACCGCGATGTCAATCAATCCGTGACCTTTGTGACGGGCCATGACCAACGCGGCGAAACCCCAGAGAGCCTTGATTGGGACGCCCTGTCGCGCGCCTCGGGCGTTCTGGTCATCTACATGGGCATGAAACACGCCCCTGTTATTCGCAGCGGCCTTTTGGGTGCGGGGCGCAGTGAGGACGAGCCTGTGGCGATTGTATCGCAAGCCACCACGCCAAACCAAAAAGTGTTGGAAACCACGCTTGGTGCGATGCTTGATGATATCGCAGCGACAAAGATGGAGCCCCCCGCGATTATCTGTGTCGGGCGCAACGTGTTGATGCGGCAAGTGTTGGACTGGCAAGCCTTGGAGCGCGGCGAGACTCCGCGCAATCTCGATCCATTGGGACGCGGCAAACCCGCCGAAGAGCGCTAGGATGAGCCGCGGAGTTTTGATCGCCGCACCTGCGTCCGGTTCGGGCAAAACCACCGTCACCCTTGGTCTGTTGCGGGCCTTGAAACGGCGCGGGCACACCGTGCGGTCCGCCAAATCCGGTCCAGATTATATTGATCCGCGCTTTCACGAGGCGGCCAGTGGCGCGCCATGTGTGACCCTTGATGCATGGGCGATGACGACCGAGCGGCTCGCGGCACTCGCCCATGGTCCCGAAGATCTGATGGTCATCGAGGGCGCAATGGGCCTGTTTGACGGCGCGCCCCACGCCAGGGATCCCACGCAAGACGGCAAAGGCGCATGCGCCGATCTTGCCAAAATGTTTGATATTCCCGTGATCCTCGTTGTGGATGCCTCTCGTATGGCACAGTCGGCGGCGGCGATGGTCGCCGGATTTGCGGGCCATGACGCGCGCGTGCGCATTGCGGGCGTGATCCTCAACAAAGTGGGCAGTCTGCGCCACGCGGCGATGCTGACCCGCGCGCTCGCGCCGCTGTCCATTCCGGTCCTTGGCGCCCTGCCGCGTGATGCCAGCCTTGCCACGCCATCACGCCATCTCGGGTTGGTCCAAGCCGGTGAGAGATCCGATCTAAACGCCTTTTTGGATCGCGCGGCGGACGCCATCGAGGCGAGTGTGGATATCGACGCCCTTTTGGCCAGTGCCAGTGCGTTTCACAGCCTCACCTCGGGCCCGCGCACACCGCCACCTGCGCAAAGCATCGCGGTGGCAAGCGATGCGGCCTTTGCCTTTGCCTATCCGCATCTATTGTCCGACTGGCGTGCACAAGGTGCAGATATCACAACGTTTTCTCCACTTGCGGACGAACCGGCACCCCCGAGTGATTTGATTTACTTGCCGGGTGGCTATCCCGAATTGCACGCGGGCAAACTGGCCGCGAACCACCGTTTTTTACAATCCTTGCGCGAAGCCGCAGCACGGCGGCGCGTTTACGGTGAATGTGGTGGCTACATGGTTCTGGGTGACGGGTTGATCGACAAAGACGGTGTGCGCCACCGAATGGCGGGGCTTTTACCCCTTGAGACATCATTCGAGACGCGCAAGTTGCACTTGGGATACCGCAGCGCCACCGTGATGCATGGCCCTTTTGCCGGCTCATGGAGCGCGCATGAATTTCACTACGCGACTACGCTCAAAGCCGAAGGGACACCGCTTTTGACGGCCTCGGACGCCGAAGGCACGGATTTAGGCCCACAAGGCTTGCTTCACGGGGCTGTGAGCGGCTCATTTGTACACCTTATCGACCGCACATAAGGCCACCGTGCACGGTCAAATCGTTGCGGCTGTGCAAAACCGATCAAGCGGGGCGTGTGTTGCTCCCCTTTCCAAGCGGGGATCGGGTTGGTAAAGCACAAACAGATATATAATTTGGAATGTTTCCCATGTCCGACTCTCAGCCCGCCTCTCAGCCCGATACGCACTCTCACATTTTGCCCCATGTCGCGCGCCGCAATGTCTATATCCTTGTGGCGGCTCAGGCATTCTTGGGAGCGCAGATGTCGATGATCTTTATCATTGCAGGGCTTGCGGGTCAGTCGTTGGCGTCGAACCTGTGCTTTGCCACATTGCCCATTACTGCCGTTGTTCTCGGGTCGATGCTGTCGGCCACACCGCTGTCGTGGATCATGCAGCGGTTCGGGCGGCGCGTTGGGTTTTGGATTGGAACATCGGCGGGGGCCGTGGGCGCATCTATTGGCGCTATCGCCTTGTTACAACAGAATTTTTGGCTATTTGTTGTCGGCGGCCTGTTCACGGGCCTGTATCAGTCGAGCCAAGGGTTCTTTCGCTTTGCCGCCACCGATACCGCCGATGACGCCTTTAAACCGAAAGCCATTTCATGGGTCATGGCGGGCGGTCTGGCCTCGGCCATCATTGGCCCGCAATTGGTCAAAGCAACATCCCAAGCCATGGTCGTCCCGTTCCTTGGCAGCTATCTCGCCGTTATCGCAATCAACCTGATCGGTTCAGGCCTTTTCCTCTTTCTCAAAATCCCAAAACCGCCCGTGGCCAAACACGGAGAACACCTTGGCCGCTCGACCATGGCGTTGTTGCGCACACCGCGCGTGGCCGTGGCGATCATTGTGGCAATGGTGTCTTACGCGCTGATGAACCTTGTGATGACCTCGACGCCTCTGGCGGTCGTCGGCTGCGGGTTTGAGCAAAACATGGCGGCCGATATCGTGTCGGCGCACGTCCTTGCGATGTTTGTCCCCTCGTTTTTCACCGGCACCCTGATTGCGCGGTTCGGCGTGCAAAAAATCATGGCGGCGGGTCTTATCATCCTTGGTCTTGCGGGCATTGTCGGCATGGCGGGCGTCAACGTCGAGAACTTCTTTGTCGCTCTCGTGTTGCTTGGCATTGGCTGGAACTTTGGCTTTATCGGAGCAACCGCCATGTTGGCCTCGGCCCATGAGCCCTCCGAGCGCGGCCGTATCCAAGGGGTCAATGACTTGTTGGTCTTTGGCGGCGTAACCGTGGCCTCGCTGGCCTCGGGCGGTTTGATGAACTGTTCGGGCGGATCAGCACAAGACGGATGGAACGCCGTCAACCTTGCGATGATTCCGTTTCTCACGCTTGCGGGTGCGGCTCTCATCTGGCTTTGGATGCAGCCAAAAGAGGCCTAAAGTCAGGCCGTTACGCCGCACTCTTTGCGTAACCTGTCACGATGACGCGCCAACCAAAGCGTGGTGAGGTATAGCGGGCCAGTGTCGAGTTGATGCGCATCACACATCGCCATAAGGGCGTCGAACGACACGAGAAACGCCCGAATATCCTCGTGCTCCTCGGCCAGTCCGCCAACACCCGCCGCATCATCGGGCAAATCCGCGATGCCAACATATGATACCAAAAACTCGGTCGCAGCGCCCGGACTGACGTAGTAATCACCCGCTTTGTGCAACGCCGCCAATGTGACCCCCGCCTCCTCAAGCGTTTCGCGGCGCGCGGTCATCTCTGGCGGCTCGCCCAGGTCAATGCGTCCCGCTACAGGCTCATAGGTCCATGGATACACATCGCCGCGCCCGAACGGACCAAAGCGCAACTGTTCAACCAGTAAAACGCGGTCACGCACAGGATCATAGGGCAACACGGTCACGGCATCGGCCATATGAAACACCGCCCGTTGCATCTCACCCGATTGCGTGCCGTCAAAACGGGCATGGGTAAAATGACTGTCTTCCAAGGTGAAGTAGTTCAAATACGGCATCACATGGCGCACCGTTGTGACGGCGGTGCGCGTCATGGTCTCTCTGCGCGGGTCAAGAGCGCGCGGGCTATCTTGCGCCCGCACCCGCGACCACGCCCGTGTCAGGATTTGCGCCGCATGCCCGCGCACGGTCTCTACGCTGCGCCCGTTATGTTTGTGGGCCAAAATTTCAACGGCCGCCGCGCGTGCGATATCTCGGGTCAGGCCGGACTGATCCTTGAGTACTGCACGCAAAAAGGCGCGTTCATGATCGGAGAATTCAGCGCCAAGGCCCGCAAACGGATCTGTCGTCATGACCACCGCCGCGCCGTTTGTTCTGTCAACCATCCGCCAAACAGCCCGCCCACGACGAGGGTAATGGCCACATCGAACCGGATCACAACGCTCAGCGCATGATCTTTGAACAGATCGACCATGCCCGCCAGCGCATGCATCGGGCCGCGATACCGCGTGTCCAAAGCGCGGTGAATCATTTCCTCGCCCGAAAAGTACAGCAATGCCCAAAACACCAACAATATGCTTGCCGTGAACCCGTAGCCGTAGGCCGCGCGCATGGTGTCGCCCGCACGTTTGCCCAAGAACCGCCACCCCACGACAAAGCCGATCACGCCCGTCATGTACGAAAACCAACCGAACTGCGTGCCCTCGGGCATATGCCCTTTGGCCAGTTCGGCGGCAAACCACCCGAGCAGGGCGAACCAAAGTGCGGCGACGAGTTTAGACGCTGTGGGCATAACAACCTGCCATGTATGTGAGCGCGAGAGTGCGGCCAATGTGGCCCCGCGCGAGATGTCTCACGACACCCCGCAAACGGCGCATTTTCAAGGCGCTTTTGCGCAATAGCTGCGAAAGTTGCGCCCATAGCACGCGGGTGATGCAAATTTGCCCGCTCGAAGCATGGTTAAGACAGTTCGCCGCGCGGACGCGTCATGGTAATCTGGGTTACATCGCAGTTGCCCGAATGAAACGTTGCCGCACAAGATGTCAGGTAAAAGTTCCACATGCGTTGGAACCTGTCATCAAATCCCATGGCTTCGATCTTGTCCCATTGCGCGTTAAAATCATCAAACCACAGACGTAGTGTTTTGGAATAACTTTCGCCAAACTCCACACTGTTTTTGAACGTCAGACCCGCCTTGGCGATCTGGGCGCGCAGCGCCGTGGGAGACGGCAACATGCCACCCGGAAAGATGTATTTTTGAATGAAATCAACGTTCTTGCGGTAGATTTCAAAGCGTCGATCCTGAACGGTGATGATCTGCAAGGTGGCGCAGGCATCTGGTTTGAGACAGGCTTTGACCGTTTCAAAATATGTCGGCCAGTATTTTTCGCCCACAGCTTCGAACATCTCGATCGAGGCGATGCCGTCATATTGCGCGGTCTCGTCACGGTAGTCTTGCAGTTTGAACGTGACACGGTCGGACAGACCCGCCTTTGCAATCCGCGCTGTTGCGTAATCATATTGCTCTTGGGAAATTGTCAGGCCGGTGACGTGCAATCCGCGCTCGCCCGCCGCGTATTCGGCAAAGCCGCCCCAGCCACAACCGATTTCGAGCACGTGATCGCCTGCAGACACGCCCATTTCGTCGACCATCGAGCGGTATTTGGCTGTCTGCGCCTGTGCCAGAGATTGGCCCTCACCCTCATATTTTGCGGACGAATAGGTCATGGTCTCATCAAGCCACAGGCCATAAAAATCATTCCCTAAATCATAGTGATAGGAGATGTTTTTGCGGGCTTGCTTTTTGGAGTTGTTGTTCATCCAATGCCGCATCCGCTCATAGGCGCGCACAAAGGCCATGCCGGGAAATCCGTCATATAGATCGTCATTGTCGGCATGCACCAAATCCATCAGCGCCATCAAATCGGGGGTCGTCCATCCGCCATCGAGGTAGTCCTCGCAAAAGCCCAAATCGCCCTCGCGGATCAGGCGTGCGAACACATCATCGGACTGCACATGCAATTCGGCGTGCGGTCCTGCCGCCTTACCGGCTGCGCGAAACACGCGCCCATCGGGGAGCACAAAATCAAGCTGTCCACGCGCCATATCCTTGGCCACGTCAAAGACGTTTGTAAAATAGCGCGGCAGGTTCTCTTGGCCCTGCGTCGAAGTCAAAACCTCGGGTTTCGGATTTTTGTCTGCGTGATCGTCGAGCATATGTTTGCCCCCTCTTGTCGATTGCCGCCTGTTTTCAAACGGTCATTGGTCTCAGTTTATCAATGTTAATGCTAAGTGTAGCGCAAAACCACATTGCGTCACGCATTGCGCTCCGAATAGGCCGCCAGAGCGCGTTCGCGCCCCACTTTAAGGTCAATGATCGGCTTGGGGTAGAGGCCTTGCGCTGACACGCCCCACGCCTTTGGCACAGCCTCGAAATACGAGAGCGCGGTGGAACTGGGCGCGCGCTGACCTTCTGCAATCCATCTGCGCACATACACACCCTCTTTGTCGAATTTCTCGAGCTGTCCGTCAGGGTTGAAAATGCGAAAATACGGGGAGGCATCGGGACCGCAGCCCGCCACCCATTGCCACCCCATGGCATTGGCCGCCGGATCCCAATCAATCAAACAGGCCTCGAACCACGCGCGCCCCACGCGCCAATGCACCATCAGGTGTTTGGTCAGATAAGACGCCACAATCATGCGCGCGCGGTTGTGCATGGTGCCTGTGACATACATCTCGCGCATCGCTGCATCCACAAACCGGATGCCTGTGCGCCCCTGTTTCCACGCGGTCACATCGGCGCTATCCGCGTCCTCGCTCCACGCAAATGTGTCCCACCCCTCGCGGTGGTTTTTATGGGCTAACTCAGGCTCGTTGTACAAAAGGTGGTAGGCAAATTCGCGCCATGTCACTTCTTTTAGAAAATGCTCGGCTCCGCGCGCGCCCGCCTTGAGCGCGCCCATCCCCGCATGCCAGATCGTGCGCGGTGATATTTCGCCGTATGTGAGGTTTTCAGACAGGCCAGAACACACAGGCTCAGACGGGAAGTCGCGCCGTTCCTGATACACATCCGCATGAGCGGCGACAAAAGTCTCTAGGCGGGCCATAGCCGCCGCCTCACCCACGTGACAATGCGGCTCGACAATCGCCGCGCCACGCCGCATCTGCGCGCCAAGCGCCCAATCGGCCAACGCGTCACTCTGGGGGGCCTCAGCCCAGCGGACCTTTGGCGCACTGAGGCATGGGGCGATATCCGTCTCTTTGACCGCCCGCCAAAATGGTGAATACACCTTGTAATAGCCACCCGTTTTTGTGGCCACAGTCCACGGTTCAAACAGCAAATGACCGCCGTGGCTATGGGCGTCGATCCCCATAGATTTAAGCGTGGATTTCACCTCCGTGTCGCGCGCGATTGCGTCTTTGTCATACAAGCGCGCCCAATGCACACAGGTGGCGCCGACCTCGCGCGCCAGCGCCGGAATGATCACCCGCGCATCGCCCGCGCGCAACACAACACGCCCGCCGGTAGCCTCGATCCTCTCCATCAAGTGGGCAAGGCCGAGCCCCATCCGCCATTTGGGCGCGGCCCCGAGCGCGTCCACCGTCTCATCGCGAATGAACACGGGTAAGACATCGCCCGCAAGAGCGGCAGCGACCAAGGCCGGGTTGTCACAAAGTCGAAAATCTCGGCGGATCCACCAGATAGCTGTCACGCTATTCTCCTATATCTTTGAAAAGACTACGCAGGCGGTGCGCAGTTGGTTCAAACAAAACTGGACTAAATAACGCAAACACTGGCCTCGGCGCGCCAGATGTGGCGCAGCCACGTCACAGGCGGCTTAGGCGACCTGATCGCGGTCTTCGGCTTGGGCCGCCCACATGGCGGAATATTTGCCATGGCGGCTCAACAAATCCTCATGCGTGCCGCGCTCCACCACGTTCCCCGCCTCCAACACCAAAATCTCGTCGGCGTCGGCCACGGTGGACAGGCGGTGCGCAATGGTGATCACGGTGCGCCCTTTGCCCGCTTCTTTGAGCGCATCCAGAATGTCGCGCTCGGTTTGGGTGTCCAAGGCGGATGTTGCCTCGTCCAACAACAAGACGGGCGGATTTTTCAGCAAGGTTCGTGCAATGCCGACCCGCTGTTTTTCGCCGCCAGACAGTTTGAGGCCACGCTCGCCCACTTGGGTTTCATAGCCCTCGGGTAAGCTGCTGACAAACTCGTGAATCCGCGCCTTTTTGGCGGCACTGACCACATCGTCAAATGTCGCATCACCGCGCCCGTAGGCGATGTTATAGCGGATTGTGTCGTTGAACAGCACGGTGTCTTGGGGCACGACCCCAATCGCACGGTGCAGGCTCTCTTGCGTCACATCGCGCACGTCCTGACCGTCGATTTTCAACGCGCCGCCTGTGACATCATAGAACCGGAACAACAGCCGCCCGATGGTGGATTTTCCCGACCCCGAGGGGCCAACAATGGCAAGCGTTTTGCCCGCAGGCACATCAATCGACACCCCATGCAAAATCTCGCGCGCCGGATCATAGCCAAACGTGACCGCATCCAACTGAACCGCACCACCGCCGACATCTAGAGGCTTTGCGCCGTCTTTATCTTTGATTTCAGCGGGTTGATGCAAGAGCGTGAACATCTCCTCCATATCGACAAGCGCCTGACGGATGTTGCGGTACATCGAGCCGAGGAAATTGAGCGGCATGGTGATTTGAATGACAAAGGCGTTGACCATGACGAAATCGCCAACCGTAATGGTGCCGTTTTGTACTCCAAATGCGGCAAGAACCATTGACCCGATCAGGCCACAGGTGATGATAAACGACTGGCCAAAGTTGAGAAACGCGAGGGAGTTTTCGGTCTTGATCGAGGCCTTTTCATAGCCCGCCATCGCCACGTCATAGCGCGCCGCCTCACGGCTTTCGGCCACGAAATATTTCACCGTTTCAAAGTTCAACAGACTGTCGATCGCCTTTTGATTGGCGTCCGTGTCCAAATCGTTCATTTCCTTGCGGATTTTCACACGCCATTCGGTGACTTTCAGGGTGAACACGATGTAGCCCACAAAGGTGAACAACAAGATGATCATATACGGCCAACCGAGTTGAGCCCCAACGATGATCAAGACCATCACCAGTTCCAACACCAATGGCCCGATGGAAAACACAAGGAATTGCAGCAAGAAGGCCACGCCTTTGACGCCGCGCTCCATGATCCGGCTCAACCCGCCGGTTTTGCGCGTGATGTGGTAGCGCATCGACAACGCATGGATATGGTTAAACGTTTCAAGGGCAAGCGCACGCAGCGCTGCGTTGGACACAGGCGCAAACACCACATTGCGCAATTGTTGAAAGCCGTTCGAGGTGATCCGCGCGCCGCCGTATCCCACCGTGAGACCAATCGCGCCAAGTGCCATGTACCACGCCGCACTATCGCCCTCACCCGCCAGTTTATCGACCGTCCAGCCATAAATGAGCGGTGTTACGGCTGTAATCATCTTGGCCACGGCCAAAAGGGTCAGCGCGATGACAACACGAACCCGAACAGCGCGGTCATCTTTGGGCCAAAAGTACGGAATGACGCGGCGGATAACGGACATGCCATCTGCGGGGCCGGTGGTCGAGGTCAAACTTGGGCGTCCGCGCATGGGCTAACTACTCTTTCAAAATAACATATATCTTCTGTGATCAGACCTAATGATCTGACCACCAGACGCAAGGGCTACGCTGTCGCACACCGCGCTTGCGCAAAAGGGGCGTGCGTCCACATATCCAATCCAGTCGGTGTGGGGAACGCTCTACTTTGGTAAGACGAACACCTGTCCGGGGTAAATCAGATCAGGATCGCGGATTTGGGTTTTATTCGCGTCAAACACCCGCGCATACAGAAATCCGTCCCCATAGCGATCGGAGGCAATCCCCCACAGCGTATTGCCCGGCTGCACAGTGACAGAGCCAATACGGGCGCGCGGCGATTGCAGCGCTGCATCTTGGGCGTCCGTGGGCGCATCTGTCACCTGCTCTGCTCGTTGCGCCTCAGATGGCTCGACCTGCGGCTCATCCGCCGCGTTTTGCTGTGCTGCAACCGCTTCGCCATCGCGCTCCGCTTGAGACGCGATTTGGGCCAAGATTGCCACGTCCTCGCGTTTGAACGGTGTTTCGGCGCGGGTGATCACTACCCCGTCTTGGCCAACGTGATCGGCGCGCAGGGTGTAAACGCCCGCGGCGACATCTTTGAGCTCGACACGCCATTGACCGTCCGCGCCCGCCACGGCTTCGGCGGCCAATGCGTTGTTGAGATAGAGCCGGATTTGCGCCTCAGACGGTGCGCGCCCCGAGGCGAACACACGGCCCTGAGGATCATAGGTCAATGCATCGACGCGCACGGATGTTGCGTCTGTCCCCGCCTGTTGTAGCACCTGCACGCCCTCATCACTGGCCTTGAGAACAGTGGGTTGCGGTTTGGCTTGAGCCACAGACGTCTCCGCCTCCACATCACGCATGGCTGTCACGGGTGACGCTTGTGCTTCGGACGTATCAACGGATGGTGTGGCGTCTTGGTCTTGTGCAAGATCGACTGGGGTTGCCTCGACTGGCGCCGGCGCGATCACAGGGGCCACAACAATGCTTTCATCCGAAAACACGATCTGATCCCCATCCACAAGACCAACCGTCAGCTCACGTACCCCGTCCGAGGGCATGAGATCGAACAAAGCCACAAACTCACCGCGCGTATTGGTGGTGGCGCGCGACACCTCTACGCCATCAACATAGATCACTACATCGGTGTTTGCAGGGGCGTGTCCGGCAACAGTTGTGATCCCCTCAGGCGGAATACGCACGATATCAAGCGAGACAGAGGCAGCACTGACCGACAGATCATTGACAGCTGACTGAGATGCGGCAGGGGTCGTATTATCGACAACAGCCGCGTCTACATCGTCGGTCACGGGAGCGGCGGCAGACGCGGCTTGCATATCGTCTTCGGCGCTCTCATCACGTGTTTGATCATCGTCACCTTGATCTGATAGGGGCGTCTGCGTCACGACTTCGGGCGTTTGCGCCAAATCAGCGGGCGTTTGCTCTGTGGGCGCGGGCGTTTGTCGTGCTACATCGTTTTGGGCCATATCCGGCGCATCGGGGGTCACCTCTTGGCCTGTGGCGTCACCACTCGAAACCGGTGCCTTTGCAGCGACTGCAGCCGTGGCGACATCTCCGACAGCATCCGCTTGCTCGCCTTGCGCCAACGCGGCCTGATCCACACGCGCTTGATCCCCTCCCGCGGGTGCCTCCGCCTCGGGGGCTGCCACCCACAGCCCTACACCAATCGCTGCAATGATCGCGATGACTGACGCCGCCGCAACGGGTGCTGCGCGCTGAAATGCACTTTTATCTGACATAGCCCTGCTTTCGTTCCGTCGTTTCCCCACCCCGTCTCGCGCAGGGTTGAGACAGCCTAACAACGCGTCTAACAAGGGTCAAAGACTTCCTTTGTTTCAAACCATTGCATATGAGGTGTTCAATGTCGCAATCTGCCCAATCTCTCCTATCCGTCTGTGTTTATTGTGGGGCGCGTGAGGGGGGCAAACCCGCTTATATGGCGGCGGCCACCGATCTGGGGCGCGTGATTGCGGATGAGGGATGGCGATTGGTGTACGGCGCGGGCGATGTCGGCCTTATGGGCGCGGTGGCACGCGCCACACAGGCCGCAGGGGGCGATACCTTTGGCGTGATCCCAGTGCACCTGATGAATATGGAGGTCGGCAAGCGCGATCTGACCTCCTTTGTGGTTACCGAGAACATGCATGAACGCAAGAAAGTCATGTTCATGAACTCTGACGCGATTGTGGTTTTGCCCGGCGGTGCGGGATCGCTCGACGAGTTTTTCGAGGTGCTGACGTGGAAGCAAATCGGACTGCATGACAAGCCGATCTTTTTGCTCTCAATCGATGACTATTGGGCGCCACTCAACGCCCTCATTGAGCATATCATTGCGCAGGGGTTCGCCGCCGACACAACCACACAGCTCTACAAAACAATATCGTCGATCGAGGCATTGACCGAGGCCTTGCGCGCCATACGGACCTGACGATCACGGCGTAGCGCCTGTAGGGAAAAGAGCGACACAGCAAGCCAGACAAGCGGCAAGGCCACCATGTGTGGCAGCGTGATCGCCTGACCAAAAATCAAAACAGCAACAGTCAGTTGCAAGGTGGCGTTATAGTAATGTCCGATGTTGAGCGACGACAGTGTCACCCGTTTGGCCGCAACGCCGAACAACAAAAGCGGCACGCCCGTGGCAATGCCAGAAAAGGCGAGAAACGCGGTGTCATGCCAATTCGTTCCAAACGCGCCGCCGCCCACCGCATCACCACCCCACACCCCGAAATGGGCGCCAATCAGGTAAACGAGCGACACAGGCATGAGGAGCGTGGTCTCGGCGGCCATGGCCAAGGTCGGCCCCGCCTCGACCCCCTTTTTGAACACGGAATAGGCGACAAAGGTCGACGACATCGCAAGCGCCATCCACGGCGCGGCCCCCAACCCAACCGTCAAAATCACGACCGCACACAGCGCCAACCCCATGGCGGGCCACTGCAACCCCGAAAGACGCTCTTTGAAGACGACCCACCCCACGGCCGCGGCCAAAAGAGGCGAGATATAGTAGGCCAAAGACGCCTCAAGCGTTTTATCAATCTGGATCGCGTAGACGAACAAAAACCAGTTGATCGACACGAAAACCGCCGCAGGAATGATCCGGTATAGCCCACTCCACCCCGTGCGCGGATGCAACACACCCAAGAGGTCGCGCAGGCGTCCTTGGACGAGGATCACCGCGAAAAACGCCAGAAACGACCACACCGTGCGGTGGGCCAGTACCTCGAGTGGTGGCACATGGGACAATTGCGCGTAGTAAAGCGCGGAAAGACCCCAAATGGTGTAGGTGCCAAGAATAGCCAAAAGGCCAATACGTGAGTCGGACATAGCCCTTGTTTAACGGTGAATTGATCCCGACAGCAAGGCACAAAACCGCTCAAGCGGCTGCGCACAAAAAAGGCGCCCCACACAGGAGCGCCTTTTTCTATAAAGCGAACGCCATCAAGTATTAGAGGCGGCCCGCAACATTGTCCCAATCGACCAGTTTTTCGAGGAAGTTGGTCAAATACGCAGGGCGTTTGTTGCGAAAATCGATGTAGTAGGAGTGTTCCCACACGTCACAGCCCAAAAGCGCGGTCTGACCAAAGCACAGCGGGTTCACGCCGTTTTCGGTCTTGGTCACTTTGAGCGCGCCATCTGTGTCTTTGACGAGCCATGCCCAACCGGAGCCGAACTGGCCTGCGCCAGCGGCAGAGAACTGGGATTTGAACTCATCTACGGAGCCAAAGCTCTCAACGAGGGCTTTTTCGAGTTCGGTCGGGATTGCGTTGCCGTTTGGCCCCATCATTTCCCAAAACTGGTTGTGGTTCCACAGCTGCGAGATGTTGTTGAAGATGCCGTTTTGCGCGACAGAAGATTTGTCGTAGGTGCCAACGATGATCTCTTCGAGGGTCTTGCCATCCCACTCGGTGCCCGCAATTGCCGCGTTGCCGTTGGTGACATAGGCGTTGTGGTGCAGGTCGTGGTGAAACTCGAGCGTCTCGGCAGACATGCCAAGATTGGCAAGAGCATCGTGGGCGTAAGGGAGATCGGGGAGTGCGAATGCCATTGTAAGGCCTCCTTGGAATTTTCAAATGCGGTTCTGGTCTATACCTGTTGTGTTGCGACCCATTGGTCAAGAGCACGCCGCAACATCGCGGCAAAAATTATCCATCCCGTGCGCGCGTGCGCAGACATTCACGCAAGGCAATCGTGGCGCGCGCCAAGACGCGAGACCCCCACCCGCGAAAATACACGTTGCTATGCGCCATGGCTTTGCGCCACCGTGATGCAAAATGTTCTGTTATCAGGTGAGGAAATGTCATGGCGCAGGTATCTTGGGGTATCATTGGACCGGGAGCAATTGCCCAGAATTTCGCGGACGGGGTTGCGCAAGCTCCCTCGGCACGACTGCGCGCCATTGCAAGTCGAAGCGGCGCACGCCGCACCGCCTTTGGCGATTTGCACGCGATTGCCGATGACATGCGGTTCGACGACTACGCCGCCCTATGCGCCGCCCCCGATGTCGATGCCATCCACATCACCACACCGCATCCGTTTCACGCCGAACTCGCGCTCATGGCGTTGCGGGCGGGCAAACATGTCTCGGTTGAGAAACCGGCGGGGCTAAACGCCGCCGAAGTCACCGTTCTGGTCGAAGCCGCGGCCCAAGAAAACCTGTTTTTCATGGAAGCCTACATGTACCTTCTACATCCGCAAATTGCGCGGATGATCGAGATTTTGAAATCGGGTGAAATCGGAGAGATCACGCATATTCGTGCCAGTTTCGGATTCAATGCCCCGTTTGATGCGGCCTCGCGCCTGTATGATCCCGCCCTTGCGGGGGGTGGCATTCTGGATGTCGGCGGCTATCCCGTCTCGGCGGCGCGCCTGATTGCGGGGATTGACGAGGGGGCGTTTGCCAATCCGGTCTCGGTGACGGGAACGGGCGTTGTTGCCCAAACCGGCGTCGATGCCGTGGCCTACGGACTGTTGAAATTTGCCAATGGTATCACGGCCGAAGTCGCCTGTGCTGTGGCGCGCAACATGGACAATACCATTCATGTGAGCGGCACCAAAGGCAGTTTGACGCTGCCCGACCCGTGGGTTCCCGGTCGCAACGCAGGCCCGTCTGATACCACGATCCAAGTGACGGTGGCGGGCGAAACGCGCGAGGAGCATTTGACCCACCCCGAGATGCTTTTCAAATTCGAGGCAGAAGCCGCGAGCCAAGCCATTTTGGCCGGACAGGTTGAACTGCCCTACCCCGGAATGTCGCATTTGGGGTCGATCGGCAACACTGCCGTTCTGGATCAGTGGCGCGGCGCAGTCGGCTACAAAACCTTTGCCGAAAAGGACGGCGCGCGGCGCATTTTGGCACGGTGTATCCCAAGCGGTCTGCCGACAGTGCCCAGTGTGACCGTGAAAGATGTGCCCAACCTGATGTCGCGTCTCGTTATGGGATGCGATAACCGAGACACGCTTGCTCAGGGCGCAATCGTCTGGGACGCGTGGATGGACGCGGGGGGCAATGCCTTTGATACGGGGTTTGTGTACGGTGGCGGGCTGCATGAGGCTGTTTTGGGTCAATGGATCAAATCGCGTGGGGTCGCGCGCGACATCACGGTGATCGCCAAAGGCGCGCATACGCCTTATTGCACGCCGCGCGCGATTGAGGCGCAACTTGATATCTCGCTTGAACGCCTCACGCTAGATCATGCGCCGATCTACATTATGCACCGCGACAATCCCGATGTGCCTGTAGGCGAGTT
Organism: Celeribacter marinus; assembly: GCF_001308265.1. Taxonomy (GTDB): domain Bacteria; phylum Pseudomonadota; class Alphaproteobacteria; order Rhodobacterales; family Rhodobacteraceae; genus Celeribacter; species Celeribacter marinus. The sequence goes on from NZ_CP012023.1 coordinate 461,314, forward strand.
TGTCGAGGCCTTGGCGCGTCTCAAGGATAAGGGAAAGATCGGCATTTGGGGCGGCTCGAACTGGTCAATAGAGCGCTTTGGCCAAGCCGTTGCCTATGCGAACGCCCATGATCTTCCGGCGCCGCGCATCCTCAACAACAACCTCTCGTTGGCGGTGATGACCAAGCCGGTTTGGGACGGCTGCGTGACATCTAACACGCCGCAAACGCTAGAATACTTGCGCGAAAACAATGTGATGCACCTAAGTTGGTCGTCACAAGCGCGCGGGTATTTCCTACCGCGCGCCCTGCGCGACCGGTTGCCCGAGGATACGCGCCCCGAAACCTGCTATGGCTCACCCGAGAATGCAGAACGGCGGCGGCGTGCACGCGAACTGGCGGCAACATATGGCGTTTCGGCGCATAACATCGCAACCGCATGGGTTTTGGGGCAAAGCTTTCCCTCCTTCGCCCTGATCGGTCCGCGCAGTCCGGGTGAAATTGCATCAACCCTCCCCGCGCTTGACCTTGAACTCACACAAAAAGAGGTGGCGTGGCTCAATCTCGAGGCGTGATCAGCGCAACTCCATGTGGATATAATGCGTGCGACCAGTGTTCGGGGACATGCCGTGCCCGCGTTGATTAATATATGACACTACACTTTGAAATGAGTGTGTTTTGTATGGTCGACGCGGGATCGGATTTACACCAGATATATTCTGTAAGGTACTGATATAAATGAAGAAGAGCCGTTAAGTAGCGTCCTTTAGCTTATCCTAACGCATATCCCGCACCGCGCACCGTGCGCAGGGGATCGTCACCGCCGAATTGACAAAGCGCCTTGCGCAGCCGTCCGATGTGGACATCTACCGTGCGTGTATCGACATAGATATCGCGCCCCCAAACACGGTCCAAAAGCTGTTCGCGCGACCACACGCGCCCCGGTTTTTCCATGAACGTTGACAGCAGGCGAAATTCGGTCGGACCCAGTTTCAAACTGTTGCCGCCGCGTGTGACACGGTGCGTTTCGGCATCCAGAGCTATGTCGCTAAACTCCAACATTTCACCCGCCGCCGCGGGACGTACACGGCGCAATTGGGTGCGCACCCGCGCCATCAGTTCAACCAAAGAATACGGTTTAACGACATAGTCATCCGCGCCGGTCTCAAGTCCGCGCACGCGGTCCACCTCTTCGCCGCGCGCAGAGAGCATAATCACCGGAATTGCGCGAGTCTCGGCCCGCATTTTCAAGCGTCTGCAAATCTCGATCCCCGACACGCCGGGCAACATCCAATCGAGAACAATCACATCAGGCTGATCCTCATCCACCAGTAACAGCGCCTCATCGCCATCTTGGGCGCGGATCACCAAATATCCTTCGGCCTCAAGGTTATAGGCCAGAACCTCACGCTGTGCTGGTTCATCCTCGACGACCAAAACACGCGGTTTTTGCGGTGACATCAATCGTCCTCCACACCGATATGTGTGCGCGATGTCACATCCCCTTTAGGGCGCGCCTCATCGGGCATTTCTCCGGTCACAAGATAGATCACCTGCTCGGCCACGGACGTGGCGTGGTCGCCCATGCGTTCGATGTTTTTGGCGATGAAATGCAAGTGCATACAGGCCGAAATATTGCGTGGATCTTCCATCATAAAGGTCAGGAATTCGCGAAACAGGCCGTTGTACATCTGGTCGACGTCAACATCTCGGTGGCGCACGGTTTCGGCCAGAACGGCATCGCGCTGCATATAGGCATCAAGCGCCAATCGTAGCATGTCCTCGACCTCGCGCGCCATGCGGCGCAGGCTTGCCCCCGCTCCATCAATCGGGCTCATCTCCGCCAGAACACCCGTGCGTTTGGCAAGGTTTTTGGCGTAGTCACCGCAGCGCTCAAGGTTGGTCGAGATTTTCATCACCGACAAGACCGTGCGCAAATCTCCCGCTGTGGGCGAACGCAGCGCGATGAGGCGCGCGGCCTCTTCATTGATCTGCACGTCAAGCGCATCAATGATTTTGTCGGCCTTGCGCACGCGCTCGGCCAGTTCAACGTCCCGCTCCTCAAGAGCGATGGAGGCATCTTTGATATTGGCCTCGACCAGACCGCCCATTTTCATGATAAGCGCCTGAATACCCTCAAGATCACGGTCAAAGGCGGAGGCAATGTGTTTTCCGTTATTCATATCTGTCTCCTGCCCCTTATCCGATCCGACCGGTGATATAGCTCTCGGTGCGTGGATCTTGCGGGTTGGTGAAAATCTGGCTTGTGTCGCCGTATTCAACGAGGTTTCCGAGGTGGAAGAACGCGGTCTTTTGACTGACACGCGCGGCTTGTTGCATCGAGTGCGTCACAATCACCACCGAAAAATTCGCGCGCAACTCATCAATCAGTTCCTCGACCTGCGCGGTGGCAATCGGGTCAAGTGCCGAGCACGGCTCGTCCATCAATAGGACTTCGGGTTCGGTGGCAATGGCGCGCGCGATGCACAGGCGTTGTTGTTGCCCACCCGAAAGCCCCGTTCCCGGCGCGTCAAGGCGGTCTTTGACCTCATCCCAGATCGCACCACGGCGTAGGGATTGCTCGACGATCACGTCCAGATCGGCCTTGCTACGGGCCAACCCGTGAATGCGTGGGCCATATGCGATGTTGTCGTAAATGGATTTCGGGAACGGATTTGGCTTTTGAAAGACCATACCGACTTTGGCGCGCAGCTGCACCGGATCGACCCGCTTGTCATAGATGTCCTCGCCATCGAGCAAAATTTCACCCGTAACGCGGCAAATATCAATCGTGTCGTTCATACGGTTCAGGGTGCGCAAAAACGTCGACTTGCCGCAACCGGACGGGCCGATAAAGGCGGTGACGGTCTTGTCTTTGATCTCCACATCTACGTCTTTGATCGCATGGGTGTCGGCGTAATACACTTGGACGCCCTTGGCGGAGATTTTGATGTCGTTCATATCCACGTCTCTTTTCATTAGTCGCATATCGTTCATATCAGACCCCCTACCAGCGGCGCTCGAAACGGCGGCGCAAGATAACGGCGATGATATTCATCGTCATCAAGAACCCCAAAAGAATGATGATCCCGCCCCATGCACGTTCATAGTACGCAGGATCGGCACGTTTTGCCCATTCATAGATCTGGGCAGGCATTGCGGAATTGGGATCGAAGAACCCCGATGCAATCCCATCGGGCATATTGGACGCGATGTAGCCAACCATACCGATGAGCAAAAGTGGCGCGGTTTCACCCAAGGCCTGCGCCAGACCGATGATGGTCCCTGTCAAAATACCGGGCATAGCGAGGGGCAAGACGTGGTGAAACACCGACTGCATCTTTGACGCGCCGACACCCAAGGCCGCATCGCGGATCGATGGTGGCACAGCTTTGAGACTGGCACGCGTCGAGATGATGATGGTCGGCAAGGTCATCAAGGTGAGAACCAACCCGCCCACAAGAGGTGCGGATTGCGGCAGGTGAGCGAACTGGATGAACACAGCCAAACCAAGGATACCGAACACAATCGACGGAACAGCGGCCAGATTGGAGATGTTCACCTCAATTAAATCGGTCAGACGGTTTTGCGGTGCGAACTCTTCGAGATAGATCGATGTGGCGACCCCGATGGGCAGCGCCAATACAAGCACGACGAGCATCATAAACAGCGATCCGACCATCGACACGCCAATGCCCGCTTGTTCCGGACGGCTTTCCGAGGCATCCGCGCCAAGGATGAAGTCGACGTTAAAAACGGTTTTCATCATGCCTGCGGCCACCATCTGATCGGCAATAACAAGGTGCGCAGCGTCGAGGTTTTTGTCACGCTCAAGATCGGCAGGCTTTACACGGCCTTTGTAATAGCCATCAACGCGCGACGAGGTCAAAAGACGAAACTCGACCGTTTGACCGATCAAATCGGGATCGGCCAAAACCGCATCACGGACCTGTGCAGGCGCTGAACTGGACAGCATCTTTCCAAGGTCTTTGGCCTTGGCATAGGGGTTTTCGATGCCCTGAGCCGCAAGTGTATCTGCGAGGGCCGCCTCAACCAAGGGTTTGTACCCGAATGTGGTGACTTTCGCCATGATGGCCGGATCACGCACACCGGATTTATCGAGTTTGGCCTCGGGCAATTCAACCGCGATAGTGACAAACGTTTGTTTGAACGCGGGCAACCCGTTGCCCACGATGGTCGTCAACAAAAATACGAGGAACGTGAGCCCAAGTGCGATTGCGGCAATGCCGTAACTCTTGAATCGCGCCTCGGAGGCATTGCGCCGCTTGGTGTGTTTCGTCTCGGTGAACAGTGACGATTTGGGTGCGCCTTGTGGCGCGCGGTTGGATGAGGTTGCGTTAGACATCAGTCATATTGCTCCCGATATTTACGCACAATCACGAGTGCGATCACGTTAAGGCCAAGGGTGATCACAAAGAGCGTCATCCCCAGAGCAAAGGCGACAAGCGCCTCAGGCGATGAAAAATCGGCATCCCCCGTCAATTGCGACACGATCCGCGTGGTGACGGTGGTCATAGCGGCAAAGGGGTTCATGTCGAGTTGTGCGGCGGCCCCTGCCCCCAAGACCACGATCATCGTCTCACCAATCGCACGCGAGGCGGCAAGTAAAATAGCGCCGACAATACCGGGCAAAGCGGCGGGTAAAACCACCTGTTTGATTGTCTCGGACGGGGTCGCGCCAAGGCCAAGTGATCCGTCACGCATGGCTTGTGGCACCGCGTTAATGATGTCGTCAGACAAGGACGAGACAAACGGAATGAGCATCACGCCCATCACCAGACCCGCGGTGATAACCGCGCGCCCGCCGGCCATCCAGTCAACGCCTAGCATTCCGGCATCACCAAATAGCGACACCAACATCGGCCCCACGGTGAGCAAAGCAAACAAACCGTAAACAATGGTCGGAATGCCTGCGAGCACCTCAAGGAGCGGTTTGGCAAAGGCGCGGGTTTTTGGACCTGCGTATTCCGACAGATAGATAGCCGCGAACAACCCGATGGGCACAGCCACCAAGAGCGCGATAATCGAGATATAGAATGTCCCCCAAAACAGGGGCAACACGCCCAACTCGGACCCGCCACCAAACGAGGGTGCCCATGTGGTTCCGAAAAAGAACTCAGACGCAGGATACAGTTTGAAAAACTCAATCGTGTTGAACAAAAGCGAAAAGACAATGCCAACGGTCGTCAGAACCGCCAAAGACGCCGCCGCCAAAAGCAGCGTGCGAACAACAGTTTCCACTTTGTTGCGGGCACGAGCTGTGCGCGATGTCGCCTTAAGTGCGAGGACAAAGCCGATAAACGAAACGCCCAGTGTCAAAGCCGTCATCAGCCAATGCGCAACGTCGGATTGACTGCGATAGGCTCGCGCCGCGTCCAGAACAAAGGCCGATATCTGAGAGCCGACAGCAACACCGACAGAGCCAAGCAAGCCCCGCACATCGTCACCAGAGCTCAGCGCACGCATGTCTTGGACCGAAATCACGCCTTGGGACACTGCGGCGTCTAGCCCTAAGGCAACTCGGCGCACATCTGACAGGATCAGGTTCAATCCGCCCGCATCCTCAAACGCCGTATCGGGGATCATGGCCGCAATTTGCGTCTGCAAAATGATCGGCTGCATAATCAACCACGCGACCAGAACAAACAGGCCGGGGATGAGCGTCGACAACATGACGTTGGAGCCATAATAGCTTGGCAGAGAATGCAAGCGGCGGATATCGCCCCCTGCGTCTTTCATGGCGCGGGCACGCCCGAGGACAAACCCAGTCGCACTGAGCGCGAGAACTAGAATGAAAAGCCAAAAGGCAGACATGGCCGCTCCGTATATCGTGGGGGAGAGAATTTAAACCGAAAGGAAGTCCCCCTACCTCCGCGGTCAAAAAGGGCTGCGCGATAGTGTCGCGCAGCCCCTGCGTATTGCGACGATGCGCTTAGTTCATGGTCACTTCGTTTGCAACGCCGTCTTGTGTCTGAACAAGCTCGGGGTCGGATACGAGGCCGTACTCGGCAAGCGGGCCATCGGGGCCAGCCATGTCGTCGGATACGAAGAACTCAGCGTATTCTTTAACGCCAGGGATCACGCCGATGTGGGCCGCTTTGATGTAGAAGTAAAGCGGACGCGACACGGGGTAGTTGCCCGATGCGATTGTCTCGGTTGTAGCTTCAACGCCAGACATTGTTGCCGTTTTCAGCTTGTCAGTGTTGTTCTCGTAGAAGGCGAGACCAAACACGCCGATTGCGTTTGTGTTCGCAGCGATCGAGGCAAGCGTTTCGGTGTAGTCGCCGTCGATATCGATGGATTTGCCATCTGTACGCACGAGCAAACATGCATCTTCTGCGTCATCTTCGGACATGCCGCCAGCAACCATAGCTGCCATTGCGCCTGTTTCTTCACAGCCCGCTGCGATCACTTTTTCCTCAAACACTTCGCGTGTGCCGTGCTTTGTACCAGGGATGAAGGCAAGGATGTCTTCGGCAGGCAGATCAGCGTTGAAATCGGACCACTTTGTGTAGGGGTTGTCGACAAGCGCGCCGTCAACGACCACTTTTGGAGCCAAAGCGTTGAAGATGTCGGCTTCGGTGAAGGCGGTGAATGCTGGACCGTCGATCTGGGATGCGAACACGATGCCGTCATAGCCGATGCGTACTTCGATGATGTCAGTCACGCCAGCGTCTGCACAGACAGAAATCTCAGAGTCTTTGATTTTGCGCGATGCGTTTGCAACGTCGATGGTGTTTTCGCCAACACCCTCGCAAAAGCGCTTGAGACCAGCGGAAGAGCCACCAGATTCAACAACAGGTGTTGGGAAGTCAAAGTTCTCACCGAAGGCTTCGGCCACGATGGAGGCGTAAGGCAGAACGGTGGACGAACCTGCAACTTGAACCTGATCACGTGCAGAGGCTGCGGTTGCGGATGCAGCGGCGAGTGCCAGTGCGGATACGGTCAATTTTACGAAAGACATATAAAGCTCCTGTTGTCTTATCTCAGGGGTGTCATTCCCCTTCGACGCCGAGACCTAAGGCCCACTCGCAATGCTTTTGTGTAAGTTTTGTAACAGATTAATGACATGAGCCAAAATGCTCAAAAAAAGCGGCGCATAGATTTTCGCGTCTCCACCCCAAAAGACGCGGGGTGCCGAGATCGTAACCCCTTATTCATAAGGCAAAATAACAGAAAAGCAGCTGCCTTTTCCCGCATAACTTTCGATCCTGAGCCGTCCGCGATGTCGGTTAATGATGTGTTTTACAATCGCCAAACCAAGCCCCGTACCGCCCATTTCACGCGAGCGGTGAGAATCAACACGGTAGAACCGCTGTGTGAGGCGCGGGATGTGCTCTTGGGCTATTCCCTCGCCTTGATCGGCCACATCGACGCGCAACGCAGGGCCGCGCATGGTCGGCTCTTGGGTGTGGGCCGCGACACAGATTGACACCTGACGCCCCGCACCGCCGTACTTGATCGCGTTCTCAACGAGATTTGTGAACACTTGCGTTAACTGGTCCTGATCGCCCATGACACGGTCGCTACCCTCTGCCCCTTCGAGCACAAGTGCTACATTCTGTTTTTGTGCGAAGGGCGATAAAGACAAAACAACAGAGCGCAAAATGGCGCTGACATCGACATCATCAGTCGGGCGCACACGCCGGTTCGCCTCAACACGTGACAGCGACAATAAATCACCCACAATGCGGTTCATCCGCCGCGCCTCTTTGCCCATAATCTCGAGAAACCGCATACGCGCGCCCGCATCGTTGGCCGCTGGCCCTTGTAGAGTTTCGATAAATCCCAAGACGGCCGTAAGCGGCGTGCGCAATTCATGCGATACGTTCGCCACAAAGTCGCGCCGCATCAGGCCCGCGTCCTCCACCTCGGTGCGATCCTCAAAGGCAACAGTGACACAGGCGAAGTCATCAGTCACCACGGGGCGCGCGTGAACCGCATAATGCAGATCGTGCCCGCCCTCGCTCACGCTGTATTGCGCCTGTGCAGGCTCGGAAAGACGCAGAACGCTTTCAATCGCGTCCAACACCATGGGCTGGCGCATCACAGTGATATAGTGACGCCCGATGGTGCCTGCGCCAAACATGGATTCGGCTTGGCTATTGATCGCTAAAATACGCTCATCGCGTCCGACGATGATGACCGGAAACGGCATTGCCCCCGCCAGTTCGCCCACCAAACGCGATTGCATTACATCATTTGTATTCAACTCTCGCACGGGGGTCTCCTTGCACATTTGCGCGCCAGATTAATCGTCAATCATCACACTGCCATGACATTGGAGACTGGCGCGTATGCCCTAGCCGTCGATGGCAACAAGTCCCTCGCGAAACTCCCGCGCACGGCTTTGGTAGTGCAGTGCCGAGGTTTTGAGCGCTTGGATTTGCTCCGCGCTCAGGGCGCGCACAACCTTGCCCGGAACCCCCATCACCAAAGATCCGTCAGGAATCTCTTTGCCTTCGGTGATCAACGCCCCTGCCCCGATCAGACAATCGCGACCAATTTTGGCTCCATTCAAAACCGTAGCGCCCATCCCGATCAAGGAGTTTTCACCAATGTGACAGCCGTGCAGCATCGCCTTGTGCCCGATTGTGCATCCCGCCTCGATCGTAAGCGGAAATCCAATATCCGTGTGTAGAACGCTATTCTCTTGCACGTTGGACCCCGCGCCGATTTCAATCGCCTCGTTGTCGCCGCGCAGCGTGGCCCCGAACCAGATGTTCGCGCCCTCGCCCAAGACAACTTTGCCAATCACGTTGGCATCTGGGGCAACCCAGTAGTCGCCATTGACCGGCAACACCGGAGCGTGATCACCGAGCGTATATAGTGTCATGTCTCTTTCCCTTCGAATTCTGATTGCAAGGTGCGCACAAACCCGAGCAAGCCGGGCTGTTGGCGGCGGCGCAGACGTTCGGCGGCAATGATGGTCTTGAGCCGCTCGAATGAATGGTCGAGATCGTCATTGACCAACACGTAGTCGTACCCGTCCCAATGACTGATCTCGTCCCAACTTTGGCGCATGCGTTGTTCGATGACTTCGGCGCTATCCTGACCACGGGTTTCCAAACGGCGGCGCAACTCCGTGATGGAGGGCGGCAAGACAAAGATCGACAACACGTGATCGCGCAAGGCCGAGTTTGCAATTTGTTGTGCGCCTTGCCAATCCACATCAAACAACACATCCGACCCAGCCTCAATGGCCTCGCGGACTGGCCCCGCCGGTGATCCGTAATAGTTGCCGAACACCAAGGCGTGTTCCAACATCTCGCCCGCACCGACCATATGCTTAAAGGTGTCTTCGTCCGAAAAATGGTAATGCGTCCCGTCAACCTCACCCGCACGCGGGCTACGGGTCGTGCTGGACACCGAGAACTGCAAGGTATCATCCCACTCCATCAGCCGCTTGGCCAAGGTCGATTTCCCCGCCCCTGAGGGAGAGGACAGAATGATCAATAGGCCGCGGCGATCAGTGGTCATATTAAAGGCTCCGTACTGTCTATAGCGAGGCCACCCCTGTGCGGCCTGCTCGGTTATCGGCTTAGTCATATCCTCGCGCTGCGGGTTTGGCTACCTATGCGAATGCGCCATCGTCCAAATGAGACTCAATTGTGGCAGACCCTGATACAGGCCGTTTGATTTGGCACACGACAGCCGCAATCCTGCCCGCATTTGCCGACTCAAAAGATTAACGCGGCCGCGATTTCCCCCAAAACGGTGCAGGTGGAAAAAATAAATTGATCCAAGGTCGCAACGAGAAACCCGAGCGCAACAATAGCAATTAATACTCTGATATAAATCAAAAATTGCAGAAACTCAAAGCACTGAGATTTGCGATATACGTGTCGCTTTTGAGCGATTTTTCACGGTTAACGGCCCATGCGTTAACCATTGCTTAGGAAATTCCACCAATCTGGGCAAAGTCATGGCATATTCACGTCAAGCCAGCGGTGAGACACTGCTACCACACAACACAAGATCGACGACGGGCCGCACACGACTAACCCCGTCGACCCGACCTGAGACGACTGACACAAGGTGAAGATTATGAGCATCAATTCTATCAACGGTACAAATGTCGTTTCAATGATGCCGCGCCGCGCGGAAATGATCTTTCCAGCTCTCAAAGACGTTGAGGCGTATTGGGAGGGTCTTCGCAATGGTCGCCCAATCCCGTCACGCGGCGATATCGATCCCCGTGGCATGCAGTCCGCTCTCGAATATGCCTTTATCCTTGAACGCATTGCACCCGGTGTGGCCCGTTTTCGCCTCGCAGGGATGCACCTCACGGATCTGATGGGGATGGAAGTGCGCGGGATGCCACTCACCGCGATGTTCACCCCCGAGGCACGCACCCAAATTTCCGCAGCTCTAGAGGCCGTGTGCGAGACGCCCAACGTCACAACAATCACACTGAAATCGTCGGGTGGCATGGGCCGCCCTGCCCTTGAGGCGCAATTGCTTTTGTGCCCGTTGAAATCTGATTTGGGTGATGTGAACCGCGTTCTGGGGTGCTTGCAGTCCAAAGGCGATATTGGCCGCCAGCCGCGCCGCTTTGACGTGGTTGAGGTCACAACCCGCGATCTGTTGACCGATATGCCCGCAACCGTGCAGACGCCCGCCGCGAAAACACCCGCGACCGAAATTCCGGGGTTTGTCGAGGCACACCGCCCCCGCGAAACCGAGAGCCGCGCGACACCCAAAAGCGCCCCAAAGGCGGCTGTCCCGTTCCTGAAACTGGTCAGCGACAACGACGCCTAAGACCAATCGCATCCTATGACCTGACATCTTTGCTTGCGCCCGAGCATCACACCCGCCAATTTGGCCGTGGTTAAAGGATAAATAGGGCAGCGGTGCGATGCAGGTAAACTACGCGATTGAACCAGACTTAACGGCGCAAGCGTTTTTGGACGTTTTGCGCCGATCGACATTGGCCGAACGCCGCCCCGTTGACGATAGCGATAAAATCGCAGGGATGGTTGCGCGCGCCGATGTGATTGTAACGGCACGCGACGAGGCGGGAACCCTTCTTGGCGTGGCGCGCTCCATCACCGATTTTCACTATGCACTATATTGCTCTGAGCTATGCGTTGATACCACGGCGCAAGGGCACGGAATCGGCAAAGCACTCTTGGCGCATACAGTCGCGGCGGCTCCCAATTGCTCCGCCTACCTGTTGCTCTCCGCCCCTAAAGCCGTCAGCTTTTACGAGGCGGCGGGTTATACGCGCCACGGTGATTGTTTTATGTTCGCGTAAAGACGCCGCGAACAAACAAAAAACCGCGCACGAGGCGCGGCTTTTCAGATTGGATAATGGTGGAGACTTACGCGGTTGCGGCGAGATCCGCACTTGAGCGGGTTTTCTGCAACTCTTCAGCGACAAGGAACGCCAATTCCAACGACTGCGACGCATTGAGACGCGGATCACATGCGGTGTGGTAGCGGTCTGACAAATCCTCATCCGTCACAGCGCGCACGCCGCCCGTGCATTCGGTCACATCTTTGCCCGTCATTTCGAAATGCACACCACCGGGGATTGTGCCCTCGGCGCGGTGAATGGCAAAGAATTCCTGAACTTCCGACAACACGTCCTCAAAGGGGCGCGTTTTATAGCCAGACGGGGATTTGATTGTATTGCCGTGCATCGGATCGCACGACCAGACAACGTTTGCGCCCTCTTCCTTGACCGCTTGGATCAAGCGCGGCAGATGCTCGGCCACTTTACCCGCGCCAAAGCGCGCGATGAGGGTCAAACGGCCCGCTTCATTGGCAGGGTTGAGTTTCGCCATCAACACTTTGAGGTCTTCGGCGGTTGTGGTCGGGCCGCATTTCAACCCGATCGGGTTTTCAACGCCGGCACAGAACTCAACATGCGCGCCATCAGGCTGGCGGGTGCGATCGCCGATCCAGATCATGTGACCGGAGCCTGCAATCGTCGCACCTGTGGTGCTATCAACACGGGTCAACGCCTCTTCATATTCGAGCAAAAGCGCCTCGTGGGAGGTGTAGAAATCCACGGTTTTAAGGTCGGAGTTCTTATCCGATGTCATGCCCGCAGCGGCCATGAAATCAAGCGTATCTTGAATACGGCTTGCCATGTCACGGTACTTTTCGGCCTCGTCATTCTCGGTAAAACCAAGGGTCCATGCGTGCACGCGGTGCACATCGGCAAAGCCCCCCTTGGAAAAGGCCCGCAACAGGTTGAGCGAGGCTGCGGCTTGCGTGTAGGCCTGCAACATGCGCTGAGGATCGGGAATGCGCGCTTCGGGGGTGAAATCGAAACCGTTGATGATGTCGCCACGGTAGCTTGGCAATTCGACGCCGTTCGCAGTTTCGGTATTGGCCGAACGCGGTTTGGCAAACTGCCCTGCCATACGACCGACTTTGATCACAGGCACTTTGGCACCGAAGGTCAAAACCATCGCCATTTGCAGCATGACTTTAAAGGTATCGCGAATTGTGTCGGCGCCGAACTCGGCAAAGCTTTCGGCACAATCGCCACCCTGCAACAAGAACGCCTCGCCACGCGATGCTTTTGCCAGTTCCTTTTTGAGGGAGCGCACTTCACCGGCAAAAACCAGTGGCGGATATTTGGCAAGTTGAGCTTCGACAGAGTTTAACGCAGCTTGGTCCGTATAGTCGGGCATTTGCACACGCGGTTTGTTGCGCCATGTGGATTTGGACCAGTCCGTCATTGTCATCACTCCGTAAGTTGCTCGTTCCATGTCAAGTTTACACCCCCATCAAACAGGCGTGGCGCAAACGGTTGACCGCTTATAGGCACAGCCGTGAGGTGTTAAAACCCATAAATCCGCCGCCTCTATCAGATCACCATATCATGCCAGTTGCGCCGCGCGCATCCCCACCGGATACATCTGGCCACTCATCACCAACGGGCGATTCGCCCTCTTGCGCGCAGGATTGCAGCTCTAAGATGTTTAACAATCAAATATTCGTAGGTAATTCGACTGCCAAACTCAAAATTTGAAGTGGTTAACGACAGTGAAACCCTATCCGATAGGCGTTTTTCCCAAATTCGCGACCCAACGGAAAGAAAATCGACATTTGCCTGTGCAGTTTCTTTCCAATAGGCTTTGATACTGGCAATGGGTCCCGCACAAATGACGGGGCCGAAGACCAATACTGGGAGATACAATCTATGAAGAAAATTCTGTTGGCCTCTGTGGCCTCCACCATGTTTGCTGGCGCTGCGTTCGCTGATGACGTGAAAATTGCGGTTGTTCTGGGTTTCTCTGGCCCCGCAGAATCACTGTCCGTCGACATGGGCGCAGGCGTTGAAGCCGCTTTGGCTGAAGTCTCCGAGAGCGGTTTGTTCCTTGGCGGTACAACAATCACGCCTGTTCGCGGCGATTCCACATGTACAGACGCGGCTGTGGCCACGTCTGTTGCTGAGCGCATGATCACATCCGAAGGCGTTGTTGCCATCATCGGTGGTCTTTGCTCCGGCGCAACTGGCGCGATGCTGCAAAACGTGTCCGTTCCAAACGGCATGGTTCAGTTTTCGCCCTCCGCAACATCGCCCTCTTTGACAACTGTCGAAGACAATGGCCTGTTCTTCCGCACCTCCCCCTCTGACGCGCGTCAGGGACAGGTGATGGCGGAAAGCCTCCTTGAAAAAGGTATCAAATCCGTTGCTGTGACATACACAAACAACGACTACGGCAAAGGTTTGGCTGACGCGTTTGAAAGCTCCTACACCGAAATGGGTGGCGAAGTGACAATCAACGCCGCTCACGAAGACGGCAAAGCGGATTACTCCGCTGAAGTTGGTGCCTTGGCTGCGGCCGGTGGTGATCTTCTCGTCGTGGTTGGCTACATCGACCAAGGTGGTCCGGGCATCATCCGCGCTGCTCTCGACACAGGCGCATTTGACCGTTTCCACCTCCCCGATGCGATGATCGGTGACGCCCTCGAAGCGCGCTTTGGCGCGGAATTGAACGGCTCCACAGGTCAGGTTCCAGGTTCCGACAGCCCGGGTGGTCAGATGCTCGTCGCAATCGGCGAAGCACGCGGCTACAACGGCACGGCCCCTTACGCCCCTGAGTCCTACGACTCCGGTGCCCTCGTGACCCTCGCCATGCAGGCGGCTGGATCTACAGATCCACAAGTCTACAAAGACTTCTTCTACGAAGTTGCAAACGCACCGGGCGAGAAAATCTTCCCGGGTGAGTTGGGTAAAGCGCTGCAAATCCTCGCAGATGGCGGCGAAATTGACTACGTTGGCGGTTCCGCTGTTGAATTGATCGAACCCGGTGAGGCCGCTGGCTCCTACCGTGAGATCGTATTCGAAGACGGCAAAATCGTTACCATTGGCTACCGCTAATCCGGTCTAACTAAACTGCGGCAGCCCGAGTGGACGATCCACTCGGGCTGTTTTGCAATCAACCAGACGCGTGAGGCGAACATCACGCGCGACACACATATTTTCGGGGGAAAACAGATGATCGAAGTGCGTGATCTTCACATGCATTTCGGCGGTTTCCGCGCAGTGGACGGGGCGAGCCTGACCATTGCTGAAGGGTCGATTACGGGTCTTATTGGTCCGAACGGCGCAGGGAAAACGTCGCTTTTCAACTGTATCGCAGGGGTTTTGACCCCCACCTCAGGCCATGTCCTGTTTAACGGTGAGGACATCACGGGGCTCAAGCCCCACGAGTTGTTCCACAAAGGTATTTTGCGCACCTTCCAGATTGCGCATGAGTTTTCCACGATGACTGTGCGCGAGAACCTGATGATGGTGCCCGCGAACCAGACGGGTGAGACGCTTTGGAATGCGTGGTTCAAACGCAAAACCATCGCCGCCGAGGAAGCCGCATTGCGCCAAAAGGCCGATGAAGTCCTTGAGTTCCTGACGATTTCACACATCGCGGATGAGAAAGCGGGCAATATCTCTGGGGGCCAGAAAAAGCTGTTGGAGCTTGGCCGCACCATGATGGTTGACGCCAAAATCGTGTTTCTCGACGAGGTCGGTGCGGGCGTGAACCGCACACTGCTTTATACTATTGCCGATGCGATCAAACGCCTCAACGTCGAGCGCGGTTATACGTTTTGTATGATCGAACACGACATGGAGTTTATCAAAATGCTGTGTGATCCGGTCATCGTGATGGCCGAGGGCAAAGTGATGGCGACAGGTTCTGCCGAGGGCATCATGCAAAACGAGGAGGTCATCGAGGCCTATCTCGGCACCGGCATCAAGAACAAAGAGGCGACCGAGGGTTTGACCAAAGACGCCAAACCCGCCGCTAAAAAGACCGCTAAAAAGGCAGCTGTCAAAAAGACCGCAGCCAAAAAGACGGGAGACGCAACATGAGCTTTTTACACGCAAATGCCATGACGGGCGGCTACGGCACCGGCGCAGACATCTTGCACGATTGCTCTTTGACCGTTCAAAAGGGCGAAATTGCCGTGATCGTTGGCCCCAACGGGGCGGGCAAATCCACCGCGATGAAAGCGGTCTTTGGTATGCTTAATCTACGCCAAGGCAGCGTCAATCTGGACGGCGAAGACATCACTCACCTGAGCCCGCAAGAGCGCGTGCGCAAGGGTATGGGCTTTGTCCCGCAAACCAACAACATTTTCCCCACCATGACAGTGCGCGAAAACTTGGAAATGGGTGCATTCATTCGCAGTGACGACATCGAAGCGTCGATAGACCTGGTCTACGAACTGTTTCCCGCCGTCTTTGAGAAACGCAACCAGAACGCGGGCGAATTGTCAGGTGGTCAACGTCAACAGGTGGCCGTGGGCCGCGCGTTGATGACCAAACCCAAATTGCTGATGCTAGATGAGCCAACCGCGGGCGTCTCGCCCATCGTGATGGATGAGCTGTTCGACCGTATTATCGAGGTGGCCCGCACAGGGATCTCCATCCTGATGGTGGAACAAAACGCCCGTCAAGCTCTTGATATCGCTGATAAAGGATATGTTCTCGTGCAAGGCGCAAACGCATACACCGACACTGGCGCGAACCTTCTCGCCGACGAAGAGGTGCGCCGCACCTTCTTGGGGGGCTAAAACATGGATTTTCTCAACGCTTTCGTAGCATTTGCCAACTTTGTTCTTGTCCCTGCCACCGCCTATGGCGCGCAACTTGCGATCGGCGCACTGGGCGTCACGCTCATTTACGGCATCTTGCGCTTTTCGAACTTCGCCCACGGCGAGACGATGGCCTTTGGCGCGATGGTCTCCGTTCTGACTACGATGTTGTTCCAATCATGGGGCATCTCTCTTGGTCCGCTTCCAACGGCGCTGCTCGCCCTGCCCTTTGCGGTGGGTGCAACCGCACTTTTGGTCCTGTTTACAGACAAATACGTCTATAAGTTCTACCGCCGCGTCAAAGCCGCTCCCGTGATGCTCGTCATCGTGTCCATGGGTGTGATGTTCGTGATGAACGGCCTCATTCGTATGGTCATCGGCACAGACGATCGCCGGTTTGCAGATGGGGAACGCTTTGTCGTCAACGCCCGCGCATTTAAAGAGTGGTCGGGACTGTCCGAGGGTCTCGCGATCCGCACAACTCAGGTGATCACCCTTGTGACTGCGATCATTGTTGTGGCCGCATTGTTCTGGTTCCTCAACAAAACCCGCACCGGCAAATCGATGCGCGCCTATTCGGACAACGAGGACTTGGCTCTCTTGTCCGGCATCAACCCCGAACGCGTTGTGATGATCACATGGGTCATCGTGGGTGGTCTGGCGGCCATCGCGGGCACGCTCTACGGGTTGGATAAGTCGTTCAAACCCTTCATCTTTATGCAGCTTTTGCTTCCGATCTTTGCCGCTGCAATTGTCGGCGGTCTGGGATCGCCTTTGGGTGCCATTGCGGGCGGGTTCGTCATTGCCTTTTCCGAGGTAACGCTCACCTACGCGTTCAAAAAGGTCGTGACCTACCTTGGACCACAAGACTGGAGTCCCGACGGATTGGTGCAACTCCTGTCCACCGACTATAAATTCGCGGTGTCCTTTGCGATCCTGATCATCGTGCTGCTGTTCAAGCCTACGGGCCTCTTCAAAGGGAAATCGGTATGACCCAGTCACGCACCCCCTTATACTTCGCCATTATGGCCGCGCTTATCATTGCGGTTGGCTTCATCCAGTCATGGAACTCCGCGCTGTTCATCCTCAACTTTGGCCTGATCTCCGCGATCATGGCGCTTGGTGTGAACCTTCAGTGGGGCTACGCGGGCCTGTTCAACGTCGGCGTTATGGGCTTTGTCGCTCTTGGCGGTCTGGCCGTTGTGCTCACGTCCATGCCCCCCGTCAAAGAGGCTTGGGACGCAGGCGGCATGAGCGTGATGTTCGCGCTCGCCGTAGGCCTCGCGGTCATTGTCGGTGCGGTTTTGCTATGGAAACGTCTGCGCCACACCAAAGCACGTGGTCTGTTTATGGCCGTCTGGCTCATTGGCGGGTTCTTTGTGTTCCGCGCTGTGTTCGATCCGGCTGTGGCCGCGATCGAGGCCATCAACCCCGCGCAAACCGGCTACCTAGGTGGGGCAAATCTGCCTGTGCTGTTGGCGTGGCCAATTGGCGGTTTGTTCGCAGCGGGTGCCGCGTGGGTGGTTGCCAAAACCGCACTTGGCCTGCGCTCTGACTATCTTGCCATTGCGACCCTTGGCGTTGCCGAAATCATCCTAGCGGTGATGAAAAACGAGGACTGGTTGTCGCGCGGCGTGAAGAACGTCAACGGCTTGCCCCGTCCCGTGCCTTACGAGATCAATCTCCAACAAAGTGATTGGTTCGTTTCCTTGGCTACGAAATTCGGTGCGGATCCGGTCACGGCCTCGACGATCTTTGTCAAACTGTCCTATGCCTCGCTGTTCTTGATCGTCATCGTGTTGATCGTCACAGCGATGGAATTGGCGCTCAAATCGCCGTGGGGCCGCATGATGCGCGCGATCCGCGATAACGAAGTGGCATCGGAAGCCATGGGCAAAGACGTCACTGGCCGCCACTTGCAAATCTTCGTGCTTGGCGCGGCGATCTGTGGCATCGCGGGCGCGATGATGACGACCCTCGACGGTCAGTTGACACCCGTGACTTATCAGCCGCTGCGCTACACGTTCCTTGTGTGGGTGATGGTGATTGTTGGCGGATCTGGCAACAACTGGGGCGCCGTTCTGGGCGGTATGTTGATCTGGTTCCTCTGGGTCGAAGTCGAGCCGATTGGCACATGGGTCGTCAATGTCATCACCTCTGGCATGACCGACGACAACCCGATCAAAATCGGCCTGATCGAGCGCATTGCCTATATGCGTCACCTGACCATGGGTGTAATTTTGCTGCTCGTGCTACGCTTTAGTCCGCGCGGACTATTGCCTGAAAAGTAATGCGGGTTCTGGCAGGAATATGCGCGGCGGGATCATCAACCCGAATGGGGTTTGATAAACTCGCCGCGCCCCTGCCACCTGCCACCACCCCGCACGACACCTGCCTGACACGGGCCTGTGCCGCCTCGGCCCATCTGGATCAATGCGTGATCCTTCCCGCGCCAGACCATCCCTATTATACGGCTCGCAAAGCTCTGATTGGCACGGCTCCCTCGCGCTGCATCTCGGGACCATTTTCCAACAGTCTCAAGGCCTTGGCATCCGCCGCCCACGGCTATGACGGGTTACTCATTCAACTTGCCGACATGCCGCACATCACGCGTGAGCATATCGCAATGTTAATGGATGTGTTTGAAACGCATCAGGGTGAGGCGATTGTGCGCGCCTGTGATAGCGAGGGGCGCACGGGCCATCCCGTGCTCTTTCCATCGCAGTGCTTTGGCGCGTTTGAGGCGCTCAATGGGGACATCGGGGCGCACGCTATTATTGCCCGATATCCGTTGAAACAGGTGGTTCTCTCAGGCGACGCGGCGACATTCGATCTGGACACGCCAGCGGCGTGGCAGGCTTTTTGCTCTAGTGCGGCACAGACATAGGGCGCGCCCGAAGATCGCGACCGCCCTTACCGTAACCGCGCACGCCATAGCGCTCCGCAAGCTGCGGGAACAACAGGTACAACTCGTCGCGCGCCTGCGCATCATGGTCTGATGCGATTGGCGTTGCGGGTTGAAAGCACTCCGACCAAAATCCGTTGGTCAAGACAACTTCAGCCACGGCAAACTGGAAATGAACATACGAGACTTCAAGCGGTTTGAACCGACTGATCCCCGGCAAACCAACAAGATGTTTGGCCGCCGACAAGACGTCTTGATCCTGACCATAGCGCGCCTCGCGGTCAGCGGCGAGAAGCACGCGGTGCTCGGGCGACACAACCAGATCGCGTTCTGGCAAATCCCCGCCCAAGGCACCCTTTTCAATCACAACGGGCATCAGATTTTTTTGCCGCTCAAGGTGAAGTGCCGTGAGCGTGCGCTGCGCGATCCATTCGATTTTTTGGGGGCCACTGTCGCGCGTGAACACGCGGTCTCCCACCTTTAAGGCGCCGGCATCAACTTCACCGCGTGAGGTGAAAATCGCAATGTTTGACGTCAGACACATAATAAACTCTCAATCGTATGGGGCCACGTTCACACGGTGAACCACCCTGACCCAAAGCGGGTGTGCGTTTTGTTGTATGGCATCTCGGTCTTGGGACCAAAGCGCCGTTATTCCTTTAATTTATGGGATTTTTACCAATATCGCAAAGATATTGAGAGGTCCGCGCCCGCGCCCACGGGGTCTACATTTTGAAATATGGCGGGACTATGGCGCCGCCTGTGCCACTGTGCGCCTATTGTTTCCGGAGCCGATGCAAACCGCCACCACACCACCGATCGTCCGTTTCATGCCCGCTAATCGAGTGAAATTAACAGCGGGCGAATTTCACAAAATAGTTTTCACTGTGCGTCGAAAGACGCGGGTATTTCGATCCAATCTTTTGGATGTGTTCAATCTGTCGCGCCAATAGAAACAATCTCAATGGCGCGCTACGCCATGCGCGCTTGAAATGCCGAATCGGTTCTCGCCTGACAGTGCGACCCTATCGTGACGTGCACAGCTGCGCGCCAGTCTGCGCACTCTAAACCAAAACAAACGCACCACATCAGGCACGAAAAAACCGGACACCCAGCCCCACTACAGGTCGGTGTCCGGTTTCTAGTGGCGCCTAAGCGCCACCGGAGCAGGCAGTGTGGCGGTCTTAGTTGACCAGCAACGCTGCCTCGTGTTTGCGAAGCACGCGACGGGCCGTCACGTAGTCTTCGCGGGTTGCGATGTCGCGCAGCTCGGGGAACAGAGTAAAGATCTCTGTACGGCTCTCTTCGCCAATCCCGGCAAGGGTATAATCGCCCGGTTGGAAGCTTTCCGACCATGTGCCATCCGACAAAATGACCTCGTGGCGATCAAACATGATGTGGATGTACGTGACATCTTGTGCATCAAGTTCTTCGACACCCTCACGACCCAAGAGGTGCTTGGCTGCGACGAGGACTTCGTAGTCTTCGAACAACAGCGCGGCTTTCTCGGAGGTTACGAGCATACGGTGGTTCGGAGACACGATCATATCGCGTTCCGGTAGCCCCTGACCAAGCGCACCCTCGCGGATGAGAATAGGTTTGAGCTCCGCACGTTTCGTCAACTCATCGGTGGTCATCTCTTTCGCACCAACCCAACGGATTGTCTGCATCCCGTTGTCACGGGTGATGACCTTATCCCCGACTTTGAGGCTCTCAACTGCACGTTCCCCTTCGGGGGTCGCAATCATCGTTCCAGGTGTAAAGCATGGAATGACCTGTTCGATGTTCGTGTAGTTGATGTTGGCGTAGGTATCGTCATCCGCATTGTAGAGCTGAATCTGACCGTCAAAGCCGTTGCCATCGCTATCAGGGTTCTGAACCTGGGTCGTAATCACCCAACCGTTGCTGAGCATGTCGGAGATGTCGAGCGTGTCCCAATCAAGACCGCCAGCACCGCCATTCACGGTTGTGTTGTTCTGACCAGATTGGCTTTCGGAGATGTAGATAAAGTCGTTGTCATCGCCACCAGAGAGAACATCATTGTCCCCGCCGCCGTAAATGCTGTCCGACCCTGTGCCACCGGAAACCGTGTCAAAGCCTTCGCCTGCTGTGATGGTGTCGTCGCCGTCTCCACCCATAAGGATGTCGTTGCCTGCGCCACCGTCGATGATGTCGTCGTCAATGCCACCGTCGATGATGTCATTGCCGTCTTCACCGTAGAGCATGTCCTGATCGTCGCCACCGATGATCGTATCGTTGCCCGCGCCGCCATAGACAATGTCCATGTCGTTGTTGGGGAACGGATCGGTCGCATCGTCCTCATTGGTGTGGTTCATGATCTGGAACAGGTCAGAGGCGTCGATATAGTCGTCACCGTCTCCACCCTCGATGTAGTCGGAGCCATGTCCGCCGAGGATGTTGTCGTTGCCCGCACCGCCATAAACCGTGTCGTCGTCAATACCGGCTTTGATGGTGTCATCGCCGTCGTCGCCATAGATCAGGTCGGCGTCATCGCCCGTAACGATATAGTCATCGCCGTCACCGCCGTGGACTTCGTCTTTGCCGTCGATCTGGTTTTGATCTTCGAGGAACGGATAGCCCGCAGATGGCAGTTTTGGATCATCGCTCAGACCACCGTTGGAGTAGTCGGAGAAGGTGTCGAAGCCGACGATGATTGTGTCGTCCCCTGCACCGCCGTCGACGTAGTCGGCCCCTTGTACGTCCTCGATGTAATCATCGCCGTCACCGCCGAACACGGTATCGTCGTCGATGCCCGAATAGATGGTGTCGTCGCCATCGCCGCCTTCGATATAGTCCGCATCGTCGCCCGTGATGATCGTGTCATCGCCCGCGCCGCCGATTACCGTATCGATATCGTCGTTCGGATCGCTATCCACAGGGACAACTTCCGAGTACGGCGAGTAGTCCAGATCAGCCAAGTTGTTGGGGTTGGTCAGGCCAAGCAGTTCCGCAATGGTGTCGGGGCTATCGCCACCGGCCACGTCGATTTCGTCATCGCCGTCACCACCATCAACCGTGTCAGAGCCTTGCTCGTCCACGATGACGTCATCGCCGTCTTCGCCAAAGATGGTATCATCGCCGGTTCCCCCGTCGATTTCATCATCGCCTTCGCCGCCAAGGATGGTGTCATCGCCATCGTAGCCAAAGATGATGTCATCGTTTGGACCTTCGCCCGCCAACAGCTCGTCGTTGTTGTCGATCATGTCGCCATCGGGATCGCCTGTATAGGCCAGATCGATGAGGTCATCACCGCTTGTACCTTCAACGATGCCGTCACGTGGCTGATCACCAACGGTGATACTAACTTGTGCAGAGGCCTGAAGACCGTCTTCGTCCTCAATGGTGTAGTCGATCGTGGCCTCACCTGTGAAACCGTCTGTCGGCGTAAAGGTGAGTGTCCCGTCCGGGTTGATCTCAACAGTGCCATCGGGGCTCGTCGCCGCGATCACAGTCAAATCGTCGCCATCCACATCAGTGTCGTTGTCGAGCACGTCAATGATGACAGGCGCGTTGAAATCAGTCTCCGCCGTGTCATCCACCGCCTCTGGAGCGTCGTTGATTGGGCGAACAGCGATCAGGTGCTCGGCTGTATCCGTGCCGCCGTTGCCGTCATCAACCGTGTAGGTCACAACTGCAACACCATTCCAATCGGGCGAAGGCTCGAATGTCACCGTGCCGTCACCGTTGTCGATCAATGTGCCTTCGCCATCGGTCAAAACCGCGGACACAACTGTCAGAGGATCGCCATCAGGGTCGGTGTCATTGGCCAACAGGTTGACTGTGACGGGGGTGTCCTCATTGGTGAAGGTACAATCGTCTTCGGCCTCAGGATCTTCATTTACGCCCACAACAGTAATCGTGTGCACAGCCGTGTCCTGAAGACCCTCTTCATCCTCGATCGTGTAGGTGATTGTCGCTTCGCCGTTGAAGTCTGGCGCAGGGGTGAAGGTCACCGTGCCGTCGCCATTGTCCACAAGCGTGCCCTGCTCGGCGGGAACCGATGCAGACACAACCGTCAGGTCGTCGCCGTCGACATCGCTGTCGTTGGCCAACAGATCAACCGTGATCGCGGTGTCCTCATCTGTGGTGTCGGCATCATCAACCGCGTCTGGCGCGTCATTGATCGGGGCCACATCGACCGTCACAGTCGCTGTGTCCTCGTTGCCGTCCGGATCGGTGACGGTGTAAGTGATTACCGCCTCACCGTTGAAGTTCTCATCCGGTGTGAACGTCAGCGTGCCATCGGGGTTGATCGTGACCGTGCCGTTCGGGCTTGTCGCCTCGCTCACCGTTAGATCGTCGCCGTCCGGATCGGTGTCATTGCCAAGCACGTTGATGGTAACAGGGCTGTCCTCATCGGTGGACGCCGTGTCATCCTCGGCCACAGGCGCATCATTCTCGGGTGTCACAGTAATGGTGTGCACAGCCGTGTCCTGAAGACCCTCTTCGTCCTCGATTGTGTAGGTGATCGTCGCTTCGCCGTTGAAGTCTGGCGCAGGGGTGAAGGTCACCGTGCCATCGCCATTGTCCACAAGCGTGCCCTGCTCGGCAGGAACCGAGGCAGACACAACCGTCAGGTCGTCGCCGTCGACATCGCTGTCGTTGGCCAGAAGATCAACCGTGATCGCGGTGTCCTCATCTGTGGTGTCGGCATCATCAACCGCGTCTGGCGCGTCATTGATCGGGGCCACATCGACCGTCACAGTCGCTGTGTCTTCGTTGCCGTCCGGATCGGTGACGGTGTAAGTGATTACCGCCTCACCGTTGAAGTTTTCGTCCGGTGTGAACGTCAGCGTGCCATCGGGGTTGATCGTGACAGTGCCGTTCGGGCTTGTCGCCTCGCTCACCGTTAGATCGTCGCCGTCCGGATCGGTGTCATTGCCAAGCACGTTGATGGTAACAGGGCTGTCCTCATCGGTGGACGCCGTATCATCCTCGGCCACAGGCGCATCATTCTCGGGCGTCACAGTAATCGTGTGTACAGCCGTGTCCTGAAGACCCTCTTCGTCCTCGATTGTGTAGGTGATCGTCGCTTCGCCGTTGAAGTCTGGCGCAGGGGTGAAGGTCACCGTGCCATCGCCATTGTCCACAAGCGTGCCCTGCTCGGCAGGAACCGAGGCAGACACAACCGTCAGATCGTCGCCGTCGACATCGCTGTCGTTGGCCAGAAGATCAACCGTGATCGCGGTGTCCTCATCTGTGGTGTCGGCGTCATCAACCGCGTCTGGCGCGTCATTGATCGGGGCCACATCGACCGTCACAGTCGCTGTGTCTTCGTTGCCGTCCGGATCGGTGACGGTGTAAGTGATTACCGCCTCACCGTTGAAGTTCTCATCCGGTGTGAACGTCAGCGTGCCATCGGGGTTGATCGTGACCGTGCCGTTCGGGCTTGTCGCCTCGCTCACCGTTAGATCGTCGCCATCCGGATCGGTGTCATTGCCAAGCACGTTGATGGTAACAGGGCTGTCCTCATCTGTGGACGCCGTATCATCCTCGGCCACGGGTGCATCATTCTCGGGTGTCACAGTAATCGTGTGCACTGCCGTATCCTGAAGACCCTCTTCGTCCTCGATCGTGTAGGTGATTGTCGCTTCGCCGTTGAAGTCTGGCGCAGGGGTGAAGGTCACCGTGCCGTCGCCATTGTCCACAAGCGTGCCCTGCTCGGCGGGAACCGATGCAGACACAACCGTCAGGTCGTCGCCGTCGACATCGCTGTCGTTGGCCAACAGATCAACCGTGATCGCGGTGTCCTCATCTGTGGTGTCGGCATCATCAACCGCGTCTGGCGCGTCATTGATCGGGGCCACATCGACCGTCACAGTCGCTGTGTCTTCGTTGCCGTCCGGATCGGTGACGGTGTAAGTGATTACCGCCTCACCGTTGAAGTTTTCGTCAGGTGTAAACGTCAGCGTGCCATCGGGGTTGATCGTCACAGTGCCGTTCGGGCTTGTCGCCTCGCTCACCGTTAGATCGTCGCCGTCCGGATCGGTGTCATTGCCAAGCACATTGATGGTGACAGGCGTGTCCTCATCGGTGGACGCGGTGTCATCCTCGGCGTCGGGTGCACGACCGACATCGTTTCCGCGCACTTCTTCGATCTCGGTGAAGACAAGTGTTTCGCCTGTGGGCTGACCTTCGTCATCCACGAACACAACTGTGCCGTTAAAGCCGTTGCCGTTCAGGTCATCGTGACGTTGTCGAGGTAGAATGGACCTTTGCCCGTCAGATCGAGGATGTCCCAATCGTCGCCGCCATCGCCACCGTCAATGATGTCGCCTGCGCCACCCAAAATGGTGTCGCTGTCGTCACCGCCAGAGATGGTATCGTTGCCTGCGCCGCCGTCGAGCGTGTCGTCGCCACCTTCGCCAAAGATCAGGTCGTCGCCTTCGCCGCCGGTGATCACATCATCACCAGGCTCGCACAGGTCAACCACCACAGGGCTGTCGATGACTTGACCGTTCAGCGTGAAGCCAGAGTTGACATCACGGGTTGTCAGGACGAACTCGATGGAGGTCTGGTTTTCGAACCCTGCCGAGAACCATGCGTCCTGGTCTGTTGGGCCGTTTTCTTCGGTGCCTGTCGCCGTGACGGTGCCCGTATCCGTTGTCACGTTCAAAGACGTGTCAGCCGTGGTGCCGTAGTTGCTAAAAGTATCCGTGGAGATGGTGACTTTTTCAGCTGTGTTGGTCAGGTCAAGGTCGCCAAAGGTGGCAATCGAGGAGATCGAAATCGGCTCGCCCGTCAACTGGTTGTAGAATTCGAGACGGAAGGTCGCGTCTTTGCCGCCATCGGAAGCGTCATTATTGCCGTTAAGCAAAATCTCGGAGCCATTGCCGCCTGTGAGGTCGACATTGAGACCGCCGTCGACGTCAACGAGGACGAGTTTCGCCATGACAACCGTGCCGTCGGCGGTGGTTGTCACGTTTTCATAGATTACGCTATCGCCATTGGTCGCACAGCCATCGGTGCCAGTTTGCGAGCCCGCACGCACGTTGGTGGAGGATAGAGACAGCGCATCGGCGTTGCTACCAGATGGGGTCGAGCCACCGTCGCCACCGTTATCGCCATACAGAACGTCGTCACCAGCGCCACCATCAATGGTGTCGTTGCCGCCGTTGCCGTAGATGAGGTCGTCGCCGGCCCCACCCGAAAGAACGTCGTCGCCAGCATCGACGCAAACGTCAGCTTCGCCTTCGATGAAGACGGGCGCGTCATAATAGACGTCCGTGATATTGATGCCGGAGTTGTTGCTCCCGTCTTGATCGTGTTCGATCACAATGCGCGCAACAGGACCAGGAATGTCGACCAAAAGCGAATAGTTGGGTGATGTGTCTTCGTCGTAGCCACCATTGCTATCGGCGGTATCCACGCCAAACTGACCATCGGTATCTTTCAGCGTGAGGTGTGATCCACCCGTCATGTCGACATTGATCTCGTTGCCCGCGGCATCATAAGCCGTGATTTTAACAAGGCCATCGCCATCAATGTCGTTCACGCGGAAGGACACATCATTTACCGCATCCGAGAAGGACAACTCGTATGTTGCCTCGTTCCCGTGACCGTTCAGGTTGGAATCAAGCGAGCTGTGCGCATCGGCACCTGGGCCGTCAGTCTCGATGCTGTGGACCTTTTGCTGATCGGATGAAAACTGGGTCCGCGCATCGGCGTCTTGTTGCACAACTTTGAACGAAACGTTCACGTTGCCAGTGTCTTGGGTGAAATCGGTCAATGCCTGATCGTTAGCAACGCCTGCTTCGTTCCACTCAAAGCTCTCACGGACATAGTCACCCGTAAACACTTTCGTTGAACCGCTGGACGCATCGCCGTAAATCACGTCATCGCCTGTGCCGCCATCGATGGTGTCATCACCGCCTTGGCCGTAAATTTCGTCATTGCCCGCACCCGCAAGAATGGTGTCGTCGCCTGCGCCCGCGTAAATGATGTCATCGTCGCCCACTTCGCCGGCAAGAAGCGCATCGCCCGCGTCGATCATGTCGCCGTCAGGATCGCCCTCATATGTGGCGTCAATGATGTCGTCGCCATCAGTACCCTCAACGATACCGTCAGAGCCCGTTGTGATGCTTGGGTCGGAGAACACAGCAACATAGGCAATGGAGCCATCAAAATACTGGTCATAGGTGCCATCGTCGTACTCACGAGCGCCGAAAGTGAAGTTTTCGTCGTCGTTGTCGCCGATGTCCATGTTGAGGCCGGCACTGTCAAAATCGGTTTCGTATGTCGTGCCTTCGGAAAGGTTCTCGACCACAAAGGAGCCTTGGCCATCGTCATCCCATGAATAGGACACGCGCAACTCGTCGCCTTCGTCAAAGAACCCAGCGCCCGTGCTCAGGGAGAGAGATTCCGAGCCAGAGAGATGGGAGACAGTCACGGCGCCGTTAGCCGTCACTTGAATGTTGAAATAGCCTTCGGTGTCTTTGTCGCAGAACTCACCACGGTTTACGATGGTGTCGGGCGATGTGCCGACTTGGTGGTCTTGGATGAACTGAACCTGAACGGTGCCCTCGGAGAGGTCAAAAGGGGCGTCCGTTCCGGAGACATCAAAGTAATCACAGTTGCCATCCAGTTGCAGCGCGCCATTAGCGGCATGCGCGTTCCCGTGGAAATGACCGTTTTGTGCGATACCGTCAGACAATCCTGTGTCTTTCGTCTCGCCGCCGGAAGAAAATTCCCAAAGCCCAACGAGGTTCTCGACCAAGTCGCTGTTGAAATCGGGGCCAGTAGGAGCGGTCGAACCGCCATCATTGCATTTCCACCAAAACGTCATCGTATGTCTCTCCAAACAAACACGTGCCCGAACGGCTCGGAACACGAAGCTGGCTCAACGGAGCCGGCCAAATGAAATGCCCAACCACGAAGGAGAAGATCAAGTTTTGGATAAGCGAACACATTGGGGGCCTGCCTTACAGCAACCCCGCATCACATCAGCAGCTAGTCATCCCCGACACTTGCGTATCGTTTCCACTGCAGACACGAGCGCTCACGGTCCAAAACATGGATCGTTAACTTCGTGGCCGCCCCCGTGGCCTTGATGCCCCCCAGTTGGGCACCTTTGAAAATGACCCTAGGTGTGGGGGATCGCAACTTATATTTTGACCTAAAAGTGTTAACGCAAGCCCCCAAAGGGCTAATTACTAACCCTAAAGTATATCATTCCGCAACGGAAGCAAACGGGCTGAAATCGTCATTTAGTCATGAAATTCATGCACTTAAAGTTTGTGCGCACTGATACTTTAGGGTGGAAACAAACGCCTTGGTTTGACTGGATATGGCCAAATTCATGAACAGCTAAATAATTTGGTTACCTCAATCCTTAGCGCGAAAACAGGCGGATACGGGCCCAATAACAGGCCGGAAACGATTCGTAGCCAAATTGGAAACAATACAGATGAGGGTTAACGATCCGTGCGCTTAATGGGGCATTGCAGCGAACAGCGCGTCTCGACCCAGCGATCAAACCCATATGACAAACGTCAGCGCGCGTTGGTGTAGAACCTGTCCGAACCGGGTCTCATGCAAAGACGTATTGTCATGAAACCGTTACGATCGCCGTAATCTACGGACCCGTTGCGGGTCACCTTTAGGCGAAAGGCGCCGCGCAAAACGCGGACAAGATTTGTGTATGGTACCCGTGGGCGGACTCGAACCGCCAAGCCTGTTACAGCGGGGGATTTTGAATCCCCTGTGTCTACCATTCCACCACACGGGCTAAGACGAGGTGCGGTTTAGCCGAGCTTTCCGCCCTCGTCCAGACCCATATCGCACTCAATGCAAATTTTATAGTCGCTCGGCCCCAAAGGTATCGCAGGCCGCCAAAGTTGCCGCCTCAAATCCGGTTTCGAACCACCTTTGGCGCTGCGCAGATGTGCCGTGGGTAAAGGTGTGCGGAGATGGCACCCGTCCTGCATTGCGTTGCAACGTGTCATCGCCAATTTGCTTGGCGGCATTCATGGCCTCTGCGATGTCGCCCCGCTCTAGGGAGCCAAACCGCTCTTGCGCATACCGCGCCCAAATTCCCGAATAACAATCTGCCTGTAACTCGATCCGCACAGAAATGGCGTTGCTTTGCGCTTCGCTCACTTGGGCGCGTAACTGGTTGGCTTGGCCCAAAATTCCCAATTCGTTTTGCACGTGGTGCGCGATTTCATGGGCCACGACATAGGCCGCCGCAAAATCACCGCCCGCCCCCATCTGGCGCTCCATCGTGACGAAAAAGGCGGTGTCGAGATAGGCCTTTTGATCAGCGGGACAGTAGAACGGGCCGGATGCACCGGATGCGCCACCACACGGGCTTTGCGTCACACCTTTGAACAGGACCAAAACAGCCGGTTCATACGGCACCCCGACCTGAGTGGTGAAAATCTCGCTCCAGATTTCTTCGGTGTCGGCCAAAGTAACGGATACAAAGTCGCCTGCACGCTTGTCCGCCGCCGTGATCGGGGCCGCGCCACTTGTGCTCACGCCACCAGACCCAACCCCCACGCCGTTGAGCAGCGGTGAGACATCAACACCGAGCAAACCGCCGATGACCACGATAGCAATGAGGCCAAGGCCACCTACCCCGCCCACAGCCTTGCCGCGCGACATGCCACCGGATCGTCCGCGACGATCCTCAATGTTGCGTGATCCACGCCGCCCTTGCCACTTCATCGTACACCTCACATCACACTACGGCGCCACCATACGGTCCCGCGCGGCGCTCTCAAGCAAAAACACGCGGTTGTGTGCGCACGGCGCGCTACAAACCTTGACCCGTCGCGCGCATTGGTGCCTAAAGGCGCAAAATCACCGAGGAAATGAGAGCCGATGATCACGCGCCTATATCAATGGACCTTGCGTCTCGCCCAAAGCCCGAATGCCCTTTGGGCCTTGGCGATTGTTGCGTTTATCGAAAGCTCTGTCTTTCCGATCCCGCCCGACATTTTAATGATCCCGTTGATCATCGCCCGCCCGCGCGAAGCGTTCAAAATTGCGGGCATCGCCACCGTGGCCTCCGTGCTTGGCGGCATGCTTGGCTATTGGATCGGCTTCGGCGCGTTCGAAACCATCGGCCGGCCTGTGTTGGAATTCTACGGCAAGGATGCCTATTTCGACGAATTCGCGGTCACGTATAATGAATACGGTGCATGGGCCGTGTTGATCGCGGGCGTCACACCGTTTCCGTATAAGGTCATCACCATCCTGTCTGGCACCACCCATCTGTCCTTGCCCGTCTTCGTTGCGGCGTCCATTTTCGCGCGATCCTTGCGGTTCTTTATTGTCGCCACTCTCTTGTGGAAATTCGGAGAGCTTATTCGCGTGTTCATCGAGCGCCGTTTGGGGCTTATCTTCACGCTGTTGATTGTCATCTTTATCGGCGGCTTTTACGCGGTGAAATTCATATGACCTCGATGATCAACGCCCTCACCCGCCTGTCGCGCCGCCAAATCGCGCTTCTTGCCGGATTTGGATCGCTCTTTGTCTTGCTTGGTGCCTTCGCATTTCAGGCGGCGGGGTACGCCCCCTGTGCGATGTGCCTGTGGCAGCGCTGGCCCCATGCGATCGCCTTTGGGTTTGGCATCCTCTTTGCGCTAACGCGGTTCGGATTTATCCCCCCCCTTGGTGTGCTGACAATGGGCATCTCGGCGGGTCTGGGCCTCTATCATACCGGTGTCGAGCGCGATTGGTGGGAGGGGCCGACCTCGTGCACCTCTGCGGGTGACGGGCTTTCAGGCCTGTCGGGCATGGATCTTTTGCCCTCGGCCAGCATGGATGCGTCTTTGGTGCTGTGCGACGAAGTGGTGTGGGATCTGTTCGGGCTGTCAATGGCCTCCTACAATGCCCTCGCTTCATTGGCGTTCGTGGCCCTGTGGATCTGGGCATGGAAATCACGCGCCTGACGCCCTAAGTATAGCCCATGACCAAAGAGACCGCAAAGATCGTACCGCTCAAGACCGGCAAACGCCGCCTTGGGTCTGACATGGCGGACCTGCGCGCGCAGGCTCTCAAAGAGCGGCTAAAACGCGCCAATCCTCTTAATCGCTTCAAGCTGCGCAAAAAGTAGACGGACCTTCCAGATAGTGCGGGGCGCACTGCGTGCGACATGAAACGGATCGACCATTGCACCCCATATCCCGTATGGGGTACAGTGCCGAACAACACCATATAGATCATAGACAAACAACAGGCGGACAACGTGAGCGACACTCCCCAAACCCCTGACAACGAAGACGAAAACATCCGCACGCCCTTTCCATGGGACGGGCCGCATATCTCCATCACCCAAGAGATGAAATCGAGCTATCTCGATTACGCCATGTCGGTGATCGTGAGCCGTGCCATTCCCGACCTGCGCGATGGTCTAAAACCCGTACACCGCCGCATCTTGTTTGCGATGTATGAGGCGGGCAACACCCACGACAAGAGCTACCGTAAATCGGCGCGCTCGGTGGGCGACACCATGGGCAAATATCACCCGCACGGGGACAGCGCGATTTATGACGCGTTGGTCCGTATGGCACAGCCGTTTTCGATGTCGC
Source organism: Celeribacter marinus (assembly GCF_001308265.1). Lineage (GTDB taxonomy): Bacteria > Pseudomonadota > Alphaproteobacteria > Rhodobacterales > Rhodobacteraceae > Celeribacter > Celeribacter marinus. Next base: position 492,834 of record NZ_CP012023.1, read on the forward strand.
TGCCGCTGTTGGACGGTCAGGGGAACTTTGGCTCGATGGACGGCGATATGGCCGCCGCGATGCGCTATACCGAAGTGCGCATGGACAAACCTGCCGCCTACCTGTTGGCCGATATCGACAAGGACACCGTTGATTTCGTTCTGAACTATGACGGTAAAGACAAAGAGCCAACGGTTCTGCCCGCCCGCTATCCCAACATGCTTGTGAACGGCGCAGGTGGTATTGCTGTGGGTATGGCCACGAACATCCCGCCCCACAACTTGGGCGAAATCGTTGATGCCACGCTTGCTCTGATCGAAAACCCCGATGTGTCGACCGAACGGTTGATGGAGATTGTGCCGGGTCCGGATTTTCCAACCGGTGCGATGATGCTTGGGCGTGCTGGTGCGCGCAAAGCCTATCTTGAGGGCCGCGGCTCGGTGATTATCCGCGCCAAAACCCGCGTCGAGGAAATTCGCAAGGACCGCTACGCCATTGTGGTCGACGAAATCCCTTATCAGGTGAACAAGGCCACGATGATCGAAAAGATCGCCGAACTTGTCCGCGACAAAAAGGTCGAGGGGATTTCCCACGTCCAAGACGAATCCGACCGCAACGGCGTGCGCGTTGTGATCGAGCTGAAACGCGATGCAACGCCCGAGGTGGTGCTCAACCAACTCTACCGCTTTACGCCGCTGCAAACCTATTTCGGGTGCAACATGTTGGCGCTCAACGGCGGTCGCCCCGAGCAATTGACGCTGCGCCTGTTCCTTGAACACTTCATCACCTTCCGTGAGGAAGTGGTGGCACGCCGCACCGCGTTCGAGCTGCGCAAAGCCCGCGACCGCGCCCATATTCTATGTGGTCTGGCCGTGGCTGTGACCAATGTCGACGAAGTTGTCGCCACCATCCGCGCCTCTGCGGATGCAGCCCAAGCGCGTGCGAAACTGATGGAGCGGCGTTGGCCCGCCCTTGATATCGCGCCCTATATTCAGCTGATCGACGATCCATCCCATAAGATGAACGATGACGGCACCTATAACCTATCCGAAACACAGGCCCGCGCCATTCTGGAGTTGCGTCTGCAACGTCTGACACAGATCGGCGTCAAGGAAGTCACTGACGAGCTGCAAGAACTTGCAGGTAAAATCAAAGACTTCCTCGCTATTCTCGCCTCGCGTGAGCGGATCATGGAAATCATCTCCAATGAGTTGACGGAGGTGAAAACCCTCTTTGCCGTGCCGCGCCGCACCGAGATTGTGGACTGGTCGGGCGATATGGCCGACGAGGATCTGATCGAGAAAGAGGATATGGTCGTGACCATCACCTCGTCCGGTTGGGCAAAACGCACACCGCTCGCTGACTACCGCGCCCAAAAGCGCGGCGGTAAAGGCGTATCGGGCATGTCGACCAAGGACGAGGATGTCATCACGACCTTGTTTGTGGCCAACACCCACACGCAACTGCTGTTCTTCACCGATGACGGTATGGCGTATAAGCTCAAAACATGGCGTCTCCCGCTTGGCGGGCGCACGGCCAAAGGCAAGCCATTGCTGCAAATCCTGCCGATCCCGCAAAAGGTGTCGATCGCCGCGATTATGCCAGTGGACCGCGACGAGGTGGATTGGGACGACCTTCAGGTCGTGTTCGCCACCTCCAAAGGCTCGGTGCGCCGCAACCGCCTGTCTGATTTCACCAACGTGAAATCGAACGGCAAAATCGCGATGAAGTTCGAGGGCGAAGACGAAAACACCCGCCTGATCAACGTGCGCATTTGCGACGAGAACGACGATGTGATGCTTGTGACCTCATCGGGTCGCGCCATCCGTTTCCCCGTCACCGATGTGCGCGTGTTTAACTCGCGCTCCTCAACAGGTGTGCGCGGCATCAAATTGGTCAATGACGGCGACGAAGTGGTGTCGATGTCGGTGATCAAGCACTTTGACGCCGAAAGCTATGAGCGTCAGGCCTACCTCAAGATGCGCCGCGCGCAAGTGGGTGCGGATGAGGTCGAGGGCACGGATGACGACGAAGAGGTGTCCGAAGGCTCGATTGATACAGCCCGCTTTGACGAGATGAAGGCGGCCGAGGAACTCCTCGTCACCATCACAACAGGCGGCGTGGGCAAGCTTTCGTCCAGTCACGACTACCCGGTGCGCGGTCGCGGGGGCCAAGGGGTCACAGCCATGGAGAAATCCATGCGTGGCGGACCTATTGTGGCCTCCTTCCCTGTCGCCATTGAGGACCAGATCATGCTGGCCACCTCCAAAGGTCAGTCGATCCGCTGTCCCGTTGGTGGCATCTCGTTCCGCTCACGCGGCGCGGGCGGCGTGAAAGTGTTCAACACGGGCAAAGGCGAAGAAGTCGTGTCCGTGGCCTACATCGCAGAGTCAGAAGACGACGATGTGACAGACGAGGCAACCACAGACACCTCGGTGCAGACACCCGACACTGGCACAACGCCCGTCGACACGACTGACACCTAGACCGATTAACGGGCAAGACCCTACGACATAAACATCGGGGTGCGGGGGCAATAGCTCCCGCATTCTCTTTGAAACACCCCTCAAACGCACTATGTGAGCGCTCATGACAGATAAAACACTCCACATCGTCGGCGGCGGCATGGCCGGTTCCGAAGCGGCATGGCAAGCGGCCAATCTTGGCATCAACGTTGTGCTTCACGAAATGCGTCCAAAGGTCGAAACCTTTGCGCATCAAACTGGCAATTTTGGCGAGATGGTGTGTTCTAACTCGTTTCGCTCGGATGATGACGAACAAAACGCCGTTGGACTGTTGCATTGGGAAATGCGCGCGGCGGGTGGCCTCGTCATGGCGTCTGCGGATGCCAACAAACTGCCCGCAGGTGGCGCATTGGCCGTGGACCGCGAAGCGTTTGCCGAGCACATCACCGCAAAAATTAACGCCCATCCGCTGATCTCGGTCGAATTCGGCGAAGTGTCCGAGCTGCCCACGGACGGCACATGGTTGTTTGCGACAGGACCGTTGACCTCTCCCGCCCTTGGCGCCGCGATTGCCGCCGAGACGGGCACAGACCGCTTGGCGTTTTTCGACGCCATCGCGCCAATTGTCTACGCCGACAGCGTCAACATGGACATTGCGTGGCTCCAATCGCGCTACGACAAGGGCGAGACAGAAGAAGAGCAAAAAGCCTACCTCAACTGCCCGATGACCAAGGACCAGTACGAGGCCTTTATCGACGCGCTCGCCGCCGCCGACAAAACCGAATTTCACGAAGGCGAAACGGCGGGCTATTTCGACGGCTGTTTGCCAATCGAAGTGATGGCCGAGCGCGGTCGCGAAACCCTGCGCTTTGGCCCGATGAAACCCGTGGGGCTCACCAACGCCAATGGCCCCGAAAACAAGCCCTACGCCGTGGTGCAGCTGCGCCGCGACAACAAGCTGGGGACGCTCTACAATATCGTCGGCTTTCAGACCAAAATGAAATACGGCGCCCAGACCGAAGTGTTCAAAATGATCCCAGGGCTTGAGGATGCATCCTTTGCCCGTTTGGGCGGCATCCACCGCAACACATTCCTCAACTCGCCCACATTACTTGACGACCAGATGCGTTTGAAATCACGTCCGAATATCCGGTTCGCGGGTCAGGTTACGGGCGTTGAGGGCTACGTGGAAAGTGCGGCAATGGGCCTGCTCGCGGGGCGCATGGCCGCCGCCGAACTTTTGGGCCGCGACCTACCGCCGCCGCCGTTCACAACGGCTATGGGCGCGCTGATCAACCACATCACGGGTGGCGCGGAGGCCAAAACCTTTCAGCCAATGAACGTGAACTTTGGCCTGTTCCCCCCGCTTGACGGGATGCGTGGCGGCCGCAAGGGGCGCAAAGAGCGCTACAAAGGCTACACAGATCGCGCCAAAGATGACTACAATCAATGGCTTGACGGGCAAATCTAATGTCTTTTGCGACCCGATTTGCACCCTCTCCAACGGGACCGCTGCACATCGGGCACGCCTACTCCGCGATGCTCGGCCACCAAATGGCGCGCGATGCCGGCGGGCGTTTTTTGCTACGGATGGAAGACACCGACCTTGAGCGGTCAAAGCCCGAATGGGCGGCGCTTATTGTCGAGGATCTGACGTGGCTCGGACTGACATGGGACGGTCCTGTTGTGAGCCAAGCCGCACAGCTGGACAGCTACACGGATAGCGTGGAGCGCCTTGAGACTATGGGGCTATTGTATCCATGTTCGTGCACCCGCGCCGATATTCGCGCGGCCCTCGCCGCCCCACAAGAGGGCGTGGCCCATGACGTCTACCCCCGCACCTGCAAAGCGCGCACGATGTCCACGCGCAAGGACGGTGACGCACTGCGTCTCCACCTTGATCGCGCACTAGAGCAGTTAAGCGGCACCCCCGTGCGCTTTGCCGAAACGGGCGCGGCACATGCGGGGCTGCACACGGTCGACGCGGCGCAGGCGCTACGCGAGATCGGCGATGTGGTTTTGTCGCGCAAAGGCGAGGATATCGTGGCTTACTTTCTGGCCTCCGCTCTCGATGACGTGGCCCAAGGGATCACACATGTGGTGCGCGGCGAGGATCTTTTCGCATTTACAGCGATCCAAGTGATTTTATTGACGCTGCTCGATCTGCCTGTCCCGATCTATCACCACCACGCGCTCATTCGCGATGAGGCTGGCAAACGCCTCGCCAAACGCGACGATGCCAAAGCAATCTCGACATTTCGCAACGAGGGATATAGCCCCGACGACATCAAACGTATGGTCGAGATTTAGGCGCTCAGGTCATCGGCTTGGACAATTCCACCGTCTCGCCACCGCGCACAGCCGTATAAAAACACGAGCGGCGGTTGGTGTGACATGCGGGTCCAGTTTGATTGACCGTCACCAAAATACAGTCGCTGTCACAATCAAAGCGGAAATCAACCAACTCCTGAAGATGCCCCGAGGTTTCGCCCTTGACCCAAAACGCCTGACGCGAGCGCGACCAATAGGTGACTTTGCCACTCTCAAGCGTCTTTGCCACGCTTTGCGCATTCATCCACGCCATCATCAAAACCTCACCCGTTGCGGCATCTTGCGCAATTGCGGGGATCAGTCCTTTGTCATCAAATTTTAGGGACGCAGGGTCAAAGGGCATGTTGGGTTCTTTCCTTGTGGCATCGGTTGCCCTATCTAAAAGGCCACGTGATGAAAGGCAAACCATGTCCACTGAACTGGCCAAACTCTATTCAGGAAAATTGCTCGCGCTCGCCGCGGATATTCCCCATGTCGGGCAATTGGATGCGCCACAGGCCCGCGTGCGCGAACGCGCGCCGCTTTGCGGGTCTACGGTTACGGTTGATGTGGTCATGGAGCACGGCAAAGTGGCCCAGTTTGCCCAAGACGTAAAAGCCTGCGCCTTGGGTCAGGCCTCAGCAGCAATTTTGGGTGCGCATGTCATTGGTCGGAGCGCCGACGAATTGGACGCCGCGCGCGACGAGATGACTGCGTTTTTGAAAACCGACGGCCCCGTCCCCTCGGCCCCCTTTGACGGGTTTGAGGCGCTACGGCCCGCGCGTGACTATAAAAACCGCCATGCGTCGATCCTACTTGCCGTGACGGCAGTCGCGAAAGCCGCCCGCGAGGCCCAAAACAGCCCACTCTAATTGGGATATTTAACGGACAGGTAAGTGAATTGCGTTAGGCCTCTGGGATGACCGGAGGTATGCATGATTCCCAATCCAAACTTTGAGGACGCCACAATTGCGGACCCGAAACTGACTGAACTCGCCAATCACGCGGGCCGGTTAGGCTATGAGATCGTTGATGTTGCGGGTTTTTTGGACGCCGTAGATGCACAGTCATCCAGCCAGATTATGGTTCTCAAACAGGTTGAAAGCTCCGCAGCCGGCGTGATGACCGCCAACGCTGCCGTGCGTCACGCCCTTGAAACTGTGACAGATGTCACCGAGAACACTCTCACAAAAGTCGAGGGTTCGGTCGATTTCGTGCGTGAAAACGGCAAACGCTCCAATACCGTGGCCTCATGGGTCAAAGCACTTTCGGAGAAGATGCAGCAGGTCGCGGCCTCTCTCACCGCCGTGGAAACGGACAACAAAAACATCGCCGACATCGCCCGTCAGGTGAACATCCTCGCCATCAATGCCAAAATCGAAGCGGCCCGCGCGGGTGATTATGGTCGCGGATTCGGTGTCGTGGCCGAGGCTATCAATGAGTTGAGCCACAAAACCGCGACCGCCGCCGCAGGGATTGAGGACAACATACATGCTTTGTCTGGTTGGGTGGACAAATTGCGCTCCGAGGCCTCTGGCGTCTCGTCGGATGCGGACATCGTCCTTGGCGGATCGGAGCAGACCGACCGCGCCTTGACCGAAATTGCCGATGGTGTGCGCCAAACCAGTGACGCCACCCGCACGATGGCCTTTGAGGCTGAAAAAGTGCGCGAAGCCGTGGCAGAATTCCAACCAGCCTTTGCCTCAATCGGCAAATCGGCCGAGAAAACCGCATCGGGTATCCATGAGGCCCACAGCCGCGTGAACAAGTTGATTGACACCTCGGAAACCATTTATCGCACCAGCGTCGATCTAGGCGGCGCAAGCGAAGACTTGGTCTTTATCGAACGGGTCAAAGCAGCAGCGGGTCAAATATCGGAGATTTTTCGAAACGGTATCGCAGAGGGGCGCATCACAAAGCACGACTTGTTTAACCGCACATATACACCGATGGGTGGCACCAACCCGCAACAATTTCGCGCGCGTTTCACCGACTTTACAGACGCCGTTTTGCCCGCAATCCAAGAGCCGATGTTGTCGTTTAGCGACAAAGTGGTGTTTTGCGCGGCGATTGATCCCAATGGCTATCTTCCGACCCACAACAAGAAATTCGCGCACCCCCAAGGCAAAGACCCCGCGTGGAATGCCGCCAATTCCCGCAACCGTAGAATGTTTGATGATCGGGTCGGATTGAAGGCAGGACGCAACACAGAGCCGTTTTTGCTACAGGTCTACCGCCGTGACATGGGCGCAGGTCAGTTCACCATGATGAAAGATCTCTCTGCGCCGATCATCGTTGATGGCGCGCATTGGGGCGGCTTGCGTGTGGCCTATACGTTTTAACGTAGCAGCCACATAGCCCCCCCGCCCGCACGGCTCATAAAAAAACCGCCGCACTTCGGGGACGAAGGCGGCGGAGTATTGATCTGGCGGACAAACATGTCGTGATGAGGCAACGACATCTGACGGAACAGGAAAAGGTCAAACATTCGGGGCAGAACGGTAAGGCCGCAGGGTCAGATCAAAGGCAGAATAGCGAAAAAACAGCGCCGCCTATACCAGCGCCGGAAGCGAGAGACCCGCCATCAAGATCACCATCAAAGAGACCATCCCAATAACATCTTCGATCATGGTGGTGCGCGAACGGGCAACGATAGCTTTCAATTCGGTCAACATGGGGCGTCTCCTCAAGGATGATGATCTCTATTGATCTCAGTGCGTTAATCTTTTGTTTCACCTTTGTTCTCATTTTAGCGCCCTTATGTAAAGAACTTTTTGAGAACATTGGCGAACAAAACAGAACGTGCCCTGTAGGAAACCCCCTAACCCACTGAAATTAAACGGATCGCCTCATCTCGCCCCATGAGCCACAAAAGAACGCGCACAGCCACACCACGTGGGCTTTCCAGTTTGGGATCGAGGGTCAGTAACGCCCGCGCGTCACTTTGTGCCAATGCCATCAACGCCGATTGTCGCTCCAAATCCGCCACTCGAAACCGTGGCAGGCCCGACTGCGCCGTACCCAACACATCGCCCGCGCCACGGATCGCAAGGTCTTCTTCGGCAATCCGAAATCCATCATCGGTATCGCGCATGATATCGAGACGCCTGCGCCCACTTTGCGTCAAAGGCGCCTGATACAACAACAGGCACGTCGATGCGACCGCGCCGCGCCCGACCCGCCCACGCAATTGATGCAGCTGCGCCAATCCGAAATGCTCTGCGCGCTCGATCACCATGATCGACGCATTGGGGACGTTAACGCCGACCTCGATTACGGTTGTGGCGACCAAAACCAACAGCTCTCCGGCCGCGAACCGCCGCATGGTGTCGTCCTTGGCCTCCGGTGGCATCTGGCCATGCACCAATCCGACACGCCCCTCGCCCAAGGCCGCGCGCAACACTTTGAACCGCTCCTCGGCGGCCATCATGTCCACCACTTCGCTTTCCTCGACCAAGGGGCAGACCCAATAGGCCTGACGCCCCTCATCGGTGGCCGATTTGAGATGCGCGATGACATCCGCCAATCGTTCGGTCGAATTCAACGCGGTCTTGACCGGCGTGCGTCCGGGCGGTTTTTCATCCAGAATTGAGACGTCCATATCGCCAAATTGCGCCAATGATAGCGAGCGCGGAATAGGCGTTGCAGTCATCACCAAGACGTCGACACCGCTGCCTTTTTTGGCCAAAGCCATGCGTTGCGAGACGCCAAACCGGTGCTGTTCGTCGACAATCGCCAATCGCAGATCGTGGTAGATAACGTCGTCTTGAAACACCGCATGCGTGCCCACCAAAATCTGGATATCACCACGCGCCAATGCCTCCAATTTCGCTTTGCGTTCGCGCCCTTTGTCGCGCCCTGTGAGCAGCTCAAGCACCACACCCGCCGCCTCGGCCAAGGGGCGCAATCCCTCAAGATGTTGGCGCGCAAGGATCTCTGTCGGGGCCATCATAACCCCCTGCCCGCCAGCCTCGACCGCAACCAAAAGCGCGTCAAGCGCGACCAAGGTTTTGCCCGACCCGACATCACCCATCAATAAACGGTTCATGCGTTTTGGGCTGGCCATATCATCGGCAATCGCAACCATCGCGCGCTCTTGCGCGCCTGTGGGCGTAAACGGTAAGGCGGCCAAAACCCGCGCGCGCAACGCGCCGTTACTGGTGTTTTGACGCCCCTTTGCTCGGCGCACCTGCGCACGCGCAAGGGCAAGCGTGACCTGATGCGAGAACAATTCGTCATAGGCAAGACGTTGACGCGCCGGCGATGTCGCCGCAATTTCATGGCCTGAGAGCGGCACATGTGCCTGTTCCAAAGCAGTGGAAAAATCGGGCCACCCCTCGCGCGCGCGCAAATTGGCGTCGATCCATTCATTAACAACAGGCACCAAGGCCCGCGTGGCCGCGACTGCCTTTACCATCACTTTTTGCGTAACACCGGCCGCAAGGGGATAAACCGGTTCGAATTTCGGCAATGTTCCCGCGTCCTCTACCGCCAGTATGTGATCGGGATGGGGCATTTGAAACTGGCCATCGTACATCTCGACCTTACCCGACACGAGACGCCGCTCGCCAAGAGGCAGTTGTTTTTCGATCCAATCAGGAGCACCACGAAAGAAGACCAGCTGAAAGGCCAGCGCGTCATCCTCGACCGTAACGCGGTAGGGCAAGCCTTTGCGAGACGGCTTTTGATGACGCACGACTGTGACTTCGACGGTGACGACCTCACCGATGTGGGCGCCCTGCACCGTGTCACGGCGGCGCCGGTCAATCACCGAATTGGGCAGAGTAAACAATAGATCACGCGGCCGCTCAACGTTCAGGCCAGCCATCGCTTTGGCCGTTTTCGGACCAACGCCCGTGAGCGTCTCTAGCCCCGCGAACAAAGGGAATAGGATATCAGGGCGTCCCCCGCTCATGCGTCACCGATCAGCGCGAGCCAACCGTCCTCGTCCAGTGTTGCAACGCCTAACTCCGCCGCCTTTTTCTCTTTCGATCCCGCCCCCGGTCCCGCGACGAGCAAGTCGGTCTTTTTGGACACAGAGCCTGCGACTTTCGCCCCAAGGGATTCCGCGCGCGCCTTGGCCTCGGCACGGGTCATTTTCTCTAAACTGCCTGTAAACACGACCGTTTTGCCACTTACGGGGCTGTCAGATGTGGGGCTCTCGGCATTGATCACGCTCAAATGCGCCACGAGACGGTCGATTGAGGCGCGTTCACGCTCCTGATGAAACGCCGCCACAAGCGATCCGGCCATCACCGCGCCCACTCCGTCTATGTCCAACAACTCGGCCCATGCCGCACCGCGCCCCAATTCCGCGTGGGTCATCGCCGCCTCGAATGTGTCCCACGCGCCGTACGATGTGGCCAAAAGCGTGGCGGAATTTTCACCCACATGACGAATGCCAAGAGCAAAGATCAGTTTCGCCAGAGGGATCGTGCGTTTCTCGTCAATCGCATCGAACAGGTTGGCGGCAGATTTCGCGCCCCAGCCTTCGCGGTTTTTGAGCTGCTGCAAGCCCGACCCAAAACGGTCGCGCAGGGTGAAAATATCGGCGGGTTCGCGCACCCATCCGTCATGGTAGAATTGCTCGACCTGTTTGGCACCAAGCCCCTCGATATCAAACGCGCCGCGAGATACGAAATGCTTTAGCTTTTCAACCGCTTGCGCGGGACAAATCATGCCACCAGAACACCGCCGCACCGCGTCGCCCTCTTCGCGAATGGCATCTGATCCGCATTCAGGACAGCTCACGGGCATCTCGAACGGGGTCGTGACCTCTGGGCGCTTGGACAAATCGACATCGGCAATTTTCGGGATCACATCGCCCGCGCGGTACACCTGAACCCAGTCGCCGATCCGAATGTCTTTGCCGCCGCGAATGGTCTCGCCCTTGCTGTCATATCCGGCGATATAATCCTCGTTGTGCAAAGTGGCGTTCGACACCACGACACCGCCCACGGTGACGGGCGACAGACGGGCCACGGGCGATAGCGCACCGGTGCGGCCGACTTGAATGTCGATCCCCTCAAGCCGCGTCCATGCCAGTTCGGCGGGGAATTTATGCGCGATTGCCCACCGTGGCGTGGTGGATCGGAACCCCAAACGGCGTTGTAAATCAAGGCGATCCACCTTGTAGACCACGCCGTCGATGTCATAGCCAAGTGTGGCGCGGGCCGCTTCGATCTGGCGGTAGTGATCCAGCATCTGTGCGAGATCCGTGAACCGTTGCGTCAGTGGGTTGGTTGCGAACCCGAATGCGGACAACTGCGCAATCGCGCCCATTTGTGTGTCGGCCAAAGGCGCGGACAATTCGCCCCATGCATAGGCAAAAAACGCCAAGGGGCGCGCGCGGGTAATCTCGGCATCGAGTTGGCGGAGCGATCCGGCGGCGGCGTTGCGCGGATTGGCGAATGTTTTGCCCCCACGCTCAGCATGGCGCGCATTGAGAGCGGCGAAATCGGCGTGGGTCATGTAGACTTCGCCGCGCACCTCCAACACATCAGGCGCACCGTCGATTAATTGCGGGATAGACGTGATCTTGCGGGCATTGGCCGTCACGTTTTCGCCCACGGCACCATCGCCACGGGTCGCCGCGTGCATCAGAATACCGTTTTCATAGCGTAGGGATAACGATAGCCCGTCAATCTTTGGCTCGGCTGTGTAGGCAATTTCGCCCGGTGCGGCGAGGTATTTACGCACAGAGGCGTCAAACTCACGGATATCCGCATCCTCAAACCCGTTGGAGAGCGACATCATCCGAACCGCGTGTGTGATTTTCCCAAACCCATCGGACGGAGCTGCGCCGACCTGATCTGTGGGCGTGTCCGCACGTTTAAGGTTTGGAAATCGGTGTTCTATTGCCGCATTGCGCCGCTTGAGCGCGTCGAAACTGGCGTCATCCATCACAGGCGCATCGGCGGTATGATAGGCGGTATTGGCCTGCATCAAAACAGCGGCGAGACGCGCAAGTTCCACAGCCGCCTGATCGCGGGTCAACGCCTCAACATTCACCTGATCCAACGGCGTATCTGCGGACATAAAACGACCTCCCGATTTCGTGCCCCTCAGGTTTATGAGAGCAACGCGCGGAGGTCCAGATGGAGATGTCAGAATAGACACTCAAATCGTCGCCCCAAGGTTCGGAGAAACCCTAAGGGCGACGACAGTTACAAAGGTTACACTCGTACCTACGCACCAACCGCAAGCGGTTGATCCAGTTCGCTCGGCTCAGGATCGCGCAACACATACCCACGCCCCCAAACCGTTTCGATATAATTGTCACCATCCGTTGCAGTCGCGAGTTTTTTACGCAGTTTACAGATGAAAACGTCAATGATTTTCAATTCAGGCTCATCCATGCCGCCGTATAGATGGTTGAGGAACATTTCCTTGGTCAGGGTTGTCCCCTTGCGCAAGGAAAGCAGCTCAAGCATCTGGTACTCTTTACCGGTCAAATGCACAGGACGCCCGCCCACCGCAACGGTTTTGGCATCGAGGTTTACATCGATTTTACCGGTCTTGATGATGGATTGGGAATGCCCTTTCGAGCGGCGAATGATCGCGTGAATACGTGCTACCAACTCTTCGCGGTGGAACGGTTTGGTCAGATAATCGTCTGCACCAAATCCAAATCCCTTAATCTTATTTTCCGTGTCGTCGGCCCCTGACAAAATCAGAATCGGCGTGTCAACACGGGCCAGACGCAGCTGGCGCAGCACCTCATGGCCGTTCATATCAGGCAGGCCAAGATCCAAAAGGATCAGGTCGTAATCATATAGCTTCGCAAGATCTATTCCCTCCTCGCCCAAGTCCGTTGAATAGACATTCAAATTGGCATGGGAGAGCATCATTTCGATGCTTTTGGACGTGGTGGGGTCATCTTCGATGAGCGAAATTCGCATACTTCGGATCTCCGATTAATTATCTATCGTTCGCTAACATTCAAAATGGTTTAAAATGGTTAACCACACGTTACCGGATAGAATAATCTTAACGAAGCAACCTAAGGTTGTCTATATTTTTGAATAGAGGTTGCTTTTAGCGCAGCTTCGCCGTGATCCCGGATGGCCGACTTCCATGATTGGAACTCCTCATCGGACAATCCGTACATCTTGAGCGCTTCGCTTTCGGAAATAAGTCCGAAAACAACACCTTTGACGACACAGGCCTTTCGCGAGGCAACCCACCTGCGGGTCGCTGTTGGTGGCAGATCGGCGCGCGTCATCACCGTTCCATCCGGAAGGGTCACAGCGCGCGGACCATCGACTTTTTTTAGATACATCACTTCACCCCTTTGGCTAACTTGGACAACTTTTGCCGCAAACCTCTTAATGGGTAATGAAACGAGCCCTTGAGAGTACCTTGCATTTACCTATATTTGGTCGGCATTCTGGAAAGGATTTGTAAATGGCTCATGACGGCGCACATCCGCTGAATTCTCTTGGCTTTGCCAAGCCCCCCGCCGAGACCCGTGTGGTCGTGGCGATGTCGGGCGGCGTGGATAGCTCCGTTGTGGCCGCACAGCTCGCAGAGGAAGGCTATGACGTCATAGGCGTCACACTTCAGCTTTATGATCACGGCGCGGCCTTGGCCAAAAAAGGCGCGTGTTGCGCGGGGCGTGATATCCATGACGCACGCCGCGTGGCCGAAGATATGGGATTCCCCCACTACGTCCTCGACTATGAAAACGTGTTCAAAGACGCGGTGATTGACGAATTCGCCGACAGTTATCTGGCGGGGGCCACCCCCGTGCCCTGCATCCGGTGCAATGAAAAAGTGAAATTCAAGGACCTGTTGGAAACGGCAAAGGATCTTGATGCCGATTGCATGGCCACGGGACACTATATTCAGCGCAGCGATGGCGCACAGGGGCCGCAATTGCACTCAGCCGCCGATGCGAATCGTGACCAATCCTATTTCCTGTTCTCGACCACGCCCGCACAGCTTGACTATCTGCGCTTCCCGTTGGGGCATTTGCCGTCAAAAGAGGCAACGCGGGCGCTTGCGGCCAAATACGGACTATCGGTTGCGGACAAGCCCGACAGTCAGGACATTTGTTTCGTGCCCAACGGCAACTACGCCGCCGTGATTGAGAAATTGCGCCCTGGTGCGGCGGAACCCGGTGAAATTGTCGATCATGAGGGCAATGTGCGCGGCACGCACAACGGCGTGTTGCACTATACAATTGGCCAACGGCGCGGGATTGGCATCGGTGGCTTGGCCGATCCGCTCTACGTGGTCAAACTCGACGTAGACAAAAAACAGGTCATCGTTGGCCCCAAAGAGATGTTGGCCACGCGCAAAATTCCCGTCCGCGAGATCAACTGGCTTGGCGATGAGCCGTTTATGTCGCGCGAGGAATGGCATGTGTTGGTGCGCGTGCGCTCCACCCGTCCGCCGCGCGAGGCGATTATTCGCCCGATTTCAGATACCGAAGCCGAGGTGGAATTGATTGTCGCCGAGGAAGGCGTCTCACCCGGTCAGGCCTGTGTGTTTTATGATGACAACAGCACGCGTATCTTTGGTGGCGGCTGGATCTGGCGCGGCTATTGATCATCTTTCAGTAGACGGCCTTGCGCAGAATCGACAAGAGAGGTTAACATTCGCTCCGTATTGATTGAGGAGTTGTTATGTTGAAAAATGCCTTTCCCGCTTTTGCCATTGCCGTCAGCCTTGTAGCCGCATGTCCTGCCGCATCCGAGACACGTGAGGAACGCCTCGCAGTTGCTACTGAATACAACGATCTGGCCATTGCGGATATGGATATGGGCCGCGTGATCTCGCAAATGTATCTGCCAATTTTGACGCAAATTCGCACCAGCGGGCGCACCGTCACCGAGGCTCAGGAAGCCGACATTCAAGACCTATACATGGAGGCCTTCGAGCAGCCTATGTATGAGGTCATGGGCGAGACATCAGGCATTATGGCCGATATGTTCACCTTGGATGAAATCGTCGCGCTGCGTGATTTCTACAAAACCGCCGAAGGGCGCGCCGTCATGGTCAAAATGCCCGATATGATCGGCGCACAGCAACCGATGATCATCGAGATGGTCACTGCAAAAATGCCGTCCGTTATGGAACAACTTCAAGACATTTTGGAGCCAAAGTAGGAGATTAAGGTGACAAGCGCCGTGGGGGCAGCGTCACGAAAAATGGGACATTTACGTAGAGTGCAAATGAAACGCGCCTTTTTAACAACGGAGACATATTGATGATTCAATGTCAAAGTTGCGGCCTCGCTATGCACAAAGATCCAATGGGCGGTGGCACCGAAGCCGATGGCACAAAATCCACGTCGTTTTGCTCCAATTGCTATAACAACGGCGCATTTACAGCCTATTTTGGCACCGCCAAAGAAATGCAGGCCTTTTGCAAAACACAGATGCGAAAAAGCGGTGTATTAACCCCTATCGCATGGATTTTCACCCAACAAATCCCCTTTTTAGACCGATGGAGAGAGGATTAGAGGGAAGCTTCTGTCATCCCAAGCCCATCTAAAATCGCCCGCGCCGCACGCAAACCAGGGGCCTCGCCTGCGCGTCCTAGGCGCTGCATCGTCAAATCAAGAGCTTCGGCTTGTGCAGCGGGCGTTTCCATCAGGCGGGTGAGCGCAGGTGCAATTTTTTCGGCGGTACAGCGTGATCCGAGAAACTCCGGCACCTCTCGCGTCTCGCTGACAAGATTTACCAATGTCACCGTGTCGATCTGCAATTTGCGTGACACGATATACTGTGTGAGCAGGTTCATACGGTAAGCGATGACCATCGGTGTATCACTCGCCGCCAGCTCCAAAGACACCGTGCCACTTGCGGCCAATGCGATATCAGCGGCCTTGAATGCCGCACGGCGCTCTCGGGTATTCTCGGCGGGGATCAAGATCGGATCAATCTCCCACTGTGCGACCTGTGCGCGGATACTCGCCATCGCGCCGAATGCCACGGGCAATGCGAACCGTGCCTCGGGATGGGCGCGTGCGAATTGATCCAATGCCGCGCCAAAGACGGGGGCCAATCGGGCGATTTCGCCCTCGCGCGATCCCGGCAAGACGAGCACGACAGGCGCCTCACCAATCCCGTGATCCTCGCGAAACGCGCGTACATCACTCGGGGTTGCCACGGCTTCGCTCACCACAGGATGGCCGACAAAGTCACAGCGCAGCCCGTGGGCCTCGAAATACGGCGGCTCGAACGGAAACAACGCCAAAACCTGATCCACCCGCGCGGCCATCTTTTCGGCCCGCTCGGGACGCCACGCCCACACTGTCGGGGCCACGTAGTGACACACCCGAATATCCGAGCGCGCCTTTATAATGTCTGCGACCCGTAGACAAAAATCGGGGCTATCGATGGTAAGGACGACATCAGGGTGCCATGACACCGCGGCCTCGGCCACTTCGCGGATGCGGCGTTTGAGGTGAAAATACTTTGGCAGGACTTCGAACAGACCCATCAGCGACAACTCTTTCATGGGGAACAGGCTCTCAAGCCCCTCGCCCGTCATCAGCGCGCCACCCACACCGCGAAATTCCACATCCCCCGCAAGCCCGCGCAATCCAGCCATGACAGCCGCGCCCAACCGGTCGCCCGATGCCTCGCCAGCAATCAAAAAGACCTTGAGTGGTTTGGACACAATCGCCCCCGTCATATCGCGTGCAAGAACAAACCCGCCTCCTCAACCCGCGCTTTTACGCCAGTTCGGTCCAACACAATGACACCGCCCGCAGGCACAACAAGACCGCCAAGCCCCGCCGCAATCACGGCCTCAACCGTTTCAAGCCCAATGGTCGGTACATCAATGCGCAGATCTTGCCCCGCTTTGGGCGCTTTGACGAACACACCGCGCGCACGGCGCAAATGCGCAGGGGTCGCGGCCACAAACCCAAGCATCGCATTGGTCCCTTGAAGGGTCTCAACCCCAAGCATCTGACCGCCCGCGCACACGGCCCCTTGCCCGACATCCAACGGCGACAGTGCGTCCAACACCGCATGCGCGCGCGCCGCATCACTCACATCGGTCGCGGAGGGTTTGCGCCCCCACAGCGTGCCCGTGGGCAACGCCAAGTCGGGACAAATCTCAATCGCGGAGCGAATGGCGAACCCTTGATCCTCGAACACCGCGATTACCTCGCGCAACAGCGCATCGTCGCCCTTGCCCAGACACGTGGCCAATCGCAACGCGTGGCGATCCAAAAGCACGGGGTTCACCTTTGGCCGCGCCATAGCCCCCGCAAAGGTGACAGCTTCAACACCGCGTGATTTCAACTCTTTGAACAACTTGCCGAGTTTTTCGATCCGCGCCGAGACATGATCGACGCCCTTGGGGACGGCCACGTCCGTCAATGTGACATAGACAGGCGCATCAAGCGCCGCTGCCAAAACCTGCGGCAACTGCCCTGTCCCTGCAATAATCGCCGTGCGCGTCACAGTTGCCATGAGGAACCTCAGTTCGGGGTTAAAAAGCCACGGTCGCTATCCGCCATGACAAAGGCCACCATCGCACGCACATAATCGCTATCAAAGTCGTCGCTCAAACGCGAAGCGCGATCTTTGAACGATCCCTCGCCTTGTTTGAGCATCTGGAACGCAGCCCGTAACGCATTGATATCGGCGCGGTCCACGCCCTTGCGCTTTAGCCCGACGAGGTTGAGACCGTCCAACTCCGCGCGTGGCCCTTGGACCAGTGCATGCGGCAAGACATCCGCCGTCACCATGGACAGCGCGCCGATTATGGCCCCTTTGCCGATCCGCACAAACTGATGAATGCCGGACAATCCGCCGATGATCACATCGTCCGCAATCTCGCAGTGTCCCGCCACAGCGACCGAATTGACCAAGATGACACGATTGCCGATCTGGACGTCATGCGCCACGTGGCAACAGGCCATGAACATCCCGTCATCGCCAATGCGCGTGACGCCACCGCCGCCCTCGGTCCCAAGGTTCATCGTGACGTATTCGCGAATGCGGTTGCGCTTGCCAATGACAAGCGATGTTGCCTCGCCTTTGAACTTCAAATCCTGCGGCACCGCCCCGATTGAGGCAAACTGAAAGATGACGGTCTCGTCGCCCACCTGCGTGTCACCACCGATGACGACATGCGACTTTAGCTCAACCCCTTGGCCAAGCGTCACATCGCCGCCAACAAGGCAAAACGGTCCGATTTTACAGCCCGCGCCGATCACAGCGCCCTCCTCGATCACACTGGAGGGATGTATGTTCGCGCTCGGATGAATGCTCATCAGATCACCCTTTCGGAAGGTCCATCATCGCGGTGAACGATGCGGTGCAAGCAATCTCGCCATCGACGTCAGCACTGCCCTCGAATTTCCACACCTTACCGCCACCGCGTTTGGTGGTGACATTGAGGCGCAAGACATCGCCGGGCACAACCTTGCGGCGGAACTTGCAGCTATCGATCCCCATGAAATACACGAGAAAATCCTTATCTGCGAGGTCTTGGTCTACGCCGACCATCACGGCGGCGGCCTGTGCCATCGCCTCGACAATCGTGACACCCGGCATGATCGGGGTGCCCGGAAAGTGACCCATGAAATGCGGCTCGTTAAAGGTCACATTTTTGATGCCTGTGCAGCTTTTGGAGCCGTCGATATCAATCACCTTATCCACCAACAAAAACGGGTAGCGGTGTGGAATAATACGTTGAATCAATCCGATGTCGGCGGTTTTAAGATCAGTGCTCATAGGATGTGTCCCTCTTGGTCTTTTTTTCTTTCGTCGCAGGATTTCAAATCCCTTCGACGGTCTGTTATGTTGCGTCCGTAGACGATCGTTCTGCCTTCCTATCAAGGAAAGCGGGGTGCTGACAAGAAAACCGTTGCCCCGCAGGAGGCACGACACGCCCCTTATTCAACGGCTGCGGACCCGTCCGAAGTCTCGTCGTCGGGCGTGACAGGCGCATCGGCAAGTGCCGCATCCACGGCGAACTGGGCGTCAAGACGGCGGATAATCTCCGTCGACACATCAATCGCCCCTGACATCAAATAGACTTGCTGGCGCTCGAACACGACAATGGCGCGCACTTCGCGCGCCACGGACGTTAGAGCCGCGTTCATCTTTTGCTCGACATCTTCAAGTCCAGAATTGTAGAGCGCTTGGATATCGTTGGCTTTGCGGTCCTGCGCGGCACGCACCGATGTTACTTTTTGATCAAAGGCATCGGCTTTTTGCACAAACGCCTCTTCGCTCAAGGTCGGGCGAAGTGCGGAAATCTCCGCCTCTTCAACTTCAAGAGCGGCGTATATGTCATTGTTTTCTTGAACCAATGCATCTCGGGTCTGTTGGATTTCCGCCTCGAACGCTTGGCCCAACTTGCTATCGGACAAGATGCGCGAGCGGTCAAACACCAAGACGGGCAAAACCGTTTGCTGCGTGCTTGTCGCAGATGGTGCCACAGATGTCGCGGCCTCTTGCGCCGCCACGGGTCCAAACCCGACACAGCCAAGCACGATCCCTAAAAGGACCGTGCCACGGGTTGGCCACGACATCCGACGCATCCTTAGAATTCCGTCGAGATGGTCAGGTCAAACGACTGCTCTTTGTCGAAATCTTGTTTGTCCAACGCCTTGGAGAAGTTAAAGCGTAGCGGCCCGATGGGCGTGATCCAAAAGATCGACGCACCAGCAACGGTGCGGAACGTGCGATCCGCACTCCCCGCCTCAATTCCTGTCTCATCGTCCAAGCCCCAAACCGCGCCGTGATCGAGGAACACGCCGCCCTTGATCCCGTATTCCTCTGGCAAGCCAAGCGGGAACTGCGCCTCGACGCGGGCCACGGCATAGAAATTACCGCCCAAAGCGGTATCTGTCGCACCGTCACGCGGGCCGATGCCACCGGGTTCAAACCCGCGAATAACATCGGAGCTGTTAAAGAACCGGTCATTGACCATCGTGCCATCGCTGGACGAAATTGCACCGCCCTCGATCACACCAAGCAAGGTGACCTGATCATTGAACACCTTCATCTGGCCGCGCACTTCGGCGGTTGATTTCACGTATTTGACGTCCCCGCCCAAACCCGCGAACTCTTGGCCAAACGAGAGCAACACACCGGCGTCAGGGTTCAACCCGTTGCGGCGCGTATCAAAGGAATAGGTGTAGCCGACAGATTGCGTGGACTGGCGGCCTAGATCGTAGTCATCTTCAACAATGCTGGGCAAACTGGAGCTGGCGGTCCCACTCGGGAGGACCATCTCGGACAAATCAAACCGGTAATCCAAACGCAAACGGCCACGTTCGGACACAGGGAATGTCAGGCTTGGCGTCACATAAGCCGTGCGCGTTGTGTGCAGCGCATAAGACGGCTGGGTCGAAGCAAGTCCAATGCCAAAGCCCAAGGCCACATCCCGCCCGAGGAACGCAGGCTCGACAAAGTTGAACCGCAAGGTGCCGTCATCAAGTTTCGTGGTCAAATCCGCCGAAACCGTCTGGCCACGACCAAGGAAGTTACGCTCTGAGAAGGACGCGACAAGATTGACGTTATCCGACACAGAATAGTTTGCGCCAAAGCTGAAGGAGCCAGTGGGCGCCTCGTCGACGTTCACATCGACCACAACCTGATCGGCGCTCGATCCCTCGCGGGCGTTCACATCGGCATTGGAAAAGAAATTCAGCGCCCGAATGCGGCTGGCCGCCTCGCGGATTTCACGCGGATTGAACGGATCGCCCTCAACAATACGGAACTGGCGGCGCACAATACGGTCAAGGGTGGTTGCGTTGCCTTCGATATCGATCCGTTCGACGAACACCCGTGGGCCTTTGCTCAAAACAAACTCGACATCAAGTGTCAGGTCGCGCTCGTGGCGCGTCACACGTGGCTCGACGCGGACAAAATCAACGCCCTTGTCCTGTGCCATTTTCTCAATGCGCGAAATGACGTTTTCAATCGCAACGGGCGAATATGTCTGACCCGCACGCAGGTTCATCGCACGCTGGTAATCTGCGGCGTCCACACCGTCGATCTGTGAGACGATTGTGGTGTTGGCAAAGTCGTAACTTTGCCCTTCGCGCACCGAGAAGGTCACGAAATGCGCATTGCGTTCGCGCGAGAACTCGGCGTTGGCGCTTAACACGGAAAAATCGACATAGCCGCGTGAGGTATAAAAATCGGTGAGCACGCGCTTGTCAAAGCCGATGCGCTCTTCGTCATAGGTGTCGCGGCCGACGATAAACCGCAAAAGGCCCGCTTGTTTGGTCGCAAGAACGCGGCGCAAACGTGCATCGGAAAACGAGCGGTTGCCAACAAATGATAAGCGTTCAACTTCGACGCCTTTGCCCTCTGTCACGTCAAACACGACGTCGACACGGTTGCCGGAGCGGCGGATGATCTGGGGTGTAACGGTTGCGATCAACTGGCCTTTGGCCGCGTATGCTTCGGTAATGGCCGCAGCGTCTGCCTCGGCCACGGAGGGTGAAAACACGCGGCGCTCGCTTGTGCGGATCAATGATCCCAAGGCAGCATCATCAATCGTGCGATTGCCCTCAATATTCACGCGAGAGACCATCGGGAATTCTGTGACCTTGATCGCCAACCGATTGCCACCCGGAACAATCTCGACACTTTCGAACAGACCGGAGGCGACAATCCGCTGATAGGCATCGTTCAAAGCGGCCGCAGAGATCGGCTGACCACGAACGATTCCCGCGTAGGACAGGATCGTATCGGACCCAACGCGTGTATTGCCCTCGACCACAACCGAGGAAAACGCGTAGTCTTGCGCGACCGCGGCGCGCGGAATGACCGTGTAAGCCGTTGTAGTTAAGGCCAAAGCCGACAAAGATAGCGCAAGGGCTTTGCCCGCGCCGCTCATGAGCCGCTTGTCGGTGTCACGCGTAATATTTTTCATGGCAGATCTCGTTATGGCCCCAGTATCCAGATTGAGTATCGTGAAAGGCCCCTATTGTCAAAACGCAGCCGTTAAAACCGACACAAAAAAGGCCCCCAAATCGGGAGCCTTGCAAATTGCGAATTTCAATGTGTTTTCACGGGCATCACCGGTGCGCGCACACCGATACAAGCGCCTTACAAAAACAGCGTCCCAAAGAACGATCCAGCCACCAATGCCACGGCGATTGTCGCGCCGTACAATAGCCGATCGGTGTTCAATGACGCCAGATAGGCGAGACCGTGATACCCTGAACGAAGAGCGGTCATATGAAGCCTCCTTGTGATGAAGCAAAGTGTGGGTCCGAGGGTGTGACGCGAGGCAACGCCCCACATCTCAACCGTGCTCCCCATACTTTAGGATAGGAATATGGCAAGAATTAGACCGTTTCGAAAAACGGGCCTAAATCCCCCCTGCCCGCGCGCTTATTTGCACAAGAAGTCGGCGGCCAACCCCATCGACATGAAAAAGAGAACGACCACGAGGCCAAAGCCCATCATGATCCCCACGGCGCGATCCGGCAACGGTTTGCCGCGCACAGCCTCGTAGGTGTAAAACACGAGGTGGCCCCCATCCAATACTGGGATCGGAAACAGATTGATCAACCCAATCGCCGTGGACAAGAACGCAATCACGCTGATGTAGCTGTCGATTCCCTGACTTGCCATTGTGCTCACGGCACCGGCCATGCCCACCGCACCTGTAAGGTTGCACGCCGAGATATTGCGCACGACCATGTTATAAAGGCCCGACAGGCTACCGGTAATGACCGACCAAACGCCCTCAACCCCGTGAACAAGCGCCTCACCAATGCCCACAGGATCGGTGGCTTGGGTGTAGAGCGTGGAGCCGTAAATCCCGATCAGCCAACGCGTCTCGAACCCGCCGTCATCGGCGGGAATATCGCGGCGCCGCGCAGTCATTGTGCTGTCAAACGTCTCGCCATCGCGCCACACGGTCAGCGTCATTTCACGCCCTTCGGCGGCGGCCACGGCATCGCGCAATTCGTAAAAGCTGTTGAGGGTCACGCCGTCAATCGTGGTGATCACATCGCCAACATCAAGGCGGGCATCGCGCGCCGCCGATTTGGGGGTGATGCCACCCACGATCACAGGAAAGGGGTGTGGACCTGTGACAACAACCTGCGCGCCGCCCCGTTCAACCGTGTAGTCCATCTGCGCGGTACGTGGCAAAGTCTCGATAAAAGTGCCCATTTGCGACAACTCGGGGACAGCCACGCCGCCAATGGCGACAATCGTATCACCGCTTTGCAATCCGACCTCGAACGGCACCGGCTTTACCTGTGCGATTTCAAGCGTGTCTTTGACTTGGCCTGTGGACAACGACAGCCCCGCGAACACCAAAGCCGAGAAAATGAAGTTGAACACCGGTCCCGCCGCCACCGTGAGCGTGCGCGCCCAAAGCGGAGCACCAGGCATTGTGTGGCGCGCCTCATCGGGGGCCATACCGTCAACCGCGTGGGCGTCAGGGGCCGAGGCCGCATTGGCATCGCCCGCGAATTTTACATATCCGCCCAACGGAATAGCAGCGATTTGCCAGACAGTACCGTCTTTGGCGGTGCGCTGCACCAGCGGTTTGCCAAAGCCCAGTGAGAACACATCCGCTTTGATCCCGCACCACTTGCCAACGATGTAGTGGCCGTACTCATGAACGGTGACGATGATCGACAAAGCGATGATAAACACCACCACCGTAAAGGCGGAGTTTCCGAAAACGGCGGATAGGTTGGATAAATCCATAGTAAAATCAGTCCCTTGTCTCACGTATCACGCGCAATTTCACTCGCGCAAATCATCACAACATCTCGCCCTCGACACTGTCAGGCGCGCGCGACTGCCGCGCGCACGCGGGCTCGCGCTTCCTTATCGGCTTCGAGGACGGTATCCAAGGTTAATGCGGCATTTCCAAGGCTCGCGGTGGATGACATTTGGTTGAGGACGCTCTCGACATGCCGCGCCATATCCAAAAATCCGATCTCGCCCGCGATAAACGCATCAAGTGCGGCCTCTTTGGCGGCATTGAACACGGCCCCCGCCAATCCGCCAATCTCCATGACATCGCGCGCCAAACGCAGCGCGGGGAAACGCACCTCATCGGGAGCCTCAAAGCGCAGGCTGCCGATCTTGGCCAGATCAAGCCGCTCGACTGGCAAATGACGCCGCTCGGGCCAGTGGAGCGCGTAACCGATGGCATGGCGCATATCGGGTGCGCCCAAATGCGCCATCAGCGCACCATCCTTGAACCCGACAAGCGCGTGCACATACGATCCCGGATGCACGAGCACCTCGATCATATCGCCCGAAAATCCAAAATATTCATGTGTTTCAATGATTTCTAGCGCCTTATTGAACATAGACGCGCTATCAATCGTGATCCGTTGCCCCATATCCCACGAGGGATGCGTGCAGGCCTGCGCCAGTGTTGCCCCTGCCAATTGCTCAAGGCTCCAGTCGCGAAACGGACCACCCGAGGCGGTGATAATGACGCGCTCGACCTCGGCGCGCTCTTCGCCGACCATCCCTTGGAACACCGCCGAATGTTCGCTGTCGACGGGCAAGATACGCGTGCCGTGCGCGTGTGCTTCGCGCATCAACAACGGCCCAGCGGTCACAAGGCTTTCTTTATTCGCAAGTGCCAAAGTTGTCCCGTGTTTGAGCGCGTGCAACCCGGGCGCAAGTCCCGCCGCACCGACAATTGCGGACATAATCCAATCGGCGGGACGATCCGCCGCCTCGATCAAAGCATGTGCGCCCGCCGCCGCGTGGATGTCCGATCCGGCAAGCGCATCCTTGAGCGCGGGGAGTTTGTCCTCATAGGCCGTCACCGCCACTTTAGCGCCCAAAGCACGCGCATCATGTGCCAAAAGGTCCACGTTCGCGCCCCCCGTGAGGGCAACCACATCGTAGGCCTCACGGTCGCGACGGATCAGATCAATGGTGGATTGGCCGATGGACCCCGTGGCGCCAAAAATGGAGATGCGTCTCATAAACGGTCCTTAAATTGCGTAGAGGATACACCCGAGCATGACCACGCTCGCCGCCAAAAGTGCGTCGAAGCGATCAAGGACACCGCCGTGCCCTGGAATGATGTTGGAGCTGTCTTTCACGCCCATACGGCGTTTCAAAGCACTTTGTGCGATATCGCCCAATTGCGAGGCAAACGACATCGCCACAGAAAACAGCACAAACCCGGTTAACGTCATATTGGAAATAGGGGCAACTGTGCTGACGACAAGCGCCAAGACCGCAACGCCACCCCACCCGCCGAGCACGCCGGCCCATGTCTTTTTAGGGCTAATGGACGGCCAGAATTTTTTGCCGCCCACCTTGCGCCCGACCAAATAGCCCAAGCTGTCGGTCACAACCACAAGAGCAACAAGGTAGCCCACACCGTAAGCGCTAAATCCGACATATAGAAAAATCAAACCAACGGCGGCCAAACAGACGAAAAACGCATAGCCCGACAAGGCAAAGAAATCAGCAAAGCTAAAGGTGCCCTTTGCAGATTTGGCGCGGCCCATCTGAACCAATTCCCAAATTCCAATCAACGACACCGCACACACGAGTGCGCCAAACACCAACGATCCCGCGGCAATCGCAACCACGCCAACCGTGAGCATGACAGCAGCCGAAGCAACACGCACACCCAAATCGCCCCATTTTTCGTGGATCAGGTTCAAACTTGCACTCCGCCAAAACGACGATCACGCACGCCGTAGCGGCTGAGTACATCCGCAAACACATCCGTGGAAAAGTCCGGCCATAGCGTGTCGATAAATTCATATTCGGCGTAGGCAGATTGCCACAACAAGAAATTCGATATCCGTGCTTCACCAGAGGTGCGGATCACCAAATCGGGATCGGGCAACACCCGCGTGTCGAGATAGGCGGTGAGCGTGGTTTCATCGACCGATTCCGCATCCAACGTGCCCGCAGCCACATCGCGCGCCATATCTTTGACCGCGCGTGCCACCTCGTCGCGCCCGCCGTAGTTGAGCGCGATGGTCAAATGGGTCACATCATTGTCTTTTGTCTCGGCCTCAAGGTCGTCCATCAGATTGGCCAACTTGCGGTCAAGGCGCACACGGTCCCCGATGAACCGCACTCGAACGCCCTCTTTTTTGAGCGACCGCATTTCGCCGCGAATATACGTACGAAAGAGCGACATCAGGCCCGCCACTTCGGTCTGGGTACGCTTCCAGTTCTCGGTCGAAAAGGCAAAAATGGTGAGGTATTTGACGCCTTGCGCCGGACAGGCCCGCACAATCTCTTTAACGCGTTTGGCCCCTGCATGGTGGCCGAACAAACGCGGCTTGCCACGCGATTGCGCCCAGCGCCCGTTCCCATCCATAATGATGGCCACGTGCTTTGGTCCTTGTGGTGTCTCAATCATATCGCTCCACCCTCTAAACACATGACCCGTTTGCCATGTTCAAATACACAAATAAAGTAGTCTCGTCTAAACCTTACGACCTGCAACCGTGCAAAATAGCACGGCCGCGCCCGCCACAACGACGCGCGCGGCAACAGCCCGCTTAAACCTGCATAATCTCTTCTTGCTTGTGATCAAGCATCTCATCAATCCGTTTGATATGGGTGTTGGTCATCGTCTGGACCTCTTCTTCCCATAGCTTTTGATCGTCCTCGGACATACCGTCCGCCTTGGCTTTTTTGATCTGCTGCATGCCGTCTTGGCGCACGTTGCGGATGGCCACGCGTGCGTGTTCGGCGTAGCCGCCCGCCACCTTTGTCAATTCGCGGCGACGCTCCTCGTTCAACTCGGGGATCGGCAACATGATGATTGTGCCGTTGAGTTGCGGGTTGATACCCAAACCGCTTTCGCGAATGGCCTTTTCAACCTTGCCCACAAGCCCCTTGTCCCAAACATTGATAGTAACCATGCGCGGCTCTGGCACATTAACGGTGCCCACTTGGTTAATGGGGGTCATCTGACCATAGGCATCCACCATGATCGGATCGAGCATCGAGCCCGATCCGCGTCCCGTGCGCAATGATGCGAATTCCGTGCGCAGGTTGGCCAATGTCCCGTCCATGCGGCGGTTCAAATCATCGGTATCGAGAATGAAATCTTCGGACATGGTGTGTCCTCCTTGCAGTATGACTTTGCCCCCGCGCCGAGACGTGATCACAAGCTGACCGAGCGGGGTTTCATGCGTTTTTACGGTGTTGCGCCCCAATTGTATAGCCGCTTTTGCGCCGCAAGCACACGCTGTTGCGCATCGCCTTGCCTAACGCCATTTAATCAAATCCTAACACTGTTGCGCTATCAGAATCAGTATGATTGTCACAACAAACACAATGGTTTTCATCGGCAATTTGCCGAGTATCGATCCGACCGAAGGGAATTTGGTCGCCGAGAACGCGACAGCAATCAGTGGCACCTACACACAAGCCTCTGGTATCGAAGTTGTAGACATCTCTAGCTATGACGATGATGATTCAGGCAGCATCCAGCCTGACGACTTCACGACAACCGACTATGTGACGTATACGCAAGGCGGCACCGCGTATTCTCAGGTGCTCGACACGACAATTGCATACAATGCCAACGTGACTGAGGTCGACGGTACCATCACGTCGCTTGTGCTCGTCGTCGCTCAAATGCAAAACGGCGACACGTTCGCCGTCGACCTTGATGGCGTTGGAGAGTTAGACAACCTTAAGATTAGGTCGATCGAACTGACCACGTCCGTGTCATCAGAGAGCATGGGATACTACACATGGCATACTATTTCGAATTCATCTGTGGTTTGCTTTGCCTATGGAACGCTGATTGACACGCCAAACGGGCCGCGCGCGGTCGAGCAATTGAAGCAAGGCGATCTGATCACAACTCTCGACCACGCGGCGCAGCCCATTGCGCAAACCATCACCCGCAGATTGACACGGCCCGCGCGCAATGCACCTATCTGCATCGCGCCGCACGCCCTTGCAGCCATCGGCCAACCACACGGACATCGCACGCTGTGCGTCTCTCCGCAGCACAGGATCATGCTCAACGCGCCGCACGGATCGCGCTGGCCCGCACAAGTGTTAATCGTCGCTCGGCATCTGCTCGCCCTTGACGGTGTGACACAGGCACCGCCCGACATCGCCGTCAGATACGTACATCTGCGATTGCGGCGCCATGAAATCATTTACGCTAACGGCATCGCGGCCGAGACGCTGCTTTTGGGCGCACAAGCTCTTGATATTATGGAGAGCCACGGCATCACACTCTCGGACGCCGCATGGCGCGCCGCCATACCCGCGCGCTCTATCTTGAACGCAAAACAGGCGCGCCGCTTCCTCAGTGAGGCCGCGCGCACGCCTGGATTGGTCTCTCAAGGCGCTGTGAGCGCTACTTGACCGTTGTATAGGTGCCCTTCCCCTCAAGGATGGACCGAAACCCGCCCGGCGCATCCAGTGGAAAGACGATAAGAGGCAGGTTATTGTCGCGCGCCAATGCAATGGCGGAGGCGTCCATGACCTTGAGATGCTTGGACAACACCTCATCATAGCTCACCGTATCATAGCGCTTGGCATCGGGGTTGGTTTTAGGGTCTTTGTCATAAACCCCGTCGACACCGTTTTTGCCCATAAAGATTGCTTCGCACGCCATCTCGTTGGCGCGCAGTGTCGCGGCGGTATCGGTGGTGAAATAGGGATTGCCCGTGCCCGCGGCGAAAATGCAAATCCGCTTTTTCTCAAGGTGGCGCACGGCGCGGCGGCGAATATACGGCTCGGCCACTTCGTTCATTGTGATCGCGGAAATCACGCGGGTGTTGATGTTGAGCGCCTCAAGGGCGGCTTGCATCCCGAGCGCGTTCATAACGGTGGCGAGCATGCCCATATAGTCCGCCGTGGTGCGTTCCATCCCCTGCGCAGACCCTTGCAGCCCGCGAAAGATGTTGCCACCGCCGATGACCATACAAATTTCGACCCCCATGTCGTGTACGGTTTTCACCTCTTTGGCGATGCGCTCAACCGTTGGCGGATGCAGACCAAAGCCCTGATCGCCCATCAGCGCCTCACCTGAAATTTTTAACAGCACACGTTTGTACTTTATGGACGGGTGATCGGGTTCCGCGTCGTTCATGGCTTGACCTCGCCTTGCATGTCATTGATTGCGCGCAAAATGGTCTAAAACCGCTGGAGGTTCAATGCGCCCTGTGAGAAAAATACAAACAAGCGGCGCTAAAACAGACGCATAACGCTACGTTTAGCGGCCCAAAGGACCGATACACCATGATCCCCCGCGACCTTTCCCCTGATCGACCCGTCTTGATCGCCGGTCCGACCGCCAGCGGGAAATCAGCGCTGGCCTTAGAGATTGCCCAGACACAAGGCGGCGTAATCGTGAATGCCGATGCCCTACAAGTGTTTGAAAACTGGCGCATTCTCTCGGCTCGCCCGTCTCGTGAGGATGAGGCTCTCGCCCCGCATGCCCTGTATGGTCATATCGGTTTTGACGCCCCGTATTCTGTTGGGCATTGGCTGCGCGATGTCGCACCCTATCTGACCGGCCCGCACCGCCCTATCATTGTGGGTGGAACTGGCCTTTATTTTTCGGCCCTCACTGAGGGCTTGGTCGAGATCCCCGCCACCCCACCGCAATTGCGCGCAACGGCCGATGCACGGCGCATAGCCGAAGGTGGCCACGCAGGGCTTTTGGCCGATCTTGACGCCGAAGACCCGCAAACGGCGCACAAAATAGATCGCCTCAATCCGATGCGGGTTCAACGGGCGTGGGAAGTTTTGCGCGCAACTGGTCGCGGTCTAGCCGCATGGCAGGCAGACACACCACCGCCGCTTTTGCCGATCTCGTCAACCTTTCCCATGGTGATGGATGCCGACCGCGATTGGTTGGCCGCGCGAATCGAAACACGGTTTGAACAGATGATTGCAGGCGGCGCATTGGCCGAAGCCGAGGCAAACTTGCCCAATTGGGACCCCGCGCACCCCTCCTCAAAGGCCATAGGCGCGCCCGAATTGATGGCATATCTGCACGGAACCTGCGATTTAGCCGCCGCAACCGAGGCCGCGACCATCGCAACACGGCAATTTGCCAAACGTCAGCGCACTTGGTTTAGGGCGCGCATGCGCAGCTACCACAAGATATCGTTGCCCTAACCACCTGTCGTGGCAACGTGGCAAGATACCGAACTACGCCATTGAAATTCCACAATTAATTCTTTGACTCACGCCAACTCCTGCGTAAAATTGCACAAATCGAACATGCAACCGCGCCGCACATAACACCGCGCAAAGAGCCGCAGGGCGAGATGATGGCAAACCGAATTTTTCACACACCCCCCTTGGGTAATCTGAGCGATACGCCGCACCACGCGCGCGACGTGCAAACGCCTGCGGTCATCAGCGCCTCGAAACCCCGCACATCCACAGCGCCGAAAATCCCCGACATCCCGATGCCCCCCGCCTACCGCGTTGAGCCGCTTGCCCGCTACAATGGCACCTCTACGGTTAGCGGCCACGGCGACAAATGGCGCACACAGGCGATGCGCTCGCACCGCTCACCCAGTCTGCTTTGGTTCACGCGCGGTCAGGGCCGCTTTACAATGTCGGGCATCACGCGCGGGTTTGGGCCGCATAATCTGATCTTTTTGCCGTCCCGCACGATGTACGGGTTTGAGCCGATTGGTCAGATTTCGGGCTATATCGTCCACTTGCCAGACACGGACCAAATCGCGCTCCCCGATGAGCCATTACATCTGCGCTTTACCGAAGTGATGCAGCAAAACGAGATTACGGGCCTGATCGACGGCCTCGCCCGCGAGATCGACAACGATCTGCCCGGACATGAGCGTGCCCTTGCCCTTCAGGGGGGATTGATTTCTGTTTGGCTGGAGCGTCAGATGTCGGTGATGCCAGACAACGCATTGACGCCAGATGCCTCGCGCCGCCTTGTGGCGGCCTTTACCGCTCTCATCGAATCCCAATTTCGCGCACACCATAGCGTGTCGCATTACGCCGCCGCCTTGGGTGTGACGCCCACGCATTTGACGCGGGCCTGCAACATTGCCAACGGTCATGCCGCCTCAGTGCTTTTGGCCGATCGCATTCATTTCGAGGCGCGTCGCCTGCTCAAAGAGACGGACCTGCCCGTCAAAGACATTGCTCACAAATTGGGATTTCAATCGGCCGCATATTTTTCGCGGGCGTTTCAAAAGGTGACACATGTCACCCCGCGCGGGTTTCGCACATCACGCTGAGCAACCCCAGAACGCCACCGGATTAGGCCGTGCATTGAGGCAACTTAGCTGCCCCAAATGATCCGCACATAGTTGCGGGTCTCTTTGTAGGGCGGCACACCCCCATATTTCTCAACCGCTTGCGGACCCGCGTTGTAGGCGGCAAGCGCCAAGCGCCAATTGCCAAATTTTTCATACATCATGCGCAGATACCGCGCGCCACCGGACAGGTTTTGCGCAGGGTCATTGATGTTCACCCCCAAAAGCCGCGCGGTGCCGGGCATTAACTGCGCCAGACCCGTGGCCCCTGCGTGGCTACGCGCCGTTGGGTTCCAACCGCTTTCTTGTTGCACCAATCGCAAAAAGAGATCGGATGGCACACCGTGACGGCGCGCCGTCTCACGCGCAACAGCCAGCCACGGACCCGAATAACTGCCGCCATACGGCAAACCGACACGGCCCGCCGTGAAGCGTTCGGGTTGCAAATTAATGGAGGAGGAATATTGCTCTGCGGCGCGCCCTTCGAGGACCGAAAGCTGTGAGGCATAAATAGATGCGCGATTTTTGGTGGAGAAAATATCGCCAGCTGCAACAGGCGTAGCGCACAGGCCGACACTTATCATTGCGCCAAAAGTGGCGTTGCATATGGTCTTTACTCGAACTGGCATTGCGCCCCATCCCTCGTCAATTCACACCGCGAATATAGGAAGGTGCTTTGTATTCGCCAAGGGGCTACGGCGCCGCATCGGCGCGCGCGCCGCCCAATCGGTGGATTTTCGACTTTCAAAACGGCCCCCACAGTGATGTAACGTCTCAAAGAGAATCTAACTTGGAGACATGGGTATGGCTGGTTCGGTCAATAAAGTGATCATCGTTGGCAACTTGGGGCGCGACCCTGAGGTGCGTACATTCCAAAACGGCGGCAAAGTCTGCAACCTGCGCATTGCCACATCCGAGAACTGGAAAGACCGCACAACGGGCGAGCGCAAAGAGCGCACCGAGTGGCATTCTGTTGCTATTTTCTCAGAACCTTTGGCCAAGATCGCAGAACAATATCTGCGCAAAGGATCCAAGGTCTACATCGAAGGCCAACTTGAAACCCGCAAATGGCAAGACCAATCCGGTCAGGACCGCTATTCGACCGAGGTCGTGTTGCGCCCTTACCGTGGCGAGTTGACCCTGCTTGACGCGCGCGGCGGCGAAGGCGGCGGCGGTGGTGGTTACGGTGGCGGATCACAAGGCGGCGGTGGCGGCTACGACCAAGGGCCATCAGGCGGTTATGATGATGGCGGCCAAGGTGGTGGATACGGCGGCGGATCACAAGGTGGCGGTCAAAGTGGCGGTGGTCGCTCATCCATGGATGATGACGAAATCCCGTTCTAAACGACACGCGCCTGTACGGCGCCAATAGTGCACATAGGATAGTCAAAAGCCGCGCAAAATGCGCGGCTTTTTTATTGGGAGATCTGCGACTTGTCCGCGTGTTTCAACCTTAGAGATTAAGCAGCCCCCGCAAACCGTGGTGTCGTCGTTTGTTTGTGCGCGGAAATCCGGAACCGTTCCACCACTTCGATCAGGTTTTGCGCCTCGATAGAAAGCACCTGACTTGCGGCTGTGGTTTCTTCGGTCATCGCTGCGTTTTGCTGCATCGTGGCCTCGAGTTGGCTGGTGGCCGAGTTGATCTCTTGCAACCCTGTCGATTGCTCGCGCGACGATATCGCGATGCCATCGACGTTTGCGGCGATATCCGAGACGGAGGCAATGATGTCTTTCAATGTCTGACCCGCCTCCCCGACCAAATGCACGCCACGTTGCACCTGACTATTGGACGCTGTGATCAACTGGTTGATTTCACGCGCGGCATCAGACGAGCGTTGCGCGAGGGCGCGCACTTCGGAGGCGACCACGGCAAACCCGCGACCGGCCTCGCCTGCGCGGGCGGCCTCAACCCCTGCGTTGAGTGCCAACAAGTTGGTTTGGAACGAAATATCGTCAATCACACCAATAATTTTAGAGATTTCGCGCGATGATCCTTCGATCTCGGACATGGCTGAAATGGCCTCACCGACGACCGTTTGGCTGAGACCCGCGCGCTCGTTTGTCGCCCGAGAGACAGTGTTTGCCACATCCGCATTCTCCGCCGCGGACGCCACGGCTGCGGTCAACTCGTTGATCGCGGACGCCGTATGTTCCAATGACACTGCGGATTTTTCGGTCCGTTTGGACAAATCATGCGTGGCAGAGGCAATTTCGGTCGAGGTGTCATCAATACGCGCCGCACTGGTGGCGATTTTCCCGATCATGTCGGAAAGCGAGGCGACAGCGCTATTGAAGTCGGCGCGCAGTGCCTCGTAGGCGGGCGGAAAGCTATCAGAGAGATGGACATCCATGTCACCATCGGCCAAGCGTGACATCGCTTGTGCCAGTGTGCTGACAATCAGCGATTGTTGATCCGTTTGTTGACGGCGCTCCTCATCTGCGGCGCGACTAATTGCGGATTGCTCTTCGGCGCGGCGCGCCTCCTCTTCGAGGGCTGCACGCTCTTGGGCGGCATTGCGCTCTTGATCTTCTTGAGCGCGTTTGTGGCGCTCTGCGAGATCGGTGGCCGCGCGCTCTTGCTCGGCAACAACACGGGCCGCCTCCTCATCACGCAACCGTTCCCGCTCGATCATACCATCGCGAAACACTGCCAAAGCGGCGCCCATTCGGCCAATCTCGCCGCGCGCGGCTCCAAAACCTGTCACGGGCCTCATATCACCGGATGAGAGACGTTCCGTGACCCGTGTCACTTTAGCCAGTGGACGGATTACGCCCAAGAACGTCACCGCAAGGGCCAATAAAAATACCCCCACACTCAATGCGGCAACAATCAACATCGTAAACAAACCTGCATCGACGTTTTGATTTGTCACATCGCTTTCTTCGCTCACGGATTGAAGAATGGTCGTGCCGTAGACTTGTGCTTGCAACGAGAGTGCGGAGACATAGTTACTCGCCTCGAATGCAGCGGCGTCCAAGAGTGCGCGGGCCTCGACAACTGCAAGACGCGCCGACAAAACGCCTGTTGCCTCATCCGTGGCGGCCCAAATGGCGTCGAGTGGAGCCTGTGTGTCAGAATCTAATGACAAACGCGTCAAATACTGTTGGATTTGTGACACCCCGCTTTGCGCCGCCGCTTGCGCTGCATTGACGCCTTGTGGATCATCAGCCGAAGCCCCTGTAAGAATGATGGATTGCACCGCGCCGAGTTCGTTGTAGAGCGCGCGTTTGATCTCAATCTCGTCAAGGCCACGCGTGATATTCACCGGTGCAGAAAGATCTTGCTTCAACGCGATCACGGCATCTTCGACCGCGCGCGACAGCGACACCTGAACCGCACTGACAGCCGCACTCAACTCATCCGCGCCCACCAATGTCCGCGTGTCATAATTCAACGCGTCAAGCTGCGCCATTTGCGCGTCACTGATATGGCTTACAATCTGATCCGATGCCTTGAGCACAAGGGCGCGCTCCGCCTCCGGCAGTGGCTCCGCCAAACGCGCAATTTGTTCGATCGAACGTGTGATTGCAGCCATTGCAACCTCCATGTCGTCCTCATTGGAGGCTTGTAGAGTTTGCGACACGCCTTGAGATACCAGGCCAATAGCCTGAACCATTTGCTCACTGCGCCTTAGCTCTGGCACCGCTTGCGTGCGAAAGCTGTCAATCGCCCCCTTGGACTGTTGGGCAAACGAAAGACCTTGGTAGATCGCCCCACCGGTCAACAGTGCCATGATGGTCAATACACCGACCAATTTTACGGCAACGCCGCTAAAAACACTGACAATCCGACCCAGCATATGCATTTACCTTTTTGTAGGTGCACCGCCGCCCCGATACACAACAGCGTATATCAAAACGGCGGCACACAACCGCTCTCCGCATGGGAGTTTGATCGTTTCTACAGTAAAAGGTCTTAATCGGGGTTTAAGTCGCGCCGTTTATTTTGCGCGGGCGCGCAACGCATCCTCTAGCACGCGATGCACAACATCGCGCGGCACATCTGCGGTGACGAAACTATCGCCAATAGAGCGCGCCAGAATAAATCTAAGTTGGCCATCAACCACTTTTTTGTCTTGTGCCATGAGATCAACGAGGGTGGTCGCATCTGGCAATTCGCCTGAAATATCAGATAGATCACACTTGGCGTTCATGTCCTTGAGATGGGCGCGCACACGACTGGGCGCCTCTTGGCTGCACAGCCCCAAACGGGCCGACACCTCAAATGCCAAGGCACAGCCTATGGCCACGCCCTCGCCATGCAACAAGCGGTCAGAGTAGCCGGTGGCCGCCTCAAGTGCGTGACAAAACGTATGGCCAAGGTTCAATAAGGCGCGGTCGCCCTGTTCGGTTTCGTCGCGCTCCACAATGTCGGCTTTCATCTGAACCGAGCGTTTGACCGCATAGATCCGTTTGGCCACATCGCCCGCCGCCAAATCGGGTCCGTTCGCTTCCAGCCAGTCAAAAAACGCCTCGTCGCCCAACAGACCGTATTTTTGCACCTCGCCGTACCCCGCAAGGAAATCGCGCGGCATCAGCGTGCCAAGGGCACTGACATCAGCCAACACCAAAGACGGCTGATGAAACGCCCCGATCAGGTTTTTGCCCGATGGCGAATTGATGCCCGTTTTGCCGCCCACCGAGCTGTCCACTTGCGCCAAAAGCGAGGTAGGGATTTGGACAAACCGCACACCACGGCGCAAAATTGCGGCGGCAAATCCGCCAAGATCACCGATGACACCACCGCCAAAGGCCACCACGATATCGCCGCGCTCAACACGGTGCGCGATCAACCATTCTACCGCCACTTGGAGCTGCGCCCAACACTTTGTGGCCTCGCCCGCCGGCAAGATCAACGCCTCGGATGCAATACCATGTGCCGACAAGCCGGTTTTGAGCGCCTCGAGATGAAGCGCCGCAACATTGGTGTCGGTTAGGACAAACACCGTCTTTTTGCGGCCCAAGAGCGGTGCAATATGCGCGCCTGCGTCACCAATAAGCCCCTCACCGATGCGCACATCGTAGGCGCGGGTTCCGAGCGGGACATGGACAGTTTCGAACGTGGTTGCAAACGGGATCATTCTTTGGCCTCCACGGCGATGAGCGGGTGGGATGTCGCATCCTCGGTCACGGTTTCTTCGTCCAAATCTTCGTCCAAAATCCCACCGTAGGCGCGCAAGGCGTCAATCACCTTGTCGGCCATGCCCTCGATGCTCAAACTGGGTTCGGCCGTCACAATAACCCCCGCCTTTTCGTAAAGCGGGGTACGGCTTGTGACTAAATCCGTGAGGGTTTCATAGGGGTTGGCCGTGCGCAGCAAGGGGCGCGTGTTTTTGTGGCGCACACGGTTCCACAAAATATCAACATCGGCCTTGAGCCAGACAGCCACGCCTTTTTGCGAAATCATATCGCGGTTGGTGCCCGACAAAAATGCCCCGCCGCCCGTGCTCAAAACCACCTGTTTGGTGTCGAGCAGACGGGAGATAACAAGCGTCTCTTTGTCGCGAAAAAACGCCTCGCCATAATCGGAAAAAATCTCGGCAATTGAACAGTTTGCCGCTTTTTCAATCTCGGCGTCCGAATCGAGAAAATCGACGCCGCATTTAAGTGCGAGCGCCTTTCCAACGGCGGTTTTTCCCGCCCCCATCATGCCGACCAAAGCGACCGTTTTTTTCAGTCCGAGTGCCATTAAGACCCTTTTGCACCGTGTTGCACGCTGCGGCAACATCCCGCTCACAAAAAATTCGCTCTTTCAATGACGTGATCTCTGCGAAAATACCATATATAAAAGATGGATGACACCCGAGCACGGGACAAAACCCGTGCCGTACCGCATTGATGGAGGCAGTTTCTTGCGCAAATTTCTAGTCAGACTCATCGCAATTTTGTTGGGGTTGGCCATTATTGGCCTCGTGGGCTATGCCTATGTCGGCGATCTGTCGCCCGAGCGTGGCGAAAAATCTGTCCCCGTCTCTGTCACGTTTGACTAGGGCGGCGGTCGTGACACAGCGCCTTTTTCGGTCCACGTTGCGACACGCCGCATGTGGCCTCGCCCTTTGGGGGGGGCTATCTGCGACCGCATTGGCCCAAGAGGCACCAATGTCTGCGATTGATTGGCTCTCGCAACGCCTACAAGAGCCAAGCGCACCGGCCGCCACACGACCACAAACCCCGCCCAAACCCTCGGACATTTCCGAGAATGCTTTGCCTGAGGACATCACCGTGCGTCCGCTCGGTGAGATTGATATTGATGCGACAGGTTTGTTGTCGGCGGCCTCAACGGGTCTGCCGCGCGGGCTTTGGGGAGCGTCGACCGCCACGGATCTAGCGCGCCGGATCACCAATATTGCCGCGCGCCGTGATCTCTTGCCTGCCTCGCGCCGCTTGCTCAACACGTTGATCCTGACCGAATTGGACCCGCCCATGGCGGCGGGCGGTGGCGGGCGATTGTTTCGCGCCCGTCTTGATGCGCTTTTGGCGCAGGGGTTGCTTGATGAAGCGGACGCGATGATGGCGCGTTCGGGCACCACAGACCCAAGCATCTTTCGCCGCTCGTTTGACACCAAACTCTTGCTCGGAACCGAGAACGAGGCCTGCGCACAACTGACCTCGACCCCCGGTCTCTCCCCGACATTGCAAGCAAAAGTGTTTTGTCTGGCGCGCTCAGGCGATTGGAATGCGGCAGCTCTCACGTTGGAGACCTCTGACGCGCTTGGCCTGATTGATGCGGAACAATCCGAGTTACTCGCCCGCTTTCTGGACCCCGAGTTGTTCGAGGATGCGCCGACACTGACCGCGCCAAAAGATCCCTCGCCGCTGACATTCCGCCTGATGGAGGCCATTGGCGAGCCACTCCCGACCGTGACGCTGCCGCTGGCCTTTGCGCAATCTGATCTGCGCTCATCCAACGGATGGAAAGCGCGCGCAACAGCTGCCGAGCGCTTGGCACGCGTTGGCGCACTGGATCCAAACCGATGGCTTGGCATTTGGTCGGAACACCTGCCTGCCGCCTCTGGCGGGATTTGGGACCGTATCGATGTGCTGCAACGCTTTGAAATCGCATTGAACTCCAACAACCCCGTAGCGGTTGGGCGCGCGTTGACCCCCGTGTGGGACGAGATGCGCCGTGCGGGTTTGCAATCAGTGTTCGCCGATCTGTTTGCTACACGTTTGGCCGCCCTACCCCTGAGTGCGGACCGAGCCGAAGTCGCGTTAGAGGTGGCCCTGTTGTCTAAGGACTACGAATTACTGGCGCTGGATTACAGCGCTACGCAGAGCGACCGCGTGACCTTGCTGACAAGTCTGGCGGTGGGCGATGTTCCGGCGACCCGTCCGCGTGATGCCTTGGAACGCGCTATCCTTGACGGGTTTCGTCGTGACGGGGTTCCTGTGCGCCTCAACGGGCTTGTCGAGAACCGGCGCTTGGGCGAGGCGATTTTGCGCGCGATTGAACTCCTCGAAGGGGGTGCTGCGGGTGATCTGGATGAATTGTCCGATGCCTTGCAGTTTTTCCGCTCGATCGGACTTGGGGTCACGGCGCGCCGCGCGGCGTTGGAGCTTTTGCTTTTGGAGCGGCGCGGATGAGCCTGAACCACCGCTGGATTTCGTCCTTTGCCGAGGCGCAACTGGCCGAACAAGGTGCCGCAGAGAACACACGACTGTCCTATGGTCGTGATTTAATTGATTTCTCGGACTTTTTAACGGCACGGGCGGCTGATTTCGAGACTGCGACCCGCAAGCATGTGGAGGAGTACCTGATCCGCTGCGAGGCTGAGGGCTTGGCACAATCCACACGGGCGCGCCGCCTCTCATCGATCAAGCAACTCTTTCGCTTTGCCTTTGAGGAAAGTTGGCGTGCGGATAATCCTGCGATCCAGATCAAGGGACCGGGGCGCGCCAAACGCCTGCCAAAAATCCTGACCGAGGATGAAGTGTCGCGCCTGTTGGACGCGGCGCGCCGCACAGGGCGCACCCCATCCGAGCGCTTGCGCAATACCGCGCTGATGGAGCTTTTGTACGCCACGGGGATGCGCGTCACCGAACTGGTGTCACTGCCTGTGGCGGCCGTACGGGGTGATCCACGCATGATTTTGGTGCGCGGCAAAGGGGGCAAGGAGCGGATGGTGCCACTGTCGCCTCCGGCCCGTGCGGCCCTCATTGAGTGGCTGGACGCATGGGGCGCGGACCAAGAGGCAGCGCGGGCCAAGGGGGGCAAACCGTCAACGTTTCTCTTTCCGTCGCGCGGTAAGGACGGCTATCTCACCCGCGTGAGCTTTTATCAGACGATAAAGACATTTGCCGTTGCTGCGGGCATTTCTGCGGACAAGGTAACCCCGCACACATTGCGCCACGCCTTCGCCACGCATTTGTTGGCCAACGGGGCCGACCTTCGGGCGATTCAGACGCTTTTGGGCCATGCCGATCTGTCGACGACAGAGATTTACACCCACGTCCTTGACGCAAGGCTGAAAGAATTGGTGCTAGGTCATCATCCCTTGGCAAAGGATTGATGCCGCCACCTCTTGCACAGTGGACCGCCCGCCCCCATAACCAACTGCATGACAGATACAGCATCCCTTCTTGATTTTGCCTTTTGGGGCACTTGCGCGGCCATCATCGGCCTTTTGGTTCTTTCGGCCTTTTTCTCGGGCTCGGAAACCGCACTCACGGCCGCCTCACGCGGCAAGTTGCGCGCACAGGCAGACAAAGGGTCTGCGGGCGCAGAACGTGCGCTAAAAGTGACCGAAGATAGCGAACGGTTGATCGGCTCCGTTCTCTTGGGCAACAACCTTGTCAACATCCTCGCCACATCCTTGGCCACGGCGCTGTTTACACGCGTGTTTGGTGACAACGGCGTGGCCTTGGCCACGTTGATTATGACGGGACTTGTGTTGGTCTTTGCTGAAGTTTTGCCCAAAACATATGCCATCACCAATCCCGAGACAGCCGCGTCCCGCGTCGCACGGCCAATTGGCATTGTTGTCGCGGTGTTCTCGCCCGTTGTGTCCTTTGTGCGCGCC
This sequence comes from Celeribacter marinus, assembly GCF_001308265.1. GTDB lineage: Bacteria > Pseudomonadota > Alphaproteobacteria > Rhodobacterales > Rhodobacteraceae > Celeribacter > Celeribacter marinus. The sequence continues at coordinate 532,781 of NZ_CP012023.1, forward strand.
CTTGTGCGGTCCCTTTTGGGACTTTTGGGCGTCGAGACCGATCCAGAGGCCGATATTCTCGCCGTCAAAGACGAGATTGCGGGCGCCATTGCCCTTGGCCACGTCGAGGGCACCGTCGAGAAAGAAGACCGCGACCGCATTCTGGGTGCACTCGACCTGTCGGAACGCACCGTCGAAGAGATCATGCTTCACCGCTCCCAAATCGAGATGATCGACATTGGTTCCTCACCTGTTGAGGTCTTGGAGGCCTGTCTCAAATCTCCCCATACCCGTTTGCCTCTCTATCGCGACGACCCCGAAAACATCGTTGGCGTCATCCACGCCAAAGATCTGTTGCGCGCCATGTACAAAGAGCGCGAAGACGGCACAGGTGGACAAGATTACACCGGTTTCGACGTCTTGTCCGTTGCGATGAAGCCCTATTTTGTGCCTGAAACCACCACGCTTGATGACCAAATGCGTCAATTCTTGCGCCGTCACACCCATTTTGCACTTGTTGTCGACGAGTACGGAGCGTTGCAAGGCTTGATCACGCTTGAAGACATCTTGGAAGAGATCGTGGGCGAGATCACCGATGAATTCGACCCGACCGAGACCGCCCCTGTGCGCTCAAAAGAAACAGGGGACTGGATCATCGACGCGGCCATGACCATTCGCGACTTCAACCGCTCTACCGAATGCAACCTCCCTGACGAAGAGGCAAACACCATGGCAGGCCTTGTGATCCATGAGGCCCAAATGATCCCGATGGCAGGTCAGGTATTTTCATTTCACGGCTACCGGTTCGAGGTCGCCGCCCGCAAAGACAACCGCATCACAAAGTTGCGCATTCGCCCTCTGACGGACGCCTGAACGCGCACCCTCACCCCAAACGGCTCTCGCCCGAAGGACATCCTATGCTTTCCTACCAACACGGCTTTCACGCGGGCAATCTCGCGGACGTGCAAAAACACGCGCTGCTCGCGACCATGCTCGATTACATGACGCAAAAAGACAAACCTGTGAGCTATATCGAGACCCACGCGGGGCGTGCCTTGTACGATCTGTCGGGAGAACAATCGCAAAAGACCGGCGAAGCGGCGCAAGGCATTGAAAAAGTGGGGCAATGGTTCAAAGGTAGCCACCCCTATGCCCGCGCCCGCCGCGCCATTGCCAAGACCCACGGGGCCAATATGTACCCCGGTTCACCTGCAATCGCTCAGGCGCTGTTGCGTCCGACCGATCAGCTGCATCTGGCAGAGTTGCACCCTCAAGAGTTCTCGCACCTCAAAGAGGCCACCGCCGCGTCGCCCTCCATGGCGGGGCTGCACATCAAACAGATTGACGGGATGCAATTTGCGCAATCGGTCTGTCCGCCCGAGCCACGGCGCGGCTTGATGCTCATCGATCCCTCCTATGAGGTCAAAACCGAGTTTGAGGATTTTCCATCGCAGATTTATAAACTGCACCGTAAATGGAACGTTGGCATCATCGCACTTTGGTATCCCGTGCTCAAGAACGGCACGCATTTGCCGCTTGTCGACGGGATGAAACGCGCCAATTTCCCCAAATGCCTGCACCACGAAGTGCGCTTTCGTCCTGCGCAAAAGGGCCACGGAATGCACGGCTCTGGCATGTTCATCATCAACGCCCCGTGGGGTGTCGCCGATGAGGCCGCGCGCCTGACCAAACTGTTCAACGTGCTCTAAAACAAAGCGCGCGTCGCACTATGGTCCGTTTGGACCCTAAGCGAAGCGCGCAACGCGTGTCGCCGCGCGATTAACGGCCTTTGAACAGCCCGCCCAAAATGCCGCGCACGATGCGGCGTCCTGTGGTGCCTTTGAGTTCTTTGATCACCAGATTGGTTACGGTTGCAGCGACCCCGCTGTCCTTTGTCGTGCGGCGCGATGAGGAGCGGCCATAGTCCTTTGTCTCGTAGCGGCGTGCCTTGGAAAATTCGCGCTCCAAGTCCTTGCGGCGCTTGTCGTCCTCTTTCGCCTGTGCCGCGGCCAAGTCGGCAGCATCCTCGGCGGCTTCTGCGGCCTCGGCCTCAGCTGCTGCGGTGTCCGCGCGCTTGGTCAGCAGTTCGAACGCGCTTTCGCGGTCCAGTTTGGCCTCGTATTTGCCCGCAATCGGGGAGCTGTCGATAAGCGCCTGACGCTGGGCTTGCGTGAGCGGGCCAAGCTGACTTGACGGTGGGCGGATCAGGGTTTTCTCGGCAATCCCCGGCGCGCCTTTGGCCACAAGGAACGAGGTGACCGCCTCGCCCGTGCCCACCGATTTGATCGCCTCTTCGATGTCAAAGCGCGGGTTGGCGCGGTAGGTTTCGGCGGCCATGCGCAGCGCCTTTTGGTCGCGCGCGGTAAAGGCCCGTAGCGCGTGCTGCACGCGGTTGCCCAACTGGCCCAGAATGTCCTCTGGCACGTCATCGGGGTTTTGGGTGACGAAATAGACACCGACCCCTTTGGAGCGAATGAGGCGTGCCACTTGCTCGACCTTGTTCACCAATGCTTTGGGCGCGTCATCAAAGAGCAAATGCGCCTCGTCAAAGAAAAACACCAACTTTGGCTTGTCGGGATTGCCGACCTCAGGCAGTTCCTCGAACAACTCGGACAGCAACCACAACAAGAAGGTGGCGTAGAGTTTGGGCGAGGCCATCAGCTTGTCGGAGGCCAGAATGGAAATGCGCCCGCGCCCGTCCGTGTCGGTACGCATCATATCGGCTAATTCCAACGCAGGTTCGCCAAACAGGTTGTAGCCGCCTTGGTTTTCCAACACCAAAAGCGCGCGTTGAATGGCACCGACCGATGAGGTGGACACATTGCCGTAGCGCAGTGAGAGCGTATCAGCGTTTTCACCGACCCAGACAAGCAAGGCCTGTAGGTCTTTGAGGTCAAGCAGCGGCAGCCCCTGTTCATCGGAGACGCGGAACGCGATGTTGAGCACGCCCTCTTGCGCCTCGGTCAGCTGCAACAGCTGCGTCAGCAAAAGCGGCCCCATTTCCGCGACCGTGGTGCGGATCGGGTGGCCTTGTTCGCCGTAGAGATCCCAAAACGTCACAGGGAAACTGTCGTAGGTATAGCGATCCCCAAGACCAATGGTCTCGGCCCGCGATGTAAAAGCATCATGCAGTTTGAAATCGGGGCTACCCGCATGGCCCAAGCCGGACAAATCGCCTTTGACGTCGGACAAGAATACCGGCACGCCCGCCGCCGAAAACCCCTCTGCGAGGATTTGCAGCGTCACGGTTTTACCCGTACCCGTGGCGCCTGCGATCAATCCATGGCGATTGCCGTATTTCAACAATAGCTCTTGGGCCTCACCATAGCCAACACCGCCGCCGCCGACAAAAATGCTCTGATCCGTCTCGCTCATTCTTTGAATCCCTGATTCCCTATACTTTCGTCGGTCTTTTCAATACTTTCGGCGCTACAATACTTATTTAACCTCGTCGTGCCAGTCTAAGTGTATCTGAACACCTCCCTGTTTGGATATATGTCCTCCCTGACAGACTGGCCGCGTGATTTTTCTCGCGGCCTTTTTTTGTCATAAACAAAAGTACGCTGTTCTGCGGAATGTACGATCATAAAAAACCGTTGACCCGCGCAAATGATCGACTTAGCATTTCATCATAAGTCGACCAAGTTCGACGGGGAGATAATAGATCACCAGATCAAAGAGAGCTTTGGCCCCGCCAAGGCTCTTTTTGTTTGCGGCGCCATACGCGGCAATCCGCAATTATCCGCTAGTCTCCCGTTCAAGGTTAATTTCGCGCCTGACAGCTCTCCTGAGCCGTGATAGGACGACCCCGACAAGAATTCAGGAGATACACAGTCCCATGGCCCTAACGTCCCAATCGGTTCTCAAATACGTTCGCATCGCAGGTCTCGCAGCCCTTTTGGCAGGGACCGCGTTCAGCGCCAGCTTTGCCCAAGAGGCCACACCAGACGCGGCTGCGACAGGCACCGCGATTGAGGCCCCCGCAGACGGGACATCCGATGCAGCCCCTGCGGACGCCGCACCACAAGCCGCACCTGCGACTGATCCAGATCTGGGCAAAACCTACACCGTTGAAACCCACGGAGATTGGGAAATCCGGTGCGTAAAACTGGGCGAAGGTCAAAAAGATCCGTGCACAATGTATCAGCTCTTGCTCGACACGCAGGGCAACCAAGTCGCTGAGATCACATTGTTCAAACTGCCCGATGGTCAAGAAGCGGCCGCAGGCGGCACAATGATTGCTCCCCTTGGAACAGCACTTCAGCCCGGGATCGGACTGTCGATTGATAGCGGTCAGGCCAAACGCTACCCGTTCGCATTTTGCAACCAAATCGGCTGTTTCTCTCGCATCGGGTTCACCACCGCCGAAGTTGCCGCGTTCAAAGCGGGTTCAAAAGCCAAGGTCACAGTGGTGCCTGTAAATGCCCCAGACGGGAAGATGGTCGAACTCAGCGCGTCCCTCACAGGGTTCACAGCAGCTTACGACGCCGTGGCCAAACTCAACGCGCAATAATCGTGCGACACCTATAACAATAGCAAAACGCCGCTCCCTATCGGGGCGGCGTTTTTCGTTTCAGATCAAATCATTAAGGCAATAACTTAACTGGCTTTGCGCAGCGCTATAACCGCATTCAGCCCGCCAAACGCAAAGGCGTTAGACAGCACAACATCTACCGATGCATCGCGCGCCTCATTGGGCACCACGTCAAGTGCACATTCGGGATCCGGCTCCTCATAGTTGATCGTCGGCGCAATCACCCCGTCCTTAAGGGCCATGATGCACGCCAAAAGCTCAACAGCCCCCGTGCCGCCAATCAAATGCCCGTGCATGGACTTCGTCGATGAAATCATAATGTTATCCGCATGATGGCCGAGGGCATCGGCCACCGCCGCGCATTCGGTTTTATCGTTGGCCGCCGTTCCGGTGCCATGCGCATTGATATAACCGACCTCTTCGGGATTGACCTTGGCATCTTGCATGGCGCCCGCGATGGCGCGGGCCGCCCCCTGTTTGGACGGCATCACGATGTCCGAGGCGTCCGAAGTCATCGAGAACCCGATCACTTCGGCCAAAATCACGGCACCACGTTTTTGCGCGTGCTCATAGTCCTCGAACACGAACACCGCAGCACCCTCCCCTTGGACCATGCCGTTGCGGTTGAGCGAAAACGGACGACAAGCGTCTTTCGACATCACACGCAAGCCTTCCCATGCCTTCACCCCGCCAAAGCATAGCATCGATTCCGAGCCGCCCGTGACCATCGCCGTGGCCATGCCGCACCGGATCATATTGAACGCTTGGCCCATAGCGTGGTTGGAGGACGCACAGGCCGTAGCCACGGTAAAGGACGGGCCTTTGAGGTTGTATTCCATGCTAACGTGACTGCATCCGGCATTGTTCATCAGCTTCGGCACCACAAACGGGTGAACACGGTTTTTACCCTCTTCATAGACCATGCGGTAATTGTCGTCTTGTGTGGTTAGACCACCGCCAGACGTGCCCAAGATGACGCCCGAATGTGCCGCGAGATCACCGACGAATTCCAAACCCGACTGGCCAATCGCCTCTTTCGCGGCGACCAGTGTGAATTGGGTAAACCGGTCATAGAGCACCATTTGTTGGCGGTTGAAACGTCCCGTGGCATCCCAATCGTGGATTTGGCCACCAATTTTGATTGCCAAACGGTCAACGTCACGAAAGTTCAGCTCGGAAATACCGCACTTTCCCTCTCGCATCGCCTCCAAGGTCGCATCAACCGTCAGGCCAAGCGCGTTGACCGTGCCCGCGCCCGTTATGGCCACACGCCTCATGTCTTTTGTGCTTTGATCAGGCTCGTGACGGCATCCACGATCGAGGCCACCGAGGAGATATCAAAATCGGATTGCTCAGGCTCGTTGGCATTGAACGGCACCGAGATGTCAAAGGCTTCTTCAATCGCGAAAATGCTTTCAACAAGGCCAAGACTATCAATCCCCAGATCGGCCAAGGATTGGTCCATCGACACGTCAGACGTTTCCAGAACAGCCTGTTCCGCGATGATTTCGATGATCTGTTCTTTCACATCTTGTGACATTGACGCCTCCGGTCCTGAAATTCCGTTTGATTTAGTCTGTCTTGGCCCGTTTTTAAACAGGTTTTTGTAACGCATGGATGTAACGCTGCGGCCTTGACCCCGACATTGCTGTGCGCTTTAGCTGTCTTTTCGAGATAGCTTTGCCAGTGCGCGTGGCAAACGGCGCAGCGCCTTATACATATCGATATGGGTTTGCATCGCCACCGCAGGGTAGCCCATCATCGAGCGCCCTTTAGGAACATTCGACAATACACCCGAGCCAGCACCGATAATTGCGCCCGATCCGATAGTGATATTGTCCGCAGCGCCTGCTTGACCGGCCATAACAACGTAGTCGCCGATCACCGTGGAGCCTGCCACGCCAACCTGACCACATAACAAACAATGCGCGCCAACGATAACGTTATGGCCAATGTGCACTTGGTTATCCAGTTTACTACCATGACCGATCCGCGTGGGCCTGATGGTGCCTTGGTCAATGGTGACGTTTGCGCCGATTTCCACATCATCGCCAATGACCACACCGCCAATAGAGGCAATCCGCTGCCATGCTTGGCCCTGCGCATCGACGGACGCGCCAAGGGTTTCGCGGGCCTGCTCGACATGGCTTCTCTCAACCGTAACGAATGAAAAACCGTCCGACCCGATCACCGCCCCCGCTTGGATGATGACACGGTCCCCGATGTGCGCGCGGGCGGCGATTTTAGCCCCTGCGTGGATTAGCGCATCGTCGCCAATTTGGACGCCAGACCCGATGCTGACCTGTGGTGCAATCATGGCGCGCGCACCGAGTTTTGCGTGCGCCCCGATGACGACAAGCGGACCGATGGTGGCCCCCGCGCCAATGTGCGCCGTGGGATGGATCACCGCAGAGGGGTGGATTCCGTCCTCAAGTCCGATCCCCGCATCAAACGCCGCCGTAATACCCGCCATGGCCAAGCGCCCACGCCCGACCAGAATGGCGGCCTCAAGGCCAAGGGACTGCCAATCGGCATCGGCCCAGAGCACGGCCGCACGCGCGCCGCCCTCTTTGAGGCTATCCGCAAACCGAGGATCCATCGCAAGCGCCAGATCCCCCGCCCCCGCATCGCGCGGCTCACAGGCGCGCATCACGCATAGATCGCCGTTGCCCCCAAAAGGAGCACCAAGCTGTCGCGCCAAATCAGCGATGGTAATGGACCGTGTCATAGCGTCTCCAAGGCAAGTGTTACCAAGGACATACGGGGTTTGGCAGGTTTTGAAAAGCTCTGGCGTCTCACGCCATGTAAAGTGCGCCCTTAACCACCGTCACGAAAAAGGGCGCCCAAATTGGGGCGCCCTTTGCAATCATGGTGTCTTGGCTCAGCCGCCGACAGCGCGCAACTGAACGCCCTGTTTTTGAAGCGCCGCCCAGATTTTGGCATCGCGTCCATACACATCACGGCGGTATTCCATCCCGCCATTTGGCACCGCAATCGCCGTGCGGTATTCGATATGCACCGGCACCTGATCGTCCAAGGGAACAACACTTTCGATGCCCGTTTTCAGATGCGCATGAAACAATCCCTCAGGATCATTGGTTTGCTTTGACAACAGCTCATAGGCAAATTCGAACGGCTGATGCAGACGGATACAGCCGTGGCTAAACGCACGCGTCTCGCGCCCGAACAGTGCCTTTGCGGGCGTGTCGTGCAAGTAGATGTTGTATTTGTTCGGAAATATGAACTTTACGAGGCCAAGAGCGTTCCCATCCGAGGGCGGCTGCTTGAGCGAGAACGGGAAAGTGCTTGCGGAGTAGGCATTAAAGTTGACAGCAGAGCGCGGCACCGTCCGGCCCCGATTGTCCACCACCCGCAAATGGCCCGCCGCATTGGCGTTCTTTTGCAACAACGGCAGGTATTCTTTGGTGGCAATCGAGCGCGGCACGTTCCACGTCGGGTTGATCACCATATGCTCCATGACATCGGAGAACTCAGGTGTGCGGCGATCACCATCTGCCGCACCCACGACCGAGCGAGTGCTAAAGGTGACGCGATCATTATCAATGATCTTTGCCGTGAAATCGGTGATATTGACGCGGATGTGACGCTTACCAAGCGGCATGTTGATCCACCGCTCGCGCTCAAGCGCCACAAGCACGGATGTGAGGCGTTCAGCAGGTTCGACATTCATCTCGCGAATAGTGCCGTCCCCCGCCACGCCGTCCGCCGCCAAACCGTGGCGCAACTGAAACTGCTGCACCGCTTTTTGCATCGCACCGTCATAGCTTGCCGCCGCAGACCGTGGCAAATAGCCCATGGAGATCAAACGGTTGCGCAAAATAACCACGCCGTTTCCGGAGGCACCGGGTTCGTATTTGCCACTTGGCACCTGTTGGCCCCAACCGCCCGAGCCAAGCTGTTTTTCAAGGGTAGCTTTTTCCTTGAGAAGGCGCGCATATTCAGGTGAGGACGGGATCAGTTTGCGCAGGTAGCCCGCCGGATTTGACTTCGTGAAATTGGTGAGCACATCGATGGCATCGCGGTAAGGAACCTGACGCACAATGCCACTGTCAATCTTTGACGGGATCAACTGACCCGTTTGCATGTCGCGGGCATAATCGAGGAAGAGCTGTGCCATTTGCACTTCGGCGCGGCCCAGATCACGGTCCGACTTGATCGAGCGCAGATTGGCCTCCAACAGCGTGGTATCATAGGGGGCAAGCCCATGTGCGGGCGCATCGCGCAAGGCGCGCACCAATGCCGTGCGCCGCGAACTGGCCCGTGATGACGTGTCGGCAAACACCGGCTTGTACCCTGTCGCGCGGTAGAATTCCGACAGATCCTTTGACTTTGACGCCGCCTCCGCGATGGATTGCATCAACGCCGTCACTTGTTGCGCCGCCGCACCCGAGGGCACGATCGCCGTTGATAAAAGCGCAAGCGCCATGAGCACACGCAGTGCGTTTGCAATTTTACCCGTCCGCAACGCGCCAAACGCGACATTGGACCGGAGAACCGGATACAAAACCATAAAAGCCCCCAAAAGAAATATTATCAGTCATCGTAAATAGCAGTCCTAAAACTCTATCCGATAACCCCCGCCCGCGTGAAGTGTCATCACAACACATTCCCCATACAACCGCGTGATGCTGTCCCTTTGGTCACAATCTGGCGTAAAAATCGCGCCCCGCGACACGAAAGCCTTGACCCCGCGCAATCGGCAACTCTGACATCGCCTGCGCGCCATTCGCATCTAAAGTGTTCAAGTGTAATCGAAATTCGCCTCACTGTGGCCACATGAGCGCCGCGCAAGCAGCACTGTGTGCGCAAATTCCTGCCGATTTTGGCTGTTTTAACCAAGTTGGGGAAACTGATGCTTGGCCGGAGAATCACTTCGTGTCATAAGATCGGTACGGTTCGGGGCGCATGTGTGCCGCACCACACGACATATCGCCGACACTGCCATGTCGCGCCCCGCAACGGCCACGTTTATCATGCGCAACATGATACGGATCAAGGTTTGAGCGGGAAACATGATTAAGGATACCGCAATAAGCGGTGCATTAAAATGAAACCGCGTGAGGCGGGACTAAGGTAAGCGACGGGACGCTAGTAGATATGACGAAGACAGGTTCTAACGTGATTTCGCGGCGCGGTGTTTTGCGCGGCTTCGCAGCAGCTTCCCTTTGTGCAGCTCCAGTATACGCCAACGCGGCCGGTTTCCTGCGCGGCTCCGGTGACATTCGACGCATCCGCATGTATTCAGGTCGCACCGGCGAAAGCATGGACACGATCTATTGGATCGAAGGCGAATACATCCAAGAAGCGCTCAAAGAAGTGACCTACTTCATGCGCGACTGGCGCAACGACAAACTCAAATCCATCGACGCGCGCACCGTAGATATCATGGCGGCCGCACATGGGTTGATGGATGCAAATGAGCCCTACTTGCTCTTGTCGGGCTATCGCTCCCCCGAGACCAATTCGATGTTGCGCTCGCGCTCAAGTGGCGTTGCCAAAAATTCCCTTCACCTCAAAGGTCAGGCCGCCGATTTGCGCCTGAAATCGCGCTCCGTGAACCAAATGGCTCAAGCGGCACAATCGTGCTCGGCGGGCGGCGTTGGCAAGTATCGCGGATCGAACTTTGTCCACATGGATTGTGGCGTTGTGCGCAGCTGGAACGGCTAACCGCGCACACGCAAACAGTGACACTAAATGATGAGGCACCTTCGGGTGCCTTTTTTCTTGGCCTATACAAACTTTCGTATCGTTTCGACTTACCTTTAGGGGCGCAATGTGGCTCTATGTGCGTCTTATTTGGTAAACTTGGGGGGCGTTATGAGCCTTGTAAAAACACTTGCAAAAGTTGCTGTCGGCATGGCTGTCGCCAAAGGCGTTGGCGGCATGATGAATTCGGGCGGCGCATCACGCCAAGCCAGCTCTGGCGGTGGCCTTGGCGATTTGCTTGGTCAACTCACAGGCGGTGGTGGCGCGTCATCGGGTGGCATCGGCGATTTGCTCGGCCAACTTGGTGGCGGATCGAAAGCCAGCTCTGGTGGCGGCCTTGGTGACTTACTCGGCCAACTCGGCGGCATGGGAGGCACAGCCAAAAGTGGCGGCGGCATGGGCGATTTGCTTGGCCAACTCACAGGTGGCTCCACCTCGGGCGGCGGCTTGCAAGGCATGCTTGGTCAAATCATGGCCGGTCAAGCGGGCGGCAAAAGTGCCGGTGGGCTTGGCGGTCTGCTCGATGGTTTGTCGCAGTCTTCGCGCCCTGGCCAAGGCATCGCGGCGCGCGCGCCCGAACACGGCTCTGGCTCATTCGGGGATCTGATCAATCAAACCCTCGCAGGAGGCACACCTACCCACGCCCACGCCCCCGAACAAGAAGAGCAAGCGGCGGTGATGCTGCGCGCCATGATCCAAGCCGCGAAATCTGACGGGCGCATTGATGGCGATGAGCAAAAGACACTCATGGAACACTTGGGCGATATCGACGCGCAGGAGATGGAATTCATCAACGATGAGCTTTCAAAACCCATCGATATCAACGGATTGGCCCGCGATGTGCCGCGTGGCGCAGAACAGCAGGTCTATCTGATGTCCCTCATGGCGATTGATCTGGATAGCCAAAAAGAAGCGCAGTACCTCCACGCCTTTGCGCAATCTTTGAACCTGTCTCAGGCGCAAGTGAACGCCGTACACGATCACCTCGGCGTGCAACCACTTTACACCTAAGCGCGCCCGACACCGAAACACATAGGGCGGCCTCAATGCGGGGCCGCCCTATTTTGTCTCATCCGAAACTGCCTTATTCAGCGGCCTCACGCGGCTTTAACCGGTTTGGCTCATTGGCCTCTAAATAGGCCTCCTGCGCGTCCGTCAAATCCACCTCGTCGTACCCCGTCACCATCGGCTTAACATGGGCGCGAAACCCGTGTCCTGTGGTCAACAGATAGACATGCACGATCACAAAGGCGAAAATCACATAGGCCGCAATTAGGTGCAGATTGCGCACGATCCCTAAAATCAACGTGGCCTGTGATCCGCCATCCCAAACATTGTACGTCAAGTATACAAGGCCCGAGATCCAGATTGCGGGGAACACAAACCACTTTAACCCGAAGTATGTCGCGGCCTGAAGCGGGTTATGCTTGCGCCAATATTGCTTTTTATACGGCGCTTCCTCTCCCTTGAATATCCCGTAGGCATAGTAGCGCGCAGTTTCCAACGCCCCCTCGACCTTAGGGATAAACTGTCGCCACGCGCCGGTAGTGAACAGCCAGAAGGTTGCGAAAACCCACACGACCAGCAACACAAGCGCGGCAATGGTATGCAACATGACCGCGGGGCCAAACGGGATCAAATGATGCACCCCGTTGAGGCCAAGCCCCGTGACCATCAACACCGCGATCAAGAGCGCCTGAACCCAGTGCCATGCCCGCTCGAACCGTGGATAGACCTTAACAATACGGCGTGTCATTGCGCATCTCCCTCATGTTTGGACGTCGATTTTGCGCGTGAAATCACTCGAAGAGCGCCGTGACCCAAAACGCCCAACAGCGTCAAAAGCACCAGCAAACGTCCTAATTTGCCGACCCATGATCCCGCATCGGTTCCGGGCATTACAATGCCGGTCATCCCCGCAAGCCGCCCTTGCGCGGAGTGACATTGCGCGCAGTCCAACGCCTCATCGGCCGGTGCGACCATATGCGTGATCGGCCAATACATATGCGTGTCGATGAACCCGTATTCGCCGGAATACTCTGACCCTGCGGCCGTCATGCCCGCCTCAATAGCCTTGCCCCAATCAAAGTTGGTCCAAAATGCGGTGTCGGTGGTTGGCCCCCAAACGTGGCTGTAAGCCAGTTTGTTGAACCCCGCATCATAGGCTTGTCGACCGATCATCTGTTTGAACGGCCAAATTCGGCTGTCATCACCATCTGGTGTGCCCAAAACCTTATTGATTTCGACAACTTGCGTTGGATCGATCTGTGTTTCCGGCAAGGTGTATTCGATCGCGCCATTAAACCACGCGTAATATGGCACAACGTTCTCGCCCCATTCAAAATCGCCCTTTGTGGACAAATAGGTGTGCAACTCAGCCCCATCACTTTGGGTAAAGTTGTGCTCGGCAATCGGATTGCCCTCACCATTCAAACGCCCCGCCGTGGACCAATCCCACAGTGTTTTGGTCGCGACACCGCCCTTTGCGAACTCGGGAATGTGACAGGTTTGGCATGCCACTTTGTCAACGTGATCATTGAGTTTGAGACCCTTGATATTGATCGGATGCGGCTCAACCCCGTGACAGCTTTCACAGCTCGCCGCATCGCGCCGCTCACCGGGTTTACCGGTGCCAACCTCATCCTTGGCATCAAGCAAATACCGCGATCCGGCCCACGCATGATCACTTTCGACGTGGCAATCCGAACAGACCATATTGGCCCCGTCTTTGGACATATGCACATCGGTGTGCACATCAGGATCATAAAGGGCGGAGGACAAATCGCCGTGTTTGACGTTATCGCCACCGCCGCCATAAAAGTGACACTGACCACAATTGTCGCGATCGGGCATGCCCACACTTTGCGCCGATTTCATCAGATCGACCGCCCACGCGGCCTCGCCCGTTATGGTTTGCCCTTTCACAGGCTCGCCCGGCACCGGACCAAGGGGCGGATGCCCCGCACCCGTGGCCAATTTGGTGTATTGGCCCGACTGATCATGACACGCCAAACAATCCACCGCCGAGGATTGTTGTGGCGCAGGCTGCGTCACATCCTCCCAACCGTAGCCCGCATGACATGACGTACACCGCGCCTCATTGCCCACAACGTTACCACAAAACGCATTGATAACAGTCGATTTTCCAAGCGTCTGTCCCGTTACCTCATTCTCGAAACTCCATTGAAAATGGATCGAGTGCATGGCTTGATCATCTGCCTCGGTGTGACACGAAATACAGGCCTGCGTCACCGCAGGCCCGCTTTCAAACGGCTTTTGCAGGATCTCGAATTTTGAGTGATCGGCGGTTGAGCCGGCCCATGACGCCATCGGCACAGGCGCGCCGTGGGTCGGGGTCTCTTGTGCCATTGTATCTTGGGCATGCGCCCCAAACGACGCGGCCATGATCATGGCGCCTGCAACAACGCCAGTTTTCAACCAATTCGCGTTCATATTGTCCTCCAACCTCAACACCCGACTCGCGCGGTCGGGTGCAAACACATTCACTCCATTGAATGCCTTTTGGGGAAAGCTGACTTTGATCTGGCGCAATACGCGCCAACAGCCACAGCAAACGCGCGGCGTCACGGTGTTTTTGTTACATGTAACAGAAACTCGGAAAGCGTGACGCGTTGAAAGCCATTGTTTTGTGGTGCACCCAAGAGGATTCGAACCTCTGGCCTCTGCCTTCGGAGGGCAGCGCTCTATCCAGCTGAGCTATGGGTGCGCACGCGCCTGTCTATAGGACAAGGGAGACGGCGGCGCAATCCGTTATGAGCCGCCGTCAAAGGAGATTTACGCAAAGAATTCGTGGCACAGCTCCAAGGCCTCGATCAAACGATCGACCTCGTCGGTGGTGTTGTACATCGCAAAGGACGCGCGACAGGTGGCCGAGACCCCGAATTGCGCCATAAGGGGCTGGGCACAATGGTGTCCCGCACGCACCGCCACACCCTTTTTATCCAAAACGGTGGAGAGATCATGCGCGTGTGCGCCCTCCATCGTGAAGGAAAAGATCGCGCCTTTTCCGGAACTTGTCCCTTGCAGATTGAGCCAGTTCAAACCCTGCAACCGCGTGGTTGCATAAGAGGCAAGTGTGGCTTCATAGGCCGCAATATTGTCCATGCCGATGCCCATCATGTAATCAAGCGCAACGCCCATACCGATGGTTTGCACAATCCCTGGCGTCCCCGCCTCGAACTTCATCGGCGGTTTGTTATAGGTGATCACGTCCTTGCTCACGATGTCGATCATATCGCCGCCGCCCATAAACGGACGCATCTCGGCTTGCCGCTCGGCACGAATATAAATCGCGCCAGACCCGCTTGGCCCGTAGAGTTTATGGCCCGTGATCGGATAGAAATCACAGCCCAAATCTTGGACATCAACAGGGCCGTGCACGGAGCCTTGCGAGCCATCCACGAGTGAGGCCACCCCGCGTGCACGCGCCGCCTCACAGATGCTTTTTACATCAACCTGCGCGCCCGTGACGTTGGACATCTGCGTCACCGCGACCAATTTGGTCTTTGGGCCGAACGCCGCGATGACCTTGTCCGCGTCAAGAGATCCGTCCGCCTCGGCGTCTACCCATGTCAAAACAATGCCCATCCGTTCACGTAAGAAATGCCATGGCACGATGTTGGCGTGATGCTCTAACGTGGTGAGCACAATCTCGTCGCCCGCCCGCAAATGCTCCATCGCCCATGCGTAGGCGACCAAATTGATCGCTTCCGTGGTGCCCGAGGTGAATACGATTTCGTCCTCTGATCCGGCATTGAGAAACCGCTGAACGATGCCACGCACGCTTTCATATTTGTCAGTCGCAAGGTTCGACAAAAAGTGCAAGCCACGGTGAACATTGGAATATTCTTCGGCATACGCCTTGGTAATCGCGTCGATGACCACCTGCGGCTTTTGCGCCGATGCGCCATTGTCGAGGTAGGTCAACGGCTGACCGTTCACCTGACGCGACAAAATCGGAAAGTCGGAGCGGATTTTTTGAACATCGAACATATCAGTTATCTTTCTTGTGGAAAGGCGACCTCTCGCAGGCCCGCCCCCCAAAATATCAAGACGGCGACAAGCGCCAACGCACCGGTCACCGTGGCCGCTGGCCCCTGCCCGATGAACCCTACGGTCAAACCCCATAGCAGCCAAAGCGGGGCCGCCGCGAGCAGCGCCCAAAACGTGGCCATACGCCCCTCGTAGCCAGAGGCCCGCCCGCCGATCAACCGCAACAGCGCCGTCAAAACCGCCGCAAGCGTGTAAAACACCAAAGGCATCATGAACAGCCACGCCAACAGCGTCCCGCCAATCAACATTTGCACATCCTGCCCCGTCTCGAATGCCGCGCGCGACAAACGTGGCCACTGCGCCACAAAAATAAGCCCACACGCAAGCATGAGCGTGACCAAGGCACCGCCCTCATTCTCGCTGGGGCCAATCCGGTGGCGCACCACCGCACGCGGGGTGCGGTAAGTGCGGATGATATCGCCGGCAACGCCCAATGACTTAGCGCCCGTGCCGTGAAAGCCAACCCTCAAGGCGGCTTAAAATATCGGCCGAAATCGCTTCGTCTTCGATTTCCTCAATGGCCTCATTCAAAAACGCGAGGGTCAACAGATTGGTCGCCTCTTTACGACCAACGCCGCGCGATTGCATGTAGAACAACGCCGTCTCGTCAATCGCACCCACGGTGGAGCCGTGCGAACAAATCACATCGTCCGCATAGATTTCCAACTCGGGCTTGGCGAGGAATTGGCTGTCCTCATCAAGCAAAAGCGCTTGCGAAATCTGGTAGCCATCGGTTTTTTGCGCCCCGTCTTTGACAAGGATTTTCCCTTGGAAAATGCCCTTGGCTCCGTTGCGCAACACCTTTTTGAACACCTGACGGCTTTCACCGCGCTCGGCGTCATGGGTGATGAACACGGTGTCATCGTGATGAAACGCGCCGTCCCCCATAGCGGCACCGGCCACATGAGCCATGCTATCGTCGCCGTTGATCTCTAGATAGACCTCGTTGCGCGTCAGTACACCGTTGGCCGTCATCGTGAACGATTTAAACAGGCTCTCTTTACCGATTGTGGCGAGCAAATGCGTCACCGCGCGGCGTTCATGATCGCGCCCTTGCGTGCGCACATGGTGGAAAGACGCGCCATCGGCCACGTCGATTTCCATCACCTTGTTGAACCGCGCCGCCGCAGGGCCGTTTTCCAATACGGTCAATTCCGCGCCTGCGTCCAACTTGATCACATGGTGCAAAATCGCATCTGACGTCTCGGAGCCGTGCAAATAGATCAGGTTCACAGGACGCGCGACCTTGCCCGTAGCGCGGATCACAACACCGTCCGTTGCAAACGCCGTGTTCATCGCCGCCAAAGGACGTTGAACCGGAACTTGGGATTTGATCTCGATCTTGCCGTAAAGCTCGGCCGCCCAATGAATATCAGTCGCCAAAGCATCAGACAGGCGCATTACTTCAAGGTTCTCACCCGTCAGATCGTCAGAGGCCTCAGCGTCAAACACACCGTCGACAAACACGATTTTCAAACGATCAATCGCGTCAAACATCGGTGTCTCATCGACATGAAAGACAGCCGCTTGTGGTGCATCTTGCACCGTGAGCGTGTCGGGCCGCGTCCAACGCCAGTATTCATCACGTCCTTCGGGCAGACCCA
Organism: Celeribacter marinus; assembly: GCF_001308265.1. Classification (GTDB taxonomy): domain Bacteria; phylum Pseudomonadota; class Alphaproteobacteria; order Rhodobacterales; family Rhodobacteraceae; genus Celeribacter; species Celeribacter marinus. Next base: position 549,698 of record NZ_CP012023.1, read on the forward strand.
TCGACAACAAACGGCTAAGCGCATCTTGGCGGGCATCATTCGCCCAACCTGCGCCCTGCGGCAGAGCCATGCCCTGCACGCGCGTAGCCGTGGCGTCGAGTTTGCGTTGCAGTTGCTGTGCGCGTGTCATTAAGCCTCTACCCCCTCAGCTTTGAGAATGTCGGCGTAGCCGTTGTGCTCGACCTCAAGGGCCAACTCGGGGCCACCGGATTTGACGATACGACCCGCCGCCATGATGTGCACGACATCGGGTTTGATATAGTCCAAAAGACGCTGGTAGTGCGTGATCACGACAAAGGAGCGTTTGCCATCGCGCAGCGCATTCACGCCCTCAGCCACCAATTTCATGGCGTCAACGTCCAAACCGGAGTCTGTCTCGTCAAGGATACAGACCTTTGGCTCAAGCATTGCCATCTGTAGGATTTCATTGCGCTTTTTCTCGCCGCCTGAAAAGCCGACATTGACGGGGCGTTTGAGCATTTCTGCGTCGATCTTGAGGCTTTTGGCCTTCTCGCGCACAATTTTCAAAAACTCGCCCGCCGACAACTCGTTCTCGCCACGCGCTTTGCGCTGTGCGTTTACGGCTGTGCGCAAGAACGTCATGTTGCCCACACCCGGAATTTCAACGGGATATTGAAAGGCAAGAAAGATGCCCGCTGCGGCGCGCTCTTCGGGTTCCATGGCCAACACATCTTCGCCGTCCATCATAACCGTGCCGTCTGTCACTTCGTAACCATCACGGCCCGACAACACATAAGATGTGGTGGACTTGCCAGAGCCGTTTGGCCCCATGATGGCGTGAACCTCACCCTCACCAATTGTCAGATTGACGCCTTTGAGGATCTGTTTGTCCTCTTCTTCGAGTTTGACGTTCAGGTTTTTGATTTCCAACATAGTCTATCCTTTCAACGAGGAACGGCCCGCGCAATCCAAGACGGATTGGCGAGCAGTTTTGTGCGTGTTATTTTTTTGGGTGACGGTGCCGAGCGCAGCGTGGCGCGCGACGAAATGAGAGGCGGGTCGTGCGGTGGCTACACGCCGACGTAGCGGATATAGGCCGCCAAAAGTCCGCCCAAGACACTGACCTGCGCCAAACCGGATCGAAGACCCGCGCGCATCAAATGTGACTTGGTGATCGTGCTCGGTGCTGGTGCTTGCCCGCGCACGAGCACGCCCTCCACCGCTTGGTCCTTTGGCGTATTGATGCTTTGCGCACCGCAGTAGACGGTTGCGCATGTGTTGGCTCCGCCCGCTTGAATGCGTGTAATGCGGTCGCTGAACTGTTTTTGTTGCGTCATATTCATGAGGCTTTTGCTCTCCTGTGCGGAAATTCTGTCCGTATAGAAGGCTGTTTTGGCGGCCAAATGGGATCGAAAGATGACGACACTGCGACGAAACCGAAAAAGTACTAACTAACGTAGGGGAAGCTAATCCAGTCGTTACAGGTGGTAGCTGTGCCCACGAAACTGCAAGGTGCCCGCGTCTGTCGTTGTTTGCACGTTGCTCACCCAAGCCGGTGAAAACAGGCGTTCGAATGGCTCCGGCATGGCGTGAACCACGTTGTGCATCGTCACGATAGCCAACAAGATTCCGGCAAATTGCGCCCCCATGCGTTTGACCGCGCTGAGCGACACCACTTCGCGCAGCATAAACGCGATGGCGATGGCAAAGACGATATCCAGCGTTAATTCCACATCTGGCGACAACGGCGAGGTCACTTCTCCCGCCAACTGAAACCGCACGAACAAGGCGATGATCGCGGCCAATCCGCCCATTGCGAATGCAAGAACCACGGACAGATAGGGCGCAATTGCGGCCACGGGATCGCGGCGAAACTGCGTCCGCTTCGCCTGACCAATCAAGGCATCGTGACGCTCCAACATGGCCGAAAGGTGCTGATTTCTCACGAACTGTTTGTTCTTGCTCGGTCCCGCAAGAGGCGTATTCGCGTTTGATCCATGACCAGACGCGTTCATCCGTTGATAAAACCTGTGTTGCGATGCGTCCATGATCAGACCCTTTGCAAGAACGATACTCGATACCCCATGCCCCGATGTATACCGCACCAATAAGGCGATATTCGGGCACTGTGTGCATCGAAATATGATCATTGCATGTCGTCATAGCGAATTAACCAAGAAGCCCCTTGAACACGATCGCCACGAACCACGCCCCCATCGACGCCAAAAACGCCGTGGCATAGACCGATCCGCGAAACAGCCAGTCGGGACGCCCCCCAGAATTGCGGCTCGAAATGTTGATGCCGATCAGAGCACCGATAAAGACGCCAACGGCCACACCCATCGTCGAGAGCGCCAGTGTGGGAAGCATATCAGGGGTCATATCCGATCCTCTACGTGAGCTTAACGGCGGTGCCAGACGCGGACACCATCAGCATATTGTTGATCACTTCGTAATCGAGATCGACACCAACGATTGCAGTTGCACCAAGTTGGGCTGCGCGCTCTTCCATCTCGCGCAAAGCGGTTTCGCGTCCCTGCCCCAGCTTTTGCTCATACGCACCCGATCGCCCGCCAATAATGTCGGTGATGCCCGCAAACAGATCGCGCACAACGTTTGCGCCCATGATGGCCTCGCCCGTGACGATGCCACAATAGTCACTGATCGTGCGTCCCTCGATTGAGGGTGTGGTGGTGATGATCATGTCTCATCCTTTTTCGCAACAATTAACCCGATAATCCGGCCGATCACCCAATAGGTGGCGGCAAAGAACAATAGCGGCGCGACGATTTTGTCGCGTGGCCAATCAAACAACCACACCATGCCAAGCCCCCAAAGGGCGGTCGCAATCAATGTCTGATAGAGTAGCGCGCGCGTCTTCATCAGCCCACGGACCCTTCGAGGGAGATTGCGACAAGCTGTTGGGCTTCCATCGCAAATTCCATTGGCAGAGCTTGCAACACGTCCTTGCAGAACCCGTTGACGACCAAGGCCACGGCCTCCTCTTCGTCCATCCCGCGTGAGCGGCAATAGAACAGTTGATCATCATCCACCTTGGAAGTGGTGGCCTCGTGTTCGACGCGGCTCGAATTGTTTTTGACCTCGATGTACGGCACGGTGTGCGCGCCGCATTTAGAGCCAATCAAAAGACTGTCGCACTGGGTGTAGTTGCGCGAGTTTTTGGCTTTGGGGTGCATTGTCACCTGACCACGGTAGGTGTTTTGCGCACGGCCCGCCGAGATGCCTTTGGACACGATCCGCGACTTGGTGTTCTTGCCCAAGTGAATCATCTTTGTGCCGGTGTCGGCCTGTTGCATGTTGTTGGTGATGGCGATGGAATAGAACTCGCCCTGACTGTCGTCGCCGCGCAGCACGCATGACGGATATTTCCACGTCACCGCAGATCCGGTTTCAACTTGCGTCCACATCACTTTGGACCGATCACCACGACAATCGGCGCGTTTGGTTACAAAGTTGTAGATGCCGCCCTTGCCCTCTTCGTCGCCAGGGAACCAGTTTTGCACCGTGGAGTATTTCACTTCCGCGTCATCCAGGATCACGATCTCGACCACGGCGGCGTGCAATTGCGCCACGTCACGTTTGGGGGCGGTACAGCCCTCAAGGTAGGACACATACGATCCCTCATCCGCGATGATCAACGTGCGCTCGAACTGACCGGTGTTTTCAGCGTTGATGCGGAAATAGGTGGACAATTCCATCGGGCAGCGCGTGTTGGGCGGGATGTAGACAAACGAGCCATCCGAAAACACCGCCGAATTGAGTGTCGCGTAATAGTTGTCTGACACAGGCACAACGGAGGCGAGGTATTTCTTGACCAACTCTGGGTGCTCTTTGATCGCCTCGGAGATCGAACAGAAAATCACACCCGCTTTGTTGAGCTCTTTCTTGAAGGTCGTGCCAACAGAGACGGAGTCGAACACCGCGTCCACGGCAACCTTGCGCTCCGAATTCGCGCCATCCGCAGGCAAATCGCCCGCACCCTCGACGCCCGCCAAAATCATCTGTTCTTTCAAAGAGATGCCAAGCTTTTCATACGTGGCAAGCAATTTGGGATCGACTTCATCAAGTGATTTGGGCTTGGTTTCCATCGATTTGGGACGCGCGTAGTAATACTGGTCCTGAAAATCAATTTCGGGATAGTCGACCATGGCCCAATCAGGCTCTTCCAACGTCAGCCACCGCCGAAACGCCTCAAGACGCCACTCAAGCATCCATTCGGGCTCTTCGTTCTTGGCCGAGATCAGACGCACAATGTCCTCATTGAGACCCTTGGGCGCGTATTCCATCTCGATATCGGTGTCCCACCCGTACTTATAGGTGCCCGCAAGCGCCTGTACGGCCGCAACTGTTTCTTCTTCAACACCGTCTTTGACCTGAACGTCATCCACCATTTGGATGTCTCCTTCGTGTGCGTGTCTCGGGGGCTCTAGTGGCCCCGCTTTTTATCTCAAGCCGCCCGTGTCTTTCGGGCATATGCGGCCAGCCAAGCATCGGCAAACCGCTCAATCTCATCCATCGTTGTCTGCGGGCCAAGCGACACGCGCACTGCACATGACGCCTCGCCATCCGAATATCCCATGGCGCGCAAGACGCGGGACGCCTTGACCTTGCCACTGGAACAGGCCGACCCTGCGCTGACCGCAAATCCCGCCAAATCCATCTGCATCACCTGTGTCTCGCCCTTCCACTCGGGCGTAATCAGGCACAACGTGTTGGGCAGGCGTGTCTGCTCCTTACCTACACATATGGAGCCATGCGCCTCACTCTCAAGGCGGGCTTCCAAATGATCGCGCAGCTGTGCCACACGGTCCCAAACGCCGTCCGCAAGATCACGCGCCGCAGCCACGGCAGCAGCCCCAAACCCCGCGATCCCGATCAGATTTTCGGTGCCCGAGCGGCGCCCCATTTCCTGACCCCCGCCGGTGATCCGCGCCGTGACGTCCAAGCCCTGTTTGAGCACCAATGCGCCAACGCCCTTTGGGCCGCCAATCTTATGCGCGGAGATCAACGCCATGTCACACCCAAGCCAGTTGAACGCCACAGGCAATTTTCCGAACCCTTGAGTGGCATCGACCACCGCAAAGCCCTCTTGTAGCTTTTGTACAATTCCAGTCTCTGAATTGGCCAGTTGAACCGCGCTTTGTGTTCGATTTGTGCAATTTACCGCGCCGCATGCATCCACATCCAAATCGCGGATTGCCCATGAGGACACCGCCTCATGCTCAATATCGGCGCAGTGCAACTCTCGCCCCGCCATCGCCAAAGCGGCCGCTTCGGTCGCACTGGACGTAAAAACGATATCGGCACCTGACGCGCCAAAGGCCTCGGCCACTTGCCCGCGTGCGCGCTCCAAAACACCCTTTGCCGCGCGCCCCTCGGCGTGGACAGAGGACGGGTTTCCAACCACATCCATCGCCGCAATCATAGCCTCACGCGCCACCTGCACCAAAGGCGCAGTTGCGTTGTAATCAAGGTATGTGCGGGCAGGTTTCAAAGGGGCAGCTTTCAGATTTCAAGTGTCTTGATCAATTGGGAGCTCATCCACAACTTCGAACAGATGCGGCACGGCAGGACAGGGTCGCAATTCGTTTTGCACAACATCCGCCAGTCGGGTTTGGTGCAAGAAAACATAGACATGCGCCGATAGCCCCTCCCACAACCGATTGGTCATCGACTGCGCGCGACTGCCAGAAACGCCGCCCGATGCGCCCGCACCCGTGTGCATGGCCGACACCGTTTCATCAACAGCCGACAAAATATCGGACACGCGGATTTCCGACGCAGGGCGCGCCAACTTGTAGCCCCCACCAGGTCCACGCACGGACGCCACCAATTCGGCACGGCGCAGCTTGACGAACAACTGCTCCAGATAGGGCAACGAGATATCCTGACGCTTGGCGATCTCGGCCAGAGACAGCAAACGCCCCTCTTGCAGGAGCGCCAAATCGGTCAATGCAACCATCGCGTAGCGACCTTTTGTTGACAACTTCATGCGTATCTATCCTTTGCGCGCCAAATTTAGCGCCTCCACTCACCTTTTACGATCCCACCGCGCAAAAACAGCGCTCTCAACCGACCAGAACCGAACCAATCACCAATCAGGAGCCGAATCTGCGCCTATGAGCCGTAAAATTGGCGCAAAAACATTGACGTAGGCGACACGGCCCCTTACCTGAGAGACATCCTGCGCCGGACCACGATGGACCAGAACAGGTAATTTAGAACGTTTCTAAATTACCTGAGCGATTTCGTCAATTATAAAGCGGTTCATAAGCAGATACGAGCGCAAATTCATATGCCGATACGGCACGTCCCGCCCCGCTATCCATTAGCGGCGCACGCGGGGCGCCATGAGGAGACAGGGACCGACATGCCCGAAGTGATTTTTCCCGGCCCAGAAGGCCGCTTGGAAGGCCGATACCACCCACAACGCGAAAAAGATGCGCCAATCGCCATCATTCTTCATCCGCACCCGCAGTTTGGCGGCACGATGAACAACCGCGTTGTCTACAACCTGCACTACACGTTCCACAAAATGGGCTTCACCGTTTTGCGGTTCAACTTTCGCGGCGTGGGCCGCTCGCAGGGTGAATACGATCAAGGCATTGGTGAGCTGTCTGATGCGGCCTCAGCACTTGATTACCTGCAATCGCTCAACCCCAATGCCAAACATTGCTGGGTTGCGGGCTTTTCGTTCGGTGCGTGGATCGGCATGCAATTGCTGATGCGCCGTCCTGAAATCTCGGGCTTCATCTCTGTGGCTCCGCCCGCAAACATGTACGATTTCTCGTTTCTGGCACCCTGCCCCGCGAGCGGCCTGATCATCAACGGCACCGCCGACCGTGTCGCCCCGCCCAAAGACACCCACACACTTGTAGGCAAGTTGCATGAGCAAAAGGGCATCACCATCACCCACACCGAGATCGAGGGTGCCGGACACTTCTTTGAAGATCCGCACATGGAAGACATGATTGGTCACGTGGACGGCTACGTGCGTCGTCGTCTGACTGAGAACACCCGCTAAGGAGCGACGCCGATGGGCATTACAGAAGACCTCGCTGACCAATTGGCAAAAGACACGATCGCGGCCTTGGAGCTTTTCGAAAACGAAGAAGTGATCCAAGACATTGCACGTGTGATTGGCGCGGGGTCTGTGACCACACAGGAGGCGTATTTGACCGCCGCCCGTGTGCGCCTGTCCGAAAAACGTGGCCGCGATTATTTGCTGCAACGCATTGCCGAGGCCAAAGCGGGCAAAGCGGCCTCCGCACCACCGCCGTCCGCCGAGGACGACATTGAATACTGAGGCACGCACTTTGACCCAAAAGGCTCACCGGATTGAGGCACAATTTGCGTTCTTGATGGAGGCCGACAGCCTCAAATCGGTGTTGCGCGCCAATCAGGTCATGGACCGCTCACGGTTCGAAAACTCTGCCGAACATAGCTGGCATGCCTGTCTGGCTGCGTTGATCTTTGCCCCATTGGCGGCGGCAGATGTCGACCTCAACCGCGCGCTTGAGATGTTGATCCTGCACGATCTGGTTGAGATCGACGCGGGCGACCACCCTATTCATATCTCACACGATCCTGTGTCCGTGGCGGCCCTTGAGGCCGAGGCCGCAGATCGCCTCTATGGGCTACTCCCCGACGATCAAGGCGCCAAATTTCGTGCCATTTGGGAAGAGTTCGAGGCGATGCAAACGCCCACCGCGCGCTACGCCAAGGCGATAGATTTTCTCGCCCCTGCGCTTCAATGCATCGGCGCACCCGAGCAACTCGACGAGGAGCGCGACATTGTGGCGCGCAATCTTGCCACGGGACGTGCGACAAAAACTAAAACGATCCTGCCCGATCTCTATGCCTTTACCAAAGCCGCGTTTGAGGGCACGCCGACCGATCCGGTGATGCAAGCGCGGTTCGCATTCTGGTGCGAGGCGGACCGCCTCAAACTGGTACTCAGAGCAACACCAATCGCGGATGGATCGCGCCGTGAAAATTCGGGAGAACATTCGTGGCATGTGATGCTTTATGCCTTCACTTTGGCCGATCAGTCCCACGGCGAAATCGACCTTGCCCGCGCGCTCAAAATGATGCTGTTGCATGATATCGTTGAGGTCGATGCGGGCGACACACCGATCCACGGCGCAATCACGGCCGAGGCTCAAGCCGCACAAGAAGCCGCTGAAATCAAAGCGGCAGAGCGCTTGTTCGGGCTATTGCCCAACGACGAGGGTGCGGGCCTGCGGATCATTTGGGATGAATTCGAAGCCGCACAAACACCAACCGCGATTTACGCCAAAAGCATCGACCGCGCCCAGCCCGTGTTGCACAATCTGGCCAGTGATGGCGGATCATGGCGCACGTACAACGTCACGCTTGATCAACTCGACGCCCGTGTTGGCGTAAAAGTGGCGCGGGGCGGACCCGCCCTTTGGCCCTTTATCCGCGCCCGTGTCGCGCCGTGGTTCGCCGCAAACCGCGACTAGCGTTTGGGCGGAATAGCATAGGTCATTGAGGCCTGTGCCAAAACATCATCGCTACCGGCGTTTCGAATTGCCACCTGCCCCACGGCTAGGCTGCGCCCCAATTTCAACAGGGTTGCCTCACCGTATAGCGGCGCATCGCTCGCCGGTTTGCGCATAAAATCGATGTGGGCATTTGTCGTTACAGCCAAGGCCACGGGACCGATCCGCGACAAGATCGCCAGATACAACGCCACATCGGCAAGCATGAACATTGACGGGCCTGACACCGTGCCGCCCGGGCGCAGATGCGCCTGCGTGGGCGTCAGTTTGAGCGTGACACCCGCCTCGCTGACCGCGTGGACCGATAGGATATCAGCGACTTGCGCAAATTCCTGCGCCACAAAGGTCTCTAGGGCAGCGTGATCCATGAGCAATGTCATCGCGTTAAAACCCGTAAATCGCGCCGAACTTCTCTTCGAGATAGTCGAGCAACGGAGCCTCGGATGGCACAAAGCCACAGGCGTGTTCAATGGTGTCGCGCGGCGCGCGCAGCCCGCCAAACTGTTGAAGGTTTTGACCGAGCCACGCGGTAGCAGCACCCGTATTGCCCTGCGCCAGTTGCGCATCGAGATCAGGCACCGCGCCGCGCAAGGCCTGGTGCAAGCACCCCGCATACACATTGCCGAGCGAATAGGTCGGGAAGTAGCCAAACAAGCCAACGGGCCAATGCACATCTTGCAAACAGCCATTGGACACCGTGTCGACCTTGACGCCGAAATCGGCCTCAAACCGCGCGTTCCATGCCGCCGGGAGGTCCGCAACATCGAGATCGCCCGCAATAATCTGACGCTCCAGATCGAAGCGCAACAAAACATGCAAGTTGTATTGCACTTCGTCGCTCTCGGTGCGGATGAACCCTTGTGTGACGCGGTTCACGGCGGCGAAAAAGCCCGCCTCGCTGTCGATCCCAAAATCGCCAAACACATCGCGCATCCGACCATATAGATAGGATGTAAACGCCTGAGATCGGCCCAACTGGTTTTCATATATGCGTGACTGGCTTTCGTGGACGCCCATCGACACACCCGCACCCAATGGCGTTAACAGGTAGTCATCCGATATGTTTTGCTCGTAGCACGCGTGGCCCACCTCGTGGATGGTGGAGTACAGGCAGTTGAACGGATCGGTGGCAGAGGTGCGCGTGGTGATGCGCACATCATGGCCGGAGCCGCTCGAAAACGGGTGAACCGCTTTGTCGATCCGACCGAAGTTGAAATCATACCCGAATGTCTTGGCGATCTCGTCAGACAGGGCCAGTTGTGCGGTCTCGTCGAAGCTGCCGCTGACCCCTTTGGGCTGATCCGCACCCATAATCTTGTCTCGTAGCGCCACCAGACGCGGACGCAACGCGCCAAACATCGCATCCAGCTGCGCCCCCGACGATCCGGGTTCATAGTCTTGATGCAATGCGTCCCACACCCCAAGGTCGGTGTCTTGCGCCAGTGCCGCGGCCTCTTCGCGGCGCAACTGCACCACCTGCTCAAAGGTCGGCGCAAAGGCGGCAAAATCCTCTGCCTCTCGGGCCTGCGCCCAGACCCCTTGCGCCATCGACGTCACACGCGCCAACTCGGACGCCAAGCGTGCGGGCACTTTGGTATTGCGTGCGTAAGAGCGTTCAATATGGCGCAGGTTTGCCGTCCCCACGGCATCCAACGACCCCGCATCAATCGCCGCAATCCAATCGCCAATGCGCGGATCAACGCGGCGCGCGTGTAACACGCCCTCAAGGGCCGCAAACTCCTCGCCGCGCTGCGCGGTCGCACCACGGGGCATCATTGTCTCTTGGTCCCAACCAAGTCGCCCCGCAATCTGTCCCAACGCCTGCGTTTCGCGGTCAAACGCCATGAGATCGTGATATGCCGACATCTTATAGCCCTTCGCGAAGAGAGTACGCCGCAGGATAGCGGCTCATAAACCGTGCGCGCAAGATCAGCACGAACAGTGCCACTGCGCCCACTTGATGCGCAAGGCCAAGTGCCAAAGGTGCACCATAAATCACCGTCACAATGCCCAAAACGACCTGTGCGACCAACATCGCCGCCATGGCATTGAAGGCCCGCACTGTGGCACGGCTCGCGGATTTACGGCCCCTGAGCCAAACCACGATCCCGAAGGCAAACAACAGATACCCCGCCATGCGGTGAATAAACTGGACGGTCGCGGCGTTCTCAAAGAAATTGCGCCAAACGGGCGTCAATTCAAACGGATCAGGTGGCAGGATCTGACCGCCCATAAGTGGCCAATCCGTATACCCACGCCCCGCATCAATCCCCGCGACCAACGCGCCGAGCAGAATTTGCAAAAACGCAAAATGCAAAAGCCCTGTAGACATGCCAAACAGTTTGGCGTCCCCCGCACGGCGCGCTTGCAGCATTTGCGCCTCTGAGCGTCCCAGTTGGAACACGAACCACGCGATAAACCCGAGGATCACAAAGGCGAGGCCAAGATGCGTGGCCAAACGGTAGGAGGCAACATCAAGGCGTTCCCCCTCAAGACCTGAGGCGACCATCCACCACCCGATTGCACCTTGAAGCCCACCCAAGGCCCCGATCAGCAAGAGGCGCGGATACCACCCAGACGGCACTTTGCGCGCCACGGCAAACCCGAGAAAGCCAAGCGCCCAAACCAAACCGATCGTGCGGCCCAACTGGCGGTGTCCCCATTCCCACCAATAGATATGCTTGAACTCCGAGAGGCTCATGCCCTCGTTTTGCAAGGTGTATTCGGGGATTTGTTTGTATTTTTCGAATTCTTCGGCCCATGCGGCCTCTGAGGTTGGTGGCATGGCCCCCGTCACGGGTTTCCACTCTGTAATCGACAGACCGCTATCGGTCAGACGTGTCAACCCGCCCACGGCAATCATCGCCATAACCATAGCAAACAGCACAAACAGCCAAATACGGATTGCGCCACGCGCGCCCTGTTGGCCTTTGTCAATCAATCCACCACGCGGTGGGCGGTTCGGCTTTTGAGTGGTGGTGACGTCCTCGAAGATCGAGCGATTTTGCGCCATGGTGCGGTCCCTTATTTTTGGTCTTACCCGAAACTAGGGTTGTGACCGCCCAAGGGCAAGCGAACAAGAGCGCTCATTCGCACACAACCGCGCAAAACAGGCGCGGCAAAAGGTCTAGGTCTAGCCGCGCTCTTTCCACCGCTTCATTTGACGGATCATCCCATGAAACACCTGCACATCGGCGCGGGTCAACGGCATACGGCTCCACATATTGCGCAGCACGGCCTTCATCGACGCGGCCTTGTCCTGTGGGTAGAACAATCCCGCTGTGTCCAACGTTTCCTCATAATGATCCGCAAGTTTTTGCACCTCGACCAGACCGGCCCAATCCGTATTGGCCATCATCACCACTTCGGGAATGACTTGCGTGGTTTGGCGTTGCCATTCATAGGCGGTGAGCAACACCGCTTGGGCAAGGTTGAGCGAGGGGAATTCAGGGTTCACAGGGATCGAGATCAGCGCGTTGGCTTGGATCACGTCATCATTTTCAAGCCCTGCACGCTCGGGGCCAAACATCACGCCCACTTTGCCGCCTTGTGCGATGATGGCACGCGCGTGCTCCATCGCACGTTCAGGGCTCATCACGGGCTTGGTAATATCGCGCATCCGTGCCGTGGTCGCAAAGACGTAATCACAATCGCCAATCGCGTCTTGCACCCTGTCAAAATGCGCGGCCTCATCCAAAAGACGCCCCGCACCAGACGCCATAGCCACCGCGTTTTCATTGGGCCAGCCGTCACGCGGTGCCACAACCCGCATCCGGTCAAGGCCGAAATTCCACATGGCACGCGCCGCCCCGCCGATGTTTTCGCCCATCTGTGGACGCACCAGAATAAACGCGGGCGTTGGACCTGAGGTCGCCGCAGGATCGGGCGTCATCTCGGACGGAGTGTTGGGCGTGGTATCGGACGGAGTATCGTTCATGGGAACAGTCTCTCATAGGTCAGTGTGCGGATGAGGCGTGATAGGGGGATGCGGTCACGCTTGCAAGCCTTCCCGCCGCCGCGCAAAGACGTTATAGGGGGGCAAACCGCCCCTTTTGGATCATCCACAGGATCAACACATGTCCGACCACACACTCACAGACACCAACACCGACACTGGCGAAACCGACCGCCCACAACTGTATCTCGTCACGCCAGCCGTGCTTGATGTTGAGACATTCCCCGCGCAACTGGCTGCCGTTCTCGAGGCCCATGATGTCGCGTGCGTGCGCCTGTCACTGGCCACCAAAGACGAAGAGGCCTTGGGTCGCGCTGCCGATGCGTGCCGTGAGGTCTGTCATGCCCATGATGTGGCCATCGTGATCGACACCCATGTGGCCTTGGCCGAACGTCACGGCCTTGACGGTGTTCACCTCACGGACGGGGCGCGCACCATTCGCAAGGTGCGCAAGGCCTTGGGCGATGATGCCATTATCGGAACGTACTGTGGCGCGTCAAAGCATGACGGCATGACCGCCGCCGAAATCGGCGCGGATTACGTGGCCTTTGGACCTGTCGGCGACACGGGATTGGGCGATGGCACCAAAGCAGACAAAGAGCTGTTTGCGTGGTGGTCCGCGATGATCGAAGTGCCTGTCGTGGCCGAAGGCGCATTGACCCTTGATCTCACCCGCGATCTCACGGCGGTCACAGACTTTTTTGCCATCGGTGATGAAATTTGGGGCACAGATGATCCTGTGGCCGCCCTCACATCGTTCATCGACGCGATATCTTAAGCGCTTTACGCGCCTAAGAACTCCGTAGGCGTTTCGGGCAGGCCGCCACGCACGGCCTGCTCACACAAACGCGCCATTTCCTTGCGGTCGGCCACATCCGCCACGGCAATCGGATCGTGAAAGGTGACGCGGACACTGCCCTGACGCGGTGTTTTGAGCACCTTGATCAGTGAGGGCGCAAAATCCATATCGCCCCACCACCCGTAAAACCGTGCTTCGTGCCCTTCGGGGGCGCTGTACGCGACGCTCACGGGTTGAATATAGACCTCATCACGCAATTGCGGCGCAAAGAACGCCGCAAACAATGTCGGTTTGAACGTAAGGACGCGTAGGCTATCGCTGGACGTGCCTTCGGGGAAAAACAATAACTTATGCCCCATGTGCAACCGGTCTTCGAACACCTGCTTTTGCTTGGCCGCATCTTTGCGCTCCCGATTGATGAACACCGTCCCTGTTGATTTGGCCATCGTGCCGATGCCGGGCCAGTCCGCCACTTCGGCTTTAGACACAAAGAAAATCCGTTGCACCGCGTTGAGGACAAAAATGTCGAGCCATGTCGAATGATTGGCCACGACCGCGCCGTGATGGCGCATCGGCTGACCCACGACCTCCAAGCGCAGCCCCATCAGCCGCAGCGATGTGCGCGACACAAAGCGCGGGAATACCGAGGACCACGGACGGCGCGCGCCCACGACCAGACGCTCCCCCATGCGTGTTGCTAACATCAGCACCATGCACACGACAATCAACACCAAAATAGGCAGCCCACGGCGCAGCGCGCGCAGCATCCCGCCACGCACCGCAACCGGACCGGCGGGCGCGATATCGCTATGCCAAAGTGGATCACTCATACGCCGTGCCCTTTGATATACATGTTTTTCTGGCGCGACGGAATCTGCGCTGTCTCGAGGATCAAACAGACATCAACCGTGTTAAACGCGCGATCAATGAACGCGCCCTCGCCCACGGTGCCACCCGTGCGCAAATACGCCTTGATCAACGGCGGAATGGCCCGCATCGCGCGCGGACGGTCAATCTGTGCTTCCGCAATCAAATCCATTCGCTGATAATGATCTTCAACGGCCCGCACCCGCAACGCCTCCGGCGCAAGATGGCGGTGATGCAGCAAGGACAACGGTTCGGCCAATGTGTCGATATCGGTGCCATGAAACGAGGCCACACCAAACAAGACGTCATAACCGCCCTCAAAGACGAACTTTGCCAAACCCGCCCACATATGAAAAAGCGCTGTGCCCCCACGGTATTCAGGCGCCACGCAGGAGCGCCCAAGCTCAAGCAACCGTTTTCCCGATGTCTTGAGTGCGGTGAGATCGTATTCGCTCTCGGTGTAGAAACTGCCCAAACGCGCCGCCGTCTCCCCCGTTAATAACCGGTAGACCGCCACACATTGCTCTAACGGATCATCAGAGCGCGCGTGATCCAGCAACATCAGATGTTCATAGTGCGGATCGTACTCATCGCGCTCCAATTGCAACGCGTGATCAACCATATTGCCGTCCGAGCCAAGTTCCTCAACAAACACGCGGTAGCGCAATCGTTGGGCTGCTCGCAAATCCGTGTCGCTCAAGGCGAAGCGCAATTCGAACTGCGGCTGCTGCTCAGTCATAGGGGGATATTTCCGTTAAATGGGTGAACGGGTCTTACGGGCTTCGTCGCGTCAATGCAACAATTTGGTCGGGTCTCAAAAAATCACTCGCCTTGGGGTTGAGTTCCGGATCGAACTGAACCACATTTTGGTTACCTACTTTTCAAACACCGCAACAAGCGCAATACGTGTGCTATCGATCACAACTTTGCCTTCGTGCAAAAACATAACAGTTAATTTACCATTTATGTTGGATTGTACCTGACCTGTTCCCCACGCCGCTTGTGTGGGGTGACGGACCAACTGTCCGGGTTCTAGCATCGCGTTCATATCGTCTTTCATACGTCTTCAAGCTCCAAACGTGCCCGTCAAAAAAGGACTAAAAAATGCCCAAAGAGCACGCCACACAGATTGCCGCCCTCCTCGGTTCGCGGATTTGCCATGACCTTATTAGCCCCATCGGCGCCATATCGAACGGCGTCGAGTTGCTCAGCCTGTCTGGCACCTCCGACATCTCAGAACTTAGTCTTATCTCCGATAGTGTCGACAATGCCAACGCACGTGTGAAATTATTCCGCATCGCCTTTGGTCTGGCCTCCGCAGGCCAAATGACGGGAACAAAAGAGATGCACGCGATTTGCACCGCTCTGGCCACCAACCGCCTTACCTACGATTGGACAGTCGAGGGCGACCAAGCGCGCGATGAGGTCAAACTCGCGTGCCTGATGATGATGTGTGTGGAGACCGCCATGCCGCGCGGCGGCGTGATCCAAGTGAGCCACCACGATGGACAATGGACTGTTGTCGCGCGCGCAGAGCGCTTGGAACCCGACCCCGCACTTTGGGCGCGCCTGAGTGCAGTGCAAGACGTGGACACGCTCAAACCCTCGCAAGTGCAATTCGCCCTCGCACCGCTACAGGCCGATCTGATGTCGCGCCGCATCAAGCATAGCGAACCGGACGGCGCGTTGGTGCTTCAGGCGTAGTGCACTAGACACAAAAAGCGCGCGCCACAACGCACGCGCGCTTTTGTCGTCCACAGTCTCTCGCGTTTAGGCGCGCGTGGCCCCGTTCGAGGTCACAAGATATTTAAACGAGGTGAGTTGTTCGGCCCCCACGGGACCGCGTGCGTGCATCTTACCCGTGGCAATCCCGATTTCCGCGCCCATGCCAAACTCGCCGCCATCCGCAAACTGCGTCGATGAGTTATGCATAACAATCGCACTATCAACCCGCTCAAAGAACCGCGCAACAACCTCCGGATTTTCGGTGATCACGCAATCGGTGTGGCTCGATGAATTCGCGTGAATATGGGCAATCGCCCCGTCGACATCATCGACCACTTTGGCCGCAATAATGCTATCGAGATACTCACAACCCCAATCCGCATCCGTTGCCGCGACAACACCGTCCAGCGCCTGAAGGGTCGCGTCCCCGCGCACCTCGATGCCCGCCTCGATCAGTGCCGCAACAATCGCCGCGCCAAGGCTACCAGCGACATCTTTGTGGATCAAAAGACATTCGGCAGCGCCGCAAATCCCCGTGCGCCGCGTCTTGGCGTTCACAACCACATCAAGCGCCTTTCGCGCATCGGCGTCCTTGTCGATGTAGATATGTACGATGCCCTCAAGGTGGGCAAACACCGGCACCCGCGCCTCGCGCTGCACAAGGCTGACAAGCCCCTTACCACCACGCGGCACGATCACGTCCACGTAGTCGATCATCGTCAACAGCTCCTTGACCGCCGCGCGATCACGGGTCGGTACGCGCTGAATAGCATCCACGGGCAGACCTGCATCCTTGAGCCCTTGTTGCAAACACTCATGGATCAGACCGGAACTATGGAAGCTCTCGGACCCACCGCGCAAAATCACCGCATTGCCCGCCTTAAGGCACAGCGCACCCGCGTCCGCCGTCACGTTGGGACGGCTCTCATAGATCACGCCAATAACGCCAAGCGGCGTGCGCACGCGTTTGATGTGGAGCCCGTTGGGACGATCCCATTCGGTCATCACCTCGCCCACTGGGTCTTTTTGCTCCGCGATCGTCCGCAACCCGTCTATCATGGAACGAATACGATCCTCGTCGAGCATCAAACGGTCCATCATGGCATCTGTCAGACCTTTGTCGCGCCCGAATGCGAGGTCTTTGGCGTTGGCTGCGATAATTTCCTCACGCCGCGCCCACAACGCATCCGCCGCCGAAATCAGCGCCGCGTGTTTGCGCTCGGCTGAGGCATAAGACAATTCGGCCGACGCCGCTTTCGCCCGTTTGCCAATATCGGTCATCATCGCGTGAATATCTGTATCGGTCATTATAACACCATATCATCTCTGTGGATCAACGCGGCACGGCCAGAATAGCCCAATATCGCCTCGATATCTGTGGTTTGCGCGCCCTTGATCTGAGCCGCCTCATCCGAAGTGTAGCGCGTCAGACCAATACCAATGCGTGTCCCATCGGGCCCCAGTATCAAAACCGGATCACCACGACCAAACTGGCCAACAACCTCTCTCACCCCTGCGGGCAAAAGCGATTTTCCGCGTCCCAACGCCGTGACCGCCCCTAAATCCACCACGATATCGCCCTTAGGCTTCATCGCGCCGATCCAGTTTTTACGGGCATGTGCGGGATCTCCCATGGGCGTAAAGACGGTTGAGCGACCGCCCTCGACCAACGCCTTGAGCGGGCGCATCACCGCCCCTTGAGCAATGCTCATCGCGCAACCGCCCGCAATTGCGGTTTTGGCCGCCATAATCTTGGTCTTCATCCCGCCCTTGGAAAGCGACGAGACAGGATCGCCCGCCATGGCCTCAATCTCGGGCGTGATGGCATCCACATGCGCGATGTGAACCGCATTCGGGTCTGTCGCAGGATTGGCGGTATACAGCCCGTCAATATCGGAGAGCAAAACCAAATGATCCGCCCCGATCATAACGGCGATTTGCGCCGCCAGACGGTCGTTGTCGCCATAACGGATTTCATCCGTGGCCACGGTATCATTCTCGTTCACAATCGGCACCGCGCCGAGTGTCAAAAGCGCATCCAACGTGGCGCGTGCATTGAGATAGCGCCGACGATCCGCCGTATCTTCAAGTGTCAAAAGGATTTGCGCCGTCTTGATGTCGCGCGGCTCCAACGCCTCTTGGTAGGCGCGTGCCAAACGGATTTGACCCGCCGCCGCCGCCGCTTGGCTATGCTCAAGGGGAAGTGCCCCCGCAGATAAGCCCAAAACGCCGCGCCCCAGTGCGATGGAGCCGGAGGAGACAATCACAACCCGCGCCCCGCCGGCCCGTAGCATCGCCACATCATCGGCCAGACCCTCAAGCCACTGCGCGCGCAAGGCACCGTGTTCAACAAGAAGCGCAGACCCAATTTTGATGACAACCGTTTGTGCGTCTGCCAAACGTGCGGTGGTTAGGGTTTCCACGTCTCGTCTTCCTCGTCATCCCCCGCCTCTAGCTTTTTGAGGCGCAAGCGGTCCATCGAAATCTCGGCTTTGAGGGCGCGCAACACGGTATCTACACCCGCCTTGGACACACCCGACATGGTGTAGACGCGCCCGCCACTGGCCTCTTGCAAGGCGGTAAGTTTCTCTTCGACCTCTTCGTCGAGCAGGCTGTCGCATTTGTTGAGAACCGTGATCCGTGGCTTGTCGCCAAGCACATCATTGTAGTTCGAAATCTCGCCAATAATCGTCTGGTAGTCGCCAACGACATCCTCGGATGTGCCATCCACGAGGTGCAACAACACCGCACAACGTTCGACGTGGCCCAAGAACAAATCGCCAAGGCCGCGCCCCTCGGATGCGCCCTCGATCAGGCCAGGAATATCGGCGACCACGAACTCAGCGCCATCAATGCCCACGACCCCAAGGTTGGGGTGCAATGTGGTGAATGGGTAGTCCGCAATCTTGGGCCGTGCGTTGGATGTCGCCGCGAGGAAGGTCGATTTACCCGCATTCGGCAGACCCAAAAGACCCGCATCCGCGATCAGTTTCAAGCGCAGCCAAATGGTGCGTTCAATCCCCTCAAGGCCCGGATTGGCCGAGCGTGGGGCTTGGTTCGTGGAGCTTTTGAAATGCGAGTTACCCCACCCGCCGTTGCCGCCCTTGGCAAATACAACGACTTGACCCACTTCGGTCATATCAGCCAATACCGTCTCTTCGTCCTCGTCGAGCACTTCGGTCCCCGCGGGAACACGCAACAAGATGTCTTGCCCGTCTTTCCCCGTGCGGTTGTTGCCCATGCCGGACTGACCGTTTTGCGCAAAAAAGTGCTGTTGATAGCGAAAGTCGATCAGCGTGTTGAGACCATCAACCGCCTCGATGATGACCGAACCGCCCTTACCGCCGTCACCGCCATTCGGGCCGCCGTACTCAATGTATTTCTCTCGCCGGAACGACACACAGCCGTTGCCGCCCGAACCGGAGCGGATGTAAACCTTGGCGAGATCGAGGAATTTCATATCAGTGTCCTTATCTACCCCGAAACGGGGCCTTTGGCGCAGGATTACCCGCTGTGGGCGATAAACTCAATGCAGGTTGTGTGAGATGAGACATCAAAGCACGTAATGTAATGGCGAGACCCGATCCAAAAACAAAAACGGACGCCCGTTTGCCACGTGCGTCCGTTTAAAACTCTGGCGGCAATCGCGCTTAGGCGGTTTTACACAGATACGTCCATGTTTTTACAGTCGCCCCGCGCGAGACACAGAAGGCTTCGGCATCGCCAAGATATTGAAAACCTGCAAAGGTCACAACACGGGCAGATGCCTGATTATCCTGAAAGATGGATGCAAAAATAGTTTTTGACTTCAATGGGTTGGCGTCCACAACTGCCTTGACGGCGGTGCGTGCAAGTCCGGTGCCCCAAAAAGACGGTGCCACCCAAAAACTGACTTCGCATTGCTCACGGTCCAGCGGCTTGAGCGAGATCACACCCAACACTTCCGACAGACCTTGCGCCGCACCATCCAAGACCCACGTTTGTGAGGTTCGTGCCGGATCATTGGCGCGCTTGATAAACGCTTCGGTGGCGCCGGGCGGCAAAGGGTGGGGAATCGAACGCGTTGCATTCGCCACACGCTTGTCGCCAGCATAGAGCGCCAAAAGGCCCTGATCGGAATTGCGCGCCGCGCGCAGCGTAAACCGCTCGGTTTCAATCGCTGTTTGCGCCTGAAGTTCGGGCACAATTGTCCGCTCGGGCAGACCTTTGATAATCATTGTCATGTCCTTTCCTCCTCGAAAGGGCCGCACGCAATCCACTCCGCCTCCACGCGAAAGAGATCAACACTTTATACTATCGCGAGAATGTCCTCAGTGACCTTAAAATATCAGCAAGGATTAACGGATCACTTAAATCGTCTCGGTAAAATTACCTCTCGCCCACAAACACACGTGTAACGAGAAAGGGACCGGCTTGCGCCGATCCCCCTGATTTTCTCAAACCGTTTCGGGTCGACTTATTCCGCAGCCTCGGCCACGGGAAGCACGGAAATAAATGTGCGCTTCTTGAGGCCTTTGTGGAACGTGACTTTACCGTCGGTCGTTGCAAAGATCGTGTGGTCACGACCAAGGCCTACGCCCTCGCCTGGCCAGAACTTTGTGCCGCGCTGACGCACGATGATGTTGCCAGCAATTGCTGCCTGACCACCGAACAACTTGACGCCAAGACGGCGACCCGCTGAGTCGCGACCGTTACGGGATGAACCGCCTGCTTTTTTATGTGCCATGGTAGTATCTCCTAACTTATCGCTTACTGAGCCAGTTCTTTGGCCTGATCAACCCACTCAGGCTTCACTTTTACGGCGTCGAATGTTGCCGCGTCTACGGCAGCGAGCTGCGCGTAGGTTGTGATGCCAGCGTCGTTGAACTTCTTAGCTGCTGCGGGACCAACGCCGGTGATGGCTGTCAGATCGTCAGAACCAGAAGCGGCAGGCGCTTGGGCTTTTGCTGCTTTAGGGGCAGCGGCTTTTGTCGGAGCGGCAACATTTGCAGATGCGGGTACGGACCCTGCACCTTGAGCTGCTTTCACGCCGGACTTTTCGGCACCTTTTTCAAGGATGTTGGTCACGCGCAGAAGCGTAAGCTGCTGACGGTGGCCTTTGGTGCGCTTGGAGGAGTGCTTACGACGACGCTTAACGAAGTGGATAACTTTCTTACCCTTGATCTGGTCGATCACTTCGGCTTGTACGCCTGCGTCCGCCACAAATGGCGCACCGATGGTGGAACCCACCATCAAAATCTCGTTGAACTGGAGTGTTTCACCAGCAACAGCGGCAAGTTTTTCAACGCGCAAAATGTCACCACTTTGCACTTTATATTGCTTACCGCCGGTTTTCAGAACCGCAAACATGCAGTCGTCCTTTTCTATATACCCGCGTCCTTTGGCCTTGGGATCAGATGCCCCAACGTTTGTTGCCTCAGACAGCGCGTCCCTCCATGGGGACGAGATTGTCATTAAGTCCATTTCCCAAGTCAGCCATCCGAAGACTATGCGCGATGCGCCACCGACCAATAGAAAATGACCCGATCGAACCCTATGGCACGCCGAGTGGCGCGTGTATCGTGGAACCAGACGGTCAAGTCAAGGGCATACTGCCAAAAACACAGACCTGTCGTGCCTGTCCCGCGACGTCCGACCCCTTAAAGTTCTTGGCCGTCGAAAATGTGCAACAATTGCCCCGTTCCGGCCCCCAAGGCGCGCGACAAATCCGCATAAACCGCATCGAACGCCGCAAACAGCGCGTAGTTGAGTTTTGATCCGGCTGCGGACTTTGAAAACGCAATATATTGTGCGAACTCATCGTCGCTCAATGGCTCGTACGCCAGTGTCGAATAGCCATACACCCATTGTGAAATGTCGGCACGCACCTCTGGCTCGTAGCTCCAAATATCGCGCAAAATATCCGCGTCCGACATCATCGGCACATCACCACCGCTTTGGCCCAACCCGACCATATAGGCGTAATCGGCATTCATCGCCCCGACCACATTCATCTCGATGAGATCATTGGCGGTGACATAAGCGTCGATCAGTTCTGCACGCGCACTATCCGGGGCGAGCTCGGCCCATGCCTGCGCCGCCATGTCCTCCATCCCCTCGTCGCCCATTGCAATCCGCGCGTCCAATTCGAGCTGGGCCACGGTCTGGCCAAAATCGCTTTCGAAAAACGCGAGCATCGGCGCGATATCCGCGCCCTCAAGTGCTTTGCCCATCTCCCCCCGAAAGGCGTCGAGCATCACATCGGCGCGGTACAAATCGGCCAACATGCTGACCCAAGCGGCATACGGAACGCCGCTCCCGTCGACCTCGAGGTCATCGATCATACCCCGCCCCTCTCTGGCCAGAACCTCGACAATCTGCGTCATGTGGAGCGCATCCATCAAGGCGTCGATATCATCCGAGGTCGTCTGTGCACGCGCACCGCGCCCCAAGGACACCGCCAAAAGGCCGGCCATCAGCACAGACAAGAGAATTTTCACGAGCATAAAGCGTTTGGGCATCGCAGGGCAGTCCTTTGGGTCGGCACGGTGTCAAATCAACACTCGGCTTATTGGATATAGCGCCCTTGCGCTGGCGCGCCACACCGACATAGCCGATTCCGCCAACACCTAACCCTGCCTGTAGCCTTTGCCAAGGTCGCGGCACTCACATCTGCGACAGCGCGCGGAGGCACCCACCCTGCCCCCGCAGACATCGCATATCACGACACCCCGCATTAATTTTCAAAAGGGACTTGCAGTCGCCCAAAAGCACGGCTAAATCGCACCACCACTTCCCCGCGGAGAGATGCCGGAGTGGTCGAACGGGGCGGTCTCGAAAACCGTTGAGCCTTCACGGGTTCCCAGGGTTCGAATCCCTGTCTCTCCGCCACACACATATGATGTGCCTTTAGACGATATGCCCAAAGAATGAAGGCTCAACGCGATAGCAGTATGATTATATCGCTTGGTTCGCTCCACTTTTCGGCCGAATGCGCGAGGCGACTGAATGAGGGTGTCCTTAGTCATATCGCAGATCCCGCGCCTTACCGCGGAAAATGTAATACGACAGCAATGTATAGCACACGATGGCCGGCAGCACGAAAACGGTTCCGATCAAGATAATAAACAGGCTTTCCGGTGCAGATGCAGCATCGTACAGCGTGATTTTTTTGGGCACCACATAGGGATAGAATGAATAGGCCATGCCGCCGTAGGCCAGCGTAAACAGCGCTGTCGCCGCAGCAAACGGGGTCCACGACCAACGATCGTGGTTCAGCGGCAGACGCGCCAATTGCCACCACACAAACACAACAAGTAGGACCGAAATGATCGGCAGCGGCGCAAGATAGAACGCCGTTGGGACGCTGAACCATTTGTCAAAAATGCGTGCACTGACGAACGGCGTGGCGATGGAAATGGCGATTATACCCGCCACCAGTCCCCAAATGCCCCCCTTGGCCCATCGGATGGCGCGTATCTGCAATGCGCCTTCGGTCTTCCAGATGAGCCATGCCGCGCCAATAAAACTATACCCAACGGTGAGAAAGAGTGCAGTCAACGCGGCAAAGCCCACATGCGCCCATGTCCATGTGAGGCCCATGATGTACATGCCCAACATGAAACCCTGACTGAGCGATGCCATGAGCGAGCCCGCAAAGAACGCGCCATTCCACATGCGTTTTTGAGCCAGCGGTGCTTTGGCACGCATCTCGAATGAAACACCGCGCAAAATCAGGCCGATCAGCATGATAAACACCGGCAAATAGAGCGCCGTCAGGATGATGCCATGCGCGGGTGGGAACGCGACCAAAAGCAGGCCGACAGCCAATACAAGCCATGTTTCATTTGCATCCCAAAATGGCCCGATAGAGGCGACCAAACGATCCTTTTGGTCCTCATCGGCAAGCGGCATCAACAACCCCACACCCAGATCAAACCCATCCAGAACCACATAGATCAGGGTCGACAGGCCCATCAACGCGGCGAATGTCCATGGCAGCCAAACGGCGGGGTCTGCGAAATACGCCATCTCTATTCTCCTAGCTGAATGGCAGAAACATTGGCCTCACGGCCGCGGGGATAATTGCGCACGCTATACGCCTCGCCCGTGGTGGCCTTGCGCGCAAGATAAGTGATCACACCAATATAGGCGAAAATCAGGATGGCGTAGACAATGAGGTATCCAATCAGTGTCCCCAAAACCATACCGGCAGGCACGTCACTCACCGCATCTTTGGTGGACAACACGCCCTGTACCAACCACGGCTGACGTCCGATTTCTGTCGTATACCAGCCCGCCAATGTCGCGATCCAACCGCTAAAGCTCATCGCACAAAACGCATAGAGCGGGAGTTTCGGCATATTGCCCGCACCGTATTTGCGTAGCAGTGCCAGCCCCAGCCACGACAGCGCCAGATTGGCGACCCCTGTACCGACCATGATACGGAAAGCAAAAAATACGGGGGCGACGCGCGGATGCAGCACCTCGCCGGCCTCACTCACAAAATCATTCAGGCCCGGCACAACACCCTCTGCCTTATGCGTCAAAATCAGCGAGGCTAGATTTGGGATCGCGATTTCATAGCGATTTTCACGTGCGTCTTCATCGGGAATGGCGAACAAAACCAGAGGAATATTTGGCCCTGTGTCCCAGTTGCCTTCCATCGCGGCGACCTTGGCTGGTTGGTATTCCAACGTGTTTAGCCCGTGAAAATCACCAGCCAAAATTTGCAGCGGTATAAGGCCCGCCCCCGCGATGATACCCACACGAAGCGCCGCTTTCACGTCCTCACCCCGATCGCCCCACAGCATCCGCAAAGCCGAAACACCCGCAATCAAAAAGGCAACGGTCAAGCCAGATGCGAGCATCATATGCACGAAACGGTACGGCATTGACGGATTGAAAATAATTGCAAACCAGTCGGTGGCATGCACCACGCCGTCAATTAGCTCATACCCTTGGGGGGTGTGCATCCATGAATTCAGCACGATAATCCAAAACGTTGACATCGTCGTGCCGAACGCCACCAAAAACGTAGCCAATGTATGCACCCATGATTTAACGCGGCTTGCGCCAAACAACATGATGCCAAGGAACACGGCCTCAAGGAAAAACGCGGTCATGATTTCGTAGGCCAGAAGTGGCCCTGCGACATTGCCAACGGTTTCCATAAAGCCCGGCCAATTCGTTCCAAACTGAAACGACATCGTAATGCCAGAGACCACGCCCATCGCGAATGACAGGGCAAAAACCTTTACCCAAAACATATAGGCGTCCATCCATTTGCGATCCCCTGTCATGGCAAACCGCACCTTGAAGAACAGCAGCACCCAACCCAAAGCAATTGTTATTGTTGGGAAAAGAATGTGAAACGAGATGTTTGCACCAAATTGAATGCGCGACAAAAGAAGTGTGTCCACCGACAGGCTCCGTGATCTATGTGTTTTCGTTGTTAGACACTTAGATCAGTTTGGCTGCGAAAATAGCCCATGCGACAAAGGGTGCATCTTACCCACACTGCACACCATCAAACATGGCCTACGGCTTAGGTCTAGCGCGTCTCAGGCGCGCGACATTAGGGCAGCGGCGATGGCTTTGGTCAATGCATCGGGCGTGATGGGTTTATCGACACAGGCCGCGAACATTGGCGCGATGTCTGCCAGTTCGGCGGCGGTGTCGCGCAGCAAAAGTGTCGGAATGGGGCGCACGCAGGACGCGGCGGCGGTTGCGATGGCCACACTGCTCAATTCGGGAGCCTGCATATCTACCACCACGCCCGACCACATATCGGGTTCATCACGCACCATCTCGCATGCGACATCGACACTGCGTGATGCCATCGCCACACCACCGGCCGCATCAATCATTTGCATCAAGAGATCAGCAACAAGCGGCAGATCGCTCACAACCAAAATAGTGGCCCCCGCAAGCGGTCGATCCTGCGCGAGCACATCGAACGCGGCCATATCCGAAAAGACATCGCCCTCGTCGACAGGCCACCCCACGGTGATGGTCGTGCCTTCGCCACTCTCAATGAACAATACACCGCGATTGGCGCACAAAATCTCCGACACAATCGAAAGGCCAAACCCCGCCTTTTCCGCCTTGGTCGAGACATGCGGCGTGCGTAGTCGCGCGAGCACATCGGGCGCGATACCATGTCCCGTATCCTTGATCTCGAACCACGCCCGCGTCACCCCATCATCGCCGTCTCCGACATAGGCCTGCCCGCGCAGCGCCGCCACATGCGGCGCGCAGTGCGATACAGTCACACGCGTGACGTCTTGTGTCGCGGCCTCGCAGGCATTGAGCATCAGGTGATGAAACACCTGTAAAAAATCGCGCTGATCGACACATATCACCTGTGGCGTTTGGGGGGCGTGGACCTCTACCTCAATCTGTGCAAGGCGGTAAGTCTCAATAAGATCAACGCCTTGCGTAATCAAACTGTGTAGGTCGCACCATGATCGCACGGCCTTGGGGCGGTCGAACTGGCTTAGATCGTCCAAAATCTCCATCGCTGCATCCATGGCCAGCCCGATCCGCGCCACGCCCTGCGTCAGTGGCTCATTTCCCGCCACGGCAGTCTCCATCAACTGCGCGGTTCCCGACACAACCGCGATCACATTCCCAAAATCGTGGCGAACCTTTTGCACCACTTGCGCAATAGCGTCTCGGCGGTGCGCTTTTTCAATCAGACCACGTTGCCGCCCGCGCTGAACGTCAACGTCTTTGCGTGCGGATATCTCGTGGACGATGCTGACAAACCCGTCCTCCCCGACCCCAGACACAGACACCTCGACGTCGAAGACCTCACCCGAGCGGCGCCGTGCGCGCATTTCACCACGCCACGCACCTGTCGTCATCACCGCATGCATGATCTGCGCCTCTTGCGGGGGCGTCATCGCGGGACCAAAGCAATCGCGCCACGTCGCGCCTGATATATCCTCATCATGGGTAAACCCGAACATTTGGCGGTGACTGGCATTCATATAGCTGTACCCGCCGCCCCACTGGCCGATGGACAACGCATCACGGGCGACATCGAAGGCCGCCATTTGGTCGCGCAGCGTCTGGATGTCTGGTGGCGTCACCATTCTAATATCCCTTGAGCGGCCCTGTGCCGTTGTGATCATGCATGCCTATCACCCCAAGACAAAATGCCACATGGCGCACGTGTAGATTGAGTTTCCGTTATGATTATCAAAACATTATGTGAAAATCCTAACATTTTTGCGCCGTGTTGTCACAGATTTTCGCAACCCCATGTGGTATCTGTGTAACGTCAGGCCCGTGTCAGACCGATGCGGCGCACCTCCTGAGAGCATTGGTATTGCAACATAAACCGCGGAGATTGAAACCGCGGCAAGCGCTCGTCATGCGGCCTCATTTTGCGGCCTAAACACGGCGCGGCAGCGGTTGCTTTGCGCCACGTCAATTACACTAAAGCGCTATTAGGCTTACCATTTAGTGGAAAAGAAATCCAAAAGGCGCTATATATTCAATCATTGGTATTTTTGCAGTCACTGCGCACCTCTTGTACAGTTCAACATTTTGATGCGCGCTGGTCAGCGAAACCACCGCTGCGCATTGGTTGACTGAGGAGGCATTCCCAATGACGACACATACGATCATGATGGCACTCGACATACCAGAAACCGACAGGTCGACCCTGCGCGATCACCGCAACTGGGTGCAGATATGCACACTTGATGGTGCGATTTTGGGGTGGTATGGCACAACAAAGAAGCTAACGTTAAACGTGTATAACTTTAGGGGGCGCAATGTCTAAAATGACAGTCATTCCTATCGTCGGCATCGGCGCATCCGCAGGCGGCCTAGAAGCCCTGCAAGTCATGATGAGTAGTACGCCACTTGATACTGGCGCGGCCTATGTGATTGTCCAACACTTTGCGCCGACCCAAAAATCCGTTCTCCACGAGCTGTTGCAACACGAGACCGAGCTGCACGTCTCGCAAGTCCTCGACAACGAAACAATTGTGCCAAATCAGGTCTATGTCGTCCCTCCCGGTCATGTTGCTGATATTGACGGCGATATACTGCACCTGACGGCGCGAGATCCCAGTGACACGCAACACAAGCCGATTGACGCCTTTTTCAAATCGCTGGCGCGTGAACGCGGTCGCGATGCCTATTGTGTGATTTTGTCGGGGACCGGCTCCGATGGGTCACAAGGCTTGCGCGAGATTAAGGCGGTCGGTGGTGTGGCCTTTGTCCAAGACCGCAAGGGCGCGCGGTTTGCGGGCATGCCTGACAGCGCCATAGAAACGGGTTTGGTGGATTTCATTTTACCCGCTGCACAAATCCCTGTGCGCATCGACGACGTGATCAAGCGCCGCGCCCACGTACCGAGTAAAGAAGGATCATCACGTCTTCAGGCCGAGATTCACAGCGCCCTCCCACGGTTTTTCGAGCGCTTGGAACAGGCGGCCGGTCACGACTTTGGCGACTATAAACCCGGCACTTTGGTGCGACGGATAGAGCGGCGCATGGCGGCCTTGCGCCTGAAGGATGTCGACGACTTTCTCGCGGTCCTGGAAGATGACGACGAAGCAAAGCTGTTGGCCCAAGATTTCTTGATTGGAGTCACAGAGTTCTTTCGCGATCCAGAGGCGTTTGAGGCCCTGCGCGTCTTGGCCATTCAACCCATCCTAGAACACAACGAAAAAACCATCCGCGTTTGGGTGCCCAGTTGCTCGACCGGCGAAGAGGTGTACTCCCTCGCCATGCTGTTCATTGAGGAGATGGAGGCGGTGGGCGACCGCCGCCCGCTTCAAGTGTTTGGCACAGATATCGACACCCCTGCACTGATGTCCGCCCGCTACGGACTCTATTCCCAAAGCGCGGTCGAAAGCCTGACCGAGGAGCGTCGCAACACCTTTTTTCAACCTGAGAACGGTCAATACCGCACCATCCCGCGTCTGCGCGAATGTTGTGTCTTTGCGCCTCACAACCTGCTTCAGGATCCGCCGTTTTCGCGACTAGACCTGATCTCATGCCGCAATTTGATGATTTATCTCTCGGCCAACCTGCAAAAACAGGTCATCCCGCGTTTTCACTTTGCCCTGCGCGGTCGTGGCAATTTGTTCCTTGGTCCATCGGAAACGCTGGTGGGCGAAGAAAAGCTATTTGAAACGCTCGACAAAAGCTGGCGGATTTTTCGCAAGAATACCGATGTGCGCGCTAGCTATTCGGCGATTGACGAGACACCACGTCAGCCCACACCGCTACAGCCCTTCCAAACCATGCCACCGAATAAAGTGTCACAGTCGACGGAAAACTCTCGCGAAAGCACGGTAGAGCGCACCTATCTGCGCCATTTTGCGTCCCCCTTTGCGCTCGTGTCAAAGACAGGGGAAATCCTGTATCTCTCTCAAAGCATGACGGGTTTCGTCCAACCATCCAGCGGCGCACCGTCGAGCATGATCGATTCCTATCTGATGCGAGAGCTGCGTTTTCCCGTGCGCACGGCCCTCGCCCAAGCGGTCGACACCGGACACTCCGCGCGCGTTGACAGCGTGGTCCTGCTTGATGACAAAGATAGACGTATCTTTGATATCGAAGTGGCGCCAAGTGGGACTGACTTCATCTTGATCATGACGCAGGTCCGCGCCATGGACGGGGTTGATCTCACCGACATGATGTCAGAGCGCGATATCGAAAGCCGTGACATTCTTGAAACCGAGAACGCTCAGCTGCGCCGACAACTGGCCATGACCTTGCAACAATTCGACACCTCGGGCCAAGAACTCAAAAGCGGCAACGAAGAGTTGATGAGTATGAACGAGGAATTGCAATCCTCGAACGAAGAGTTGGAAACCTCCCGCGAAGAACTGGAGGCGATCAACGAGGAACTCGAAACCGTTAACGCCGAACTCAAAGAAAACAACCGTCTGCTCACGCGTGCCAATTCGGACCTCAAAAACCTGTTTGAATCGACCGATCTGGCGGTGTTGTTCGTCGACCGCGCGTTTTGCGTCCGGAACTTTACCCCCGCCACCTCCGACATTTTCGGGATCAAATCACGCGATATCGGTCGTCCGATCGATGATCTATCGTCGCGCATTGTCTACCCCGACCTCAAAAGCGATGCGCAAACGGTGGACACCACCCTACAAGTGCTTGAGCGCGAATTCGCCATTGAGGACACGCAGCAAACCTACATGTTGCGGATGAAACCGTACCGGACCACGGACAACCGTCTGGACGGATATGTGTTATCGTTTGTCGACATCACACAGCGCAAGGCCTACGAAAACAGTCTCAAAGAGAACGAGAGAGCACTCGCACGGCAATATGCCGAACTTGAGAAATTGTACGACACCATCCCGGTTGGATTGTCCCTAATGGACCGCGATTTGCGATGGGTTCGCATCAACTCCAGTCTTGCGGACATGAACGGCTTTAGCGTCGAGGAGCATATCGGGCGGACATTCCGCGATCTCCTTCCAGACTTTGAAGATTTCACTGGCGCGATCTACGAGGAAGTGTTCGCGACCGGCGAGCCGGTATTTGGCCTCACCATTGACGGCGAAACCCCCGCCGCACCGGGGGTGAAGCGTCATTTCATCGCTGACTTCTACCCTTTATGGCAAGAGGACAAGGTGTTTGCGGTTGGCTCCTGCGTGCGCGAAGTCACCGAACAAACAAAGATCGTCAAACGTGTGCGTGCGCAAAACTCACAACAAAAATTGTTGATGGGCGAGTTGCAGCACCGCGTGAAAAATACGCTGTCTGTGATCAGTTCCATTTCACAACTGTTACTGGTCGGCGTCGATGACCCCGCCGTGTATCACGCCCGTTTGGAGGATCGTTTGAGTGCGATCTCGCGCACCCATGACTTGTTGACCGATGCGAATTGGACCACCACAGCGTTGTCCAACATTGTCGCAAATGAGGCCAAACCGTTCGAGACGAATAGCCACGCCCGCGTCAATATGTCGGGACCCGATATCCAGTTGACCGCCGAACAGGCCTTGTCAGTCGGGATGGCTATTCACGAATTGATCACGAACGCCGCCAAATACGGTGCGCTCTCGCGGCCAAAGGGGTTTGTGGAGGTTGTCACACGCATCCATAAAAAAGACGGTGTTGCCCATGCGCATTTGACGTGGACCGAACACAATGGACCCAAAATCACCAAAGCCCCCAAACACACTGGATTTGGCAGCTTGGTTTTAGAGCGCGTCCTCAAAACCGACTTGGCCGCCGATGTCACATGCGACTATCGAAAAGACGGTTTGTTTTTCGAACTGGATTTCGCGTTGGCCAAAATTGAAGATGACAGCGCGCTCATTTCAGCGAATGATGTTTAAGAGTGAACCGTTACAACAGGTCAAATAGCCCTGCCCCCCGCACCCACAGGTGCGAGGCAACAAGAGGAGCGAAAACGAGCATGAAAGACTCTGCAATCTTGGTACTTGAAGACAACGCCTTGGTCGGTTTGACGATTGAACAGACCTTACAGACGGAGGGCTACGGCAAAGTGTGCCTATGTAGCACAAAAGAGGACGCCCTTGCGGCAATTGAGAGCCATGACATCCAGTTCGGGTTTCTCGACTACAACTTGGGCCAGTCCCAAAACAGTCAATGCGTGGCCAAACGACTAGCCGATTTGGGCGTGCCCTTTGTGTTTTTAAGCGGCTACACCGTCTCGACGGGCATCATCCCCGTAGGAATGGGCGAAGTGGGCAGAGTCACCAAGCCCGCGAGAAAGAAAGATCTTTTGGCCTATTTGAAGGCGTATAAGGCCAAAGCCGCCGAAGAGCAGTAGGCACGTTCACCACAGGCCGGCGCGCGGGTTAATGAGCCGTAGCGCCCTGTGCGCCGCATGACGCCGCCATCGTCGACGCAGGGTTAGGCATGCTCAATAGCCCCTCCAAACCGGCGTTATCATGCACCAGATCCTCAATCGTGATCTGATCCAAAACGCCGTAGAATGCCGCCAAACCCGCAATGAGGGCATCGCGCAACCGGCACACATCCTTGAGCGGACAGGTATTTTGCGCCCCTTCAAAACATTCGGCAAAGGGGGTTGCTGCCTCAAATTGGCGAAACACCTGACCCACCGAAATCTCGGATGCAGGACGCGCCAACGCCAATCCGCCAGAGCGCCCGCGCACGGTCTTAATATACCCCTCGGAGGCCAACAGGTGCACCACTTGGGCGAGATGGTTTTCCGACGCGTTTGTGGCCTGCGCAATCTCGGCGCGCCGCACCATGTGGTCGGTATTGACGCCACAGGCCATAAGTACGCGAATGGCAAGGTTGGTCCGGATTGTAACGCGCATGGCTCAGGGCTTTCTTATAAGGGTGGCGTCACGCCTACCCTGCCTGCCTATGCGTGACCTTGATCTATGTCAGATACATGTTTGCGTTGGTGCGCGGCTAAGCGGCGAAAAACGCCGGATCAAACGCCATATCGATCACTGCGCCATCTGTGTCGGCAATCTGGAGTGTCGCCCCCTCAACGCGGACATGTGCCACGCGCCCGAACCCGTGTGGCGGATCACACACCGCAATGGCATGGCGCACGGTGTGGATCACATCAGGACCAAGAGGCAGAGTGGTTGCGACCCCCTCGCGCGCAATTGCGTTGTCGCCCGTGGCCGCACGGTGCCCCTGCGCCCCTGCCGCACACCCGTCCTCAATGCCCAAAACGCCCGTATGCCGCCCGTCCCACGGCGCATATCCACGCCCCCCGTTGGACAGCCAGAGCATCGTTACGGGGGCAACACGCGCGTCTTTGAGAACGACAATGATGTCCCCCTCGGCGGCTCGCGTCAGCGCGGTCCACCCGATCGCGGCCCCTTGCGCCTCAATCAGGGTCACGAAATCCTCATGGCCCGTTGTGCTTGGATACTGCGTCAAATCGAATGTGCCGCCATCCTTTGCCGGAAAGGCGCGTAGATCCGTGCTGCGCGCGGGATAGGCCAAAACGTGTTCCGGCTCCAACGCGGGCGCGGTGGTGAGGGCGGCGCGTTTGGGTGAAAAGGCCAGATGCCCCCCCGCCGCCATGCGAAACATCGGGTGGTGGGCAAAGGTCAGATCGCCCTGCCCGCCGGAAATCTCATGGGTTTGGTACAGCACGCGGTGGCCGCCTCGTAGCGCGAGGGTCTTGGTCAACCGCGCGCCCATCACATCACGCTCCAGCACAAACTGCATCTGGGCGTCATCGGTGTCTTGGGCGCGCGCCAAACCTGTCCATGGCGCATTCGCGCTCCACCCGTGATTGGGCGCATCAATCAGATCGGACGCCCCAAACGGCGCGGCAAAGAAATCACCCGAGAGATGTTGATCAACGGGCGCACCCGCAAGCGGTGCACGGTCCGTGCCAACCCAATGCGCCGTGTGAAACACCTCACGTCCATCGACCAAAAAGCGGCGGATGTTGCCCAGCGCGGGATCAACCGCTACCTCGCACGCCCCACAGGTGATCCGCGCCCAGTCGCTCATCGGCGTTACGCCTCGTCGTCGTCATCAGCGCCAAGCGTGTGCCCGCGAAAGCCCGTGGCAACCACAAACTTTTCCGAACTGTCCGAACGCGAGGCAGGAGGTTTGATGTGCAGAACTTTCTCGAAATTCTGTTTGAGCAACTTTTGCAAATCACCCTCTGCGCCACCCGCCAAAACTTTGGCCACGAATGTCCCACCGGGGCTGAGCACGTCAAACGCCAGATACGCCGCCGCTTCGCACAGCGCCATGATGCGGTTGTGGTCGGTCTGTTTGTGACCTGAGGCCGAGGCCGCCATGTCCGACATCACCACGTCCGCCTCGCCGCCAAGCCAGTGTTTGACCTGATCGTCTGCGCCATCTTCCATGAAATCAAGGGTATGAACATCGGCCCCTGCAATCGGCTCAATATCCTGAAGGTCGACGCCCAACACGGTGCCGATCTTTTTGCCAGATTTCTCGCCCAGTGCATTCACACGGCGCACAGCCACCTGACACCACCCGCCAGGGGCACAGCCCAAATCAACCACGCGCGCACCAGGCACCAAAAAGCGGAACTTGTCATCCAGCTCCAGGATCTTGAACGCAGCGCGCCCGCGATAGCCCTCGGCCTTGGCGCGTTTCACGTAAGGGTCGTTGAGTTGGCGCTCCAACCACAATGTGGAGGAGAGTTTGCGCCCGCGCGCTGTTTTGACTTTGACGCGCAAATCGCGCGCGCCGCGACCTGATGTATTCTTGGGTGGCATGAACGTGGTCCCTTTTGCTTAAGGGCGCTTATAGCAGGTCCATGCGAAAGGATGAAAGGGCTTACCTCAGGCAAGCCCTTTCTCGCGGTTTAGGCCTTATCCAAAGAATTTAAGGCGTTTCATCAGGCTTGAGGTGTCCCAACGCCCGCCGCCCATCTTTTGCACGTCCTTGTAGAACTGATCGACAAGTGCCGTCACAGGCAGGCTTGCGCCCACGTCATCGCCCGCTTGCAAACAAATCGCGAGATCTTTGCGCATCCAGTCCACGGCAAACCCGTGCTCGTACTCATCCGCCAACATGGTCTTGTGACGGTTGGCCATTTGCCAAGAGCCCGCCGCCCCACCCGAAATCACCTCGACCAAGGCCTCACCGTCCAAACCGGATTTTTCCGCGAGATGTAGCGCCTCTGACAGCCCCTGAACCAGTCCCGCAATACAGATCTGATTGCACATCTTGGCCGTCTGACCCATGCCGACCTCACCCAGTCGCTTAACCGTTTTGCCGTAGGCCGCCATGATCGGCTCGGCCGCTGCATACTGCGCCTCAGAGCCGCCACACATCACGGACAAAGCGCCGTTTTCGGCCCCTGCCTGACCACCAGACACAGGCGCATCGACATAGCCAAGCCCCGCGTCCTGCGCCAGTTGCGCCAATTCACGGGTGACTATGGCCGACACCGTGGTGTGATCGACAAAGATCGCACCCTCGGACATGCCCGCAAACGCGCCGTCCGCGCCCAAACACACAGCGCGCAAATCGTCATCATTGCCCACACAGGCCATGACGAAATCACAGCCCGCCGCAGCCTCGCGCGGGGTCACGGCATGTCCGCCCTTATGATCCTGTGCCCATGTGGCCGCCTTGGCCGCCGTGCGGTTAAACACCGTCACCTCGTGACCCGCAGCCTCCAAGTGACCCGCCATCGGGTACCCCATTACGCCTAACCCCAAAAATGCGACCTTCGCCATGCTCATCCCGTCCTTTTCCATTGCACACAGGTGTGCTTTAACACGATGACAAGACGGTAGGGATTGTCGCGGCCGCGTCAACTCACGATTCCGCATAATGACTATGAACGGCACAGTATCTATGGCGCGTATTTTTTCTATTCTTCTCAAGCTCGTAACGGGCCTTGTTATTGTGACCCTTTTGGGTGGCTGGCTCGCCTATTGGCTCGCCTCACGCTCTCTTCCTGATTACAACGCAACGCATGAGGTTGCGGGGATCACCGCCCCCGTCGAGATTGTACGAGACACCGCCAACGTGCCGCATATCTTTGGCGCCACAGATGCCGATGTGTTTTACGGGATGGGATTTGCACATGCCCAAGACCGATTGTTCCAGATGATGCTGATGCGCCGCACCGCACAGGGCAAACTGTCGGAAGTCTTTGGTGACACGACCCTGCCCACCGATAGCTTGATGCGCCGCTTGGGGATTTACGCCGCAGCTGATGCCTCGGTCGCCGCGCAAACACCCGATGCCATGGTCGCACTGGAGGCCTACGCGCGCGGCGTAAATGCGTGGATCACGGCCGTGAACACCGGCGCTATGGGGCGCGGCGCGCCAGAATTCTTTATGTTCCCTGCGCAAATCTCCTATTGGCGGCCTGTGGATAGCATCGCCTTGATGAAGCTCGTGGCCTTTCAGTTGTCGGACCAAGCCTCCTCGGAAGTCCTGCGCGCGCGCACATCGCTTATGATCGGGCCTGAGCGCCTTCGCGACATTTTGCCAGATGCACCGGGGACGGGCACAGCCCTCTTATCCGAATACGCCAGCCTGTTTCCGACCTTGCCCGCCTATACGCCTGACAGTGATATCACCTTTGCCTTTGCGACCCCGCCGACCTCCCCCTTTGGTGGGGCGTCAAACGTCTGGGCCGCAGCACCCAAACGCTCGACCTCTGGCGCGGCTCTCATGGCCAATGACCCGCATTTGAACTTTTCAGCACCCGGAGCGTGGTATCTGGCGCGCCTGCAACTCTCGACCGGCGATGTGATCGGCGCGAGTATTGCGGGCATTCCCGCCATTGTGGCCGGACGCAAGGACACCTTTGGCTGGGGCATCACCTCCGCCTATGTCGATGACGCTGATTTGTATGTGGAGCGCCTCAATCCCGCCAATCCCAACGAGGTGGAAACCCCGAACGGGTACAAGGCCATGCGCACACAGCCCTCGATCGTGCGGATCAAAGATGCACCGCCCGTCACGTTGGAATTGCAATGGACGGATAACGGGCCTGTGCTTCCTGCGGGGGCGTATAACGCCAATACCGTGACCCCACCCAATCACGTCATGGCGTTGTCGTGGACGGCATTGGCCCCTGATGACACCTCAATGAGTGCCGTGATTGCCCTAATGCGCGCCGATACCATTGCGGGTGGCGTCGAGGCGGCACGCGGCTTTGTCGCCCCTGCCCTCAACCTGACCTTGGCCCAACACGACAGCGTGGCACTCAAAGTCATTGGCCGCGCCCCAAAACGTGACCCGCAACACCAAAGTCAGGGCCGTATCCCCTCACCCGGTTGGATCGCCACAAACAGGTGGCAAGGGTGGCGCGACTACGATGCCCTTCCGCTCTTCGAAAGCGACCGCACGGGCATTGTCGGCAACACCAACAACAAAACCGTTGAGGCCGCGTTCCCCGACCATCTGTCTTACCACTGGGGCGACACCCAACGCATTCAGCGCTGGCGCCGCTTGATGCAAAGCCGCGAGGTGCACACCCGTGACAGCTTCATCGAGGTGCAAAACGATATCGTGTCCTATTCTGCACGCTCGCTCCTCCCGCTCGTGGGCGCAGATCTATGGTTCACGGGCGAAGCCGCTTTGGACGGCACGCCCGAGGCACAACGCCAAAAGGCGCTAACACTGCTGGCCGAATGGAACGGCGAGATGAACGAGCACATGCCAGAGCCACTGATCTATTACGCATGGATGCGCGAGTTGCAAAACCGCCTGATCCGCGATGACCTTGGCCCCTTGTCCCACGCCTTTAACCACGTCGAGCCTATTTTCATCGAACGGGTCTTTCGTGACATTGGCGGGGCATCAAAATGGTGCGATGTCTTGCAATCGGCTGCCACCGAAACCTGTAACGACATTGCCCGACTTGCACTCGACGATGCCATTGTGTGGATTGAGCAAACCTATGGATCCGCGTTGGAATCTGTACGGTGGGGCGATGCGCATATGGCGATCCACAAACATCCCGTTTTGGGAGAGGTTCCGTTTCTCAAATGGATCGTGAACATTCGCCAAACCACATCAGGCGGCGACAACACATTAATGCGCGGTGTCACAGCTGGTGACGGGGCTATGCCCTTTGCCAATGTCCACGGCGCCGCTTACCGCGGGGTCTATGACTTTGCCGACCCCGACAGCTCTGTATTCATCACCGCCACGGGTCAATCGGGTCATCCGCTTTCGCGTCACTATGACGATCTGGGCGAGTTGTGGCGGCGCGGGGAATACGTGCCGATGTCACTCGACCCCGAACTGGCCCGCGCTGCAGGCGTTGGCACGACACACCTCACTCCATCACCTGCCCAATAGGCCACGCTCCCGAAAGGACGTCATCATGTTGCATAATATCCCCGCCATCTTGCCGCCAGAGGCGCTTTTTTACATGGCTCAAATGGGTCACGGTGACATGCTTGTGATTGGGGACAGCAATTTCCCCGCGCAAAGCATGGGGC
Source organism: Celeribacter marinus (assembly GCF_001308265.1). Classification (GTDB taxonomy): domain Bacteria; phylum Pseudomonadota; class Alphaproteobacteria; order Rhodobacterales; family Rhodobacteraceae; genus Celeribacter; species Celeribacter marinus. The sequence continues at coordinate 587,450 of NZ_CP012023.1, forward strand.
AACGTGTGATCCGCTGCGAGGGCTCGAATGCCTCACAAATTCTGGACGCTGTCGTGACGCTGTTCCCGCTCGACACCTTTGTCGAGGACCGCGCGGTCACGATGCAAGTTGTTGGCGCGCCCGACACAATCCCACCCGCCGTGGCCGAGTTTCAGGCCATCATCGACGCCAAGGGCGACAATCCCGCCCCGATCGTCTCCGTCGAAAGGTTCGCGTTCTACGACCGTGCCCGCGCCGCTTTTGCGATTATTCAAACGGGCGAACCGCGCCCTTACGGCAATATCATCCTCACCAAAGGCATCATCGTCTAAGGGCGATACGCGTGCTTAGTGTGTGGTGACGGCGGGCGGGGTGTCCGGCTTGTCATAGACGACATAGCCCACGCCCTTGTCCGCCGCTTTACGTGCCGCCGCTTTGAGTTCCGGTGTCGGAAAGGCCGAAAGGCGCAGCGGAACCTGTTTGATCTTTTGGATCTCGATATTGCTCCAACCATACCTAGAGAAAAACGAGTTCACGGGCGCTTTAGCCCCATCGACACTCTCGGCCACGGCAAAGCAATTGATGATATAGCGCCGCCCCGCAACCAAGTGTGCGTTTGAGCCTGCATCTGCTTCGATCAGCATGAGATAAAGGTGATTGTCCATCGTTACATCTCCCGAAACTGTTTTTCCTGACGCGGTGTCCAGAGCACGGTCAGAACGTAGCCCTCCTCGCTCGCCGCCTCGCCCAAAACCACGCCTTCGGCAAAGAGCCATGCGCGTTTCTTGCCCTCAGAGAACGGGACGACTATTTCGCGCTCGATCTTGTCTTCTTCGAAATACGCAGACACGGCATCAAGCAACGATTTGACGCCCTCACCGGTCACGGCGGAAATCGCGAACACGTTATTGTCGGCTTCAGCGCGTTCCAACCGCGCAAGCCGCGCCTCATCATCGAGCTTGTCGATTTTGTTCCAGACTTCAATCATAGGCGCGTTTTCTTTGATCCCCAGATCGGAGAGGATTTTGAGCACATCGGTCTTTTGATCTTCGGTCTCATCGGCCGAGATGTCGCGCACATGCAAAATCAGATCGGCGTCGAGCACCTCCTCCAACGTGGCACGAAACGAGGCGACCAGTTGCGTGGGCAAGTTCGAGATAAACCCCACAGTGTCCGACAAGATAATATCGCGGTCCCCGCCGTGGGCCGTCTCAAGTCTCAGTTGACGCATGGTCGGATCGAGCGTGGCAAACAACATGTCTTTCACAAACACATCTGCGCCCGTGACCGTGTTGAAAAACGTCGACTTTCCGGCGTTCGTATAGCCCACAAGAGCCACAATCGGGAACGGAATTTTTGCGCGCGAGGCACGGTGCAATTCGCGGGTTTTGATCACACGGGCCAATTGTTTGCGCAGACGGTTCAGGTGATCATCAATGGCGCGGCGGTCAGCCTCGATCTGGGTTTCCCCCGGCCCCCCGACAAAGCCCAATCCACCACGCTGGCGCTCAAGGTGGGTCCATGCCCGGACAAGACGGGTACGTTGATAACTCAGGGCTGCCATTTCGACCTGTAACACACCCTCACGGGTGCGCGCACGATCCGAAAAGATCTCCAAAATCAGGCCCGTGCGGTCCAGAAGTTTAACCTTCCATTCCTTTTCCAGATTGCGTTGCTGAACGGGCGTCACCGGACCGTCAACCAAAACCAGCTCAACGTCACTGGCTTGGATACGCTCTTTGAGTTCCTGGATCTTGCCCTTGCCGAACAAGGCGGCGGGGTGCGTTTTTGGCAAGCGCACAATCTCCGCGCCTTGTACCTCGATATTGGGCAAGGCGGCCGCGAGGGCCACAGCCTCATCCAAGCGCGGCTGCGCATCGCGCCGTCCACGGTCTGAGGTAATATCGGGATGGATCACCCACGCGCGCGTTGGTTCCACCTCGTGATCGTAATAGTCGCCCAAATCGTTTGGTCCTTTGGTTTATTCATCGCGTGTGCGGATGTCGCCGCGACCACTTTGTATCAGAGCGCGCTGAACTGTATATTTCACACCAGACTCACGTAATCCCCGCCTTGCGCAAAGACAAGTGGCCCGCGCGGGCCATATCCCGTGCAGGCCGATACCACATCACAAAAGCAAAGCGTTACTGCGCGTCTTCACCGTCATAAAGGCTGATAGGCTGTGCGGGCATAATCGTGGAAATCGCGTGCTTGTATACAAGTTGCGACTGACCATCGCGGCGCAGCAAAACACAAAAGTTATCAAACCATGTGATGACGCCTTGCAACTTCACACCATTGATCAAAAAGATCGTCACTGGAACTTTGGTTTTGCGAACGTGATTGAGGAACGCGTCTTGGAGATTTTGTTTGTCACCGGCCATTATAGTTGCCTTTTTTCTTGCGCTTATATTGCGAGCTGCCTTGCGTGGACAGCGCTTGGGCATATCCTCACAGTGAATCCCCGTGAATGTCAAGATTTGCAAAGCTATTTCAGAGCCTTGAGACAGGGTTCATTGCCAATCGGTGCAAATGCGCGTCACCCGTGGGTTAGCGGCGCCAGAAATCGGGGTTGATCAAGGCAATCATAGCCAGCAATTCCAACCGCCCCAAAACCATCGTTGCGGCTAAGACCGCCTTGGGCCATGTCCCCAGATCAGCAAAGGAATAGGGCACTTCGGCGGCGACATGGACCAACGGTCCAGTCGTGGTCAACGCGGCAACCGTATAGACGGCGGCCTCTTCAAAATGGATGCCAAACAGCGACAAGATCATCATCACGGCGGCAATGGTGAAGGCGAAGAACATGAAATACACCCACGCTACATAGGCACCTTGGCGGCGAATGCGCCGCGCCAATGCGCCCGCGCCCCCCACGGAGTTGGGAGAAATCATCTTTTCAATTTCGCGCTCGCCGTGGCGCACAAGGGCGTAGAGCCGCAGCAACTTCACCCCGCCCGCCGTTGTCGCCACGCCACCGCCAAAAATCGCAAGACCCAAGAGCAAAACCCCCGGAGCTTGTAGGCCCGACCACATCCGCGCCTCTTCCCACGAGGCGCTCTCGAAACCTGCCGTGGTGAGGAACGACATCACCATAAAGATGCCGCCCCAAAGCGACGAGAGCGCCGCAGGCACATCCCAGACCCGCTCGACCTCAAGGGCCCCACCCCAGTGGCGGATAAACAGCAAGGTCGGCAAAACCACCAACAGCACCAATCCGATTTTCATCTCGGGATCGCGGTAAAGCGGTAGTGCGTCTTTGCGCACATCGTCGACCGAAAACGTTTTGCGCGACAAGGCGAGAAACAAAAAGGCAAAGACCAATCCCTCGCCCAATATCCCCGCACTCGATCCCGTCAGCCCGCCCACAGGAGAAATGCCCGAGGTCGCAAGAACCGACATCGCATGGCAAAGCGCCACATACGGCGCGCCGCCCACCATCGCCAACGCGAACCACAGCCCGACTGTGAGGCCCAAGTAGATCGGAAACAGCCGCGCGGTGTAGCGCGCCAAGCGTTCTGGCCCTGCGGCCACGCGAATGATCTGTGTGGCACTCGATGAGCCTTGGCCGACCTGCCGCGCAGATAGCACTTCGAACCCGCCCAGATTGAGCGGTGCCAGAACCGCAATTGCGGTGACCCACGCGAACAACCCGCCAAGCCAGCCGACCAATGCGCGCCACAAATGCACCGTGCGCGACAATCGCTCGGGATCATCAAAGAGCGTGGCCCCCGTGGTGGTCAGCGACGATACCATCTCGAAATAGGCATTAAAGAACGTGGTGTTCTGGGTGGCTTCCGCGAATGGCACGGCCAAAAAGACAGGCAAGACCGTGTAAGTGAGCAAAAGCGTCATCAACTGATTTCGCCCCTCGCGATCACGGTCGCGGCGGGTATCACGGTCAGCTGTCGCCTCCGGGCGCGCGCGCGCAATCGCAATCATCCCCGCAAGGCTCATCAACAACACACCCGCGTAGAAAAACGCGCGTGCATCGTCGTGCTGGCGGATAACAAGGCCGTAAATCGCCGGCACCATCATCGCCGCACCCGCCACCAGCATCAGCTGGACGAAAAAGGGCATGCGCGAAAAGCGGTTCATTAGAAGTAGTCGATCGACACCTGAAGGAGCCGCTCCACCTCAGGCACATCTGCCGCAAGTGAGAAGATGGTGATGACATCGCCCTCGTCGATACGGGTATCGCCGGACGGTTTGATATAGGTCTCGCCTTTCATAATCGCGCCGACAAGCACCCCTTCGGGAAACTCAATATCGCGGATTTTATTGCCCGAAATCGGTGATGTGGACAAAACTTGCGCCTCGATCACCTCCGCCTCGCCGTCCCCGACAGAATAGACGTTGCGCACCCGCCCATGACGGATATGGCGCAAGATCGACGACACCGTTGTGGCGCGCGGGTTGATATGGGCATCAATGTCGAGCGCATTGAGGATCGGCACCAAAGACGGATCGTTGACCAGACAAATCGCCATGGCACAGCCCGCCTGTTTGGCGCGCACGGCAGAGAGCATATTGACCTTATCGTCGTCCGTCACACACAACACGGCATTGGCGCGCGACACGCCCGCCTCTTGTAAGAGTTCGGTATCAAGTGCGTCACCGTGCAATACAATGGTCCGCTCAAGACTGTCAGCGGCGCGTTCGGCCACTCGGCGGTCTTTCTCAATGATTTTGACGCGTACCCGCTCGGTGCGCGCCTCCAAGGCTTGTGCAACCCCGAGGCCCACGTTGCCACCGCCTAAAATGACGACACGGTCCTGTTTGGCTTGGACTTTCCCGAACACTTCCATGGTGCGATTGACGTCTTGCGAATGGACGAAGCAATACACTTCGTCGCCTGCAAACAACTGATCATCAGGTTCGGGAGCAAACAGGCGCCCCTCACGGCGCACGCCCACAACTGTCACCCGCAACGTCGAAAACAGCTCGGTCAACTCACGCAGCGCGGCATTGAGAACAGGACAATCCTCGGCAAGGTGGATGCCCATCAAATGGACCTGCCCCGCCAAAAACACTTGGGTATCGAACGCCGCAGGAGCCGCCAAACGGCGCATCGCCGCCTCGGCCACTTCGCGCTCGGGCGAGATCACCACATCAATCGGCATGTGGTCGCGGCGGTACAGATCGGAATAAATGGCCGTCAGATAGCTTTGCGCCCGCAGACGCGCAATTTTGCGCGGCACGTTAAACACCGAATGGGCCACCTGACAGGTCACCATATTGACCTCATCGGAATGGGTCGCGGCAATGATCATATCGGCGTCGCGCGCACCGGCCTTTTCAAGGACATCGGGATAGGAGGCGTGCCCCTCGATACCCTGAACATCAAGCGTATCTGTCGCGCGGCGCACAAGGGCGGGGTTGTTGTCGACCACCGTCACATCGTTCTTTTCGCCCGACAATTGACGCGCAATTTGCCAACCGACCTGACCCGCACCGCAAATGATAACTTTCATGCCATCAGCCTTACCTGTTTCACGATTGGCATCGCATTATTCGACAGGCTTCGCAAGCGGCCACACACGTGCCCCCTTGCCTGCCCGCGATCCTATTCGTCATCCTCAGCGACATATGCCACGCGTCCGCCCGATTTGTTTCCGGTCACAACACCAAGCGATTTCAACTTGCGGTGCAGTGCCGAACGCTCCATGCCGACAAAGGTTGCCGTGCGTGAGATATTGCCGCCAAAGCGATTGATCTGGGTGAGCAAATACTCGCGTTCGAACAACTCGCGCGCCTCGCGCAGGGGCAAGGTCGCAATAGCAGGCGACAACACCGCGCGGGTTTCGTCATCGCCACTTGCGTCTTGCTCTGGAAGCTCGGACGCGTCGATGTCACCCGCACCCTCTCCCAAAATCAACACGCGTTCGACCACGTTTTTGAGTTGGCGGACGTTGCCGGGCCATTGCATCGTTTGCAACAACGCTGCGGCATCATCGGTCAACTTGCGCAGGGGCAACCCTTGGGTGCGATTGAACGCCGCGATGAATTTCTCGGCCAAGGCAGGGATATCCTCGCGCCGCTTTTCCAAGCTCGGCACATCAATCGGCACCACGTTGAGCCGGTGGTACAACTCCTCACGAAACCGCCCCGCGGCAATCTCGGCTTGTAGATCGCGGCTCGTCGAGGAGATGACGCGCAAATCGACCGACACTTGGGACGTGCCGCCCACGCGTGCGAATTGTTGATCGACCAAAACCCGCAGAATTTTGGATTGAGTGCCAGACGGCATGTCGGCCACTTCGTCAAAGAAGATCACGCCGCCACTCGCCTCTTCCAACAGACCCTTTTCAATGCCGCGCTCCGCGCTTTCGCGCCCGAACAACACCTCTTCCATGCGCTCAGGCTCGACCGTGGCCGAGGACACCGTGACAAACGGCGCATCTTTGCGGTCCGAATTGTCGTGTATCCACCGCGCGGCGACCTCTTTGCCAACGCCCGCAGGCCCCGTGAGCATCACGCGTCCGTTGGATTTTGTGACTTTCTCAAGGTTGCTTTTGAGTTGCTTGAACGCCGGTGACACACCGTACATTTCAACCTCGGCCCCGCCAGAGCGTTTGAGGGTCGCGTTCTCGCGGCGCAATCGCGACGTCTCCATCGCGCGGCGCACAACCACCATCAACTGATCGATGTTGAACGGCTTTTCGATGAAATCGTAAGCGCCCTGTTTGATCGCGGCAACGGCAATCTCGATATTGCCGTGTCCCGAAATGATAATGATCGGCACCTGCGGATGCTCGCGTTTGACATGTTTAAGAATGTCGATCCCGTCCATCGCGCTATCTTTGAGCCAGATATCGAGCACCATCAGGGAGGGCACCGCCTGCGCAATCGCGCTCAAACATTCGTCGGAGCCTCCCGCAAGACGGGTCTCAAACCCTTCGTCACGCAAAATATCTCCAACCAATTCGCGAATATCACGTTCATCGTCTACGATAAGAATATCAGACATGTTCAACCTCCAACATCAGTTTCACATTTCAAGCTTTTGTTTCAATTTATCTTTTTGCCCGCGCGCCTCAGCGCCGCCAAGCAATGACAGGCGCATCGTGGCGCAAGCGCCGATACGACCCGTCTCGTCGAGTGGCTCACCATCGGTGAGCGTCAAGGAGCCGCCATGCTCCTCGATAATCTTTTTCACGATAGGCAAACCCAGTCCCGTGCCCTTTTCGCGCGTTGTCACATATGGCTCGAACAACCGCGAGCGATCTTCGGGCAACCCGATACCGTTGTCCGTGATCCGCACCACAACGTCCCCGTCCTCAAGATCAAGTGCGACACGCACACGCGCCTTGTGATCTTTGGGGCGCTCAATCTCATAGAGGCTCTCAATCGCTTCGCCGGCGTTCTTGATCAGATTGGTCAAGGCCTGACCAATCATCGTCGCATCCACTTCGGCAATTGCGGCCTGTGCATGGATCTGTGGTGTAATCTCGACGCCGACCTGTGCGTTTTGCTGAAGCAGAACAGCGCCTTTCACCAGATCAACCATATCGTACTCACGCCGCTCGGGCGTGGGCATGCGCGCGAATTTGGAAAACTCGTCGACAATACGGCGCAAATCGCCCGTCTGGCGCACAATGACGTCTGTATATTGTTCCAGATCGGCGCGCGCGGCATCATCCATGCCCTTGCCAAACTTGCGTTTGATACGCTCTGCGGAGAGCTGGATCGGGGTCAACGGGTTCTTGATCTCATGGGCGATACGGCGCGCGACATCGCCCCACGCGGCCATACGTTGCGCACTTACAAGGTCGGTCACATCGTCGAACACGACCACAAACCCCTCATGTGCGCCTTGCGCTGTGCGCCGTGTGGCGATGCGCACCAACAGGCTTTCTTGGGCACCGGCACGGATCAGCCGCACCTCGTCTTGGGCCACATCGCGGCTCTGCGCGCGCAAGCTATCAAAGAGCGCGCCAAATTCGGGCGCAACCATCGCAAGTGGCTCACCCGATACATCACGCGCCCCTAGGCTCAAAAGCGCAATGGCAGAGGTGTTTGCAAGCGTCACACGTCCCTCGGGATCAAGCGCGATCACCCCCGCCGTCACCGATCCAAGCACACTATCAAACAGGCGGCGGCGTTGTTCGATCTGGGCGTTGGCCTCCAAAAGCGTATCACGCTGAACCTTCAATTGTCCCGTCATCTGATTGAAAACACGGCCCAACATCGAAATCTCATCATCACCATCGCCCTCAACGACCTGCACATCGAGATCGCCCGCACCCACCTGTTGCGCAGCCTCGGCCAAGCGCCCGACAGGCCGCGCCAGTCGCTCGGCGAACCATAGGCCGACCCACGTGGCCGCGAGAATAAGGATGATCGCAAACCCGAGGTACAACAGACCAAATTCGAACAACAACCGCCCGCGTTCACTTTCCAGTTGGGTGTAGAGCGCGATGGTTTCTTGTGTCTCATCGAGCAAGCTCAAAATCCCGCCATCCACATCGCGGGTCACATACAGATATCGGTCCGAAAAGCCCGACAGCCGTTTAAGTGCGCGACTTTCATTGTGGTCCCAATCGTTGATCAACACCAAAACACCCGTTTCAGCGCGCGCCAGATCGGCCTCAACGGGCTGTTCGTAATCGAACATGTAGGACCGCTCACCCCGCACCTTGAGCGCCCCTGAACGGTCAATCACATAAGCCTCTTCAAGGCCGCGTTGGACCAACCCCTGCCCTTGATTGAGCGCCACACGTAGCGCGCCATCGGGCAGGATCGTCACCTGTTGGCGCACCTCGGTGATGTAATTGGCAAGGGCAAAGGTATCCTCGGCCAACCCCTCGCGGTGCTCGGCCTCATAGGCCTCAGCCGCCGCAAGCGACGAGCCGACCACGTTGCGCACCCGCTCGGAAAACCACCCCTCAAGGCCGAAATTCACCGTCACAACCGCAAACACCGCCACAGTAACCGTCGGGATCAAAGCCAAAAGAACAAACACACCCGTCAGGCGCAGGTGCAGACGCGACCCCGCCGAATGATTGCGCCGCGCCGCCACCATGCGAGCAATGCGCGAGGCCACAAGACCCGCCACCACCAGCACGTAAATCAAATCACAAAGGAGAATAAATCGCAGCGATCCGCTCGCAGTCGCCTGATCAAGCGGGCCAAGCACCAAAAACGTCGCAATCGTCAACAATGGACCAAGCACGAACACCGTTATGGTCCCCGCATTTTGCCACCGCCGTGCCCGCCGCGCGCGCAAAAGCCTGTTCCAACTGTCTTTGCCGATAGACCTGCGCAAGACCGCCCCCACTGTCCGCTTTTCCTCAAGCGGCACAGTTTGCACCACCACTTATACCATGCGTGCACTACGCTCAGGAGACGGCGGCAGAATGTGTTGATTCTGTCACTGCGCCCTGAAAGGCACGGTTGTGGCGGTTTTACATCAGTTTGCGGCGGCGTGTCACCTGAATATCGAGATCATTAATCTTTTTACGCAAGGTATTGCGGTTGATCCCAAGTAAATCAGCACATTTAGCTTGGTTTCCCCCAACGGCATCAAGCGCAATTTCGATCAATGGTGTCTCAACTTCACGCAAAATGCGTTGATATAGCCCCGGTGACGGCAAAACACCGCCGTGCAAGTCAAAGTAACGGCGCAGATGTTTATTCACGGAGGCCGACAGTTTTTCGCCGTCCCCGCCCCCTTGCAATGGCTCCATTGCGGGCTGGTTGCCCAAGACAATCTCGACGTCCGCATGCGAGATTTCATCCTCAGGCGCGGTCACAATCAGGCGGCGAATGGTGTTTTCCAACTGACGCACATTGCCAGGCCAACTATACGTGCGCACAAGATCAAGGGCATTTGGCGCGAAGCGGCGCCGATTAAGTCCCTCGCGCTCGGCCTTGGCAAAGAAATGCTCGGCCAATAACGGAATATCATCAACCCGTTCGCGCAAAGACGGCACAGATATAGTGACCCCGCCCAAACGGTAGAACAAATCTTGACGAAACGCGCCGTTTTCCATTTTCAGGCTTAAATTGGCTTGGGATGTGGCCATGATGCGCGGCGCATTATCGGTGAAGCTGTCAAGCATCCGCACCACGCGCGCTTGCGCCTCTTCGTCCAGATCACCGACCTCATCAAACAAGATCGAGCCATTGCGCGCCTTAGAGATGATCGACGCCGGCCCCTCCATCACCGCCAGATCAGCCGCCGAGACCACAACAAACGGCAAACTGCGCCGGTCGGAAAAGTCATGAATAGCGCGCGCAATCAAACTTTTTCCCGTCCCGCTCTCGCCCGTCACCAACACCGGAAGATCGGTATTCATCACCCGCGCCACAAGGCGGTACAACGTCTGCATCGCGGGCGTGCGCCCGATCAGCGGAAGATCGTCTTGGGGGGTGTCAGAGGGCGCTTTGGCGTTGGATGGCGCCGGATTTGCACGCCGCTTGATCTCCAACGCCTTGGCGGAGCGTTTCATCAGGTCGGGCAAATCAAACGGTTTGGGTAGATAGTCAAAGGCCTCGGCCTCAGCGGCCTGAATCGCGGTCATGATGGTGTTTTGGGCAGAGATCACGATCACCGGCAAGCCGGGGCGCAATTCGGCGATTTTTGGGAGCGCCTCAAGGCCGTTTCCGTCCGGCATCATCACATCGGATATCACCAGATCGCCTTTGCCCTCTTCGACCCAACGCATCAACGTGACCAAGGATGAGGTGGCGTGCACCTTACATCCTGCGCGCGTCAACGCCTGAGTGAGAACCGTGCGGATCGTGCGGTCGTCATCTGCGACGAGAATTGTGCCGTCCATCGTATCGTCTCCTTTTTGCGCCGCGCATTAGACGCGCCGCGCGTTCATCTGTCGTCAAAAGCCGGTCACACCACGCGCGGCGCCACCGGAAGGGAAAGCCGGAACACGGTCTTGCCGGGCGCTGACTCCACGGAAATCCACCCCTCGTGATCGGAAATAATTTTTGAGACCAAGGCGAGGCCAAGTCCCGTCCCGTTCTCGCGTCCCGACACAAACGGCTCGAAAATATCGGACGAAATTTCAGGCGGCAAACCCGGTCCATCGTCGATAATCTCGACCTGCAATGGCAAGGCCGCACCAGATCCATCGGCACGGCGCAAGCGCAGGGAAATGTCGTAGAACGTGCGAATGCGGATTGTCCCGCCCTCGCGGCCTGCCGCCTCCGACGCATTCTTGAACAGGTTCAAAAAGATCTGCAAAATCTGGTCCCCATCGACAAAGGTCGACGGCAACGAGGGGTCGAATTCCTCAACAAACGTCATCGCGGCCCCGTAGGACACCTGCGCCGATTTGCGCGCGCGATCAATCAGGTCATGGACATTGACGGCCGATTTGGCGGGGGGGCGCAGATTTCCGAATTGTTCGACCTGCTCCAACAACGCCACGATACGCCGGCTTTCGGCCACGATCAAATCGGTCAGTTCCAAATCCTCAGGCGCCAGATTCATTGATAGCAACTGCGCCGCGCCGGTGATCCCCGCAAGCGGGTTTTTGATCTCATGGGCCAACATTTCTGCCATGCCAATGGCCGAGCGGGCGGACTTTTTGACCTGATGCGAACGGCCAAGCCGGTCTGCAATCTGACGCGGTTCCATAAGGAGCAAAATCGCGCCGCTATCGCCCTGCATCGGAGCAATCTGGATATTGCATTGAATGGGGGCAGCATTGCCGCCCGACACATCAACGTTATTGATAAACATCGGCGAGGTATCTCGGCGCACCCGCTCGAACGCCTCTTCTAAAGGCGCGTCGATCGCAAGTTTATCGAGCACAGGCACGCCGCGCAGCGACTTTGCAGACGCATTGAGAAAGGATTCCGCCGCAGGGTTGATCTCGAGGATCAAATCCCCCGCACCAACAATGACCGATGGGACGGGCAACGACTGCCACAAGGTTTCGAAATCAGGCAATATCATGCGGCGGCTCCCTCGTGGTTGAGCGCTTCGGCTAAGAGCCGTTGCACCTCGTGTTCGCCTTTTTGCGTCAAAACGGCACGGCGCAGATCGGCGGGCGTGCGCGCGTGATCCATGTACCATCCCAAATGCTTGCGCAGCACGCGCGCACCAAGGTCCGCACCATAAAACGACAGACCCGCCTCGTAATGCCCCGCAACCATATCGGCGAACCGTGCGCCCGTTGGCACATCTGGCGCGGGTGCGCCCATCAGGTTTGCGGCCACTTGTGCCAAAATCCACGGCCGCCCTTGTGATCCACGCCCGATCATCACCCCGTCCGCACCCGATTGCTCAAGGGCGGATTGGGCCGCCTCGCTGGACGTGATATCGCCATTGGCGACCACGGGAATGGACACGGCATCTTTGACGGCACGAATGGCGGCCCAATCTGCGGAGCCTTTGTAAAACTGGCACCGTGTGCGGCCGTGAATGGTGATCATCTGGATGCCTGCCGCCTCGGCGCGGCGTGCCAAATCTGCCGCATTCAATAGCGCGTCATCCCACCCGAGCCGCGTTTTCAACGTCACAGGCACATCAACCGCGCCCACAACCGCCTCGATCAGGGTGAGCGCATGATCCAGATCACGCATCAACGCAGACCCCGAATAGCCCGACACCACCTTTTTGGCGGGACAGCCCATGTTAATGTCGATGATTTTCGCGCCACTGTCGGCGGCAATCTTTGCGGCAAGTGCCATTGGCTCGGCCTCGCGACCCGCCAGTTGCACAGCCGTTTTATCAACACCGAACCCAAGCTCGGCCTTTTCTCGGCTTCCCGGTCTGGCATTGATCATATCGTGAGAGGCCACCATCTCGGAAACGACCAAGCCAGCACCGAAAGACGCGACCAAATTGCGGAACGGCAAATCTGTGATCCCAGCCATGGGAGCCAGAAAAACGGGCGGGTCGAGCGTGATATCTGCCAAACTTACGGGCAAGCGATTAATCCTTGTGCAACTCCCCCTGAGATACCCCTCTCGTCGGGGAGTCGCAAAGTCTTTGCGACACAAAAGCCACCAAAAACACCATCTGCATAAATTTTAATCATCCATTTGGTCAAAAACTGGAGCATTGCCACTGACGCAGCCAAAGACTATTTCCTTTTCCCATGACAATCGCTGCTCTCATCGTCGCCGCAGGACGCGGCACCCGCGCTGGCGGGGACACGCCAAAGCAATGGCGTGCACTTGGTGCGGCGCGCGTCATCGACCACGCAATCGCCGCCTTTCGCGGTCGCGTAGACGAGATTGTGGTCGTGCATCACGCCGATGATCTCGATCTGGCCCGCACACTTGACGGCGTCACGCTTGTGGCGGGCGGAGCCACGCGCGCCGCGTCAGTACAGGCGGGGCTTGCCGCCCTCGCGGATCGCGGCGTGACCAAAGTTTTGATCCATGACGCCGCACGCGCGCTTACCCCGCGTGGCGTGATTGCCGATGTCATCGATGCACTGGGGACTGGCGTTGCGGCCGCCCCTGCCCTTGCGGTCACGGATGCGCTTTGGCGCGGTGAGGATGGCCATGTGACCGGCACTCAGGACCGGACTGGGCTATTTCGCGCACAAACCCCACAAGGGTTCGGCTATGACGCCATTTGCGCCGCACATGCGCGCCATGACGGCGCGGCACTTGATGATGTTGAGGTCGCACGCGCTGCGGGCCTGACAGTCACCATCACGGCGGGCCACGAAGACAATTTTAAAATCACCCACGCGGAGGACTTTGCACGCGCAAACGCGGTCCTCGCGCGCCGCACAGACAAAGGACACGACATGTTGGATATCCGGTTGGGCAATGGCTACGATGTGCACCGCTTTGGCGCAGGCGATCATGTTTGGCTCTGTGGTGTCAAAATCCCCCACGGGCGCAGCCTCCAAGGGCACTCGGACGCTGATGTCGGCATGCACGCGCTGACGGACGCCATTTACGGCGCCCTCGCGCAGGGCGATATCGGACGTCACTTCCCGCCCTCAGACATGCAGTGGAAGGGCGCCGAGAGCCACATTTTCCTGCGCCACGCGATAGAGCTGGCACGGTCCAAAGGCTATGCCTTGATGAACTGTGACGTGACACTGGTCTGCGAATACCCGAAAGTTGGCCCACACGCGGACGCCATGCGCGCCGCCCTTGCAGATATCATGTCGGTCGATCTGGACCGCGTATCGGTCAAGGCAACCACATCAGAGAAATTGGGATTCACCGGCCGCGAGGAAGGCATCGCCTCTATCGCCACAGCAGCACTTGCCAAGCAATAAGATCAAGACAGAGAGATAACCCCATGAAACAACTTGCTGAAATCATAGCCACCCTTGCCCGCGTTGGTTATATCAAGCCCGCACCTGGCACATGGGGTTCGGCCGCAGCAGTGCCCCTTGCGTGGGTCATTTATGAGCGTGGCGGTTTTTGGGCTGTCGTATTTGCGACCCTCATCGCCTTTATCGTCGGGTGGTGGGCGACCAAAGAAATGACCGCAGGATCGAAAGATCACGACCCGTCAGAGATTGTCATCGACGAAGTGGTCGGGCAGTGGATTGCCCTAATGCCCGTGCTGTACGGCGCGGGGATGATGGGGGTTGAAGCTACCGCCCTTTGGCCCGGTTGGATCGCAGCCTTTGCGCTCTTTCGTTTGTTCGATATCTGGAAGCCGCTTTGGATTGGCAAAGCGGACCGGCGCGGAGATGCCCTTGGCGTGATGCTTGACGATGTGATCGCAGGCGTGTTTGCCGCCATTTGTGTGGTGATCCTCGCAGGTCTGTCGCATGGGTTGATGATGCAATGACGCCTGCATCCGGCATAGACCAACTTGCCCGTGATGTGCTGGATGCGGCGCGGGCGCGCGGTGTGCGCATCGCCACCGCAGAGAGCTGCACAGGCGGGCTCATCATCGGCGCATTGACCGAGATTGCGGGATCTTCGGACGTGGTAGATCGCGGGTTTGTCACCTATTCCAACGCCGCCAAGGTCGACATGTTAGGCATCTCCCTCGACACACTTGAGGCACATGGCGCGGTGAGCGAACAGATCGCCCAAGAGATGGCAGAGGGCGCATGGGAGCACTCGAACGCCACCCTCACACTTGCGGTCACGGGGATCGCCGGTCCGGGCGGATCGGAGCACAAACCCGAGGGTCGTGTGTGTTTTGGCATGGCCTATGAGGGACGCCCTACACAGGTCGAGACGGTGGAGTTCGGGGCGATTGGCCGCGCGCAGGTGCGACATGCAACCGTGAGCCATGCGCTTACCCTCGCACTGACCGCCCTCACGCGGTAGCGCATCGCGCCAGTAGACGAAACGTCCGAGCCGCCCCCAGATCAGGCTAGGATCGCGGCGATTCAGTTATGTCTATTTTTTATGCACGACCTAAAAATTGCGCTCTAATTCTATGCATTTTGTTGATTGCTGCATTTTTCATCCCTCTACACGCCCCCTTGCCGCTTTCCTTATCGTTTCAAAGCCGCTCTACGCGCCGTAACGACTAAAAAATAACCTTTGGAGGGGACATCATGGTTGGAGCGGATACCGCATGGATCATCGTCGCAACGGCGCTGGTTTTGTTCATGTCATTGCCAGGATTGGCACTCTTTTACGGCGGGCTTGTGCGCGCACGCAACGTGCTGTCAGTCTTTATGCACGTCTATGCCATCGCCGCCTTGATGTCGGTTCTGTGGTTCGTGGTGGGCTATTCGATCGCCTTTGGAGATGGCAACGCGGTCTGGGGCGGTTTGGGCAAAGCCTTCCTCAACGGGATCGACGCGGACACCGTGTCTGGCACCATTCCCGAAGTGTTGTTCTTTGCCTTTCAAATGACGTTCGCCATCATCACCCCCGCGCTGATCGTGGGCGCATACGTCGAGCGCATAAACTTTGGCTTTGTGCTGCTGTTTTCCGGCCTGTGGATGCTGTTGTGCTACGCGCCTGTCACCCACTGGATTTGGGGCGGCGGGTTCCTCGCGGATGGCGGTATCTTTGGCGAGATCGGTACGCGCGACTTCGCGGGCGGTATCGTTGTGCATGAAACGGCAGGCCTCGCGGCACTGATCATCGCCGTGATGCTCGGCGCACGCAAAGTCAAAAACAAGCCTCCGCATAACCCCGGGTATGTGATGATTGGTGCGTCAATGCTTTGGGTGGGTTGGTTTGGCTTTAACGGCGGATCGCAGCTGGCGGCCGATGGTGGAGCTGCAATGGCGCTCACGGTCACGCATTTGTCCGCTGCGGCTGCCTCATTGACGTGGGCGCTGTGGGAAAAGATCAAATACGGCAAGGCCTCTATGGTTGGCATGGTCACGGGCACGATCGCGGGACTGGCGTCCATTACGCCCGCATCTGGTTTTGTCAGCCCTATCGAGGCGCTGATCATTGGCGGCGTTGCGGGCATTTTGTGCCAAGAGTTGGTGAACTTTGTGCGCAACAAGGCCAAGATCGACGATACGCTTGATGTCTTTGCCGTGCACGGTGTGGGCGGTATTTTCGGGACGATCATGATCGCAGCCTTTGGCGAAGGCACATGGGTGGCGCAACTGGGTGCCTTGGCCATTGTCGGCGTGTTCACAACTGTTGTGACCATTGCCCTAGTCCTCATCTGCAAAGCCATCGTGCCATTGCGCGTCGATGCCGAAACCGAGCATGCGGGACTAGACCTCGCACAACACGGCGAAACGGCCTACGACCATAACTCGTAGCGTCCAAAAGCCTGAAACAACAAACGGCGCTCCATTGGGGCGCCGTTTTTATTTGGATATTTAGACCAAGAAAAGCCTGACCCGCGTGCTACGCCCCAGAGCCGTAAAGTGCAGCGGCACGTTTTTCGAATGCACGGACAATCATATGCATGGCCTCATTGAACACCACGCCGATGACCTTTTGTAAAATCGCGTTCTTGAACTCGAAATCAACAAAGAACTCGACATCGCATCCGCCATCCTCGGCCTCGCGAAAGTGCCACCAACTTTTCATGTAGCGAAACGGACCGTCGAGGTATTCGGTATCAATGCGCCGCTCGGCGTCATACAGCTTCACGCGCGAGCCGAACTTTTCGCGAAACACTTTGAATGAAATCACCAGATCGGCCAACAACAGCTCGTGGTCGCCACAGGCCTCGCGCGAGCGAATCCGCGCGGCGGCATTCCAAGGCAAAAACTGGGGATAGCGTTCAACATCGGCAACAAGATCGTACATTTGTTGCGCGCTATAAGGCAGGTGTTTGGTCTCTTGGTGTGTTGGCATGTTCTTAAGGGTCTGCGCTCTGGCGTTTTTAAACTGACCTGTTATCTCTTAAACCTGCACCGAAATTGCAAGGGGTTACCATGCCGCACCGTCCCTATCACATCGACGTTATGATCTCGGCCAAGTCAATTGCCGCGCGGATCGAAGACCTCGCCCGCGACATACGCCGCGAATATAACGAGACAGACAAGCTCGTTGTGGTTGGGCTTTTGCGTGGTTCGTTCGTTTTTATTGCGGATCTTGTGCGCGAATTGGACATGAATGTCGAAGTCGACTTTCTCGAGGCATCTTCCTACGGGGACGGCACCGAAAGCACACGCGAAGTGCGTATTCTCAAAGACTTACGTGGTGCCATTGAGGGGCGCGATGTGTTGGTGGTTGAGGATATCGTCGACACGGGCCATACGCTCAAGGCCGTGTTGGAGCTGCTTGGCTCGCGCAAACCGCGCAAGTTGGAAACCATTGCCTTATTGAATAAACCCGCACGGCGCGAAGTTGATCTCACGGCCACATGGGTCGGCTTTGAAATCCCTGATGCCTTTGTCGTGGGATACGGGATTGATTTTGCCCAAGCCAACCGCAACCTTCCCTACATCGGCTCGGTTGTGTTTGAGGATGAGGCCCAACAGGCCCAGACATGAATATGTTTTGGCTCATCCGCGCCAAACGATGGGCCAAACATCCGCCCTCCACCAAGCGGATCATCTTTGTCTTTGGAATCGTGGCGGCCTGTGTTGTGCTCTATCTGATCGAGCGTGCGGGACTTTTGCCCGAATGGATGCAACTAGAGGGACGCGGCGGGATGCGGTTTTAACGCGCCCATGTGAGGCCATGTCGGGTTATGTCAGGCCGCGGCGGGCGCAAGTCCCAACAACCGCTCCGCGTCAGCCTGTAGCGCGGCAGTCATGCGGGCGCGCGCTTGGCGCAGGCGCGGTGCATCCGCAAGCTCGGCGTTGGACGCCACATAAATCGGCATAGGCGCGATATCGATCGGCGCGTGAACACGTTGCAGGACAGGGCTTTGATCCCCAATCACACAAGGCAGCATGGTCCGCCCAAGACCCGCCTCGGCCAGCGCACGCAGCGTCATAAAGCTGTCGGCCGCCGCCCGAAACACTACGCCGTCCTTTTGTAACCGCTCGTTCAGCTTGTGCGCCACATGTGCCCGACCCAAAAGGCCAGACATCCCAAGCCAGTGCGCCTCTGGCACGCCCTCAGCGGCGTAAACTCCAAAGGCCAACTGGCCCGCAACTTCGCCATAAAGGTCATCTGGCAATTTAAACGCCGTGCGCACGATAACGTCCGCATGAAGCCGTGAGGCGTCCGTCTGCGCATTGGCGCATAGCAATTCGAACGACAGACCAGGCGATGTCAAAGACATGCCGGCGACCACGGGCGGGAGAATGGCGTGACAAAAGGTGTCACTCGACATCACACGGATCACCCCCGCAAGCGGCGTATCCCCCGCCTGTGCCAAACGCTCAACCGCTTTGACAGCGATCTCGACCTCACGGGCGGCCTCAATCAAACGCAGCTTTTCTGGCGCTACGTCATATCCGCGCACCGATTTCTCAAATAGCGCGACACCAAGACGGTCCTCAATCCCTGCAACACGGCGCAGCACGGTGGCGTGATTGACCCCCAACTCCCGTGCTGCCGCCGAAACGGACCCCATCCGTGCAACAGCAAGCACAAAGCGAAAGTCATCCCAATTGGTTTTGTGCATCGGCTCAAAAACTCCATCCTACCTGATGGAGCGAGTCTAACACGCACCTGTCCCCCCTGACTTTGAGGGAGATCAGAAGGGGCGGTTGATTAGAGCGGGTCGGTGCGGAACAATTTGACCTTGAGACCGCCATGGGCAATCGGTGCCTCGGTCGGCAGCCACGGCAATTTGGTGGCCTCGGCCAATTGCGTGTCGGTGGTGATCATGCCCACACGCCACCCTTTGAACTCGGCGCGCATTTTGTCACCAAACGCACCATAGAGGGCAAACAGGTCTTTCTTTTTGCCAACGCGCGCGCCGTAAGGCGGGTTGACGATCACAAGTCCCGCGGGCCCGTCAGGGCGCGAAATCGACGAGACGGGGGTTGGCGTAAAGGTACACATATCGGCCACTCCCGCGCGCGCCGCGTTCTCACCCGCAGAGCCAATCACATTGACGTTGCGGTCCGAGCCGTAAAACCGCTGATCGCTTGGACGGGTCTGCCATGCGTCCCGAATGGATTGGACCGCCGCCGCGTCATAGGTGGCCAGACGCTCGAACGAGAACGCGCGCGCACGCCCCGCCATCATGTTGCGCGCAATTTCAGCCGCCTCGATCAAAAACGTGCCAGAGCCGCACATCGGGTCCAGCACCGGCTCATGCCCGTCATACCCGCAGGCCCGCAAAAACATCGCCGCCATCGTCTCGCGCATTGGGGCCTTGCCCATCGCTTGTTTATGGCCGCGCTTGTGCAGCCCGTCACCAGAGGTGTCGACCGACAAGATAACATTGTTGTCGTCAATACGGGCTTTGATCACCAAATCAGCGTCTTCAAGCCCCTCGGCGATGGTCGCGCCAAATTCCTCGGCAATCGCGCGCTCAATACGCTCAACGGCCGCTCCTGCGTGGTAGATTTTAGACTTTTTGTTGGTGGCCACGTCGACCTTGACCGACTGGCCTTTGGTCAAAATGTCGCCCCACGCGTATTTGCGCGATCTCTTGTCCAGTTGGGCAAGGTGAAACGCGCGAAAATCGCCGACACGCGCAAGCACTTTTGAGGTGCCGCGCAGGGTCAGGTTCGCGCGCCAAACATCACGCCAATCGCCCCAAATGGTGACTCCGCCGCCAGTGGTCTCGGGGCGTTTAAATCCCGCCTCCATAACCTCTAACAACAGCGTCTCCTCCAAGCCCGGAGGCGTGGCGAGAAAGATTTCGAATATCTCGTCTGTCACAGCCCTATGCCTGACCGAATTTTTGAATGCGCGCCGCGCGCAAACGTGCAAAATCGTCACCCGCATGATAGCTAGAGCGCGTCAAAGGCGTGGCAGACACCATTAAGAAGCCTTTGTTATAGGCGGTTTTCTCGTAGGTCTTGAACTCTTCTGGCGTCACAAAGCGATCCACCTTGTGGTGCTTTGGCGTAGGTTGAAGGTACT
Source organism: Celeribacter marinus (assembly GCF_001308265.1). Lineage (GTDB taxonomy): Bacteria > Pseudomonadota > Alphaproteobacteria > Rhodobacterales > Rhodobacteraceae > Celeribacter > Celeribacter marinus. Next base: position 607,754 of record NZ_CP012023.1, read on the forward strand.
GACCGATGGTGAGAAAATCGATATCCGCCGCGCGCATATCTTCCATCACTTGTGTGACGGCTTGTTTGTCCTCACCGAGGCCAACCATGATGCCGGATTTGGTGAACATTGTCGGATCGATTTCTTTGACGCGCTGCAATAGGCGCAAGGAGTGGAAATAGCGCGCGCCAGGGCGCACTTCAGGGTACAGACCCGGCACGGTTTCAAGGTTGTGATTGAACACATCGGGTTTGGCCGCAACCACAACTTCCAACGCGCTATCATCACAGCGGATAAAGTCGGGTGTCAGAATTTCAATCGTGGTGTCAGGTGCGCGGTGACGAATGGCGCGGATGGTTTGCGCGAAATGCTCGGCCCCGCCGTCCTTGATATCATCACGGTCCACGGAGGTGACAACCACGTGTTTCAGACCCAGCTTGGCGACAGCATCCGCCACGCGGCCCGGCTCGAATGCATCCAGATCCTCGGTCGGTTTACCTGTCGCAATGTTGCAAAATGAACAGGCCCGCGTACAGACTTCGCCCATAATCATCATCGTCGCGTGACCTTGCGACCAACATTCGCCCGCGTTCGGACATCCCGCCTCTTCGCACACTGTGACCAACTTGTGCTCGCGCATGATCGCATGGGTTTTCTTGTACCCGTCCGATGTCGGAGCCTTGACCCTGATCCAGTCCGGTTTTTTGGGTTGCGCATTATCAGGGCGACGCGCCTTTTCAGGGTGGCGTTGCTCGGGAATTTTAAGATCACGTGGCGGCATGTGGTCCTCCTTTGGGGCGATACGGCGCATCACGACACGCGCGCAGTGCCATCGCTGTCCCAGACATTTCCCCCGATATAGGGGTTCGATCCGACACTGTCCAACGCGTTCCTGTGACCCGCTATGCGCCCCACGCGTATGCGCCATGCGACACACGCCGTACCTCATCACAAAACCCGTTAAAAAACACACATAGCGCCCAAAATTTACCATCCATTTCAAACCGATGCCGCACAAGCACGGTAATTTTCTGCACGCGCATTGCACCCAGATTAAGAATCGTTCTAAACACCGCACAATGATTTTTACAGCCCTGAGACAAAGGACCGCCCCATGAAAGCCGGATACAAACTCCCCGATGTAACGTTTCACACCCGCGTGCGCGACGAGAGCATTGGCGGCGACAACCCGTTCACATGGGAAGACAAAACAACCTCTGACTATTTCGCTGGAAAACGCGTCATTTTGTTTTCCTTGCCTGGTGCGTTCACACCCACATGTTCGACATACCAGCTCCCCGGTTTTGAGAACGGGTTTAGCGATTTTGCCGCAAATGGCATCGACGCCATCTACTGTATGTCCGTCAACGACAGCTTTGTAATGAACAAATGGGCGCAATCGCAAAACCTTGAAAACGTGTCGGTCATTCCCGATGGCTCAGGCGAGTTCACCCGCCGCATGGGCATGCTCGTGCGCAAGGACAACCTTGGCTTTGGCCTACGCTCATGGCGCTACGCCGCCGTGGTCAACAACGGCGTCATCGAGGCATGGTTCGAAGAACCGGGCTTGTGCGACAACCACGGCGAAGACCCGTATGGCGTGTCCTCCCCCGAGACCGTTATGGGCTACTTGGTCGATGCCGCTAAAGGCGTTGCAGCGGAGTAATCCGCACCAGATCGTCTTGCCCACAAGACGCACTAATGCCAAAGGCCCGACTGGAAACTGTCGGGCCTTTTTCGTGTAATGATTTCAAGGCTCCGCCCGTTCGCGGCTTGAACGCGCCACTGGCGCCTTCATCGGCCTGTGGCCGAACCGCGGCTCACCCAATAAGATTTGAGTATCCGGCACGGTCGTAGTGGCGTTTGAGGCGTTCCAACGCGATGCGCAACACAATCTTGCCCGACCGCGCCGACCATCCCAGACACTGTTCGGCCGCCTCCATACCCTCAAGACGACAACAGCATCGCAAGGCAACATCCCCAAGCCCCGCGCCCAACTCATCAAGGGCTGCGGCCACACGTGCCCGTGCAGCCCCCGCACCAAAGCCATGACACTCACGATCAGACCACGCGCGTGCGCCTCCTGCCAAAAACGCGTCCCAATCTGGCGGTGTCTCCATGCCAATCTGTGACAGTTCGAAATCCTCGCGAAGCCGCTCGGCAGCAGCAACAACCTCGGGGCGTAAAAACAAGGTGCCGTCTTTGTCGCGGCGGCGCGCCAGTACCAACACCGGACTTTCAATCGCAGTATAGCGTGTCTGCGTACCTTTGCGGGGGTCCAGACCTGTCATGCCCGCCCCGAGCCACCCATCACGCCCCTCACCAGACCCGTTTGCAACGCCCGCCCGCGCGCTCTCGTCTACTGCTAGGAATTCGCGGTACGCCGTGCGTCCGGCGGCTGTGATGGTGTAGCGGGTGATTTTGCCTTTGACCTGCGCCTCGATCCACCCTTTGAGGGCGAGCATCTGCGCGACCGACCGATCAAGGATCGCGGTGCGCGTGGTGCGCCCGTCCGACAACTCACGTACAACAACGGCCTTATCCATATCCTTTGCCACCGCCAAACAGGCCTGCGGCTCTGACAAACGCCGCAAAATGCGCCGCCCTTCGCGTTCCAATGTGAGATCATCACAGGCCTGTGCGTCCCCTTGTGAAACGGGCGACGTGTGACGGTTTTCCATGAGGTGCGCCTCCTTATGTGGGCGAGCGGAAGAACGGCGATGAGACAGATGCGCGGCGTCAGATGCGCCAGAGGTCAAAGACGCGGATCGTAGTTGCTCCAACGCTTCGTCGACCAATGGATCGTCGCGCTTTTGCTCGATCCGTCTGACCTGTCGCATGATTGTGGACGGCGCACAGCCGTGCGTGCGTGCCAAGGCGCGGATACTTAACCCGCCCTCTGTGTGGGCAAGATAGCGTTGTGCGTCTTTTGGCACCCAGACCGGCATGGCCGCTTGTTCGGTGTGATGAGTGTGTGAATGCTTTGCATGATCGGACATGTGTTCCCCAACGTATTAACGCAGCGCAGTGTTTCCACAGCTGCAACAATCTTAAATCAGCGGGATTTTTGTCCTTAAAACAGTCACTTGTGGCCCAAAAAACCCGCAACAGATATCAACCTAAAGTTGTGCAGCCTCCGCAATAGTTAACCAAACCTTTACAAAACTGATGGTGAGCCAAAGAGTTAAAGGATTGTAAAACCGACCGCGCGCTGTAAGCGCCCAGCACGCAACACCCGCTAGGGTTGTGTAGGCTTCCTGCCAGTATCGTGACCTCGCCACCGATCTGATGGCCAGACCACGCCAACAACAGGAGACCACCATGACCACCACGCAACACGCTCTCGCCCATCTGCGCCGTCCACGTCTTTTGATCCGCGCCGCGCAACACGGACTCGTGGATTACAACCGGCGTCGAGATCTGAAACGGGTGCTATCGGGCGTTTCAGTGATGTCACCGAGCGCCACAGTGCCGTTGCTGATGGAGCGTGAGGACGCGCTGGATGCGCTGCGTCAATCCGGTGATGCGAGCTATTCGGTTGTGCGCCACGTCGAAACCTTGATCGCGCTTATGGGAGAGGCCAACTTACTGGCGCCGCGCCCTACCCCCGCATAGCGAAATCGCATTTATCTGGCGCGCGGTGCGATCCGAACAGGTCCACCGCGCGCCTTCCACTTCGCCATCCATCGCGCCATCCATCGCGCCATCCATCGCACCTTTTTAGCCGCTCACGACACACAGGCGCAAAATCCGTCTTGCTTCGCCTACGCGCGTGCGGGTAAACCGAGCGCATGACACAGATTTCCCATGACCGCCTCCTCATCATCGACTTCGGCTCACAAGTCACGCAGCTCATTGCGCGCAGGCTTCGAGAGTTGAGTGTCTATTGCGAAATCCACCCCTATCAGAACGCCACGGACGCCTTCGTCAAAGAGTTCGCCCCCAAAGCGATCATCTTTTCGGGTGGCCCAGATAGCGTAATGCGCGAGGGCAGCCCCCGTCCGCCAAAAGCGGCCTATGAGATGGGCGTGCCGATCCTTGGCATTTGCTACGGCCAACAGGTGATGATGCACGATCTGGGCGGGCGCGTTGAAGCGGGTGAACATGCCACGGCCGAATTCGGTCGCGCCTATGTGACACCAAAAGACGACCGCGATGCCTTCCTCAACGGGTGGTTTATGGACGGCACAGGCAAAGAACAGGTCTGGATGAGCCACGGCGACCACGTGGCCGAGATCGCACCGGGCTTTGAGGTCTACGGCACCTCGCCGGGCGCACCCTTTGCCATTACCGCCGATGTGTCGCGTAATTTCTACGCCGTGCAATTCCACCCCGAAGTGCACCACACCCCCAATGGCGCCACGCTGTATGAGAACTTCGTCAAACTGGCGGGCTTCACCGGCGACTGGAACATGGGCGCCTACCGCGAAGAGATGATCGAGAAAATCCGCGCCCAAGTCGGTGACAAACAGGTGATCTGTGGCCTGTCTGGCGGCGTCGATAGCTCCGTCACGGCGATTTTGCTGCACGAGGCGATTGGCGATCAATTGACCTGTGTGTTTGTGGATCACGGCCTGCTGCGTCTCAACGAGGCCGAAGAAGTCGTGAAGATGTTCCGCGAGAGCTACAATCTCAAACTCATCGCCGCCGACGAGAAAGACCTGTTCTTAAACGCGCTTGAGGGCGTGTCGGACCCCGAGGTCAAACGCAAAACCATCGGTAAGCTGTTCATCGACGTGTTCCAGAAATACGCCGATCAGATCGAGGGCGCACAGTTCCTCGCCCAAGGGACGCTTTATCCCGATGTGATCGAATCCGTATCCTTTAGCGGCGGCCCGTCCGTGACGATCAAATCGCACCACAATGTCGGCGGGTTGCCCGAAAAGATGGGCCTTAAACTGGTCGAACCGCTGCGCGAGTTGTTCAAGGACGAAGTGCGCGCACTTGGCCACGAGTTGGGCTTGCCCGCGTCCTTTATAGGGCGTCACCCCTTCCCCGGTCCGGGTCTGGCGATCCGCTGTCCCGGTGAGATCACCCGCGAAAAACTGGCGATCTTGCAAAAGGCCGATGCCGTCTACATCGACCAAATCCGCAAACATGGCCTCTATGACGACATCTGGCAGGCCTTTGCCGCGATTTTGCCGATGAAAACCGTGGGCGTAATGGGTGACGGGCGCACCTACGATTTCGCCGTGGCCTTGCGTGCGGTGACATCCGTCGACGGCATGACCGCCGACACCTATCCGTTTAGCCACGATTTCCTCTCCGAAACGATGACCCGCATCATCAACGAGGTCAAAGGCGTGAACCGCGTGTTCTACGATGTGACCTCCAAACCGCCGGGCACAATCGAGATGGAGTGAGCCGAACAGGCCAATCGTTCAAAAACGCAAAGGCGCTTTTCATGCAAATGGGACGCGCCTTTTTGCTTTTTGCTTGCTCGACATCACCACAGGCGGCTACCTGACCCAATGAGCAAAGTTCTTTTGACAGGCACCCTGACCTGCGCCCCTCACGAGGTCGACGATGTGTTGAGCATCATTGACGACCACATTCGCAAAAGCCGCGCCGAGGCGGGGTGTTTGCAATTCGAGTTATGGCAAGATGAACTGACCCCCACCAATTTCCACATCTCCGAGGTGTTCCTGAGCGAGGCGGCATTTGCCAAGCACCAAGACCGCAGCCAAGGCTCAGATTGGGGACGCATCACCGGTCACATGACGCGCGATTTCACAAAGGCCAACGCATGACCACGCAAACGTCCCACCCGCTCAAAGCGGCCGTCTGGATGTCGGGGGCGGTGTTCGGATTTTCATCCATGGCCGTGCTGGGGCGCAAACTCACACTTGATCTCGATACCTTTGAAATCATGGCGTATCGCTCCCTCATCGGTGTGTTCACTGTGCTGATCATCTCAACACTGGCGGGCACGCGCGGCCAAATTCGTGCCCGCGCCCTACCGCTGCACTTGGGCCGCAACATCTCGCATTTTACTGGCCAAAACCTGTGGCTGTTCGCGCTGACCCTGATCCCCTTGGCGCAGCTGTTCGCGCTTGAGTTCGCCTATCCGATCCTTGTGGCACTTGGCGCGAGCCTGTTTTTGGGCGAACGCCTGACACCGCTGCGCGGCGCCACGGCTCTGCTCGGATTTATCGGCATCTTGATCGTCGCACAGCCCTTTGGCGCGGGCGGTCTGTCCATTGGCCTGTTGGCCGCGATGGCCTGTGCCTTTGGCTTTGCCGGATCGGCGCTGTTTACCAAGCGCCTGACCCGCCGCCCCGATGGTACGGTGACCAACATCTTGTTCTGGCTGTCCCTTATGCAACTTGGCCTCGGGGTCGGCTGTGCAATGATGGACGGCCAGATGAAACTGTTCACCACCGCGCAACTGCCGCTTTTGACGCTATTCGCCCTTGCGGGACTGGGCGCGCATTTTTGCCTGACCACCGCGCTTAGCCTCGCGCCCGCCTCCGTGGTCACGCCCATTGATTTCTTGCGCCTGCCCCTGATCGCGCTGATCGCCTACGTGCTCTATGGGGAGGCGACAACATGGGCGACATATATCGGGGCGAGCGTGATTTTCGGGGCAAATTACATCAATATCTTGTCTGAATCGCGCAAATCACGGGCCGCGCGCCCTGTTTAGCCCCGTTTTAACGGGGCGCGGTGTGTCATAACGGCGTTGCGCACAAACCACGACAGAGGATTTTGACGCGGCGTTAGAATTGCGTCATCGGCGAATCCTCGCTTAGACTTTAACGAGATCTGACGTGAGGAGACACGTTGGACAAAAAAACAAAAAAAACGATCACGAGCCCAGTGCTCGAAAAGGGATGAGATTATGAAAACACAGCTAACACTGGCCGCAGCCATCGCGGTTGGCGCCACAGGCGCATACGCAGGCGGCATGGACCGATCAGGTCAGTCTATCGCGCCACTATTCGAAGATGGTTCTTATGTAGAACTGAGCTTTGGGAATGTGAACCCGACTGTGTCGGGCGTCTTCACCCACCCGACCTTCGGCGACTTCGCCTCTGGCGACATGGCATCGACCTACACAATGTTCGGTGCGGCCTATAAACGTGACCTGAGCGACGCGCTATCTATGGCGATCATCATTGACCAACCATTCGGTGCGGATGTCGACTATGGCGACGCCGATGCGAACTACCCGTTCGCCACGGCATCTGCTAAAGTCTCCACTACTGGCGTCTCCGCAATATTGCGCTACAAGTTGAACGACAACTTCGCCGTCCACGGCGGTGTACGGGCCCTGCGCTCACATGGTGAAGTCAGCCTGCCCGCAATCCCGAGCGCGCCCGCCTACACGCTCGATACCTCCAACGAGACGGATTACAGCTATCTGGTCGGTGCCTCCTACGAAATTCCCGACATCGCGCTTCGTGCAGCAGTGACATACAACTCAAAGACCACGATCAACTTCGACACAACGGAAAGCACCGAAGGCAGCCAGACCTTGGAAGTCATTATGCCCGAGTCGATCAATTTCGACTTTCAAACGGGCATTGCTGCGGACACGTTGTTGATGGTGTCTGCGCGTTACGCGAAATGGACTCAAACCGTCATAGATCCTGTGGGCTACGCAGAGCTTGTGTCTTATGACGATGATACCATCTCTTATTCGTTAGGTCTCGGCCGCCGGTTCTCCGAAAAGCTTTCGGCATCTATCAGCTACGGGTTCGAAAAGTCTGCCGGGACACCCACGGGCAACTTAGGGCCGACAGACGGGTATAAATCCGTGTCCATCGGCGCGAAATATAATGTGAGTGAGAACACCGCGATTTCGGGTGGCCTGCGTTACGTTTGGATCGGCGATGCAACCACATCTACAATCGGGTCCGAGTTTACCGACAACAATGCCGTAGGATTTGGCCTCAAGCTCTCCCACAGCTTCTAAGCATATCACCTACAATACGTCTTCAAAAGCCCCGCCAATGTGCGGGGCTTTTTGTATCAATTTTCGTGATCTCCTTTGCACAAGTTTCGGTTTGTGTGCGGCGCGCTCTGGCGTCTATATGACCATCTGATCAAATTTTGCGCAGCGCGCGCACTCCCGCACAAGGACACCACCGATGGCCGAGCAAAAGACGATTTCCACCGCCGCGTGGATTGGCCTTGGCCTTATGGGGCTGTTTTGGGGCGGATCGTTTCTCGCGATTGAATTGATGTTGCGTGACATGCCGTTCGAAACCCTTGTGGCGCTGCGCGTTTCTGGTGGCGCAATCGCGCTTTGGACCTATGTAATTCTTGCCCGTTTGGAATTGCCCCGCGCGCCAAAAGTCTGGCTTGCGTTTTTGGTGATCGGCGCGGTGAATGTCGCCGCTCCGTTTTCGTTAATCTCATGGGGTCAACAATATATCACATCCAGCCTCGCGGGCATTCTCAACGCCACCACGGCCATCTTTGGACCACTTGTCGCCGCCATATTGTTTGCCGATGAGCGACTTGGCGCGCGCAAACTGGCGGGCGTATTTCTGGGCTTTCTCGGGGTTGCCACCATCATCGGCCTCGATGCAATCCACGCCTTTGATCTGACGTCGGCGGGCCAAATGGCGCTGATTGGCGCGTCCCTATGCTATGCCACGGGCGCGGCACTGGCGCGGATGCACCTCACCGATATGCCCCTCGAAGTCTCCGCCGCGGGCATGATCACGGGGGCGGCCGTCTTTATGGTGCCAACCGCGCTGATCAACCACGGATGGCCGCACTTCGCCACGTTTTCGCACGTCACATTGGGGGCATGGGCCTATATCTCGCTCATCTCCACGGGGCTTGCGTATTTGCTGCTGTTTCGCGTGATCAAATCCTCGGGTTCGGGCAATGCCACGCTTGTCACATTGGGCGTTGTTCCTGTGTCGGTGATCTTGGGCGCGGTTGTGTTGGGCGAGACCCTCGCACCGTCCACCTATGTCGGCTTTGGCTTTCTCGCGCTTGGCTTGTTGGTCATCGACGGGCGTCTGTTGCGCCGCATAACTGCGCGCAAATCGGCCTAAAACCTCTTGGCTTTTCGCCGCCGTCATGGCACCCAAGAGGGTGAGCGATGAGAGGCGAGACATGAGCTATACGACAGGCGATGAGTGGCACAACTGCACGGCCAAACGGGTGATCCTCTTTGGCATGTCGGGCCTTGGAAAAACGCATGTTTCCAACATGTTGCGCGACACCAAAGCGTGGTATCACTATTCGGTCGATTACCGCATTGCCACACGCTATCTGGGCGAGACCATCGACGACAACCTCAAAGCCGAGGCGATGAAGTCGCCGTTTTTGCGGGCGCAACTGCTCTCCGACAGCATCTTTATCAAATCGAACGTGACATTTAACAACCTCGCGCCGGTCTCGCACTACCTTGGCAAACCCGGAAATCCCGATTTGGGCGGCATCCCGATTGCCGAGTTCAAGCGCCGCCAAGCGCAGTTTCGCGCCGCCGAAGAGGCCGCACTTTTGGACACCGGCCACTTTATTTCCCGCGCGGCGGATCTCTACGAATACCCGCATTTCGTTGGCGACACGGGCGGATCCATCTGTGAGTGGGTGGATGCAACCGATCCGAATGATCCGATCCTCACGGCCTTGTCAAAACACGCGCTTCTGGTCTGGATCGAAGGGTCTGACGCCCATACCGAGGAATTGGTGCGCCGCTTTGACCGCGCCCCCAAACCTATGGCCTATCAGCCCGAATTTCTCGATGCGATTTGGACCGAATACCTGTCGCAAAAAGGCATCGATGAGGCTGATGTGAACCCCGACGATTTCATTCGCTACACCTATGCGCGCGCCCTCGCGCACCGCCAACCGCGCTACAAAGCGATGGCGGACAATTGGGGCGTGACCATCCGCGCCGAGGATGTGGCCCATGCCCAAACTCCTGACGCCTTTTGCAACTTGATCGGCGCCGCCCTTGATCGGCGCGCATCTGCGACCTAACTGACCCCCTTACCCACCTGAAAGCCCTGCCCCATGCCAATTACGTTGCCAGAAACCCTACCCGCCTTTGACGTCCTCTCATCCGAGGGTGTGATGGTCATGGGCGAAGGGCGCGCAGCATCGCAGGAAATCCGCCCCATTCGCATCGCCCTGCTCAACCTGATGCCCAAGAAAATCCAGACGGAAAATCAGTTTGCTCGCCTGATCGGCGCAACCCCGTTGCAGATTGATTTCCACCTCATTCGCATGAGCGAACACCAGACCCGCAACACCGCCGCCGAGCATATGGAACAGTTTTACCGCCCCTTTGACGAGATCAAGGCAAGCGGTGAAAAGTTTGACGGGCTTGTCATCACCGGCGCGCCGATCGAGCACATGGATTTCGAGGACGTCACCTATTGGGACGAACTCAAAGAGGTGTTCGAGTGGACCCAGACCCATGTCCATTCCACCTTTGGTGTGTGCTGGGGCGGCATGGCGATGATCAACTATTTCCACGGTGTGAAAAAGCACCTGCTCGGGGCCAAGACATTCGGGCTGTTCCGCCAGAACAACCTCGCCCCCGCCTCGCCCTATCTGCGCGGGTTCTCTGACGAATGCTACATTCCCGTGAGCCGTTGGACCGAGATGAAACAGGCCGAAATTGACGCCGTACCCGCCCTCATTCCTCTGCTTGGCTCGGATGAAACCGGCCCCTGTCTGGTCGAAGATCCATCGCACCGCGCGCTCTATATCTTTAACCATTTTGAATATGACACTGGCACGTTGCACGAGGAATTGATGCGCGATCAGGAGGCGGGCAAACCGATCCAGATCCCCGAGCACTATTATCCCGACAACAACCCCCAAATGCGCCCCGTGAACCGGTGGCGCTCGCACGCGCATCTTTTGTACGGCAACTGGATCAACGAGATTTACCAGACCACGCCATTCCGGCTGACCGATATTGGGGCGTAAGCTGTTGATTTTATGTCTCATTTTCGCGGCACTCACCATTGTCGCCGCCACATGGCGCGGCCATAACGTTGAACGAATTGCGGATGCGCGCGGCCGAATGGTCAACGGTCTACATGTAGAATCTTACGGCCCCGAGGGCGCGCCACCCGTTGTGTTGATCCACGGCGCGTCTGGCTCGACCTATGATATGAGCTTTGCACTTGCCCCCGCTCTCGCGCATGACTTTCGCGTCTATGTCGTGGATCGTCCGGGTTTTGGTCACTCCGCGCCCATTGCGGATGAAAGCCTCACCGCACAAGCCACCGCTCTTCGCACAGCCCTTGCGACAGTTGAGCCTCGTGCACCCATTGTGTTGGGCCAAAGCTATGGTGCGTCGGTGGCGTTGGCGTGGGGTGTCGATGCACCTGACACACTGGCCGCCCTCGTTTTGGTCTCGGCTCCATCGCATACATGGTCTGGCGGCCCGTCCCCATTGCACCGCATTTTGAAAACCCCAGTGATCGGCGCCGTGACCGCGTGGCTGATCGCGGCATGGATTCCCAAGCGCTACATCGACGATCAAATCGATGGTGTCTTTGCCCCGCAACACGCGCCCAAAGGATATGGCGCGTATTTTCAACCCGAAATGTCGTTGCGCCCCGCCACCCATATGCTCAATGCGCGGCAACGCGTGGCGCTCAAATCGCAACTAGGGCTGATGATCGATACCTACTCCGAGTTGCGCCTACCGATTGAAAGCGTGCATGGCACGTCCGATACCACAGTGCCGCTTGCCATCCACGCACAGCCCCTTGCCGACGAGGTGGCAACCAACACGCTCACCGTGCTCGACGGCATCGGACACATGCCGCACCACGTGGCGACACCCGAGATCGTCAAAGCAGTCGTTCGTGCGGCGAAACGTGCCAATTTGATGTGATTTCATTGCACCCGCTGCGCATTGCCCCCATATTGTTAATTGAATTAACACCGCCACTGCCACAGGCTGCGTGAAAGGTCCGACCACATGAGTACGTCCAAACCCGACCTGCCTTTTGAGGGCGCGATTTCCAAGTTCTTTGAACAGCACGCACCAGACCACATTCGCGCGGCGATTGAGGATGGCAAAAAGAAAGACATCCTGTCGCCCACCTACCCCTATGCGCGGTGGATGGACAAAGACGATTACGAGGACCAGATGGGCGCGCTACAATGCGAGTTGGTCAAAATGCTCAGCGATGTGAAAGCCACGGGCAAACGTGTCGTTGTGGTATTCGAGGGGCGTGATGCCGCTGGCAAAGGCGGCACGATCAAACGTTTTCGCGAAAACCTCAGCCCCCGCGCGGCCCGCGTCGTAGCCTTGTCAAAACCGACCGAGCGCGAGGCCGGTGAATGGTATTTCCAACGCTATGCCAAGCACTTACCTACCAAAGGCGAAGTGGTTTTGTTCGACCGCTCATGGTACAATCGCGGTGTCGTAGAAAAGGTGTTCGGCTTTTGTACGGACGATCAGCGCGCGCGGCTCTTTCATCAGCTCCCCGAGTTTGAGGACATGTTGGTGAGCGAGGGCATTCTCCTGTTTAAAGTCTGGCTCAATGTCGGGCGCGCCGAGCAATTGCGCCGCTTTTTGGCCCGCGAAAGTGACCCGCTCAAGCAATGGAAGCTCTCAGGCATCGATGTCAAAGGCCTCGCCCTTTGGGACGCGTATTCGGACGCTATTTCGGATACATTGCAGCGCAGTCATACCCAGACAGCCCCGTGGACAGTCGTCAGATCAGATGACAAATACCGCGCCCGCCTCAACGCTATTCGCGCCGTTTTATCCCAAATTGACTACGCCGAAAAAGACACCGCACAGATCGGTGACGTCGACACGGCGGTCTGTGGCGGCCCCGAAATGATCCTATCTGGCGCGGAGGCGAACTAAGCGGCATGGTTAAAAAACGCGGCTATCACCACGGCAATTTGCGTCAGGCTCTCGTCGATGCAGCACTTGGGCTGATCGAGGAAAAAGGTCCGACCGGCTTCACCCTTTCAGAGGCGGCGAAAACCGCCGGTGTGACCCCTGCTGCGGTCTACCGCCATTTTGAGGGCCGCGAAGATCTGATCGCGGAGATCGCCCAACAAGGCTATGAGGTATTCGCGGACTTGCTCGATTACGCCTACTCAACGGGTCAGCCCTCCGCGCTGGCCAGTTTCGAGGCCGTGGGGCGCGCCTATCTGGCCTTTGCCCGCAAATATCCGGGGCATTATGTGGCGATGTTCGAAAGCTCGATTTCGATCCAACGCACGCCGGACCTCTACAAGGTCGCGACCCGTGCGCATGGCGTTTTGGAACATGCCGCCGAAGAGCTGTCAAAGCACATTCCCGCCGAAAACCGCCCCCCGCCACAGATGTTCGCCGCTCACATCTGGGCGATGAGCCATGGCGTTGTCGAACTCTTTGCACGCAACAGCCCCGGCACCAAAAGCCCCTTCCCGCCCGAAGATCTTTTAGAGACCGGTATCGGCATCTATTTGCGTGGATTGGGGTTGTTGCCCACGGATAGCTGACAGCGCGCGCGACGAGCGACACCTGACAACAAACCCCATTATCCAAACGAAAAAGGCCACCCGCAAAGGTGGCCTTTTCCAATTCTGATATCCAGTAAAGCGGATTAACGCTTAGCTAAGTTAGTATCTTTATTAACATATTTATATCAATATGTTACGCTACTAAAATGCTTCATGTAAATAATATGTAAATCATCCACCGCGCATGCTTTGAAAAGCTGTTAGCTAACTGGAACGTGCTTTCGTAACAAACGCAACAGCCTTGTCCAACTCGCCAGCTATCGCAGCCTGTTTAAAAGCGTCAAGCACGCCAGCAACATCGTCCAACTTGTCCACAAATACAGCGTTACTTTTGCCGTTAATGTTCAAAACGCGACTGCCGTAACGGCACTGCACATAGTAACCCGCGTCTTGCTCAAAAAACCAAGCGCGTACCCGCTTTTCATGCTCAACGCGTACGCGCTCACCTGCGTCATTTGTCTGCCAGCGCTTCGATTTTACCGTATATTCGTCGCCAGCCAAAACAGCAGCAAGCACCCTGCCCTGTTCTTCAATCGCCGCAACCAGCTTTTCACGTCGTGCAAGTACGGGGTCTTGTTTCACAGTACGTTGCACGGTCTTCAAGTTCAGTTTTGCAATATAGCTCATTTCAACAGCTCCTAATATTGAATGCTGCCGCTACTATATTTTCAGACCAAAAGCATAACGACCTGAAATCAGATGTATTTTTCTACCTTTGAAAAGTAGATTGTACGGGTCGGTACAGAACCGAATTCTCTTTCATACCTGCCTACTCCCCCCATGTAGAGGCCATAGTGAAAAATATTCAAGTTCCTGTCAGTTCCGAACATTGTTTTTGTATTTTCATCAAGCACTGTTTGGCCATTGAGCTTAGCTTTATAGAAGCCGTCGTTGGCCCAATGCACATCCAAATCGATAGTATTCCATCTGCCGAAAATATCACTGCTTTTCGCAAGTTTGACCTTTTCCCTGCCAGTAGCAGTTGCAAACTCAGCGTAGAGCCAACTCACAGACTTCTGCCAACCCATCACGTTAACCATTAGCGGAACGTTAGGTGCACCTTTTTCAAAAAATTGAAAAATGTGGGTAAAGGGTCCTCCAATACGTTGATTGCTAGGTAGGAAGAAACTGATTGAGTATGAGGCGCGTTGATTCATTTCACCACCTAAGTCCATCCTCTCATACCGTTGCCGATCAGTTTGGCAGTCGACACCGCCACAATCTCCATGCCTCAATTCAAAACGTTCAAGCTCGGAACTCGAAGCGGTTCCGGTAAAGTCCGGCACAACAGAATATGCATAATTAGCTGTAGAATTTCGTTCGTGCAGTGTCCAATTTCCAAATGCATTTTTGGGTGACCCGCGTGTGATCAGAGATCCATTTCCACCTACATTTTCAGAAACACATCCAGCTAGGCTGACGGTTGACGCCAACGCTCCGGTTACGAACCCACGCCTACCCAATAACATTGCCATATACCCATCTAAATATTTGATCTTGTTTCCATAATGCACAACCCGCATTCGCAATGCAACGCGGGAACCCGACGCACTCACAGCAGTGCAATGGAGCCGGAAATAGTCCTCCTAGTTCGCTATTTCAGAAACATCACCACCTTTGCTGACAAAGGATAAATACCTGCGAAAGGAACCGCAGTTATGTTGCAAAGGAAAATCAATGCAGCTTGGGAGTACTGGCTAGAAAAGGACGATTGGAACGTTTTTGCGACGTTGAACTTTGGCCATCTGTCACTTTTGGAAGGCAATCGAAGCGACGCAGCTGGAAAACTTTGGCGCAGCTGCTTGTCTACAGTCGACCGCGCCGTTTACGGCCAAACAAGAAAGAACCAGCCTCGCTTTAATCGCGTCGCATTTAGACACAGTGGGGCAAACGGAACGAACCCGCATGTCCATATTCTACTAAGATCACCTATTCCAACGCATGAATTCTGCGTGGCGCTTAACGCAATATGGGCGACGAAGTTTGCTCCCGCCGCAAATCCTGTAAGCAACTCCATCGCCCCAATTATCACTGTCAAAGGCGCAATAGGTTACGGACAACACGAAGAATTTAGGAACGACATTGGTGCTTTTGACGACAGGCTAAGTCACAGCACTTTGGGGCCAGCGCATCATGTTCGCGCTGATGCTCTGCAAAGGCTCCATGCTCAGGCATCTAAGGCAAATTTAGTTAAGGCACGATTGGCATTGCCCGATCATATTAAAACTACTCAGGCAAATTTTGATCGACGCGAACGTATGAGGGTTGCAGCACTGCTGTGCGTTTAGACCTAGCATCTAGCACCACTAAGAATTTTTGCATGTGGCTTGGTTTTCCAAGTCACATCCTTGTTGTGCGTAAAACAATTAACACAAAACACATCAGTTCAAACCGACAACGGTAAATACACAGAGGCATTAGACGATGACACTACTTGAAACGACATACAGCCATTTGCGCAAAGCCGGACTTGTTAGCTGCGCGGAAGCGTTCAGCACCAGTTATTTGGGCAAGAACAAAAACTGGTACGCTTTCCAAACGCACAGCGAGCGCGATTTTAGCGTTGGCGCTGCTGTGCAGTGTTTGCGCTCAATACGCTCCAATAAAGCGCTTGCTGGCTTGGACACACAGCAAAGAGCGGCGCTGGATGGAGCTGAGCGTGATTTGCTGGCCCATTTGAACAAAATGTACTTGGTAGCAGACGTGATCTAAAATGTTATAGAATTACTAATCCATAACATTGTCACTCAATCTCAAGCAAAAACAGTGACTTGCTGAAATTTCAAAATCAGGTCGTTTTGCGAAATGTTATATATTACAATCACTTACAACAAAACCACATGTTGTAGGGATAAGATAATGAAACAAGCCAAGCTCCTATCAGATGCTGAACGCAAACGCCTTGCCGCAGTGATCGACAGCAAGCGCTACGCAACGCGCAACCACACAGCCGTAGCGCTCAGCTTTTACGCGGGCCTACGTGCTTGCGAGATTGCTTGGCTGCGTATTGGTGATGTTTTCGAAGCTGGTAGCGCTGTGCGTGACACGATTTACCTGAGCGCAGCGCAAACGAAGGGCAGCTCGGGCAATACTGTATTGGTGAACAAAAAGCTGGCGACAGCGCTCAAGCGTTATGCTGCTGCTTACCCCAAACGCCTTCAGCAGCCAAATGTACCCGTCTTGTTCTCCGCAAAAGGATCGGGCTTTACAGCGCAGACGACTGTGAACCTGTTTCAAACGCTCTACAAAGCCGCAGCAATTGACGGTGCCAGCTCGCACAGCGGTCGGCGTCAATTTGTAACCGAGCTAGCTGACAAAGGGGTAAATGCCCGCGTTGTACAAGCACTAGCTCGGCACAAGCATTTGAACACGACCATGCGCTACATTGATTTAAACGAAAATAAGATGAGGGCGGCTGTTGAGCTGATCAACTACTGAAACTTGTGCTGTTGTGCTAGAACGGCAAGCTCTTTGTTTAATTTGGGACTTGCCAAATGTTGACCCCATTTCCAAACGCAGTATTCAGACGTGCAATCAACAATTCCCGCTTTCCTCAGTGCTTCAAAGTTTCCCTTACCTATTTTGCTTATGGGCTTTAACTGCTCGACCATAGCGCCCAAGTACCCGTGCTTTTCAATTAATCGTTGCGATTTTTTGTCTATTTTTTCAACTGCTATCACAGCATGCCAAATCCGTTCTGCAACGCTATCCTCAACAAGTTGGTTGCCGCTCACTTGCGCTGGACTGCTGACTTGTGACTGAATAATTCGCACACCAGCATACCGCGCAACTTGACGCATTGCTTCACTGCCTTCTGGACCATGTGCTCTTGACCAAAAGCCCTCTAACGACTTCTGATCTGTAAGACTATCTAGCTCCGCAATTTCATCAGAGTATTTTTCGCGCAAATCGGACAATGCAGGGAGTGGATCTTTATATATCATGGTGTGTAGCGCCTTATAACAACGACATTTTCACCAATCACGCTACGCAGAACGCTAGCTCCTTACAACAATTTTCACTATGCCTCTCAACCCCAAGCGCAACCTTCTCGTGCAGAACATAACGACCAGCATTTACCTGCGTTTTTGACCCAAAACCATGTGCTATCAAGTTAGGCGCACAGGCTTAACTGGCTTTTTGGCGTCGAGCTTACGTTCTTTACTTTTAAGCTTTCGTGCATTCTTCTCAAAGTCAGTCGTCTGTGCACGTTTGGCGCGTTTCGGCGTGCTTTTTAGTCCTGCGTTATAGTCCAATATCTCCCATATGTGCAAAATCACCACCTCAAATCTGTAAGTACTTCCCTACTTGAAACTGCGCTGTAAAACTTTTGTCAGCTAACAACCCCTTCAAGCGTTAAATATTTATGCACGAAAAATTTACGCCTAAAATTCGTCGTCTTCCATCTGCTTTAGAAATTCCTCTAGCCGTGACTTCGCTTCGCTTGTGTTTTCCCTGTCTGTCCCAGCCGCTTCACGCTCCAAGCCGCGTATTGCCCACTCAACTACGTCAAGCTTTAAGTCTCGCTTCGAGCGTTTATTGCTCAGCAAACCGCCGCCATCGCTTTCCAGGCTCCTGCTTGTAATAACCATCGGTACTGTACCGGGAGTTAGCCCTAGTGTACTGCTGTCCGTGTCTCTATCAAACCAAAGACGCAGCCCAGCATCTGCTGCGATGATCTCATCCAAGTAAACGTGCAGTCGTTCAAAAAGCGTGTCGGCCTGTGCAAAATGCTTTTGCGCCACCTTGCTCTTGCCGCGCGTACTAGCGCCCTCACCTTTGTTGTAGACAAACGTCGCTTTTCGCAATCGCGCTTCGTATTCCCGCACCTCATCCGGTTTATCTTTTAACTCAGCACGCAGCTCTTTTTGATCAGACCAGGCTTGCACGTAACTGGCAAAATCCTCTTCAGTCAACCAAGCTCGCAACTGCCTGTTTTGGACAATAGCCCCACCTGCTAGCTTGGCCGCTATCTTGCGCAGTTTCTTTAATCGAACTTCAGGTTTGTGTGCCATAGCTCACCTTCAAACAGTTACTGAGGTCCATCACATTCGCACCCGCAAATAGAATTCAACCCTTCATAATCGGGTCAGAGCTCGATCCAAACTATCTGCCAGGGAGTAGTTAGCCAAACACAAAAGAGCACGGTTTTGTTACGCCTGACGCGCAGTACCTGGGTCACTACAACACATGAATCTAGCACCGCGCAATTCACAACCGGCACCTCCATTCACTTACGCAGCACGCCAACCCAAAACTGGCCGCACGACCTAATTGAAAGTCTAGGGCTGCATGTGCGACAGGAATGGCGCATCCGGCAAACCAGAGATGGCACACAAAGAAGGCATGATTGATTGAACGGCAGACTAGGCACCTAATGAACTGATGCGCATCATGTTTTACCTTGAATTGCTTCCACGGCTGGCTCATGCTTCAATGAAATGACGAAGAAATTTTGATCAGTTTTGTCTTTTTTATAGTTTGGCACATATGAGGTTTTGCATCGAATGACGCGGGTATTTTCCCAAAAGGCGGGGCTTTGAATAACAATTTTGCCGCGGTATTTGTATATGCTCGAGAGGCAGCGATCCGTCTGGACTTAACCTGGAATCATAATTGGACGAGCTTTTTCCGCCGCACCCTCAGCATCACTGCGAGGAGAAAAAGCCATCGCACAGGCGTTGACAATCATCATACACGGCATCATATGATACCACGACAGCATCGTGCCGAAGGGGTGCGCGATGTCAATTGACAGTGGATTACGCAAGGAGCTTGCAAAGTTTTGCAGTAGTAAGCGGACTTATCGAAGTGACTTTTCACCGACCATGCCAACTCACTGGTCGCCACAACACGTTAGACATCCCGATACAGGAGAAGCATTCACTGACCCGGGAGCTTGGCGTTTTGTAAAAGATTTGTTGGAAGCCGGGCATCCTGTTGAAGTAATCACACTCGATAAACCGCCTGGAAAGAAAGGTTACGTCCTAAAGTGCAAAGGCTACTCCTCGGAAATAATCTATATCAAGTTGCAGATTTTGTCCGGTTTTGTGATCGGCCGGAGTTTTCATGTGAGCGTAGTTAGAGAAAAACAACAATGACAAATAATGTAAATAAAGACACATGTATTGTATGCGGAGCGGCGGCTGTCGAAATCCAGACAATGACGCAGCAATTCGCTTACGCTGACAAGAACAGGGATGTTCTTTTGACGGCAGATGTACCTGTCGAGCACTGCCATGAGTGTGGTGAAATACTGCTTGGAGTACAGGGTCAGATTGCACAGCATGAAGCGGTTTGTAGCTATCTTGGACGCTTGTCACCAGCCGAGATCAAGGAGATCCGTACAGGAATGAAGCTCTCACAACTGGCTTTTGCAGAAAGAATAAATGCTGGTGTCGCTTCAGTTAAGCGCTGGGAAACTGGGATGGTAATCCAAAACGCATCAATGGACCGTATCTTGCGTCAGGTAAACGACGAGGCCGACATTCCGATGCAAAGACGCGCACGAATTACGCCAGTCTTTAGAACTGAAATTAAGCCGCACATGCTAGCTGCGTCCAAGTTATTTCAGTTGCGCCCGAGCGGTTAACGCAACATGTATACCATCACATTCTATTCGTACAAAGGCGGCGTCGGACGCACCATGGCCTTGGCAAACGTTGCTACGCTCCTCGCTCAGAAAGGCAAGCGTGTCCTCCTTGTCGATTTTGATCTCGAAGCGCCTAGCTTGCCAAATTATGGCGGACTTTCTGACCTAGTCATTAAACATGGACTTGTTGACTACATCTCGGCTTATCGAGAGACGGGCAAAGCGCCAGATGTGGCGGAGCACATCTATAAATGCCACCAAGACGGCAATCCGATCTGGATAATGCCAGCAGGCGATACATCAACAAAAGACTATTCCAGAAAACTAGCCTCGATAGACTGGCAAACGCTTTATGACGATGAAAAAGGATATTTATTTTTCGAGGATCTGAAACAACAATGGCAAGTTTTCGAACAAGAGGGATTTGATTACGTCCTTATTGACAGTCGAACTGGACATACTGATGTTGGTGGTGTGTGCACACGTCACTTGCCGGATTTGGTAGTTGCTATGTATCTTCCGACGATGCAGAACATATCAGGGATGGCGCCTATCATTGGTGAAATCCGGAATGAAAAGTCCCGAGCTAGCAACCCAGTTGAACTGGTGTTTTGCGCGTCTAATGTGCCGGAACTTGACGATGAGCAGCAAATACTCAGTGATCTATTGAGGACAGCATCAGATCGGCTCGACTACGAGGCTAATGCACTGAATATTGTCCATCACTATGGCAGCTTACACGTGCTTTCACATGCGATCTTCGTTCAAGATAGGCCGAACTCACGCCTTGCTAAGGAATATAATAGCCTCGCGCGCAGCGTCATATCTCACAACTTAGAAGACGCTGACGGAGCAAAATTGGCTTTGCAGCGAATTATTCGGGAAGACATTCGCAGCCCTCAAACTAAATCAAAGAATACTCGGGATGAACTTGCGGCAAAGGTTGATCAAATCTTTTCGAGGCACAGGCATAACAGTGAGATATCAAACCTCGTTGCGCGAGTTCGTTCTGCAATTGGTGACTTCGAAGGTGAAATTTCAGCGTTGACCAACGCAATCGAGTTGGGTGACGGAGGGGCCGGTCTGCGCTTTCGTCGAGCTCGTGCGTATCAGGCAATAAACATGACAGATAGGTCTGTCGAAGATCTTCGGCACATCCTCAAACATGAGAGGGTTACGGGCGCTGAATTGACAGCGGCATTGAGAATGTTGGAAAGGACCGACAAACAGTATGATGATGTATTAGATCAGCTTCTGGAGCGTAGCGATTTAGATCTTCCAATGTTAAATTCGATAGCGGAGGTTGCTCAACGAAACAGGCGACACCTTAGAAAGTTTGCGGACCATTTAACCCGCACTATAGCACGCAAAGAAGAATCGGAAAAAGAGAGAGCCTACGCCAACCATCACCTTGGACTTGCACTTATTGGCTGTAGTCGGTTTGATGAAGCTGATGCGAAGCTGGATTCAACTTCAGAAGCATCCAAGCTCGACCTGCCGAACAGGTTCAACCACTTCATCGCAATGTGGGGTGCGTCTGGGACGCCCGATATAGGTATCGCGCATGAATTGCACGAAGTGATGTCTTTTAGAAAATCTCCAAGAGATGACGCTAACTTCCTGCAATGCCAAGCGGTCATTAACGCTGTTCTGGGTGACCACAAAGAGGCATTAGCAGCATTGGATCATGCTGATGAAGTTGCACAAAGTCTAGGAGGGCGGATATTTAGTTGCTCCTCCTACCTCTACCTTGAAACTGAGGCATTTGTTCAGGAAAATGAGCAGCTTCGCAGTGCAATAAAAGAGAACGATCAGGTATCACTACGTATCTTCAATTCATCCAGTCAAAACTAAATTTTGGAAATTGAAGCCGTCTCATAGAAGTTCAGCAACTTGATGAACGCTATAATCTATCTGCAGTCTGGTGCTACCAACGACCGCCCTCTCTGGGAGCACCAAGGCATCCGATCGCCTAAACAACGACTGCCTGACGTCGGTGCTTAGCTTTGAGTTTGGCTGACAGATTGCAGTTATAAAAGCGAAAAAGTGCACGGTTTCTTTACGCTTATAATAGATAGATGAGCAGCTTTCGCATGCTTAAACTAGGGTCGCTAAGCCCCCAACCTGCGCCTTCATACGCCAGCATAGCTGACCGCACCTAAGACGCGCTGTACGCAGCAATTTGACGCCTGTGTGTTACTTCAAAGTTTGAAGTTAGCGCATGCGTTTTGCAGCCAGCTCCATCGCTTCAAGCTTTTTGCGTGCCCTGTTGACTACAATCAATCTGGTTAAAGCACAGAAGATCTTTTTGGCTAGACTGGCTCAACATGACAATTAGTGAGCTGTCCACCACCAAAACCGAACCAAGCCCAATTACCAGTAACGAGATAAACGTCATCCGGTTCTGCATCTATAAGAATATCGACCACGTAACCGCCTTTTAGCAAGATACATTCAAACCTGTGGAAGCGAGATTCGAACCGAGCATAGGGGTCAAGTATGCCATTGTGAAGCGAAACGAATTCTAAACGATCCATAAAAACCCCATAACGATAATCGCGGTTAAAACGTGGTTTGTTCTGATCGAATACATCCCGCAATTCTCTGTAATCATCAGCTGTATACTTAACTGCTGCATCAAGAGTATCTCCATGCTCTCGAAATAAACTATATTGTCTCAAGTCACTAAAACCGGTTGACTGAAAGTCAACAAGACTTTCAAATCCAAAACGCCCATAACGCTCAAGTTCATCTAGAGAACTAAAGCCTGTTTTCTGAAAATCGGCCAACGTTTCGATTCCCTTACTGCTGTAAAGTTCGTACTCTGCAAGGGTTGAAAAGCCAGTCGCCTCAAATTCAGCCAATGTCTCGAGCCCTGACACCCGATAACGGTCATACTCTTCGAGCGTTGAAAAGCCAGTCGCCTCAAATTCCGCCATAGTTCCAATCCCATAGTTCTGGTATCGGTTCCACTCAATGATCGATGAAAAGCCACCTTCGGTTCTTACCTTTTCAAAGTAGAAAAACACAGTAGCCGACAGAGCTGCAATGGCAGCAAAAGCAAATACCTTCTTCATTTTAGTCCTTTTGGAAAATTTATAGCATCGATACCGACAAGAAACGCTACACTACTGTACAAGGCCGGTAAAAATTCACCCATCACCGACGATGGGAACCAAGTTTATATAATCGTCACGCTTTTGTTTAAAACTCATTGTCCTAGTCGACCTTGTCAACACCGTATGCAACTCAAATCACAAAATAAACGCAGATTTGCACTCCTGCTTTTTGGGGCTTGGCCTTATTAGTCCGTCGCACTTCGAAAACCGCCATCCTATTTTTAACAATGTCTTGACCTACTCATCTAGTCAGCGCCTGCGTTTTGCAGCCGACTGCATCGCATCAAGCTTCCTTCGCGCCCGTTCCGCTTCCGTTGCGCCAGTCGCCGCCACGCCGCGCTGCACAGCCCTGCCCTCCGTACTCAGCAATACGTCCACGTCCATCAGCATGCCTTTGCGCACGTAATGATCATCAATTTGCTTTCGGCTCGTACCCATATTTTCAGCCAGCATGTCGTACGTTGCTAAATTGTAGCCCATGTCCCTAAAGCGTTCTTCCGCATAGTAATGCCTCAAGCTGTAAGCCGTGCGTCGATCACCATTTTCGTCATACAGCAAGCCAGCTTCTTCAAGCATTTTGGGCAAAGTTTTATAAAATCCGTTGTTCTGCTTGCCGCTTGCATCACAAAACACCCAATCGTTTGCATCAGTATGCCCCGTAAGCTTGCAAAGCTGTTGATAATGAACGTTCAAAAAGTAATGTGATCGTACAATCCGCGTGCCCGTTTTAGTGTTTTTGGGCACAATTATCTCCAAGTACTGCTGGCCCTTATCACTTGTTTTAACTGAAATATCTTTGTGCTTAAGCTGCAAAACTTCGCCTGTGCGCATGCCTGTTTCAGCAAGCCATGTAAGATAAAATTTGAGCAGCTGACGGTTATATTTGTGCGCCGAGTTAACCCGCTCGTCGCTTACGCCTCTGCCATCAACCCATCGCTGCATGTAATCCTGCAACTCCATGTATTCAGCATGTGAAAACGAAGGACGCCTTTTTGCTGCAATGCCCTGCCGTACAAAAGTGTTTTCAATAATCGGCATGTGCAAAATAAGCTTCATGCTGTTCGCCCAGCCAAATATTTCACGCAAAGCGCTCTGCTCCATGTCCATGCTTTTTTTAGCTGGTTGCAGCGCATGATTGGCGTGTCGTTTGCGCTCAGCTTCGTCCGCCCTCGCCCAATACGTCATGCGCCAGTTCCAATAACCCTGCACAAATGCATGTGTCATCTCGTCCAGCTTCATAGTGCCAAAATATGGTAGCCAGTAACGCTGTGCGTGTTTCTCGTACCACGTAACGCGTTGCGAAATTCCATTTCTGCCTTTTGCATGTTGCAATGCTTCAAGCCGTTGCCGCTTATCAGCCCACCAAATCACGTATAAATCTTCAAACGTCAGCTGTTTGACTGGCTCTTTTTTCTTAGCACGCAAGCGCAAGTCGTCGTATTTGTCCAAAGCGTACCGTCTCGCTTCTTCTAAATCGGTTTCGCCCGTACTTTCCTGTACATAGGTGACCTTGTTTCCATAAACGTCCTGCATGCCCCGTACGTGTATGCGCATGTGATAAATGGGCCGTTTTGCATGCTGACGATGAAAAAGAATGATTTGGCCGTCTTTAAGCTCGACTTTGTTCAAGTAACTTTTGCTCATAGCAGTGCCGCCAGTATCATTTCCTTGTAAAACTACTGTAAAAGCAGCAGCATTATCTGTCTATCAAATGCTTCATGTAAATAATCTGTCAAACCCATAAACAAAGAAAAAGCGCAGTAAAAACTGCGCTTTTCCAATAATTTAGCATTTTCAGTATAAGCGAAAAAATTAACGCTTAGAGAACTGGAAGCTCTTACGGGCTTTTGCACGACCGAACTTTTTACGCTCAACAACGCGGCTGTCGCGTGTGATGAAGCCTGCAGCTTTCAAAGCGGCACGCAGTTCGGGGTTGTAAAGCTGAAGTGCTTTGGAGATGCCGTGCTTAACCGCGCCAGCCTGACCGGAGAGGCCACCACCTTTGACAGTTGCAACAACGTCAAACTCGCCTTCAACGCCTGCAACCTGCGATGGCTGCTTGACGATCAGCTGAAGGACGGGACGGGCAAAATAAACAGGCATATCTTTGCCGTTTACTGTGACCTTGCCGGAACCCGGCTTGATCCAAACGCGTGCAACCGCGTCTTTACGCTTGCCTGTCGCATAAGCGCGGCCAAGGGCGTCACGAACGGGTTCACGGGGGGCAGCAACTTCGATTGTTGCTTCGCCACCGGCGACGGCATTAAGCTCGTCGAGGGATTTGATTTCATCAACCATGATTATGCGCTCCGAGTGTTTTTCTTGTTCATGGACTTAACGTCCAGGACTTCGGGCTTTTGTGCCTCGTGAGGATGCTCGGTGCCTGCATAGACGCGCAGGTTTGTCATCAATTGGCGCGACAGCTTGTTGCCCGGAAGCATACGCTGAACAGCTTTGACCATGAGACGCTCGGGGTGTTTGCCCTCAAGGATCTGACCAGCTGTACGCTGCTTGATACCGCCCGGATAACCGGTGTGCCAGTAGTGGATTTTGTCGGTGCGTTTTTTGCCCGTCATCTGCACTTTATCAGCGTTGATGATGATCACGTTGTCGCCCATGTCGATGGACGGTGTGAATGTGGCCTTGTGCTTGCCACGCAAACGCATGGCGACGATAGACGCGAGACGACCAAGAACAACGCCTTCAGCGTCGATGATGATCCATTTCTTGTCCACGTCCGCCGGAGTAGCGGTGAAAGTGTTCATATTATAGCCCTTTGGGGTCGAGAATTCAGATTGGGGTGTTCTATAGGTTCTGCACGCACAGTCAAGCACCGCGAAGCTTCAATAATCCATTAAAAACAGGCACTTGTGAAATAGGTATTATTATACCCCAATTTCACACCCCTTTTCCCGCCACATTGCGCTCTATCAAGCACTTTGGCGCAAAATCGTCTACACTCACGCCACTTCCCCCCTAACGGAGCCGCCCATGACGCTAATCACACGGTTCACCGACCACCTCAAACAGATCGTTTATGGCGGCAATGACGGGATTGTCACCACCTTTGCCATAGTTGCGGGCTTTGCGGGGGCCGAATCCCAAGGCGCGGCGCAGATCGGCGCGTTGGCCGTGTTGCTGTTTGGTTTGGCCAACCTGTTTGCCGATGCCGCCTCGATGGGGCTTGGTGAATTCCTGTCAGCCCGTGCCGCCCGTGATATGATCAAACGCCGCCGCGCCACATTGGCCCGTGATCCCGCGTCCCAAGTGGACGCGCTCACCGCGCACCTCAAATCGCGCGGGTTGTCCTCCCTCGACGCCACCACGATGGCATCGCTCACGGCCAAATCGCCCGAGCTGATGGCCGAGCTGACCCTGAGCCAAGTCGATGGGATTGAGGATCCGGGCCAAGGGCCGCTTTGGCCGCGCGCTCTTGTGACCTTTGTGTCGTTTGTGGTGTTCGGGGCCATTCCGCTCCTGCCCTACTTGCTCGGGCTGCCTGTTGAGACACAGACGCCTGCGGCGATCGTGGCGACATTCAGCGCGCTTGGCCTTCTTGGGGTGTTGCGCCATGTCGCGACACGTGCGGGCCTTGTGCGATGCATGGGCGAGACGATTGCGGTCGGGGGATTATGCGCGGGCGTGGCCTATGGTGTCGGGTTGCTCGTCGCGGGCGGATAAGGCGCTGCACCGCTCGGGTGGCAATCTGGTATACAACTGTATACAGCCCCTTCCCCCTCGTCCGCGTTTACAGTATAGACATACTCAATAGATAGACACTGCCTATCCTTAAGGAGCGCACCCGATGACAAAGATCAAGGTAGACAATCCAATCGTCGAAATGGACGGCGACGAGATGACCCGCATTATGTGGGCGTTCATCAAAGACAAACTGATCCTGCCCTATCTCGACCTCGACCTCCTGTATTATGATCTCGGCATTGAATCGCGCGACGAGACGAACGACCAGATCACGATTGATGCCGCCGAAAAGACCAAAGAGGTCGGTGTGGCGGTGAAATGTGCGACCATCACCCCCGACGAGGCCCGTGTTGAGGAGTTCAACCTCAAACAGATGTGGCGCTCGCCCAACGGCACGATCCGCAACATCATCGGCGGGACAATTTTTCGCCAACCGATCATCTGTAAAAACGTGCCGCGCCTTGTGCCCGGATGGACCAAACCGATTGTTGTGGGGCGTCATGCCTACGGCGACCAATATAAAGCCTCCGATTTCACATTCCCCTCTGCGGGCAAATTGACGATGAAATTCGAGGGCGCGGACGGGACGATTATTGAACGCGAAGTGTTCGATGCGCCCTCCGCCGGTGTCTATCAGGCGATGTATAACCTTGACGCGTCGATCTACGACTTTGCGCGCTCGTCGCTCACATACGGCCTCAACCTCGGGTGGCCTGTCTACCTGTCGACCAAAAACACCATCCTCAAGGCCTATGACGGTCGTTTCAAAGACATCTTTGAAGAGGTCTACGAGGCTGAATTTGCACAAAAATACAAAGACGCAGGCATCTGGTACGAACACCGCTTGATCGACGATATGGTCGCCTGTGCGCTCAAATGGTCGGGCGGCTTTGTGTGGGCGTGCAAAAACTATGACGGTGACGTGCAATCCGACACCGTGGCACAGGGCTTTGGCAGCTTGGGCATGATGACCTCGCAACTGTTGACCCCAGACGGCAAAATCGTTGAGGCCGAAGCGGCCCACGGCACCGTGACGCGCCACTACCGCCAACACCAAGCGGGAGAGGCCACATCGACCAACTCCATCGCGTCGATCTACGCATGGACGGGCGGGTTGAAACACCGCGCCAAATTGGACAGCAACGAACAGTTGATGCGCTTTGCCACCACGCTCGAAAAGGTGATCGTAGACACGGTCGAGAGCGGCCACATGACCAAAGACCTCGCCTTGCTTGTCGGCCCCGATCAAGGATGGCTGACAACGATGGGCTTTTTGGAGAAGATCGATCAAAATCTGAATAAGGCGCTGGTGGGCTAGATTGGCCGCAATATGACCAGACCGACACAAGAACAGACCAAAGGCCACCCAGACACGGGTGGCCTTTTCGTTTGGACCTGTACAACCAAGCCCGCTATACAAAGCTTGACGCGATCCAATCCGGAGCGTCCGTTGACCCATACTCAGGAACACCAAAGACATGACATACACGCGCTTTTCCCTTTCCTTACTTGCACTTGTCCTCACCACCTCACCCGCTTTGGCGCATTTGCCCGCGGGTGAACACGGATCGTTTCTTGCGGGGGCGTCCCATCCGTTGTTCGGGTTGGACCACGTGATCGCCATGCTTGCCGTTGGCGTCTGGGCGCTGCAAATCGGCGGGCGCGGCATTTGGGCGGTGCCTGCGGGCTTTGTCGGCGCGATGGCCCTTGGCTATATCGCGGCGGGCTTTGGCGCACCTCTGCCCTTGGTCGAGCCAATGATCTTGGCCTCCTCCATCGTGTTCGGGATTGTGGTGCTCCTCGCGCTGCGCCCCACCGCGTGGATCGGCATTGCTGTGGCGGCGTTTTTCGGACTGTTCCACGGCCATGCCCACGGGGCCGAGCTTGGTGATGCGCAGGCGCTGACCTTTGGGATTGGCTTTATCGTCGTCACCGCCGCCCTGCACGCCCTCGGCATTGTCATGGCGCAGTTCATGGCCCGTGCGCATCCGCTTGCCCCGCGCTTTTTAGGGGCCGCAAGTGCTGCGCTTGGCCTGTCGCTCGTGCTGTCGTAAACGCCCGAACTCCAAAACCCTGCGCCCCTGACACGAAAACCTCACGTCACGGGCGCAGGGATCGCTAGACAGGTCAATAGTGCTGCCCTAAGGTGGCGCTATGCCCTCACCCATCCCCCTCCCCGTAGACCCGCCCAAACACACCGCACTCGAAGACCTGCAAGGGTTCTCGATCAGCCTTGTGACCACCGCCATCGGCCTGAGCTTTATCACGCAGCTTGGCTTTATCACGGGACAAACTGCGGGTTTGGCATTGGTGATTTCCTACCTCACCGAATGGTCGTTTTCGTGGGTGTTCTGGCTGATCAACATCCCGTTCTATGCCCTTGCATGGGTGCAAATGGGGCGTGAGTTTACCCTAAAATCAATCGCTTGCGTGACGATCCTCTCGATCTTGATGGAGGTCGTCCCGAACTGGATGCAGTTTGCACACCTCAACCCGCTGTTTGGCATCGTGGCCTTTGGCGTGCTCACGGGCTACGGCCTACTCGGCACCTTTCGCCACAAAGGATCGCTTGGCGGCTTGGGCGTGGTCGCACTTTATGCCCAAGACCGCTTTGGCATCCGCGCAGGATTTGTCCAACTCGGTTTTGACGCGATTTTGTTCGGGGTCGCCTTTTTCCTCTTTGCCCCCGAGCGCGTGCTCTATTCGCTCCTCGGCGCGCTGATCCTCAACGGGGTGATCGCGTTCAACCACCGCCGCGACCGCTATATCGCGCCCTAACGCCCCCTTGCCTTTTGCGCCGTTTGGGTATCCAAGGCGGTCATGCAAACACCAGATCAAAAAACCGCCAATCACACTGTGTTCGAAGATGCCCAAGCCTTTGTCTATGGCACCGCCATGTGCGCCTTTGCCGTGGTGATGCTACGCGATCTGGGATTCATCACGGGCCAAACGGCGGGTCTCGCCCTATTGATCTCTTACGTCCTAAAGGCGTCTTTTGGCTGGGTGTTCTTTGCCGTCAACCTGCCGTTTTACTGGTTTGGCTACAAACGCATGGGGATGAAATTCGTCCTCAAAACCTTTGCCTGTGTGGCGCTGATATCAGGGTTTTCCGAGCTATTCCCGCACCTCATCTCATTCGAGCGGGTCAACCCCGTCTTTGGTGCGGTGATGATCGGGTTTCTACAGGGCGCAGGCCTCATGGCCATCTTTCGCCACGGCGGATCACTTGGCGGGATCGGCATTTTGGCGCTCTACCTGCAAGACGCAACCAAGCTAAAGGCAGGCTATGTCCAACTGGGTTTTGACGTCATCTTGTTAGGTGTCGCGGCCTTGCTTTTGCCGCTCACATTGGTCGCCTATTCCCTTTTGGGCGCTGTGATCCTCAACCTCGTGATTGCCATAAACCACCGCCGCGACCGCTACATCGCGATGTAACCCCCGATACCCAAACGAACTTGTACGGGACACCATATGCAATACATCTTTCTCGTTCTTGCTATCGTCTTTGAAGTCATTGGCACAACGGCCATGGCCGCCTCACAGCAGTTCACCAAAATCGTACCTGTCGTCATCTTGGTTGTGTCCTACGGCTTGGCATTCTACTTTCTCTCGGTCACCCTTAAAACACTCCCCGTGGGTATCGCGTATGCGATGTGGTCGGGACTGGGCATCGTATTTATCTCTTTGGTCGGATATGTCGCCATCGGCCAGAAACTCGACTTTGCCGCCGTGATCGGCATGAGCATGATCATCGGTGGCGTCATCGTGATCCAACTTTTTTCCAAATCCGCTGGCCACTGAGCGCGACAATCCGCAACAAGGCAAAAGATCGGCCTTTTGTGCTGGCCTTTTGCCCCGCTAAGCGTTACGGCCCTCCCAAACGAGTAACGCACGCAGCGCTGCGTGCCCCGAACGCACGGATATAAACCCAATGGATCTTCGCAATATTGCTATCATCGCTCACGTTGACCACGGCAAGACGACGCTTGTGGACGAGCTTCTCAAACAATCCGGCACCTACCGTGCCAACCAAGCCACCACTGAGCGGGCTATGGACAGCAACGATCTGGAGCGTGAGCGCGGGATCACCATCCTCGCCAAGGCGACATCGGTTGAATACAAAGGCCACCGCATCAACATCGTTGATACGCCTGGTCACGCCGATTTTGGCGGCGAAGTGGAGCGCATTTTGTCCATGGTTGACGGTGTTGTCCTCTTGGTCGATGCCGCAGAAGGCCCGATGCCCCAGACCAAATTTGTGACCTCCAAAGCACTCGCTCTTGGCCTGCGTCCTATCGTTGTGCTCAACAAAGTCGACAAACCCGATGCCGAGCCTGACCGTGCCCTCGACGAATGCTTTGATCTGTTCGCCTCGCTCGACGCCGACGAAGATCAGCTTGATTTCCCCCACCTCTACGCCTCTGGCCGTAACGGGTGGTGTGACACCGAACTCAACGGCCCGCGCAAAGATCTCGATGCGCTGTTCAACCTTGTGCTGAACCACGTGCCTGCGCCAAAGCAGCTCAAAAAGCAAAACGAGCCGTTCACAATGCTTGCAACCACCCTTGGTGCCGATCCGTTCTTGGGTCGTTTGCTCACAGGTCGTGTTGAAACAGGGACGCTCAAAACTGGCGCGACTATTCAGGCGCTGACCCGCAACGGCCAAAAGATCGAGCAGTTTCAGGTTAAGAAAATTCAGGCCTTCCGCGGTCTGGCAATGCAAGACATCTCTGAGGCTATCGCGGGCGACATCGTATCCGTTGCCGGCATGTCCAAGGCGACTGTGTCCGACACGCTGTGCGCCCTCGAGATTGACACCCCTCTCGAAGCACAACCCATTGATCCGCCAACGATCACCGTAACGTTTGGCATCAACGACAGCCCGCTTGCAGGTCGTGATGGTAAAAAAGTTCAGTCGCGCGTTATCCGTGACCGCCTGATGAAAGAAGCCGAAGTGAACGTGGCGATCAAAGTCACAGACACCCCCGGTGGCGAAGCGTTTGAAGTTGCCGGTCGCGGCGAATTGCAGATGGGCGTGCTCATCGAGAACATGCGCCGCGAAGGGTTCGAGCTTTCGATCTCCCGCCCACAGGTTCTGATCCGTGAAATCGACGGCGTGAAAATGGAGCCGATCGAGGAAGTCACAATCGACGTCGATGACGAATACTCCGGTGCCGTGATCGAAAAACTGACAGGAACCCGCAAGGGCGAAATGACAGAAATGAAACAACAAAACGGCAAGACACGCATCATTGCCAACGTCCCCTCGCGTGGCCTGATCGGCTACCACGGTGAGTTCCTCACCGATACGCGTGGCACGGGCGTTCTGAACCGCGTGTTCCATGAATGGGCCCCACATAAAGGTCACATTCCGGGCCGCCGTCAGGGCGTTTTGATCTCCATGGATGCCGGCAAAGCCGTATCTTACGCACTGTGGAAACTCGAGGATCGTGGTCACTTCTTTATCGGTGCGCAGGAAGATGTCTACCAAGGCATGGTCATTGGCGAGCACACCCGTGAGAACGATCTCGAAGTGAACCCGCTCAAAGGTAAACAGCTCACCAACGTGCGCGCCTCGGGTACAGATGACGCGGTGCGTCTGACCACACCTGTGACGCTGACCTTGGAGCAAGCGATTGCCTATATCGACGACGACGAGTTGGTCGAAGTGACGCCAAACGCGATCCGTTTGCGCAAACGCTACCTTGACCCGCACGAGCGCAAGCGTCACGCCCGCTCCGCGCAGTAAGCAGCGCCCACTAGACTGACAAAAGGCGGCTCCCACATCGGAGGCCGCCTTTTCATATGGCATATCGTCAATTGGGCTTACTTTGGATCGTGGCTCTGTTCCAACATGTCCCAGTCGAACACAACCCCCGTCCCCGCCGTATCCGCCGCCACTGCGCGATGGTTTTCGACCACCAAGGGCCGAGTGGTGTAGCGATCAATCGGGAAGGAATGCACCTCGATCCAGCCCGCATTGGGCTGTGCGCTGACCAGACCTACATGCAACTCCTGCATCCCGTGCGAACACACCGGAATGCCACGCACGGCCGCCGCACGCGCAACTGACAACCACCCTGTAATACCACCGCAATTGGAGGCATCGGGTTGAATGTAGCTCAATTTAGAATGAGCAAAGGCGCGGCGAAACTCATGGATCGTGTGCAGGTTCTCACCCATGGCCAAGGGCACGGATGTGGCGTCTGCGACCACAGCGTATCCTTCAAAATCGTCGGGATCGATCGGCTCCTCAAACCACGTAATATCAAAGGGTTCCATCGCCTTGGACAGGGCAATCGCGGCCTCAACCGACAGTGAATAATTGGCGTCGACCATAAACGTTACATCGGGACCGATTGCCTCACGCACCGCTTTGATACGGGCGATATCCTCGTCATGGGACCGACCCAGTTTGATCTTCACCCCGTCAAATCCACGCGTCACGTAGCCTTTGACGCTCTCGAGCAACTTGGCCTCGGTGTAGCCAAGGTCGATGCCACCGCAATAGGCTCGACAGGTGCGATCCGCTCCCCCCGTCATGCGCCACAACGGCGCATCCTCGCGCTTGCCACGCAGATCCCAAAGCGCAATATCAATCGCAGACATCGCAAAAGACGCGATACCGCCCCGCGCCACATAGTGGACGTGCCACTGCATATCGTCATAAATGGCGGCAATGTCGCGTGCATCCTGCCCGATGAGCCAGTCGCAAAAATCATAGGTTAACATGGCCAAAATCGCCTGACCACCTTTGCCGCCGGTGTAGGTGTAGCCCGTGCCCGTCAGACCGTCCTCGGTCGTGATCGTCACCGTGATCACCTCAAAATGCGTGTGATCACCATGTTTGGCATCAACCAACACCTCGTCTAACGGAATACGAAACAGGCGCGGCGTGACGGTTTTAATCTTGGACATGTGTGTATCTCCTCCCGCGCAAGAGTTCACAACACGCGGGGGAGCATTGTCCAGCCGTAATTCTTGGCTATTCGGTTATCTCAACCACAACCAATTCACGCTCCGAGCTGTCCTTGGCAAAGGCAAGCGCCTCTTGGTACTCAGGGCTTTCGTAACAGGCCACAGCCGCCTCGACACTGTCAAAGCGGATCACCACATTGCGCGGGCGGTCTTTGCCCTCGAGTTGGACATGACGCGCGCCACGCGCGATGAACGCGCCGCCATGCTTGGCAATCGCTGGCCCCGCCAGTTTGGCATATTTTGCATACTCGTCTTCATGCGTCACAGACACATGCGTAATCCAAAGCGCAGCCATATCAGGTCTCCTTTTCGCCGTGTGCGGCGGTATCCTATGGGCCTCATCAAAACCCGTTTGTAATCATTATGTAGAGCGCTACGTTCCATCCGACCCAAAGAGTTCAGGAAGATCCTCACCCTCGACCATCACCACATCCCGAGTGGCCGAGCGCATGGAAAGGGGCAAAATCTCTTGGTATTCATCACACATGTAGCAGGCATCGGCCGCCGCTTTGTCTGGAAAAACCAAGATCGTGTGGAACTTTGGCCCCTTGCCCTGCACGTACTGCCCCACCGTGCCCTTGACAAGGACACGGCCGCCATACGCAAGCAAGATCTCCTCCGCACGTTGCGCGTAAGTGCGATAGGTCACAAAGTCGACGACATCCGTATGAGCGATCACATAAAACGCCATAGGTTTGTTATCCCTTCAGCACGGCCTCAGCCGCTGCAATTGCAGCCTGAGCACCGGAAAAATCCTTGCCGCCCCCTTGGGCCATATCCGCGCGACCACCGCCGCCCTTGCCGCCCACTTTGGCAACTGCCGCTTTGAGCACGTCAACGGCGGACACGGTTTGCGTCAAATCATCGGTCACACCACAGGCCACCGCGACCTTACCATCATCATCCGCGATCAAGAGGATCACACCGGAGCCAAGGTTGTTTTTGTGCGCATCGATCAAGCCACGTAGATCTTTGCCAGACACGCCGTCCAACGCTTGGGCGAGGAACGCGATGCCGTTCACAGTGATCGCCTCAACCGCGCCACCTGATGCGCCGCCGCTCATGGCGATCTGTTGGCGCAGGTTTGCGACCTCTTGCTCGAGCTTTTTCCGCTCGTCAGACAGCGCTTTGACACGGTCGACAACTTCGCCCACAGGGGCCTTTAGCACGGCTGCGACCTCATCGGCGCGACCGGCCGCTTGTGCCATATACTCAATCGCCGCCTGACCTGTGAGCGCCTCAATGCGGCGCACGCCCGCAGACGATGCACTGTCGCCCGTGATCACACAGACACCGATGTCGCCCGTGCGCGCCACATGCGTGCCTCCGCACAGCTCGAGCGAATAGGTTTTGCCGTCCGACCCTTTGCCAGTATCCGCGCGCCCCATAGAGACAACGCGTACTTCGTCGCCGTATTTCTCGCCAAACAGCGCCTGAGCGCCAATCGCGCGCGCATCATCAGGGGTCATAAGGCGGGTCTCAACCGGCGTGTTTTGACGGATAAACGCGTTCACATCAGCCTCAACAGTGGCCAGTTCCGCAGCACTCAAAGCCTTGCCATGGGAGAAATCGAACCGCAAACGATCGGGCGCATTGAGCGATCCGCGTTGCGCCACATGATCGCCAAGCGTGACGCGAAGCGCCTCGTGCAACAGGTGCGTGGCCGAATGGTTGGCCCGAATGGCAGAGCGGCGCGTGTGATCGACCTCAAGCACAGCCGGTTCACCCACGTTGATGGCCCCCGAAACAACCTCAGCGATGTGAATGAACACACCCGCGACCTTTTTGGTGTCAGTGACTTTTGCAACGTTGTCGTCGACACGGATCACGCCCATGTCGCCAACCTGTCCACCGCTTTCGCCGTAAAATGGCGTCTGGTTGACGACGATTTGCACCGTATCGCCCGCCTTTGCGGTCTGGACCCGTGCGCCGTCTTTTACGAGTGCGACGATCTCGCCCTCGGCCTTTTCGGTCTCGTAGCCCAGGAATTCGCTCACGCCTTTGTCTTCGGCGACATCGTACCAAACGGTTGCATCCGCAGTTTCACCCGATCCGGCCCATGCCGCGCGCGCCTTGGCTTTTTGCTCAGCCATAGCGACATCAAACCCGTCCGTGTCGACCTCACGGCCTTTTTCACGCAATGCATCTTGCGTCAGATCAAGGGGAAATCCAAACGTGTCGTAAAGTTTAAACGCGGCGGCACCCGCAAGTTTTTCACCCTCACCCAAACCGTCCAACTCGTCATCGAGCAATTTCAAGCCACGCTCAAGTGTCTGTTTGAAACGGGTTTCCTCAAGGCGGAGCGTTTCCTCAATCATGGCTTGGCCCTGACGCAATTCGGGATAGGCATCGCCCATTTGACGCACCAATTCCGGCACAAGGCTATGCATGACCGGATCTTTCGCCCCAAGCAGATGCGCGTGACGCATGGCGCGGCGCATAATGCGGCGCAACACGTAGCCGCGCCCCTCATTGGACGGCATAACGCCATCGGCGATCAGAAACGATGTCGAGCGCAAGTGGTCGGCGATCACACGGTGATGCACGTTTTTGTCGCCAAACGGATCGACGGACGTGGCGTGCGCAGACGCCTCAATCAGCGCTTTCATCAGGTCGGTGTCATAGTTGTCGTGCGAACCTTGCAATAACGCCGCGATCCGCTCTAGCCCCATGCCCGTATCAATGGATTGCATATCCAGATCAGTCATAGACCCGTCCGCAAAGCGTTCATTTTGCATGAACACCACGTTCCAGATCTCGATGAAGCGGTCGCCATCCTCGTCGGGGGAGCCGGGAGGGCCGCCCCAGATGTGGTCGCCGTGGTCGTAAAAAATCTCGGTGCACGGACCGCACGGCCCCGTGTCGCCCATCTGCCAAAAATTGTCAGAGGTGGCGATACGGATAATGCGTTCTTCGGGCACACCGACCTTTTTCCAGATATTAAAGGCTTCGTCATCGGTGTGGTAGACGGTGACGTAGAGTTTGTCTTTTGGGATGGCGAATTCGCCGGTGATCAATTCCCATGCAAACCGGATAGCATCATCTTTGAAATAGTCGCCAAACGAAAAGTTGCCGAGCATTTCAAAGAATGTGTGGTGGCGCGCGGTGTAGCCGACATTGTCGAGGTCATTGTGTTTGCCCCCTGCGCGCACGCATTTTTGGGCCGATGTCGCCCGCACATAGTCGCGTTTTTCCAAGCCTGTGAAACAGTTTTTGAATTGAACCATGCCCGAGTTCGTAAACATCAAGGTGGGATCATTGCGCGGGACAAGCGATGAGCTGTCCACGACCTTATGGCCGTTGGTGTCAAAATAGTTCAGAAAGGTGGACCGGATATCGTTGACGCTTGGCATGTCGGGGCTCTTGTTTTTGGGCTGGAATTGCTGTCCTTCGGGTGTATCGTCCCTTTCTCAGCCTGTCCATCACCCGCGCCACGCAAAAGGGCCGAAACACGATGGTTCCGACCCTTTTTCGATTGTTTTTATCTGTGGCGCGCCGCGTTTATTCCGCCTCGTCGCCCTCAACCACATCTGTGGTTTCTTCAATGGCTGCGAACTCTTCGGCGAGATCGAATTCAAGCCCGTGGGATGCGCGAATTTTATCTTCGATCTCAAGAGCAAAGCGGGAGTTCTCTTTCAAGAACCGCTTGGCGTTTTCACGCCCCTGCCCGATGCGTTCATCCCCATAAGAGAACCATGAGCCAGCCTTGTCGACCACACCCGCCTTGACCCCAAGATCAAGAAGCTCACCGGTTTTCGAAATGCCCTCACCGTACATGATATCGAATTCGACCTGTTTGAACGGTGGTGCCACTTTGTTTTTGACGACTTTCACACGTGTCTCGGAGCCGACGACCTCATCGCGGTCTTTGATTTGACCGATGCGGCGAATATCCAGACGTACAGAGGCGTAGAACTTCAACGCGTTGCCGCCCGTTGTGGTTTCGGGCGAGCCGAACATGACGCCGATTTTCATCCGGATTTGGTTGATGAAAATAACTGTACATTTGGAGCGGTTGATCGAGCCTGTGAGTTTGCGCATGGCTTGTGACATCAGGCGTGCCTGAACACCCACGGAGCTATCGCCCATGTCGCCCTCTAACTCGGATTTTGGCGTCAAAGCTGCAACAGAGTCGACGACAACCAACGACACCGCGCCAGAGCGCACCAAAGTGTCGACGATTTCGAGGGCTTGCTCCCCTGTGTCGGGCTGCGAAATCAGCAACTCGTCAAGGTCGACCCCCAATTTGCGGGCATAGATCGGGTCAAGCGCGTGTTCAGCATCGACAAAGGCGCATACACCACCTTTTTTCTGCTCTTCGGCGACACAGTGCAGCGTGAGCGTGGTTTTACCCGACGACTCCGGCCCGTAGATCTCAATGATCCGCCCCTTGGGGATACCACCGATGCCAAGCGCGATATCAAGGCCAAGTGAGCCGGTGGAGGTCGATTCGATCTCTTGGGCGGGATTATCCGCACCCAATTTCATGATCGACCCTTTGCCAAACTGCCGCTCGATTTGCGCAAGCGCGCTATCCAGTGCCTTTTGCTTGTTGCTGTCGTTTTTGCTCATCTCTGCTGCCGCCGCTTTAGCCATTGATCTCTACCCTTATTTCACACCCGTCTTGGGGCGGCAACGGAAACTCGATGGACCGTGGCGCACGCAAGGACAAGTTATGTTCCTGTCTTGTTCTCTAAAATCCTTATGAGATCAAAAAGAGAACATTTCAACCAAAAACTGATCCCCCTAGCAGTCGCACAAACTGGTTAATGCATTCTCTACGCGGATTTATACGGCGCGCGTCCCCTAAAAATAGCGGGAGGAATGCCGCGCAAGGCATTGAAATAAAACAAACTGCGCACGGCGATTAGATGGCGTGTACCGTCCCGTGATATCTCAAAGGGCCGCGAAATAAAAATCACACCTCGAACTGCGCCTGCACAACCTCGGTCAATTCCGACAATGAAAACGGCTTTTGCAAGAACACCGAATGGGGAATCTGCGCCTGTTGGTCCGAGAAATGATCCTCGGCATAGCCCGACATAAAGATCACTTTGACATGCGGGCGCGCCTCACGCGCCTGTGTCACCCATGTCGGGCCATCCATTCCGGGCATGATCACATCGGACAAGAACAGATCGACGTGTAGGGCCTCATCTTGCAAATGCTCCAACGCCTCCTCGGCACAGTCGGCCTCGATGACGGTATAGCCGCGCAATTTGAGGGCACGCGCCGCGAACGCGCGCACGGGGGCCTCATCCTCGACCAAAAGCACAACCCCCTCGCCGCGCTCAACCACGCGCTTGGGTGTGGTCACAACCGTAGCGACCACATCGGCGGCACTTGCGGCGTGGGTGGGTAGATAGATCGAAAACTTTGTTCCGATCCCGATCGCACTATCGACAAAGATAAAGCCACCGGTTTGCTTGATGATCCCGTAAGCCGTCGACAGGCCCAACCCCGTGCCCTCGCCCGTGCGCTTGGTGGTGAAAAACGGCTCGAAAATTTGCTGCAATTGCTCTTTGGGGATACCGCGTCCCTGATCGGCCACCGATATCACCACGTAGTCGCCCGCGGGGACGGTTGCCCGCCCCTTTATCACCGCTTCGTTGAACTGCATGTTGCGCGATTCAATCGCGATCTGACCACCCGTCGACATCGCATCGCGCGCGTTGACAACGAGGTTCATAATCACCTGCTCCAACTGACGTTTGTCCACGCGAATGGGGCGTAGATCATCATCATGTGACACGGCGAGCGTGATTTTTTCGCCCACCAGACGATTAAGCAAATGTGTAAGATCAGACAGCGTATCGCGCAGGTTGATCACTTCGGGTTTGAGGGTTTGTTTGCGCGAAAAGGCGAGCAATTGCCCGACCAGTGCAGCCGCACGGTTCGCGTTTTGATGGATTTGAACCAGATCGGCATATTCAGGGTCCGAACTGTCGTGGCGCAACAATAATAGATCGCAGTGGCCCGAAATAGCCGTGAGCAGGTTGTTGAAATCATGCGCCACACCGCCCGCCAATTGACCGATAGCCTGCATTTTCTGGCTTTGGACAAACTGCGCTTCGAGGGCTTTGAGTTGGGTCGCATCCGTCAACACAGAGACCAATTCGGTTTCGCCATCTGCCCCTTCGACGCGGGTCAGGGAAATCTGTAGGAACGTGTCTTTCTCGGGCAATGACGCGCGCACGAACTCTGGCTTATGCAATCGTCCCTGTGCGACATCCCCCGCCCATTCCGCCACCGAACGCCCCAACCCCTCGACGACCGCGCCGAGATTTAGCGCGCGCGGATCCGCGGGCATCGCAAGCAAATCACGCGCCGCGCGGTTGCTTTCTAGAATGGATCCATCAGCGCTCACCTTGAGCAAGGCCACGGGCAACGCATCAAAATCCGTCCATGCCCCCAGTTGCGGCGTCAACTCAGGCAGGAAATAGACCTCTTGGCGCCCTGTCGGGCTGTCGTATTTGACCACCCGCGCGCTCACCGGCGCACTCTGTCCCGATAGCAAATGCAAATCACCACTGCGCAGCGGCAAGTCGGTGACAAGCCGGTCAAGGGAGGTCGGGCGGTGCCCGATCAAACGGTGCAACGCCGCATTGGTGAACAACAGCTTGCCCTTGGGCGACAGCACAAGCATGGGAAGCGAGACCGCCTCACCGCCAACACCCGCCTCGCCGCGTTCTGTCAAATCCTCCAGACGCCATAAAAAGCAGTCCCCGCCCTCGCCGACCAGATGCACCGACAGGCGCATATGACCGGTACGGGTGGCCACATCTTCAAAAGCCGCGCCATTGGTGTGGGCTTGGTTTTGCAGTCGCGTGAGGGTGGCAGACGGGGCGGCAAATAACCCTTCGATGGTGGCAATAATGGAGTGTCCGTCACAGGCCCCAAACCGGCTCACTGCGGATTTATTTTGATAATCAATGGTTCCGTCTGCATCGGTGGTAAAGGACGGGGCGGCATCATGGGCGACAAATGTGGCGATTGTTGCGTGAAACAAAAGGCGCTTGCGCCGCTCTCGGGCAATCAACACCCGCAAGATCAACACGGACCAAAACAGCGCCGCCCCGCAAACAAAAAGCAACAAGCCCAAGCGTGCATTGGCGACCAAAAACGCGGCCCCGATCAGGGCCAGACCCGCGAGAAAAAACCACACGGCAAGAGGTGCGAGACGGTGACCCAGACGCCCAAGCGGCCCGACACTCATATTTGCTGCGTTCACAAAAGATCCTTCTCGCCGTTTTGGCAATGAGATGTTCGCACGCTTTGAGTGCGCGCCCCAATTGGTCCGAGCGCTTTAAGCGCCCGTAACCATTGTAATAAACACATCACTATCGGTAAAGTTGTTTTGTGGCGCGTATCGGGCGCTTAGCCCGTATGGCGCAGCACGCAGACGAAAAACCCGTCCGCGCCCTCGATGGGCGTGATCAGACGCGATGTCTCAACCGTAAACGCGGGGTGGCGCGCAACAAAGCCCGTGATCTGTTCGCTATTTTCAACGTCGAACAGCGAACAGGTGATGTAGCCAAGCACACCGCCCTTGGCCACGCGTGGGGCAATCTCATTGAGGATTTGCGCCTGAAGCTCAGTCAATTCGGTAAGACGCTCTGGGGTGAGCGCCCATTTCGCTTGCGGGGCACGTGACCATGATCCAGATCCTGAACAGGGCACATCCGCCACGATCAAATCGTAGCTGTCCTCGAGTTGCGCCGCACGCGCGGTGGTGATTGTGACGCCAGCGCGCGAGGCACGCGGAGCGATATCTTGCATCCGTGTGGGGTCGATATCATGGGCAGTCACGGCCACATCGGCTTTGCATGCCAAGGCCAACGCCTTGCCACCGCCGCCAGCGCAATAATCCAACACACGTTGACCGTCTTGGACAGGCAAGGCGTTGATAACCGCTTGCGACCCTGCGTCCTGCACTTCGACGGCACCGGTGAGATAGGCTTGCGCGCGCGCGACCATTCGCGCGCCCTCAGTTACGATCAGGGCGCAGTCGCTCAACGCGTGGGGTTGGGCGGCAATGTTATCCTCGGCCAACATCTCAATCGCGTGACCTAATGTGGCCTTGCGGCGATTAACGCGCAAAAAGACGGGGCTGCGCTCGCGCCCGATGGCCAAAATAGCATCCGCATCCGCGCCCAATGCCGCGTCGAACTTTGGCAGTAACCAGTCGGGCGTATCAAGGCGCACACCGCGCCCTGCCGCATCCAACGTGACACCATCGCGCTCTGCATCCGTCAACGGCTCCGGTGAAAACCGCTCGCCTGTGAACAATGTGTCCAGATCAACACCTGAGGCTCTAAGCGCGCCGATTATCACTTGGCGGCCCGTGGGTGTCGCCTCGCCCGCTCCCCCAAGCCATGCGTAAGAGCGCAAACACCGCACAGCATCAAAGACGTAGTCACGGATCGCGCGTCGATCTTTTGAGCCCGCATACCGATTGCCCCGCGCCCAATTGGTCAAGGCCCGTTCGGCATTCACACCGGACAAGATTGTGTCCAGCAATTCGATGGCGGCGGAGAGGCGTGCGGTCGGTGTCATTGGCAACGTAACCCTTATGGGAGGACAAAACGCAACGGGGGCCTGACGCCCCCGTTGAGATTTCTACATGATCACACGGCTTTAGCCCACGCGGTAATTCGGGCTTTCGCGGGTGATCTGCACGTCATGGACGTGGCTTTCTTTCAGACCTGCACCGGTGATTTTGACGAAGTTACACCCTTTGCGCATCTCTGCCACAGTTGCATTACCTGTATATCCCATGGCCGCGCGCAAACCGCCGACCATTTGGTGCAACACCGTGCCGACCGTTCCTTTGTACGGCACTTGGCCCTCGATGCCCTCAGGCACGAGTTTGTCCGAGGCCGCATCTTTTTGGAAATAGCGATCCGCAGAACCGCGCGCCATAGCGCCAAGCGAGCCCATACCACGGTAGGATTTGTACGAGCGCCCTTGGTAAAGAATAACCTCACCGGGGCTTTCATCCGTGCCCGCAATCATCGAGCCGACCATGGCCACAGAGGCCCCCGCTGCAATCGCTTTTGCGAAATCGCCCGAGAACTTGATCCCGCCATCCGCAATCACCGGTACGTCACCCGCAGCTGCGGCACAGTCCATAATCGCGGTGAGCTGTGGCACGCCGACACCGGCCACCATGCGTGTGGTACAAATTGACCCCGGCCCGATGCCCACTTTGATCGCGTCCGCACCAGCACCGATAAGCGCCTTGGCGGCCTCACCCGTGGCAATGTTGCCGGCGATGATTTGTACCTTGTCGCCAAACTCTTTCTTGGCGCGCGCAACGGCATCAATCACGCCCGACGAATGCCCGTGCGCCGTATCGATCACGATCACATCGACGCCCGCATCGACCAAGGCGGCAGACCGTTCAAAGCCACTGTCGCCCACAGAGGTCGCCGCAGCGACACGAAGACGGCCAAGATCGTCTTTACACGCAGACGGGTTCAAAACGGCCGTCTCCGTGTCTTTGAGGGTCAAGAGACCCGTCAACTTGCCCGCACCATCGGTGATCAGCAGCTTTTCGATCCGGCGCGCTTTCATCAGCGAAATCGCCTCATCGCGGTCGGCAGGTTCATTCAGGATCGCGAGGTTGTTAGACGTCATCACCTGAGACACAGGCGTGTCCTCGGAGGTGGCAAAGCGCATATCGCGGTTGGTCACAATGCCCACAACGCGGCCAGAGCCGTCGATCACGGGAAAGCCCGTAAAGTTGTATTGCACCGCCAAGGCGCGGGCATCGGCAATGGTCTGATCCGCGGTCAACGTGATCGGGTTATACACGATCCCGCTTTCGAACCGTTTGACGCGGCGCACCTCGTTGGATTGATCCACCACGTTAAGGTTCTTGTGGATCACACCCATTCCGCCCATCTGCGCCATGGCAATCGCCATACGCGCTTCGGTCACGGTATCCATAGCTGAGGACAGCAACGGGATGTTCAATTTAATTGATTTTGTCACGAACGTAGACGTGTCAGCAGTAGACGGCAGCACAGATGATGCCCCCGGAACCAGCAATACGTCGTCAAAGGTGAGAGCCTCGCGAATCTCCATCCAACTTCTCCTTGGGGTGATACGGTTTGGCATGTCCCTATTTCATGGATCTTGCCGCTTGGGAAGGGTCTGATGCGGCTTTTGCGCCCCTGCCCTCAAAATTTAGCGCCGCACCCCATTTCGAGATGCGGCGCTATCGGCACACAAACAGCTAAAGACGGCTCTAGATCGTCGCGGCGTTGGTCGCTTTGGACAGTTTTCCGCGCGCCCAGATTTGCATGATTTTGAACGCGATAACCGAAATGGCGAGTGTCGCCCCCACAAGTTCAAGCCCGCCGATGATGGCAAAGGGCGTCTGTTGAAACTTTGCCGCGGCAAACATCAGATTGGCAAACGCCGCCATAGGAAAGGTAAACGCGCCCCACAAAGCGGTAAAATCCCCCTTGGTGAAATAGCGCGCACTTAGCAGCATCACGGCCATAACGGCAACGCCCAGATACCCAAAAGCCACAGCCATGCCGCCATGACCAAGGCCCGCCGCAACGATCCCGAACAACGCAACGGGTGCAAGGTGAATAGCCAACAGCGGGCGCAGCGGCGGTGGGACATCTGCCTTTGCGAATTGCAGCGCAGAAATCAGCCAAATAGCTGCTGCAATGGGCAAGGTTGTCGCCAACAACAGACTTGCCAAATCGGGCCAACCCACCGCAGGAGCCGCAACACCGCCAATGATGAACCCGACAAAACTAAGATGCCACACGGGTGTCACACGGCGCTGTTCAGGCGGTCCGATGATGAACGA
This sequence comes from Celeribacter marinus, assembly GCF_001308265.1. Classification (GTDB taxonomy): domain Bacteria; phylum Pseudomonadota; class Alphaproteobacteria; order Rhodobacterales; family Rhodobacteraceae; genus Celeribacter; species Celeribacter marinus. Next base: position 652,413 of record NZ_CP012023.1, read on the forward strand.
ACGGATAATCAACGCGGCAATGATCGCATGACCCATTAAAGAGGCCACAAGCACGACTTTGGCCAAGGGAATTGAAAATGGCACAAGGGCCGCAGCAAGAAGCATCCCCGCGCCTGTTCCCGCCGAAAGCCCCGCCCGTCCGGGTAAAATGCGCACATCATCGGCGACCACTGACAGACGGCGCACCGCCTTGGCTTTGTAGGCAATCACCCCGAAGATATAGAGCAACGACACAGCGCCAAGGATCAGCTCGCCAATCCACGCAGGCGCATTAAGTGCAACGCCTGCCTGACGCCATGCCAACCCCATACCGAGCAAGCCCAGCATCGGTGGAAAGATCGCGGGTGGTGTCGCCCGCCATAGCCCCTTTGGCGGGGCATTGAGCGGCGGTGGCGGCGGAAAATACGGTTTCTTAGGTGAGGACGTGTCAGACATGGAATGCGCCTTTGTCATATTGCGCCCCATGAATATCACGCCACGCGCGGCGCGAACACCCTCAGGCGCGTGCCGCGTTGTCGCGGTGCTCGACCCGCTGAGCGCACCCCATAAAAAAGGGGGCCGTGGCCCCCGATTTTCGAATACATACCTGCGGATATTACGCCTTGGCGCGCATCGACAGGCCATTGGCGAACAAATGCACCTTGGACGGATCAGCGGTGAGATTGACAGTCGTGCCGCGCAACCCCTTATGAATGCCGGGCAATTTGGCAATCAGAGGATCGTTGTCACGTTCTGGCACAAAGTAGAGCAAGGTCACTTCGCCAAGTGCTTCGGTCATATTGACCTCACCGTTGATGATGCCCAAACCGCCCGCCTCGACCAAGGTCAAATCCTCGGGGCGCACACCGACATTGACGCGCCGCCCCATGTCGGAGGCCTGCGTGGGCACGTTCGATACCGCGATGCCTTCGCCGTCAAGTTTGACTTTGGTCTGTGCGCCGGTCTCGGTGATCTCGCCCGACAGAAGATTCATCGCGGGAGAGCCTATAAACTGCGCCACGAATTCGTTGTCTGGGGTCTCGTATAGCTCAAGCGGGCTGCCCACTTGGGCGATGCCTTTGTTGGCCAGAACCACGATTTTATCGGCCAAGGTCATCGCCTCGACCTGATCATGCGTTACATAGACCATCGTGCTATCGGGCATGCTTTCCTTGAGTTGTGCGATCTCCAAACGGGTCGCCACGCGCAAGGCGGCATCAAGGTTGGAGAGCGGCTCGTCGAACAAATAGACCTTTGGATCGCGCACAATCGAGCGGCCGATGGCCACACGTTGACGTTGCCCGCCCGAGAGCGCCTTGGGCAGACGGTCAAGGTAGTCCTCAAGCTGAAGGATCTTGGCGGCCTTGGCCACCGCCGCCTCAATTTCCGCCTTGGGCTTCTTGGCGATTTTAAGCGCAAAGGACATGTTTTCGCGCACAGTCATATGCGGATAGAGCGCGTAGGATTGGAACACCATCGCAATGCCGCGCTGTGCGGGTGGCACATCGTTGACGCGCAACCCGTCAATCTCCAGCGTGCCGCTTGTGATCTTTTCCAGACCCGCAATCATCCGTAACAACGTCGATTTACCACAACCAGACGGGCCGACAAAGACGATCAACTCGCCCGTCTTGATGTCGAGGTTGATGTCTTTGAGCACCTCGATCTTGCCGCCATAGGTCTTTGCCACATCTGTCAGTTTCAGCTCAGCCATTGGTGTTGTCCTCCCAGATCACCCATGCTCACGCAGCATGATGCAGGGCTGCCAAGGCCCAAGATGAATTTTACCGTCTTCCATTGGAGAAGCGGAGTTCAGTTCGCCGCCCACCGCATGCCATTTACCTGCGGGTGTCTCAATCGTGGCGGGGCTATCGGTCAGGTTAAAGGCGCAAAACAGCTCCTCATCGCCCTGTTTGCGTGTAAAGACCAAACACCCGTCCTCAACCCGCATATCGTCTTGTGTGCCCGTTTTAAGCGCTGCGTGAGTATGACGGAACGCAATGGCACGGCGGTAATGATGCACGAGCGACGTCGGATCATCCTCAGCCGCATTGACCGACATATTCACGTGCTCGGACGGCACAGGCAACCATGTCTTGGTCGCCTCGGAAAATCCGCCATTGTGGTTGGATTTTTCCCACACCATCGGCGTGCGACACCCGTCACGGCCCTTGAATTCAGGCCAGAATTGAATGCCGTAAGGGTCTTGTAGGTCTTCGAACGCAATATCCGCCTCGGGCAAGCCAAGTTCCTCACCTTGGTAGATACAGGCCGATCCGCGCAGGCACATCATCAACGTTGTAAAGGCGCGCGTGGCGGCGGGGGTCAAATTCCACCGCGACACATGGCGTTGCACATCGTGGTTGGAATAGGCCCAACACGCCCACCCATCGGCGGCCACGGCGTCCACGCTATCCATCACCTCCTTGATATAGGCGGCATCGGGCGTATCGCCGGACAGCAATTCAAACGCGTAGCACATATGCATGAGATCATTACCGGCGGTGTATTCGCCCATTATCTCCAAACCGCGTTGCTCGTCGCCCACTTCGCCGACAGCGGCCGCATTATACGGCTCCATCACTGCGCGCAGTTTGCGCAAGAACTCTAGGTTCTCTGGGCGAGACTTGTCATACAGATGCTCTTGCCAGTTGTAGGGGTTCACCGCAGGAGCCGTTTTTGACGACCGCGCCTCGATTGGCAACGCGGGGTTATCGCGTAGCTCGGCATCGTGGGTATAAAAGTTGATGGTATCAAGACGGAACCCGTCCACACCGCGCTCCAGCCAAAAGCGGCTCACGTCCAAAAGCGCCTCTTGCACCTGTGGTTCGTGAAAGTTCAAATCGGGTTGCGAGGTCAGGAAGTTATGCAGAAAATACTGCATCCGCCCCGTATCCCAGTGCCATGCAGACCCGCCAAAGATCGACAGCCAGTTGTTAGGCGGTGTGCCGTCTTGTTTAGCATCGGCCCAGACGTACCAATTGGATTTGGCGTTGTCATGCGAGGCACGGCTTTCCTTGAACCATGCATGTTGATCAGAGGTGTGTGACAACACCAAATCGATCATCACCTTGACGCCGTATTGATGCGCCGTCTCGATCACCGCGTCGAAATCCGCAAGCGTGCCGAACATCGGATCAACATCGCAGTAATCGGACACATCGTAGCCGAAATCCTTCATCGGCGAGGTAAAGAACGGTGAAATCCAGATCGCATCAACGCCCAAGGACGCGATGTAGGGCAGACGTTGAACGATGCCCAACAAATCGCCGATGCCATCGCCATTGCTGTCTTGATACGAGCGCGGATAGATCTGATAGATCACTGCGCCACGCCACCAATCGGGATCACGAGTAAAGGTTTTTGGCATAGTCTGGGGTCCTGTGTGCACGTTCATTGTCGCTCTATTCTCTTATTTGACGGAGCCCGCGAGCAAGCCGCGAACAAGGTATTTTTGCATGGCAAAGAAGACGCCCAAAGGCACGGCGATGGACACAAACGCGGCCGTGGCAAGGATTTCCCAATTGCCGCCGCGTGTGCCCAAAAGCTCGATGATCTGGCGCGTCATGATGGTGGTGTCGCCGGTGCTGTCGATGAGGAACACCAGACCGACCAAAAGGTCGTTCCACGTCCACAAGAACTGGAAAATGGCGAAACTCGCGAGGGCGGGAAAGGACAGCGGCAGAATGATCTTGGTGAAAATCTGAAACTCCGTCGCCCCGTCGACGCGGGCGTTTTCGATAATGTCGCGGGGCAGCCCGACCATATAGTTGCGCAGCAAATAGATCGCGAGCGGCATCCCGAACCCCGTATGCGCCAACCACACCCCGAGGTAGCCTTTGCCAATGCCAAGGCTGAGGTGCAGTTTAAGCAACGGGATCAACGCCAGTTGCAAAGGCACAACAAGCAAGGCCACGACAAACGCGACAAGCAATGCGCGCCCCGGAAAGTCCATCCACGCAAGCGCATAGGCCGCAAAAGCCGCGATCAGGATCGGGATGATCGTGGCGGGAATGGTCACGGTCAGCGTATTGAAAAACGCCTTTGCCATGTTTTGCGAGGTGGACGGCGAAAACAGCATCTCGTCGTAATTGTCCAAAGTGAACTCGGGCGGCGTCTCGGCGGTGGTGAACACACGCGGCAAACGCTCCCCCTCCATCGACGTGGGCGATGTCAGGCGAAAGTCGCCCGCAACATCTACGGTAACGGTCCAGCCGTCTTTCAACTCGGCCACATCTCCGGGCGCAAAGGCCTCGGGATCGCGCGAGGACGTGCCCCATGCGGAAATGGTCGCATCCGTTGTCGGGAACAGATCGCCCTCGATCACATAGAACAGGCCGTCCTGAACCTCATCGCCCTCAAGGCGGATCGCGGGGTTTTGGCTCTCTTGGGTAAACAATGACGCCCACCACCCCGACGAATAAATCTGATCGGCGGTGCGAAACGACGAGACCAACAGGCCAAGCGTTGGAAACACCCAGAGCAACACAAGGGCCGCAACCGAGATGTGAACAGCCCAGGTGAGCGATGACTTAGATCCTGCAATATTATCCATAATCTCTCCCCCGCGCGATCAGCGCATTTCCCGACGTGCGTTGACGACATTCCACACCAAAATCGGTGTCACGAGCAGCATGATCACCATCGCCGCCGCCGATCCCACGCCCCAATCACTGGCGCGGAACAGCTTGTCGTACATGTAGTTGGCCAACACCTGTGTCTCCCACTGACCGTTGGTCATGGCGTAGACGATATCGAATACCTTGAGCACGGTGATGGTGATGGTGGTCCACACGACCATGATCGTCCCCATCATTTGCGGGATTTTGATCTTAAAGAAAATCTGGAACGGCCCCGCCCCGTCGATGATCGCGGCCTCAATGGTTTCCTCGGGAATTCCACGCAACGCTGCCGACAGGATCACCATGGCAAAGCCCGTCTGAATCCAGATCAGCACGGCCATCAAAAAGAAGTTGTTCCACAGCGGAATCGTCAGCCATTGTTGCGGATCATTGCCCGTCACATACATGTAAACCGCGTTGAGCACACCTATCTGCTCGGCCTCGGGCGGGCGGGCATCATAGACCAGTTTCCAGATCACGGAGGCACCGACAAACGAAATCGCCATGGGCATAAAGATGATCGATTTGGCGATGTTGCCCCATTTGATCCGGTCGGTGAGCTGTGCGACGATCAGACCAAAGATGGTCGACATGGCCGGCACCACGATGAGCCAGAGCAGGTTGTTGCGGATGGCCTCCCAAAACTTGGCCTCTGACACCAGTTGGCGGTAGTTATCAAGGCCGACAAACGCCCCGTCCTGCGCCCGATCAGTCAGCGACAGGCGCAGCGTCTCGAACACGGGGTAAGCGAGGTAGACCGACAGCACAAACATCGCGGGGAACAAAAACAGCCACGGACGAATGAGATTGGCGCGGTTGATGTTGCGACCGGCGTTTGGTCCGCGCGGCGGGAACAGAACCTTATCAATAAACAGGTTCGAGGCGTAGAAATAGCTGACGCAGGCCCCGACCCCGACCACGATGGTCATCAGTCCTTGAAGTGCTGGATGCATGTCCATTCCCCTCCCAAAAGGATCGCTTGGTCATCGCGCCGCGTTAAATGATCTCAAACGGTGCGCGTTTATGTTTTGGCGGATACGCGAAGAGAGCCGATGGCCCGCTCTCTACGGATAGCAACCTGAATGCGTCTATTCGTAAGGTGCAAAAACGGGCAACCCGAGACGCGCTCGGATTGCCCAAAAGCTCTAGAGGCTCTTATTTCAGAGCGTCCCAAGAGGACTGGATCTCGTCAGCTACAGCTTGGGCATCTTTGCCGCCTGTGTAGTCAACCATGCCGGTCCAGAACGACCCCGCGCCTACGCCACCGGGCATAAGGTCGGACCCGTCAAAGCGGAACGTTGTCGCGTTGAGCAAGATGTCGTTCATCGCGCGTGCCGTGTCGGAGGAGAACTTCGACGTGTCCACACCTTTGTGCGGTGTGAGGAAGCCACCTTCGGCCATCCACAGCTCGTGTGCTGCCGGATCTTCGAGGAACTCGATCAAAGCGTGCGCACCCTCGGATTCGTTGGTGATCGCAAAGAGCGTACCAGCGCCGAGAACGGGTTTACCGAGATCTTTTTCAGCGTAAGCAGGGAAGTAGAAGAAGTCTGCATCCACACCCATTTCCGTGCCTTCAGGGAAGAACGCAGGGATAAAGGACGCCTGACGGTGCATGTAGCACTGGGGCGGGCTGTCAAACAGGCCTTTGGGGCTGTCACGGAAGTCTGTGGTTGCAACCGCACCTGCGCCACCGGCGACATAGGCGTCATTGCGTGCGAACCAACCGAAATCTTCGATGGCTGCGACCACTTTGGGATCGTTGAACTTCAGATCGTTGGCGACCCATGCATCGTAATCCGCAGGGGACTGCGTGCGCAGCATCAAATCTTCGACCCAGTCGGTTGCTGGCCAACCTGTCGCCGCTCCGGAACCCAGACCAATACACCATGGTGTCTCACCGTTTGCAGTGATTTCTTCGGTCAGCGCCTTGAGCTCTTCCATCGTTGTTGGAACGGTGTAGCCACCATCCTCGAACGTCTCGGGTGAGTACCAAACGAGGGATTTCAGGTCGGCACGAAAGAACATGCCGTAGTGGTGGTCTGCGCCCTCTTTGTCGGCAAAGGTCGCGAGATCAACCCACGACTGACCTGCCGCGTAGTTCTCTTTAACCCACTCACCCACTTCGGGCTTGAGCGGTGTCAAAAAGCCGCGCGAAGCCATGTCAGCGGCCAGACCGGGCTGTGGGAACACAGCAACGTTTGGCGCGGAGCCGGCTTCGGCGTCGATCACGATTTGCTGCTCGAAGCTGTCGGAGCCAACGTATTTGACTTCTGCACCGGTCTTTTCTTCGAAGATATCAAAGATTTTTGCGATGGTTTCGGATTCAGGGCTGAGCCATGGACCCGCAACTGTAATCACTTGGCCAGACAGGTCCTGCGCGGACGCGGCCCCGATGGAGAGTGCGGCCACAGCGGCACCCGTCAAAAGATATGTCTTCATGTAAACCTCCCAGTTTGTACCTAGACATTGGTATCGATCACTCGGCGCACCGAGGCATGGAATCAACGTTTTGATCCATCCCCCAAAGCGCTTTGGATGCCCTAGATTGGTTTAAACTTCCCGTCCTGTCAATGATGTTAGCGCGCCCACAAATGCACAGACCTTACGTAATCGATTATGCCGCAATGCAGCACGGCATACGGCAGCAAACCTGACGTAAAGGACCGACTAAACCTTTGCCATTAAACAGGAAACGCTCTAGCGTAGGGGGACTTTCACACGAAACGAAGGCGGTTAATCCCCATGAATCTCAAGACACTTTCGGACATTTTAGGCCTGTCTCAAACCACCGTGAGTCGCGCCCTTAATGGCTATCCCGAAGTGTCCGAGGCCACGCGTGAGCGTGTGCGCAAGGCGGCCGACCAACACAATTACGCGCCCAACAATCGCGCCCGATCCCTTGCCACGGGGCGCACACACGCGGTCGGTCATGTGATCCCCGTCTCGACAGAACACGAAGTGGTCAACCCCGTCTTCACCGACTTTGTGGCGGGTGCATCCGAGATCTACGCGCGTGAGAATTATGACATGCACCTCAAGATCGTCCCAGACGCCCTAGAGGAACAAACCTACCGCGACATCGCCCTCAAAGGGTCTGTCGATGCAGTGATTATCCACGGACCAAAAGACCACGACAAACGCATTGAATTGTTGCGCAGCATCGGCATGCCGTTCGTTGTGCATGGGCGCTCTAGTGGGGAGGGCGAGGACGATTATTCGTGGGTTGATGTGAACAACGCCCGCGCGTTCGAACGTGCGACAGACTTCCTTCTTGACCTTGGGCACACACGCATTTCACTCCTTAATGGATTGGAAACAATGGATTTTGCGACACGCCGCCGCCAAGGCTATTCCAAAGCACTCGCCGCGCGCAACGTCCCTGAAGACGCCTCGATTTGCCGCTCGTCCGAGATGACCGAAGAGTTCGGCTTCAATTCGGCCAGCGCGCTTTTGGCCCAAGACAATCCGCCCACCGCGTTTTTGGCCTCGTCGATTATCATCGGAATTGGCGTGCGCCGCGCCTGTGATGATGCCGGCCTGAAACTGGGTCGTGATGTGTCCTTGGTGATCCATGATGACGACCTGTCTTACCTGCGCAATGGCACGAGCGAGCCGATTTACACCGCCACGCGGTCCTCTGTGCGCCACGCGGGGCGCATCTGTGCAGAGATGCTGATGACGCAGATCAATGACCCGAATGCGCCACATGAGCACCGTATGCTCGACGCCGAATTGATCATCGGCCACACCCACGGCCCCGCCCCCAAAGCCTAAACGCGCCCCGAAATGACAGACAAACGCCAAAGCGCTTTGGTGTTGTCAAATCAGGTGTGTAATCGTTATAGATATCTCCTACAGCACGTTTGCGCCTCGGAACACATCGCCACGCATGCATCGTTTACAGCGCAGCCATAGCCCAAAGGGAGCACGACCATGACCCAATCGCCCAAATTGACGCGCGCAGATTTTCCCGAGGGTTTCACCTTTGGCGCGGCCACCGCCGCCTATCAGATCGAAGGCCACGGCTTTGGCGGCGCGGGTCCGACCCATTGGGACACCTTTGCGGCCACCCCCGGCAATGTGATCCGCTCCGAGGATGGCGCACGCGCCTGTGACCACTATCACCGCTACGCCGACGATTTCGATCTGTTGAAAGCGGGCAATTTTGACGCCTACCGCTTTTCTACCTCATGGGCGCGAGTGTTGCCCGAGGGGCGTGGACAGGTAAATCAAGAGGGGCTGGACTACTATGACCGCCTCACCGATGCGCTGTTGGAGCGCGGGCTGAAGCCCTACCAAACCCTCTACCACTGGGAAATGCCCGCCGCCCTGTCCGATCTGGGCGGCTGGACCAATCCCGATGTGCACAACTGGTTTGGCGATTATGTCGAGATCATCGACGACCGCATTGGCGACCGGATGGAGGCGATTGCCACCATTAACGAGCCGTGGTGCGTGGCCTACCTGTCGCATTTCCTTGGCATTCATGCCCCCGGAACCCGCGACATCCGCGCCGCATCCCGCGCGATGCACCACATCCTAAAGGCCCACGGTGAGGCGATGACGCGCCTGCGCGCACGTGGCCGCGACAACCTTGGTATTGTGCTCAACTTTGACTACGCCGTGCCCGCCACCGAAAGCGACGAGGACGCGCGCGCCGCCACCACCGCCGACGCCGTGTTCAACCGTTGGTTCATCGAGGCGATCACCAAAGGCACCTACCCCGCCGAGGCGCTTGAGGGCTTTGGGGCCCATATGCCCCACGGGTGGGAGGACGATCTCAAAACCCACATCCATCAGCCGCTCGACTGGCTTGGCGTCAACTATTACACCCGCAACCACCACGCCCACGATCCCGCAGCGACCGCATGGCCCTTTGCCAAAGGCGTCAAGGGCCACCTTGCGACCACGCAAATGGGATGGGAGATTTTCCCAGAGGGGCTTCGTCATTTCATCACCCGCATGGCCAAAGAGTACGTGGGCGATCTGCCGATTTATGTGACCGAGAACGGCATGGCGTGGGATGACCGCAAAATCAACGGTACGGTCAACGACCCCGAACGCTGTGATTTCATCCAAGGGCACATGGCCGCGATGACGCAATCCATCGCGGACGGTGCCAACCTCAAAGGCTTCTTTTACTGGTCGCTGATGGACAACTATGAATGGGCCGAAGGCTATGAAAAACGCTTCGGAATCGTGCATGTTGATTTCGACACCTTGCAGCGCACGCCAAAAGCCTCTTATCACATGCTCAAAGATATTCTCGCCAAAGGTTGATCCAGATGAGTAAGCACCCTGCAAATACCCTTTCTCTTGTGGCTGACATTGGCGGCACAAATACCCGCGTGGCCTTGGCCGATGGCACCACATTGTTGCCAGACACCGTGCGGCGCTATTCCAACCGCAAATTCCCCGGCCTTGAAAGCGTCTTGCGCCAATACATCGCCGAAGAGGATAACGTGGATTGCAAAGGGGCCTGTGTCGCCGTGGCGGGCCCCGTGCGCGACGGGGTTGGCACCATGACCAACCTCGATTGGGCGATCGACAAAGACACGCTGCGCCGCGCCGCCCATGCCGAACACGTGGCCATATTGAACGACCTTCAGGCGCAGGGGCACGCGCTTGGCTTTGTCGCGCCAGAAAACATTCGCACCATTATAGATGACGCGCCGACCCCCTCGCCAAATGCGGTGCGCATGGTCATCGGCGTTGGAACCGGCTTTAACGCGGCCCCTGTGTTCGAGACTGAAATGGGACGGTTCGTGGCCCCGTCCGAATGCGGCCACGCCAACTTGCCAATCCGCAACGAAGATGAATTGGCCCTATGCCAGTTTGTCGAGACCGCGCATGGCTTTCCCGCCGTCGAGGACGTGTTGTCGGGGCGTGGTTTGGAACGGGTTTACCTGTTCTTGGGTCAACGCGATGGTGACCCACGCGAAAAATCCGCCGCCGACATTATGGCCGCCGTCGAGGCGGGTGACGATCCACGCGCGGACGCCACCGCGCAGCTTTTTGTGAAAATCCTTGGCACCGTGGCGGGCAACCTGTCGTTGATCCAATTGCCGTTTGGCGGGGTGTATCTGGTTGGCGGCGTAGCGCGCGCCATCACGCCCTATCTTGACCGCTTTGATTTTGCAGACGCGTTTCGCGACAAGGGGCGGTTTGCCGGCTTTATGAAAAACTTCTCGGTTTCCGTGATTGAGGACGATTATGCCGCTCTCACGGGCTGCGCCTCGCATTTGGTCCATATCATGCGCTAGGTTTGCGCCCCTGTAGAACGACCTAAATCGCACTGCGTGTAAACGTGGTGCGATTTTTTTGTGCCAAATCGGTCCAGACGTAACTTCGTCTTAACTCCCTACCCCGTACACCGATGTCCAAGACGGACTTTTATGGAGTTTTTGACATGGTTGCAGCGCACCCAGAACAGGACGGACAGGTATGAGCGCGATCCTCGCCCTGCCCCCACGCCTTGACTATCAATCCTTGCCCTCGTTGCTGGATGAACTGAAAACGGCGTCTGACGACACCCTTGTTCTTGACGCACAAGAGTTGCGGCATTTGGGGACGTTATCGCTCCAAACCATTCTATCGGCCATAAAAACACGGTCCGAAGCGGGCAAGACCACGCGTTTCATCAACGCAAACGATGCCTGTATCGACATGCTAAGCCTGTTTGGCTTTACCCCCGAAACCTTATCTCAACCGGAGGCCTGGACATGAGCCTTGAAGTTCTTGCTGTCGATGACAGCCGTACAATGCGCGATATGCTCAATCTTGCACTATCATCTGCGGGGTTCACCGCACATCTCGCCGAAGACGGGATGCACGGGCTGGAAGTGCTCGAAGACATCGAACCCGATGTGATCGTCACCGATATCAATATGCCCCGTCTCGACGGATTCGGATTTATCGACGCTGTGCGCTCCGAAGAGAAATGGCGGCGCATTCCGATCCTTGTTCTCACCACGGAAAGTGCGGACGAACTCAAGGCAAAAGCACGCGCCGCAGGGGCGACAGGGTGGATCGTCAAACCCTTTGACCCTGCCAAGCTTGTCAAAGCTCTTCAAATGGTTGCTGGCTGAGAGGAATCCCCATGTCCGACCCGATGGCAGAAATCCGCGCGTCCTTCTTTGTCGAATGCGAAGAACTTCTAGAAAGCCTCAATGACGGCCTTCAGATGATGGACGACGGCGCGACAGACTCAGAGACAATCAATGTCGTGTTCCGCGCTGTTCACTCGATCAAGGGCGGGGCTGGTGCCTTTGGCCTTGACGACCTTGTGCGCTTTGCCCACCAGTTCGAGACGGCCATGGACGAGGTGCGCGCAGGCCGGTTTACCCCCGGCCCCGATGCAATCCGCTTGTTCTACGCGTGTACTGACATCCTTGGTGATTTGGTACGTGCCGCGCGTGACGGGGAGGTCATTTCCGATGACATCACCGGCCCCGCGCTTGAAACCCTCACGCGCCTTGTCGGCATCCAAGAGGAAGTCGAAGAGGAGATTGAGTTCACCCCCGCGACACTGTCGTTGGACCTCGATCTGGATTTTGATGCACTCGACCTTAGTGCAGATCTCGGTGGCGACATGACGGATCCATTGCCGGAACTGTCCGATCTTGGTCCCCTTGAAGATACGGGTACGGATACCTCATCCTCCTTGCCTACTCCCGCAAAGGGATTTCGCGTCTTTCTAAAACCGGAAAACGCGCTCTATGCCTCGGGTAACGAACCGCTCTATTTGTTCCGCGCCCTGCGCGATTTGGGCGATATTTCAATTTCCTGCCACACAGATGCACTTCCTGCGATCGGCATCATGGACCCCGAAGTTGGCTATCTATCGTGGACGATTGAGGTCCACACAGACGAGCCAGAGACCGCTGTGGTTGACGTGTTTGAATTCGTGGACGGGCTGTGCCAACTGAGCATCACACCACTGGACGCGCCGTTGGCGCACACCGTCAGCGACGACACCCAAAGTGATGCAGACCAAGCTGACACCGCACCACACCCAGAGATGATGCGCGAGCCACAAAGCCAAGCCTCTGACGGACTGTCTGTTGAGACTGAGAGTCTGGACGCACCGCTCCTTGCACCGCTTGATATGCCGGCAATGGCAAATGACCCGTTGATCGATGCCGCGCCGACGCCCGAAGTTGCAGCGCCCGTTGCAGCTATGATTGCGCCGGCCACACCCGCCGTCCCCTTGGACGAGGACGCTCAGGACGAACGCAAAACCTTGTCAGCGCCGACACAACCACGCGCAACCGTGCGCGTTGATTTGGAGCGTATTGATCGCTTGGTAAACCTTGTCGGCGAGTTGGTCATCAACCAAGCAATGTTGAGCCAATCCGTAGCCGAGGCCCATATTCCGCCCAACTCGCCCGTGAGTTCCGGCCTCGAAGAGTTCCTACAACTCACCCGCGACATCCAAGAATCCGTCATGATGATCCGTGCCCAGCCGATCAAATCGCTGTTTCAGCGGATGGGACGTATTGTACGCGAATCTTCGGCGTCGGTCGGAAAAGAAGTGCGGTTGACCACCATCGGCGAAAATACCGAAGTCGACAAAACCGTGATTGAACGCCTTGCCGATCCGTTGACCCACATGATCCGCAACGCCGTGGACCATGGCCTCGAAACACCTAAGACACGCACAGAAAATGGTAAATCCGCGATCGGCCACGTCACACTCTCGGCCCAACACCGCTCGGGGCGCATCGTCATTGAGGTTTCCGATGATGGTGCCGGTATCAACCGCGAGCGTGTACGCGCCAAGGCCATTGAAAACGGCCTGATCCTTCCGGATGCGCAATTGAGCGACAGTGACATCGATAACCTATTGTTTATGCCAGGATTTTCCACCGCAAGCGAGATTTCCAATCTGTCAGGGCGGGGTGTCGGGATGGATGTGGTCAAAAGCGCCATCCAAGGACTGGGTGGGCGTATCGCAATCACATCGGTTGAGGGCAAAGGGACCACGTTCTCGATCTCCCTCCCACTGACACTCGCCGTTTTGGACGGCATGGTGGTGCGCGTAGAAAACGAGACTATTGTCGTTCCGCTCAACGCGATTTTGGAAACCCTGACGTTGACCGATGACGATCTTGAATCCCTCGGCCCGCAAAGTCATGTGGTCCAAATTCGGGGCGGTTTTGTTCCGCTGCTCGATTTAGGGGCCGAACTTGGATACCGCGCGCCCGAACCGAGCTATGTGGGCCGTGTTGTCCTTTTGATCGGTCAAGAGGGTGGAAATCGCGCCGCCCTCGCCGTCGATGCGATTGAGGATCAACGCCAAGTTGTCATCAAAGGTTTGGAGGGTAGCTACGGCCGCATTCCGGGCATCGCCGCCGCAACCATTTTGGGCGACGGACAAATTGCACTCATTCTCGACCCTGGCGATTTGGTTGCTCAGGCCTCCGGCCGCACCAAATCGTCCACACAAACCCCAGCTCTGGTAGGTTAAGCTCATGACTGAAGACACTAAACACTCCGCCTCTGCATCTATCGAGCTGCTGTCTTTCCGCGTCGGCGGACAAGACTATTCAGTAGACATCATGTCCGTGCGCGAAATTCGCGGCTCGGCAAAGGCCACGTCCCTGCCCCACGCTCCGGCGTTTGTGAAGGGGGTGATAAACTTACGCGGGACCGTGTTGCCCATCATTGATCTCGCGGCCCGTTTGGGTTTGGAAAACGAGGGCGACAATGACCGCAATGTGATCATCGTCGTCGATCTGGGCGGGCGCACCGCCGGCTTGATGGTTGATGCCGTGTCCGACATTCTGGCCATCCCAAACGAAGATCTACAAGCCCCCCCCGAAGTGTCCATCGACGATTCACGGACATTTGTTTCGGCACTGACCGTTGTCGACAATCGCATGATCCGCGTGCTCGATCTCGATGCCGTCATGCCGCCTCCCGATGAGGAAGCCGCATGAACCAGATGGAGCCAGTTGCCCGTAAAGTTGCGATTGAAAGTGACATGTCCGATGCGGCTTACGCGCGCATTGTGGCGTTGTCTAAATCGCAAGCGGGTATCGTGCTCTCCCCCTCCAAGGTGCCAATGGTAAAATCACGCCTGACGCGCCGGCTACGCGCGTTGGATATTGCGACGTTCGACGGCTACCTTGACTACCTCGAGAACACCGACAACCTAGACGAAATGAGCGCTTTTATCTCAGCGCTGACCACCAACGTGACGCAATTTTTTCGTGAAAACCATCATTTCGAGTATATAAAGTCAACGGTCTACCCGAAACTGAAAGCGAAACTCGCACGCGGTGAAAAGGTCAGGATTTGGTCGGCGGGCTGTTCGAACGGTCAAGAACCCTATTCTCTTGCCATGACATTCTTAGAATGTGACCCGTCGATTGGCACGAAAGATTTTTTGATACTGGGATCCGATATTGATCCGTTGGTTTTGGAAACGGCGCGCGCCGCAGTGTACGCGGACAACTTGATTGCGGGCATTCCGCCGGCGGCCCTTGCCGCATCATTTACCACATCACAAACGGCAGATGGCCTATCTTATCACGTGACGGACGCTGTAAAATCGATGGTGCGGTTTCGGCAACTCAACCTAAATGAGCCATGGCCTATGCAAGGGGCGTTTGATCTCATCATTTGCAGAAATGTGATGATCTATTTCGATGAACCTACGCAATCGCGCCTTTTGTCTCGCTTTGCCGACAAACTCGATAAAGAGGGATGGCTGATGATCGGTCACTCCGAACGCTTGCCTGAGAATACAACATCGTTGTTTTCAAATGTCGGCATCACCACATATCAACGCGCTCAGACCAACTGACGCCGTGTCGCACCAATAAAAAAAGGGTTTAAAAAAGATGGCACTTAGAGACCAGCTCCGGGTCATGGTCGTAGATGACATGTCGACCAGCCGTGGCCTCATCACGAATGCCCTCGACGGCTTCGGAATTCGCAACATTGCAAGTGCATCGGATGGCGCATCCGCCTTGGCAAAGCTACAGGCAGCTCCCGTGCACCTCGTGATCTCCGACTACAACATGCCGGGGATGGATGGCCTGAAACTGCTCCATGCATTGCGCACAAATCCGCGATCCAAAGGTGTGGGTTTCTTGCTCATCACCGGACGTGCGGACCGCGAAATCATCGAAATGGGAAAGAAATTGGGCATGAACAACTTTGTCAAAAAACCGTTTGATCCCATGACGCTCAAGAACGCAATTGAAGCGATTGTTGGGAAGCTGTAATGACGCTTCAATCAGCAAACATGACCCGCAACGGCCTCAACGAAAGTGCCATGTCACTGTCGACACTGCATGCGCGCCTCCAAGACGAAATGTTGGCGCTGACCATGTTGGCCGCCGAAGTTCAAATTGCACTGGGCGCGACGTTGAAAAACGTACAAAACCTGTCGCCATCGGTCCAGCGCAGCATGCAAGCGGTGGACCGGCTGCAACAAACGCTTGAGGATTTGCAGGGGGTAATGGCACAACTCGCGCGCCAAAACACCGGATCAACAGTCGACATATCTCCTCTAAAAGAGAGTATTCGCCTGCGCCACCTTGCCCACAAGCTGTTTGACGACATTGATGCGCCCTTTACCCTGTCAGAAGAAGATTCTGGAAACGTTGCGTGGTTCTGATGGACGCAATATCGCCGTAGCTGCAACCGGTGCCTTAGGCATATAGCCGCCCCTGCAGTATATGGATGGTGGGCGCATTGCGTGTAGCTTTCCCAGACATTCGAACCATGGACGCGCTTTACGGCGAAAACGTCATCATAACAGCACTATCAAAAACCCCGTCCACTTTCGTGAACGGGGTTTTACGGTGCTTAGAATAGCTCAAGATCACTCGCGGGTGGTGGCGGTGGCGCCACTTCATGTAGGTTCTGATCCGCCACCAGCTTTTGGCGCGCATGCCCTGTGACCGGCTCGAATTCTATGCGCCGCGCGCTTGTCCCGCCGAGACTTTGCCCAACACACGCAATCCCCTCTTTGTCCAAGTAATCCAAGACAAATTGTCCATTGTCGCGCCCAACCGATGTGAGACCTTTTCGCAATGCCGCGCCGCCAAACACCTTTGCTTGTAGATTGGTGCGCCGCGCACCTTTCTGGATCAAGCCGTTGATCAACAGCTCCATGGCGTTGGCCCCAAACGAGTCGGTGCCCCCGTCCCCGACCGCACCTTGTGGCAATAAAAAGTGGTTCATACCACCGACACCCGTTTGCGGATCCCACAAACATGTCGCCACGCATGATCCCAATATCGTGGAAATAACGGCGTTTTGCTCCGTCGACACCGCGAACTCACCTTGGGTGATATACGTGCTTTTGGGGCGGCTTTTGGGAGATTGTAAATCCGTCATCTTGGTTTTGCTCCAACTGGAGTTTCCGCCGCCTTTAGTAACGCGTCCCCAAACGCATCCAAGTCGACCCATTGATCCACACCGTCCATTTCACCCGCCATCCGCGGCATCCCAAAGACGACACAGCTTTCGCGCGACTGGCCCAACGTAATGGCCCCCTTGGAGCGCAAGTCTGCCATACCTTCGGCGCCGTCACGCCCCATACCGGTGAGGATCCCTGCGACGACTTGATCGCCCAAATGACACGCGGATTGGAACATAGAATCTACGGATGGTCGGTGTCCGGACACCTTTGGCCCCTCAAGCAATGACACGCGGCGTCCAAATCCGGGCTGCATATTGAGATGATATGCGCCGCCGGGGGCAATCAAAACCTCTCCGTGTCGCAATTCATCCCCGTCGCGTGCCAAACGGACGGTAGGCGCCACGATAGGATTGAGGCGCGCGGCGAAACTGGCCAAGAACGGCTCTGGCATGTGTTGCGTGATTAACGTTGGCGGACAATCTGATGGGAAGCGCGCCAAAATCCGTTCAATGGCATCGACGGCACCAGTTGACCCGCCCAAGAGGCACATGCGTTGGAATTTTCTCCCGCTTTGGCTCACAGGGCGCGGCGGGGCCATCGATGTTGGTAGCTTGACGCGTGCATTTGCTGCCGCCACGAGAATATCGGCAAGCCCCGCAAACGGAGCGCCGCTTTGCCCGATTGTCGGCTTTTGGACGCATTCCACCGCTCCTTTGGCGAGCGCTTCGATTGCGATTGCGCTGCCTGCCTTGGTCAACGTTGACACCATGACCACAGGCATCGGGCGATGCCGCATCAAACGGTCGAGAAATTCGAGCCCTGACATGGACGGCATTTCGATATCCAATGTCATCACGTGGGGTTGATGCGCATTGACCGCATCACGAGCCTCACTCGCGCCGCCGGCCTCCGCCACAACCTCGATGCGGGGATCGCGTTCCAACACCGAGCGGATCAATCCACGCATGGTGCGTGAATCGTCCACAATCAGCGTTCGAACCGGACCAGACGCAGAGACCCGCGTGCGGTTTTCATGTTTATTATCACGTGCACTCACAGGTTCACTACCTTTCAACTCTTAAAAATCTTCCCAGCCGTCATCGGCGGGTGCACTTGGTGTGGGATGTGGCGCCGATTGATTGACGGCAACCTTTTCCTGCGGCGCGAATGTCGCGGGTGGCGGCGACGCAGGGCGCGCGACGGGTGCGGGCATATTGACGATTGCCGCAGGCGCGCGGTTTTGGGCAGCCGCTCCGATCGAAAACCGCGATGTCGTGGTGTTCAGATTTTCGGCCTCGCGCATCAAAGAATGCGATGCGGCAGTGGTTTGCTCGAACATGGCCGCGTTTTGTTGGGTCACTTGATCCAACTGGTTTACGGCCGCGTTGATTTCGGCCAGACCCGACGATTGTTCGCGCGATGACACGGCGATTTCACTCACGTTGTGCGCAATTTCGGTCACGGACAACACGATCCCGCGCAGGGCCTCACCCGTATCCCCGACCAAACTCACGCCGCGTTTCACATGGGCGCCCGATTTGGAGATCAAGTCATTGATTTCACGCGCCGCTTCGGAGGAGCGTTGCGCCAGGGCGCGCACCTCGGAGGCGACAACCGCGAACCCGCGGCCAGCCTCACCCGCACGCGCGGCCTCGACCCCAGCGTTAAGGGCCAACAGATTGGTTTGAAACGCGATGTCGTCAATCACGGACGTAATTTTGGAAATCTGGTTCGATGAGCTTTCAATTTCGCTCATGGCTTGCACGGCTTCTTGAACCACATCTCCCGAGGCTTCTGCGTTGGATTTTGCGGTTTCGACCATTTCGCTAGCTTGATTGGCCCCCTCGGATGCCGAGCGCACTGAGGATGTCAACTCATCGAGTGCGGTGGCTGTCTCTTCCAATGTCGCGGCCTGTTTTTCGGTGCGCCGTGACAAATCATCAGCCGCATTCGAAATTTCGGCGGCCTCGCCACGGATCATACCGGCGTTCTCCACAACACTTGCCATCGCTTCGAGTAGGTTATCGACGGCGGAGTTATAATCGGCGCGCAGGGTTTCGTATTCATCGCCAAACGCAACCGTGAGACGTGCGGTCAAATCGCCCTCTGCGAGTTTTTTCAACCCGACACGAAGCCCCTCAACAACTTGGTCTTGGGCCTTTTTCATCTCGGCCTGACGCGCATCGGCCTCTTTGAGCAACAGCTCGTTTTCCGTAATATCCGTGCCCAACAAGATGATGCGGAACACATTGCCACTGCCGTCTTTTACGGGGCTGAATGTCCCCTCAAGGATCGACACGCGCCCATCCGGACTTTCAAGTTTAAACCGGCCGTGCACATTTTCGCCATCGATCAGGCGCGGCCAAACGGGGCCTTTTTCCTGGGCTAGTTTGGGATCCCAAGTAAAGAAATCCTGTTGTTGAAGGCCTACTACACTGGAGGCAGAGTGGCCGACCATTTCAGCAAACAATGTGTTGGCGGCGCGAATTTTACCGTGCAAACCGAACTCGGCTTTGACCTGAGTGTTGTTAAGTGTTTGGATTACCGCCTCACTGGTGCGGATATCTGTGACATCTTTCCACTCCATCACACAGCCGATTTGGTTGCCGTCCATGTCGATCACGGAATTCACATCGAGCGCAAAATAGACTTCGCCGACTTTCATGTCCGTTGCGAACGGCATTTTCGTATGATCCGAGAGAATGCGGCGGATGTGTTCGGGGTTTTCGTGGAATATGTCGATGTTCTTGCCAACAAGCGCGTCGGCGTCGAACCCTGAAAAACGCTGGGAAAACGTATCCGAATGGGTCGCCATCAACGTGTGCACGGCCCCGTTCATGTAGGTGATGTTGAACTCTTGGTCGATCATCATGAGGGCTGCTGATGAGCCTTCAAATGCCGATCCTTTGAATAGACCGTCTCGGGTGGCTTGTTCGGCGCGCCCCAATGCCTTGCGAAAATCGTCCAAGGCCGAGGCGATGCCGCCAATTTCGTCCCCGCGGTCCGTGCCCGGCACCACAACATTGTAATCGCCATCAGATACGGTGCGCATTGCGGTCCCGACACTGGTCAACGGTTTAGACACCGCCCGCGCAATCAGCAGCGACAAGGCGCCGACAACCGCGATCATAATCGCGCCCTGCCATAGCATTGTCCGGCCAAGATCTTTGGCGGGTGTCAAAATTTCGTCAATCGTCTGTTCGACCACCAGACCCCAAGTGACACCGTGAAACGAGATCGGCGCGTAGGATGCGAGGTGTTCGTGGACGTGGCCCGTATCCTCGTTCACTTCGGATTCACGCAAAAGGCCTGACTGACCGTTGGCTGCGTTTTTCGCTGACATATTGACCATTGAGGTGACCAAGATATCACCGCCATCGCCAAGGCGCGGATCAGACCGCAGCAACATATCGGTCCCAACCAGATAGGCATCGCCTGTTTCACCCAGACCGGTCGCACGCTGCATCACGGCATCAATACGGCCCGCCGGCATTTGAAACGCGATGACCCCACGCAATGCCCCACGGCGATCCAAAACGGGTGTGGCGATAAAGGACGCAGGCGCATCGTTGGAGGGCGCATAGGTTTGAAAATCGGCGAAATGTATTTCGGAGGCTTCGCTGGCCGTGTCCTTTGTGGCGAGCGATTTTGCGACGACTTCGCCCAAAGCCGTAGCTGCAAACGGACCCTCAACGAAATTGGTCGCGAAATCACGTTCCTTGAATACCGAATAGATCAGGTCGCCCGTGGTGTCGAAGACAAAGACATCATAGTAGCCTTTATCCTCCACCAATTTGCGAAAATAGGGGTGATAGAGTTTGTGAACCTGACTGTAGGGGCTGCCGTCCTCGGCGAATTCCAGGTTTTGCTTTTCGCCCAGCGGGTTCGGATTTTCATCAATATACCACGTTTGAAGGTGCTCGGTGACGTTCCCCTCAATGGAGCGCCATGCCTCATCGAATCCGCGAATCGCGGACAAGATGGTCGGGTTCGAGGCCTGAGACCGAATATCGATATCAATCCCGTCCAACCAGCTTTCTAGCTCCATTGCGCGGGCTTCGGTAACGGTTTCGAGCATCTCCTCGGCCTCGACCAACAGCGACTCAGAGGCGCGTTTATATGAAACATAGGTTGCGATTGTGATGGTCATCACCGACAGGGCGATCATGATCACAGGCAACTTAACGGCCAGTTTGATATTATTGATGAATTTCATATGTCGTCTCCTCGTGGCACACTCATGGCGATAGAAATGGACGCTGAGAGGTGCCTAAAAGCTGTCAGCGGGTGAGCTTATAAAGCCCGAACTGACATGAGACATGACGGCAAGGAATGAAGATTCGTTTAAGTGGCACGCAGGACATGCGCTTGTGGCCCAAAAAAATCGTTCAACCCCGCCAAACCGACCTCAATTGTGCGCACGGTAACGATAGCGGGGCGGGGAAACGAAAAAACGCCCCGACACATGTGCATGTCGGGGCGTTCTAAATGTGAGGCGTGAAAACGCCTATGGCTTATGCCAGATCGGTCGGCAAAACGCCCTCTGGGATGTTTTGGTAGCTCACTGGACGCAAGAAGCGGCGAATGGCCATGGTGCCCACAGAGGTTGCGCCAAAGTTGGTCGAGGCCGGATATGGACCGCCGTGAACCATCGTATCGCAGACCTCAACACCGGTGGGAAAGCCGTTGGCCAAAATACGGCCCGCTTTGCGCTCAAGGATCGGCAAAAGCGTTTTGGCATCGTCCGCATCGGCGTCATCAAGGTGAATGGTACAGGTCAACTGACCTTGCAACGACATCGCCAATGCGCGCATTTCATCCATGTCCGACACGCGCACGATCAAGCCGAGCGGGCCGAACACTTCTTCGCCAAGTACGTGATTTTCCAACCATTCCTTACCCGTTGTCGCAAAGAGATACGGCGTAGCGTTGCGCAGATCACAGGTCGAAGTGAGCAGTTCCTGAACGCCCGCAGTAGCGGCGATTTGATCGCGCCCTGCACGATATGCGGCGGCGATACCGTCAGTGAGCATGACCTGCGCGCCCATAGGGGCAAGCGCCTCGGTCGCGGCGGCGGTGAACGCATCGGCGTCAGGGCCATCGATCACAACTGAAATGCCCGGATTGGTGCAAAACTGACCTGCGCCCATGGTGAGCGAACCCGCCCATCCGGCAGCGATTTCGGTGCCACGGTTTTTGAGCGCGTCGGGCATAAAGAACATCGGGTTGACCGAGCCAAGTTCGCCAAAGAACGGGATGGGTTCGGGGCGCTGTGCACACAGATCGAAGAGCGCGCGACCGCCACCCAAGGAGCCGGTAAAGCCTACCGCCTTGATCAATGGATGCTGCACAAGGGAGGTGCCAACATCGCGCTTTCCGCCTTGGATGAGGGAGAAAACACCGGGGTGGATGCCACAAGATTTGATTGCCGCATCAATGGCTTCGGCGATGATTTCGCCTGTACCAGGATGGGCAGAGTGGCCTTTGACCACAACGGGACAACCCGCCGCGAGCGCCGCCGCTGTGTCGCCACCCGCGGTGGAAAAGGCCAGTGGAAAGTTCGACGCGCCAAACACGGCCACGGGACCGATCGGGCGCTGCATCATGCGGATGTCTGGACGTGGGAGGGGCGCGCGATCAGGCAACGCCTTGTCGTGGCGACGATCAAGGTAGTCCCCCGCAAGAATATGGGTTGCGAACAGGCGCAACTGACCGGTGGTGCGTCCCCGCTCACCCTGAAGACGCGCTTCGGGGAGACCCGTTTCCTGACTGCCAATTTGAGTGATGGCCTCGGCGCGCGCTTCGATCTCGTCGGCAATCGCATTGAGGAACGCGGCGCGCTCTTCGCGGGTTGAATAGCCAAAGGACCAAAACGCCTCTTCAGCGGCTTTTGCAGCCTGATCGACCAATGCGGGTGTGCCCACGGAAAAGCTGTGCGCGGATCCTGTGGCGGGTTCGGACATAAACGTAGCCTCTGTGCCGATCCAGTCGCCACCAACAAGGTGTTTGCCGTGGGGGGTGAAAATATCAGTGCTCATGGGGCATCTCCAGTGATTTGCGCATATTCGAATTTATCGCAGAAAAAGACATGTTTGTCCCCCTGCGTCAACGCGTGAACGCGCTATGCTCTTATGGCAAAACTGGTATACGACTGCGCGGACAGATAACATATGATATCGTGCACGCCCCTTGGGGAAAATGGAACAGCTACCGCATCGCCCCCCCCCCAGCGCGCAAAGCGTCCTCAGAGTGCTAGAAATTCTTGGAAATCGAGGCCTGACATTCGGTTCTGGCATAGTCGTAGAATGCGATATTTGATCTGTTCAAGGTCTGCGAACAACTCAACCGCGGAGTGAAGCCCATCACGTCGATATCCGAATGCTGGACCCCGACAGACAGTTTGCCAAAGTGATCGCGCCGCGCAGGAGACCCCACCGCAAATGCGGCGTCATAGATGCGTGTCCCCCCCTGAAGGCTGGCACGCGTTTGCAGCCCCCCTCTCCATTCTTTGGCCACCGTTGTTGTGACCGTATAGCCTGTGTATCGAAAATTATCGGCAAGCGGGGACGAGACCTGTGCGCCAATGCCAACGCTCATCATCAGGCTCGGCGTGGCGGTATAGCTCATCTGTAGGTCAAACTGACTAAAGCGGCCCGTATTATAGGGTTGCGAGGGATATACGCGCTGTTCTGTCAGCGCCGACATCCCCAATTTGAGTGTGTCAGAGACCCCCTGATCAAGGGCGATACGACCCCCGCGTGCGCGGTAACTGGCGTCATCTTCGCGTAGCGTTTGTGCGTAATGCGCCCCGACAGCCCAGCGCCCCTGTGCGTGTTGGTGTTCATACGACAGCGCAAACCGCGTGCCCGTGCTGTTGAATATCGCATCCGTATAAGCGATTTTTGATAGGCCCCATGTCAATCGCACCCGCGCGTTCGGCCCGACATCCTCACGCAGGTAGCCTGATATTCCGATCAAAACGCCAACGCCGGATTTCTGTTGCGAGTTCGGGTCAATCGTCCCGCCCTCAAAATCGGTGTTGGTTGTGCCGCTGTTGACGTTGCTTGAGGGTAAAACGGCAAATTCACCTGTGACCCCAACGGGCTGATCCCGATCGATCTGGCGGATCACACGGCGGTAGGCCGTGCGCATCTCCCCGCTAGGATCACTGCGCAACAAAATGTCCAACTGGAACCGCGCCGCTGAAAATGCTCCGCTGAGGATTAATGCATGCGAAAGTTCTCGCCGCGCCACCAAGGCGTCAGGATCCACCTGCAACGCATCCCGAAAGAGACGGATCGCCGCGCTCAGTTGTCCGTTGGATTTGAGTGCCTGCCCTTTTGCAATGAGCCCATCCACGGTCACAGCGGGCGCAGAGACGGCCAGCGCCAGCGGAACGCCCTCGGATGCAACGGCGGCGTGGTGCGGCATGAAACACACCCCCAAAAGGAGCGTCCCCACCAGACGGCGCGCGCCCCCGAGTTGGAGCCGCCATGATTTTGGTCGTGTCGATCTACGTGTCACGTGATCCCCTTTTCGTCTCATAGCGTCCTGTCACAGTGCGAACGGCGATAGCGCGCCATCACCTCGACGTTTTGGCGCGCCGCACGCGAGCGTGTTTTGCGTCTGCTTGCGGAGCACACGCGCCACTACGAGTCCGGCGCGCAATTTATAAACGAAGACGATACCCTCAACGCCATTGTTTGCGTCCTCTCGGGCTGGGTGTCCATCTCAAAGGTGAGCGAGACAGGTCAAATCCAAATCATCGATTTCGGCATGCCTGGCGATCTGTATGACCTGACATCCGCCGATGGGCACACCACGCCGTTGAACGTGACAGTTGTGTCAAATGCGACCGTTGCCAGTGTCCCGCGCGCCCTGTGGCGCTCACTTGTGATCGACTATCCTGAAATTGAACGCCTCAGCAGAGACCACGCTGCATCGGCAATGTCGCGTGTATCAGAGCGTATGCTGCGCCTTGGCAAAGGCAGCGCTGAGGAACGCATTGCCTATGGCTTTCTCGAACTGGGAGTGCGGCTTGCGGACAGCTCCGGCCAGCGGTCAAACTGCTATGACGTGCCTTTGACGCAGCTTTTACTTGCCGAATGGCTTGGCCTGTCCTCGGTTCACGTGTGCCGCACCTTACAATCGTTGCACACGCGCGGCGCAGTCGAGGTCAGTGGTCATATGAAAATTTGCGTCATGGACGCAGATGCATTGACCAAAATTGCAGGGGTCTCGTTTGACACCCTTGCCCAAGAGATCAGCCCGCCGCATTAGCGCCCGGCGACAGGGCCGCACATACCCACGACAGCACTCTTGCACGATCCAAAACCATCACCCGATGCCCCGCGCATCGGGTGTATGTCTTATGTGCACTGGGATCACCGCACATAGGTGCGCCAATTCGTCACCATCCTTTAGTTACATCCGAAAGTATTAACACAGGTTAATTTTCGCCCCGCCAAAACACATTAGAATTATTGCATGAGATTGAGGCACGCTGTGCGACTACGCGTCTCTTAGTCTGTACATTTAATTTTGGGGGACAGTAAAATGGCCAAAAAGACAGACACAGCAACCGTTGTTGACTTTGACCAACCACTCAACACTGATCCGGACTTTTCGTCCGTCCATGTCTTTAGCACCGACGATGTGACAGGATCATATGACGGCCTCAACCAAGGCGTTGACGGCGGTGTGATCGACTTTACGGGCGATCACGGCACCACCGTGACAAAAGAGGGCGTCACGCTTTACCCGATTGATAGCGAATTTGGCTTTAACGTCACCGATTTCGAGGGTGCAGAGGACAAAGAACTCGACGGCGACTACGCCGAGGGCTGGATTGGCGATCTGACGATTGACGGCGTTCAGGCGGGCGTTGTGATCTCGGACGCGCCGACAGATACATTCCAAACACCTGCCGTTTTGGGCACATGGCTTGCGGGGATCGGCGGCAACACCGTCAAGGCCTCAACCGAGCACTACTCGGTCATGCAAGACGTTTTGTCAGACCAACAATACCCCGGTGATCCGGACGCCGTGTATGCCTTGGACGACGATCTGATTTTGCTCAGCCAGAATGAGGCATGGGACGGACAATATGTCCGCGATCTGATTGCAAATGCCGAAACCTTTGGGGTCACGGATGCCAATCTCGACGGGGTCATTGATTTGTCCGACCTGCTCAATCCCAACGAAAGCACCATCTCCTACGACATCGCCTATAGTTCCGACTATTCGGTGACGATGAAAGACGATGGCAAATTGCTCTACCGTTGGGGCAACGCGGTCAAACGTCCAAACGACGTGCGCCTTGAGGCTCACCTTGATACGCCTGACGAGTGGAACCAACGCGATGTGTTCAACTCGCTCAAACAGCTCTATGAAATTACATCTGCGGAGTTGCTGGTGCATCACACGATCACCAACAACCCCAACGATCAGGTCCGCCCTGAAGATTTTGAGAACGAATCCGCCATTGGCACCCTGCCCACCTACGAAATAATCGAGAACTACGAGGGCGAAACAGGCCGGACGGTCTGGGCCAGCACCGATGACTACTACGCCGGTGACGGCACGCTCTATGAGGCGGGCACGATCTTGCGTGATAGCGCCTTGGCCGATGCCGCATCGACATCACTTTTGGCAAGCATCGGCGGGATGTCCGTCGATCTCCAAGAGGGGTACACTGTCGCGTGGTATACCACGATGGACCGCGAACCGTTCGAGCCTGTTCTCAATGAGGACGGCACCGAATACATCACGGGGCCGCGTTGGCGTTTGCTGCCTGACAAATACGGTCAGGACTTGCCCAGTGTTGTGATCCCGATTGATCCAAGCGATCCAATGCCCGTCACCCATGACGAAGAGAAATACGAAGTTGGGGCCGAAACACAGACCGTTCTCAACCTTCTGGATTGGGAAACCGATATTTCGCCGCTCTCGATCTCTGCCGGTTGGCAAGACAATGCGGGTGACGTCTCTGTAAATGGTCTGAATCTGACCGACGACTTTGACGTGGCGTTCTACATCAAGGGCGACACCAAACCCGCCACGCTGTATAGCACCGAACTGCTTGTCGATTACAAAGCGATCGAGCTGCACGATGTCGGTGATGAAATTATCGGCGGCGAAGGGGACGATTATCTGGTCGGCATTGGCAGCAACACCTTTACCGGCGGTGAGGGGTCTGACTTGTTCGTCCTCTCGTATGGCACATCCATCACCGATGTGATCACCGCCAGCACGGTGACGGATTTCCAGGTTGGCCAAGACAAACTCGGGTTCATCGGCTTTGATGCGCTGAGTGAATTCGACCCCGAAGTGGTCGCCCTCTCCTCTGTGATCTCACAAGGCGTCTCGGGCGATGATTTGACCATCTTTGTCGATGGCCAACTTGCCGCGACACTGACCGGCCTTGCCGCCTCATTGAGTATCGGCGAAGCGGTCGATCCGGGCGAAGGTCTTAACCTGCTTGATAGCTTCTTTGTCTCCAACCCGTCAGATGGCGGTGAAGTCAGCGAAGGAGGCGAAGATCCCGCAGATATCGTGGGCACAAGCGGCGCAGACGTTTTGTATGGCACCATCAACAACGATGTCATCTTTGGGATGGGCGGCAGCGACTACATCTACGGGCTTGCTGGCGACGATGTGATCGACGGCGGTGCCGGCCTTGACCACCTCTATGGCGGTGCGGGCGCTGACAGCTTTGTGTTTGCCCTCGGGACGGGTCTTGATTTCATCACGGACTTCGAAAACGGCACCGACATGATCCAACTCGACGGAATCTCGTTCGACGACATCATCATCCAAACCTATCGCACAGCGGACACTTTAATCTCCGCAGGCGATGACCTGATGATTTTGCGCGGGACCGCTGTGGCCGATGTCACTGTCGACGACTTCATCTTTGATGACGCCTTTATGGTCGTTTGATTGCAGAGACATGAATTTTAGAAAGGACACGATATGAGACACTTAGGCACAAAGGCGCTTGGCGCACTGACACTTTGCGCATTAGCGGCGTGTGGCGGATCTTCGACCTCCCCCACGGTGAGTTATCAAAGCCTGACGACAAGTGCGGCGACCTTGCAAGACAAGTACACCGATGCAAACGGGGATCTGTTGGCGGGGATGGCCCCCGCCGCCAGCGCCGACATCAACGCCGCACCAAACGCCACTTATACGGGCTATGTATCAGGTGTTGTTGGTGGCTCCGATTTGGTCGGTACACTTAGCGTCGACGCAAATTTTGCGGCCAAGACAACGACAGCAACGGCTGAGGACTTTTTCCACGCAACTGACGGCGCCTACACTGGCACCCTCACAGGGACGGGCAACATCCAACCATCCGCCCCCGCAGGGACCGCTCAAATGTCAACGACCCTCAATGGCGATTTGACCAACGGCGGTACAGTGTACACGACAGCCCTCGCTCTAAATGGGGATTTTGTGGCGGCCGGTGGCGATGCGGTTGGCGCAATAGCTGGCACAGCAGACGGCACATTGAACGCGGCCCTTTTGACTGGTGCCTTTGCGGCTGAGAAGTAAGCCTGTCCAAGTCTGCACACCCAAAACCCGCCCCGTGATCATCACGGGGCGGGTTCTCTTTTGTTATCATCTTAAATGATCGCGTCACGCGCGCCGCAAGAAAAAGCCGCGCCACCCTTGTGCAGCGCGGCGCTCGGACGTCTTAGAACCGCGTCTCAACGACCACCGCGCAATAGGCGGCATCGCTGTCATAGGCGTCGATATTGGAGAGCGTTTGCGTGTAATGGCATGTCAGACGTGGCGTGCCCGACAGGACTTGAAACCGTTCATCGGCCAACGATACGCCGATGTCCCAAAAGGTATCATCGCGTGTGACGGCGTAATCGCGGTCCACTCCCTTATATGCTTTGCCTCCAACCGTGCCGGTGATCCCGATGTGGGTTGTGTCGGACAGGGTTTGGTTGAAGCCCGCAAACACCCACGCGCCCGTGTAGCGGTGATCGTCCTGTTTGGGATTGTCGCGGCTCACGGCGGACACGCCGTAGGTGTATACCGCCCCGTTTGGCGCAAGGGTTTTGACAGAGGTGCCGACCCCAATATCGGGATCGCGCCACATACTTTCACCATCATAACTGCGCACCCGCGCCCGTAGTGCCGTCGAGATTGAAACCTGCGGCGACAGGGTTTGACGGTATGTCAGGTTAGCCCCCACAGAGGTGAAATCATCGTACTCAAGGCTACCACTGCCCGCGTAGATCGTGCGCTGCATGTAGGTTGTGAGTTTTGCCATCGCGCTCTCATAGGGGCGCGCCAACGTCACGGACGGGCGCACATTGGTACGCCCGAGGTTCTCGTCCACGAATTGATCGTGTGTCACCGCCACGCCGTAGCGCAGTGACATATCCTGCGCGAGAGCCGCATCCGTCGAGGCCTCAAGCCCTAGGTGCAGACGCGTTCCAGACGCATCCACGTCATCGTCCGCGCCGTACACATCCTCGCCCTCGCCGCTGTGATCACCCTCCCCAGAGGTGTGACCGCTATGACTGGAGGTGCCTCCCGTGGCCATCGATAACGGCGCATCGGAAAAAACCGAATTGGAGCGGTGTTGACCAATATTGCTACTGCTCAACAGGCCCAAGGTCGCGGTATAGGAAATCTTGGAGGCCTTTGACGGGTCTGTGACGCTATCACCGTGACACGACAGACATTGTTGCGCCGTCATATCTTTGACGGGCGGATGCGTGGCGGGCATTTTCTTGCTGCCTTGGTGACACGATTGGCAGTTGTCGCCAATTGCCGGGTTTGCCACCACGGGCGAGACGAGGCCCACCGCGAGCGACAAGCCCGCCACCCCCAACAACAAAGACCGGTTCAGTGTGGATTTTCGGACGCTATAAGCCATGAGTGTGACTTTCATATTTTGGCGATGTTTGGTGGTGCGCGCTGCACCCCGCCGCACATCAAGCCAGCATTGGATATGGAACACTGCGCTCAAATACATGTCAAACATGCACCGGCGCGCGACTGTGTTGGGAAAGCTACAAAACCGAAGCCACCAACAGCTCCATAGTATCGGGCGCCCGAAGCCCCAGATTTAACCTACGTTAAATATCGCACAGATAAATGCGGTCCGTTGCACGCGGCAAACCGACCGATCATTCGTCTTTAAAGTCAATGAAATCAAATTGGTGCGGGTGAAGGGACTCGAACCCCCACGCCATAGGCGCCAGAACCTAAATCTGGTGCGTCTACCAATTCCGCCACACCCGCATCCGATTTGCGCGACTGATACCGTGAGACGGCGCGAGGCACAAGATCAATTGCACAGGTTCCTAAAGAACGTTTGCATATCAATGCCATTCGAAATCACTGCCAACACGGTGGGCGCGGCATCGAAAAGGGGGCGCGGCCCCGCACGGGTGGCCGTGAAATGCGTGGTATTCTCGTCATTAATCGCGATCAAAAGCAGGTTTGTCACAAAATGGCCCTAGGCGTTAACCATTTATTGCCATAGTTTTGAGAAAAAACTGAGGCAGATAAAAAACGAGCGAGGGCGACATGTCTAGAAAAGACACGCGTCGTGACCAAGGACCGAATCCGTCCTTAAGGTTGCGCATTTCCGACTTTCTTCCCGATTTCTCGGCAGGCTTGCCAATGGGAACAAAAATCATGACCGCCGATGGCGCACTTCCGGTGGAGTACCTTGAACCTGGCGACCGGATTATTACGCGCTCTGGCATGAAGGTGTTGCGCGGGATTGATACGCCTGCCCCGCACCGGTTTCAGCTTACGTTTGACCGCGTCGAGGTGATCTATGCGGATGGTCTGCAAATCAAAACGGACACGGGCGAGGCCATCGCGGCGTAAGCTCTCGACACAGATCCACGCATTATTAAAAGCCGTCCCCTAAATGTGGGCGGCTTTGTTACGGCTTGGGGTGGTGACAGATTGGCTCAGCCGCGCCTACAGCCCCAAAGCACGAAAAACATGCGGCACAGCGTCAGGCAAATCTTCGGCAATTAGCCCTGCGCCGACAACGCGCGCCGCCTCGACATGTAGATAAGCGCCCGTTTGCGCGGCGTCTTGCGGCGTAAATCCACGTGCCAAAAGCCCCGCAATCATCCCCGCCAGAACATCCCCCGCCCCCGCTGTCGCAAGCCAAGGCGCCGCGCGCCCACCAACCGCGCCATGCGTGACCGCCCGCCCATCGGCAGACGCGATCACCGTCTCGGCCCCTTTCAACAGAACCGTGCACCCCGCGCGCTTTGCCGCGGCGCGGGTCGCGTCGATTTTGGAATGGGGCGCGCCTGTGATTGCTGCGGCGTCAATGTTGGCAGCAATGTCAGGGAACAGACGCTTGAACTCACCCGCGTGCGGCGTGAGCACACAGGCGGGGTGCACCGCGTCAAACCCGAGCGAGGCCAAGGTGGTGAGCGCATCGGCGTCAATCACGGTCGGTCGATTGGCGGCGAGAACAGCGGGCAAAAACGCCCCTGCCCGCGCGATCCCAAACGCCGGACCGACACAAAGCGCCGTGATCCGGGCATCCATGAGGGTCGCAGTTAACGCTTCCGGCGTATCAACCTCGGTGAGCATAATGGCGGTCAGATGTGCTGCGTTTTCGGCCAGTGCCTCATGTGGCGTGGCCACACTCACAAGCCCCGCCCCGACACGAAGCGCACCGCGGGCCGCAAGGCGCGCAGCCCCCGTATGACCCGTTGGGCCACACAAAATAAGCGCGTGCCCGTGGGTGAATTTGTGATCCTGAGACGATTTGCGCAGCTGGTCTTTGATCTCTGGGGTGAGGGTTAACAATTGAGCATCATTCATGTGCACCTGCCTAAAAAGTTTTCAAAATGCCTATTCCGAATCCACATTGCACAAATTATAAGCAAATGGGTGGAATCCTGTGGGCACTCTGAGCTATGCTTAGCCTAGCCGATTGTGGCGGCTTTTGAGAAGTGGTCTGACGGATCGCGAATGCAGTTTAGGGAGTCGAAGGTCCATGAAAAAGATCGAAGCGATCATCAAGCCTTTTAAACTCGACGAAGTGAAAGAAGCGCTCCAAGAGATTGGCGTTCAGGGTCTTTCCGTAGTCGAGGTCAAAGGGTTCGGGCGCCAGAAAGGCCACACAGAGCTTTACCGCGGTGCGGAATACGTCGTGGACTTCCTGCCCAAAGTTAAAATCGAAGTTGTCTTGTCAGATGACCAAGTGGATGGCGCCTGTGAGGCGATCATCGCGGCCGCAAAAACCGACAAAATCGGTGACGGCAAAATTTTCGTATCGCCCGTAGAACAGGCGATCCGTATCCGCACAGGCGAGTCTGGCGAAGACGCGCTTTAAGACAGGGCATATGGTGGATTTATCCGCCGGTTCGCCCGTTCAACCCATATCGTAAGAAACACTCATAACTAAAGGAACTAGGTCACCATGGGCATCAAAGACGTTCTCAAGACCATCAAAGACGAAGACGTACAATACGTCGACGTCCGTTTCACCGACCCACGCGGCAAGTTGCAGCACGTTACACTGCGCCACACCGAAGTGGACGAAGATTTCTTCGAAGAGGGCTTCATGTTTGATGGCTCGTCCATCGAAGGTTGGAAATCCATCGACCAGTCCGACATGAAACTGATCCTCGATCCGGATTCGGCCTACATCGATCCGTTCTACGCCGAGAAAACACTGTGCATTCACTGTTCCGTGGTTGAGCCTGACACTGGCGAAGCCTATGACCGTGACCCACGCGGCACAGCCGAAAAAGCCGAAGCATATTTGGTTGCTTCGGGCATTGGCGACACGTTCTACTGTGGTCCTGAGGCTGAGTTCTTCTTGTTCGACGATGTGCGCTACTCCGTTGAAATGAACAAAGTGTCCTTCTCTGTCGACGCGCTTGACGCGGCATGGAACTCCGACACCGAGTACGAAATGGGCAACACAGGCCACCGTCCGGGCATCAAAGGCGGCTACTTCCCCGTCAACCCGATTGACGATGGTCAAGACATCCGTGGCGAAATGCTGACCACCATGGCCAACATGGGCATGAAGGTCGACAAGCACCACCACGAAGTGGCGTCTTGTCAGCACGAGCTTGGTCTTATCTTTGGTTCGCTGACAAAGCAGGCCGACGAGCTTCAAAAATACAAATACGTTGTCCACAACGTGGCACACGCTTACGGCAAAACAGCAACGTTTATGCCAAAGCCGATCGCAGGCGACAACGGCACAGGCATGCACGTGAACATGTCCATCTGGAAAGACGGCAAGCCGCTCTTTGCAGGCGACAAATACGCAGATCTGTCTGACGAAGCCTTGTGGTTCATTGGCGGCATCTTGAAGCACGCCAAAGCCCTGAACGCCTTCACCAACCCGTCGACAAACTCCTACAAGCGTTTGATCCCGGGCTTTGAAGCTCCTGTTTTGCGTGCGTATTCCGCGTCCAACCGCTCCGGTTGTGTTCGTATCCCGTGGTCGGAATCCCCCAAGGCGAAACGCGTCGAAGCACGTTTCCCCGATCCATCTGCCAACCCGTACCTGTGCTTTGCGGCCCTGCTCATGGCTGGCCTCGACGGCATCAAGAACAAGATCGATCCGGGCCCTGCGTCAGACAAAGACCTGTACGACCTGCCACCCGAAGAGTTGGCCGGCATCCCGACCGTCTGTGCCTCGCTGCGCGAAGCCCTCGACGAGTTGGAAAAAGACATGGACTTCCTGCTTGCAGGCGACGTGTTCACCAAAGGTCAAATCGAAGGCTACATGGGCCTGAAATGGAACGAAGTGTACGCCTACGAGCACACACCTCACCCCATCGAGTACAAGATGTACTACTCCTGCTAATCGGCAGACGTAGTACGGAATTGAAAAGGGCCACCCTTGTGGGTGGCCCTTTTTGCATGTGATGCGCTAAATTTTCCCGACAAGACTGTCATCTGGGACAGTTTAGCGTGCCGCGAGCATCGGTAGGATCAAACCCCACTTGGTCTCTTGGGGTGGTCCGGCGGGTCTAAACCCCAACTTTGTATAGACCGCTATTGCGCGGTGGTTATCTGGGTGCGGATCGGTCGCGATCACGGGCGCGCCAGAATCAAACAACGCCTGCACGCGCGCGCCAATAAACGCCGTGCCATGCCCCACGCCCACCATGTCGGGCTCTGCGATGTATTGATCAATGCCTCGCGCGCCGTTGGGTAGGCTGGCGAAATGATGATCGTCCCATCCATGCACGGTGTAATCTTGCATAAAGGCAAAGGGGTGGTCCTGCGATGACACGATGAAACGCGAGACACGCGGATCGTTTATCTCCTCGTCAGTATAGGGATCGGTTGACCCCCACCACGCACGCACATGGGGGCGCGCTTGCCACTGACAGAGCATCGCCACATCATCGCGTGTCACACGGCGAAAGTCATATATTTTAGATGCAATCATGTGGGCACTTTAACATATCGAGACACAAATGTCTGGACGCCCGTCCGCCCATACAAAAAGGGCGCGCCCTGCGGCACGCCCTTTTGCTATTCAATTTTGATCACGCCTTAGCCGCGGGCGCGGCCTACGAACTTCCATGCAGCGGGCAAAACCATTGCTGCAAGGGCGAGTTTCAGCGCGTCACCGATGAGGAACGGTGTCAAACCCCATGCAAGGATCGGCTTGTCCACACCGTACAGAACGGCGAGCCAGATCAGGCCGGGGACGTAGATCAATGCGTTACCGAGTAGCATGGCACCGGCCATTTTCACGGGGCTGCGATCCCAACCGGCGCGTGCGGCCATGCCGAGTGCGACAGTCGCCAAAACGTAACCCACGAGGTAGCCGCCTGTGCCGCCCATCATGTAGGTGATGCCGTGCGCCTCAGCGGAAGAGCCTGCAAATACGTCAAAACCGAGCGCACCGACGAGCATGTAAAGCGCGATGGTGGCAAGGCCGAGGCGTGGACCGTAAGCTGCGCCAAGCGAGAGCACTGCAAAGGTGCCCATCGTGATCGGCACGGGCCACATCGGCACGGCAATTTTGGCGGAGATCGAAAGGATCATCACACCCGCGACGACAAGCGCCACCTGCTTGGCCCGCAATGCGGTGCCCTCATTTGCGCCAAATGCTTCGGCAAGCACTTTATCGGTCATTGCAATCGCCATGGATCATCCCTTTCCCGCGAGATTAATAGTGTTGATGTCGATTTTGCCCCATGCGTGCCTCAAGGGCAAGCGCATAGAGAGGGTGAGGCCCCAAATTCGGGCAAATTCGCAAAGTCTCTGCAAACCCGAACGCGCAATTTGCAAACCGCCCGCCTCAACTGCGTGAAAATTCGGTGAGTGATGTGTAGTCTTTGCGCGGGCCGTGGACGCGCCACGTCACCTGCCAGAGGGGCCACGCCGAAAAGTCGTAGGTGACATCATAGCGATCAGGCGGACAATCATGCGTGGCACTTACCACATCACCCCGCGGATCAAAGGCATGGAAAAACCGCCCATCATCAAAATAAACTGCGATATCAGACCCTTGGGAGGTCCACGCATAGCGTCTCTCGGCCTTGAGTGCCACGGATGCGCCCACAAACTGCAAGGTGCCGACCTCTGCCTGAACAAGGCCGCCACCCTGAGGGGTAAAGCTGCACTGTCCAACCAACTGCGCGTTTGGCCCACCTGTGAAATCGGTGATTGTGCGGGTGATGTGCCATGTCCCGTCAAAGTCGATGAGTTGTCGCATATCCGCCCTCGCTGCTGTGATGCTTAAATACGCCTGCACATGGCGCGGCTGCAACCCCGCGCTCTTGCCCTTTGCCTTCCCCCGGCGTAAAGACGCGGGCGAAATCCCTGCTCAAACGGAAAGGTCCGCCGATGATCCCCCGCTATGCCCGCAAAGAGATGGTCGACATCTGGGAACCCGCCACCAAGTTCAAAATCTGGTACGAGATCGAGGCCCACGCCTGTGACGCCCAAGCCGATCTTGGCGTGATCCCACGCGAAAACGCTGATGCTGTGTGGAAAGCCAAAGACGTCGAATTCGACGTGGCCCGCATTGATGAAATCGAAGCGGTCACCAAACATGACGTCATCGCGTTTCTGACCCACCTCGCTGAGCATGTCGGCTCCGACGAGGCGCGGTTTGTCCATCAGGGCATGACATCCTCGGACGTTCTGGACACCTGTTTCAACGTACAGCTTGTCCGCGCCTCCGACATTCTGGTCAAAGACCTCGAGGCGCTTCTGGCCGCACTCAAAAAACGCGCCATGGAGCACAAAATGACCGTCCGCGTGGGCCGCTCGCACGGCATCCACGCCGAGCCGACCACGATGGGTCTGACCTTTGCACGGTTCTACGCCGAAATGGACCGCAACCTTGCGCGTCTCAAGCAGGCCCGCGCAGAGATCGCCACGGGCGCTATTTCGGGTGCCGTTGGCACATTCGCCAACATCGACCCGCGCGTCGAGGAACATGTGTGCGAAAAACTGGGCCTATCGCCCGAGCCGATCTCAACACAAGTCATCCCGCGCGACCGCCACGCGATGTTCTTTGCCGTACTGGGTGTGATTGCCTCGTCTATCGAAAACGTAGCCACCGAAATTCGCCATATGCAGCGCACTGAAGTCCTTGAGGGGGCGGAGTTTTTCTCTGCGGGCCAAAAAGGCTCATCGGCGATGCCACACAAAAAGAACCCTGTGTTGACCGAAAACCTCACCGGTCTGGCCCGTTTGGTGCGCATGTCGGTCGTTCCTGCGATGGAAAACGTGACGCTGTGGCACGAGCGCGATATTTCGCACTCTTCCGTGGAACGCGCGATTGGTCCCGATAGCACCGTGACGCTTGATTTCGCGCTCAACCGTTTGACGGGTGTCGTCGACAAGATGTTGATTTTCCCTGACAACATGCTCGACAACATGAACAAATTCCCCGGTCTCGTGATGTCCCAGCGCGTTCTTTTGGCGCTCACCCAAGCGGGTGTGTCGCGTGAGGGTGCCTATTCCATGGTGCAACGCAACGCGCTTAAAGTCTGGGAGGAGCGCCTTGATTTCCAAGAGTTGTTGCTGGCGGATGACGAGGTGGTTGCGGCCCTTGGCGAAGATGGCATTCGCGCCAAATTCGACATGGACTATCACACCAAACACGTCGACACGATTTTTAGACGCGTCTTTGGCGAGTAAACCGTTATAAACGTAGATCAATTGCCCCCGCGCCCGACCATGGCGCGGGGGCTTTTTTATGCGCATTTTTTGCAAAAACCGGACGGTAAGTAGCGAAGCGTTAAGGGTCTGGCCTTACACGTGGTCGCAATGAGGTGACAAAGGCGAGCAAAACGCGTGGACGGGCTACCGCAAATTTCGGACGAGATGGACGACCTCCCTGCGCTTGGCACAATGGGCGGCGGCTTTGGTGGCATGGATTTCCCATCAACCGTGTCGCGCATGCCTACGCAACTGTCGAAAAAGGCGAAAGCGGCGGTGATCGTGCGCATTTTGGCCTCCGAGGAGGTCAAACTCTCGCTATCACATTTCCCCGAGAGAACTCAGGTTGAACTGGCCCGCCAGATGACCGATCTGCGCCACATTGACCGCGAAACGATGATTGCCGTGGTCGAGGAGTTTCTTGAGGAACTGGAGGCCATTGGGGTCAGCTTTCCCGGGGGGCTTGAGGGTGCGTTGAATTTACTAGACGGGACAATTTCGCCCGACACGGCCGCAAAACTGCGCAAACAGGCGGGGTTTTCGCTCACGGGCGATCCGTGGGAGCGCATTGCAGACATTGATCCCGAACGCCTCTTACCCATTTTGGAAACCGAAAGCGTCGAAGTCTGCGCTGTGATCTTGTCCAAACTCAAAGTGGCCAAAGCTGCCGCGCTCTTATCGTTGATCCCCGGCGATCGCGCCCGCCGTGTGGCCTATGCGATTTCTAAAACCGCGTCCGTTTCGCCGGGCGTGGTTCAACGCATCGGCATTTCGGTGGCCGGTCAACTCGACAGCCAGCCGCCCAAAGCCTTTGCAGACGCACCCACCGAACGTGTCGGCGCGATTTTGAACTTTTCAAGTGCGTCCACCCGTGATGGCGTCCTTGAGGGATTGGACGAACGCGACAAAGAGTTCGCCGAGGAAGTGCGCAAAAACATCTTTACCTTTGCAAATATCGCGACCCGCGTCGATGCGCGCGATATCTCCAAAGTCACCCGCGAAGTCGAACAAGACGCGCTTATCAAAGCGCTCGCAGGGGCTACTGGAGACGCAGAGCCTTCGCGCGAATTTATCCTGAGCAACATGTCCAAACGGATGGCAGACGGATTGCGCGAAGAGATGGAAAACCTTGGCAGCGTCAAAGAGGCCGATTCCGAGGCCGCTATGACCGCAGTTGTGACCGCGATCCGCGAATTGGAAGCCGCGGGCGAGATATTCCTTTTGACGGGGGATGATTGATGTCCTTAACTCGGCGCGATCACATCGAAATATAAGCTGGGCACTTTGCGCCTATCTCCTGTGCAAGCGCGGCCACTTTGACCATATGGACAAAGCCACGTCCCATCCCTACCGTCCGCCCATGATCTGGTTTTCCCGCCTCCCCGATGCCACCAAAGGCATTTTGTTTATGCTTGTCAGTGTGACGAGTTTTTCGCTGATGGATGGCGTTGCAAAACTGCTGGGTCAACGGGTTGATGTGAGCCAAGTTCTTTTGGCGCGCTACGGCGGGCAACTTCTCATTCTTCTTGTGCTGTTTAACCGCAACATACCGCGCCTGTTGCGCACGGATTACCCACGCCTGCAATGGGTGCGGGCGGTCTTCCAACTGGCGGCAGCCGCCTGTTTCTTTATCGCGCTGAAAACTGTGGGACTGGCCGAGGCCACCGCCGTGGCCGATTTGGCCCCTGTTATGATCACGTTGGGGGCGGCACTTCTTCTCAAGGAGCGGGTTGGACCACGCCGCGCCTTTGGCATTGCCACCGCCATGATCGGGGCGTTGATCGTGATCCGCCCCACTGGTGATGTGTTCACGCCCGCCGCCCTTTGGCCGCTTGGCACGGCTGTGTGCATCGCAGGCTACGCCATTGCGACCCGTTATATTGGCAAATCCGAACCCGTGCAAACCGGCCTGATCTATTCGGGCATTTTCGGCGCGGGTGTTATGATCCTCATCGTGCCATTCCGGTGGGTGACGCCGGACGCCACAACATGGGGTCTAATGGCGCTGATCGGCCTAATCGGTACATTCGCGCAGTTGACGATGATCCAAGCCTATTCCACTGCCGAAGCCTCCGCCGTTGCCCCATTTTCCTACGCTGGTTTGATCACCGCATCCCTGTGGGGTGTGCTCATCTTTGACACATGGCCTGACGGCTACACTGTTTTGGGCGCTCTTGTGATCGTATCGGCGGGCCTTTATGTGTGGCACCGCGAAACACGTGGACCAACTATGGCCCGCGCCGCATCCAAAAAAGCAACATAGGCAGGCCACCACTCCCATGAAGATCAAGCGCGCAGATCTGGAAGGCTCGTTGAAGCATTACCTGCAAAACCTCGCCATTCGCGCGGTGTTTCGTATGGCGTTTTTGTTGCCCTATGGTCCCCGCGTGCGCACGGTTGGTTGGATCACATCGCGCATCATCGGGCCGCTTGCCGGATACAACGCGCGGGTGGCCGCGAACCTGAACTACGTGATGCCAGACTTGCCGCCGCGTGAGGTGAAACGGCTGATGCGCGGCGTGACGGATAACGCCGGACGCACGTTGATGGAGATTTATTCAGGCGACGCGTTTGTCGAGCGGATGAAATCGGTGCCCTTTGAGGGGGCGGGCGTTGAGGCACTTTATGCAGCGCGTGACACCCGCACGCCCGTCATTCTGGTGACGGGGCATTTCGGCAATTACGATGTGCCACGCGGCGCGTTGAATGCGCAGGGTTTCAACCTTGGCGCACTTTACAATCCCATGCGAAACCCGTTTTTCAATGCCCATTATGAACAGGCGATTGGCACGATTGGCCAGCCAATTTTTCCACGCGGACGGCGCGGGTTTGCGCGGCTTTTGCGTCATTTATCTGGCGGTGGAATGATCGGGTTTCTCGTTGATGTGTTCAACGGGGGCGGCGCGAAACTCTCATATTTTGGCAAACCGGCGATGACCGCACTATCGGCGGCTGAATTGGCGTTAAAATACAACGCCTTGGTCATTCCGATCTACGGCATTCGCCAAGAGGATGGCCTGTCGTTCAAGGTGCAGGTCGAGCCACCCATTGCCCACACCACGCCCGAGGAGATGACCCAAGCGCTCAATGATAGCCTTGAGGCGGTCACGCGGCAGCATATGGAACAATGGTTCTGGATTCACCGCCGCTGGAAGCCGGAGAAAGTCGCTAGAATTGACGCAAAACGCGCAAAAAAGGCGAACCTGTCCTAACCGCGCCACGATGCGAAGATATACAGCAGATTAATTGTCGGCCACGACCGCCGCGACAATCGCGCCCGCCTCGCGCACTTGTAAAATCACCGCTGCACGAGCCTCGCCCACGATGGGCACGACAACGGAGAGCGGCGCTTTGCCATCCCAATCGGCCACTGGGGTCCATTCGGTAACGGTGTTGGTGTAATCGACAATGCGCCCCGCATTTTCACCGCGCCGGATTTCAATCCTGTGATGCGGGTCGAACCGCACGAGTTGCACGACCATCTTGGGCGGCAGCGCGCCCGTGGCCTGCGCAGAAATCTCCAGAGACGTCCCCTGTTTCACCGCGTGCAAAGTCACTGGAACCGCGCCGGATTGTGCCTGTCGCCGTGTGATTTGCTCGGCCAGAACCATAGGCTTGAACCCGACCACATGATCCACGCCTTGCACAATCATTTGCGGGGTGTAGATGGAGCGCTCACCCGCCGCGCGTGCATAGGCGCGCTGACGATCTGTGAACTTGGCTTGGGCAAAGGCGTCTTTCCACCCGATGTAATCCCAATAATCGACATGTAACGAGAGCGGCAAAACCCCGTCCAGTTCAGACAACTCGGCCATTAGGGCATCTGCGGGTGGACATGACGAACAGCCTTGCGATGTAAACAGCTCGACCACAACGGTGGGCGTCATCTGCGCGCCCTGTCCGCGTGCAGCCTCTTGTGCCTGTGCACTTGTGGCTGTCAGAGCCGCAAAGACCAAACCTGATAGAACCTGTCGCATCCGCGTCTCCTGTTTGCTACGTCCGTTCTATCCAACGCGGGGCGCACACGCCAATCAACCAATTGCGAGAAGCTGTTACAATCGGGCAATCGGCGCAACACCAAATAGAAAAAGCGCGCCATGAGGGGAAACTCGGCGCGCAATCTCAGACCATGAACGGTCAGGTGGACGGGATCGAAACCCCTAGAAGAAATCAGGCAATAGGCCGACCGTGACGGAGCCAATCGGTGCGCCGGTATCAGGATCGGTGATTGTCATCGACGCTTGGCCTTGGTAGGCGCCTGTGGAGGCGTCAACTTCCATGTCACCAATGTGGATTGCATCCACGCCGACACTGTAGGTCATGGAGAATTTGTCCTCATCACCTTGCCAGTAGTCCGATGTGGCTACGGACGCTGCTACATTTAGGCCAACCGCATCGGTCACGAACACTTCGCTCACCATGCCGTCAGAGGCCGCAACCATGTCGCGCAGAAAATCGCTAGACGCTGTTTCCAAAACTCCGCGTTGCAATGCGCCGGTCTCGTCGGAGGCGCGCCATTCGTCATCCAAAGCGATAATTTCAGCCTCACTCAAGCCCGATGTTTTGGCATTTTGCGCCCGAATAGCGTCCAATACAGTCGCGTCAGCCACCCAATTGGACACTGTGAGCGTCATATACATTTCCATAAGTGGCGCATACTCGTTGTCAGAATTGGTATCGGCGGCCAAAATAGGAGCGGCGCACAGGGCGGCAAGCGGGGCAGCCAAGAGGACGGACATCAAACGGCTGGATTTTGCGGGTGTTTTAAACATGTTAATTTCCTTGATACGGGGGACACTGGTGGCCGCAATCGCGCGTTCGACGCGATTGAATATATGTTGGCCTCATGCATTGCCCACGCGGTGTAGGCTAAAGCTCGACCCCTTTATGCGCCGCATTTGTTACCACTCAATTAACTCGCATAAAATTTTCTACAAACATGATTTAAGCTGCCGGTATGCTGTATCTATCGGCCGCACGTCTGGCGTCGAGACAGCCCGCATCACGTGATGTAGTCCGCGCCGAATGCCTGAATCCGTGCTGTTAGCGCAAACCATGCATGGAATATCAACCATCACGCGTCTTTTTGTGTGCAATAGTATACAAAAGCGCAATCGCCCCCTTGATTGGACTCACAAAACCCGTCAAAAGCAGGTCAGCAAACCCCTTATCCAGCCAGGGAGGCAAAGCCCCATGACAGTTGTTGTCGGTAATGACACCGCAAAAACCCGCCGCACGCTCGACGTAAACGGCAAAAAACTCGCCTATTACTCAATCCCCGCCGCACAAGAGGCCGGTTTTGGTGATTTCTCCAAACTGCCTGCATCGCTCAAAGTGGTGCTCGAGAACATCTTGCGGTTTGAGGACGGCGGTTTCTCCGTCTCCACCGATGATATCAAGGCGTTTTCCGAATGGGGCGCAAACGGTGGTAAAAACCCGCGTGAGATCGCCTACCGCCCTGCCCGCGTGTTGATGCAGGATTTCACCGGCGTTCCCGCCGTTGTCGACCTCGCCGCCATGCGTGACGGTATCAAAGCCTTGGGTGGCGACGCCAAAAAGATTAACCCGCTGGTTCCCGTGGACCTCGTGATTGACCACTCCGTCATGATCGACGAGTTCGGCAACCCGCGCGCGTTCCAAATGAACGTGGACCGCGAATACGAGCGCAACATGGAGCGCTACCAGTTCCTCAAATGGGGTCAGACCGCGTTTGAAAACTTCCGCGTTGTGCCACCGGGCACAGGCATCTGTCACCAGGTGAACGTGGAATACCTCGCACAGACCGTTTGGACCGACAAAGACCAAAACGGCGTCGAAGTGGCATACCCCGACACGCTCGTGGGCACTGACAGCCACACCACCATGGTTAACGGTTTGGCCGTTCTGGGTTGGGGCGTTGGCGGCATCGAGGCAGAGGCAGCCATGCTTGGCCAGCCAATCTCGATGCTCATCCCCGAAGTTGTCGGCTTTAAACTGACCGGCGCAATGGTCGAGGGCACAACCGCCACCGATCTCGTGCTCAAAGTCGTTGAAATGCTGCGCGCCCACGGTGTGGTTGGCAAATTCGTCGAGTTCTACGGCGACGGCCTTGACCGTCTGCCCCTCGCAGACCGCTCGACCATTGCCAACATGGCGCCTGAGTATGGTGCAACCTGTGGTTTCTTCCCGATCGATGATGAAACCCTGCGCTACCTCAAACAGACAGGCCGTGACGAAGATCGCGTAGCCCTCGTCGAAGCTTATGCCAAAGAGAACGGCTTTTGGCGCGATGCGGATTACGCACCCGTTTACACCTCGACACTTGAGCTGGACATGGGCGAAATCGTGCCTGCCATCTCGGGTCCAAAACGCCCACAAGACTACGTGGCATTGACCGCATCCAAATCTGCCTTTGCAGACGAGATGGAAAACACGTTCAAGCGCGAACAAGGCAAAGAGGTCGCCGTGAAAGGCGAAGATTACACTATGTCCTCGGGCAAGGTTGTGATCGCCTCCATTACCTCATGTACCAACACATCCAACCCTTACGTGATGATCGGTGCGGGCCTTGTGGCACGCAAAGCACGCGAATTGGGTCTGAACCGCAAGCCTTGGGTGAAAACATCCCTCGCTCCCGGCTCTCAGGTTGTGACGGAATACCTTGAAGCAGCTGGCCTCCAAGAGGACCTCGACGCGATCGGTTTCAACCTTGTTGGCTACGGCTGTACTACCTGTATCGGTAACTCAGGTCCAATCCAGCAAGAGATTTCTGACGCGATCGCCGAGGGCGATCTGGTGGCAACGGCTGTCTTGTCGGGCAACCGCAACTTTGAGGGACGTATCTCCCCCGATGTGCGCGCCAACTATCTCGCATCGCCGCCCCTCGTGGTCGCCTATGCCCTTGCCGGTGACATGAACATTGACCTGACAACCGAGCCACTTGGCACGGACAAAAACGGCAATGACGTGTACCTCAAAGACATCTGGCCCACGAACAAAGAGATCTCCGATCTCGTTGAAAAGACCGTGACTCGCGAAGCGTTCTTGTCCAAATACGCAGATGTATTCAAAGGCGACGAAAAATGGCAGGCCGTCGATGTAACCGAGAGTGAGACCTACGATTGGCCAACCTCCTCGACCTACATCCAAAACCCGCCCTACTTCCAAGGCATGTCCAAGGAAAAAGGCACGATTGCCAACGTCACGGATGCAAAAGTCCTCGCGATCTTGGGCGATATGGTCACAACCGACCACATTTCCCCTGCGGGCGGATTTGCGCAATCGACACCGGCAGGCAAGTATCTGACCGAACGCCAAGTGTCCCCGCGTGAATTCAACTCCTACGGCTCACGTCGTGGCAACCACCAGATCATGATGCGCGGCACCTTTGCCAACATTCGCATCAAGAACGAGATGCTTGACGGAGTTGAGGGCGGTTACACCAAAGGACCAGACGGCGCGCAGGCGGCGATCTATGACGCGTCCATGGCGTACCAAGAGGCAGGGACACCGC
Source organism: Celeribacter marinus (assembly GCF_001308265.1). Lineage (GTDB taxonomy): Bacteria > Pseudomonadota > Alphaproteobacteria > Rhodobacterales > Rhodobacteraceae > Celeribacter > Celeribacter marinus. Next base: position 697,045 of record NZ_CP012023.1, read on the forward strand.
TTGTCATCTTTGCAGGCGAACAGTACGGCGCGGGTTCCTCGCGCGACTGGGCGGCCAAAGGGACTGCGCTGTTGGGCGTCAAGGCCGTGATTGCCGAAAGCTTTGAGCGTATTCACCGCTCCAACCTGGTTGGTATGGGCGTTGTTCCGTTTGAGTTCACCGGTGGTGACAGCCGCAAATCTCTGGGCCTGACGGGCGACGAGACAGTGACCATTTTGGGTCTTGATAGCGTTTCCCCGCTGCAAGAGTTGACCGCAAATATCACCTATGCGGACGGCACCACCAAAGACATCACGGTCAAATGCCGCATCGATACAGCTCCTGAAATCGAGTACATCGAAAACGGTGGCGTGCTGCACTACGTGCTGCGCAACCTCGCAAAAGCCTAAGACGCCACGCGGCTGTATAGCCTCAGGCCTCTTACAAACTGTAGAAAGGCTCCGCGCAAGCGGGGCCTTTTTTCATGGTTAATCCTTGGTTAAGGCACAATCGGGCCACATTCGTCGGGCATAAATTAACCAACTTAGACCATCCGACCACCATCCGACCCTTGCCTTTTGGAAAGACCCGCCATGACCTGTAGATCCCTCACCGCTGGCCTGATCGCACTCGCCCTCGCGCCGATTGCCCAAGACGCCGTAGCCCTGACGGTATCCACAACATTTGACGGGTCCGTCTCCACCATGAGCCAAACCCGCCAACGCGGTTTTTTCACCGAAACCGATTGGTACACGGAAATGTCGGCGATCTCGTTTAGCGTGGAACAAGGCACGTTCTCGTTTGGCGTCGAAGCCGTTGATGGTGTCTTTGACCCCTATATCTACCTGTTCGAAGCAGACAATAACTTCAGCCAAAACGACCTCATCGCGTTCAATGATGACATCAATTATCCCGATGTTCTCGATTCCTATCTGTCGGTCAATTTGGCGGCGGGCGACTATATCGCTGTGGTTGGACAATGGATGAACTGGGGCGGCAATGGGGCCGGTGATATTGACTACCAAACAGACGTCGTAGACGGCAATGTGTATGGCGGCGTGGCCAACTGGAACACCCTGCCCGAAAACGGCACGGTTCTAGCCACGTACAACTACCAAATTGCAATGACGGGTGAGAACCTTGTGGTGGACGGCGTCCCCGCCGTGCCCCTGCCCGCGTCCATGCCATTGTTGCTCGGGGCGTTCGCAGTGCCAATGCTAATGCGGCGGCGTAAAAAGTCAGCACAGACCCTGACCCATGCGGCCCTTCCCGCTTGAAGACTGGGGCCCGCCTAAAGACTTGGCCCGCCTGAAGACTTGGCCCGCCCGAGGACTTGGCCCGCCCGAGGACTGTGCCCGCCTGACCATCCCCACACATAAAGAAAATCGTAACAGTTTTGCGCCACACTTGCGGGATGGAACACAAACCCCATCCCCACCGCGCACTTGCACGCCCCCGCCACATCCCGCTGCCATGGGCAGAGTGGCTTGTTATCCTCCCAATTTTACTTTTGGGTCTGCTCTAATCACCTGCGACATTGCGCCACGTAAAGTGAGCGCGTAATCTCCCGCCAACTCAACATGTCGGGAGAACACTATGTCAGACAAAAAACTCGGTTTTGATACATTGCAAGTCCACGCAGGCACTGCGCCGGATCCAGCAACAGGCGCGCGTCAGGTGCCGATCTATCAAACCACCGCCTATGCGTTCAAGGACGCCGAACATGCGGCCCGTTTGTTCAACCTCGAAGAAGTCGGATATATCTATTCGCGCCTGACCAACCCAACCGTTATGGCGCTTGCCAATCGTATCGTTGCCCTTGAGGGTGGCGTTGGCGGTATCGCGTGTTCCTCTGGCCACGCCGCGCAAATCATGGCGCTCTTCCCGCTGATGCAGCCGGGTTGCAATATCATCGCCTCGACGCGCCTGTATGGCGGCACGCTTACGCAATTCTCGCAAACCTTCAAACGCTTTGGCTGGTCCGCAAAATTTGTCGATTTCGACGATCTCGACGCGGTACGCGATGCCATCGACGACGACACCCGCGCGGTTTTCTGTGAAACCATCGCCAATCCCGGCGGTGTCATTACAGACCTCGACGCCATTGGGACAATTTCCAACGATGCGGGTATTCCGCTGATCGTCGACAACACAACCGCGACCCCGTACCTGTGCAACCCGATCAAGCACGGGGCCACCTTGGTCGTGCATTCCACCACCAAATACCTCACAGGCAACGGCACCGTCACAGGCGGCGCTGTGGTCGATAGCGGTACGTTCGATTGGGCCGCTTCGGGTAAATTCCCGTCTCTCGCAGCCCCCGAACCCGCCTATCACGGCCTGACATTCACCGAGACCTTTGGCCCGATGGCCTATACGTTCCACTCCATTGCTGTGGGCCTGCGCGATCTGGGCATGACCATGAACCCGCAAGCGGCACACTACACGCTGATGGGGATTGAGACGCTGAGCCTGCGCATGCAAAAGCACGTGCAAAACGCGCGCGAAATCGCCACATGGCTTGAGGGTGACGCGCGCATTGAGGCGGTCACTTATGCGGGGCTTCCGTCCTCGCCGTACTATGATCGCGTCACACGGATCTGCCCGCGCGGCGCCGGTGCGCTGTTCACAGTTGCTCTCAAAAGCGGTTATGAGGGATGCGTTGAAACGGTCAGCAAAATGGACCTGTTCAGCCATGTTGCCAACCTTGGCGATACCCGCTCCCTCGTGATCCACCCTGCCTCGACCACGCACCGCCAGTTGACGGACGCCGAGCAGGTCAAAGCGGGCGTTGGCCGCAACGTGCTACGCCTGTCCATCGGAATCGAAGACGCCGCGGATTTGATTGCGGATCTGGATCAGGCACTCAGCTAAACTGTGCGAGACAAAACGACAAAGGCCGTCCCAATCGGGGCGGCCTTTTGCATAGTATAGGATCCGAGAATCGCCTTAGTTTGCGGCGGCTTTCGCAATCTCAGGCTTGATATATTTGTCCAACACATCTTGGGTAATCGGCCCTGCAAAGCGGTATGTGATCTTCCCTTTGGCATCGATCACATAGGTTTCAGGCACGCCGTACACGCCCCATTCAAGCGCCGTGCGCCCGGGGCTGTCCTGACCGATAGCGGCGTAAGGATTGCCCAACTCGTTCAAAAAACCAAGCGCTTTGGGGGCTTCGTCTTTGTAGTTGATACCGTAAATGGTGATACCGCTTTGGGCCATCGCTTCGAGTTGCGGGTGCTCGGCACGGCACGGCGCACACCATGAGGCCCAGTAGTTGACGAGCTTGACCCCGCCTTGATCCAACATCTCGTCGCTCAGGGGCGCAAGATCACCCAACGGCGTGAGCGCGGCAATGGACGGCGCATCTTTGCCCGCCTGTGCGGTCGGCAACCGAGACGCATCATCGCGTCCCATCCCGAAAATAAACAGCCCCGCAAGCACCGCAAACAACAGCGGCGGAGCCGCCATAAGAGGGGAAATTTTAGGCATTTTGAGATCCTTTCGCCCGCGCAGCTTTGCGGTGCTCCGCATCAACAAGACGGCGTTTCACCGAGCGTGAGCGTGCTAAAGACCGCCAGATCAACAAAGCCAGCAACAGCAGCGACACGCCATAAGCGGCATACACATCGCCCGCGTATTTTCCAAGATCGGGCATCATCAGCCTTGAACCCTTTCGCGCATTTCAATGGCTTGCAGGCGGCGTTGACGGATTTCGGTCCGTGTGCGCAGCAACACAAGCGTGATAAATAAAAGGACAAACCCCGCAATGGCCATTAAGGCGGGGTACCAAAACACGTCCGCCACGTTTTCCTTTTCGTCCATCGACAGCGATGCGCCTTGGTGCAACCCTTGGTTCCAAAAATTGACCGCGTAGCGCGACAACAGCGCAAAGACCGAGCCGACAAGACACAACACGGAGGTCAAATCCGCCGCCGTGTCTGGATTTTCAATCGCTTCCCACAGCGCCATATAGCCGATGTAAAAGAGCAGCAGGATCAAAAAGGAAGTCAGTCGCGGATCCCATTCCCAATAGGTGCCCCACATCGGCTTGCCCCAAATCGCCCCCGTGAATAGCGCGATGAGCGTCATGATCGCCCCGATGGGAGCCGCCGCTTTGGCGGCCAATGCGGACACATGGTGACGCCGCACAATCCAGATCAGCGAAGTGACCAACATCATTACCCAGATGTTGATCGCCATCATCGCAGAGGGCACATGGAGATAGAAAATCTTGATCGTGGCGCCTTGGCGGTAATCATCGGGCGTAAAGAAAAAGCCCCAGACCAAACCGCCCACAAACACGATGGCGGCCAAAACCGCGATGGTTGGCAACGCGCGATCCGTCCACGCCATAAATTTGCGCGGATTGGCCCATTCCCAGATAATGTTCATGCCTGACGCCATGTCGTTCTCCCTTTGTCGTCCGACACATTAGATCAAACGCATATAAGCCTCAACTCACCTCAACGCGATCCGGATCGCTGCGGCTGCGGCAAAGGGCAGCAAGGCCACTGAGCCGGCCGAAATTCCCGCCTGCATCATCAATGGCGTGGTCACAAGAAACCCGTCCGCGCCGCGCCGCACCACTTCGGCCCCGAAAATCAGCGTGGGGATATAAAGCGGCAACACCAGCAGGCTCATCAACAGCCCGCCGCGTTTCAGACCAACCGTAAGCGCCGCACCGAACGCGCCGATAAATGACAGCGCAGGCGTGCCGATCAACAATGTGATGATCAGCCAACGGTAGGCCGCACCGTCAAGATGGAGCAAAAACCCAAGTGCGGGGGCCGCAACAACCAGAGGCAACCCCGTGGTGATCCAATGCGCCAAGGCCTTCATCGCGACGACACCCTCAAGCGGGATGGGCGCGGTGGCCAACAGGTCCAATGATCCATCCTCGAAATCGAGCGCAAAAATCCGGTCGAGCGACAAAAGACACGCAAGCAGCGCCCCAATCCACAAGATACCCGGCGCAATCACCGCTAGGTTTTCTGCGTTCGGCCCGACCCCGAACGGAACAAGCGTGACGAGAATCAAAAAGAACCCGAGGCCAAGGCCGAAACCGCCCCCTGCCCGCACACCAAGCGTCAAATCACGCCACAACAGCCGGATCATAAAAACGCCTCGTCAAAATCATTGTGAACCGTGTCTGCGCGCGCCTTGAACGGGGTGACGTCAAACACCGTCTCATCGACGCCCAGATCAATATGCGTGGCAATCACCGCCGCCCCACCCGCAGTGACATGCGCCTTTACGGCCGCACCGAACAACGCCACCGAAGCCGCATCAAGCGACACGGTTGGCTCGTCGAGCACCCAAACGGGCCGCCCCGTCACCAACAAGCGCGCCAAACCCAAGCGGCGTTTTTGGCCCGCCGAAAGGTTGCCCGCAAGTCGATCGCGCAACCCGTCGAGATCAAACGCCATAAGGGCAGCTTCAATATCGTATCCGCCATAGATCCCCGCCCAAAAGGCGAGGTTTTCGGTCACGCTCAAGGTTGATTTCAATCCATCCGCATGCGCCGCATAGGCCACCGTTTCAGGATCGCACATCACGGCCCCCGCATAGGGCGGCTGCAATCGGGCCAATGTGCGCAATAACGTGGTTTTGCCTGATCCATTGGGACCGCGCAGCACCAGAATATCACCCGCCGGCACCGAGAAATTAAGCCCCTCAAGGACGGGCATACCACCGCGTGAAACGGTCAGATTTTCAACATGGATCAAGTTCATATTGCGCACCCTACACCGTATGGCCGGACGGGCAAACTGACACCGATCAAACGGGCAGCAACGCCACAGCTACGCGGCGTCCTTCGGAGGCTAGGATGTTATAGCTGCGGCACGCGGTGGGCGTCGCCATGAACTCGGCCCCGATCCCTGCGGTGTCGAGCTGTTGGCGCAAGGCGGGCGGCAAATGCGCCATCTCTTCCCCTGTGCCAAACAAAATGAAATCAACGCGCCCGGCGAGCGCCAACAAGGGCGCTACATCGTCGTAGCCCCCCCACTGTGTCGCGCTCGCCCCCATGAGCATCATCGCGCCCTCGTGAACCACGCCTTTGACCCGAAAGAAATTCGGACCGTAGCCGTCAATCGGCACCGCATCTTCAAAGGGCATATCATTGATCTGCATGGAGGGCGTCCCGCGTTTATTCTGTCAAAAGGGTCAAACGGCACTGCCGTCTGCTTGGATACCCGGCGTTGGGTCTTTTTTGTCCCAATCCCGTTTGACACCGAGCCACAACAAGATGTTGGAGGCCACAAAGACCGACGACCACGTACCAACCACAATGCCGAGCGTCATGGCAAAGACGAAGCCACGGATCACATCGCCGCCCAAAACCAACAGCGCGATAAGCGCCACAAGTGTCGTGCCCGAGGTCATTACAGTGCGCGCCAATGTTTCGTTGATCGACATGTTGAGCACGCCCGACAGTTCAAGCTTTTTGTACTTGCGCAGGTTCTCACGCACACGGTCGAACACCACAACAGTATCGTTGAGCGAGTAGCCCACGATGGTAAGCAAGGCCGCAATAATGGTGAGATCAAACTGGATTTTAAAGATCGCGAAAATGCCGATTGTGATGGCAATATCGTGGACCAGCGCGACCACCGCACCAACGGCGAATTGCCATTCAAAGCGGAGCCAAATGTAGAACAGCACGGCCGCAATGGCGGCGACAACGGCGTAAATGGCGGTTTTGATCAGCTCCCCCGAGACCTTTGGCCCGACCGATTCCACCGAGGGGAACGTGATGCTTTCGTCCACAACCTTGAGCGCGTCCTCAACCGTCTGGATCGTTTCTGGCGCGACCGATGACACGTCATCTTGAGCTTCGATGCGGATCATGGCCACGTGTTGATTTTCGGCAAAGTTTGGATCGAACACTTCGGTAATCGACACATCACCAAACCCCAGTGGAGCAAGGGCGGCGCGGTAATCAGCGACATCCACCGCGGATTCCGATTGGGTGCGGATGGTTGTGCCACCTCTGAAATCAATGCCGAAATTCAAACCCATCATCAAGAACGAGACCAATGCAACAACAACCATGGCACCCGAAAACCCGAATGTGACTTTGGCGACCTTAAAGAAATCAACGGTCGTATCATCGCGCACGAGTTTCAAACCCTTGAGTGTCCAACCTTTGCGATTTTTGCGGCCATACCACATAACAACCATGGCGCGGGTCACAAAAATGGCGGTGAACACGGAGGTCATGATCCCGAGGGCAAGCGTGACCGCAAACCCTTTAACCGGACCAGACCCCATGATGAACAAGATCGCAGCGGTGATAAAGGTGGTGATGTTGGCGTCGATGATTGCCGAGAGCGCTTTTTCGTAGCCAAGTTCAATGGCGCGTCCGACCCCTTTGGCGGTTTTCAATTCCTCGCGGATGCGTTCGAACACCAACACGTTGGCATCCACGGCCATCCCGACCGTCAGCACGATCCCCGCAATACCGGGCAAGGTGAGCGTGGCCCCGATCATCGACAACAATCCGAACAACAACCCAACGTTAATGATCAAGGCGATGTTGGCAAAGATGCCAAACAATCCGTATGACACGCCCATAAAGATCAACACAGCCCCAAAGGCCACCATCGTGGCCAGTTTGCCCGCCTCGATGCTATCGGCCCCAAGTTCCGGACCAATTGTGCGTTCTTCAAGGAAATTGATCTTGGCAGGGAGCGCACCGGCACGCAGCAACACCGACAATTCCGTGCTTTCCTCGACCGAGAAATTGCCCGTGATCTGGCCAGAGCCGCCACGGATCGCCTCATTGATGCGCGGCGCGGAGATCACTTCGTTATCAAGAACAATCGCAAACGGCGCGCCGACATTGGCAGCCGTGTAGTCGCCAAATTTGCGCGCGCCCGTTGGGTTAAAACGGAACGTCACTGCGGGGCGTCCGTTTTGGTCAAACGCGGGCTGGCTATCGGTCAACTCGTCGCCCGAGACCACGGGTGTCTCTTCGAGGATGTAGTAGACGCCCGCCTGATCGAGCGAAGGTGCTATGAAATTGCGCGCACCCGGCGCTTGGTCAGGATTCGAGGTCTGGCCCACCACAGGGTTGAACGTCAGTTTGGCCGTAGTGCCGATCAAGGATTTCAATTCAGAAGCCGAGCCGATACCAGGCACTTGGATCAAAATGCGATCCTCGCCTTGGCGTTGGATGGTTGGCTCGCGCGTGCCCACCTCATCCACACGGCGGCGGATAATTTCGAGCGACTGCTGCATGGTGCGGGTATCCGTGGCGGCCTTTTCGGCCTCCGACAACTCAACCGTAATCACATCATTATTGGCCGCGACCACGTAGTCCTTTTGGCCCGCTGCGGTCAGCGACACCACAGGAGAGGCCAATGCGCGCACGGCCGCCAGTGCCGTTTCCATGCCATCCGCTTGTGAAATACGCACACGCAACAATCCGTCAGGCGCATCAAGGCGGCGAATGGTGCCAACCGTGTCACGCTCGTCACGAAGGGCATCACGTACATCCGGCCAAAGGGTATCGACACGCGCCGCGTAGACTTCGCCCACCTCGACCTCACCGAGCAAATGTGCCCCGCCGCGAAGGTCAAGACCAAGGTTCACAAGGCCGGTTGGCAAATAAGAGGGCCATGCATCACGCGCGGCGGCGCGTTCCGACGTCTCCCCCGCACTTTCAATGGCTGCAACCGCATCATTGTGTCCCTCGACGCGTGCATAAAACGCATTGGGTAGCGCGGCATAAAGCCCAAGGGCGACAAGCCCCCAGATCACGATCTTTTTCCAACGCGAGATTTGCAGCATGATGTCTTTGCCTGTCGGTTTGGGCCAAAGCCCGTTTTAGGGAGCACCCCAATGCGGGCGCGGTCATCGGATCACAGACGCTCTTATAAAGCGCGAAAGGCCCGCACCGGATCGGGCGGGCCTTGTTAGGGGGAGACCTGTCTTAGGACGCGGGCTCGGTCTTTGAAATCACGTTGGACAATGTGCCGCCCAGAACGCGGACCTTAACGCCATCGGACACTTCGATGTCCAATGTGCCATCTTCGCGCACTTTGGTCACTTTGCCGTAGATACCACCGGCGGTCACAACTTCGTCGCCACGGCGCACGGCGGCAATCATCGCCTGATGGGCCTTCGCTTTTTTCTGCTGCGGGCGGATCATGAGGAAATACATGATCGCAAAAATCAGGATCAGCGGCGCGAATTGCATGATCGGGTTAGCAGCAGCGCCACCGGCGGCTTGTGCATAGGCGGGGGTTACGAACATCTGGTCGTCCTTTTTGTTTAAGTCGCAGGAGGACACGCCCCCCATAAGTCGCCGCGCACCCTATCTGTGGCCTGTGGGCTTGGCAAGAAACCCAACCGTCTTTTTAACGGCTTTGTGCGCAGGCCTGTCGGAGCGCAAGTCTCCTCCATTTAGGAACGCAAAGGGCGCACGACAATCCCCCCGTTGATCACGCCCCCCGCCTGAGGCATAAGCGGGCCAACATATTCCACCCAAGAGGACATTCTCCGATGCACGACATTAAGGCCATTCGCGAAAACCCTGACGCTTTTGACGCCGCACTGGCCCGCCGTGGGCTGTCTGGCATGTCCGGTGAGGTTCTTGCCCTCGACGGGTCGCGCCGCGCCAAAATCGGGGCCGCCGAAGACGCCAAAGCCGAGCAGAACCGCGCCTCCAAAGAGGTCGGTGCCGCCAAAGCCAAAGGCGACGAGGCCGAGTTCGAACGCCTACGCGCCCTTGTGGCCGAGAAAAAGGCCGAGATTGCCCGCCTGACGGATGAGGCTAAGGCCGATGACGCCAAACTGACCGACATGCTGGCGCGCATCCCCAACCTGCCCGCCGACGATGTGCCACACGGCGCTGATGAGGCCGACAACGTTGAGATCAAACGTTGGGGCGATGTGCCGTCTTATGACTTTGCCGCCAAAGAGCATTTCGAATTGGCCAGCGTTGCGGCCTCGATGGATTTCGCCACGGGGGCCAAAATTTCGGGCGCGCGCTTTGTGATGCTTAAGGGGGCCGTGGCCCGCATCCACCGCGCCCTGTCGCAATTCATGCTCGATACCCATGTCGACGAAAACGGCCTCACCGAGATCAACACCCCCGTTCTGGTCCGTGACGAAGCCATGTATGGCACTGATAAGTTGCCCAAATTTGGTGATGACAGCTACCAGACCACCAACGGATGGTGGCTCATCCCGACCTCCGAAGTCCCGCTTACCTATTCCGTGGCGGGTGAGACCCTGGATGAGGCCGCTTTGCCGATCCGCCTCACATCGCATTCGCTGTGCTTTCGCTCCGAAGCGGGCAGCGCAGGGCGCGACACCTCGGGCATGCTGCGTCAACACCAGTTCGAAAAGGTCGAAATGGTCTCGATCACGCATCCTGACGCCTCAGATGACGAACAAAAACGCATGCTCGGCTGCGCCGAAGGGATCCTTGAAAAACTCGGCGTGCCCTACCGGACCGTTGAATTGTGCACCGGCGACATCGGCTTTGGCGCGCGGCGCACCTTTGACATCGAGGCATGGTTGCCCGGTCAAAACGCCTACCGCGAAATCTCGTCCGTCTCGACAACGGGCGCATTCCAAGCACGCCGCATGAACGCACGGTTCAAACCCGCTGATGGCGGCAAACCGCAATTTGTGCATACCTTGAACGGGTCAGGCCTCGCCGTAGGCCGTTGCCTCATCGCCGTACTGGAGAATGGTCAACAGGCGGACGGATCGGTCACATTGCCTGCCGTTCTGGCCCCCTATTTGGGCGGCAAATTGACCCTCAACGTCGACGGTGCGCTCACCGCGTAATCATTCTAAAGATCGTCGACACCTCAGTGCCGCAAATCAAGAAAGGCCACCCGATCGGGTGGCCTTTTACGTGGATCAAATCTCACACTTACTTTGTTGCTTTAGCCTTGCTTAGCATCGCTTTGAGGTAGCGCCCCGTATGGCTGGCCGCAACTTCGGCCACTTGTTCAGGTGTGCCTGTGGCCACGATTTCGCCGCCGCCATCACCGCCTTCAGGTCCGATATCTATGACGTGATCGGCGGTCTTGATCACATCAAGGTTGTGTTCAATCACGATCATCGAATTGCCCTGATCGACCAACTCGTGCAGCACTTCGAGAAGCTTTTTCACGTCTTCGAAGTGCAAACCCGTTGTTGGCTCATCGAGAATATAAAGCGTGCGGCCCGTCGAGCGTCTGGCCAACTCTTTGGACAGTTTGACGCGCTGCGCCTCACCGCCTGACAGGGTCGTCGCCTGTTGTCCGACCTTGATATAACCAAGGCCCACGCGCATCAGCGCATCCATCTTTTCGCGAATGCTTGGCACTGCCTTAAAGAAGGTTTGCGCATCCTCAACCGTCATATCAAGAACGTCCGCTATGCTTTTGCCTTTAAAGCGAATTTCTAAGGTTTCTCGATTGTACCGCGCCCCTTTGCACGTCTCACATTCGACGTAGACATCGGGCAAAAAGTGCATCTCGATCTTGATCACGCCATCGCCCTGACAGGCCTCACACCGCCCGCCTTTGACGTTGAAACTAAAGCGCCCCGGTTTGTAACCGCGCGCTTTGGATTCGGGCAGTCCCGCGAACCAATCGCGGATCGGCGTGAACGCGCCGGTATAAGTCGCAGGGTTGGAGCGCGGGGTGCGCCCGATGGCGCGTTGATCGATGTCGATCACCTTATCGAGGTGCTCCAAACCTTTGATGGTTTCGCACGGCGCAGGCGTCTGGCGCGCCCCGTTCAGGCGCATTGACGCGGTCTTGAACAGGGTCTCAATGGTAAGTGTTGATTTGCCGCCACCCGACACCCCAGAAACACATACGAATTGTCCCAACGGGAACTCCGCAGTGACGTTTTTTAGGTTGTTGCCCGTGGCGTTTACCACTTTGATCTTCTTTTTATTGCCCTTGCGCCGCTTGGCGGGAATGGCAATTTCACGCGCGCCCGTCAGGTACTGACCTGTCAAAGACGCAGGGTCCGCCTCGATTTCCTCCGGCGTGCCTTTGGCCACGATTTGGCCGCCGTGAACACCGGCCCCCGGACCGAGGTCAAACACGTAATCCGCCTCACGGATCATATCCTCGTCATGCTCGACCACGATCACCGTGTTGCCCTGATCGCGCAGGTTTTTGAGTGTCCCGATCAGGCGATCGTTGTCGCGTTGGTGCAAGCCGATGGATGGCTCATCGAGCACATAAAGCACGCCCTGTAGCCCCGAACCGATTTGGCTCGCCAAACGAATACGCTGACTTTCGCCGCCCGATAGCGTGCCCGCATTGCGGCTCATCGTCAGGTATTCAAGGCCAACGTTGTTGAGAAAGCCAAGTCGTTCACGGATCTCTTTGACAATGGCGCGCGCAATATCTTGTTTTTGACGCGTCATTTGATCCATCACGCCGTCAATCCACGAATAGGCCTCGCGGATCGACATGTTGACCACTTGACCCACATGCAACAACTGATCGGGTGTGCCGCCGTGAGGTCCGATTTTGACGGCCAAAGCCTCCTCACGAAGGCGGTAGCCACCACAGGCCCCGCACGCACGGTTGTTTTGGTAACGCTCGAACTCTTCGCGGACCCAATTGCTATCGGTTTCGCGGTAGCGGCGTTCCATGTTCGGCACCACGCCCTCAAAACTACGGGTGACCTCGTAGACGCGGCCGCCCTCGTCATACCGAAACGGAATTTCCTCCGTCCCCGAGCCGTACAAAAACACCTGTTGGACATGCGCAGGCAGATCTTTCCATGGGGTTTTGGCATCAAATTCGTAATGCTTTGCAAGGGCTTCGATGGTTTGTAGGAAAAACGGCGTTTTACCTTTGCGCCACGGTGCGATAGCGCCATCGGCCACCTTTAGCGCCGCATCAGGCACCACCAGACGCTCGTCGAAAAACAACTCCATGCCCAGACCGTCACAGGTCGGACACGCCCCAAACGGCGCGTTGAACGAGAACAGCCGTGGCTCGATTTCGGGAATGGTAAAGCCGCTGACAGGACAGGCGAAATTTTCTGAAAACGTAATGCGTTCCGGCTCTGCGTCATCCTTTGGCGCGGTTTCCAAAATTGCAATCCCGTCCGCAAGATCAAGTGCGGTGCGCAAGCTGTCGGCCAACCGCGTCTCCAACCCGTCACGCACCACCAAACGGTCGACTACAACGTCAATGTTGTGGCGAAATTTCTTATCGAGTGTGGGTGGCTCGTCCAGTTCGTAGAACTCACCGTCGACCTTGACCCGCTGAAAGCCTTGCTTGCGCAGCTCTAGGAATTCCTTGCGGTATTCGCCTTTTCGGTCGCGCACAATCGGGGCCAACAAAAAGCCGCGCGTGCCCTCCTCCATCGCCATGATGATATCCACCATGTCTTGGACCTGTTGCGCCTCGATCGGCTCACCTGTGGCGGGCGAATACGGCGTGCCTGCGCGCGCAAACAGCAGACGCATGTAGTCATAGATTTCTGTAACCGTCCCCACCGTTGAACGTGGGTTTTTCGACGTGGTTTTTTGTTCAATCGAGATCGCGGGGCTGAGGCCCGAAATGTGATCGACGTCAGGTTTCCCCATCATATCAAGGAACTGACGCGCATAGGCGCTCAAGCTCTCGACATATCGACGCTGACCCTCGGCGTAGATCGTATCAAACGCGAGCGAGGATTTACCCGACCCCGACAGACCGGTGATCACAACCAATTGGTCGCGCGGAATATCCACATTGATGTTTTTGAGATTGTGCTCGCGCGCGCCGCGTACTTCGATTGATTTTAGATCGGCCATCTGCCCTACCCTTGGAATGTCCACGCCTCGCCGGCTCTGTCATATCTAGTCGGTTGGCGCGCACCTTCCAACCCAAAAAGAAGAACGAAATATGAACACATGCCCTTTGTTCAACTTTTTTACACATAACTACCGCAATGCGCCCCTCTCAGTGCGCATACGCCAAGGTTTGGTGATTTCATCACAGACCCGCGCGCCCAAAGCCCATATTTTAGCGTCAAATAACGCATGAATAATCAAAGGAATCATCCATGTTTGGATTGTTAAAAGGCAAAACGCGGATCGCTGTCTCGGACGTCGTTTCAGGCTTGGACGCGGGGACGCTCGTGTTGGTCGACGTGCGCGATGCGGGCGAATTGCGTGGATCGGGCAAAGCAAAAGGGGCGATAAATGTCCCCATGATTGACTTGCAAATGAAGGCCAATCCGTCCTCGCCGGAATGCTTGCCCGCGTTCAAACAGGGCAAACACATCGTGGTCTATTGCGCCTCTGGGGCGCGCTCGGCGGGTGCAAAACGGATGCTAGGGCAATTTGGCCACGACCATGTCGACAACTTGGGCGGCTTGTATGATTGGGTGCAGGCGGGCGGAGAACTCGAACAGGTTTAACGCGCATATCTCTCACAAAAAAGCACGCCATGGTAACCTTCATGGCGTGTTTTTTAAATCATCGCGTTATTCGGCGGGCTCAGTCACACTTGTGGTTGTTCCTTCGAATTTTGCCCCATCCGCTCGCATTGAATTGCCTGCGATGTCACCATCCGGCCCCATGTATAGACGTCGCCGCGCGGAAAACCGACCAGCGATAAAGCGCATAAATTCGGTAACGCGGGGCACGTGGCGCAGGTCGGGATGGGTCAAAACCCAAATCGGCACGTGGTCCGTCAAGGCCACATTTGGCACGCGGACCAAGGCCGGATCAGGATCGCCCAGAAAATGCGAACAGCGCACGATTCCAACACCTTGGCGGGCGAGCGACAGCGCGGACACCATATCATCAGTGTGAAACGCCACGCGGCAAGACGGCAAATCGGCAAACAGCGTTGAGGGGCAAATCTGTGCGCTCGGGGTAAAGGAAATGTAGGGCAACCGCGTCTCGACATCACGCCCCGCAAGCACATCAGCATAGCGTTCCACATACGCAGGCGAGGCAAACCACCCTGCACGTTGCGCGGTCATCATCCGTCCCCAAAGGCTCTCTTCGGGGGTGCGGGTCACACGAATGGCCACGTCCGCTTCGCGCCGATGCAGGTTCAACACCTCGGTCGCACCCAAAATGGAAATGTCGATACCGGGGTGCAACTCTTTGAATTCTTTGAGATCAGAGGCGAAATGATCATCCGCGAGCAACGGCGGGATGGTGATTTTCAACTCGCCTTGTTCGTTCTCATCGCGTGAGGCCAACGCCATATCGAGCGCAACCATACGCGCCTCGACCTCTTCGGCGTGGGCGATTGCCACCTGACCCGCTTCGGTCGGTTGCAAGCCAGATGCGAGACGGGTGAAAAACCGCACCCCCGCAACCTCCTCGGCCTTGGCCAACTGGCGCGACACCGTGGCGTGATTGACGCCCAACACACGCGCAGCACCGGACAAGCCACCCTCACGGGCGACAGCGAGTATATATCTAAGAGAATCCCAATCAGTCATTAGAGCACGCTAGCATATGAGCACAAACGCACAAGGGGGCGCGCCCACCTTTGCGTTTTTAGCACCCTGATGCCCCCTTGTCTGTCGATAGCAAAAAGCCCCACCAATGGCGGGGCTTTCGCGTATCTAAACCTATGGCGTCCTTAAATGTGGATCGCGCGATCATAGGCGGCAAGGACGGATTCATGCATCATTTCCGACATCGTCGGATGTGGGAAAACCGTGTGCATGAGATCTTCTTCGGTGGTCTCAAGGGTCTTTCCGATCACAAACCCCTGAATCATTTCGGTGACTTCCGCGCCGATCATATGCGCGCCCAACAGCTCGCCAGTTTTGGCGTCAAAGATGGTCTTGACCAAGCCCTCACCCTCGCCCATCGCCACCGCTTTGCCGTTGCCGATAAAGGGGAATTTGCCAACTTTGAGCGTATAACCCGCAGCCTTGGCTTTTTCTTCGGTCAAGCCAACTGAGGCCACTTGCGGATGGCAATAGGTACAGCCTGCAATCGTGTTCGGCTTGATCGGGTGCGGCTTTTGGCCTGCGATCAATTCAGCCACCATAACACCCTCGTGGGAGGCTTTGTGGGCAAGCCATGGCGCGCCCGCGATATCGCCAATCGCGAAGACACCGTCCACACCTGTGCGACAATACTCATCGGTCACGACATGAGTGCGGTCGATGGTGACGCCCAAGTCCTCAAGCCCCAGACCCTCGCAGTTGCCCACGATACCAACCGCAGAGATGACCGTGTCGAACTCTTGCGTTGTGGTGCCGTTGGCATCCTCAAAATGCGCAACAACCTTACCGTTGCCACGATCCAACTTTTTCACAGTCGTCTTTTCGAGAATGGTAAGACCCTGTTTTACAAACTGCTTTTTCGCAAAGGCCGAGATGTCTTTGTCCTCTACGGGCAAGACACGGTCCATCACCTCGACCACGGTGGTGTCCGCGCCGAATGTGTTAAAGAAGCTTGCAAACTCAATGCCAATGGCGCCCGATCCAATCACCAGCAATTTCTTTGGCATCCGCTTGGGGACAAGCGCATGGCGGTATGTCCACACCAGATCACCGTCGGCCTCAAGGCCGGGCAATTCACGGGCACGTGCGCCCGTGGCCACGATGATGTTCTTGGCCAAAAGCGTCTCTTCGCCTTTGTCGGTTTTGACAACAACCTTGCCCTTTGCGGCGATGTGCGCCTCACCCATGATGGATGTGACTTTATTCTTTTTGAACAGGGACTTGATGCCGCCGTTCATTTGTTTGGCCACACCGCGCGAGCGTTTCACGATCGCGTCGAGGTCAAAGGAAAATGTGTCAGCGGACAAGCCGAACTCTTTGGCCCGTTCCATGTTGTGATAAACTTCCGCAGAGCGCAGCAGTGCTTTGGTCGGGATACAGCCCCAGTTCAGGCAGATGCCCCCAAGGTTCTCACGCTCGACACAGGCGACATTGAGGCCCAATTGAGCTGCACGAATAGCGGCCACGTAGCCGCCGGGGCCGGCACCGATTACAACGATGTCGAAGGTTTGGTCTGCCATGAGGTCCTCCCAGATTTCAAATTAGTTTGATGCTAAACTATTTTGAAATTCGGAGCAATGATGCTGACACGCGCAGGGCAGAAACCCCGCTACCCGATATACGCATAGCTACCTCAAAAAATGCACGCGTCACAATATCCAGCCACGAAACCGGTTTATGCAGCGACTTTTTGCATCTCTTTGAGCAAGGTCGCATAACCGCCGTCCGCCATAAACTGCGCTTCGGCCTGTGACGTGGTCCGCCCCAGCGCCTCGTTGCGGTACGGAAAGCGGCCGAACATACGGATAATTTCACGGTGTACGCGGGCATGGAGCAAATTATTGCCGTCCCCCGTCAGGCGCTCACACATCAGGCGCACGCATCGGTCCTGATCCGTCTGGCGTTCCGAGTGCATCAGGGGCAGATAAAAGAACTGTCGCGCCGGCTCGTCCACACGCATGTCCCACCCTTTTTCAATCGCGGCCTTAGCGGCGGCGAGGGCCGTGCGGTCAGAGGCAAATGATTTGCCCGAACCGCGAAACATGTTGCGCGGCATTTGATCCGTGACAATGAGATAGGCCAGCACACCCGTGGGATAGGTCAACCACATGGAATAAGCGCCCTCTTGTGCGCGGTCCCACGTATGACCAAAGCCCTCGCGAATACGGGCATCAAGGGCATCGGAGCTATTGTACCAATCTTTAGGCTCTAACTCGTCCAGCCAAAAGGCAAGCACCGCATCGGGGTCTTTTTCCTTTGGGGTCGGGTTTGTGTCTTGTGCGTGCATGGGGCCATCTCCTCGCTCTATCTGTGGCTCCTGATTTCACAAACAGTTACAAAGCCATGCAATTTGCGCAAGGAAATTAATCGCATCACCCCGCCTATAGCAACAATGTTGCGCAATTGAAACATTCCGTAAGGTGCATATCAGGCAATCAGGCTCACGCTGCGGGTGTGATGCTCCCGACATCCGCCTGCGCCGCATCTTCGGCCTCGGCCCGTTCAATCGCCACCTCTTGGGCCACTTCGGACGCCACGGGCGACGCAGAGGGCAAAACAGTGACGTAGTGCGAGGTCTCTTCGATCGGAATGGCGGCGCGGCGCGTGGTGCGGTAGCCTGCGTAGCCCGCAACCGTCAGCATCAAAAAGGCTTGCAGTGCCCAATACCCGTTTGGCCCCATCATGCCCATCAAATAGCCCGCAATGACCGGACCACCCACGGCCCCCACACCGTTGATAAAGATCAATCCACCCGATGACGCCGCCATATCATCAGGATCGAGGTAATCGTTGGTATGCGCGATGAGCAATGAATAGAGCGGATTTGCCATTCCACCGGTCATAAACGCGGCCCCAAGTGCGACAGTCAATGACCCGCCAAACGCCGCCCCGACCAACGCCGCGACGCCCCCGATCGACGCGACCACAAGGATCACCACGCGCCGGTCCATACGGTCCGAAATCCAGCCGATCGGCAGTTGCAATATAACCGCCCCGATGTAAATCACCGCAATAAAGGTGGAGATTTCACCAAGCGAAAAGCCCGCTTGGGTCGCATACACGGCCGCCATCCCCATTTGCGCGGCGAACACCCCTCCCATAAAGAACATGCCAACACATCCCAGCGGCGACACTTCGTATAACCGCCGGAGCGTCATTGGCTTGGATGTCTCAAAGGGCGGCGTTGGTGTAACAGACAGCAAAATCGGCGCGAAGGAGATCGAGACCAAGACAGAGGGTATGATGAACAACACCCATCCGGACGGGTCACCTTGTGACAAAATCACCTGTGCGATGACGATGCCAACCATCTGGACGACCATATAGGCCGAAAGCGCCTTGCCGCGCACTTCGTTGGTTGAGGCATTATTAAGCCAGCTCTCGGCGGTCACATACACGCCCGAAAAGCAAAACCCCAAGACCACGCGCAAAAGCGTCCATGCGATCGGGTCGGTGATGACGGGGAACATAATCAAAGCCGCAGAGATGAACGAGGCAAGAGCCGCAAAGACCCGCACATGGCCGACACGGCGGATCATACCAGGGGCCACACGCGACCCGCCCAAGAACCCCGCAAAATAGCCGGACATGATGATCGAGATGCTCAGCGTCGAAAACCCCTCAAGGCCAGCACGCACCCCCAAGAGCGACCCTTGTAGGCCATTGCCAACCATCAAGAGCATAACCCCGATGAGAAGCGCGGAAGAGGACGAGAGGACTTGTTTCATACATCAGCCCTGACAGATTCGCGGCACTGGGGAAAGCCATTGCACATATAAGATGCATCCATCCGCATATCGACCGGAGGCGAACTACGCGCGGTGCGGCACCAACAATGATGCATCTCCATAAGAGAAAAAGCGGTAGTTCTGCGCCACCGCGTGATCGTAAACGGCCCGCATCCGTGGCGCGCCCATCAACGCGGAGACAAGCATCAGCAGCGTCGATTTGGGCAAATGGAAATTGGTCATCAACGCATCGGTCACGGCGAACTCAAACCCCGGCGTGATGAAAATGTCGGTCTCGCCCAAGAACGGCGCAATCGCCCCCGTCTCACGCGCAGCGCTCTCGATCAGACGCAGCGCGGTGGTGCCCACGGGGATCACGCGCCCCCCTGCGGCTTTGGTTGCGGCAATCTCGGCTGCGGCCTCGGGTGTGACTTCGCCCCATTCGGCGTGCATCTTGTGATCGTCCACATTGTCGACTTTGACGGGTAGGAACGTACCCGCCCCGACATGGAGCGTGACATGGGTGATCTCAACGCCCTTATCCGCCAACGCCGCCAACAACGCCGCGTCAAAATGAAGGGACGCCGTGGGGGCGGCCACCGCACCAAGTTTGCGCGCCCAAACCGTTTGGTAGTCTTCGTTATCTTGCGCATCCGCTTTGCGTTTTGCCTCGATATAGGGGGGCAAAGGCATCGACCCGGCAGCATTCAACGCCTTATCAAAATCCGCGCCCGTCAGATTAAACGCGACATAAGCCGCACCGTCCTCTTTGGCGGTCAAGGTGGCGGACAGGTCATCCGAAAAACGGATCACTTCGCCCTCTTTGACCTTTTTGAGCGGCTTGATAAGCGCGCGCCACACACCGCCCTCGGCCTGCGGCTCCAACAACGTGACTTCGATTTTCGCCTCTTGATAGCCCTGCGCGGTGTCGCGTCCGCGCTTGCCCGTCAGGCGCGCGGGCAATACCTTTGTGTCATTGAGGACAAGACGGTCGCCCGCATTAAACCAATCCACCAAGTCCGTCACAACGCCGTCCGTCAGAGTGTCAGGCGTGGCCACCAACAAACGCGCTGACGAGCGCGGCTTTGCGGGGCGTGTGGCGATCAAGGCCTCGGGCAGATCGAAATCAAAGTCGGACAGTTTCATAGCTTAGCCTTTATCATACGTCGAATCGTCTAGGTCTTTGCCCCACGCGCGGCAGCAATGCGTCCTAGTCGTTTGCAGTCGGGGCACCGCGTTTGCGAAAAATACTACGCAATGCGCCCGGTGTGAGAATCGAAAGCGGGTTCACGCCTATTTTTGGCGATTTAGCAGCCCCTGTAAGCGTGAAGTTGAACCCGAACAGACCCTCGCCTTTCTTGGCCACGATCTGTCCCACACCATTCAAAAAGTAGACGGGCGACACCACGCCTTGCAAATCCATCAGCCCCGCCGAGGTGTCATACGTCCCGTCAAGCGAAATGCCAAGAGACGGGCCCTCGGCAGAGGCACTATGGATCAGCACGCGACCCGGTTTGATTGTAAAGTTTGCAACCGTGTCGGAAAACAAAATCCCCTGCCCGCCCGCGAGTTGATCAAGTAGACCCACCACCGAAATGAGCGAGAGCAGTTCGGCCAGCTCGGGCGCTGATTGGGCGCGAATATTGGTAATCACCACGCGTCCTGCGTAGCTACCCGCCTCAGCCAGAGGGTCAAGGACGAGGGTTAGATCCCCCCCGACCCCTTTGTCCAATAGCCCCGCCGCCTCAACCACGCGGCCCGCATCCTTGGAGGTGAGTGTCACGATTGAACCATAGCGCGCGGGGGCAAGCGTGCCAGACACCGCCGCCGCGCCATTGAGTTGGCCCGAAAATGTGCCACGCAACCCGCCCGATTGGCTCAATTTGGCGGAGACACCCGTCAATCGGTAGCTATCGGTGACGCGCAATTCGTCGAGCAACGCCACAATCGGTCCGCCGTCCCCGCCAGAGCTGCCCGCCGCACCGCGCCCACCAAAACTGGCACGCCGCAGGTCGAGTGTTCCGCCAGAAATCTCGACACCCACAGGCTCGCCTGTGCCGCGCCCGACCAAGGTGGCCCCAACATCCAGCCAGTCGTCTATTTGAACGCGCTCAAAGCGCACACGGTCCAACCCGCCCTCACGGTTCAATCGTACCGATCCACCCGTCCCCGTGAGCCCCGCCGCCTCGACCGAAAGGGCAGTTACCTGTGCGATATCACCCGCCGTGCCCTCAACGCGCAACCGGCCCGATTGATCCGCAGACTTGCGCCATCCGAGCGCGTCGATGCTGAGTGCGACACCTTTGAGATCAGACGTCAGCACAAACGCGGGTGGTGCGCCCTTGGTCAAAGCCACAGTCATATCGGCCTGTGCGGCTCCAGACACGGCGCCTGCGGGTAGAGAAATCTTGAACGTCTCCAAAAAGCCCTGATCAAGCGTGGCACGACCCGAGATATTGGACTGGCCCACATGTGCGGCCCCGAACTCCTTGCGCCACTGCCCGTCAAAACGCGCGGTATCGATCAAGGTTGGCCCTTTGATCGTCAACCCCGTGGCATCCACTGCAATCTGCAAGGTCTGCGCGCGCAGGGTCTGACCTGCCATCAATGTTGTAGACACAACATCATCCATCGTCCCCGTGAGGGCAAAATCGACATCTTCCATCAGAACTTTTTTCTTGAGGGGAAATGTAATGTGTCCGGCCATCCGCGCGCGCCCTTGCGCCACATCGGGGCCAAAGCTGGCGCTGCGCAAAATGGAAAACGGTTTTTGCGCCATCAACGACAAGGACGCCTCGATCGGCGCATCCGTTTGCAGATCAACCGTCATGGTCGCAGGCACGAGGGAGATGTCGGGGATGTTGAGGACGCTCCCCGACACCACGATATCGCCGCCTTGCGGTGCTGTGATAACGCCGCTCTCCACAGAGACTGTCATCGCCCCGTTCGAAATGGTTCCAAATCCTGCGCCCCCAGACACAGGCGGCAAGCCATTGATAAAGTTGATATCTGTATCCCGAAACTGCCAATCCAGATAGATATCGGGTTTTGGTGCATCGGGCGAAAACCGCAGTGCCAGATCAAGCCCCTCAAACTGTGCCTGATTGATGTTCTTCGCCATCCAGTCGCGTGATTTGGCCAACGCACCTTGTGGCCAAAGCGTCATCAGATCATCAATCGACAAAGCATCGACACGAGCATCCACACCCGCGTGCCACCCATCGGACAATGCGCGCGCCGAACCTGATCCATGCACCCAGACACCCCCATGACGGAGCGAAATTTGGCCGACATGTGCCTCGAACGGGTCGGAGGAAAACGAAAGATCGACCGAGCCCTCGTCAATGCGCAGCGGCTGCGCAAACAGCCCCTCGGGGGACACGACCAGCTCATCGACCTGAAGCTGCCCGATGAAGCGCGATGGCCAATTTCCTTCAAAATCACGCAACAACATCGTTCCGCGCCCTTTGAAATCAACAGCCTGCGTGGCGACTGACAGTTCCGAAAATTTAACGCGCTCGGTCGCTGGGTTGTAATCAAAATACCCTTTTGCCCCGTCGAACGTCAAAGGCGTGGCACCCGCTCCACCTTGAAACGCGCCCGCCCCGATTTCCATTGTGCCCGAATAGGAGGCCAGTAGGCCATCGCCATCAATTTTGGCCCGCATCGACGCCGACACTGGCGCGTCTATCAAAGACAAAAACGACAATGCGGGCGTTTGCAGTGCGACATCCGCCGTTGGCGCATCGGTGATTTGCAACAAGATGGTCGAGGCCAACGACCCTTTGCGCGACTGAAATTGAAACCGTGCAGTGGCAAGGTTTTCCGTCCCGTTAAACAGGTCGAAATCAAGGGCGACATCAATCGCTTTGTCGCCGTTTTGCAGCGTCAAAATGGCATCGGTTGCCTGCCAGATACGGCCCGTGCGCGCATCCTCCAAGGTCACGGTTATATCGCGCGCCTCTACGGTCGAAATCTCGGACAACGGGGCGGCCGCAAACGCCGCATCAATGGCCTCCAACACATCTGCGGCAGATCCCACGGCGGCGCCTGTACCGCCAAAGGCCAGCGCAAAGGTGCCATCGGTCGCGCGCCGCACGGTGATCTGTGCGCCTGACAATCGCAGGGTATTGGGGGTCAAATCTCCCGCCATAACCCCCTCTTTGGTCAACACAGCGCGCAGACTGTTCAGCCGCGCTAATTCCGCTCCTGACGGGTCAACGATCCCGACATGGCGCGCGGTGATCCGTGGGATAAAGGCGTCATCAACACGCACAACCAATTGCCCGATCGTCACGGCAGCCCCGCCCAGATCGCGGTTCACACGCGCCTCGATGCGGTCCGTTAGTGCGGCGGGCAAGACCACCTCGCGCTCGGTGAGTGACAGCACCACAAGGCCCAATGCAACCGCCACAATAACCACGCCGCTACACACCCAGATGACGAACCGCAGGACGTGCTTTCGCTTTACGCCCTTAGGTCGCGCCGGTGCCTCGTCCGCCCCCCCCATCGCAATGGGGGTCGTGAACGGGACCTCATCCGCCTTGTGCGGGGATTTATCGTCGGATGTCTCACTCATGTCGTTGAATTAAATCGCTCACTCACCTTACATGGCCATCACAGCATTGGATGCATGGTGCCGGAATACAAAACTGCATCGGCTTTCATCTTGCCTGATCTGCGCATAAAACTAAACCTCAACAGCACGCAAGCCAAACCGATCAACCAAAGAAAGAAAACCAGATGTTGGACATTGGACAATCCGCCCCCGATTTCATCCTACCGCGTGACGGCGGCGACACTGTGCGCCTCTCTGATCTGCGCGGCCAAAAGGTTGTTTTGTATTTCTACCCCAAAGACAACACACCCGGCTGCACCACAGAGGCGCTTGATTTCACCGCCCTCAAGGACGACTTTGCCGCCGCCGGCACTCAGGTCTTTGGCATTTCAAAAGACAGCGTGAAAAAGCACGATAACTTTTGCGCCAAGCACAGCCTTGGCATTCCTTTGTTATCCGATGCTGACGGCACAGTCTGTGAGGACTACGGCGTATGGGCGCAAAAGCAGATGTACGGCAAAACATTTTGGGGGATTGTGCGCGCAACCTATCTAATCGACGCGGCGGGCACGGTGGCACAGGTCTGGCCAAAGGTGAAAGTTGCGGGTCACGCCGCTCAGGTTCTGGAGGCGGCGCGCGCATGACTGCGCAGCCGACACTGACACTCGCTCAAATGGCCGACGAAGTGTTGCGTACAGCGGACGGTCGCGAGAAGACCGCCCTCGCCCACAAACACGCCGCGACATGGCGTGCGGCGCGGGAGGCGGGCACGCCCCTTGAGATCGGGACAGCCACGCCACCGATGCAACCCGCGCGCCCTGATCGCCCTGAACTGCTTGATCCACGCGATGTGCCGCAACGCAAGCCAGGATCACCTGAGGGGCGCAACGCGATTTTGCACGCCATAGCCCATATCGAACTCAACGCGGTCGATCTGCATTGGGACATCATCGCCCGCTTTACCCATGTGCCGTTTCCGTTGGGCTTTTATGACGATTGGGTCAAATCCGCGGATGAAGAAGCCAAGCACTTCAATCTGATATGTGATCGCCTTGAAGCGCTTGGATCGCATTACGGCGCGTTGCCTGCGCATGCGGGGATGTGGCGCGCGGCGCAGGATACGGCCGAGGACATTATGGGCCGCTTGGCCGTGGTGCCAATGGTCCTTGAGGCGCGCGGGCTAGATGTCACGCCGGGCATGATCAAACTGTTCAAACAGGCAAAAGACCACGAGACCGTAGCGGCGATGGACGTGATCTACAGCGAGGAAGTCGCGCATGTGGCGTACGGGTCGAAATGGTTCCATTTCTTGTGCGGGCGTGAAAACCTTGATCCCAAAGAGACGTTTCACCGTCTTGTGCGTCAGTATTTTCATTCCACGCTGCGCCCGCCTTTTAATGCCGAGAAACGCGCCGAGGCGGGCATTCCACCCGATTTCTATTGGCCGCTTGCAACGGCCTAACGCGACAGGGTGCGCCACAGGTGCGCCGCCAAACACCACATCTGCGCCAAACTGCACATGCGGGCACAATTGGCAGGTTTGAGTTAGGCAAAAAACCGCCCAAACACAGGGACTTCTACCCATTTGCTCACAAAACCTCTCTAAAGCGTTGCCCCCACCCGAATCGTTTTGTAATGACTTTGTTAACCGGTTTGGACCGCACCCAAGACGCGCGCCACACTGGACAGGATGGACTTACGAACGGTTAGAACGACATGATTAGATACCTCAATCATTTGCTAGAACGCCGCATTCCCGAAAAGCGGGTCTTTTTACGCTCTGACAATGATACCCGTTATGTCCGCCTCACGCCGCTCACCCAGCTTGCTATCGGGTTTGGCACCTCCGTTACACTCGTGTGGATGACCGTTGCGACATCGATCATTCTTATGGATGCAATCGGATCGGGCAACTTGCGTGACCAAGCCAACCGCGATCTGGTTTTGTTTGAAAACCGCCTGAGCCAGCTGGCGGACGAGCGCGACACCCGCGCCACCGAGGCCGCCGCAGCACAGGCCCGTTTCAACACCGCCCTCGCCCAAGTCTCCGTTATGCAATCGCAACTGTTGTCATCCGAGGAACGCGTGCGCGAATTGGAAACGGGCATTGACGTCACACAGGCGAATTTGCGCGATGCTTTGAAAGTCCGCGATCACGCGATTGAAGCACAAGACAGCCTTAGCGCACAAATCAACGGCACAGACATCGGCACCACGGGCGTCACCGCCCAAGACATGGAAGCGACCGTTGATGTGCTCGCCTCCGCTTTGGCCTCTACCGCCGCAGAGCGTGACGCCATGGTTGTTGACGCCCATCAGGCTGTCACCCAAGCCAAAACGCTTCAGGTCGAATTGAAAATGCTCGAAGAGAAGAACGAGCGGATCTTTTCACAGCTCGAAGATGCCATGACGCTCTCCGTGGCCCCGCTTGACAAGATGTTCCGCAACGCCGGATTGTCCACTGACAGCCTCATCAAAAGCGTGCGCAGCGCCTATTCTGGCCAAGGTGGCCCGCTTATGCCGATCACCTTTTCGACCTCTGGCCATCTGGATCACGACAGCCAACGCGCCAACGGCATCCTCGACAAGATGGACCGTTTGAACCTCTACCGCATCGCGGCGCAAAAGGCGCCCTTTGCCCTGCCGATCAAAGACAGCTTTCGCTACACCTCGGGATTTGGCCCACGTTGGGGACGGATGCATGAGGGTACTGACTTTGCTGCCGCCTATGGCACACCGATCTATTCCACCGCCGACGGCGTGGTCACATACGCAGGCTGGCAGTCGGGATATGGCCGCATTGTGAAGATCCAACACGAGTTTGGAATCGAGACCCGTTATGCCCACCAATCAAAACTTCTCGTGAAAGTTGGCCAAAGGGTATCGCGCGGACAGCAAATCGGTGCTATGGGAAACTCTGGACGTTCTACAGGCACGCATCTTCACTACGAAGTGCGCGTTGGCGGAACGGCCGTTAATCCGATGACTTACATTAAGGCTGCCAACGATGTTTTCTAAAAGCAGGATCAATGAACCCGGCCCCAAACAGGGCGAAGGTGAGACCAACACAGACGCAACTGCGACACGCGCAGCCGCACCAACTG
Organism: Celeribacter marinus; assembly: GCF_001308265.1. Classification (GTDB taxonomy): domain Bacteria; phylum Pseudomonadota; class Alphaproteobacteria; order Rhodobacterales; family Rhodobacteraceae; genus Celeribacter; species Celeribacter marinus. The sequence continues at coordinate 723,858 of NZ_CP012023.1, forward strand.
CAAAATCAGCAGTGCCCGACTATGCCGCGCAAGCCGCAAAGCCGAAAGCGGCGGTTTCCGTGCTGTCCACCGATCTGACGATCACCGGCAACCTCAAGACGACCGGCGATATTCAAATCGAAGGTACAGTTGAGGGCGACATCCGCGCGCATCTTTTGACGGTCGGAGAAACCGCAACCATCCGTGGCGAAGTGATTGCCGACGATGTTGTCGTCAACGGCCGTGTCATTGGTCGTGTGCGTGGCTTGAAAGTCCGCCTGACCTCCACAGCAAAGGTCGAGGGTGATATCATCCACAAGACCATCGCGATTGAAAGCGGCGCACATTTCGAAGGCTCCGTTCAGCGCGCCGACGATCCGCTCAACAATGGCTCAAAGGCACCGATGCCAGCAGCGCCTGCGGCCCCCGCCGCTCCTGCGACATCTGCGGCCACATCAGCGGCAACAGCCGCACGCAAGGCTGATAACGGCTCATAAGCCGTCTGCGCATCAGCATTCTGAATTCAAAGGCGGCCTTTCGGGGTCGCCTTTTTCAATGGGCTACGCAGCACCTGTGCCGCGCACCAAGTCGGGCGCAAAGTCGCGCACCTGTGCCGCGCACCAAGTCGGGCCACCTCCCCCAATCCATCACACCCCCTGATCGGCACCATGTTGCGAATGCGTTTGTCAGGACGTCTGCGCATGGGCTAAGTGGCACTCTGATACAGAAAGACATGCCATGCCCCTCGCCCACTCCGCCGATGCCCTCAAAGCCGCCAATCTGCGCGGGGCCGCCCTCATGGTGGCTGCGATGGCATTGTTTGCCGTTGAGGATACGCTGCTCAAGCGCGTTGCAACCCATTTGCCCGTGGGCGAAGTTTTGATGATCTTTGGTTTGGGTGGCATGGCTGTCTTTGCGGGCTTGATCAAACAGCGCGGCGAGCGCGTGCTTCATCCGGCGCTCTGGTCGCGTGTTATGCTGATCCGAACCCTGTTTGAAATTCTGGGGCGCGTGTTTTTTACACTCTCGCTCGTTTACACCACGCTGTCGTCAACCTCCGCAATTTTGCAAGCCACGCCGATCGTGGTGACGGCGGCAGGTGCGATGATCTGGCGCGCACCTGTGGGGGCGGCACGCTGGGCCTTGATCCTACTTGGCTTTGCGGGGGTTCTTATGGTCCTGCGCCCCACATCTGGCGCGTTCTCGCCACTGTCTATTCTCGCGGTTCTGGGCATGTTGGGATTCGCGGGCCGCGATCTGGCCACACGTGCCGCCCCGCCTGTCTTGTCCTATGCGCAACTTGGTCTTTACGGCTTTGCCGCCTTGGTCCTATCGGGGATTGGTCTCTTGATCTGGGACGGCCCTGCGGTGGTGCCAACAGGGCTTGATCTTGCGGCGCTCAGTGCGGCGATTATTGTGGGCGTTGCGGCCTATTCGTGCCTGACCTTTGCGATGCGCATGGGTGAATTGTCGGTTGTCACACCGTTTCGCTATTCGCGATTGTTGTTTGGTATGGCCATGGGCGTGCTTGTATTTGGCGAGACCCCAGACACATGGGAGATTCTTGGCGGTGTCGTCATCGTCATTGCGGGCCTGTCGATCATGCTCACCAAACAGCGCCGCAGCTCCTAGATCAAGGCACGCCGATACAGATGCCATGTCGCATGCCCCAGAACCGGCAGGACGATCAGCAACCCCAAAAACAGCGGTGCCATGGCGATCAACGTGAGACTTGCCACCAAAATGGCCCATGACATCATGACCACAAAATTTGATGTCACCACTTTGAATGACAAAATCATTGCCGTGACAAAATCGACCTCCTTGTCGAGCAGATGCGGCAGGCTTGTCACCGTGAGCGAGAACAGCACAAAGGCCAGAACCGCCCCAACCCCCAATTCCACCGCGATCATCGACAGGCCCGTCGGCGTCAAAAATGCCTCATAAGACGACGAGATATTGGTGAGATTGGAAATGCCCATAAAGAGCGCAAAAATCATGTGGGCGAGGAACGACCAAAACAGCACGTAGATGACAATGATTGCGCCCATCCACGGGATTTGGCGGTCCTTTTCGGCCTTCACGATGCCGAGCACCTTGTACCAATCCATCGCCCCGCCCCGCTCCAACCGGCGCGACACCTCGTACAGACCCACCGCGGCAAACGGCGCGAACAGTGGAAATCCCAAAGACATGGCGAAGGTCCACAACACAGTCCCAGCGTTGAACACGACGAACCCTAAACCGATCAAGACATAGACGGCCGAGAAAAACAGCCCGAACTGCGGCGCACGGCGAAAATCATGCCATCCTGCGGCCAAGCACTCGCGAAGATCGCGAAACTCAAGCCGCGCAACCTGTGGCAATGGCGCCGCCTGCGCATGTTCAGTGATCTGTGTCATATATCCTCCCCGCTGCCTCCAATCGGAAACAGTCCAACGTCGGATGATTTGACGCGATTGCCCTGCGGCATGTCAAGCACCGCGCAATAATGTTGTGCACTCAATTGAGCACACTATTCGCCCGCAGGTGCCGCCGTGAGTTGATAGCTCAAAGGTACGAGACTGACAGTCGCGGCGCGATTGCCCAAGGCCCATTCGGCCAAGGCCTGAATGGTTTGGGGGGTTGAGCGCCCCAACAGCACGATCCCGTTGTCGATCCCTGCACGAAAGGCCGCCTGATCAAGAAACCGCTTGATCGCCGCCACATCTTGGTCGCGCCCGTCAATATCGCGAAACACCAAAACGGCTGGTTGATCTTCGCGTTGCGCCTCTTGTTTCAACGCATTGAGGCCGCGTGGAAAGGAGACCAATCCGCGCCCGTTTGCAGCCGCAGCTGCGACCACCTGAGCGGCGACCTGACGGCTGGATTGATAACTTGCAGACGGCACATCGAGGAACCCGATGGACACGGGCATGATATCCTCGGCTTGCGCCAGTGTTGTGGCCGCATCTTGCGGGGTTGCCCCTTGTGGCAGACCCACCATGGCCAACACTTCGAGACCCTGATCGCGGTAGGCCGCTGCACGCGCGCCCGCCGCAGGGGCCAAGACATCAACGCCAAAGGTGATCGGGAACGGCAATTTGGCAATGGCAGCATCCTGTGGCCCGAGCTGGGCCACGTCGACCAAGATCACCGACATCATCGGGCCGGCCACATCACCGGCGAACATTGCAGAGTTGACGATCAAGGCTGGCAAATCCTCGGCCATAACAACGGGCGTGTCTGCCGCGTCTGTTGCGGCTGTGACGGTCGGCAAACGGGTTGATTTTCGGGTGTCGTCACGGTCGGTGAACGAGCCGACTTTCTCCCCCAACGGTTCGGACGCACTTTGACCCAACAGAGCATCGGGTTTGGCCTCACGGTCGTCGTTTGGCATTTGCGGTTGTGCGGGGGCGATATCAGCGCCCTCAGGCACGGCGATCACATTTGGCGCGGCCTCCATTGCATCTGGCATCATCGGCGCGGATGGAGCTGCACCTTGTGCCTGTGGTTCTGGCGCCTGTGGGGTAGGCAAAACGCGGGTATCTTGGCCAACTTGCGGATCGATCAACTCACCAGATTCGGGCGCATCGCGCGTACCAAGCGTATCTGGTGTCGCGATATCGGGCTGTGGCGCGGACATTGTGGCGTCCAATTGATCCGCTCCCGCTTTGCGCTCTTGGGCCATGTCAGCCGCAGGTTCATCGGGCTGTGCGCCAGAGCGATCCGGCTCGGCGGCTGGCCGATCAGGCGTCACTTGCGGCGCGTCCATCTCGACGGGGAGCGCATCGCCGGCACCCGGTGCCGCCTCATCCGTTGTAACCGGCAAGGGCATAGAGACCTCAACAGGCCCAACGACCTCATTGGCCACGGTCAAAATCCCGCCCCCAACGACGAGACCCCAAATCAAACCTGTCAGAATACCGCGACCCATATCTCGCGTGCTCCTTGATCCATTGCGCAAAACCGCGCGTGACGTCCTCATGCGCGCATTGGCGCGATGTGCCTTTTTGTAGGAAGTTTACGGTGTTACCCTTGACCCTACATCAGCCTTCGTGAACATGTATAACGCGCCTTGTCGGCGGGATCATCCCCCTTTGACGCACCCAATCCCAAAGCGCGACCAAAAGGCCGCGCACCCTGATCAAAAGAGCGTAAAATGCTGCTACTCATCGATAATTACGACAGTTTTACCTACAATCTCGTCCACTATATCGGTGAATTGGGATGGGAGGCGCAGGTTGTGCGCAATGATGCGCTTGATGTGCAAGAGGCAATGGCGCTCAAACCATCGGGTATCTTGCTCTCACCTGGCCCCAAAACACCCCATGAGGCGGGCATTTGTGTCCCACTGGTGCATGCGGCCGCGGAAACCGGAACGCCCTTGTTCGGCGTGTGTCTGGGCCACCAATCCATTGGAGACGCATTTGGCGGCAACGTTGTGCGCTGTCATGAGATTGTGCATGGCAAAATGGGTGAGATATTGCATGAGGGCAAAGGCGTCTTCGCCGGTCTGCCCTCACCCCTCTTGGGCACGCGCTATCATTCTTTGGTTGTTGAGCGCGACACCCTGCCCGACTGCCTTGAGGTCACCGCGCAATTGGAGGACGGCACGATCATGGGCCTCAAACACAAAACCCTGCCCATCGAAGGCGTACAGTTTCACCCCGAGAGCATCCGCTCACAACACGGTCACGCTATGCTCAAAACCTTCCTCGACCGCCTCCCTGTTCTCGAAAAGGCCTAAATTCAATGTCCGATATCTCGTTCGAAAAGCTAAAACCATTCATAGGCTTAGCCGCTGATCGCGCCTTGACCCGCGCAGAGGCCGAGGCAGCGTTCGAGATATTGTTCAAAGGCGAAGCTACTGCACCGCAGATTGCGGGGCTCTTGATGGCCCTGCGCACACGCGGCGAAGCCGTGGGCGAGATTGCGGGGGCCGCCGCCTCCATGCGGGCCAATTGCATCCCCGTCAAAGCGCCAAAAGGCGCGATGGACATCGTTGGCACGGGCGGTACGGGCAAGGCCACACTACAGATTTCCACCGCCACCGCGTTTTGCGTAGCGGGTGCGGGCGTGCCCGTGGCCAAGCACGGCAACCGCAAACTGTCCTCTAATTCGGGTGCGGCCGATAGTCTTGGCGTCAACGGCATCAACGTCATGGTCGGCGCGGATGTGGTCGAGGAGGCGCTGAATGAGATCGGCATTGCCTTTATGATGGCACCGATGCACCACCCCGCGATGAAACACGTGATGCCCGTTCGCATTGATCTGGGCACCCGCACCGTGTTCAACATCCTCGGCCCGCTCACCAATCCCGCAGGCGTCAAACGTCAATTGACCGGCGCGTTTTCACCCGATCTGTTGCGCCCAATGTGCGAAACGCTTGCAGACCTTGGTTCTGAGCGCGCATGGCTGGTCCACGGCTCGGACGGCACAGACGAGATAACGATCACTGGTCCCACAAAAGTCGTGGCCCTACACAATGGCCTGATCCACAATGATGAGGTCCACCCCGAACAAGCGGGGCTACCTTGTTATGCGTTCAGCGAGATCGAAGGTGGCAGCCCCGAATCGAACGGCAAACGCATGCGCGCTGTTTTGGCGGGTGAAGACTACGGCGCGTACCGTGACGCGGTGCTTTTGAACGCCGCCGCCGCCCTATTGATTGCCGACCGCGTGGAAAGCCTCAAGGACGGCGTTGAAATGGCAGCCGAGAGTTTGGACAGCGGCGAGGCACTTAAACGTCTGGTGGCCTTAGCTGAAATGACGTCTCGCCACTAAACACGATACTCTTTTTCTTGGTCTAAAATATCCACGGCGCGCCCTTTTGCAAAGGCGCGCCGTTTGTTTTTTCACCCCTGTGAGGGCTAGTTCGTTATGATCTCCGGCCCCATCAGCGTGGTGGGCAGGAAGGTCGAGATGATCGGCACGTAGGTGATCAGGATCAGGAACACGAACAGGATCGCGAGGAACGGTAGCGCCGCGCGCACCACGGCCATCATCGGCATGCCCGCCACACCCGAGGTCACGAACAGGTTGAGACCTACAGGCGGTGTAATCATCCCGATTTCCATGTTCACCACCATGATGATGCCAAGGTGGATCGGATCAACGCCAAGCTCGATCGCAATCGGGAACACCAGTGGGGCCACGATGACGATAAGACCCGATGGCTCCATGAATTGCCCGCCGATGAGCAGGATCACGTTGACCATCACGAGGAACATGATCTTGCCAAAGCCCGCCGAAAGCATCGCGTTGGCGATCTGCTGCGGGATTTGCTCGTCTGTCAAAACGTGCTTTAGGATCAAAGCGTTGGCGATGATGAACATCAACATGATGGTCAGCTTGCCCGCATCGAACAGGGTCCGGCGCGTATCTTTGTGAAACAGCGCGGTGACCAGAGCCTGCGGATGGCGCGCAAGGGATTTGGTCACGCCACCGTTCTCGGCGGAGGCCGCGAGTGGCCCCATGTCACGGTAGACGAACGAGGCCACAAGGAAGGCATAGACAGAAGCCACGGCGGCCGCTTCGGTCGGTGTGAAAATCGCCCCTGTGATGCCCGGAATACCGTAAATGCCGACCATAATGATGACGATCAACATCAGGCCCCAGAACGCATCCTTGAACGAGGCCCAAATCTCGCCCCATCCAGCCCAGTCGCCTTTTGGCAAGTTCTTGACGCGTGCAATGACGTAGATCGCAATCATCAACATCGTCCCTGCCAAGAGGCCAGGGATCACACCCGCGAGGAACATGCGGCCCACAGACACATCCGTGGCGGAGGCATAGACCACCATCACGATGGAGGGCGGGATCAAAATGCCAAGCGTGCCTGCGTTACAGATCACCCCTGCGGCGAAGTCTTTGGTGTAGCCGACCTTGGTCATAGCCGCGATCACGATGGAGCCGATGGCCACCACCGTTGCGGGGGATGAGCCTGAAAGTGCGGCAAAGATCATACAGGCGAACACGCCCGCAATGGCCAGACCGCCGTGGAAATGGCCGACACAGGCGATGGAGAACCGCACGATGCGCGTGGCCACGCCGCCCGTCGACATAAACGACGAGGCAAGGATAAAGAATGGGATGGCCAAAAGCGTGTAGTGGCCCGCCATGGCCTGATAGAGCGACTGTGCGACAGAGGCCAAAGACGTATCTGAAAAGGCCAGCAAAAAGATCATGGACGACAGGCCGAGCGAGACGGCAATCGGCACACCGATCAGCAAAAGCCCGATCACGAATGAAAAGAGAATGACGACTTCCATTGGGATTATTCCTCGTATGCGCCGTGCGCAACGCGCTCGACTTCCTCTTCGGCCTCGTGGGACACGATGAGGCTATCTTGGGTGCCTGCGATGATGCGCAGCGTCGCCTGAACCACGCGCAGCAAAATGAGCGCACAGCCAAACGGCAAAATGAAATAGGGGATCACGCGGGGCAACTTGTCATAGGCCTCGCCGTAATTGATGGCATCCTCCAACCACCGGAAAATGCCGAGCATCGGCACTTGGTCGGTGGTGTAGAACGCGCGGTCGCGCACGCCCTCGGTAAAGCCCATGGGAAACCAACGTCCATCGGTGGGCTGAAGGGCTGCAAACGGTGCCCAGTAGTCCCACGCCCCCTTGAGCAAAAGCGAGGCATAGATGATGCAAGCCGCCGCTGACAGCAAAGCCGCAATCCGCTTGCCACGCGTGGGCAGCATGTTTGTGACCGCATCCACACCGAGGTGGGATGTCTTTTTGAACCCGTAGGAAATGCCGAGCAATACGAGCCATGCGAACAGGATCAATACCACTTCGAGGCCCCAGATCAACGAGGTGTTATACACATAGCGCATGACCACATTGACGAAGGTGATCAACGTCATAGCGCCGAGAATTAAGGAAATTACGTTCTCTTCAAGCCCGTCGAAAAACCGCGCGAGCGGTGTCTTGGGTAAATTGTCTTGGTGGTGTGTCATAAGACCCTCATCCCTCTCATCCCGCGGTGTGCCGCGTGCGGCCCGACCATGCGGTGGTTGTCAAACGGCCCCGCACCGGATTGGGCGGGGCCGTTGCAGTCCATCAAATGCGTATGCTTAGTGCTTCGCGTTGATCTCTTGGGCTGCGGCGATGTTGTCGGCGCCAACGTCACCCTCAAACTGTGCCCAAACCGGCTTCATGACGTCGACCCAAGCCTGACGCTGTTCTGCGTTCAATTCGCGGATCACACCACCGGCATCCAAAACAGCCTGACGGTTTTGCGCGTCAACTTCGGCAATTGCCGCGTTCCGGTCAGCTGTGACTTCGGTCATGATTGTGGAGAGCTGATCGCGAACACCAGCGTCAAGACCGTCCCACCAATCAACGGATGTCACAACCATGTAGTCGAGCAAACCGTGGTTGGTTTCTGTTGTACCGTCTTGAACTTCAAAGAACTTCTGACCGTAAACGTTGGACCATGTGTTTTCCTGACCGTCGACAACACCCGTCTGGAGCGCGCCGTAGACTTCGGAGAACGCCATTGGCTGTGGGGACGCATCAAGGGCTTCCATCTGGGCGACGAGCACGTCAGATGGCTGAACGCGGAATTTCAGACCAGCGGCGTCTGTTGGCAGAACCAAAGGCTTGTTTGCCGAGAACTGCTTGAGACCATTGTGCCAGAACCCCAGACCCAAAAGGCCGCGGCGTGTCATGGATTTTTTCATGCTCTGGCCAACTTCGGACTGTTGGAACTCTTCAACCGCTTCCATGTTTTTGAACATGAACGGCAGATCGAAAATGCGGTAGACTTTGGTGAAGGCTTCGAATTTGGAAAGCGATGGCGCGGCCATCTGAACGTCACCCTGAAGCATCGCTTCGAGAACCTGATCATCGTTGTACAGCGTGGAGTTCGGGTAGACCTCGACGCAAGCTGTGCCGTTCATTTCCGCGTTTACACGCTCCATGAACAAAGACGCAGCGATGCCTTTAGGGTGTTTGTCTGTGTTGGTGACGTGGCTAAACTTAATCACCATTTCGCCGTCATCACATGCGGCAAAGCCGGCCTGTGCAGTGACGGTAAGGGCAAGAGCCGTAGCGGCGGTTGCGAGCAATTTCATGGGTGTCCTCCCTGACATGATCCCGAATTGAATAGTGGCGCGCGCAGGTCCCTCACGGACCACGGCACACTCATGATTAAAAAACAGGAGGGACGAGAGGCGGACAAGACATCGTGAAAGAAATGTGAACAGGGGAAAATTTATGCGCGATTTCAATGGACTATGGGTGTCAAAAACGCATAGCTGCCATGCTGCGCCCGCATCATGTGCGGATCACCGCACACCCGTTAGCGCCCACTGTGCGGATTTTCGCACACGAGACACATGTCCGACTCAACTTTGGACCACGACAGGTATCGCCCGTCTCATTCCCACTCCATCGCCTCGAACACGGCTTGCGCGTTACGTCCGGCCAATGCGTCGAACTGATCGAGATAGGAAAAGGCGGATTGGTCAACCATCACCGATCCGATGATGTCGCCCCCCGCGTCGATATGAGCGCCGATTTTGTCGCGCAAGTTCGCGAGATAGTCGCGTGTATCAGCCTGCGCTACGGCGAGTGTTGTCGCCGGCCCATGACCCGGAACAAGCACTAGGGGATCAAGGGCCTCTACCGCCGCGAATGCGTCTAGCCATGCGGCGCTGTTGGACACGTCCATGACGCCCAAAATGCGACCCACGTACACGATATCACCCGTGAACACGACCCGCTCTTGTGGCAACCAAACGGCTGTATCGCCCGGCGTATGCGCCCCCGCAGGGTGGTGAAGCTCAATCTCTCGCCCCCCCGTGCTCAGCGTGTAATCTGTTGCAAACGTGATATCGGCGGTCGCGCCGTCCGTTCCCTCAAGCGCATCTCCGAGCAAGGTTGACAGTACCGTCATCTGCATCGACTGACGCGCAGATTGATCACGCACTGCGTCCTGTGAGGCAATGACGGTTGCGCCCAAGTCCTGCCAATAGGCATTGGCGATCCACCGATGATCCTGTCCGCCCGTATTGATCACATGAGTCACCGGATGGTCGGTCAACGTAGCGATCACCGCATGAAGCGCCTCGGCCCCTTTGCGCGACCCGCCCGCATCCACAAGCACTGCGCCCTGCTCGGTTTCGATCAAACCGAACGTCGCGTTATTGCCTAGGTTTTGCGCATTGCGCTGCTCGGCGGGACCTTCGATCGCCCAGACCCCCTCAGCCACATCATGCACGATCAACGCCTGTGACATCGAAGGACTCCCCAAAAAAAGAGTTGCGCAAATGGTTGTCAGAAAACGGATCATGGTATCGCCCCTTTATAAAGCCACGGCCTCAGGTAGAGGGTAGACCAAAACATTCACTCAAGCGAATGTTTTATGGGCACACGGGACTTACCCGCGATACAACTCCGCGCGCACACCGTGGCGCGCCAACTTATCATAAAACGTTTTGCGCGGCAGTTTCAATCCCTTGGCGGCCTCTGTCGCATTGCCATCGTGGCGTTGCAGTGCCGCAATCAACAATGAGCGCTCCACCTGCGCCAATTGTTCGGCCAGTCCCAATTCATCCTCTTGGGCCTCGCCCTCTGACAGGCCCATCGCGAACCGCATTGCCGCGTTCATCAAGCTGCGCGCATTGCCAGGCCAGTCTTGTGCCAGAAGGCGCGCCATCACATCGGGCGTCACGTTCGGACTAGGTAATCCGGCCTGTTCGCACGCAATGTCGACATAATGGCGAAACAGCACCGGAATATCCTCGCGCCGCTCGCGCAATGGCGGAATGCGGATCACGGCCGCCTCAAGGCGGTAAAACAGATCGGGCGAAAATGTGCCATCACCCGCCAGTTTGCGCAGATCCGCATAGGTGCCTGCAATCAGGCGCGGACGGTCGTGATGCTCCAACAAATCCAAAAGCGCAAATTGCGCAACACTCGAAAGGCCCGCAACCTCATCCAAAAACACCGAGCCGTCTTTGGCCTCAAGGAACGCCGCCGCAAGGCTTTCAGCCGTCTGACTAGCTGCGGAGAATTTCAGGAACGGCGCTTGGCTCCCTGCCGACAAAAGATGCACAACTTCGGCCATCTTGGCCGTGCCTACCCCCGGCTCCCCCGTCACCAACACGTCCGCCGCAGAGCGCGACACAGCACGGGCCTCTTCGCGCATTTTTCGCGAAATTTGAGAGGTGCCGCGCAGCAACCGCGCCGCAGCGTCCCCCTGTGCCACCTGTCGTTTGAGACGGCGGTTTTCAAGCACCAACGCCCGTGTGCGAATAGCCTTTTCCACCACCGCCAGAAACTCGGACGGAGCACAGGGTTTTTCCAAGAAATCGAACGCGCCGGAGGAAATCCCTTTCACAGCCATTGGAATATCGCCCTCACCCGTGAGCAAGATCACAGGCAGTTCGGGGTCAATTTCATACGCATATTCAAGAAGTTGAAAGCCGTCCTTACCGGGCATACGGATGTCTGTGACCACGACACCGGCAAAGTCGCGGCTGATATGATCTTTGGCCTCAATGTAGCTGCCCGCAAGCGTGACCACCAAATCGGCAAGCTCCAACGTCTGGCCCAACGCCTCGCGCACGGACAGATCATCGTCGACCATCAACACCCGCTCAACCGCTGTGCCGCGCCTGCCTAATCCGCTCATCGCAATGTCGCCTCATGTTCGCGACCCGCACGGGTCAATTCGATTGTAAACTGCGCGCCACCGCCACTGCCCGCAGGGCGATTTGCGCCTTTTATCTTGCCGCCAAAGGATTGGATCAACCCATAGGAGATCGATAGGCCAAGCCCCATGCCCTGTGCGGCGCCCACCTCCTTGGTGGTGTAAAACGGATCAAACATTTTGTCAGGATCGGCAATGCCCGGACCGGTATCCGTGACGACAAGTGAAACGGGATCACCATCCGTCACCTCAATCATGAGCGTTTTTTGGGGGCTATCGCCCATCGCATCGACCGCATTGGACACAAGGTTCATCACCACCTGTTGCAGGCGCACATCTCCGCCACGCACCCAAACGGGTGCCACGCAAGTCCACTCGACCGTGACACCTGCGGCGGCAATTTTGGCCCCTGTCATCTCTAGGGTGGCATCGATCACCGCGCAAAGATCGACATCTGTAATCGCCTCGTTTTCCTGACGCGCAAAGGCCCGCAGGTTTTTGATGATCCGCCCCATGCGGCGCGCCAGTTCGGAAATCCGACCAAGATTTTGCGCCGCCTCATCCGCACGCTCACGTTCCAAAAACGCCTGTGCATTTTCGGCAAAAGACCGAATGGCCATAAGCGGTTGGTTGAGTTCGTGACTGATCCCCGCCGACATTTCACCCAGCGCCGACAGTTTGCCCGCCTGTACCAGATCGGCTTGAGCGCGTTTGAGGCGCGCCTCTGTCTCTTCGCGTTCCGTGATCTCGCGTTTCAACTCGCGGTTGGCCGCCTCTAAGGCATGTGTGCGTTTGGCGACCCGCGCCTCAAGACGCGAATTGGCCTCCGCCAAGGTCCGTCTGCGCTCCATCGCAACCCATGCAAATGCGCCAAACGTCAAGAATAAAGCCGTTGCAAATCCCGACTGTAGTCTCGCGAGGGCACGCACCGGCGCGAGATCCAACAACAACTCCCCTGTCAACTCGATCACCGGAAGCGATTGCGTCAAATGCAGCGCGCGCGATGGGATATACGGCCCCGCATCCAGATCGAACACCTCGTGGCCACTTGTGATGCGCGCGCGAATGACCGGCAAATCGCCCCCGATCCCGCCCCGCAAAACCAATTCGCCACGGTTGGCGACAAACACCACGCCCGCCCGATCGGTAAAATATGTGGCTGAGGGGTCTGTCGGCCACGACCATTCCAATTCACCCACATCGACGCTCACCAGAACCGCCCCCCGCGAGGCACCGCCCGGATAAAAAACAGGCGCTGCAAACATAAAACGCCGCCGCCCCGCGTCATCAACGTAATGCGCAACCCCAAGCGCACCGTCCAGCGCACGTTTAAACGCCACTGTCGCCCCCGACGATAGCCGGATCGCATCGCCCGTGTCGGCCAGAACATACCCCTTGCGTGACACGATGGAGATTGATTTCGCCCCGGTTTTATCCGCCATACTCAGCAATAGCGCATCTGCCGCCTCGACCTGTGAGCGCGCATTTCCGCCCTCCAGAATGGTGGTCAGCGTCGTCGGGTGATCGGCCAGAAACACGGCGAGTTCGCGGTAACGCTGCAATCCGGTCGTCAACCGGTCCGAGGCCAATGCCAGATCAGACCGCCCGCGCGCCGCCGCCTGATCGAGTTCCGCGCGGTAGGCGAATTCATAGACCGCCGCCCCGAACACGGCCGCTGCCAGTGCGAACACAACGGCAAGTCCCGCGCGGCGTGGCGCGGGCGCTTTGGCAGCTATCGGCTGGTGCGGATCAGGTGCGGTCATCATTTGGCCCGTACTTTAGAAAGAACGGCTTGCAAAGCAAAGCGGATAGCGGCAGCGTCCGCACATGCTCCACTTTGATCAAGATCCAAAAGACCCCGCCTTTGTTCAAGACCCGTATGGGTTTTATGCCCGTCTGCGCGACAGCGGCCCCCTTGCCTATTGGACAGAACTGGGCGTTCCCGTGCTGACGGGCTACGACGGTGTGTCGATGGCGCTGCGCGACAACCGGTTTGGCCGCGAAGCCCCACAGGGATTCGCCCGCCCTATCCCGAAAGGCTTGCAGCACTTTTACGAGATCGATGCCCATTCCATGTTGGAACTTGAAGGCGAACGCCATAGGCGGTTACGTGGGTTGGTGTTGCGCGCGTTTACCTCGCGCCGGATCAAGGACCTTATGCCCGAGATCACCGCGATCTGTGATGATCTGTTGGATAAGATCGACACGCACACGGGCGAAACGGATTTATTGCAGAGCTTTTGTCAGCCGCTGCCCGTGCGCGTCATCTCACGTCTGTTGGGCGTCCCCGAAGAGATGTGTGATCAATTGCTGGCGTGGTCCAATGCCATGGTCGCGGTCTATACCCCCCTACGCACCCCCGAGATTGAAGCCGCAGCCGAACAGGCCGCGCGCGAATTTTCGACCTTTATGCGCAGGTACGTTGAGGCGCGCCGCACAACACCGCGCGACGATCTCATCACGCACCTTATTGCCGCCGAAGAAGATGGGGAAAAGCTATCGACCGATGAGTTGATCTCGACCTGTATCTTACTTTTGAATGCGGGCCACGAGGCGACCGTGCATAGCCTTGGCATTGCCGTCAAAACCCTATTGGAGACCGAGACACCCCCAGACGCTCTGACTGATGGGGCCATTGATGCCACGCTTGAGGAGGTTTTGCGCTACGATCCGCCGCTGCATTTCTTTGATCGTTGGGTCTATAAGGACATGTGCTTTATGGGCCATGAGTTCAAGCGCGGCGATAAAGTCGGGCTATTGCTTGCCTCGGCCAATCGCGATGAGACCGCGTGGGATGAGGCCGACCGCTTTAGACCCGCCCGCCCGATCAAACAAAACATGGCCTTTGGTGTGGGACTGCATTTTTGTGTCGGCGCGCCACTTGCGCGATTGGAGATGCGCGTGGCTTTGCCGCGACTGTTTGAACGCTACCCGGACTTGGCACTTGCCGCGCCACCTGACTACGCCAACACGTGGCATTTCCACGGATTACGCAGTTTGCGCGTGCGGCTCGGCCAAAAGTGAGTATTTTACGCGCAAAGACGACATACCAGCGCGCGGCCCCGCAGCGCCGCACGAGACCATAGGGATACACGGCCATGACAACAGTTCTCGATAAAATCAAAGCCTATAAACTCGACGAAGTGGCCGCAGCCAAACAGGCTGTGCCATTGGCCGACCTTGAGGACATGGCCAGTGCCCAAGATGCGCCACGCGGATTTGCAGCCGCCTTACAAACGGCGTCCAAATCGGGATATGGATTGATTGCCGAAGTCAAAAAGGCCTCTCCCTCCAAGGGGCTAATTCGTGCGGATTTCAACCCGCCAGCCATTGCGCGGGCCTATGAGGACGGCGGAGCGGCCTGTTTGTCCGTGCTCACAGACACCCCATCCTTTCAAGGGGCGCCGGAGTATTTGATCCAAGCGCGCGGCGAGGTCCGCATTCCAGTCTTGCGCAAAGACTTTATGTACGACACCTACCAAGTGACCGAGGCCCGTGCATGGGGGGCTGATGCCATTTTGATCATCATGGCCAGTGTGGATGACGGGCAAGCCCGCGAGCTTGAGGAGGCCGCATTCGCCCTTGGCATGGATGTCTTGGTCGAAGTGCATGATGCCGAGGAGTTGGAACGTGCCGCAGCTCTCAAATCCCCGCTGCTCGGGATCAACAACCGCAATCTGAAAACCTTTGAGACGACATTGGACACAACCCGCCACCTGTCGCGGATGGCCACGGAAGACCGCATATTGGTGTGCGAAAGCGGGTTGAGCACCCCTGCCGATCTGGCCGATATGGCAAGCTACGGCGCGCGGTGTTTCTTGATCGGCGAAAGCTTGATGCGCCAAGACGATGTTGAGGCCGCCACACGTGCCCTTTTGGCCAAACCAGTGGGAGGCGCGTTGTAATATGGCGGATCTGACCCATTTCGACGCGGGCGGCAACGCGCATATGGTCGATGTCTCCGACAAACCCGTGACCGATCGCAGCGCCACCGCCGAAGCTGCAATCAAAATGACCGCACAGACTCTCGCCCATATTACCCAAGGCACGGCCAAGAAAGGGGATGTGTTGGGCGTGGCGCGACTGGCGGGTATCATGGGCGCAAAAAAGACCGCCGACCTCATCCCGCTGTGCCATCCCTTACCGATCACCAAAGTGGCCGTTGATCTGATCCCCGACGACACATTGCCCGGTGTCCGCATTCAGGCGACGGTGAAAACGTCCGGCCAAACCGGTGTCGAGATGGAGGCGCTAACGGCCGCAACCACCGCCGCACTCACCGTCTACGACATGCTCAAAGCGGTCGAGAAAGGCATGGAGATCACGTCTGTGCGCTTGTTGCGCAAAGAGGGCGGAAAATCCGGTCTGTTCGAGGCGCAGACGCAGGCCCGCTCATGATTTCCGTCTCGGATGCCCTCGCAGAGGTCTTTGCACTGTGTACGCAGGTTGACACCCAAACCGTGGATCTACGCCACGCTGCGGGTCGCGTCTTGGCAACCCCTGCGCGCGCCCTGCGCGATCAGCCGCCCTTTGCCTCCTCCGCTATGGATGGCTACGCGGTGTGCGACACCGATATCCCCCAAGGCGCACAGTTTACGGTCGTTGGCGAAGCGGCCGCAGGACACGCCTTTGAGGGGCGCATTGCGGCAGGACAAGCGGTGCGCATTTTTACCGGCGCACCCGTCCCGCCCCCCTGCACCCGCGTTATCATCCAAGAGGACGTGACCCGCGCGGGCGATCTGATCACACTCACAGCACCTCTCAGCGGCACATTAAACATTCGCCCCCTTGGCGGGGATTTCAAATCGGGCGATAACATTGCCGCTCCACGCCGCCTATCCGCTCAAGACGTCACCCTTTTGGCCGCGATGAACGTCGCGCAGGTTGAGGTGTTTCGCAAACCCGTCGTCGCCCTGATCGCCACAGGCGACGAATTGGTGATGCCCGGAGAGACGCCGAATGCGTCCCAAATTATCGCCTCCAACAGCTTTGGATTGGCCGCAATGATCGAGGCCGCGGGCGGTATCGCACGGATGCTACCGATTGCGCGCGATACCGAAAGCGCGCTGCGCCAATCGTTCGATCTGGCCGCAGGGGCCGATGTGATTGTGACCATCGGCGGGGCATCGGTTGGGGATCACGACATTGTCGCGAAAGTGGCGAGTGATCTCGGCCTTGATCGTGCATTTTACAAAGTTGCAATGCGCCCCGGGAAACCCCTCATGGCGGGACGTCTCAACGGCGCCTTGATGATCGGGTTGCCCGGAAATCCGGTGTCGTCGATGGTCACGGCACAGTTGTTTTTGATCCCTGCGCTCATGGCGATGATGGGCCTCCCTGCACGGCCCGCCCCGCGCGAGACCCATGTCGTGTTGAGCGATCTTGAGGCCAATGGTCCGCGCGAACATTATATGCGCGCACACCTGACCCCGACAGGCATTGAGCCGTTCGCGCGTCAAGACAGCTCGCTCATGTCCATCTTGTCGCACGCAAACGCCCTTATCGTGCGCGCACCACACGCGCCCGCCGCACGCGCGGGTGATCTGATCGCGTGTATCAAGATTTAGCGACCAGCACCGCGCCATGACAGCGAGATGGCAGTGATCGCGACACAGTTGTTGACACAATTGGAGAACACGAGTAGAACATAGTCAGAACACGGGTCGTTTGTAGACCCTTTCGCCCACCAAAACGGGAGCGCGCAGATGCTGACAAAGAAACAAATGCAACTCTTGGAGTTCATCGACACACGGATGCGCAAGGATGGCGTCCCACCCTCTTTTGACGAGATGAAAGAGGCGTTGGATCTACGCTCTAAATCGGGCATCCATCGCCTGATCACAGCTCTTGAGGAACGTGGGTTTATTCGTCGTCTTGCACATCGCGCACGGGCGATTGAAATCGTCAAACTCCCCGAGGCATTGGGGGGCGAACCCACCGCGCCGACCGTTGCAGGGTTCACGCCGCGCGTGATTGATGGTGATCGCCCCAATACTCCACCCCCTGCCGCCGCGATGGATGTGTCTGTCGACGCCGTGAGCCTACCAATGATGGGCAAAATAGCCGCAGGCGTTCCGATTGAAGCCGTGCAAGATCACGACCGAGGCGTCTCTGTTCCGTCAATGATGCTATCGGGTCATGGAAATCACTACGCCCTTGAGGTCAAAGGCGACTCGATGATTGATGCGGGGATCAACTCCGGCGATATCGTGGTGATCCAAGAAACATCTGCGGTGCGTGATGGTGATATCGTTGTCGCTATGGTCGAGGGATACGAGACAACCCTCAAAACCTTTCGCAAAATGGGTGATCGCGTTGCATTGGAAGCGGCAAATACGGCCTATGAAACCCGCATTCTGCCTGCCGATCAGGTTGAGGTGCAGGGAAAACTTGTGGGCCTGATCCGCAGCTACTGAACAGGTGCGTTTGCCACTATGATTGCCTCACTGGCCGCGCCGTTTGGTGCGGCCTTTTTGGTGGGGTTCTGCGTGCGATGTTCCGGCGTATTCCATAGGCGTCGCCCCACCACATCGCGCGTGGTTTGCATCACAACATTCCCCTCTCGTAGGTAAAACGCCACGGCTCCTGTTTGCTCCAACTTAGACAAATCGAACATTTCACAGGCTGTATTTGGGATTTTTTGCACTTTTTGAGACACAATTACGATATCATGGGTCGCACAGGCCGCCTCAACACGCTCTTGCCATCCGCGCCCTGTCACATGTGCCACGCTCAACGATCCAATGCGCAACGGCGCAGACGGACGCGCGGCCGCCTCGATCTGATCCTCACCATCTCCATCATTTTCGAGCCATGTCCGCGCGGCGAATCCCGCCCCCTTGGGCTTATTCAAAACACGCCCCTGCGCGCTCATGATCCCCACCAACCCGCCGTCCTCGGAGATCAAAAGATCAGGTCGCGGCGCACTGAACCAAAGCACGCATGCGACACACAGGGGAGCCACCCCGATCACACGCGCCCGCCCGCGCCACAACATGACGAACAAGCCACCGATCGCCATCAATGGCAAAACTGCATCGGGCGGCGTTGGCACATGTGACACGGCCCCCTCCCACGCCGAAACCGTAGAGGCCACACCCAAGATCCACGCAATCGCGGGCGACATCACGGCGAACGCGACCGCCTCCAACCCCAGTGGCGCAAGGGCCAGTGCCAAAACAGCCATCGGCATAATCACGAGCCCCATCAACGGCACCGAGATCAGATTTGCAATCAGGCCGTAATCCGCGATCCGGTTGAAATGCGCGGCCGCCACGGGCGCCGTGGCCAATCCTGCGACAACGGACGACAACGCCACGGCCGCGACAACGCGCACAGGCTTGGGCATACGGGCGAACCACGCCACACCTCTGATGGCCGAAAAAGCGAACACTAGCGATGTTGTCGCCGCAAATGACATTTGAAACCCCGGTTCGGTGAGCACCTCGGGGCGTAAAACCAGTATGATCGTGGCGGCGAGCGCCACCGCCCGCATCGACAGCGCCCGACGATCCAAAAGCACGGCAACAAACATGGCCGACACCATAATGAATGCGCGTTCCGTGGCGACATTCCATCCCGACAGAGCAAGGTAGACCGCGCCCGCCATGAGCGCAAAGAGCGCCGCAACCTTTTTGGCGGGTATGGATCGATGCTCGCGCAATAGCGCCATAAGGATCAATCGGATTGCGCCGAACACCGCCCCCGTCAATAACCCCATGTGCAAACCGGAAATGGCCAAAAGGTGCGACAAGTTCGATCCGCGCAACGCCTCGTCGGTTTGCGGCGAGATTGCGGAGCGGTCCCCTGTGAGAATCGCGGCTGCAAATGCGCCCTCTTGCCCCGACATCTGGCGACGAATGCGATGCGCAAGCGATTGCCGCATCCGGTGCAACGCCACACTCGCGCCGCGATCCGTCTGTGCTACCCGCATCACAGGGGCGCGACTATAGCCCACCCCACCTAGACGGTCGAACCACGCCATGCGTTGAAAATCAAACCCGCGTGGCTCGGCTGGCCCCGAAGGCGGCGACACATGCGCGGTCAGGCCAAGCCATTGACCGGATTCTATGGGAAAGGTTTTGGGCCCGTGTAGGGAAATACGAACGCGCGCAGGGACACGGTCGGGCGACATATCGCGCAACACCACATGATCAATGGTCAAACGCTCTGCCCCCGATGCCGAGCGATCTATCATCACAACCCGCCCCTCAACGGGACCGTAGTAGCGAAAGGGGATCACAGGGGCTGTGCGCAGATGACCGCGCAGACCGATCGCAAGAAACCCCGCCAGACACAGGCAAAGAGCCAGACCGATCGCCGTCCTGTCCCCGCGTGTGAGCCGCGACAAGGTTAGCAAAATGAGCGCACATGCCACTGTAATTGCATAGACTCGCGGCGATGGCTCGACGGGTAAGGCGAAATAAACACCGATACCGATGCCAATCAAAACGGGGGCCCAAACGAACAAGGCGCCGCGTTGACCGTCAAGTGAGAGACGACAAGACAGGGCAAACTTTGCCCAGTCCCAGTGCCTTACCCTATGTCGTCGCCATGGGCGCACCCTTGTGTCCCCTTTCATGGTCGCGTAACTCTGCGCCAACACACCATCCGAAAACTTAGTTACCAAAGGGTTAGAACCTATGAGCGCAGCTTCCAACGCCCCTGCAACGCCTGTCGTAACCCGCATCGCCCCCTCTCCTACGGGCGACATGCACATCGGCACCGCCCGTACGGCCCTGTTCAACTGGCTCTATGCGCGGGCGCGCGGCGGCAAATTTTTGTTGCGCATTGAGGATACAGACCGCGCGCGTTCAACCCCCGAGGCGACCCAAGGGATCTTGGACGGCATGGACTGGCTCGGGCTTGATTATGATGGCGAAGCGATCAGCCAGTTCGCGCGCGCAGCCCGTCACAAAGAGGTGGCCGAGGTCATGCTTGCCTCAGGTGCGGCGTATAAATGTTTTGCGACTCAAGACGAGATCGAAGCCTTTCGCGAAGAGGCCCGCGCGAACAGTGCAAGCACGCTCTATCAATCGCCATGGCGCGATGCCGATGCCGCTCAACACCCCGATGCGCCATTTTCGGTGCGTGTCAAAGCCCCGCGTGAGGGTGTGACGGTCATTCATGATCAGGTGCAGGGCGATGTGACAATTCGCAATGACCAGTTGGACGATATGATCGTGCTGCGTTCTGATGGCACACCGACCTATATGCTGGCCGTTGTGGTCGACGATCACGATATGGGCGTCACCCACGTCATTCGCGGCGACGATCACCTGAACAATGCGGCCCGTCAGATCCCGATCTACACGGCAATGGGATGGCCGCTCCCTGTCTACGCCCATATCCCGCTGATCTTTGGGCCAGACGGCAAAAAGATGTCTAAGCGCCACGGTGCAACCGGCGTCAAAGAGTATCAGGCTATGGGCTATCCTTCATCTGGGATGCGCAACTATTTGGCCCGATTGGGCTGGAGCCACGGCGACGACGAGTTCTTTTCCGATGCACAAGCCAAAGAGTGGTTTGATCTGGACGGCGTCAACAAATCGCCCGCGCGCTTTGACACCAAAAAGCTCGAAAACATTTGCGGGCAACATCTCGCCGTCATGGACGATGATGACATTTTGGGCGAAGTTGAGGGCTATCTCGCGGCTGCGAAACACCCCGCGCTGACGGCAGAACAAAAAACGCAACTGGTGTCAGCGCTCCCCTACGTTAAGGGCGCGTCGAAAACATACCCGCAACTCATTGAAAAAGCACATTTTGCACTCACACAGCGGCCCCTTGACCTTGATGAGAAGGCGCAAAAACAGCTTACCGATGTATCCAACGGTATACTGAAAGAATTGACGCCGCACCTGCAAAGTGGTAGCTGGGATCGCGAGGCGCTTGAAGGTGCGATCAATGCGGTCTGCGAAGCCCGCGAGATCGGTTTTGGTAAGGTCGCCGGCCCCCTGCGCCCAGCCCTCGCAGGACGTGCCGTGACCCCTAGTGTTCTCGACATGATGCTCGTTTTGGGGCGAGAGGAGAGCCTCGCCCGGATCGCGGATTTTGCCGCCATGTGCCCGAGCGCATGACATAAACCGCATCACGCCCCTCTTGGGCGTGATTCTTGGTTAGCAGACCCGTCTCTCCCCCTGTGCTCGATCCGCGCGTCGGATTTTTCGTGCGCAATTGATCGGGGTCACATAAATTTTGGCCAAAGCGGTTAACGCTCTGGCAACTGCAGATCCTTAAACCCACAACAGGCAAAAGGGTCCATGCACAGATGCCGAAGCGGTTCGCCGCTTTAATGCCCAAGACGGCGCTTGATGTACGCGATCGCTTAGCCGCACGCGTCAGACGTCCGCCAGACCACCAACGGCCCCCACGGGAGCGCCGTTGCCAACCGAAGGAATGACGATGGCAGATACCAAGAAGACAGCGACCCTGACGCTTGACGGCACCTCTTACGAGCTTCCCGTATACTCCCCGACCGAAGGGCCGGACGTCCTCGATATTCGCAAGCTGTACAGCGAAGCAGGCGTATTTACATACGATCCAGGTTTCACATCCACCGCAGCCTGTGACAGCGCGATTACCTACATTGATGGCGGCGAAGGTGTGCTTTTGCACCGTGGCTACACCATCGGTGAATTGGCCGAAAAATCCCACTACCTCGAAGTGTGCTACCTGCTGCTTTATGGTGAACTGCCAACCGCCGCTCAGATGGAAGATTTTGAAAGCCGCGTGACCAATCACACGATGATCCACGAGCAGATGCATAAATTCTTCTCCGGTTTCCGTCGTGATGCACACCCGATGGCCATTATGGTTGCCGTTGTGGGCGCGATGTCTGCATTCTACCACGATAGTATCGACATCTCCGATCCGTGGCAGCGCGAAGTGGCGACCATTCGTCTGATTGCCAAAATGCCAACGATTGCGGCAGCCGCGTATAAATACACCATCGGTCAGCCTATGGTGTATCCGCGCAATGATCTTGATTACGCATCGAACTTCCTGCGCATGTGTTTCTCGGTCCCTGCCGAAGAATACGACGTGAACCCGATCCTTGCCCGCGCAATGGACCGTATCTTTACGCTGCACGCCGATCACGAGCAAAACGCATCGACGTCGACTGTGCGCCTTGCCTCATCGTCGGGTGCCAACCCGTTCGCCTGTATTGCCGCTGGCATTGCATGTCTTTGGGGTCCGGCACACGGCGGCGCGAACCAAGCCTGTCTTGAGATGCTGCGCGAAATCGGCACTGTGGACCGTATTCCCGAATACATCGCCCGCGCTAAGGATAAGAACGATCCGTTCCGCCTGATGGGCTTTGGCCACCGCGTCTACAAAAACATCGACCCGCGTGCGACCGTGCTCAAACAATCCGCAGACGAAGTGCTCGAATTGCTCGGCGTTGAAAACAACCCGACCCTTCAGGTTGCGAAGGAACTGGAGAAAGCCGCACTGGCCGATCCGTACTTTGCCGAGAAAAAGCTGTTCCCAAACGTCGATTTCTATTCGGGCATCATCTTGGAGGCCATGGGCTTCCCGACCTCGATGTTCACGCCAATCTTTGCGCTCTCGCGCACCATCGGCTGGATTTCGCAGTGGAAAGAAATGATCGAGGATCCGGCTT
This sequence comes from Celeribacter marinus, assembly GCF_001308265.1. GTDB lineage: Bacteria > Pseudomonadota > Alphaproteobacteria > Rhodobacterales > Rhodobacteraceae > Celeribacter > Celeribacter marinus. Next base: position 747,112 of record NZ_CP012023.1, read on the forward strand.
TGAAAATTGGTCGTCCGCGTCAGCTTTATACAGGTGAGCATCAGCGCGCCTATACGAACGTCGAAGACCGCAAATAAGCGCGTCACACTATTATGATTGAACCCGCCCATAACTGGGCGGGTTTTTTTTGTACGATCTGTGCCATCATGGCGGTATCGTTTTGTTTCTGCGCAGTGTTTCGTCGCAGTGTTTAAGAGGGACCACACACATGACCCGTCAATTGATTTTGCACATCGGCACCTCAAAGACCGGATCAACCTCCCTTCAACACACCGCCTATGCGCACCGCGCCGCCTTGGCATCATCTGGCATTCATTGGGGCGACCCTGCGCGCCCACCGCGCGCCGATGCCCCGCGCCACGCCAGTCTTAGCTATGCCCTTCAACGTGGGCCGCAAAAATGGGCGCGCGAACAAGATGCAATTCTCGCGGATTTTGACGCCTCAGGGCACCCCACACTGATGCTCAGTGATGAGGTCTTATCCGAATGTGGTCCCGCGGCTCTGGCGCGGATCGCGGCCTTTGCCGCCCCGTTTGACACCACAATCATATGTTACTTGCGCCGCCAAGATCGCTATGTCGAAAGCCTGTGGAACCAATATTGCGGCGAAGCGCGCCGTGAGGGCCGCTCCATTCGCAAATTTGCAACAGCGCGCGACATCCAAAGCCGCCTTGATTACACGGCCCTTTTGGACGCGTGGAGCGAGATTGGAACGGTTAAGGCTATTTCGTTCGACGCTGTGAAAACCGCGCTCGCCCCAAGCTTTTTCACGGCATTGGGATTGGATATCGCGGTTGGAGACGAAGCGCGTGTGAACGTCAGCCCGTCCATGAACTGCGCCGCCCTCTTGGCCCTGCTCAACCGGCAAGGGGTCAAATACAACAAGGTCAAACTGGTCAAGGCGTTCAAACATGACACGCTCAAAACGGCCCTCGGGAGCACATTACGCGCGTCACTTTTGGCGACATTCAAAGACAGCAATGCGCGCCTTGAGGCCCGCTACGGCGTGCGCTTTGACACAGACATGCCGCAAGAACCCGAACGTCCGCTGTTTGGACCCGAAGAGGCCGCTCTCGCACAGGCCATTTCACGTCTTGCGCCAGGACGAAACGCCAAGGCCCAAGACGGCAAAACGACCGCGTGAGACTAGCGGCCTTCGTAGACGGGTTTGCGCTTGTCGAGGAACGCCATCACGCCCTCTTTGAAGTCACGGGTTTGACCACAGGCATTTTGCAACTTGGCCTCTAGGCCCATTTGTTGCTTGAGCGTGTTGTCATAGGAGGCGTGCATGGCCTCTTTGAGATGGCGGTAGGTCACCGTTGGCCCACTCGCCAGATACTGCGCACGCGCCATCCAATGGCTCGCAAACTTATCATCCTCAATGCTTTCGTAGATCATTCCCCATTGCGCCGCCTTATTGGCGGGAATTTCATCCGCAAAGAGTGTCGCCCCAATGGCGCGCGCCAAACCGATCTGGCGCGGCAAAAAGTAGGTTCCACCTGCATCAGGGATCAGGCCAATACGTGAAAACGCCTGTAGGAAAATTGCACTTTCGGTTGCAATCGTCACATCACACGCCAGTGCCAAAGAGGCCCCCGCTCCGGCGGCAGCACCGCCCACAGCGGCAATTGTCGGGATCGGGCAATCATGGATCGCATACATCATCGGCTCGTATTCGTCGCGCAATGTGCGTTCTAAATCGGCGGTGCCGGCATTAACGCCGTCCCCAAGATCTTGACCCGAGCAAAAGGCACCACCGGCCCCTGTAATGACCAAAACACGTGCGGATTTCGGCGCTTCGCGTACGGCGTGGGTAATTTCTGCGCGCATCTGTGTGTTGAGCGCGTTGCGCACATCGGGGCGATTCAACGTAAGAACGGCAACATCATCACGGACGTTAACGGTAATGGTTTCATAGTGCATGCGTGGTCCCTTCCCTCGGTCACGGGTTACCTACAAGATAGGTATCCGCACGGCAGAGGAAAGAGGAACGCGCCGTCACGAGACGTTTTATTTGAAAACAATCAGTTTTAGGCTGCACCGAGCGCGCCAACTACGCGCCAAGCCCCTGTAGGCCGCCGCAGTTAGTCTTTCATAATCGCATCGAGGCGGGTTTGCTCGTCCGATGTCAATTCCACCGTCTCGGCCTCATTTTGACGCCGCCGCACAAACCCGATCGCGACCCCGAACGCGGCCAAAAGCATAAGCGGCCCCGCAATCCACAACAGCTTGTTCGATCCCGTGAGCGTAGGTTTGAGCAATACATACTCGCCGTAGCGGTCGACTACATAGTCCACCACCTCGACATTGCTGTCGCCCTCCACGAGGCGTTCACGAACCAAAAGCCGTAGATCTTTGGCCAAATCGGCGTTGCTTTCGTCAATGTTTTCATTGCGACATACCAAACAGCGCAGCTCCTTGGAAATCTCGCGCGCGCGCTCTTCCATGGCGGTATCGGGCAACACTTCGTCGGGTTGCACCGCCACAGCAGGAGTTGAGCCCATCACAAGGGCGAGAACGAGGATGAGGTGTTTCATTCTGCGGGCACTCCCGCAGCCGCTACTTTTGCCGCGTCTTTACGACGACGTGCGCCCGCGGCCACACGGTATCGACGATCGGTCAGGCTCAAAAAGCCGCCGAATGACATAATGATCGTTCCACCCCAAATCCAGTTTGCAAGCGGCTTGATATACGTGCGCACAGCCCATCCACCATTGGCCTGCACATCCCCGATGACAAGATAGACATCGCGCAAGAACCCGTTGTCGATGCCCGCCTCGGTCGTAGGCATTTGTTGGACGGGATAGTTGCGTTTTTCGGGGTGTAGCGTGGCCACTTTTTTGTCACCCTCAAACACCGACATCGACGCCATGGTTGTGATGTAGTTCGGCCCTTGTTTGCGTTCGACTTGATCCAGTGAAATCGTGTAACCCGACACCTCAAACGTCTCGCCAATGTTGACCACACGAATGTCCTCTACCGACCATGCGGTCAGACCGGCGATCCCCGCAATGGTTACGCCCAGGCCACCATGGGCAAACAAACGTCCCCAATCCGCACGCGGCAGTCGAAACAGCCGCGACAGATCACGCGCCTTGCCCGTTTTGGAAAGAAGGTCCTGACATGCGCCCGCGATCAACCACATTCCAAGGGCCAAACCAATGGGACCAAGCAATGTCTTTTGGGTTTGAATCGACCAAATCAGGCCAAACACAGCCAACGCAAGGATCATCGACGGGATCAGTTTTTTGAGCGTCGCCCCAAGGCGCGCGCGCTTCCACGCCATCATCGCGCCAACGGGCAAGATAAAGGCCAGAATGGTAAAGAACGGCGTAAAGGCCGCATCAAAGAATGGTGCGCCCACGGACAATTTACGGTCCCAAAATGCCTCGGCCACGAGCGGCCAGATGGTGCCGATAAAGACCACGAATGCGGCCACGGCCAGCAAGATATTATTGGTCAATAGCGCGGTTTCGCGACTGACCATTGAGAACACACCTTTGGCCGTCATGGCAGAGGCGCGCATGGAAAACAGAACCAACGAGCCGCCCATAAAGATGGCAAGGATGAGCAAGATAAACACGCCGCGTTCGGGATCATTGGCGAAGGCATGGACAGAGGTAATCACGCCAGACCGCACAAGGAACGTGCCGATGAGTGAGAATCCAAAGGCCAGAATTGCCAAGAGGATCGTCCATGCTTTCAGGCTTTCGCGTTTTTCGACCACAACGGCCGAGTGGAGCAATGCAGCTGCAAACAGCCATGGCATAAAGGACGCGTTTTCAACCGGATCCCAGAACCAAAAGCCGCCCCAACCAAGCTCATAATAGGCCCACCAAGAGCCAAGGCCGATACCGATGGTCAAAAAGACCCACGCGGCCAAGGTCCACGGACGCACCCAACGCCCCCAAGCTGCATCCACGCGCCCCTCAAGAAGGGCCGCAACAGCAAACGAAAAGGTCATGGAAAGACCCACATAGCCCAAATACAGGAACGGCGGGTGAAACGCCAAACCGGGATCTTGCAGCAACGGATTAAGATCATCGCCATTCATTGGCGGAAATTGCAGACGCAAAAACGGGTTCGATGTGAATAAGATAAACGCGAGAAATGCCACACCAATGGAGCCTTGTACGCCAAGCACCCGTGCGCGCAACGTAACGGGTAGATTGGAGCCGAACAGCGCCGCCGCCCCGCCAAACAGCGCCACAATCAAAATCCAAAGCAACATGGATCCTTCGTGGTTGCCCCAAACACCCGACACTTTATAGAGCATCGGTTTGAGCGTATGGGAGTTCTCGACCACCAGTTTGAGCGAGAAATCAGATGTCACAAACGCGTAGGTTAACGCACCAAATGAGAAGGTGATGAGCACCAATTGCACCACCGCCGCAGGTTCCCCCACCGCCATAAATGCGCGGCGTCCCGTGTGCGCGCCCCAGAGCGGCAAAACCGTCTGGGCAATCGCGACAAAAAACGCCAAAATCAATGCGAAATGTCCAAGTTCTACGAGCATGTGCGTGTCTCCCTTTGCACAGATGTTTACTCGCTCGCGCGACATACGCCAATGGGCTGCGCCGTCATGTCGCAAAGAAATGATCAGGTTTAGGGCGCCAATGGTGCGTGTTGGTGTCGCAGGACGGCGCAACAAACCACTTTGGAGCGCACACCGTGCAAAAATGCGCCCCTGTGAATCCCTGTCAGAAAATCAAAAGGACGCAAATTGACATGGTGAACGCGCCAACAACCGGCCACATAAATGAAATCCCTCGCAGACCAAACGAGCCTTGGATCACAGCGAAATGCACCACCGCCCCGCAGATCAGCAGGGATAAAAACACAAATAGCAATGCGGCCTCCATCCCCCAAGCCGGATCGTTCAAAACCCGCATGAGCCACCACCACCCGATGGTGAGCCCCGTCCCCGCCCACGACAATGACATACCAAGTGCCAGCGGCGTGGCGCGTTCATGCCACAACCAAAAAAACGTGGCCGAAATCAAAAGGGCCATGGCGCAAATGGCGCCATATGCAACTTGCAGCATCGCAGCAAACCCAAGGCCATGCGCCCCTATGAGCGCGATCATCAAAATGAACGCAAATAGAGCTATGATCGGTTTCATTGCTTCAACATCTCCTTGACGGCGGCGTCTAACGCATCCGCGGCGCGCGTGTTTCGATTGAACGCGGCGCGCACGCCGTATTCGCTCCATTTGGCCCTCAAAGCCCGCCAATAGCGCAACACTATATCACGCATAGCTCACCTCTCTCTGGGAAGGCGTTCGCGGATCATTGTGGTCATCTCGACCAAGATCTGCGTGTTCTTGTCTAGAACAGACCGCGTTGCCTGATCCTTTTGCAAGTCTCTGTAAAGAAGGTAGAAAACCATCAACGCCCAAGGTCCGTTGTCCGCCAATGCGGTGATCAATGCATCACTCATCATCCGCCTGCCTCCATGCCATGAGCGCAGGATTATCCTGTCCGTTCCCTGCGGACGTGGGCGGCAGGCCACGTGATCCCGCGGCCAAGGCATTGAGGGCGGCGATATTGGCTGTCACCAGGGGCGCTTGGGCCATTGTGGCAACAACGGAGCGTTGGAAATCCTGACTTTTGACCTGATAGCGCGCGCCAAAGTAAAAGCTGACAATCGCGCCGAACAGCCACCACAATGGTTCGGGAACAAGGGCAATCCCCTGCATCCGCGCTGCGAACCACACGGGATCAACCATCGCCGCCACGCACAACCCGATGGTGCCAAAAGCCATCAGCGGACGCGGTACGCGGTTGAGCCCGTCCATAAACCGGTCAAAACCGCCCTTGCGCTCCAATGCAAATTCGCGGGCAAATTGTTCCAATGCGGAGCTGCGAAACTCCGCATCGCGCGCGCCAGAATTTTCACGGTTTTCCAAAAAGATCTCGGCGGTTTCGCGCACAACATTGCGCTCCTCGCCAAACAACACGCCCAAGAGTTTATCAATTATTCCCATGCCGCCACCCGCGTATCGTGCTCGGCACGGCTCAAATGATACCGCGTTGAGATGAACGCCTCCGCGCGCACGATCCAACCGCCCTTACCACCATCACGGCGCTTGGCGTATTTGCGCGACGAAGGACGCCGATCCGCGAGCGAATAATAGTAATTGCGCCGCGCAATGCCGTAAGCATCAACGAGGTGATGTGGCGCGAGTGATTGTGCGATGTATGCGGCCTCAATCGTTTGCGGCCCGATGAGGCCGTCGACCGCCAACGTGATCCCCATATCGCCCAAAAGCCGTTGCAACACGCGCACCGCATTGGCACCCGCGTTCACATACATGTCGAACACACTGGCGTGCAAAACCGGTGGCAAGTCGTCGATGCGCGGCCCGTTAAAATAGTGGGTCACAAAAATATCGCGCGCCTGATCGCGGCTAAGTTTGCGCACGTCACTGACACTCACCGTGCCGTCCCCGTCGACATCCACACCAAGGCGGCGCAAGGTGCCAATGGTGACCCCGTATTTTGTAGCGCCCCCCGGATCATGTGGGTCATTCACGTACCCGCCTTCGCGGGCAATGATCTCGTCTGCGATGTTTTGAACTGTTTTCATGTGCCTCAAATTCCACCTATGCGATGGTCTCTAAGGCTGCCGTAAATAAGTTAACGCCGCCAAACCCTAGCGGTCGGCGGCGTTTCTAAATCCGTTAACTCATATGCCTCAAGGCGCTGTAAATGTTAACTTTCGGGCTCTTGATAGACCCCTTGCTCTTTCAGCGCATCAACAACTTCCTTGGGCATATAGGTCTCGTCGTGTTTTGCCAAAATCTCTGTCGCGATGAACACCCCATCTTGTAGGCTGCCTGTCCCGATCATCCCCTGATTTTCGGTGAACAAATCGGGCAAGACCCCCTCAAATCGCACGGGGATCGTGTTGGTCACATCCGTCACCGAAAACGTCACCTCGGTGCCAAGGCCACGCACGATACTACCCTCTTCGACCAGACCGCCGATGCGGAAAATCTCACCTTTTCGTGGCGGCTCTTCGACCACTTGGGTTGGCGAGCGAAACAGGTTGATCCCATCCTTGAAGCCATAGCCGATCATGCCCACAGCAATCACCAATACCACCGTCAAAATAGCGATGATTTGAATGCGGCGCGTCTTTTTAAGGTTCTTCATGCCAGCCATGGTGGATCTCCTAGTATTTCGGGAACACGGTTACGGGAACATCGGCGCGTTCATCAGACCCGCCGTTTCCTCAAGGCCAAGCATCAGATTGGCGTTTTGGATCGCCTGCCCCGATGAGCCTTTGGTGAGATTGTCGAGCGTGCCAATCACAATACAACGCCCCTCGATACGGTCGGCAACAACGCCGATGTGGCAAAAATTCGATCCGCGCACATGCTTCATGTTTGGCGCTTCGCCTGTTGGCAGCACCTTGATAAACGGCTCGTCTTTGTACGCGTTGGCAAGGGCATAGTGCACCGCACCAGCCTCGCCACTCACATAGGCGGTGGCGAGAATGCCACGTGTGGCGGGGATCAAATGCGGGGTGAATTGAATGCGCACGTCACGACCGGCAATGGCGGAAAACTCTTGGTCAAACTCGCCCAAATGACGATGTTGACCCCCGATTGCATAGCCAAAGGCGTTGTCTTCCAACTCACCAAACAACAAATGCTCTTTGAGCGCACGGCCCGCGCCCGACACGGCCACCTTGAGATCCAGAATGATAGTGTCGAGATCAATCACACCCGCCGCAATCAAGGGACGCAAGATAAACTGGCCCGTTGCGGCATTACACCCCGTGCCCGCGACAAGACGCGCGTCTTTGATCTGATCGCGGTAAAATTCGGTCAGGCCATACACCGCTTCTTTTTGCAACTCGGGCGCGGAATGCTCTTTGCCGTACCACTTTTTATAGGCCTCCGGATCACGCAGGCGAAAATCGGCAGACAAATCAACGACTTTGGTCGTGCTTGGCACGTCTTTGATCACCGCTTGCGATGTGGCGTGGGGCAAGGCGCAAAACGCCAAATCCACATCCGAAAAATCGATATCCTCGATTTTGCACAACGCGGGCAAGTCCATGTGACGCAGGTGCGGATAGACCTGCGCCATTTCCATTCCGGCCTTGCGATCCCCCGACAACGCCACGATCTCCATCGACGGATGCGTTGCAATCAGACGGACAAGTTCCGCACCCGTATAGCCGGAAGCTCCGAGAATGGCGATTTTATGGGTCATAATACTGTCTTTCATCGAACCGGACCGCCCATATTTTAGGGTCGGCTTTTAATTTAGGGGCAGTGCCGTCAAACTACAATTGCGGCAAAACGCGCATGGTCGTGATCCCGCCGCGCGGTGGTCATCTGGGTCAGGCTTTGACAAACTCGACTTTGCGTTTGAGGAACTGTGTGGCTCCGCGTGACACCTTCGCCGGATCGCCCGTGGTCAGAAACATCGTCTCGGTCCCTGCCCCGATCATTGCGGGATGACGCTTCAGATAATCGGCAAGACTATCCGCCACGAGATTGGCCTGTGAGAACACTTTAACATCGGGGCCAAGCGCCTCTTGGAACTCTTTTTCCATCATCGGGTAATGCGTACACCCGAGGATCGCCGCATCGGGATTGGGCAACTTACGTTTGAGCGCATCGACATGGCTGCGCACCAACGCATCGGCCAAAATCATATCGCCGTCCTCAATTGCATCGACCACACCGCCGCAGGCCTGTGCCTCGACATCCACACCGATGGCGCGAAACGCCAATTCGCGCTGAAACGCACGGCTCGCCACCGTGGCGGGGGTCGCAAACAGGGCCACATGTTTCACATCCACTTCGCGCGGTGGCGAATTATCACCCCATTCGCGCTCCGTCAGAGCCTCAATCAGCGGCACAAACACGCCAAGCACGCGCTTGTCTTTGGGAATCCAGCTTTCCTGCATCCGCCGCAAGGCCGCCGCGGAGGCCGTGTTGCAGGCTAGAATCACCAGATCACAGCCCGCCTCCCATAGCCGCTCGACGGCGGCTGTGGTCAGATCGTAGACATCATCCGCACTGCGCACACCGTAAGGCGCATGGGCGTTGTCGCCAAAATACACGAAGGGCACATCAGGCAACCGCTTGGTCGCCGCATCCAGAACGGTTAAACCGCCCAATCCACTGTCAAAAACGCCTACTGCCATTTTTAATACCGGTCCTTTAGACCTTTTCGGGGCTTGGCCCCATGTTTGACTTCGAACTCATACCCGTGATCGAAATTTGCCACAGGTGTCGGAGATAGTGAATAGGTCTCACGGCGCAGAAAATCCATCATCTTTTTAGGATCGCGCAAGTATGGCTCCAGTTTTTCACGCGCAATCGGTTCGCCCACGACCACGTGGACGGGAGCGCCCATGCGTGCGCGAAATTCACGGATCAGTAGCCCCATGCGCAACGTATTGTGCAGATGGCTTGCCAATTGGAACAGCCGAGAATTGGCCCCATCGAAATAGATCGGCACCACGGTGGCATCCGATCGGGCAATCATTTTTGCCGTGAATGCGCGCCATGACGGATCCATCGGTTGCCCCATCGGGCGCGCCGCCGTCGAAACTGTCCCTCCCGGAAACACGCCAATGCAACCGCCCTCGCTCAAATACCGAAGCGCCTCTTTGCGCGTTTCCAGATTGAGCGCCACGGCCTCCTTGGTTTCCTCAAACGACACCGGCAGGATGACACGGTCGAGATCCTCGGCCCGCTTGAACACGCGGTGCGCCAAAATGCGAAAATCGCCACGCGCTACCGATAGGATATGGCCCATCATCAACCCGTCCAAGATGCCATAAGGGTGATTGGCCACGACAATCACCGGACCCGTGGCCGGAATATTGGCAAGTGCCCCCCCCACAACATCCAGCTCAAGCCCGTAGCGATCGACCATCACCTGCCAGAAATCGCGCCCCTCTTCGACATCCGCACCATACCCCGCAGCGCGGCGGATCAGGCGCAGACGACCGGTGGCGTTCTCCATCAGGCGAATAAGCGTCCGCCCCGAACGGGTTTTGGCCGAACTGGCATAGGTAATGTCACGCGCAACCTGACGCGCCGACAGTGGCGGTTGACTGGCCATCTATCTGTAGGCCTTCGTTATCGACATTTTCACACCCTTTTGCCCTGTGCGTGGATCGACTTTAATCCACCGCTTACGCCTGCGCCATAAAAAGCTTATAAAAGAAGCAGGTGCGATAATCGCCCTTGGTTTTGGCGAGAGAATACCCTTGTCGCCTTGCACCACACCAACGCTATGCTATGTGCCAGTGATGTTTTTTGAGTTGAACGGACCAAAGAGAGATGACGATGGATTGGGATAAGTTACGGATTTTCCACGCAGTTGCGGATGCAGGGTCACTGACACATGCAGGGGACACCTTGCATTTGAGTCAGTCCGCAGTGTCGCGCCAAATTCGCGCCTTGGAAGAATCACTATCCACAACATTGTTTCACCGTCACGCGCGCGGATTGATTTTGACCGAACAGGGCGAATTGCTATTCGAGGCGACCCGCGCCATGAACAAACGCCTTGATGCGGCATCCGCTCGCATTCGCGACTCTGAGGAAGAGGTGTACGGCGAGCTGCGCGTGACCACCGCCACAGGGTTTGGCACGCTCTGGCTCGCGCCGCGTTTGCACCTGTTGTACGAAAAATACCCCGAGCTAAAGATTGATTTGATGCTTGAGGAACGCGTGCTTGATTTGCCGATGCGTGAGGCGGACGTCGCAATCCGCATGAAAGAGCCATCACAGGCCGATTTGATCCGCAAACGCCTGATGAACATCCGTATGCGGCTGTTCGCCACGCAAAAGTACCTTGACCAGAATGGCACACCCAAATCGGTCGAAGATCTCGCAAAGCATCGCTTGATCTGTCAAAATCCAAACTCCGCTCAGGTCTCTGCGGGGGCGCAACTGGTTCAGGAATTGACCGAGGTGTCGATCCCGTCGACCCTGTACGTCAACAACTACTTTGGCGTTCTGCAGGCCGTGTTGCATGATCTGGGTGTTGGCGTCTTGCCCGACTATCTCACTGAAAGTTCGCCCGAATTGGTGCGCGTCTTGCCCGAGATCGAAAGTGGCGAAGTGCCGGTGTTCCTCGCCTACCCCGAGGAATTGCGCCATTCCAAACGCATTGCGGTGTTCCGCGACTTTGTGACTGAGCAGATTTCAGAGCATCGTCGCCAGATGCGTGACGGCGCATAACGCGTCCACATAACATCACTGTGTCGCAGCGGTTACACCCGCGTTTACACCCTGATTACGGATGAAACGTGGCGCATGCGCATTTGGTCCATTAGCGCCTTGATGCCGTTACGTAAATTTTTGCACAGGCGAACTTTTTGCCCAAGCTATGCGCGTGGCGCATGGCGGCATTGCATCCTTTTTCCGCCTAAAACCTTGCACCGTTCATCAACCGCACCTAAATCGGGCATTGAAGATGTTGATTGACGAAAGTCTTAGCACCTTCACCTCCCTGTTGGACTTGGGCCGAGCTTATGCTCGGCCTTTTTTTTGGAATTTTGTAAAGTCATGCGCTTTTGGCTCGAATCTGTGTAAATCCATCGCCACACACGCCTTCCCCCTTTCCCCACGCGCGCGCATGACATAAGAGAGCGGCAAGAATTGCTGCTCTTTGAGGGGATAAAAAATGACTGAACCTGCCATCACCGAAGACCTGATCGCCGCACACGGGCTTAGCCCCGATGAATACGCCCAAATCCTGCGTATTTTGAACCGCGACCCGTCCTTTACCGAGCTTGGTATTTTCTCGGCCATGTGGAACGAGCATTGTTCCTACAAATCCTCGAAAAAGCATCTGCGCGGCCTGCCCACCACTGGACCACAAGTGATCTGTGGACCCGGCGAGAACGCGGGCATTGTCGACATCGGTGACGGCCAATGCGTGGTCTTTAAAATGGAAAGCCACAACCACCCCTCCTACATCGAACCCTATCAGGGCGCGGCTACGGGCGTGGGCGGCATTTTGCGCGATGTCTTTACCATGGGCGCACGGCCAATTGCGGCGATGAACTCGCTGTCCTTTGGCGTCAAAGAACACCCCAAAACCCGTCAACTTGTCCACGGTGTGGTCGAGGGCGTGGGCGGCTACGGCAACTGTTTCGGCGTGCCGACCGTGGGCGGCGAAGTTCGGTTCCACAAAGCGTACAACGGCAACTGCCTTGTAAACGCGTTCGCGGCGGGCCTCGCCGATACCGACAAAATTTTCTACTCGGCGGCCTCCGGTGTTGGCATGCCCGTTGTCTACCTTGGCGCGAAAACGGGCCGTGATGGCGTGGGCGGCGCGACCATGGCCTCCGCCGAGTTCGACGACACCATTGAGGACAAACGCCCCACCGTTCAAGTCGGCGATCCGTTCACCGAAAAATGCCTGATGGAAGCCACCTTGGAACTGATGGCCACGGGTGCCGTGATCTCTATTCAGGATATGGGCGCGGCCGGCCTGACCTGTTCCGCCGTAGAAATGGGCGACAAGGGCAAACTCGGCATTCGCCTTGATCTCGAAAACGTGCCACAGCGCGAAACCAACATGACCGCTTATGAAATGATGCTCTCCGAGTCCCAAGAGCGCATGCTCATGGTCCTCAAACCAGAGAAAGAAGATGTCGCGCGCGCCGTGTTCGAAAAATGGGATCTCGATTTCGCCATCGTCGGCGAAACCATTTCCGAGGACCGCTTCCTCATTATGCATAACGGCGTGTGCATGGGCGATCTGCCCCTGTCCACGCTCGCCTCCTCAGCCCCTGAATACGACCGCCCATGGGTGCCAACACCCGCCGCCGCCGCCGTTGAGGACGTACCACAAATCGACCCGATTGATGGCCTTAAGGGGCTGATTTCATCGCCAAACTATGCGTCCAAAGCATGGGTCTACGAGCAATATGACACCCAAGTCATGGGCGACACGGTGCAAAAACCGGGTCTGGGCGCGGGCGTGATCCGCATCCACGACACGGGAAAAATGCTCGCCTTTACCTCGGACGTGACCCCGCGCTACGTCAAGGCCAACCCAGTCGAGGGCGGCAAACAGGCAGTCGCAGAAGCCTACCGCAATCTCATTGCAACAGGCGCGACCCCTCTCGCCACCACGGACAACCTGAACTTCGGCAACCCCGAAAAGCCCGAGATCATGGGGCAATTTGTGGGCGCGTTGGACGGGATCAGCCAAGCAGTGTCCTTCCTCGATATGCCCATCGTTTCTGGCAACGTCTCGCTCTACAACGAGAGCTACGGCGAGGGCATCCTGCCTACCCCGACCATTGGCGCAGTTGGCCTCATCGCCAATGAGGACGAGCTGATTTTCGGCCTGCCCAATGAGGGCGATATGGCCATTCTCATCGGCGAAACACACGGCCACCTTGGTCAATCGGCGCTCCTCGCCGAAGTGTTCAACCGCGAAGATGGCGATGCGCCTCACGTTGATCTGGCCCTCGAAAAACGCAATGGCGAATTCCTGCGCGCCAACGGCAAACTGGTGTCCTCTGCCTCTGACCTATCCGATGGCGGTCTAGCACTGGCGGCGTTTGAGATGGCCGAGGCCGCGGGACTGGGCCTGACACTTGATGACAATGACACCGCGCAACTGTTTGGCGAGGATCAAGCCCGCTATCTTGTGGCCTGTTCATTCGATCAAGCCGAAGCATTGATGGTTGCCGCAGGGCAAGCGGGCGTGACACTTGCCACGGTCGGTAAATTCGGCGGTGACACGGTCCAGATGGGTGGCGCATCCGCGCCAATGGCCGAGCTGTCCGCGATATACCGTGGCACCTTTGGCGAGACTTTCGCCTAAACCCGAACGCCCATACACCACCAGATCAAAGGCCCGCCCGTTCTGCGCGGGCCTTTCCTTTTTCTCCCCCATAGGCCACGCTCACTTACATGGATCACCTGCCCTCTCTCACCTCCGATTGTAGCCAATGCGCCGCACTTTGCTGTGTCGGGCTGACATTGGATCAAGGCGAGTTGTTCGCGATCGACAAGCCGAGCGGCACGCCCTGCCCCAATCTGTCGCGCGATTGTCGATGCACCATCCACACCGATCTTGTGGACAAGGGCATGACTGGGTGCACCCTGTATGACTGTGCGGGGGCGGGCCAGCGGGTGGTGCAAATGCGGTTCAACGGCGAAAGCTGGCGCGACGATCCCACGCTTTTGCCCGCGATGATGCGCGACTTTAACGCACTCAAACCGCTTCACGAACGCATGGCGCAACTGGTCGAGGCAGGCACGCTTGACCTCACGCCCAACCTTGAGGCCGAACGCGTAGCGCTTTTGACCCGACACGCGCGGGTTTGGTCGGACAGTGACACGCTGCGCAACCGGTTCGACGCATTTGTGAGCGCTCTGGCGCAGGCAAATCCGTGATCCACCTTGCAGCGCGCGCACCGCGCTATTAGGTTCTGAGCAACCGAAATCCAAATCCACCACAGATCAAGCATGGAGCGCCCGTAAATGGCCATCACCACCACCGAGATCGAACACCTGATCCGTGCCGCCTTTCCCGATGCACATATCATCGTGCAAAGCGATGACGGTCACCACTTTGCGGCCGAAGTGGTCGATGAAAGCTTTCGCGGGCAAAACCGTGTCCAACAACAACGCCGCGTAAACGCAGCCGTTAAGGCCAAACTCGACAGTGGCGAATTGCACGCCATGGCGCTGACCACCCGCGCGCCCGAATAAAGCGGGACAATCACCGCTTTAAACCACAGATATCACGTAGAAAGTTCCAATCATGTCCGCCAAAGAAACCATTCAAAACACCGTCGACACCAATGATGTTGTGCTCTTTATGAAAGGCACAAAATCCGCACCACAGTGTGGCTTTTCCTCAAAAGTCGCCGGTATTCTCAACTTTATGTGCCTTGAGTACACAGACGTGAACGTGCTCGCGGATGACGAAATCCGCCAGGGGATCAAAGAGTTCTCCGATTGGCCGACTATCCCACAGCTCTACATCAAAGGCGAGTTTGTCGGTGGGTGTGATATCGTTATCGAAATGACGCTGTCGGGTGAGCTGGACCAAGCGTTCGTGGACAAAGGCGTGGCATTCGACGCTGAAAAAGCCGAACAGATCCGCGCTGCAAACGGCTAACCCGTTGCCACCCATCCAGACATAAAAACGGCGGAAAGATCACTCTTCCCGCCTTTTCCTATTATCTTCATAGACTTAGCTTTGCGCAGACAATCCCAAGCGATCTTCCAACTCGCCCGCCATGGCTTCGCTGCGCGCCGCAAGCTCCGCAAGGGAATCGCGCACACCTTGTGGCACAACGGGAACTTCGATGCGCTCGGGCTCAGGTTTGGGTTGCGACCGCATTTCCTCAATCAACGCTTCTTGCGCGCCAAGTTTGGCCTCTAACGAGCGCAGTTTTTCGTCCATCCCTGCCGTTTTATCGGCCAGCATAAGGCCCGACATCAACAACATACGCGCCTCGGGCATCCGCCCGATCTGGCTCGACAAAACCGCCGCTTCGGTTTCAAGCAAGGACGCCGCAGATTTCAAGAAATGCTCCTCGCCCTCCTGACACGCCACCTCATATGTGCGACCACCGATATTTACACTGACGTCTGGCATCTCACAGTTCCTTCGTTTCAGCGGCAACCACATCGTGCGGCAACGCCGCCTTGAGGTCCGAGATTAACCCGTCAAGCGCCACACGCTCTGTAGCGCGCACCTGTTCCAACGCCTGTACATCCGCACTGAGCGCCGCGTTGATCAAGTCGGCATCGCCCACGCCCGCAGCATTTGCATCGCGCAACGCCGTGTTGTTTGCGCGCAAGGTATCGTTGGCATGACGTAAACCCGTCATAGCGCGTTCGAGGTCGTAAATCTGACGGTGCAGAGTTTCAACCTCGCCCTCCAAGGCGGCAACATGGGTATTTTGTTTGTCGTGGATCGCCTTCACGCGCGCTTCCATCTGCGCGTTGGCGTCTTTTTCGGTTTCAAGCGCTTCATTGAGGCGGCCAATTTCGGCTTCCATCTCGTCGCTTGCGATACCGCCAACTTCAGGCGCTGCTGCGGCGCGCTCCTCGGCCACGCTCACCGCCCGACCGATCCGCTCCAACGCGGAGGTAATCCGCTCTTCTAGTTCAGAAATGTCGCTCATTCGCCCTCACTCGTTCTCTCTCTTTGTCCGGTGCTGCGGCGTTGTATCCGGCACGGCCAAAGATCTGTACGCACTCTATGCGCTCTTGATTCGAGAGCCTAGCGCAACCGTGCCGCATTACCAATATCTCTACCGCCATTCCCCTCTTTCGAGCGCTCGTTTGCGCGCGGACTATCAATTTTGGCCACACACGCCCCCCTAAAGACCACGATTGCGGCAACGATCCTTGAACTTCCCCACCGTGTTGGTATCACAGGCGCACTCGATCGCGTGCCCATCCGCGATCCACACATATCAGTCTGTTCAAGGAGACCCATACGTGGATATCGCTAAACTGCGCGAAGCGCACCCCGATCACTGGATGCGCGCTGCTGCCATTCGCACTTTGACACTCGACGCTGTCGCTGCTGCAAACTCCGGTCACTCCGGCATGCCAATGGGCATGGCCGATGTTGCCACGGTCCTGTTTAAGAACCACCTCAAATTCGACGCCTCCGCACCGCTTTGGGCGGACCGCGACCGGTTTATCCTGTCGGCGGGTCACGGCTCGATGTTGGTCTACTCGCTGCTGTACCTCACCGGATACGAGGAAATGCCGATGGAGCAGATCAAGAACTTCCGCCAGACGGGCGCGAAAACGGCGGGTCACCCCGAGAACTTCCTACTCGACGGCGTTGAGACTACCACCGGTCCGCTCGGTCAGGGCATCGCCAACGCTGTGGGTTTTGCCATGGCTGAGGAATCTTTGCGCGCGCGCTTTGGCGCAAAGCTGCAAAACCACTTCACCTATTGCATCGCTGGTGACGGCTGCCTGATGGAAGGCGTGTCCCAAGAGGCAATCGCCCTCGCAGGTCGTCAAAAACTCGGCAAACTGGTCGTGTTCTGGGACAACAACAACATCACCATCGACGGCACGGTTGATCTGTCTGATCGCACCAACCAGCCGATGCGCTTTAAATCCGCAGGCTGGCACGTTCAAGAAATCGACGGCCACGACCCCGAAGCCATTGACGCCGCCATTGAAGCCGCCAAGAAGTCCAAAAAACCGTCGATGATCGCGTGCAAAACGCACATCGCGATTGGCCACGCCAAGCAAGACACGTCCAAGGGCCACGGCGCATTGACCGATGCAGCCGAGTTGAAGGCAACGAAAGAAGCCTACGGCGCTCCCCTTGGTGCCTTCGAAGTCGACGCGAAAGTCAAAGGCGAATGGGAAGCCATCGGCGCCCAAGGCCGCGGTGCCCGCGCCGACTGGCAAGCCCGTTTTGACGAGCAATCCGAACGTCGTCAGGCCGAGTTTAATCGCGTGTTCGCAGGTGACGCGCCCAAGAAACTGTCGGCTGTGATCAAAGCGTTCAAAAAGCAGATCTCGGACGAGCAGCCCAAAATGGCAACGCGGTCCTCGTCGCAAAAAGTGCTCGAAGTGGTCAATCCGATCATGCCCGAGACCTTTGGCGGCTCTGCCGACCTCACCGGTTCCAACAACACCCTGACCGAGGGTCTGGGCACGTTTGACGAGACCAACCGCAAAGGCCGCTACGTCTATTACGGCATCCGCGAGCACGGCATGGCCGCAGCGATGAACGGCCTCGCGTTGCACGGCGGTGTGCGCCCCTACGGCGGTACGTTCTTTTGCTTCACCGATTATGCCCGTGGCGCGATGCGTCTATCGGCGTTGATGCGTATTCCCGTAACTTACGTCATGACGCACGACTCCATCGGTCTTGGCGAAGATGGCCCGACACACCAACCGGTCGAGCATCTGGCGATTTGCCGCGCGACACCGAACACCGTGACCATGCGCCCGTGTGATACGGTCGAGACCGCCGAAGCGTGGGAAATTGCGCTGACGTCCCAGACCTCGCCATCCGTTTTGGTGCTGACCCGTCAGGGTCTGCCGACCTTGCGTACCGAGCATAAGAACAAGAACATGGTAGCCTCTGGCGCCTATGTTCTGGCCGAAGCAGAAGGCAAACGCCAAGCGATCATCGTGGCCACTGGCTCCGAAGTGTCTCTGGCCATGGAAGCCCGCGAGATTTTGCAAGCCGAGGGTATCGGCACACGCGTTGTCTCCATGCCCTCCATGGAGCTGTTCGCCGAGCAAGACGAAAGCTACCGCCGCCAAGTTCTGCCGGCAGGTCCGGTGCGCGTTGGCGTCGAGGCGGCGTTGCGTGCAGGGGGCTGGGATCGTTGGCTGTTGGGCGAACGTGGCCGCGAGAGCAAACAAGCGTTTGTGGGCATGACAGGGTTCGGCTCGTCCGCCCCTGCCGAAGAGCTCTACGAAAAATATGGCATCACCACCGCCAACATCGTGGCACAGGTCAAAGCCTTGCTCTGACCCACGCCGTGAGATCAAAATTGAAAAGCCCGCGCAGCACTGCGCGGGCTTTTTTCGTACGCATTCAATCGTCTTTGGCGCGGCCATGCCCCCACGTGCTGCCCCAATTGGTCATGCCATCAAGGTCATCATCACTCAGGCCAGAGCCATCCCCGCCATCGCCGCTATCGTTACTATCCGCACCGTCATCCGCCTGACCTTTGGTCGGGTGGCCGTTTTGCGGTTGCATACGGGTTTTGTCTTTTTCTCTATCGCTGGTCATGTCGTCTCCTCCTTTACTGTGATCGCGCACCCGTAACTTTACCGTAGATCGCCACTGCGCGCCTTGATTGGCCCCCACACAAATGCGCAGGGCACAGACAGGCGCAATGTGTTAGCGCTACCCCCTCATGTTTTCGCTAACATGTTGGCGCTAAACGGGTTTTCGGCCTCCGTATACTTGCGTATACGCCTGACCAAGGATCAGGCTGGCCCATTTGCCCGATCCCCAACACGCACATGGCGCGCACACCCCGCGCACCGCCGCAGTAGGGAGCATAAGGTAAGCATGACGATCAAACTTGGCATCAACGGTTTTGGCCGTATCGGACGTTGCACATTGGCACACATTGCTGAGGCAGGCCTCAACGAGGTCGAAGTGGTTAAAATCAACGCCACCGGCCCTATTGAGACCAACGCCCACTTGCTCAAATACGATAGCGTCCACGGACGGTTTGGCGGCCCTGTTGCGGTAAACGGCAACACCATGGATTTAGGGCGCGGCCCGATCCAAGTGATGTCCACCTATGAGCCTGACGAGTTGGATTGGGAGGGCGTCGATGTCGTGCTCGAATGCACAGGAAAATTCAACGATGGCCACCGCGCGGACGTCCACATGCGCCGAGGGGCCAAAAAAGTCCTGATCTCTGCGCCCGCCAAAAACGTCGACCGCACGGTTGTGTTCGGGGTGAACCACCGCGACCTGCGCGACGACGAGCGTATGGTGTCCAACGGATCGTGCACCACCAATTGCCTCGCGCCACTGGCCAAAGTTCTCAATGACGCCGTGGGCATCGAGAGCGGCATCATGACAACGATCCACTCCTACACGGGCGACCAGCCCACGTTGGACCGCCGCCACCCCGACCTCTACCGCGCCCGCGCCGCAGCCCTCGCGATGATCCCGACCTCTACGGGTGCTGCAAAAGCGCTTGGTGAGGTGCTTCCCGAACTGAGCGGCAAACTCGACGGCACCTCCATGCGCGTGCCGACCCCGAACGTCTCCGCCGTCGACCTGACATTCCAAGCGGGCAAGGACGTGAGCGTGGCCGACATCAACGAAATCGTGCGCGAGGCCGCAATGGGTCACATGGGTATGGTCTTGGGCTATGATCCCGAACCCAAGGTCTCGATCGATTTCAACCACACCACCGAGAGCTGCATCTTTGCCCCAGAGCAAACCAAAGTGATCGGGCGCACCGTGCGCGTCTTGGCATGGTACGATAACGAATGGGGATTCTCGGCGCGGATGGCCGATGTTGCCGCCGCCATGGGGCGCTTGTCGCACTAAGATCACACACCGCCACCGCACGACCACATATGCGCGCCTGACATCCCTGTCGGGCGCGTCTGTCATTGTGTGCACTCTCAATGCTCATCCCCCTTCCCTTCGTCGCGCACCAGTGACACAATATGCCAACTGGAACTCGAACGGGCCTTTGCATGACCAACTCCATCGCCTTAGGGCTTGCCATCGTCATCTTGGTCGCGCTTGGCCTCGACTTTGGCGTGAATGATGGAACAGCCTCGCTGTTTTTGGCGCGCAAAATGCTTGGCGTGCTCCACTACATTGCTTTCTGGCGCTGAGGCGCGCGCTTTCGCGGTTGACCTTTTCGCTATGATCGCGATGTTAGCGATAACTGGACCCGACGTCATGAGGCGTCGGCGGATGAGTGAAGGACGGACCACTGAACGGCCCGCCCTGCCGAACAAGCGTCAAGGAGTGCTGACATGGCTGTAAAAGTGGCAATCAACGGATTTGGTCGAATTGGTCGTAACGTTTTGCGTGCGATTATTGAATCGGGCCGTACCGATATCGAAGTGATCGCAATCAACGATCTTGGCCCCGTGGCAACCAACGCCCACCTGCTACAATACGATAGCGTGCATGGCCGTTTCCCCGTAACGGTCTCACACACAGACGACACAATTGACGTGGGTCGCGGCCCGATCAAAGTGACCGCGATCCGCAACCCTGCCGATTTGCCATGGTCTGACGTTGATGTGGTGATGGAATGCACAGGTATTTTCGCATCCAAAGAGAAGTGCCAAGCACACCTCGACAACGGGTCCTCGCGCGTGCTGATTTCCGCACCTGGGAAAGACGCCGACAAAACCATCGTGTTTGGCGTGAACGACAGCGAACTGACGGCTGACGACATTATCGTGTCCAACGCCTCATGCACCACCAACTGCCTCTCTCCCGTTGTTAAAGTGCTCAACGACAACATCGGGATCGTCAAAGGCTTTATGACCACGATCCACTCCTACACGGGGGATCAGCCGACTCTCGACACTATGCATAGCGATCTATACCGCGCCCGTGCTGCGGCTTTGTCGATGATCCCGACCTCGACAGGTGCGGCAAAAGCCGTGGGTCTTGTGTTGCCCGAATTGAACGGCAAACTTGACGGCGTGGCGATCCGCGTGCCCACACCAAACGTATCGGTTGTTGACCTGACATTTGAGGCTGCTCGCGACACCACTGTCGAAGAGATCAACCAGTTGATCCGTGACGCGGCAGACGGCCCGCTCAAAGGTGTGCTTGGCTACACAGACGCGCCGCTGGTCTCCTCGGATTTCAACCACGATCCGCATTCGTCGATCTTCCATTGCGACCAGACAAAGGTCATGGAAGGCACGATGGTCCGCATCCTGACGTGGTATGACAACGAATGGGGCTTCTCCAACCGTATGTCCGACACGGCCGTGGCCATGGGCAAGTTCCTCTAAGTCGAGAAACCCCCATATAGATTTCCCGCGCAAGCGAGACAAAACACCCCAGAGCCTTCCGCTTTGGGGTGTTTTTTTCAGTTAGAGGTAATTTAGAGGTAATAACGGGCGTTCAACACGAACTCACGGTGCGAGTTTGGCCTTTAGGCTTGCCTCGACATCAGGCGTGACAAATTTCGACACATCGCCGCCAAGCCGCGCGATCTCCTTGACGAGTTTGGAGGCAATCGCTTGGTGACGCGCTTCGGCCATCAAAAACACCGTCTCGATCGAATTGTCCAAAGCGCGGTTCATACCAACCATTTGGTATTCGTATTCAAAATCAGCCACGGCACGCAGGCCACGGATGATGATCGACGCATTCACATCGCGCGCACAATGGATCAACAGGTTCTCAAAGGGGTGCACAACAATCTCACACCCTGTCTCGATCGAGAGCGCTTTGGTGTAGGTTTCCAACATCGCCACGCGCTCCTCAAGGGAGAACATCGGCGACTTGTCGCGGTTGATGGCAACCCCGATTACCAACCGGTCGACCAACGCACACGCACGGCGAATAATGTCGCCATGCCCGTGGGTTACGGGATCAAATGTGCCGGGGTATAGTCCAACGCGCATGAGGTTCTCCTTGCTCTTATGGCAAGCAACAATATTGCGCGCCCGAAGGCAAGCAAAACAACGATACCAAGGTGCGAGTGTTGCTCAACATCACCGCCTCACCATCGCTGTCTTGGTCTTTGCGTGGTGTAATTTGGGGTCAGTGCCCCATAATCATCCCTTCAAGTGCGTTGCGCTCCATCGCCAACTCTTCGAGACGCGCCTTGACCACATCCCCGATCGACACAAGGCCGATCATCTTGTCACCATCCATGACAGGCATGTGGCGAAACCGCCCCTGTGTCATCTGTTCCAACACCTCAAGAGCGGTGTGATCAGGACGACAGGTGATAAGCTTGCGCGTCATGAGATCACTCACCGGAAGATCCAGCACCGATGGTCCCTGACGCCCCAATTCGCGCACCACATCGCGTTCGGACAATATCCCGTCTGGATACGTGAGATCAGTCCCAACGACCAACGCGCCGATCCGCTTTTGCGACAGGATCGCCACCGCGTCCCCGACAGTCGCATCGGGCGCGACCCCAGCGGTTTCGGTGATGGCTTTTCCCTTTAAAATCTGTCCGACGATCATGCGATATCCTCCGTTTTACACATATGCACATTTCCCTACCTGTAGCGTCCTCCTTTGATGGCCCTCCTGTCAAGTTGCGCGACATATTTACGCAACGTTTGACGAAGATACGCCCTCCGGTAACGCGGTCGAAACAGTCAATTTGCGACATATTGGAACGTCAAAGCCGCCAATTTGCGCTTCAAACAACACAATTCGAACATTTAAGCCCCGTGGGATCTGTGCGGATACGCACCTGTAAGATCGCTGCATTGCGATTCAAAACAGACAGCAACGGGACGACGGTCAAGCGCAGTAGAGCGCAAGGTGTCCACGGCTTCGGTGAGTTAGTCACAGACTCGCTCAAAATTCATGGTTAATCTAAGACTAACGTTAAACGAGAAAGGTGTATCATGTTTCAGAAAAATGTCGGCGGTCTCGACCGCATCCTTCGTATCGTCGTAGGTGTTGCGCTCATCGTGGGCTTCTTTGTCTACGGCAACCCGCTCTTCTTGATCGGGATTGTCCCTTTGGCCACGGGCCTGCTCAACTCATGCTTGGTCTATTCGCTCTTCGGGATTAACACCTGCCCCATGAACAAGCGCTAAAACACGCATCCCTTTCAGATCGACTCTGAAAGGGATTTTAGCGCGTCAATGTCCAGTAGTTTGACCTCACCGCGCGCCGTGGCAACCCACCCGCGCCGCTGGAACTCTTGGAGTTGGCGCGAAATCACTTCCCGCGCAGTGCCCAGCTCAGCCGCCAATTGCGCGTGAGTCGCTTTGAGCGTGGCGTGCTCGTCCGACAGTTCGACCAGCTTTTGCGCTAAACGAATGTCGACCTTTTGGAACGCGATCTCTTCGATCACATGAAACAGATCAGTGATCCGGCGCGAATAGGCCGAGAACACGAATGTGCGAAAGCTCTTGGACGTGGCGACCAGATCGTCGAACACACGGCGCGGTATTGCCGCCGCCTGAACCTCGGTTTCCGCGATACCTTCGGCTGAATAATCCTCATAGGCCAACATACAAGCCGTTGTTAGCACACAACTTTCACCCGCGTGGACACGGTATAACACCATCTCACGCCCACCCTCGGATGTCTGTTGAACGCGCACAGTGCCCTCAAGCAAGAGCAACAGGTTTTCGGGGTTTTTCCCCGGACCAAAGAGAATGGTTCCCTTTGGCACGGTGATCACTTGAGATTGCGTAATCAGACGATCGCGCAGCTTTTGATCAAGGCTCGACAGCCCCATAAACCGATCAATCCAATCAACGCGAACATCCATGCCGTTTCCCTTTGCGCGGGGGATGCTTTGCCAAAACAAAACACCGTTTCAGGCACCATAGTTAGAAGCTTATGGCCTCTTCTACAATCTCTGTCAGCAAATCCTCAACGACTTGCATTGGGCCGTCGGGATAATCGCGAAATCCAATGGTCACTTTTCCCGCTTGGTCGGCGACAAAAATGGAGTACGGACAATGCACGACATTCATTGGGTCGGCCTCCATCACTTGACGCGAAACGGTGGCGGAACAGAACAAAAACACGTCCGCCGCATCGAAAATTACCACATCCGATCCAACATCCGCACGTGTGCGCTCCAACATTTCGCCCGTGTGACTGCGGTAATCAATCACGAGGCCTTTGGATATAATCGCGTCCTCAATGGCAAATGTCGCATCGTCGAACGTGCCATCATAATCGAACATAATCGCGGCATCATTGGCCATAGCTGGCGCACCATCCATGGTCGCAATAATCGCGCAAACTTTTAAAAACTGGGTCATGAGAGTCTCCCTTCAACCCGAGTATACCACGAAAAAGGGCGGTCCCAAACAAGACCGCCCTTTCTAATATCTCTTACTGTGAGACCGATTTTAGATATTCGATCACCGCGTTGATATCGTCGTCTTTCTTTAAGCCCGCAAACGACATCTTGGTCTTTTTATAGACGCCTTTTGGCTTTGCTAGGAATTCGGCCAAATGCGCCTCGTCCCAAACCACACCCTCATCATGGGCGGTGGTCAGATCCTTGGAGTACTTGAAGTCCTCGATATGCGCCACCGGCGCCCCGACAACACCATTCAGGATTGGACCAACCTTGTTCTTGGCGCCCTCGCCCACTTGGTGACAGGCCTTACATTTTTTAAAGACCGTCTCACCCTGTGCGGCCAGATCGGCGTCAAACGCGGCCATTACGGGCGCTGCAACCGCCTCCTCGACAGGTGCGGCTTCAACGGGTGCGTCAGCAGCGGCCTGTTCAACCGGAGCGGCCTCAGGTTCAGCCTCGGCCCCCTCTTCCTGAGGAGTAACATCCAACACCGCCGCGCGCTTGGTCACTTCGACCGTCTCTTTGCAGTTTTCATAGCACGCATTGGCTTCGGTAAAGATCGTCAATTCCGTCTCGGGGCGGTCATCAATGATAAACCCATCCGCGTTGGGCATCTCGACATCCATAAAGTTCTCATTGGTCAAAACGAAATCATCGTCCACGAGATAGTTGGAATAGAGAATATACGCGGTGATCGCGTAAACATCGTCGTCCGACATCGTTTGCGCCGCGCCAAATGGCATGGAGCGCCGCACATAGTCATAAACGGTCGACAGATATGGCCAGTAGGACCCAACGGTTTTAAGCGGATCTTTGTCCGCCAATGTGCCATCACCGCCCGCCAATTTGGGCCAATTGTCCACACCTTCGGCAAACTCGCCGTGACATGAGGCGCAATTTTCCGAAAAGATCATTTCGCCATCTTCAACAGAGCCAGACCCCATGGGCAAGCCTTGGCCTTGTGGGCCGATGTCGTGGTTCCATGCCGCGATTTCATCGGGGAGCGCCACACGGCCCAGACCCAATTTTTCCGCGAATGACGGTGTTGCGAGCGACGCGATGAGCGCCGTGCTTGCGATCAGTTTAGGAAGAAACTTCGACATTTTCCGACTCCCCGTTTTCTTTGACCCACCAGGTCTGAATACAGTTGTTGTGATAGACCGAGTTCTCGCCGCGCACCTCGCGCAATTGCGCTTTGGTCGGCTGAACGTAGCCCGTGTCATCATGGGCGCGCGATTGCAGGAACATCTCCGACCCATCCCAATTGATATCGAGATAGAAACGGGTGAGCGCCATTTTCTCGCCCTCTTTGGCCAAGCGCGCTTTTTGCCACGTTTTGCCGCCATCAATGGAGACATCAACGCCCGAAATCGCACCGCGACCCGACCATGCAAGACCGGTAATCACAAGCGGACCTTTGCCGTGGGTAATGGGCATTTGCGGGCTTGGCGATGTGACAACGGATTTCGCATCCATGATCCACGTCCATTTGCGCGATGTCCCATCAGCCAAAGTGTCGGTGTATTTCGACGTCTCTTCGCGGCTCTCGATTGGGTGGTCCGTCACCTCGATCCGGCGCAGCCATTTGACCCACATATTGCCTTCCCAACCGGGAACGACGAGGCGAACGGGATAGCCATGCTCCATTCGAAGCGCCTCCCCGTTGGCCTTGAACGCGACGAGCACGTCATCAAGCGCCTTTTCCATCGGGATAGACCGCCCGTTCGACGAGGCATCGGCCCCCTCGACGTAGACCCATTTGTCCGCGAGATCGCCAGCCGCATCCAAACCCGCCTCTTCGAGAAGCGTTCGCAGCGAAATACCCGAGTATTCCATGTTGTGGATCATGCCGTGCGTGAACTGCGAGCCGTTGAGCTGTGCACCCGCCCATTCCATGCCCGTGTTCGCGGCGCACTCAAGGAAATAGGTGCGGTTTTCGCGCGGGAAGCGTTCCAGATCGGCGTAGGAAAAGACCAACGGGCGATCAACGAGACCGTTGATCATCAAACGGTAATCTTCCTTTTTCAACTCAATCGCACCCGAGTGGTGGCGTTCAAACGCGCACCCTTGTGGCGTGATCGTGCCATCAAGCGCGTGGATCGGCGTGAAGTTGATCGAGGAAATCACATCCGCGGTGAGCCACGGCACGTTGCGGCGGACCACATCGCCCTCAAACTGGATCGGCATCCCGTAGGGCGAGGCGTCAACGCCCTCACCGGTTGAGCTGGCCCAATCCTGCATCTCGGTGATCAGCGGGTCGGGGGTGTCTTGTGCTGTGGCCTTGGCAGTGGCGGCAAGACCGACACCGGTCGCCGCCGCACCGCGCAAAAACGCGCGGCGGTTGGGGCCTTTGGTCGGGCCGTCATGTGTGGGGGTGTCACTCATGGAATGTGCTCCCTATTTGAATGCGATCATTCGACTATGTGAATGATTTGTTTGCGAAAAAACCGCCCCGCCCAATGGGCAAGGCGGCGCGTTAGATTTAGGCGCCAATCACGTTGACAGAGGTGTTTTCCTCAACCGTCACTGTGCCTTTGGCGCGAATGTGATCTTCGACGAGATCCCAGATTTGCGGACCTTCGGTGCCCTCGTTCACGGATGCCCACCCTGCAACGATGTACGTCTTTGCAGGATCGAGTTTCTCGCCCGTTTTGAGCATGGTGATGTCGGTGATCCGTGACCCTTGCGGCTTGTTGATATCGACGGTGTAGCCAAGGCCACCCATGCGCACCATGTCGCCACCCTGTTGGTAATAGGGATCGGGGTTAAAGATGTTGTCAGCCACGTCTTCCATGATCGTGTGAATGAATTCACCGGTCATTTCAGAGCGATACGCCTTGCCGTAGGTCATAGATGTGGCGTTCCAAATGTCCTCACGGGTGATTTTATCACCGGGGATCAAGGACGGACCCCACCGCACGCCCGGAGACATCGCAATGTCTGCCTCGCGCTGCTCGATCAGAGCATCGCAAATCAGGTTGTCCCATGTACCGTTGAAGTTGCCACGACGATACAACAGGCTATCGGTCTCGCCCACTACGGTGGACATATCCTCGAGATACGGCGCGCGTTGCTCGTCGATGAGTGCGGCGACCTCTTTGTCGGGTTCGATCACATCCGAGAAAATCGGGATCAGTTTGTGGCGGAACCCCATCATCTGGCCATCGCGCACGTCCAAATCGACGCGGGAGACGAATTTGCCGTTGGAGCCGGAGGCGATCAGGATCGTCTCGCCCACAAGCACAGGTTCGGGAAGTGCGTCATGGGTGTGGCCCGTCAGGATCACGTCGATGCCCGTCACGAGAGACGCCATCTTTTTGTCGACGTCAAAGCCGTTGTGCGACAACAAAACAACGAGGCCGGCACCCAACCCTTTGACCTCATCCACGACCTCTTGCATCCGCTCGGTGCGAATGCCGAACGAGTATTCGGGGAACATCCAACCGGGGTTGGCAATGGGCATATACGGGAAGGCCTGACCGATGACGGCAATTTTCACGCCACCGCGTTCAAAGAACTTATAGGGCGCGAAGTCTGCAGCGGGTTCGTCCCATTCGGCGTCATAGATGTTGGCGCCCAAAGCGGCGAACGGAAGGTCAGCCACCACTTCGCGGACGCGGTCAGAACCGAGCGTGAATTCCCAGTGGAACGTCATCGCATCAGGTTTGAGCGCGTTCATCACGTTGACCATATCTTGGCCTTCGGTGTGGAAACAGGTGTAGGAGCCGTGCCATGTGTCGCCGCCATCGAGCAAAAGCGCATCAGGGCGTTCGGCACGGATAGAGTTGATCACGGTGGCCACGCGGTCGAGACCGCCGACCTTGCCATAGCCCTGCGCCAGAGCGGAAAAGTCACCCGACGACAGCGCGTAGTGTGAGGGCGATCCATCCTCAATGCCGTAGAGTTTGCGGAAATCTGCGCCCGTCACATGGGGAACCGCGCCCTTGTTGCCGCCAACGCCGATGTTGATCGACGGCTCACGAAAATAGATCGGTTTGAGCTGTGCGTGGATATCGGTGACGTGGATCAGCGATACGTTGCCATAGGTGTCAAAATCAAGCAATTGATCTTGTGTGAGGGACTGTTGCGCCGCCAGACGCGACCAGTTGCCAAAGCCAGACGCCCCAACCATTGCCGAGGCAGCCATAGAAACCTGTAGGAAATCGCGACGGGAAATCATGCGCAGTGCTCCAATACGGTGGCACGGTGTTCTATAAACCTATGCCGAATTTTGAATGTATATAGGTGAAGAAAACCCCGCCCCTTCCAAATGGAACGGCGGGGTCATCAAAACTGTTTAGTTGCGGACAGACGGACCTTCGACGGAAAGGCCGTTACCGCGTGATGCAACGTATAGCTCAAGTGCGACAAACTCGGGGGAACCCGGGCTGAACGTCTCGGCACGTGTATCACGAATACACCCCTTAAAGCGGGAGTGCGTGCCGTTGAGTTTCGCGTTTTTCAGACGGTATGTCGGAAAGCCGTTGATCTGACCTTGGGACAGGTGGTCCGCACGGATCAGGTTGCCGTAGTTGTCTTCGTGGCAGTTTGCACAGGACAATTCGAGCTGACCGTAACGGGTGTAGTAAATCTCTTTACCTTGCTCCCATGTCGCGGCTGCGGGGCCATCGATCGTCACATTGACAGGTGTGCCGCGTGCGACAGAGGCCAACATAGCTTCGAGGTTGAGCATTTTACCGCTGTCATACTTTTCCGCATCTGCACCCATTTTCGTGGTGAGGCAGTCGTTGACTTGCATTTGGATCGTGCGCACTTCGCCAGCACCCTCGTTCCATTTGGGATAGGTCGCGCGCACCTCGGACAGGCTTTCAGGACCATCGTGGCAATCGGCACAAGCCTTGCCCTCAGATCCCCATGAGGCTTCAAAAAGGGCCATGCCCTCTTCGGCGCCTAGCATGCCGGGGTTATCGAAATCGTCCATTTCCATGGCTTGTGTCTCGTCGGAGCGAAAACGCCAACCCGACAAGATCTCGTCCATAACATCAGACAGATGCTCTGGCGCCGCCGTTTTGGTGACAATTTCAATATCGCCATTGATCACCAACTCTGCGTCCTCGTCCGCGACAACGGGTGCCGCGAACGTGAGGGCTGCAAGTACAGCCGCAGTGCTTATTGCTTTAATTTTCATGCGTTTCTCCTCCCTGAGCGTGAAGCCTTAGCCGATTGCGATCGGCTTGCTCTCTTCGTAAACGGAACCGTCATCGTCGTACCACGTGAATTTGAACTCACCGGCTTCGGGAACAGTTGCGTCGAACTCCACATACGGGTTTGTCGAAATCGCGGCCTCAAGCGTCACATCGACGACAGACTGGCCGTTGAAATCGCAGGTGAAGCGATTGATGATCGAACGCGGAATGATATTTCCGTCGCCGTCTTTGCGCTGACCTGACTCCATTGGGTGAGAGATCAGTGTTTTAATCGTAATCACGTCGCCAGCAGCAGCCGACTTCGGGACTTTAACGCGGGGTTTTACACCAGATGCCATTATAGATGTCTCCTAAATAAGTCGGTTAACCGATCAGCCGCCACAGCCGCCGATGGTCACTTTAACGGTGGATGCAGCCTTTACGAAGGAACCGTCAGCCATTTTCGCAACTGCGACAACGTCTTGGGTTCCTGCGAGGCGAATACGGGTAGACGCCGCTTGCGATCCGGCGAGCGGACCAAAGTTAAAGGTCGCAACACCAGGTGTCGGGTTTCCGGCGGCCAAGATGATGATGGAAACAGCGCCGGGTGCATCTACCGATACAGGCACAGTGTTGCCGTTCTCAGCAATCTCTGGGGCAGTAAGGGTGATTCCACCCTCACCTGCGTCAGCACCGCCAGTGAATGCGGCGATAGCTTCGTCGGCTGCGGCAAATGCGCTGAACGGAAGCAAGGAAGCTGCCGTCGCACCAAGGCCGAGAGCCAGAGCGTCACGTCGTGTGAGTTTCATGGGTTAGTCCTCGTTTTCGTAAAATTCAGACGATCATTCGTCCGTAAGCGTCATTAGATAGGCGACCACGTCCTCGACCTGAGCCGCAGTCAATAGCGGCGGCAGATCGGCCGGAGCGGCCTTGCCCGTGTAGGCATCCCCTGGACGGGTGTAGCCATCAACCTTGTAGAAGGCAGGCATAACGGTGCCTTCAAACATCATTTTTGGGTTCACGACGAGACCGCGCAATTCTGCTTGGGTCCAACGTGAGCCTGCGCCATCAAGGATCGGACCAACTTCGCCATGGAACGGAACATCGGCGTATGCGTCAGCGGAGTGACACGACACGCAGTTGCCGCTGGATTTACTGGTCATGATCTTACGACCTTCGTCGGCGTTCCCTGCTGAGCCCGTCAACGACAGTGCGACTGCACCATCCTCGAACGCGACATCAGTTGGGGCGACCTCGGCCGTAGCTGCGGTTGCTGTGAGGCAAAGTGCAGCGAATGTGGTTGCAATGCGTTTCATGTCTCCTCCCTAAGACTTGTTTCGGTAGTGCTTTTGAGTGCACTTCTTATTGTGCATACCGTAGCGCACCATTTCGCGGACGCGCAAGAACAAATTCAAAAAAACGAATTTTCCGGCATATTCTGTCCCGCGCGCCCAGTGTTACAGCTATTCGTAAACGTTCAGTTTCCCCGCATCTTGTTGCGCCGGAATGTTACGGGCGTGGAACTTTTGGAACGGCTCCTCCCCATCGTAACCATGATCAAGCACCCAACGCATCATGTTGTAGGTTGTGAGGCGACCAAAGGCACCGGGGACGCTGGCCACGGCCGCTTGGGTCGCGGACAGGCCCTCACCCACCTCTTCGGGGAGATAGAGATTCGTTGGCGTGAACAACACATTCCATTTCGAGACCATATCTTTCTCCGAAAGCGTCTCGCCGTCAAAATCCGTCACTTCGACATCACCAAACATGTTGATCTGGACGACAAAGAAATTGTCCTCGATCATCTGTGTGATCTCGAGGTCGGGATAGACCTCTTCGTGCATCTTTTTACAGTAAATACAGCCGCGTTGTTCGATCATCACCAGTAGGCGCTTACCCTCGGCACTGGCCTCCGCGAGATCTTCACGCAGGTCTTTGAACGTGTCGCGCTGCCATGGCGCCTTGTGTAGCCCGTCATCGCCCATCTCTTGGGCCACAGCCGGACCAACGGTGAGCATTGCAAGGCTGGCGGCGATAAATGTGCGTCGTGCGAATTTAAGCATAGTTTAGGTCTCCCAAGTAACGATGAGCGTCAAAGCGTGCCCGATGATCCAATTTTTGTGAAGGCGGGGAAGGTCTCCAACATCCATGCCGCAATCAGGTTGACCGAATTCGTTGCAATCAACAGCGCGAACAAAATGAGGAAGACCCCCATCAGCTTTTCAACCTTTGGCAAATGGCGGCGGAACTTGCTCGCGAACGCCAAAAACGGCTTGATGAATACCGCAGCGATCACAAACGGCAAGGTCATGCCGATGCCAAACACCAACATCAAAATCAAACCCTGTGTCGCCGTTTCCTCAACCGATGCCGTGAACACAACTGCGGTTAGAATGCCGCCCACACATGGCGTCCACCCCGCTGCAAACGCCAATCCGATCAGGTAGGACGACCACACATTCATCTTGGTGACATCTCCGCCGCTCACTTGGAACTGACGGTTCAACAAGCCGATTTTAAGCACGCCTAGAAAGTGCAGGCCCATGACGAATACAATAAGCGCCGCTCCGATACGAAACGCGTCCTGATACGAGCGAAACGCTTGCGACAATGAAAAAGCCGCCGCGCCGAGCAGAACAAAAACGGTAATAATACCAAGCGAAAACATGATGGATGAGGCAATCGCGCGCTTGCGCACCCCCGGGGCCAATTCGCCGTCCGAGTTGATCTCCCCCATGCCAACACCGGCCATATAAGATAAGTAAAACGGTACGATAGGCAGGATGCAGGGTGAAAAGAACACCACAAGCCCACCCAAGAACGCCGAAATAAAACTGACGTCTAACATTGATTTCCTCCCGAAACGGGACATGTGTCCCTAAACAGCGCGGTTGACCCGCACCTTGTGTCATGCACATATTCAAATTAGGTTGTTTGTATCAAGCACGTCAATTGGACATTCCGATGTGGACTAAAATAGTGATCCTTGCGTCAGCGGCTTTGATGCTCACCGCACCCCTTCCCGCGCAGGCGGTGGAGTTGGTCATGATCGAGCGCGATGGCTGCGCCTATTGTGACCGCTGGAACGCCGAGATTGCACCGATTTACCCTAAAACACCCGAAGGGGCGTTTGCGCCTCTGCGCCGTCTGGATGTCAAAGAGCGCCCTGATGACATTGAGTTTGCGTCACGCCCTGTTCTAACGCCAACATTCGTGCTGGTGGATGAAGGCCGCGAATTGATGCGCATTGAGGGCTATGGAGGTGACGATTTGTTCTGGTCGATGCTCAGTGTCATCTTGCGGGATTATACCGAGTTCGACGTTGACGCGCAGATCGAAACCACGCCTGATACAGACCACACAGACGCAACGCCGACCCAATAACCCGCGCCTCCAACACTGGCGCATTTCAATACGACATCTGGAGGACACCCTATGAAACGCTTCACATCCGCCGCACTCATGGCACTCGCCCTTGCGGCACCGACATTTACACCCGCGACCGCCCAAGACGAGGACAGCGCCTTTGTCACGTTTCAGGTGCTCAAACCCGAAGTGGCCCTGACCGCCGCAGTCGCAGCCATGGAATCGTGTCGCGATGCGGGATACCAAGTGGGTGTGATGGTGGTGGATCGTTTTGGCCTACCACAAGCCTACGTGCGTGATCGCTATGCCGGTCTGCACGTGTTTGAAACCGCACGCCGCAAGGCATGGACCGCCGTGTCCTTTCGCACCGACACCATGTCACTGGGCGAGACAACCGCGCCTGACGGTATGATGGGTGCCATTCGTGACCTGTCCGAACCACTCGCATTGGGCGGCGGGCTTGTGATTGAGGCCGCAGGCTCTATAGTAGCGGGAATTGGTGTCTCTGGTGCCCCTGGTCCGGATTTGGACGCAGTGTGCGCCGAGGCGGGAATAGACGCCATCCTAGATGAAATAGCGTTTTAAAGAAAAGTGAGATCGCAGGACGTGCGTATGGATCATCAACAGTCGACATTGCCGACAATCACACCTGACATGTCCCCTGACGACATGGACATGATTATGCGCAACGCGTGCGATGCGTCTCAACTGCTCAAAGCGTTGAGCCATGAGGGCCGTCTCATGATTTTGTGTCATCTGGTGACGGGCGAAAAGTCTGTCACCGAGCTCGAAGAGTTGTTGTCGGCACGCCAAGCTGCGGTCAGCCAGCAACTGGCCCGTTTGCGCCTTGAGGGTCTGGTGACCCCGCGACGCGACGGAAAGGCGATCTACTATTCCTTGACGGATGAGCGTCCCAAACGCATCCTCGAAGTGATCTATGAGATGTTTTGTGCACCAGATCACGAAAAGGCGAAACCTGCCTCATAGCGGGTCTCTCCTTTCGCCTTGGGGAGGGATACGATGCTAGACACGCTTGAACCCGGAACGATTGCCGCACTGATCGGTCTGTTTGGTGGTCTGTTGCTCGGCCTTGCCGCTCGTTTGGGGCGGTTTTGCTCCATGGGCGCGATTGAGGACGCCTTGTACCAAGGCTCGGACTTGCGCGCCCGCCAATGGGGGATAGCTATCGGGGTCGCTCTAATTGGCACAGGCGCAATGATCTCCCTTGGTCTGTTCGACCCCACCATGACCTCTTATCTGTCCATGAAATGGTATCCCCTCGCCTCAATCGCTGGTGGCGTGATGTTTGGCTATGGCATGGCGCTGGCGGGCAATTGCGGCTTTGGGGCGTTGGCGCGCCTTGGCGGCGGTGATTTGCGCAACTTCGTGATTGTCACAGTCATGGGGTTGGGCACTTACGTCACCCTCAACGGCCCGCTTGCCGCCTTGCGCGTGGCCCTGTTCCCGCCTGTCCCGGCGAGTGCGCCGCCCACGTTCATGTCTTGGGGCCTGTCGCCCTACATCATAGGGGCGCTTGTCCTCGCGGGATCGCTCTCATCAAAGGCCTTTCGCGCTGACGGCAAACTGATCCTCTGGGGTGTGCTCGTGGGCCTTGCGGTCGTCTCGGGTTGGGCTGGCACCGCATGGCTGTCCCAAGCGGCGTTCGAGGCCGAACCTGTGTCCTCGCATACGTTTGCAGCGCCAATCGGCGACACGATGTTTTACCTGATGACCTCCACCGCCTCGTCGCTCAATTTCGGGGTCGGCTCTGTCACAGGGGTCATCATAGGCGCGGCCATAGGCTCGACGATCAAAGGCCATTTCAGATGGGAAGCCTGCGAAGATCCGCGCGAATTGAAACGTCAAATCCTTGGCGCGGCGCTCATGGGGATCGGCGCAGTCGTGTCGTTTGGATGTACGGTCGGACAGGGTCTGTCTGCGATGTCGGTGCTGGCCTATGCCGCCCCCGTCACCGTGGCCTCTATCGTTGCGGGCGCCGCCATCGGGTTGCGCCAATTGATCTACGGGATTTCATTTGCCAGATAAGAGACGCGCTACGCTTTGATCAACACTTGCAAATCAGCAACGTTGGTCCCTGTCGCTCCGATCTGAAGCAAATCCCCCGCGGCCTTGAGCGCGTGATAGCTGTCGTTACGGGCCAAGACATCATCAAGGTCCACACCCGCCGCCCGCAGTCGCGCAAGCGTGCCATCATCCACCAGTCCGCCCGCCGCATCCGTTGGCCCGTCACGCCCGTCCGTTCCCCCCGAGAGAAACACGTAATCTGTCAGTCCGCGCGCATCCGCAAGTTGAGCCACGCGCAGCGCAAGCTCTTGGTTGCGCCCACCAAGGCCGTCCCCTTTGAGCTTCACAGTCGTTTCACCACCGAACAGGTAGATCCCATTCTGCGTGACGCAGTCCACGATGACCTCGGCGGCCGCAGCCACATCGCCCTCAAGCGGCACAGGGAACACATGAACGCCGTGCGTCACACCGCCCCCCGCCGCGCGCGCCATAGCGGCCACGGACTGTGAGTTGGAGCCGACCAACTCAATATCGCTGTCAGGCAGCGCGCCCATGTCGGGCACGACCTGCTCAAGATGTGCGCGCACGGAGGCGGGCAAATGATCCCACACTTCAAACGCCTTGAGGGCGGCCACGGCGTCTTGCGGAGAGCCAATTGGCGATACGGTGGGGCCTGATGCAATGGCTCTAAAATCGTCGCTAACCACATCGGACAGAACCAATGTTGTGACCTTGGACGGGTAAGCCGCACGCAACAGCCCACCGCCTTTGAGCCGTGACAAGTGTTGGCGCACCAGATTCATCGTCACAATGTCGGCACCCGATGCCAGCAACAGCCGGTTCACCTCAGCCTTATCCTCAAGGCTCACCCCCGTCACCGGCGCGGGCAAAAGAGCCGATCCGCCACCGGAAATGAGCGCCAATACCTCGCCCTTGGCATGGGCCAAAACCTGTTCAATGCGCAACGCCGCGCGCGCCCCTTGGATATCTGGCACAGGGTGACTGGCCGCATGGACCTCTGCCCCCTCAAGGGGCGATGCGTTTTCATAGTTGGTCACAACAACAACCATATCCGCGTCGACGTGCTGCATTGCGGCCTCAGCCATCGTGCGCGCCGCCTTGCCAATAGCGATGACCAACGGGTTATGAAACCTACGCCCCGCCAATGCCTTTACCACGGCCTGCGCAGGATCGGCCTGAGCAACACCGGCTTGGAAAATCTGCAATGCATGGTGGCGCGGATCGGACATATTAAAGCCTTTGGGAAACAATGTTTCGTTATTTGGGGAATGCGGGATATGAGTCATAGACATGTGAAGCATCTTAGCGGTTGACGCTGCGGCGTCCAGACCACTTGCATCTATGCGCCCTACACGGCAGGGTCTTTGGATGAATGATGCAGATTTACCCACTTGGTCGCACGATCTTGCCCAATTGTTCAACGCAAGTTGGGCAGTGCTCTTACCCCAATCCGTGAGTTCCCGTGTTGACGCGCGGCTTGCCACATTGGCCACCCTTGGCGATGATGGCGCACCACAAGCACGCGGCGTTGTGCTGCGCGCGGCCGATCCCGCTCGCTGCACCGTCGATGTTTTTACCGATGCCGCCACGCAAAAGTGCGACGAGATCATGGCGGACCCGCGCGCGGCCCTCACGCTTTGGCGCGAGGATGTGTTGCTCCAGATTCGGTTGCGCGGCACCATCGACATTATTGAGGGCGCATTGGCCCAAGAGGCATGGGCCGGTTTGAGCGACCGCGCCCTACCAGATTACGGTGTGAGCCCAAAACCCGGCACGCCGATCACAGACGCGGATGCCTACACGCGTAGCGCCGATGCCGCACGTTTTGCGATTTTGCGCCTCACCGTGGAGACGATGGATGTGGTGTCCTTGAACCGCCCCACACATACGCGCGCCTTTTACACACGCCACGACGACTGGCGCGGCGCGTGGCGCGCGCCATAACGGCGTACACTGCGTGCGTTAACGCATCCGAATAAATCTTGTGCCATAACTGCGCCATCCCTGCGCGATGCCCCACAGAAAGCCAACGACATGCACGACCTTCCTTTGACCCGAGAGCTCGTCTTGATTGGCGGCGGTCATACCCACGCGCTTGTGCTCAAACGTTGGGGTATGAAACCTCTTGCGGGGGTGCGGGTCACGGTCATCAATCCCGGTCCTGTTGCCGCCTATTCCGGCATGTTGCCGGGCTTTGTGGCGGGACATTACACGCATTCAGACCTAGAATTGGATCTGGTGCGTTTGGCACGGTTTGCCGGCGCGCGCGTTGTGATGGCACGCGCCACAAAAATAGACCGCAAGGCTAAATTGATCCACATTGAGGGCCGCGCGCCCCTTCGGTATGATGTGGCCTCCATCGACATTGGCATCACCTCGGATATGCCTGATCTTGCTGGATTTGACGCCCATGGCATTGCCGCCAAACCCCTTGAACACTTTGCCGCTCGCTGGGACAGCTACCGCGCGGATGTCGCCGCGGGCCTCGCCGCACCACAGATCTGTGTGATTGGTGGTGGTGTTGCGGGGGCGGAACTTGCCATGGCGATGGCCCATGCTCTCAAAGGCGCGGACGATCTAAGCGTCACACTGATCGATCGCGGCGAGATCCTCGAAGAGTTCCGTGCCCCCACGCGGCGCGCCCTTTTGGCGGCCCTCACGGATGTGGGCGTGGCGCTACGGCCCAATACGGCCATTGGCAATATCGAGGCGGATCACCTCACCCTCACCGATGGAACCACGATCGCGTCGCATTTTACACTCGGTGCAGCGGGTGCGCGCCCTTATGGGTGGCTAAAAGAGACCGGCCTCACCATCGTTCAAGGTTACGTGCGGGTTGGTCCCACGCTTCAATCCTCCGACCCGAATATTTTCGCCGTGGGCGATTGCGCCCATCTGGCCCATGCACCGCGCCCAAAGGCCGGCGTCTTTGCCGTGCGCCAAGCGCCCGTCCTGTTCGACAACCTGCGCATTTTGCTTTCTGAGCAGCGCGGCGCGACGAAAAAGAGCCTGTATCATCCGCAAAAAGACTACCTCAAGCTGATCTCCCTTGGCGACAAGAGCGCCCTCGCGGACAAAAACGGACTACGCCTCAAAGGTGCTGCAATGTGGCGGTGGAAAGATCGTATCGACCGCACATTCATGGCTCGCCTCACCACTCTAAAACCAATGCGCCCACTCGTGTTGCCCGATCTGGTCGCCGCCGGACTACGTGATGAGGTTGAGGGCAAAAGCCCGATGTGTGGCGCATGTGGCGCAAAGGTTGGCGGAGATATTCTTGCCCGTGTTCTACACGACGACACGGACCTCAAGCGCGACGATATTGTGCGTCTGAAGGGGGACGATGCGGCCGTCTTGACCCATGGCGCAGCCTACGGCGGGTCGCGCCAAGTGATCTCTGTCGATCATCTACGCAGCTTTGTGGCCGATCCCGTGATGATGACACAGATCACCGCCATTCACGCCTTGGGCGATGTGTGGTCGATGGGTGCACAGCCACAATCCGCCCTCGCCACGATCACGCTACCGCGCATGGCCCCGCCACTCCAAGAGGCGTGGCTGTCAGAAATCATGGCAACCGCACGGACGGTGTTTGCCAAAGAGGGGGCGCAAATCATCGGCGGTCACACGTCGATGGGGGCCGAGTTTTCGATCGGGTTTACAGTCACAGGTCTTGCAGACACGCCAATGACGCTCAACGGCGCGAAGGACGGCGACCAAATCATCGTGACCAAACCCATCGGCACAGGCGTCATATTGGCCGCTGAAATGGCAATGCTCGCCTCTGGACGCGATGTGGCCGCCGCCTACGCGTCGATGGCGCTCTCATCTGGCGAAGCGGCAACGATCTTGAGCGGTGCGCATGCCATGACGGATGTAACGGGATTTGGCCTTGCGGGGCATTTGCTCGGGATATGTCGCGCGAGCGGCGTCAGCGCCACGCTCACGTTGTCAAACATTCCCGTGCTCGACGGCGCGTTGGCGCTTTCGCAATCTGGGATCGCCTCGACGATTGCGCCTGCCAATCGCGCCTATAGCGCCCAGTACGAGGGGCCAAACGGACCGCTGGCGGATCTGTTGTTCGACCCCCAAACCGCCGGCGGATTGCTTGCCTGCGTGGGCGCGGGTGGTGCGCAAAACCTAATTAAGAAACTCAAAAAATCCGGCTACAGTGCGGCGATCATCGGGGAGATCACAACCTCAGACGAGACAGGCCCGCGCCTTACAGCGAGGCCATAACGTCGATAATGCGCGTGGCCGCGACATCGCGGGCTTCGACCGCCATATCGCATAGATCAATCGTCGCACTCACAGTCGGGGTATGTTTTTCGCGTGACCGTTTGTAACGCGGATCATAATGCTGCGCCATGAGCCCGCCCGCCAGATCAACGAAATTGCCCGTGCGCGCCAACTCTTGCCAGCCGTCAACAACATCATACCCCTGAAACGTCACAAGCTTTGCGAGCAGTTTTTCCAACAACGCCGCATCCTGCACGATGTCAGCGTAGGCTTGCGCGAGATACACCGCCCGACTTGACAGCGGGGCCGTGACCTCAATACGTGGCGCGTCACACATCACCGCCCAAACGGACGCAGGCACCGAGACATTGCCAATACGCGAACTTTCCGCCTCAACAAGCGTGGGCTTTGCCGGATCAAGCTCGGACAATGCGACCGCAAGCGCGCTTTCGAATGCCTTTTGCGAGGGCTGTGTGCCAAGGCCGCCAAAAATCGATCCGCGGTGATTGGCAAGCCCCTCCAAATCAAGCACCTGCCCGCCTTGCGCGTTGACCCGTGCAATCAGGTCAGTTTTCGCCGTGCCTGTATTTCCATCAATCAATATAAGTTTGTGCGGCAACGGATCGGTATAAAGCGCGCGCACGACCATCCGCCGCCACGCCTTATAGCCGCCCTCGACCACATCCACGCGCCAACCGATTTGACGCAGGATCGTTGCGAAGGAATTGGACCTTTGCCCTCCGCGCCAACAATAGATGCGCGGTTTCCAATTGCCCTCAAACTCGGCCAATGGCCCCTCAATATGGGTCGCGGCATTGCGCGCCACCAAGGCGCCCCCAATTTTGCGCGCCAGAAAGGGCGATTGCTGCACATAGATTGTCCCAACCTGCGCGCGCTCGTCATCGCTTAACACCGGAAGGTTGATCGCACCGGGGACATGGTCCTGCGCGAACTCGGACGGGGCGCGCACATCAATCGTTGTGTCGAACGGAGCCGCGACAAAGTCACGGATGGAGGAAAATGCTTGGGTCATGTGCTGGTTCTAGCCCCTTTCGAACAGGACGAACAGGCCACCCCGCACCGCGAAACGAAAAAGCCCCCACCAAACTGGCGGGGGCTTTTTTCCACCTCTCCGAAGAGAGTGAATGGTGCGGTCGAGAAGACTCGAACTTCCACGGGTGTTACCCCACAGCGACCTCAACGCTGCGCGTCTACCAATTCCGCCACGACCGCACAGTCTTGACTTGGTGAGGGGTTCTCTAATGGTGTTTGAAATGAGCCGCAAGCACTAATTCGAAGTTTTAGAGGGAAAGTTCTATAGGGTGCTTAGCGCCGGTTTTGGCAGCCGTATCACGGCGAATTTCGCGCCATATGCCCCAAAAGATCACACACAGCCCGAGCACGATCACGACCCACCCCAACTGGCGTGCGTCATCCATAAACATGCGGTTGAGTGTCCGACCGGGGAGAAAGTTGAACACACCCGCCACAAACACCCCGCGCCAGTACAGATTGCGCATGGTTTTCTCGTGAGCGCGCCGATTGCCCGCAATGGCAAAGCGCACACCAACATAGAGCGACCAAAGTGCGAAAAGCGCCAACAGGTGCAGCGGCGAAAAAGGTCCAATTAGGCCAAACCCCGAAATCCCGAACGACGACATGGCCACAACCGCCATGGCCACGACCCAGATATACCCAAGGGTTTTGTGCAGTCGGTCACGGCGGTGACGGTAGAGCACAACAGGGCCGAGCAAAAGCGCGAGCGTAGCTGCAATTGCATGCACTTGGATAACAGGTGCGGCGGTCATAAACGGATCAACGGACATTGAAAAACCTTTCAAACAGGGGTGAAAATCAGGGATGGGCGATGCGCCCAGCTGAGTTGACCTAGACAACCCCCTGCCCTGCGTGCCATTTGAAGTACGCAAAACAAGGGGTTTGCTTCGTGAATGACGGGAAAACGCAAGTCGCGCTTCGTGAATGGCGGGCATATGTGACACGGCGCGAGACGCTTTTGGCACTTGGCGGTGTGAGCGTCTTTGTAACCTTGGCCGCGCCGTTCAACTCTGGTGCGCTTTTGTCCGTTGGTGCGCGCCTGATCTACTGGTCGCTCATGGTCTGCTTGACGTTCGGGGCCGGATCACTTGTCACTTTTACGCTCAAGCACCGTTTGGACGGCCTGCCGTTTGTCATGCGAGTGTTTTTTCTAGGAATACTGACAAGCCTCTGTGTTCTCGTCGTTGTTGTGATCATCAATGCGATGACGTTCGGATGGGTGCCACCCGCGCGAGACTGGCCATTGTTTGCCGCCACGCTTGTCGGGATGACGATTCTGATTACGGCGGCTTTTCAATACATCGACACCAAAAGCGCGGCGCATACAGAAACGACCACCCCAACAGGCACGCCCCTTTTGGAACGGCTCCCCGTCGACAAACGCGGCCCCCTCGTGGCGCTTTCGGTTGAGGATCACTATGTGCGGATTCGGACCACCAAAGGGGAGGGTTTGATCCTGATGCGCCTGAGCGATGCGGTTCGTGAGGTTGGCGAGACCCGCGGCGCACAGGTCCACCGTTCCCATTGGGCGGCCTTTGATCACGTCACGGCCGTGCGACGTGATGCAGATCGCGCTATTTTAACGATGCGCACAGGTGGTGAGATTCCCGTCAGTCGCGCACACATCAAGACACTCAAGGAGGCGGGGCTTTTGCCGCGCTAAAAAGGAACACAAGAATGGTCGAATGGCGCATCACCAACGGGCTGACCGATTACGACGATGCTGTGGCTCAGATGGAGGCGCGCGCCGACGCGATTGCGCGCGGTGAGGCCGACGAGCTGATCTGGCTCGTCGAACACCCACCGCTCTATACCGCAGGCACCTCCGCCAAGATCGAGGATCTTGTCGAGCCTGACCGATTCCCTGTCCACGCGAGCAAACGCGGCGGGCAATACACCTACCACGGACCAGGACAACGGGTGGCTTATGCCATGCTCGACGTGGGAAAACGTGGCAAAGATGTGCGCAAATTCGTCGCCGATATGGAGGCGTGGGTGATTGCCGCCCTCGCAGAATTCAACGTGCACGGCGAAATCCGCGAGGGCCGCGTAGGTGTCTGGGTCGTGCGCGACGACAAACCGCTGACCGCCACAGGGGCCAAAGCCGAGGATAAGATCGCAGCCATTGGTCTGCGGATTCGCAAATGGGTGTCGTTTCACGGATTGTCGATCAACGTCGAACCCGACCTGAGCCATTTTGGCGGTATCGTGCCCTGCGGAATTACCGAGCATGGCGTGACATCGCTTGTCGATTTGGGCCTACCTGTGACCATGGATGACGTCGATGTGGCCTTAAAACGCGGATTTGATCAGGTTTTCGGGGCGCAAAACGCACCCAACGGGACGCCGTAACCTCTTTTTAGGATGGCTGGTCTATAGCCTGCGACAATCCACGCCTTTCTTATGTTCGCAAAATCCCTATTGTTCGCCCATATCAACCGACTCAAGCTCCGGAGACTCTCAATGACCAAACTTTTTGCCCTCACAGCCGCCGCCCTGATGGTATCCTCGACGGCATCCTTTGCCGCAGGAGACGCGGTCGCCGGTGAAAAAGGCTTCAACAAATGCAAATCCTGTCACATGATTGTTGATGGCGACAACACCATCGTCAAAGGCGGCAAAACCGGCCCGAACCTATATGGCATCATGGGCACCGCGATTGCATCCGGCGACTTCAAATTCGGCGCTGGCATCTCATCCGTAGCCGAGGCGAACCCAGACATGGTTTGGACAGAAGAACTTGTTGCAGAATACGTTGTCGACCCAAACGCTTTTATCACCACTTACGGTGGGAACGGCAAATCCAAGATGACGTTCAAATTGAAAAAGGGCGGCGAAGATGTTGCGGCCTACCTCGCGTCTGTTGCCCCCGCTCAGTAAGGCACACGACCGAGAATACGGACACGCCGCTCCATTGGGGGCGGCGTTTTCATGTACCGCGCCTCGCAGCCAAGCGCGCAAATAGGCTACTACGGTCCATTCATTGGACGCGCACGGCACATTACAAGGTTAAGCCCGCATTTTTCTACGATTGCGGCGCGTTGACACATTGCGCAGTTGAACCTGAGCGACTAGACATATTCTAATTCCGTCTACTGACTCTCGACCTACGGGGGCGACGGAGCAAACGCATAAGACGCACTTAAATCGGGAGGACCGCATGGCAGACGCAGCCATTCACGGCCACGGGCACGAAGACAACCGCGGGTTCTTTACTCGTTGGTTCATGTCGACAAACCACAAGGATATCGGCATCCTTTATCTGTTCACAGCTGCGGCTGTGGGCTTCATCTCCGTTTGTTTCACGGTATTCATGCGCCTCGAGCTCATGGAACCCGGTGTTCAGTACATGTGTATGGAAGGCCTTTTGGCTAACCCGTGTACGCCAAACGGCCACCTTTGGAACGTTATGATCACCTATCACGGTGTTCTGATGATGTTCTTTGTGGTGATTCCTGCGCTGTTCGGCGGCTTTGGCAACTACTTCATGCCGCTGCAAATCGGTGCGCCGGACATGGCGTTCCCGCGCCTCAATAACCTGTCTTACTGGTTGTTCGTCACGGGCGTTGGCCTTGGCGTTGCATCCATGTTGGCACCGGGTGGTAACGGGCAAAGTGGCTCTGGTGTGGGCTGGGTGTTATATCCACCGCTCTCCACCAACGAGGGCGGCTATTCGATGGATCTCGCGATTTTCGCGGTCCACGTCTCTGGTGCCTCCTCCATCCTTGGTGCGATCAACATGATCACCACCTTCCTCAATATGCGCGCACCAGGCATGACATTGTTCAAAGTGCCGTTGTTTGCATGGTCGATCTTTGTAACATCTTGGTTGATCTTGTTGTCCTTGCCTGTTTTGGCTGGCGCAATCACCATGTTGCTCACCGACCGTAACTTTGGCACCCAGTTCTTCCAACCTGGTGGCGGCGGCGACCCGATCTTGTATCAGCACATCTTGTGGTTCTTTGGTCACCCTGAAGTGTACATCGTTGTTCTGCCCGGCTTTGGTCTGGTATCGCACATCATCGCAACCTTCTCGCGCAAATCTGTGTTTGGCTACCTGCCAATGGTTTGGGCGTTGATCGCGATTGGTGTTCTGGGCTTCGTCGTTTGGGCGCACCACATGTATACCGTTGGTCTGTCGCTCTCGCAGCAATCCTACTTTATGCTGGCCACGATGGTTATCGCGGTGCCAACAGGTGTTAAGATCTTCT
Organism: Celeribacter marinus; assembly: GCF_001308265.1. Lineage (GTDB taxonomy): Bacteria > Pseudomonadota > Alphaproteobacteria > Rhodobacterales > Rhodobacteraceae > Celeribacter > Celeribacter marinus. The sequence continues at coordinate 791,661 of NZ_CP012023.1, forward strand.
CTTGGATCGCAACCATGTGGGGCGGCTCGGTTGAGTTCAAAACGCCAATGCTCTTTGCATTCGGGTTCTTGATCCTCTTCACCATCGGTGGCGTGACAGGCATCGTTCTGTCCCAACCTGGCGTAGACCGTGCATACCACGACACCTATTACGTTGTGGCGCACTTCCACTACACCATGTCGATGGGCGCAGCCTTTACCATCTTTGCGGGTATCTATTTCTACATCGGCAAGATGTCGGGACGCCAATACCCCGAGTTCTTCGGCAAAGTTCACTTCTGGATGTTCTTTGTTGGTGTGAACCTTACGTTCTTCCCACAACACTTCTTGGGTCGTCAGGGCATGCCACGTCGTTACATCGACTATCCTGAAGCTTTTGCTTACTGGAACTATGTCTCCTCATGGGGTGCGTTGCTTTCCTTTGCGTCTTTCCTGCTCTTTATCGGCATCGTGATTTACACGCTGCTCGCCGGAAAACGCATCACGGAAAACAATTACTGGAACGAGTACGCAGATACACTTGAGTGGACCCTGCCGTGCCCACCACCAGAGCACACGTTCGAGACACTTCCCAAGCAAGAAGAGTGGGACAAGGGTCACGCACACTAAGTGCACGCCTCGACACTCTCATAGCCTTTGAGACTGTTAACCATTAAGATCTAAGGAAGACCTCGCCACGGCGGGGTCTTTTTTTGCCCTAATTTCATTGATAGACATTTGATCAAAGGGGACTGACATGATCGCATGGATTTCAAAATTTCTGGACAACGGTGCGGAGCCAAAGCCGTCCCACCTGTCGGCATTTTGGCATCCTGCCCAGTTTTCAAAGGTGTATGATAGCGCAACGGGCCAGACCAACGTGGCAATGCTCATCACCTCACCCGAACCCCTGTATGAAATGGGGCAGCCCGATCCAGCGAAAATTGACCGTCTCGCGCGCGAAATCGAACGTTATGTGCGCACCAAATGGGCAACGGCAGAAGTCCAAAAAGCATCGCGCATGTTCGCGAATATGCCTGTCTCAAACTTTGTCGTCATACTGGAACACGCGGCCCTTGGCGCCTATGCGACCCGCACACAGCGCGTGCAAGCGCTCTACTCATTTGACGGCACCCATATTGGCGAACTGGAATCTGCGCAGCGCAAATTTGACGATTCCATCGAGCAATGCGTGACGATATGACGGACGGCCACCCCACCCTTATTCCCGAACTTGCGGTGACCGATTGGCAGATCTCGCGCGCGTTTTATTGCGACCTGATCGGTTTCGATGTCGCCTATGCCCGCCCCGAGGACGGGTTTGCAATGCTGTCCCTTGGCGCGGCGCGTCTTATGATTGACCAGATCGGAATTGGTCGCACCTTTGAGGACCAGCACCTGCCAACCAGTCCGCCATTTGGACGCGGCATGAACCTACAAATCGAAGTTTGCGCGCTCCAACCGATCCTCGATCGTCTCGCGTCCGCACAGTATCCGCTCACCCTTCAGCCAGAGCAAGCATGGTATAGAAAGGGCGACGAGGCGTTGGGCCAACGTCAGTTTGTGGTCGCGGATCCAGACGGATATCTGCTTCGACTGTTTGAACCCTTGGGATCGCGTGCTGCGACCACCTGACCCTTCCCCCCTCGCGCAGACCGCGCTAACCTCTGTCAAACGCACAAATAAAACCGCACAGAACAAAACGCTATGCCGTACCGTTGGACCCCTGCTCATCATGCGCCGTTGCCCCCTGCCTCGAGCGAGACAGGGGGGCCGCTCTTGCGTCTTGATGTCTGGCCGCATCGGTCGTTGCCGTCCAAGGGGTTTTCGGCAGCGATTTGGTTGATGTTTGCCGCCGGGCTGATGCCCGTGATCCCGTTTATAGGCACCACGGCGTTCTGGATTCTACTGGCCTGTATGATGAGTGTTCTCACAGCACTTTGGATTGCGTTGCGCAAATCGGATCGTGACCATCTACGCGAGGAAATGTTGATCTGGCATGACCGGATCACATTGACCCACTGGACGGCCAAAGGTGAAAAGATTGAATGGAGCGCCAATCCCTATTGGGTCAGAGCCACGCTGCACCCCACCGCAAAGATTGAACAGTATCTGACGCTCAAAGGTGCAGGTCCGGATCAAACGCGAGAGGTGGAACTCGGCGCGTTTCTAAGTCCCGAGGAACGCACCCAACTGCGCGACGATCTCGCCCTTGTTCTAGATCGTGTAAAAACGCCAGCCGCGCCGCAATAGACGCGGCCCCTTCGCCCATAAAAAAGTGGCGACACAACAAGTGCCGCCACGCTTCAATACCATCGGTATTCAACACATACGCGCTGTTTTAGCCCAATTTGGCTTTGATCTTGCCACCCACGGCCCCAAAATCAAGTTGGCCTGTGTACTTGGCCTTCAACACGCCCATGACCTTGCCCATGTCGCGTATGCTCTCTGCATTCGTCTCGGCGATGGCCGCGTCGATGGCGGTTTCGGTCTCTTTGGCATCCAATTGGCGCGGGAGAAACTCTTCGACAATGAGGATCTCCGACCGCTCTTTATCGGCCAACTCAATACGTCCGCCCTCTTCAAACGCCTTAGCGCTCTCTTGGCGTTGCTTTACCATTTTCCCAAGGATTTGAAGGACATCACTGTCTTCAACCCCACTGTCGTCGCCCTCGCCACGCGCCGCGATATCGCGATCCTTGATGGCTGCATTGATCAGTCGAAGCGTGGAAAGCCGCTCCTTATCCTTCTCTTTCATCGCCGTTTTGAGGGCGGTGTTGATCCGGTCACGCATATCCATAGACATCTCTTTCTATCGCTGTCGAAGCGCCCACCATATCGAAACGCAGCCACGATCTCAAGTCACGAGCGATTTTTCAAGACACTGGTTTTATTGGTTAATTTTATATTCCCAAATTTCGGCTATTCTGCGACCGATGCGCCTTGACGCTCACCACCGATCTGCCTAGTTTCCCGACAATTTTGGGCACATGGGAGTCGTACGACATGGCAACGGGTCAATCCACACAAAAGCCAACCGCGTGTTTAGCACTGGCCGACGGCACCATCTTTTACGGCATGGGGTTTGGCGCCACAGGCACAACCACCGCAGAGCTATGTTTTAACACCGCGATGACCGGCTACCAAGAAATCATGACCGATCCATCCTACGCCGGCCAAGTCGTCACATTCACCTTTCCGCACATCGGCAACACCGGTGTGAACGACGAGGATGACGAGACCGCCGACCCCGTTGCCGCCGGTATGATCGTCAAATGGGATCCAACCCTTGCCTCCAACTGGCGCACCCAAGAGGAACTCGGTCCGTGGCTCGCCAAACGCGGTCGTATTGGCATGGGTGGCGTTGACACCCGCCGTTTGACCCGCGCGATCCGCCAACAAGGCGCGCCACATGTGGCCCTCGCCCACGATCCCGATGGCAACTTTGACCTTGAGGCCCTTGTGGCACAGGCCCGCGCCTTCTCCGGTCTTGTCGGGCTTGATCTGGCCAAAGACGTGACATGCGCGCAGAGTTACAAATGGGACGAAATGCGGTGGGCGTGGCCGGACGGCTACCCCAAACGTGAAGGCAAAGGGTTCAAGGTTGTTGCCGTCGATTTCGGCGCAAAACGCAATATCCTACGCTGTTTGGCCTCCGCAGGGTGTGACGTCACTGTGTTGCCCGCATCCGCCACCGCCGAAGACGTTTTGGCCCATAATCCAGACGGCGTATTTTTGTCCAACGGTCCGGGCGATCCTGCGGCCACGGGCGTCTATGCCGTTCCGATGATTCAGGGCGTATTGGCCAAAGATATCCCTGTGTTCGGGATTTGTCTGGGTCACCAAATGCTTGCACTCGCTCTTGGCGCGCAGACAATCAAGATGAACCACGGCCACCACGGCGCAAACCACCCCGTCAAAGACAATGACACGGGCAAGGTTGAAATCACATCAATGAACCACGGCTTTGCAGTCGATGCACAAACCTTGCCTGAGGGTGTGCGTGAAACTCACGTATCGCTGTTTGATGGATCAAACTGTGGCATCAAAGTCGATGGAAAGCCTGTGTTTTCGGTACAATACCACCCCGAGGCCTCGCCCGGCCCGATGGATAGCTACTATCTGTTCGAGCGGTTCGCCGCCGCAATGGCAGAGCGCGAACCAGCATAAGCCTGCACATCTGCCTTTTGTGCAACACAAACACCGAAATAGGAGCAAAAAGCGTCGCTTTTGCTCCTATTTTCACACTTATCCACATGCATTAACGTTCTGTTAACCACTTTTCGCCACGTCTGAGTGTATCGAAAACACTGTGTCAGGATCATCGCGACTGACCATCGGTTAACCAGTTTGTGTGGGTCACGTTAAAATGTCGTTTGAGCGGCTTCAGATAAAATCACTCCCCCATGAGACAACGGACCTCTTGGAGGCCGTCAGACGGGGTATTGCACCCGCACAAACCCACCGCGCGCTGCACACCGCCCCCGACCCATCCCCCATAGACCCGCAACGCGTCCGCACGCCTATTGGACAGATTCTTGTCGATATGGGGGCCGTGACCGCCGTCGACATGGCACGCGCCGTCACGGCCCGCCAGCGGGAGAACGTGCGGATCGGGGATATCTTGTTGGCGCGCGGGATGGTTGACGAGGCCACGCTCTACAACGCGATTGCCGTGCAATACCAAGCCAAAGTGGCCAATTTCACGAAGCTTGCGCCCGATGTGCGCCTGATCGACAAACTGGGGGCCGACGAATGTCTCAAACACGGTATTTTGCCGTGGCGGTGCGCCGGAGGGGCAACCATCATTGCATCGTGTCGCCCCGAGGTGTTCAACACCCAACGCGCGCGCCTTACCGAGATATTTGGACCCGTCCGCCTTGCGATCACGTCAGAGACCGCATTGCACGATGCACTATTACGCTCGCGCCAACGCGCATTGGTCGATGCCGCAGAAACGCGCGTGGCGGCGTCCGAAAGCTGTCGCGAGATCGACATAAAACGTCTGACCCGCATTTTATCGGGCGGTGCGGTTTTGGCGATCTTGTTGGTGACGTTTTTTCCCGATACCGCGTTTATCGCACTGACCCTGTGGGCCGTTGTGACATTGATGATCAATTCCGCGCTCAAAATCGCCGCCGCCTTTGTTCAGGCACGCGATGCGGGGCGCCCCCAGCCTATTTTGCCGCTCAGGCGCAAACCCGCGCGCCTGCCGATTGTCTCCGTCATGGTGCCGCTGTTTCGCGAACGCGAAATCACCGCCCGTCTGGTCAAACGGTTGTCGCGGATCGAGTACCCGCGTGAGTTGATCGATATTTGCCTCGTGGTCGAAGAAGATGATCAGGTGACGCAGGCCGCAATTGCCACCGCCAACCTACCCCGCTGGATGCGTCAGATCACGGTTCCGCGCGGTCAGGTCAAAACCAAACCGCGCGCCTTGAACTTTGCACTCGATTTTTGCCGTGGATCGATCATTGGCATTTGGGACGCCGAGGACGCGCCTGAGCCGAGTCAGATCCACAAGGTGGTGCGCCATTTCGAAACCGCCTCACCCGATGTCGCCTGTGTTCAAGGTGTGCTAGATTTCTACAATGCGCGCACAAACTGGCTGTCTCGCTGTTTCACGGTTGAATATGCCTCGTGGTTCCGCGTGGTTCTGCCCGGCTATGAAAAGATGGGGCTTGTGGTTCCCCTCGGTGGCACCACGCTATTTTTCCGCCGTGACGCAATAGAGGAACTGGGCGGATGGGACGCGCATAACGTCACAGAGGACGCCGATCTGGGCTTGCGTCTGGCGCGCCATGGCTACCGAACCGAACTGATTGCGACCGTCACCGAAGAAGAGGCCAATTGCCACGCATGGCCGTGGATCAAACAGCGCTCTCGTTGGCTCAAAGGCTACGCCATGACATGGGCGGTGCACATGAGATCCCCGCGCAAACTATGGCAGGATTTGGGGCCGTGGCGCTTTTTTGGCGTTCAGGCTCTATTTTTAGGCACCATCAGCCAATTCGTTCTGGCGCCCTTTTTGTGGTCGTTTTGGGCCATCGTTCTGGGGCTGCCGCATCCGCTACGCGATGCCTTGCCGCGCGAAGCCTTTGTCGCACTCGGAACGCTTTTCATCATGTCTGAGGTGTCAACCGTTGCGGTCGGTTTGGTCGCCACGAGCACGCCCAAACACAAATGGCTTTGGCCGTGGGTGCCGACCCTCCATCTCTACTACCCCCTTGCAACCTTGGCCGCGGCCAAGGGGCTATGGGAGATCGTCACGCGTCCGTACTATTGGGATAAAACCGCACATGGGCGCACTGATGGTTGTGGTACAATCGACAGAACCGACACGCCGCCGCCGGTGCGGACGCCACGAAAACCGCCTCTGCCCTCACCCGCATTTACGCCCGATGAGGTCAAACCTTATCGCCTTGGGGTCGATGCCATCGTGACGCCCCCAACGGGTCATCCAGTGACACCACCGACACACAGTGAGGGGTTCGCACATACCCGAAGCAACCCACGCGATCTCTACCTGCCGTTTATTCCGCGCGGGCCACAACTGTCGATCAAAGGTCGATTGTCGTTGGGCGTAACGTCGACCTCAAAGTCGTAGCGGGACTGCTCAAACCTCTTTGTTGGCATCAATTTTGAGGCGGGTCACAAAGGCTTTCGAGATATGGTTGGAGAGCGCCTTGTGCGCCGTTGCCCCATCTCCCGCCTCAATCGCCGTGACAATTGCGTCATGTTCGGCAATCGCTTCCGCACCCCGTCCATCAACCGCAAGCGATGTTGTCGCCAATAAAGCCATTGAGCGGTGCACCAGATCAAGTTGTTGCACCAGATAGCGATTGTGCGAGGCAAGGTGGATTTGTTTGTGAAAGCGACGATTGGCCCGTGCCAAGGCCTCTGGGTTACCGATCAAGCCGCGATCTTCCTCGACCATATCGCGCAACACACGCGCCTCTTCAGGGGTCGCATGGCGTGCGGCCAGACGCGCGGCCAACCCCTCAAGCTCGGTACGCACCACATACAGGTCAGCCATTTGGTTGTGGTCCAATGACGCCACAATCAAAGAGCGCCCGTCACGGGTCAGCATAGATTGCGTTTCAAGCCGCTGAAGAGCCTCACGAATGGGGGTCCGCGATACGCCAAACCGATCGGCCAGCTCGCTTTCGACCAAACGGTCCCCAGGCCTGTATGTGCCTGTATCGATCGCCTCCAAAATCATCTCGTAGGCGTCTTTTTGTCCCGTGCGTGTCTCTTTCATCAGGCGTCCTTGGTGGCCGTTTGTTTGGCGGACCATAGACAGTCCAGCCCTGTGCAATCAAGCGATACATGGCCGCACTATGCCGAAGGGTCCGCATCCCCTTGCCTCGCGTGTCCGCCTCACCTATCACTTGCGCATGGTAAGTGATCACTTTTCCCACGTCCAAGAGTGGATATTCGACCTCGACAACACGCTGTATCCGCCGTCAGCCTGCCTGTTCGAACAGATCGAGCCGCGCATGACCGCGTGGGTGCAGCGCGAGTTGAATGTATCGCGCGACGAGGCCAACCGCCTGCGTCACACTTATTGGCGCGATTATGGCACGACGTTGTCGGGGATGATGCGCCTGCATGGCACCGATCCATTGCCCTACCTCACCTATGTTCATGATATCGACTTTTCGACGCTGCCCGCCGATCCGGCATTGCGCGCCGCCATTCACGCGTTGCCCGGTCGCAAGATCGTCTACACCAACGGTTCGGAACCCTACGCCAATCGGGTTCTTGAGGCACGCGGGCTAACCGGACTATTTGATGCAATCTATGGCATTGAGCACGCCGATTTTCACCCCAAACCTATTGCGCAAGCGTTTGATACCATTCTCAAAAAAGACGGGCTTGCGCCCTATGAGGCTGCGATGTTCGAGGATGATGCGCGCAATCTCGAAGTGCCTCACGCCCTTGGCATGAAAACGGTTCATATCGCGCCCAACCCGCTTGACCCTCCCGCGCCATATGTGCACTTTCACGCGGCGGATCTCACTGGATTTTTGTCGAAAATACTCGCGTAAGCCTGTGACGCGATTTGACTTTTGTGGATTGAATGCCCTGAATGTTACCGCGCCCAAGCCGCTGTGCGCTTGTGTCGCGCGTCAACGCGCCACCGTGATTTTTTGGATGTGCATAAATACTTAGGCTCCAAATCAAACCGGCTCGGCGCCATTCCTAAAACGAGAACGCACATGTCCCTATCCAAAACCGCAACTGCACAGACAATTGATACAGACCACGACCACGGTGAAGCAAGCATCTCCCCCAAGGGTGTGGCCCTCACGCTCTTGTTCATTGTGGCCTGTCTGGCCGCTGTGGGCTTTGGCGTTGTTGCGTTTGGACCTTGGGTTTTGGGTCTCACAGCACTGGCGTTTGTTCCTGTGATCTACATCGTTTTGATTTTACTCACGATCGGAAAGTAACGCGCAGTGCTGCACCTATGAGGCAGTCTGACACTTGGACAAATCCCCCCTATGCGCCTATGTACTAGCCAAAGCGCGCGTATCTGCGCATAGGAGATCGTCATGTCCACGCCCCAAAACAACGCCCAGCGCCTCACCGTTGATGTTCTTGTCAGCGGTGGCGGCATTGCCGGCATGATTGCCGCCGCCGCTTTTGGCGCAAGCGGGTTCAAGACACTGATGGTCGACCCTACCCCCCCCGTGACCGTTGGCACGGACGCAGGTTCAGACCTTCGTTCGACCGCGTTTTTGCGCCCTGCGCGCGATCTATTTGAGCGCATTGGCATCTGGTCCGTGCTCGAACCCTACGCCACCCCCCTTGAGGCGTTGCGTGTAGTCGACACGGTGGGCGCAGATGGCACACCGTCCGAGGTGCGCGCCGAGCGTCAATTCGAGGGCACAGAAACCGGCAACGAGCCGTTCGGGTGGAATTTTCTCAACTGGATGATCCGCCGTGAACTGGCCGCCGTCTTACCCACGATTCACAACACCCAAACGCGCTATGGCACAGGGTTCAAATCCATGTTGACCCGCACCGGAGAGGCCCTTGTGACACTCACCGATGGCACACAGGTCGCCGCAAAACTGGTGATTGCCGCAGACGGACGCGGCAGCCCCGTGCGCGAGGCCGCAGGAATCGGCGTCAAAACCACGCATTACGGGCAAAAATCGCTATCCTTCACCACCTTTCACGACCTGCCCCACAACAATGTCTCCACCGAGATTTACCGCGAAGGCGGGCCATTCACGATGGTGCCTTTGGCAGACATCGATGGTCGTCACGCCTCTGCCGTTGTGTGGATGAATAGTGGACCGCGTGCGGTGGATCTGCTCAATATGGCCGTGCCCGAGTTCAATGCCGCCATGACGGAACGCTCTGCGGGTTTGTTCGGCGCGCTCGAATTGGCCTCCCATCGCGGGATTTTCCCGATCATCACCCAACTGGCCGACAGACTTGCCGCCGAGCGTGTGGCGGTGATCGCGGAGGCCGCGCATGTCTTGCCGCCCATCGGCGCACAGGGGCTGAATACTTCGCTCAATGATCTGGCCCAACTGCTTGATTTAGCATGCCAAACCCCTGCATCACTCGGGGATCGCACTATGCTCGACACTTATGCCAAGGCGCGTCACCGTGACATTGCCGCCCGCGCGTTTGTGGTCGATAAATTCAACCGTGTCGTGCGCTCGGATACAGGAATTTTGAACTCAATCCGCCTGATGGGCCTCAAGGCCGTGCACGACATAAAGCCCGTTCGCATGGGCGTGATGCGTGCGGGACTTGGCCCCTTGACCTAAGAGCGAGGTATCAAATGGCGCACCCGTGGATGTGGACGCGCCATTTGGATATTTAGACCAAAGAAAAGCAAGCGGGCGTCACAGCACCCGATCAAGCGCCGCCTCAAGACGCGCCACCGAGGCGTCGACGTCATAGAGCTTGTCCAATCCGAACAGGCCGAGACGGAAGGTCGCATAATCAGGCCCCTCATCGCACTGAAGCGGCACACCGGCGGCAATCTGCATTCCAAGCGCCGCAAAGGCACGACCAGACTGGACCTCGGGGTCGGACGTGTAGGACACAACAACACCCGGAGCCTCAAACCCCTCTGCCGCTACGGATTTAAGGCCACGGGATTTCAACATTGCTCGCACACGGGTGCCCTGTTCCCATTGCGCGTCACACAGTTTGGCAAACCCGTAGTCTTTGGTTTCCATCATCGTGTCACGGAATGCGCGTAGCGCATCGGTGGGCATGGTGGCGTGATAGGCATGTGCGCCGCCCGTATACGCCTCCATGATGCTCAGCCATTTTCCCAAATCCACCGCAAAGGATGTCGATTGACGGGATTTGACCACGCCAAGTGCGCGTTCGGACAACATCACCAGACCCGCCGAGGGTTGCGCCGACCAGCCTTTTTGCGGCGCCGAGATCAGCACATCAACGCCCGTGGCGGCCATATCAACCCACGCACAGCCCGATGCGATACAATCAAGCACCATCAGGCCACCCTCGTCGTGCACCGCGTCCGCGAGCGCTTTGATGTAATCGTCGGGCAGGATCATGCCCGATGAGGTTTCCACATGCGGTGCAAAGACCACCTTAGGTTTCATCTCTTTGATCTTGACCACGGCCTCGTCGATCGGCACGGGCGCAAACGGTGCGTCGATGGCATTGCCGGTGCGGCGAGCTTTGAGAACGGTCTCGGAGGCAGGAATGGAGCCGGTCTCGAAAATCTGGGTCCACCGGTAGGAAAACCATCCGTTGCGGATGACCATAACGTCCTCGTCTGTGGCCAGTTGACGCGCCACGGCCTCCATCGCGTAGGTGCCACCACCAGGCACGACCACAGCCGTTTGCGCGGTGTAGACCTCGCACAGCGTGTCATGGATATCGCGCATAACCTGTTGAAACGCCGCAGACATATGATTGAGGGAGCGGTCGGTAAAGACCACCGAATATTCCAAAAGACCATCGGGATCGATATCGGGGCGCAAGGCGGGCATGGGCGGTTCTCCTGTTGTGTTGAGCAGACGTAGCACGCAAAACCGCTCTGGGGGAAGCGGGCAGCGCCGAGTTAAAGCCCTTGATCAAGCGACAAAAGCACGCGGTCGGGCACCTCATACAGTCCCGCACGATCAAGACGTACAGGTCGCGCGGCAGGCACAGGGGAGCGTTTCATCACCACCTTGCAAAAGTCTTGGCGTTTCATCCACCGTTTCATGTCGTCGCGTTTGGTGCTGGAATGAAAGGGGCCCCAATCGGCCGCAACGCCCCTCATCCCTGCGCTCACCACCTGATCGCGTGGCACCGTGATGTTCATAATGCGCACCGCGCACGACAGATTGGCAACCCCGTCTTTCAACTGTGCGGCTGTGCGTGCGCGGCACTTGCGCCACTGCGCGGTCGGCGGCGCGATTTGTGTCAGCCCGAACCAAAGCCCGCCGCCCCCCGCCGCCGTTTCACGCCATGTGCTTTCGTGATAGGACAATGTCGACAACAGTCCCGCCCAAAACGCCGCGCGGCCCTGCCGGTCCTGATCGGGATATCCTGGGCACCACTGCGCAATGTCGCGCGGTACGGTTTTGGTCAGACCCGCGCCATGACTGGCGATGAACCCCATTGTGGCCTTGGTCCATGTTTGCCCTTTGGGCATGTGATCCCACCGCAAAGCGGGCACAAACATCTCATAGGGTCGCGCGGTTGGCACTGGGCTACGCTCCACCGCATCGGCGCGCCCGTACAGACACACACACAAAATGGCCGCCATCGCCACGGGTTTCCACACTTTTAATCGCATACACAGTCGCACTCATTGTACCCAAACAGATGCGCAGTTTGCGGCAAATGGATCAGATTGCAAAGCACCAACCTCTTGCTCCCCGCGCGGGGCTGTCTTAGACAGGCGATTAAACGCCAACTCGAGGGATTTTACCCATGCTCGACCATCTCCAATTCACCACACCTAAAGTCAAAACCATCGCAGGCGCGACCGACGATTGGGAACTTGTGATCGGGATGGAAATCCACGCGCAGGTCGCCTCCAAATCCAAGCTGTTTTCCGGCGCGTCGACAAAGTTTGGCAACGAGCCAAATTCCAACGTATCCTTCGTTGACGCCGCCATGCCCGGCATGTTGCCCGTCATCAACGAGTTTTGCGTTGAGCAAGCGGTGCGCACGGGACTGGGCCTGAAGGCAGACATAAACCTGTTCTCGGCGTTTGACCGCAAGAACTATTTCTACCCTGATTTGCCGCAAGGCTACCAGATCAGTCAGCTCTATCACCCTATCGTGGGCGAAGGCGAAGTGATCGTGGACATGGAACCCGGTGTGGCGCGTCTGGTGCGCATCGAACGTATCCACCTCGAACAGGATGCAGGCAAATCGATCCACGACATGGACCCCAACATGTCGTTCGTAGATTTGAACCGCACGGGTGTGGCCCTGATGGAAATCGTGTCGCGTCCTGACATTCGCGGCCCCGAAGAGGCCGCAGCTTATGTTCTCAAAATGCGTCAAATTCTGCGCTACTTGGGCACCTGTGATGGCAACATGCAAAACGGCAACCTGCGCGCGGACGTGAACGTGTCGGTCTGTCGTCCGGGCCAGTACGAGAAATATCAGGCGACACAGGACTTTGGTCACCTCGGCACGCGTTGCGAGATCAAGAACATGAACTCCACGCGCTTTATCCAGATGGCGATCGACTATGAGGCCCGCCGCCAGATTGCCATTCTTGAGGACGGTGGCGAAGTGGACCAAGAGACCCGTCTGTATGATGCGGCAAAGAACGAAACACGCTCAATGCGCTCCAAAGAAGAGGCGCATGACTACCGCTATTTTCCCTGTCCCGATCTTTTGCCACTTGAGATCGAACAGGCGTGGGTGGACGACATCGCTAAAACGCTTCCCGAGCTTCCCGACGAGAAAAAGGCACGTTTTGTCAAAGACTTCGCCCTGTCCGAATATGACGCAGGTGTGTTGACCGCCGAGACGGAAAATGCCGATTACTTCGAGAACGTTGTTGAGACCGGCAAAGACGGCAAGCTGTCGGCCAACTGGGTGATCAACGAGTTGTTCGGCCGCCTGAAAAAGGACGACAAAGGCATCGACACCTGCCCCGTGACCCCCGCACAGCTTGGCGGCATTGTCGCGCTGATCACGGCGGGCGATATTTCGGGCAAGATCGCCAAAGACCTGTTCGAGATCGTCTATACCGAAGGGGGCGATCCCGCCGCCCTCGTTGAAAAGCGCGGCATGAAACAGGTCACCGACATGGGCGCCATTGAGGCCGCCGTGGACGAGGTCATCGCAGCCAACCCCGATCAGGTCGAAAAGGCCAAAGCTAACCCCAAACTTGCGGGTTGGTTCGTGGGTCAGGTGATGAAAGCCTCGGGGGGCAAGGCAAACCCCGCCGCCGTGAACAAACTGATTGCCGAGAAACTCGGGCTGTAAACTCTCCCAGACACAAAACGTGCTGCACATTGATAAAAAGGCGCCCATGATCGGGCGTCTTTTTTTGTAGACCGATAGATGCGGCGTAAAGCGCTGGTTAATCCACATGACCTAAGATGTGACAAACAGTTAGGAGCCCCTCATGTCCCACTATGAATACAAAGCTGTGCCCGCGCCGACCTCTGGCGAGGCAACATCACAAGCACAAACAATCGCCGCACGCATCGCTAGCGCCGTGGAAACACGTCTAAATGCAATGGCGGCCGATGGATGGTCCTATGTGCGCACCGACAATTTTGCGACCGATGGCGAGACAGGCGCAACCTCGGTCCTAATCTTTCGTCGCGAAAGCGATTTCGGGGTCTTTACCGACGACAAATCGGACTTTGGCACCTTTGAGAATGCTGCGCCCTAGACGCGTTTTCGCGCAAAACGGCATGCGCGCACCGCAATGCTTGACCCCTGCCCGATCTTGGCTAAACCTCTCATCAGCTTGAGGAGATATGTCATGACGCGTTTTGAGTACAAATCCATTCCCGCCCCTAAAAAGGGCGAGAAAGCCCGTGGAGTCAAAGGATCGGACGCGCGCATGGCGCAGGCAATGACAACCGCGCTCAACGACATGGGGGCACAGGGATGGGACTATCTGCGCGCAGATACATTGCCCATGGAAGAGCGCAGCGGGATCAGATCAAAGACCATTCACTATTACACAGTTTTGGTGTTTCGCCGCGAAATCGAGGCCACGTTTGAGGCCACAGATGCGCCCGTAGAGGCGGCTTCCTCACAGACGGACGCACCCGTGCTCGACGCTGTTGATGAGACGGATACGTCCGAGACAGACCAAACCACGCGCACTTCACGGCGCGACCTCACCGCGACACGCGACCACTAACGCGCCTGCGACTTCGTCGCTCGTAGGGTGTTGCGTCCGCAACATTCGCAACCACACATCCCACGGTGACCTGTCATCGCGCCCAAGTGGCGCGCGCAACACATTTTTTAGGAATTTGATGCGTCTTTGCCGCGATTTTCACCGCTCATGCCCTTTTCCATTTCTCGTTGTTCATCTAAGGTCTTTCGTCGGAGTCGAAAAGGTTGATGCACATGGATAAGAACGATCCCTTTGGTTTTAATATGTCCGCAGCGACGGATAAAAAGAAACGCCGCGGCGGTCGACGAGGCATGTCTGGTGCGTTCGAGACGTCGAAACGTGAGTGTGAGCACGAGGGATGTGAGGAGCAGGGTCAGTACCGTGCGCCGCGCTCTCCCGATCACCTCGACGAATACAAATGGTTTTGCAAGGATCACGTCCGCGCATACAATTTGAAATGGAATTTCTTCAACAACGCGACCCCCGAGGAGATGGAAGAGCACATCAAATCCTCACAAACGGGCGACCGTCCGACCAAGCCGTTTGGCAAAAAGTCGGTTGAGCAACAAGCATGGGAACGCCTTGGCGTTGATGATCCCCATCAGGTTTTGGGTGAAAATGCCACGCAAAACCCAGGGCGCTCTGATCCTGCGGCCTCGACCCGCAAACTGCCCCCGACCGAGCGCAAAGCGGTCGATATTCTCGAAGCCAAGGACCACTGGACCAAGGCAGAGATGAAAAAGCAGTACAAATCTTTGATCAAGGTCTTGCACCCTGACGTCAACGGCGGCGACCGCAGCCAAGAAGAGCAGCTTCAAGAAGTTGTTTGGGCATGGGACCAACTCAAAGAGAGCCGTTGGTTTAAATAATAATACTCTGTGCGCCGCGTGGGCGGTGCACAGGGTTAGCCCCTCGTGTCAGGGCATGGGTCTAATAAGTTTGCAAGTCGCTGACGCGCTCAATCAGACGCTAGACATCGATCAATGAGGCGCTTTGGCACCCGATCGCCCTGTCACACGGCTCATCGCGGGGTTGATGATCTTTGTCACAATCGGGATCAAAAGTAATCCGGCAAGAAGTCCGAAAATCCCGTCAAAGAACGCAGTCACAAACCATTTGACGAAGCCCTCGCCCGCTTGTGGGACCATGTGTGCCGCGCCGTAGGCGATGTCGTGGATACCCGCGTAAGGCTGATCAACACCAAATTCGTGCAAGCCGTGAATGACAATAGAGCCGCCCACCCAAATCATGGCCGCTGTGCCAACAACCATCAACACCGTCATCAGGTAAGGCATGAATTTGACAATACCACGCCCGAGCGCGCGGGTCACCGACAGGCGTCCAACGCGCGCCAGCCATAGCCCGACATCATCGGCCTTCACAATCAGCGCAACCGCGCCGTAAACCACAACCGTGATCAAAACGCCCGCAAACGCCAATGCGCCCGCCGTCATCCAGATCGAGGCAGCCGGATCAAGCGCCGCAAGAATAATGGTCATGATCTCCGCCGACAAAATGAAATCGGTTTTCACGGCCCCCGCGACTTTTTCCGCTTCAAGATGGGTTGGATCACCCTCGTCGTCGGTGTGACCGTCTGCATAATGGGCATGGGGTTTAAACAGGTGGTAGACCTTTTCAGCCCCCTCAAAACACAAATACCCGCCGCCCAGCATCAACAATGGCGTAATCAGCCATGGCGCAAACGACGATAGCAACAGGGCCGCCGGCAATAGGATCAAAAGCTTGTTGCGGATGGACCCCAGTGCAATTTTGCCCACAATCGGCAATTCGCGCGCGGGTTTGAACCCTTGGACATATTTGGGTGTCACGGCCGCGTCATCAATGACCGCACCCGCCGCCTTGGTCGAGGCTTTGATTGCTTGGCCTGCGATATCATCCACGGACGCCGCCGCAATTTTCGCGATGCCCGCCACGTCATCCAACAATGCCAATAGACCACTCATGCCCAAATCCCTTTTACCAGCTTTTCGAATGTGTACGGGCTAGCCTCACGCAATTCAAACGCAAACACGAAAAAGGGAGGGCACAGGCCCTCCCTTTCGTCCAGCCATGTGAGGGTGGCCGGATCTACCTGTGATGTGGGGACAAACTTACATCGCAGGCAACAACACCTTGTCGATGACGTGAATCACGCCGTTGGACTGCTTCACATCCGCGATTGTGACGGTTGCGATGCCACCGGTTTCATCTTCGATCTTGACCATACCCTCGTTCAGGGAGGCTTTCAGGGTACAGCCGCCAACAGTTGCGATGTCATACACGCCGCCGTCTGCTTCGATCAGGCCGACGAGGGCCTCGGACATGACATCAGCCGCGACAACGTGACAGGTGAGGATTTTGGTCAGCTGGTCGATATTTTCAGCCATCAACAGTGTCTCTACTGTTCCGGCTGGCAATGCAGCAAACGCGTCATTTACAGGGGCGAACACGGTGAATGGACCGTCAGACTGAAGTGTGTCAACCAGACCTGCGGCCTGTACGGCAGCGACGAGTGTGGTGTGATCCGCGGAATTCACGGCGTTTTCGACAATGTTTTTCTCGGCAAACATTTCTGCGCCACCGACCATCGGGTTTTTACCGTGACCATCGGCAAAAGCAGCGGTTGCAAGAACAGACAGGGCAGCGGCAGTTGTAAGAATACGTTTCATAAGTAGGTCTCCCAATTAACAGTGTGTCGCCTCGGCCTCATGCCGAAGTTAAAAGGGATACGGCGCATGGGTGGGAGTTAGATCACCACAACTCGATCACATATCGTCACACAAATGCGAGCGCGCGTGATCGCCCCGTTTGCGAAACTGTGACACGTGATGTGGCGATATTGCGCCGCCTCGCCTCTTGCACCCTTTGCGCAGATGTTGCACGAAGGGGGCAACAAATTCCGAAGAGAGACGAGCACAAGATTATGGACGCTAACGCCAAACCCACCGAAGTAATTTCTGTCCGCGATGTTTTCGGGATCGACACCGATATGACGGTGAAAGGATTTGCCGAGCGCATTGACCGCGTGCCTGACATCGATCCGACCTACAAATTCGACGCGGACACCACGCTAGCCATTCTTGCGGGCTTTTCCCACAATCGCCGCGTGATGATCCAAGGCTACCACGGCACAGGCAAATCGACCCACATCGAACAGGTCGCCGCCCGCCTCAACTGGCCGTCTGTGCGCGTCAACCTTGATAGCCACATCTCTCGCATTGATCTGATCGGCAAAGACGCGATCAAATTGCGTGACGGGATGCAGGTCACTGAATTCCAAGAGGGCATTTTGCCGTGGGCGCTGCGCAATCCTTGTGCGATCGTGTTCGACGAATACGATGCGGGCCGCGCAGATGTGATGTTTGTGATCCAACGTGTGCTTGAGGCTGACGGCAAACTGACGCTAATGGATCAGAACGAAGTGATCACTCCGCATCCGTCCTTCCGCCTGTTCGCGACCGCCAACACCGTTGGCTTGGGCGACACCACCGGCCTGTATCACGGCACACAGCAGATCAACCAAGCCCAGATGGACCGTTGGTCCCTCGTGGCCACTTTGAACTATCTTAGCCATGACGCAGAGGCCAATATCGTGTTGGCCAAATGCCCGCATTACAACACCGAAAAAGGCCGCAAGGACATCAGCCAGATGGTGACGGTCGCCGATCTGACCCGCACCGCGTTTATGAACGGCGAGCTGTCCACCGTCATGTCGCCCCGCACAGTGATTACATGGGCGCAGAACGCAGAGATTTTCCGCAACATCGGCTACGCCTTCCGCCTGACGTTCCTCAACAAATGCGATGAGTTGGAGCGTCAAACCGTGGCCGAATTCTATCAGCGCTGCTTTGACGAAGAATTGCCCGAGAGCGCCGTGTCACGCGCCAAGTAATCGGATCGGGCCGCATGGTCCGAATATCTGATCCCCAACTCACGCCGCGCGGCCCGCACAGGATCGCGCGGCGTATCTCGTTATGTGGCAGACTGCATAACACCCCCACGCCGCTCTCGACTGCGCGAAAATTTCCACGCCCTGTGCGCGCCTGCGCCCCCTGCTTTCGCTTGCCGCGCCGCCGCGAGGGTGATTTAAACGGAGCATGAAAAAGCCAAGCGACAACCCCGCAGATCCGTTCAAAAAAGCACTCGCAGACGCCACGCGCGTTCTGGCCGATGATGCCGAGTTGACGGTGACATTCTCGATGGACCCCGCAGGGTTGACCAACGACACGGTGCGCTTGCCGCAGGTGTCGCGCCGCATGAGCAAAGACGAGGTGTTGATCGCGCGCGGAACCGCGGATGCCTTGGCGATGCGCCACAAATACCACGATGGCAAAACCTTCAACCGCTATGCCCCACAAGGGCAAATGGCCTATGACATCTATGACGCGTTGGAAACCGCGCGTTGTGAGGCCGTGGGCGCACGCACCATGCCCGGAACAGCGAGTAACATCGACGCCAAGATCGGCAATGACGCAATGCGGCGCGGCTATGACGGGATTACCAAATCCGAAGACGCCCCCCTCGCTCAAGCCATGGGATATTACCTGCGCCATATGGCAACGGGACGCGAATTACCCAGCGGTGCGGCCAATGTGATGGAGCTGTGGCGCGACTTTATCGAACAGCAGACACAGGGCGACTTCGACGACCTTGATAGCTTTTTGGACAATCAAACCACCTTTGCCAAACTCGCGCGCCGCGTGATCGAGGATCTAGGCTACGGCGATCAGTTGGGCGATGATCCCGATGAAGCCGATGCGGATGACGAGCAAACCGCCGAGGCCGATGACCAAGACGACATGGATGACAACGAGGGCGATCAGGACCAAGAGCAGGAAGAGGACAACGAGGCCTCCGCCGAGAACGCCCAAGACGAACAACAAGACATGCAAGAAGCGTCCGTGTCCCAAGATGACGCAGCCGCCGACGAGTTCAACGAAGAGGTGGAAATGCCCGACGACGAGGCCGACATTGATCCGCCTCAGCCCGCGCCCATCTCGGACGCCGACCCGAACTATGTGGTCTATTCGACCGCCAACGACGAGGAAATTCGTGCCGAAGATTTGGCCGAGCCCGCCGAACTGGAACGTTTGCGCGCCTATCTCGATCAACAATTGGAGCCGCTCAAGGGCGCGGTATCGCGTTTGGCCAATAAACTGCAACGCCGGCTTCAGGCGCAACAAAACCGCTCATGGGAGTTTGACCTCGAAGAGGGAATTTTGGACGCGGGCCGCCTTGCGCGTGTGGTGGCCAACCCCACCACGCCACTGTCGTTCAAAATCGAAAAAGATACCGAATTTCGCGACACTGTGGTGACGCTGCTGCTCGACAACTCCGGCTCCATGCGGGGCCGTCCGATTTCTATCGCAGCGATCTGTGCCGATGTTCTGGCCCGCACGCTAGAGCGGTGCAACGTCAAGGTCGAGATCCTCGGCTTTACCACCCGCGCGTGGAAGGGCGGCACAGCCCGCGAGGCATGGCTCAACGCCGGTCGCCCACAGGCGCCGGGGCGTCTCAACGATTTACGCCACATTATCTACAAAGGCGCGGACGTGCCGATGCGGCGCACCAAACAGAACCTCGGCCTGATGATGAAAGAGGGGCTGCTTAAGGAAAACATCGACGGTGAAGCCCTTGAATGGGCGCACCGCCGCATGACCGCGCGCCCTGAAGTGCGTAAAATCCTTATGGTGATTTCGGACGGCGCCCCTGTGGATGACAGCACGCTGAGCGTGAACCCCGCCAACTACCTCGAGAAACACCTGCGCGATGTAATTGCGATGGTAGAAAAGCGCCGTCAGGTTGAACTGTTGGCCATTGGCATTGGCCATGATGTCACACGCTATTACGACCGCGCCGTAACCATCACGGACGTCGAACAGCTTGCGGGAGCCATGACCGAACAATTGGCCGCCCTGTTTGACAGTGATCCACGCGCGCGCGCCCGTGTCATGGGCATTCGGCGCGCCTCATAACCACACCGACATTCGTTTTCATAAAAGAGTGCACAATGTTTCAAACCTTCAACGTGACCTCATCCCCGGACCAAGCCGCCCCGCGCGTCACCAACTTGCGCATTGCAATGGCGGATGCGGGCCTTGACGGCTTTTTGATCCCGCGCGCCGATGCGCATCAAGGCGAATACGTGGCTCCATGCGACGAGCGCCTTGCATGGCTTACGGGGTTCACAGGTTCGGCGGGATCGGCGGCGGTTTTGACGGACCGCGCCGCGATGTTCACCGATGGACGCTACACCGTTCAGGTGCGCGCCCAATGTGACACCGACCTATTCGAGTGTATCGATTGGCCCGCCACGAGCGTGGCCAAATGGCTCGGGCGCACGGACGCTCAAAAGATCGGGTTTGACCCGTGGTTGCACACGGTGGCCGAGGTGCGCGGCCTGCGCGAGGCGCTTACTAAGCTGGGTAAGGATCTGGTGTCGACCAACAACCTCGTTGATAAAATCTGGGCTGATCGCCCTGCCCGTCCCAACGCGCCAGCCACCGCACATCCCATTGAGTTGGCGGGAAAAACCTCTCAAGACAAGTTTGAGCAAATCAACGAGGCCCTGCGCAAAAGTGGCGCAAAGGCGGTCGTTCTCACCTTGCCCGATAGCATCTCATGGCTCCTGAATATCCGCGGCGCAGACATCGCACATAATCCTGTGGTTCAGGCCTTTGCGGTTTTGAGCACGGCGGGCAAACTGGCGCTGTTCGCAGAGCCATCCAAATTTGACGCCCTCGGCCCAGATCCCCGCATCTCGATCTTGCCACGTAGCGCATTCCCCGCGTATTTGCGCGATATGGAAGGTCCGGTTCTGATCGACCCCAACACCGCACCCCATGCCGTGCTGACCATGTTGCGCGATGGCGGCGACGTGGAGATCATCGAGGGCGACGATCCGTGTATCTTGCCCAAAGCCCTCAAAACGGACGCCGAAATAGCGGGAACGCGTGAGGCGCATCTGCGTGACGGAGCGGCAATGGTGGAGTTTCTGTCGTGGCTCGATGCCCAAGAGATCGAAACGCTCACCGAGATCGATATCGTCACCGCCCTAGAGGGGTTTCGGGCCGCAACCAACCAGCTCAAAGATATCTCGTTCGACACCATCAGTGGCGCAGGACCAAACGGAGCTATCGTGCATTACCGCGTCACCGAAGAGACAAACCGCCCGCTCAAAGAGGGTGAATTGCTTTTGGTCGATAGCGGTGGACAATACGTCGATGGCACCACCGATATCACGCGCACGGTCGCACTGGGCGATGTCGCAGGCGAAGCGCGCGCCGCCTTCACGGCTGTGCTCCAAGGGATGATCGCTATCTCCACCGCCCGCTTTCCGCGCGGTGTTACGGGCGGGCATCTCGACGCGCTCGCACGTGCGCCACTATGGCGGATGGGACGCGATTACGATCACGGTACGGGCCACGGCGTTGGCGCATACCTGTCAGTCCACGAAGGCCCACAACGCATTTCGCGCACCTCGACGCTCTCGCTACAAGAGGGCATGATCCTGTCCAACGAGCCGGGGTATTACCGTGAGGGCGCATTCGGCATTCGCACCGAAAACCTGATTGTTGTTCGCGCGGCACAGATGCCTGAGGGCGCAGATGCGCGCGATATGCTCGATTTTGAAACCCTGACCTATGTTCCGATTGATCGCTCCCTCATCCTTGCCGACGAATTGGCCCCGTGGGAACGCGATTGGCTCGATGATTATCACCAAGAGGTCTGGGACAAACTGGCACCTCGGTTAAGTGACGCAGCGAAAGACTGGCTGCGACAAGCGGTAGCTGCGCTGTGACGCGGTGCAGCATAGCGTGTTGAGACAATCACTGCTATAGACGGGATAAGAGACGTGGACAGAGGAGACATCATGGGCGACGACCACATAAAGATTCGCAAGGCCATTGGCACTTGGGTTGTACGCGCGGGCGGTGCCGTTTTGGGGGAAACCACCAACGCGCTTGAGCTGAACGAAGGCAATATGCCACCCGTGATCTATTTCCCGCGCGCCGATTTGGGCATGGCATTTTTGGAAGCCACCGACACCCGTTCGTCATGCCCCTACAAAGGCGAAGCGACTTATTATTCGATCCACACCAAATCCGTAGTGATCGCTGATGCGGGGTGGTCCTATGAGGACCCCAAAGACCTTGTGGCCGAAATCAAAGACCACATTGCATTCTATCCGCAAAAGGCCGCCGTTGAGCAGCTGTGACACGACCACGCATTGCGACAGAGATAAGACGCGTCCCGTTTGGGGCGCGTTTTGCGTTCGGCGTGGCACCAGATAGTCAATTTTACGAATGTTCTTCGGCGGCAGTGGCCGCAAGGGCGGCGTTGAATTTGCGCAGCGCATCCACTTGGAATACCGCCCCATGAAGGTCGGGACCAAGCTCCTCGCGCAATGTCACCACGGGAATAAACACCAGATTGTGTTGATCAAACATCGGCATCACCTTTTCCAAGGTGGCATTGGGCGACACGTAGATCCCTTGATTGATCAACTCGCGGCACGCGTCCTCGGGTGCAGCCCGTGGGGCATCGGGTTTGCGGTAGCATTGATGCACGCGCACGGTGGCCAATAAATACGCCTGTGGCCCCGCCGCCAAATGCACACCGCGCCGCTCCAACAGCGTCAAAAAGAACGAGCGATCCACCAAACGCGAGGCCAACGCGGTTGAAAGCGACACCGCGACCATCACGGCCAATCCCGTCTGCCAGTCGCCTGTCAGCTCGAACACGATCAACGTGGTGGAAATCGGCGCACCCAATACCGCCGCCGCCACCGCGCCCATGCCCGCAAGCGCGTAAAGCGTGGCGGTGCCGGAAATGTCGGGGAATATCGAAGTGGCGATCAGGCCAAATGACAAGCCTGTCAGCGCCCCAACCATCAATGCGGGCGAAAACACCCCGCCCCCCATCCGCCCCGCCATGGTAATTGCGACAGCCACAACTTTGAGCACCGTGAATACAATCGCTTGCCACAACAACAGCTGCCCCGTGAGGGCCATCGATGTCGTCTCATAGCCCACGCCAATGATGTGTGGAAACGCGATCGCCAATAGACCCAGCAATAGCCCCGCAATCGCCGGACGAAACAAAGGCGGAATGCCCAAACGCGCCTGCGCCCATGTCCCAAAGTCATCTGCCATAAAGATCGCCCGCATCATCATAACGGCCACGAGACCACACACGAGGCCAAGCAATAAAAATGCGGGAAGCTCGACGTAAAAGGTCAACGCGCCTTCGGCCACAAGCGTGAACTCGGTCACATCGCCAAATTCAAGGCGGTTGATCACTGTCCCTGCTGCGGCCGCGATGGCAATCGGTGCGAACGCATGCACAGCAAAGTGGCGTAGCACGACCTCAAGCGCAAAGAGCGTGCCCGCAATCGGTGCATTAAAAGACGCGGATACCGCCGCAGCCACGGCACAGCCCAAAAGATCGCGCCCCGTGACACCATTGGCATGCAGCCGATTGGACACCCACGACGAGATCACGGCAGCAAGGTGTACAACCGGCCCCTCGCGCCCCGTTGAGCCACCAGTAGAGAGCGTCACCAACGAGGCCGCAGCGGACGCCCACCCTGCGCGCCGCTCCACACGACCCTCATTGAGGGCCGCCCCCTCGATCACATCCGCAACAGAGCGCACGCGCCCGTCAGGGGTAAACCAGTTGAGGATCACACCGACCACCAGACCGCCCATGACCGGCACACTCAACACCCAATACCACGGCAGATCACTGGCAAAGCTATGTAAATGGGACAGATCCTCGGTGCCGTAAATTGCACCTTGTAACCAGTTGATACCTTTTCGAAAAAGGAGTGCGGCAAAGCCGGATGCAATACCGATCAACAGAGCAATGAACCAAAACTGGATTTGGCTCGGCCCCTTGGCACGCATAACCGCAAGGGCCGTGGCAATACCGTCACGCATTTCGCGCAAGGCCGTTTGCGGGTATGAGGGTTTGTCCTCTGGCATCCGGATTTACGGCTCTCTCATCCTTTCGTGCCACAACGGCTTTCACCCTCGTGGCGCTTCTACTATGGTCGCGCAGTCATCATCCCGTGTTTATAGAGACAACCATGATCCCAGACATCGCATTCGACGCACTTTCCACAGTTCTAGAAGGTCGCGTGACCCGTTCCAAGTCCGATCTTGATGTTCATGGCCGATCTGAGACGTGGTTTGCCCCCACGCCGCCGGACGCAGTGGCCTACCCCGAGACGACCCAAGAGGTCTCGGCCATGATGAAAGTGTGTTACGCGCACGACATCCCTGTAGTCGCATGGGGAGCGGGCACGTCACTTGAGGGGCAGACTTTGGCCATTCATGGCGGGCTTGTCGTCGACTTTAGCCGCATGAACCGCGTTTTACAGGTCAATGATGCTGATATGGATTGTCGGGTACAGCCCGGTGTGACACGCGAACAACTCAACACCGACTTGCGCGCAACCGGTCTGATGTTTCCCGTCGATCCGGGCGCAAACGCCTCTATTGGTGGCATGGCCATGACGCGGGCCTCGGGCACCACCGCCGTGCGCTACGGCACAATGCGCGACAACGTGATTGGCCTGAGCGTTGTTTTAGCAGACGGCACCATCATTGAAACCGGATCGCGCGCGCGCAAATCGTCGGCCGGCTATGATCTCACAGCGCTATTTGTCGGCTCCGAAGGCACCCTTGGCCTCGTGACCGAGTTGTCGTTGCGCCTGTATGGCCAGCCCGAAGCCATTAGCGCCGCTGTCTGTGCCTTCGATGATCTGGACGCAGCCGTCAACGCCGTCATTGCGACCATCCAATACGGGCTACCAATGGCGCGGATCGAGTTTCTCGATGTGGTCAGCGTTCAGGCTGTAAATGCCTACTCAGGTGCCAATTTCCCCGCGCGCCCGCATCTATTTGTCGAGTTCCACGGCTCTCAGGTGAGTGTCGCTGACCAAGTGGAGACTTTTGGCGACATCGTGCGCGACTTTGGCGGATCGGACTTTGAATGGGCCAGCAAGACCGAAGAGCGCAACGCCCTTTGGACCATGCGCCACAATGCCTACTATGCCTGTCTTGCCCTCAAGCCCGGTTACAAAGCCGTTGTAACCGACATTTGCGTGCCGATTTCAAAACTTGCTCAAGCGGTCGAGGAAACGGCCGCCGACATTGCCGCTTCCCCGCTTGATGGGCCGATTTTGGGCCACGTTGGAGATGGCAATTTTCATGCGATCTTATTGATTGAGGACGCAAATGACGCGGATCTGGGCGAGGCGAAGCGCCTTGCCGGACGCATGGCCGAGCGCGCGCTGGCCATGGGCGGTACAATCACCGGCGAACATGGGATCGGGATGGGTAAAAAAGACTTGATGCAAGCCGAACACGGGGCCGCATGGACCGTTATGGGCGCGCTCAAATCCGCCATGGACCCCCGCAACCTCATGAACCCTGGCAAGCTGGTCCCCTAAGGGCGCGTTACATTTCCAACAGCGATTTGGCGGCTTCGCGTGCGGCCTCAGTAATCGTGTCACCCGACAACATCCGCGCGACCTCCATCACGCGATCATCACCGATCATCGGCGTCACCTCGGACAGGGTCACCTCGTTCTCGACGCGTTTGGCCACGCGCCAATGATGACCACCCAATGCGGCCACCTGTGGGGAGTGGGTGACGACCAAAACCTGTCCCTCCCCCGCAAGCGCCTTGAGACGGCGTCCGACCGCATCGGCAGTCGCCCCGCCAACGCCCCTATCAATCTCGTCAAAGATCATCGTCACGCCGGTTTGATCGCGCGTCAAACAGACCTTAAGCGCCAAAAGAAAGCGCGACAACTCACCGCCAGATGCGATTTTATTGAGCGGGCCTGCCGGTGCACCGGGGTTGGTGGCCACCGTAAACGCGACGATATCGCGACCATCCGGCCCCGCGTCACTTTGCGTGACATCCGTGGTGAACACCGCACGCTCCATTTTGAGCGGGGCCAACTCATCGCCCATTTGTCCGTCCAGCCGCGCCGCCGCCGCACTACGCGCCGCCGTCAAATCCGCCGCCGCCGCATCATAGACCGACTGCGCCTTGGCAACATCGGCCTCCAGTCGCGCGATATCCTCAACACCGCCGTCAAGGGCGGCAAGTTTATCACGTAGCCCATCGGCAAAGGGGCCAAGCTCATCGGCGGCAATCCCGTGCTTTCGGGCCAAACCGCGAATAGCAAATAACCGCTCTTCAACGCCTTCCAACTCATGCGGATTGAACCGCAAACCTTCGATTGCGTCCTCAACACCGCCTTGCGCCTCGCCCAATTCATTGAGCGCACGCGCTAAGGCATCGATTGCCTCATCAAGCGCGCCATCAGCCTTTTCCGCCGCACCCTCAAGCCATTTGAGCGCGTCGACCAATTGCCCCTCACCCCCGTCATAGGACATGGCCTGATGGGCTTTGGCGACATCTACGGCAATCTTTTCGGCCTGCTGCATCCGGCGGCGCTCAGCATCGAGCACGGCCTCCTCGCCCGCTTGCGGGTCAAGTGTATCAAGCTCGCCCACAGCGTGGCGCAAGAACTCTTCTTCGTCCTTGAGCGCCGCTTGTTTGGCGCGCGCCGTTGCGAGGTCTTTTTGGGCAAGACTGAGTGTTTTCCACGCACCACGGGTCACGGTCAGGTGGTCGCCAAGATTGCCAAATTCGTCGAGGAGCACACGGTGGCCACGTGGATTGAGCAACCCGCGATCGTCATGCTGGCCGTGCAGTTCGACCAAGACATTCGACAAACGGCGCAGCATTTCGCCAGAAACACGGCGATCATTGACCCATGCCGTTTTACGACCGTCTTGAGCGTTGATCCGGCGCAAGATCAATTCACCGTCCTCGGCCTCGATATCCAGTTCGGCCAAAATCTCTTCGGCATCGTGACCGCGCGGCAGTTCGAACACCGCCGTCACCTCGCCCTGCTGCGCCCCCGCGCGCACCAAATCCGCGCGCCCACGCCAGCCAAGGACAAACCCGAGACTATCGAGCAAAATGGATTTGCCCGCGCCCGTCTCGCCCGTCAACACGTTGAGACCCGGTTGGAACGCAAGTTCCAAGCGGTCGATAATCAACATGTCACGAATATCGAGGTGCCTCAGCATGGGAAACCCACGTGCAGTGTTAGAGCCATTCGCCGCGGATCATTTGACGATACACAGCACCAAGCCAGTTGTTTTCGAACGCTTTTTCCTCAAGCCCTTTGCCAGACAACAACTTGTAGCTGTCTTCATACCACTGGGTTGAGCGATAGTTGTGGCCCAAAATTGCGGCTGCGGTCTGTGCCTCTTGCGTGAACCCAAGCGAGAGATAGCTTTCCACCAAACGGTGCAATGCCTCTGGCGTATGCTGTGTCGTCTGGAATTGCTCGACAACCACACGGAACCGGTTGGCCGCAGAGGTGTAATGCTTGCGCTTGAGGTAATAACGCCCGATTTCCATCTCTTTGGCGGCGAGGTGATCAAACGCCAAATCAAACTTCAAAACTGCGGAGCGCGCATATTCGCTATCTGGATATTGCTCGATCACAACACGCAGCGCGTTGAGCGCCTGAAAGGTCAAACCTTGGTCGCGGCCAACATCGTCGATCTGGTCATAATAAGACAGCGCAAGAAGGTATTGCGCGTAAGCGGCATCCTCATCGGCAGGATAGAAATCCATATACCGCTGTGCGGACACACGTGCATTCTCGTAGTCACGATCACGGTGGTAGGAAAACGCTTGCATGATCAACGCGCGCTTGGCCCAGTCGGAATAGGGATAGAGGCGTTCAACTTCGGAAAAATAGCGCGCCGCGTCGCCAAAATCGTTTTGACTAATTTCGTATTCAGCGCGTTTGTAAATCTCGTCGGCCGGATAGCCCTCAAGGTCACGCTCGGGGGCGCGGTTGCCACAGGCCGAAAGCAGAAGTGCGAAAGACACGCCCAACCCCAGTTTTAGCCCAACTTTCAGACTGCGATGCGTTTTTGCCGCCATGAAAGGTCCTACCCTTGCCAATTCACCAACCCTTTTTACGGGGCTTACCTTGCTTCCTAGCACAGAAAATTTCCGTGCAAAATGTCTTTGCGCGGAAATTATGTCACATACGCGGTATGGCGCGATGTTTGTGCGCCACGCAACGGTCGATCACCAAAAATCAGGGGAGATTAGGCGCACACCGCCAGATCAGAGCGGGTCACACCCGCGCCGGGCAAACGGGCGGCGGTTTTTGCATCCACAGTCACAAAGGCCCACGCGCCCTTAGTCGCAAATAACTTGCGCAATAGCGCATTCGTCATCGCATGACCGGCCTTTTGACCAACATAGCGCCCCAAAACAGGCGCACCCGCCAGATACAAATCACCAAGCGCGTCGAGCATTTTGTGGCGTACAGGCTCATCGTCACGGCGCAGACCGCCCGGACTTAGAACCGCGTCACCATCCACGACAACCGCGTTTTCAAACGTACCGCCCAAAGCGAGACCATTTTGGCGCATCACATCCACATCTGACTTGCGACAAAAGGTGCGGCAATCAGACAATTCGCGCACGAATGCGCCATTGGCCATGCTCAACCGCTTGCCCTGAACGCCAATCGCGGCGTCATCAAAGTCGATGTGAAAATCGATTTCCATCGTGTCCGCAGGCTCCAAACGCGCAACCGCGTCCCCCTGTTCGATCACAACCGGTTTCAACACTTTGAGAACCCGTGCCGGTCCGTCTTGTTGCGCGAGGCCAGAGGACAACAGCTTTTCCACAAACGGCGCCGCAGAGCCATCAAGGATCGGAACCTCAGGGCCATCAACCGAGACAACCGCGTTATTGACGCCCAGTCCCGCCAATGCCGCCATAATATGCTCAACCGTAGAGAGCGTCACGCCATCCTCATTGCGCATCAATGTACACAACTGCGAGGGCACAACGTGATCCCACCGCGCCGCAATTTCGCAGGCACGATCATCCGCAACATCCGCAGCCACATCAGAACGCACAAACGTAATGCCCGCATTCACCCGAGCAGGCGATACCACCATGCGCACAGGCGCACCGGAGTGAAGTCCCACTCCATCGAATATCACTGGTTTAACGAGCGTTGTTTGCACTGCGTGCCTCTGATCTAGGGGTCGTAATAACGGTCTGCGGGGCGCGCAATACGGAACCCGCTTTATATTAGCCAGCAATTTACAGTGGGCCGCCAACCGCCTCAACACACAGATTGTAACGGTTTGTAACAGTCGACACCCAAGACACGCGAAAAACAGCCAATAAGATTTCTGCAGCGCGGCAATGTGTTGATTAATAAAGAAAAAGGCCCGCAACAGCGGACCTTTTCAATACTAATTTATCCGTGATTATGACCCAACGTTATGCACACGATAGAGCCAGAAATCACTCCACTATCAGTTCGCCTGACGGCGCAAGAACGCGGGAATTTCGATTTTATCTTGTTCCGCTGCGACCTCTTGGTCCTCATCGTAGCCTTGATGTGTTTGCGTTTGTGGCTGACGCTGTGGCGCCGCCCCAAAACGCGGCTGCTGCGCGTGTGGCTTAGGGGCAGCAGGACGGGCCTGCTCTTCTGCGCCATGACCTGTCATCCGACCAATCAACGAGTTAATCCCGAACCGACCCTGCTTTTGCTCGGGCTCTGGTGCGGCTTGGCGCACTTGTGGTGCGGGCTGGCGCGACACGGCGGCTTGCAAACGTGCAAGTGTTTCGGGCGCAGGGCTTCCGGCTGGCGCAGCTTGTGGCGCAACATAGGCCTCGGCAGCATGGTCATACTGTGCGTGCTGGTGAACCGGCGCATGCGCGGCGGGCTGCGCAGGGGCAGGCTGATACGCGGGCGCAGGTAGATCGTCGGAGGTATCCGCAACATGGGTGTGCGGCTCATAGGACGACTGAGGCTCGAACACATCAAAGCTGGGCTGAACAGGAGCCTGAGCGGCGACAGGGGCCTCAACGGGCGCTGCGGCCACAGGAGCCTCGACCTCAACTTGTGGCGCAAGTGGCTCGGACAAACGGCGACGCGGAACAGGCGTTTCGGCCAGATTTGTGTTGGCGTCGATGCCTGTAGCAACAACAGACACGCGCATCGCACCTTCGAGGGTTGGGTCCATTGTGGAGCCAACAATGATGTTTGCGTCTGGATCGACCTCTTCGCGAATACGGTTCGCCGCCTCGTCCAGTTCGAACAAGGTGAGATCGGCACCGCCGGTAATGTTGATAAGAACGCCACGTGCGCCTTTGAGCGAGATTTCGTCCAACAGCGGGTTTGCAATGGCTTTCTCTGCGGCTTGGATCGCGCGATCTTCGCCCGATGCTTCGCCTGTGCCCATCATGGCTTTGCCCATTTCGTCCATGACAGCGCGCACATCGGCAAAGTCGAGGTTGATCAGGCCGGGACGAACCATAAGGTCAGTCACACCCTTAACGCCTTGATACAGAACATCGTCGGCCATGGAGAAGGCTTCGGTAAACGTTGTTTTTTCATTGGCCAGACGGAACAGGTTCTGGTTCGGGATGATGATCAGTGTGTCGACCATCTTTTGCAATTGCTCCACGCCCTCTTCGGCCTGACGCATGCGCTTAGCACCCTCAAACTGGAACGGCTTGGTCACAACACCAACGGTCAAAACGCCAAGCTCACGTGCGGCCTGAGCAATGATCGGCGCGGCACCTGTGCCCGTACCCCCACCCATACCGGCGGTGATGAAACACATGTGAGCACCCGCAAGGTGGTCAACGATTGTTTCAATGCTTTCTTCAGCAGCGGCCGCACCAACGGATGCACGCGCTCCTGCGCCCAATCCTTCGGTGACCTTGACGCCCATCTGTATTTTCGCGGTGGATTTGGAATGCGACAGCGCTTGCGCGTCCGTATTCGCCACGACGAACTCAACACCCTCAAGCGCCTTTTCGATCATGTTGTTGACCGCGTTGCCACCGGCACCGCCGACTCCAAACACCGTAATTTTAGGTTTCAAGTCGTCCCGCTCGGGCATCGTGAGATTCAAAGCCATGATCTACCGCCTGCTTTATTGTTGTCGCGCGCCGATGCTTTTGCCAACGTCACGATATGAATATACCCACCCCTGAATCGGGGCATAGTTAACCTTTTCCACTCTAAACTTAGTCGATTTCGCTTGCCGCGTCACCCAAAAAACACAGTTTGAGCACAAAATATGGGGGCAATATTGCAAATTTAGGCGGGATTTTGCGCACAACACGAGATTTAGGCGGCCCTAGGGTCAACAAATACCACAATTAGCGCGCAAAATATCACTGCGCCGCCACAAGGGCACACGTGCATTACAGATCACAACCTTAACGTTGGTCCTAAATGTGGAGGCACTGCTCGGTGCCGTCTTGTTATATCGGTGTCGTTGCACCTGCCGTTTGCGCAAGACTAACAGGCAAAATCAGCCGTGTGAACCGCCCTTTTACAGCGACCTCACCAGTTTTCTTTAAACCACCGCACAGCGCGTTTGAGAGAGCGCGCGGGATAGCTATCAACTGGCACCTCAAAATCCCACCACTCGTCTTGCGGATGCGCAGCAAATAGGCACAACCCAACAGCGGAGGCAAAGGCCGCGCCAGTGGCCGCTTGTGGCAAGCCTTGCACACGCAATGGACGCCCGATGCGCACCTGCTGGCCCAGAATTTTCGGTGCGAGGGTTTCAAGACCGGGGATTTGGCTGCCCCCGCCTGTCAGCACGATCTGCTGTGACGGTAGGTGCTCAAAGCCCGCAGCATCCAGACGCTCACGCACCCCTTCGAGGATTTCCTCAACCCGCGGGCGCATAATGGCAATGAGGTCAGAGCGCGACACGGTGCGGCGGTCTTTGTCCCAATCGCCGCTATCACCCCCCACTTCGATCATTTCACGGTCATCCATGCCCGTGGCATGAACGCCGCCGTAGAATGTCTTGATCCGTTCCGCCGTGGCCGTGGGAATTTGTAGACCCATCGCAATATCGGAGGTGACATGTTCGCCGCCCATCCGCACGCTATCCGCATAGATCATGTGTTTTTTCATGAAGATCGACACATCGGTCGACCCGCCGCCAAGATCAACACAGGCCGCGCCAAGCTCTTGTTCGTCCTCAACCAACGCCGAGATGCCTGAAACATAAGCGCCAGACGCGAGGCCCGCCACTTCGAGATCACAACGCTTAATGCAATAAAGCAGGTTTTGAATGGTGGCGCTGTCAACGGTGAGCATATGCATATCACACGCAAGCGTTTGGCCAATCTGGCCGCGCGGGTCGCCCAAGCCAGAGCGATGGTCTAGCGCAAAGTTGACAGGCTGCGCATGCAAAACCTCGCGGTGCGCGCCGTAATCAGGTTGATCACAGGCCGCCAGAACACGCGCGACATCTTGTTCGGAGACGATGTTGCCGTCGACCTCGACCTGACCGTCAAGCCCATAGGAGCGCGGTGCGCCGCCCGAGAAACACGCGATGACGTGATCAACGCGGGTTTGGGCCATTTTCTGCGCCGCCTGCACGGCGGTGCGAATGGCGCGTTCGGTTTCGGACATGGCGTCAATTTCGCCAAAGCGCACGCCGCGAGAGCGCGTTGTTGCCGCCCCTATGACGCGAAAGGACGATTGCCCCGCCATGGATCCGACCCCTTCGGAGCCCGCGAACCGATCACCGTCAAAGCGCAACACAAGACACGCAATCTTGGACGTGCCCACATCGAGGATGGCCACAACCCCGCGCTGAAGAGCGGCATTTCGCATATTACGCATGGCACGTTGTGCGGCATAAAGGTCAGTCATTGAAAGGACACTCCAAGTTCCAAACCTTTGATCTTTCGCATATCGTCATGCGCGATCTCGGTCAGTCGTAAGGTGGGCCGCGACGGGTTGCGCAGGTCCACATGGGTTACATCGCGATCCAAAAGGTCTTGGGCTTGGTCAAGCGCAATCACCTGCGCCAAAGCGCCGATCGGATTTTTTTCGGGTAGCAAAATGGTTTGGCCGTGGTCCAGCACAATGTCCCAACGCCGCTCGCCAATCCGCATCAGGCCACGCACACGCGGCAAAATTGGGCCGGACACGCGTAGAATGGATGCGGCCTGCGCGATCATAATATTCGCGCCCTCACCCGCCACCAAGGGCAGGTTTGGAAACTCAAGGCGGCTGTCGATTTGGGCCACGCGGTGGCCGGTATGATCCAACAGCTCAAGTCCGTTTGGACCGCGCCACACGAATGTTGGCACCCGCTCGGTGACATCGACCTGCAAAATGCCGCCTGCACGCACACGCAAACCGACATCAGCGACCGCATCAAGCCCTTCGATCCGCTCCATCATCCCTTCAAGATCAAGTTCAAAAGATGATACGGGGAATTCAACATGTGCAACGTCGCGCACGGTTTGCGCAAGGCCGTCCGACACACCGTCTACGGCCATCAGTTTGACCATAAATTCGGGACGGTTTTGAACCTCGCGTTTCACCGCGCCGTAGCTGTCCGCAAAATTTTGGCGATGATCTGCATCCGCAAACCAAATAGCCACACAAGCCGCAATGCCCAACACCGGAGCCATCCGGCGCATAAAGAACCGAAAAGACGGGGTGAGCCAGAGGCGGCTCATCCGGTAGGCGGTGCGCGATGGCGCAGGATCACGCGGCAACGCGGGCGCGTCGACACTCTTGCTGCGCCCGCCCATCACACGCGCTACGGCCTCGGACACCAATGCGGAGCCTCCATCAACAGCGCGGCGCGCGGTGGTAGGCGGCAAGGGTGCGGGGCGAAACTGGCCGCTGTTTATCGGTTGCATGACGCATCCTCCACCATCCACGTGACAAACTGGCCATAGCTCAATCCGGCCTCTTGGGCCTGTTCGGGCGACAGAGATGTCGGAGTCATGCCCGGTTGCGTGTTGGTTTCCAACAAGATCAGACCCGCAACGCCCTTGGCCTCGTCCCACCGGAAATCAGTGCGCGAGACACCACGACACCCGAGTGCTGCGTGCGCACGCAGAGCATAGTCCTGACAAGCGGCGGCAATATCGGCGGGAATATCCGCGGGGCAAACGTGGCGCGATCCACCGGCGGTGTATTTCGCCTCGAAATCATACCAACCATCGACGATGATGTCGGTCACGCACAAGGCGCGTTCGCCCATCACGGTGCACGTCAACTCACGCCCCGGAGCAAAGGCCTCGACCATCACAACGGCGGGCATATCATCGGCCATGCGCGGCGCGTTGCTGCCCTCATGGACGATATAGACCCCCACAGACGAGCCCTCATTATAGGGCTTCACCACGTAGGGAGGTGCCATTACATGGCCTGCCTCAACCTCGGCGCGCGTGGCCAAACGGCTTTCGGCGACAGGCAATCCAACAGCACGGTAAATCTCTTTGGTCTTTTCCTTGTCCATCGCCAAGGCAGACGACAAAACGCCAGAATGTGTGTAGGGAAGTTTGAGCCATTCAAGCAGACCTTGGATACAGCCATCTTCGCCGTAACGGCCATGCAGGGCATTAAATACTACATCGGGGCGCGCGGCCAAGAGACGCGCGGCGACATCATCGCCCGCATCAATCTCTACCACATCAAATCCTTCGTCCCTCAGTGCGGCTGCGCATCCACGCCCAGACGACAGTGACACCTCGCGCTCTGCGCTTGGGCCACCCATCAATACCGCTACTTTCGGGGATTGCCTGCTCGACATACCCACCAAAGCCTCATGTTCGGAGCCAATTGTTTGGCCCTCATTCTCATTTCGAAGTCGCGAGACTCCATAGTGACGCACACATTGGCACGCCAGTCTTAGCCCAAAGGCTCATCGCAATATGGAAGCTGCTCAGCCCCCGTCCGCATGCCCCTTATAAACGGAGCTTTGCGGGTTACGCCTTGGGAAGACCTGCGGGAATTGGCTCCCCGTCAAACTCACCGACACGCATAATTTCCCACTCTAACGTAAGTCCCGAATTTTGGAACACTTTTTTTCGGACATCTTCACCCAAAGATTCCAAATCATGCGCGGTAGCGGCACCTGTGTTAATCATAAAGTTGGAATGCTTCTCGCTCATCTGTGCGCCGCCCACGCGTGCACCGCGCATACCTGCGTCATCGATGACCTTCCATGCCTTGAGATCATGGACATCATCGGCCTTGCCAGTCGAGCTAAAGCCCGCAGGATTGCGAAAGGTCGACCCTGCGCTGCGCTCCTTGACGGGTTGGGTCGCATCACGTTTGGCAAGTTGATCGTGCATGCGTGCCTCCAACATCGCCGCATCCGCGTGCTCGGCTTCAAACGTGGCCTCAATCAAAACCCAACCGTCCGGCAGATCGCTTTGGCGGTATTGAAAGTTTAAATCGTCTTTGGTGAGCGTGACCAATGCACCGGCCCGCGTGAGTGCACGCGCTGACACGAAATGATCCGCCACATAGGAGCCGTAGCACCCTGCGTTCATCCGCACAGCGCCCCCGATTGCTCCGGGAATTGTGCGCAAAAACGTCAGATCAAGCCCCTGTGCGGCCGCCTTGCGCGCCACATGCGCATCAAGCGCGGCAACTCCAGCGGTCACCCGACCCGCCTTTGCATCGATCTCAATGGCGTTAAAGCCGCGCCCCATACGTATCACAACCGCCCGAAGACCGCCATCGCGCACGATAAGATTGGACCCAACACCCATCGCAAAGACCGGCACATCGGGGGCAAGTCGCGCAAGGAAGGCCTGTAGATCGTCAACATCAGCGGGTTGAAACAGCGCGTCAGCAGGACCACCCACACGCAACCATGTGAGATCGGCAAGTGGGCGTTGTAGCGTAAGCGGGCCACGGGTATCGGGATAAACTGTCATGGATCGGGCTATATCAGGGGCGATGGACCGTGGGAATCCCCTATTCGCACGCGCTCACTCTGCCGGACCTTTAATCGTCGTGCGCTTCAGCCAGCGACCAAAATAAATCACGGGCCACCGCAGGATCGACACGCCAGCGGCCAAGACGATCAATCCAACCCACGGACCATTCTCATACGTCACGTAGCCCACGATCGGCACACCGGCGGCGATCAACACATAGGCTTGGCGCCAATGGTTGCTTTTGGACGGAACCATCGCAACGACATTGGCGGCAATAGCCCAAAGGCACGCCAAAATAAGGGAAATAGACATGTACGGCCTCCTGTCATCTCTTGGTGGTCTCACCTGTGCCAAAAAACGTATGGCGGGCGTTCGAAACAAAGACATGGCAGCGACGATACGAATACAAACAGACGAAAACGCGTCAGCAGTGACGCATATCTGGTCCGTTCCTAGTTTGTTAATGGTAACGGAGCAAGGGATAGCGTTGCAAGAGCCGATATGCATCTGGGCAAATCCAATGTCAAAGCCCCTGTCCCGCCAGTCCAAAGACGACCAAAGCCAAAACAGACAAAACCAAACCCATATAAGGCACCCAGTTGGGAACGCGAAACGGCGCGGATGGCGTGCGGCGTTTAAGATCAATCAACGCGCCATTGACCAAGGCAAAGACGATCAACAAAATGAACGAGGTAACCCCCGCCAAATCCGCCACTGGCAACGTCAGCGCCGCAACGATCACACAGACGCCGACCAGAAGCGTCGCAAAAACAGGCGTCCCAAAGCGCGCATGTGCGTGGTGAAACACACCCAACACCCCGCCGCGCTGCCCCAATCCGTAGAGCACGCGTGCCGCCATCACCATTTGCGCAAGCACGCCATTGAGCGCCGCCACGACAGCAATCAACGACAACATGCGACCATCGCCCCCCCGCGCCGCTTCATACACAAGCGCCAGTGGACGATCGGACAGGGCCAACGCATCTATCGGCACGGCACGCACCGCCGCAGTTGTTACGCCAGCATAGAGCAGTGTCGTAATGAGAAGGGACGCGATAATGGCAATCGGTAGGGTGCGCGTGGGATTACGGACCTCCTCGGCCATGTTCACGATGTCCTCGAATCCGATGAAGGCAAAGAACGCGAGTGTGGCCGCGACGCCGATTCCTGGCAGGTAGAGCGATGCAGGTGCGGCCCAATCGGGCGACACGGGCGCGCTCCATCCGGCCCAGATCACCAACGCCAATCCGCCGATTTCGATCATCGTAAAGAGGGCGGCAAGTGCTAGGCTTTCAAGCACTCCAACGAGGGCGACCGTGATCAAACCTCCCCCAAGCACGATCACCACAATATCCCACGGCAGATCAAACACACCCGTGAGATAGCCCGCGCCCCCGCGCAAAACGGCCGCAGCCGACACGGTGCCCGCCGCCACAATGCCAAGCCCGACAATGACGCCAAGCGTGCGCGAGCCGAACCCCGCCTCAATATAAGCGGCCTCCCCTGCGGCTTGGGGAATGCGGGTGGACAGCTCGGAATAAGATAGCGCCGATGGAGCAGCGATTAGCCCCGCAAGCAAAAAGGCAAGGGGCGCGTAGATCCCTGCATGGGCAGCAACAGCCCCCACCAAGACGTAAATCCCCGCGCCAACCATCACGCCCACGCCATATGCCGTGAGCAACACCGGCCCGATGCGCCGCTTTAACGCCTCAGCCATAATCCGCCTCCCGTCTGCGTTTTGCCATGCCAAACAGAACGCCAATCCCCAACGCCGGTAGCGCCACTGGCAGGCTGACAATCAGATAAAACACGGCTACGCGGCGGGCTTCAGTTTGCAAAACTCCCGTGAAAAACCCCACGGTGATTGCCGCCACGATCACGACCGCACCGACAATCCACAGCCATTTGGGCGCACGCGAGAACACATAACCCACGCCGCCCAATGCCAGAAAAGACATGAGAATCTTGAACAATAAAGAGCCGTTTATCTGATCCATGATCCGACCCTACGCCACCAAATCGTCGCCGTCTGTGCGCTAGAACAAAGTGTGGCGCGATATTTGCACTATTGGGCCGTGGTCCCTCGCCGCTTGAGAAGCAACCCGAGAGCCGCACCAATGCTCAATGCGACCAAGACAACCGGCCACATATACAGGCTCATTGCGATCACCATACGCACCCCCATCCCCGCAAAAGGGATCGAAAGCCCAAGGGAGAGAGCCGCGCGGATGAGGGCGTAGACCCCAAAAACCATTAGGCAGTATTTAAACCGCCACGCCAGACACAGACCTAGCACCAACCAGAACACGATGAGAATGAGGATACTCACAACAGCCGCCGCTAGGGTTTGGACAGGCGCGCAGGCAGGCCGGTCGCCCATGTGGAAATTGTCCCTGCCCCAAGGCATACGACAATATCGCCGTCGCGTGCTTGCTCACGCACCAGTCGCTCCAGATCGTCCTCGGACGTCACCGCACGCGCATGACGGTGACCGTGACGGATCAGACCCGCGACGAGGTCATCACGGCCCGCGCCCTCAATCGGTTCTTCGCCAGCTGCATAAATATCGGCAATGCCAACCACATCCGCCTCGTTAAAGCAGGTGCAAAAATCCTCGAACAGCGAGTGTAGACGCGAATAGCGATGCGGCTGGTGTACGGCGATCACACGACCGCCCTCGTCGCCAATAGCCTGACGGGCGGCCTTGAGTACGGCGGCAATCTCGACGGGGTGGTGGCCATAGTCGTCAATGATGGTCACGCCATTCACTTCGCCCACACGGGTAAAGCGGCGGTTGACGCCCCCGAACTCAGCAAGCGCTTGTTTGATCTCGGCAGCCTTCATACCCAGATGGCGGGCAACGGCAACGGCGGACAGCGCGTTGGAGACGTTGTGATCTCCGGGCATCGGTAGCGTACAGCCCTCGATCGTAATCCCGTCCGTTGCCAGAACGATGTCAAAATGCGCGACACCCTTTTTATAGGTCAGATTGGTCGCGCGCACGTCCGCTTGGGCGTTAAAGCCATAGGTGACCACGCGGCGATCTGTGATCTTGCCCACGAGGCTTTGCACCTCGGGGTGATCGGTACAGCACACGGCCAAACCGTAAAACGGGATGTTGGACACAAAGTCGTAAAAGCCTTTGCGCAGCGTGTCGAAATCGCCCCAATGTTCCATGTGTTCGGGATCGATATTGGTCACAATGGCGATCGTCGCGGGTAGGCGGTTAAACGTGCCGTCACTCTCATCGGCCTCCACCACCATCCAATCGCTCTCGCCCACACGCGCATTCGAGCCATAGGCGTGGATAATACCGCCGTTGATCACGGTTGGGTCAATGCCGCCTTGATCCAAGAGGGCCGCGACCATGGTCGTGGTTGTGGTTTTGCCGTGCGTCCCCGCAACGGCGATGTTGGATTTGAGACGCATCAATTCGGCAAGCATTTCCGCACGGCGCACAACAGGCAGTCCCTTGAGGCGTGCTGCATCCAGTTCGGGGTTGCCCGTTTTAATGGCCGATGAAATCACGACAACTTCGGCATTTTCAAGATTTTCGGCCTTTTGGCCCACAAAAATCTCCGCGCCAAGCTCAGCCAGACGGTCGGTGATCTTCGACGCTTTTAGGTCGGACCCCTGAACGGTGTAGCCAAAGTTCAACAACACTTCCGCAATGCCCGACATGCCGATGCCGCCAATACCGACAAAATGGATGGGACCGATTTCGGTGGGAAGTTTTGTCGTTGCGTTCATCGTCTCGTCTCTTTCACTCTTACAGTTTGCGCGCTTATTGCGCGGCCAGTTCTACGACCATATCGGCCAGCTCGGTTGCGGCGTGAGGCTTGCCCACCGACAAGGCCGAGCGCGCCATTTGTGCGGCACCGTCTGCGTTGCCCATAACCAATGCAATCTGCTCGGACAAGGTGGCCACGCTGATTTGGCTCTCGGGGATCATAATTGCGGCTCCAGCATCGACCAGACCACGCGCATTGGCCGTTTGGTGATCCCCAGTAGCGGCGGCAAACGGGATCAGGATCGACGGGCGGCCAATCACGGAAATATCCGCAACGGTCGACGCACCTGCGCGGGCAATCACGAGCTGCGCCTCGCTCATGCGTTTGGGGATGTCGTCAAAGAAGGTTTTAATATCCGCGCCAATACCACTTTGGGCATAATAGGCCTCGACGCGTTCCACGTCTTCGGGGCGCGCCTGTTGGCTCACACGTAGATTTGCCTTTACGGCGTCAGGCAGGGCAGCAATCGCGGCGGGCACACTATCGGAGGTGATCCGCGCGCCCTGAGAGCCACCAATCACCAGAATTTCCATCGGGTAGTCCCCCGGGGCAATATAGGGCGCACCGGCTTTGTCCATCACAGAGCGGCGCACGGGATTGCCAACATGGGTGCCCACAACGCCCTCGGGCAAATCTGTGGGCCATGTCCCACACGCAACATGATCGACACGGGTCGCAAAGACCTTGTTGACGCGACCAAGCACACCGTTTTGCTCGTGGATCATGCGCGGCAGCTTCAACAGCGTGGCGGCGGCCACGGCAGGAATAGCGGGATAGCCGCCAAAGCCTACGACAACGGCGGGGCGATCACGACGAAACTTGCGCAAAGCCTTGAACACACCGCCCGCGATTTTCAACGGGGCCGAAAGTTTGGCCACAACACCGCCGCGCGCAAAGGTTGCGGATGGCAGCTGTTCAATGTCGACGGCCTGTGGAAAGCCACCGGTGTAGCGCGCACCGCGTGCATCGGTGGAGAGTTTAACGCGCCACCCGCGCGCAATCATCACTTCGGCCAATGCCTGAGCAGGGAACATATGCCCCCCTGTTCCGCCAGCGGCGATCACAAGGAGAGGAGCGGATTGTGTCATATTTGAACCTATTAACTAGCGACCACGGCGAACGAGCAAATCGCCAATCTCGCCTTGGGGGCGGGTACGGGTAAACGCCAAAAGCGCACCAAGGGCGATGCCAGACGCGATGACGGACGAGCCACCATAGGACACGAACGGTAAGGTCATGCCTTTGGCGGGCAAGAGCCGCACCGCAACACCCATATTGATAAAGGCTTGGACGCCAAAGGCACAGGCCAGACCCGTGCCTGCAAGGCGGATAAACGGGTCACGCTCGCGCATCAGACGCCACAGCGCACGCACGGTGATTGTGGCGTAGAGACCCAAAATGATCATCACAAGGATCAGACCATATTCTTCGGCGGCCACCGCGATAATGAAATCGGTATGGGCATCAGGCAGCGACCATTTCACGGTCCCCTCGCCTACGCCGACACCGAAAAACCCACCCTCGCGGATCGCGTTCGTCGCATAACCGATTTGGGTTGTGGGATCGATATCTGGATTGAGAAAACCGTCAATGCGGCGCGCAAAGTGTTCGGAGTTGTTATAGGCTACGGTGCCAAATGCAACGATCCCGCCCGCAAGTATGAGCAACAAGATCATGGGTGCACCGCCCACAAAATACATCACACCCCAACTGAACAAGATCAACGACGCCTGTCCAAAATCGGGCTGAAGCGCGAGCAAAACCACAATAACCGACACCAACATGAACGAATAGAGACGCCCCGGAGGACCACCAACATCATGCGCCGCAGCCATAAGCCACGCGGCAGTAATCACAAACGCCGGCTTGAGGAATTCGGACGGCTGCACGGAGGCGAACCCGAGCGAAAACCACCGCGTGGCCCCCTTGCCAAAGTCGGTGCCAAACACCGGCAATAGCATCAGCGCCACAAACGCAGCGATAAACCCCAGTACGCCCAAACGGCGCACCTTTTGCGGGTCCATCAAGCTCATCAACACCATCGTGATCAAAGCAAGTGAGCCAAAGAACGTCTGACGCTGGACGTAATAGAAATCTGTGAGATTGTTCTTTTGCGCAAGCGGCGGCGAGGCCGCCAGACCAAGCAAAAGCCCGATCCCGAACAAAACAAACACGGCCGCCAAGGACCATCTGTCGATGGTACGCCACCAACGCGGAAGAACCGGCTCACCATCCCGCTGGGGAATTGAGCCATAAACCATTTCTGTCATGGGACCGCCTACTGCCTCGAACTGTAACGCCCGCTTATGCGGGTCTATAAACACAATCTAGCGGGTTTTTTGGCGCGAATCTACCACAGATTGCGCGCCAAGCGAGTCGCCGCGCATGATCACGTCATGCGGGGTTATAAAAGGGCTTCGACCGCCTGCGCAAAATCGTCGCCACGCCGCTCGAAATTGGGATATTGATCAAATGACGCCGCCGCAGGGGCCAACAAAACCGTATCACCCGCCTGTGCATCCGCCGCAGCTCGCGCTACCGCCACATCCATCGTTTCGCAAATCTCGTAGGGCGTATCGCCCAGTTGCAGCGCAAAATCGCGCGCAGAGAACCCGATCAAATAGGCCTTCGCCACCGCGCCCAGATGCGGGGCCAGATCAGCGATACCGCCATCCTTGCCCATGCCGCCCGCAATCCAACGGATCCGCGGAAACGCCTGTAGCGCCTTTGCGGCCGCATCGACATTCGTGGCTTTGCTGTCGTTGACGAACTTCACACCGTCCTTTTCACCAATCAACTGCGATCGGTGCGGAAGCCCCTTAAAGGACACGAGCGCCAATTCAATCGTCTTTGGCGCAATGTTGATCGCGCGACACGCGCCGTAGGCCGCACAGGCGTTTTGGTGATTGTGCGCGCCGGGCAATCCGTCGATGGCGCGCAGATCAATCGATGTGGTTTGACGCCCCTTGCGCCACTCCGACAAGAACCCTTTGCGCGCGAAAACCGACCATCCCGTGGTGAGTTTGCGTTCGGCTGAAATGCGGATCAAACGCGCATCGCCCAATCCCTCAACGAGTTGATTGGCCAAATACTGCCCCTCAACCTCGTCCACTCCGATCACGGCACGATCTGGCCCGCCCTCGGCAAACAAACGCCGCTTGGCCGCGAAATATCCGCCCATGCCGCCGTGACGGTCCAAATGATCAGGCGACAGGTTGGTGAACACCGCCACATCAGGGGTCAGCGCGCGGGCCAAATCCGTCTGATAGGACGACAGCTCCAACACGATCACCTCGCCCTCAACGGGCGGCTCAATGTCCAACACGCCGCGCCCGATGTTGCCCGCCAATTGGCTTGGCGTGCCGTTTTCGGTGAGGATATGATGGATCAACGCCGATGTCGTCGATTTACCGTTCGATCCCGTCACGGCAATCACGCGCGGTGGCGTGTCGTGCTCCATCCAGTCGCCCTGACCGAGCGAGCGAAAGAACAGACCGATGTCGTTGTCGACCGGCACGCCCGCGTCCCACGCAAGGGCAATCACTTTGTTTGGTTCTGGATACAGATGCGGGATGCCGGGGCTGACGACAAGACAGGCCACACCCTCAAACGCGCCTTGTTTGCTCAGATCGTGGATCTCGAACCCTTCGGCGTGCGCCGCATCACGCGCCTCGACGCTGTCGTCCCAACATAGCGCCTGTGCCCCGCCCTCTTTGAGCGAGCGCGCCGTAGCAAGACCGGAGCGGCCAAGCCCCAAAACCGCGACCTTTTGGCCTTCGTATCCGAGAACGGGGATCATGGCAGTCTCTCCAAGGTGTCAGATGTTGGGTCGAAACATTCGCGCCTAGCGCAGTTTTAGCGTGGCCAGACCGATCAGCGCGAGAATGAGCGAGATAATCCAAAAGCGGATCACAATCGTGGGTTCTGCCCATCCCTTTTTCTCGTAGTGGTGATGGATCGGGGCCATGAGAAACACGCGCTTTCCTGTCCGCTTGAAATACAGCACTTGGATAATCACCGATAGCGCCTCAACCACGAACAAGCCGCCAACAATGCCCAAAACGATTTCGTGTTTGGTCACAACCGCGATGGCACCCAAAGCGCCACCAAGCGCCAAGGAACCGGTATCGCCCATGAACACAGCAGCCGGTGGGGCGTTGTACCACAAAAAGCCCAAGCCGCCGCCAATGAGTGCGGCCACGAAAATCAACAATTCGCCCGTACCGGGCACGTAATGCAGGCCAAGATATTCGGTAAAGTCGACGCGTCCGACGACATAAGCAATCACACCGAGCGTCCCAGAGGCGACCATGACCGGCATAATTGCCAAGC
Source organism: Celeribacter marinus (assembly GCF_001308265.1). GTDB lineage: Bacteria > Pseudomonadota > Alphaproteobacteria > Rhodobacterales > Rhodobacteraceae > Celeribacter > Celeribacter marinus. Next base: position 835,892 of record NZ_CP012023.1, read on the forward strand.
CGTCCAACCCATCCGTCAGGTTCACGGAATTAGCCGCGCCAACGATGACAAACATCGCAAAAGGAATGTAGAAAATGCCAAAATCAATCAAAACATCTTTGAAAACAGGCAAGGCCAGTTGATTGGACAACTCGTCGGGATGCACATAAGCCGCCCAAACAGAGGCAATCAGCGCGATGATAAACCCAAGCAAAAGACGCATACGACCAGATACACCCGCCGTTGAGGCCTTTGACACTTTGGAGTAGTCATCCGCAAAACCGATAGCCCCATAGGCAAAGGTCACAAACAGAACGATCCACACATAGGGATTATCGAGCCGCGCCCAGAGCAAGGTCGAAGTGAGCAAAGCGGTCAAGATCAACAGCCCGCCCATGGTCGGTGTTCCGGCCTTGGCGAAGTGACTTTCGGGGCCATCCTCGCGAATAGGTTGGCCTTTGCCTTGGCGGCGGCGCAAGAAATCGATCAACGGACGCCCAAAGATGAACCCAAAGATCAAAGCCGTGAAAAACGCCCCGCCTGCCCGCATCGTGATATAGCGAAACAGGTTGAATACATCGCCACCGTCCGAAAGTCCCGTTAACCAATACAGCATCTAAACATCACATCCCTTGTTCGTCGTTGGGCATCGGATGCCCCAAGTTTCGGATCGCGTCAACAAGCAAGCTGACCTTGGAGCCTTTGGACCCTTTGACCAAAACCACATCGCCCGCGTCCACCAATCCCTTGAGATCGCGCAACGCGTCATTGGCGTGGCTGTAAATCTGGCCGCGTTTTTGTGGGACAAGCGCCTCATGGAGGTGGCGCATCAACGGACCCACGCAGTGGACCACATCAATCGCGTCAAAAAAGGGCAGCTGGGCTAGACCTGCATGATCCGCCACCTCTGTATCGCCCAATTCCAACATATCGCCCAAAAACGCCACTCGACGTCCCTTTGACACACGGCCAATACCGTCCGTGACCCGTGCTGCGGCGAGCACTTCGAGACTGGCAATCATCGATGTCGGGTTGGCGTTAAACGCATCATCAAGCAATACCATCGTTTGATCAATCTCGACTGGATCGAGCAAAATCACCTCACGCGCTCCGCGCCCCTCGGGCGGCGCCCAAAGCGCCAAATCGCGCGCGGCCATTGTGACATCCCCCCCAAGCGCCTGAACCACGGCCAAGCAACCCACGGCATTGGTGGCAAAATGGCGGCCAGCAGAGGACAAGCGAAACAAATGTAGATCGCCATCAACCTGCGCCTCGCCAACGGTCACGTCATCGGCCAACCTCACAGAGGTCAGGCGCGCATCGCAGTTGGCACTTTCTCCGAATTTCAAGATGTCACCGCGCCACGCCGCCTCCAGAGTTGGGCTAACGCTCAAATCGCTATTGATGACCGCGATACCATCCGGCTCAAGCCCCTCACAAATCGACGCTTTTTCCCGCGCGATCCCCTCAAGATCTTCAAATGCGGCCATGTGTGCTGCGGCTACGGTGGTGATCATCGCCACATGTGGGCGGGCCATTTTCGACAGGGGTGCAATCTCGCCCGGATGGTTCATGCCGATCTCGATGACTGCAAAATCCGTGTCGCGTGGCATCCGCGCAAGTGTTAGCGGCACACCCCAGTGGTTGTTATACGAGGCCTCAGCGGCGTGCACGTTGCCCTGTCCGCGCAAAATCGCGCGTAGCATTTCTTTGGTTGAGGTTTTGCCAACCGATCCGGTTACCCCGATCACTTTGCCGCTCACACGTGCCCGCGCGACTGCCCCCAAACGCTCCAATGCAGGAAGCACCGCGTCAACGATGATCAGCGGTGCCGTTGGATCAACCCCGTCAGGCACATGGGTCACAAGGGCCGCACCCGCACCATTGGCCAGTGCCGTTGCAACAAAATCATGTCCATCACGCGCAGCTTGCAAAGCCACAAACAAATCACCCTCAACAATTGTGCGCGTATCAATGGAAACCCCGTTTAGGACCACGTCCTGCGTGGCGCGCCCACCTGTTGCAGCCGCAACCTCACCGCTCGTCCAAAGCGCGCTCATATTGCACCATCCAAGGCGGCCACGGCCATCGAGGCCTGTTCGACATCATCAAACGGATAGACCACATCGCCAACGACCTGACCCGTCTCGTGTCCCTTGCCACAAATCAAAAGCGCATCACCGGGTTGTAACGCATCGATGCCGCGCAAAATGGCCTCGGCACGGTCCGCCACCTCAATCGCCTCACCTGCCCCGAGCATCACTTCGGCGCGGATCGCAGCCGGATCTTCGGAGCGTGGATTGTCGTCGGTGACGATCACTAAATCGGCGTGCTCTCGCGCGGCTTGCCCCATCAACGGGCGCTTGGTTTTATCACGATCTCCCCCCGCGCCCACGATTGCAATCACGCGCCCCATCACATGTGGGCGCAGCGCCTTGATTGCGGTGGCGACCGCATCAGGCGTATGGGCGTAATCGACAAACACGGTCGCGCCGTTGTCGCGGGTGGCCGCGTGTTCCATTCGACCACGCACACCCTCAAGCTCCATCAGGCACGAAAACACCTCGTCGGGGTCCGCGCCGCTTGTCATGCATAGACCCGCCGCAGCAATCACATTATCAGCCTGAAACCCGCCGATCAGATCAAGACGCACCTGAGTGATGTTCCCGACAAAATCGAGCCGCACATCTTGGCCCGTCGCATCAAACCGTTGACCGACCACGCGCAAATCAGCGGCGTCAGAGCGCCCCACGCGCATCACATCAATGCCGCGCTCTGCGCATAACGCCTCTAGCTCCATACCCTTGGGGTCATCAATATTGATCACGGCCACGCCCTCATCGGGCAGAACGCGCGTGAACAATCCCGCCTTGGCCGCAAAATACGCCTCGAACGTTTCATGGTAATCAAGGTGGTCTTGCGTGAAATTGGTAAAAGCCGCCGAGGTCAGACGGACACCATCCAAACGCCGCTGCGCAAGGCCGTGGCTGGACGCCTCCATCGCGCCATGTGTGACACCCGCATGTGCGGCTTGTGACAACAAACGGTGCAACGTGATCGGCTCGGGCGTGGTGTGCGGGCTTGGCGCTTGCCAATCGCCCTCGACGCCCGTTGTCCCGATATTGATCGCGCGCGCGCCCAAGAGCTGCCAGATCTGTCGTGTGAAATTGGCCACCGATGTTTTGCCGTTTGTCCCCGTCACCGCCACCATCGTGTCGGGTTGACGCCCATAATAAAGGGCAGCAGCGTAGGACAGAGCCTGACGTGGATCTTCGACAACCACCAACGCGGGATCATGCGCCTCAATCGCGGATGCGGCAATTTTAACCCCCTCAGGGTCCGTCAAAATCACCCGCGCCCCCATGCGCAACGCATATTCAACAAACTCGCCGCCATGGATGCGCGCGCCAGGCAAGGCCGCGAACAAATGGCCATCAAGCGTATCACGGCTATCAACGGACAGTCCGGTGATATGGGCATCCCTGCCCCCCTGCGCGGTTAACCCTAACTCGGAAAGAGATTTCACCATTGCCGCGCCTGCCTTTTTTGAATGTCGCTGTGTTCTAACGTGTCGAGGTCAGTGTTACCCCACCTTGCGCGGCAGTTTCAATCTCTGGTCGCAACCCCAACAGCGGAGAGGTGCGGCGGATGATTTCGGCAGCAACAGGCACAGCCGTCCAACCCGCCGTGCGGCGCGGAATTGGCCCTGTGGTTTCCACGGCTTCGTCCAACGCAACAATCAACACATATTTTGGATCATCAACGGGATAGACAGACGCAAAGGTGGTGATCGTCTTATCCTTGTAATAGCCGCGCCCGTTTTCGAGCGGCTTGTCGGCGGTTCCAGTCTTGCCGCCAACGCGGTAGCCGGGCACTTCGGCAAAGTTTGCGGTCCCCTCAGGTTCGAACACCACGGCACGCAGCATCTCGCGCGACGCCTCAGATACCTCCTCGCGCACAACACGCGGGCCTTTTGGGACAAATCCCTGCGCCTTGAGCAATGTGGGCGTGACATGGGTGCCGCCGTTCAAAAGCGACGAGTACGCAGCAGCCAGATGCAGCGGCGAGGCCGATAGGCCATGACCGAACGAAATGGTCAGCGTCGATAATTCGGACCACTTTGGCGGCAAAAGTGGCTTTGCCCCTGCGGCCTCACTCAATTCCACGGGGGTTGGATCGAAAAAGCCGAGCGATTTAAGGAACTCTTGCTGTCTGGTCACGCCAATTTGTTGCGCCACATGCGCCGTGGCCACGTTCGACGATTTCACAATCATATCCCGCAAGGACAGCGTTGGGCCGTAATTGTGACCCTCAAACTCGCCAATGCGGTGCTTGCCCCACCGAAACGGCGGCGTAGCAGGAATCGGTGTCGACGGGTTGGCAATACCAAGCTCCATCGCTTGAGCGGCGGCAAAAATCTTGAACGTCGAGCCAAGCTCATAGACGCCCTGAACCGCACGGTTGAACCTTGGGTTATCAGCGGGATTGTTACCGGTGAAATATTCAGGGCGTGAATTTGGATCGAAATCAGGCAACGACACGAGCGAGATAATTTCGCCCGTATGCGCGTCCATCATAACGGCAGCGGCCCCCTTGGCATCAAGCATCCGCATGCCACCATAAAGCACTTCGCGGACGGTGGATTGCACAGTGAGATCGAGCGAGAGTTGCAAAGGCGCATCGCCATTGGCAGGATCGCGCAAATAGTCATCCCGAAAGCGCTCGATCCCAGACTGGCCCACGATTTCGGCGCTCATCACACCCTCACGGCCAAACTTTGTCCCGCCCAGAATATGCGCGGCCAGCTTACCGTTTGGATAAAGGCGCTCTTCGCGCGGGCCAAACAACAGACCTGGTTCGCCGATGTCGTGAACGGCTTGTTGTTGCTCTGGTGCGATCTTCTTTTTGATCCACAAGAACTTGCGTGTTCCCGTGAAATCCTTGATCAATCGCTCTTCGTCCAGATCGGGAAAAATGCGCGCCAATTGACGCGCCGCGTTCACCGGATCAATCATCTGATGGGGCTGCGCGTAAAGCGAATGTGTGGTGCGGTTGGTCGCCAAAATACGGCCATTGCGGTCCACAATGTCGGCGCGTTGCGCAAGGATCGGCGTGCCGGATGTGACCGCACGTGGCTCTTCGGGAACTGTGGCTGCGACCTGCCCCATGCGTAGGCCAACCACCATGAACCCAGACACAAACCCAAGGCCCAACAGCAACAAACGCCCCTCAGCCCGAAGGCGGGATTTGTCGCGTATATCCTCGTGGCGCAGACGCAAGTTCTCACGCTCGATTGTGTCGGGGTTTTCGCCCTTTTGGCGCGCCTTCAAGATACGTGCAAGGGGGCGAAGTGGTGTGCGGATCGGCATTATTCCACGTCCTCAATGCGGCCCACGACGTCAAATATGCCCTCAATCTGGCCCAAAACATCATTGTCTTGAGGAAAGCTAACTTGGTCAACACGGCCAAATTGTTCAGGCAAGAACGGCAAGAGGCCAAGGCTGTCAAAATTGATGGCCGCCAGATCACGAAGCCGCTCGGGACGGTTCAGATAGGCCCATTCCGCTTTGAGCACCGCTAATTCTTCGCGTTGATGACCGATTTGACGCTGAAGGCTAGAGACATCGCGCAACACCTCTTGGGTGCGGTAATTTTCGTTGTAGGCCCAAAACGCAAGGCCCATGACAACCAGAGCCGACACGGTGATATAAAACGACCGCATTATGCCAGTCCTCGCATCATAAGGGGCTTTGGCAGACCCAGATCCGCACGATCGGAGGCCACGGCAGGCGCATCAGTTCGGCGCGCCACGCGCAACCGTGCAGAGCGTGCACGCGGGTTCACGACCAACTCGTCTTCGTCTGGTCCGATGGCTTTTGACAGCTTCTCAAATCCGGGCGTCTTCATCTCTTGGACGGGCGCATAACGCGATCCGCCCCCGCCCGTTGAGGCGCGCTGTTGCAAGAACCGCTTCACAACGCGGTCCTCTAGCGAGTGAAAGGTCACAACGGCCAACTGACCACCGGGCGCGAGCGCGCGCTCTGCGGCCTCAAGTCCCGCGATTAACTCGCCAAACTCGTCATTGATGTGGATACGGATGGCCTGAAACGTGCGCGTTGCAGGGTGGCTTTGACCCGGCTTTTTGCGTGGCAACAACCGCTCAATCAGGCTGGCAAGCTGCAATGTTGTCTCGAACGGCGTTTTTTTCTCGCGGTCCATCACGATAGCGGCGGCAATTTTGCGCGACTGGCGCTCTTCGCCGTAATGAAACAGCACATCCGCGATCTCGTCTACGGACGCCTCATTGACGAACTGGGCCGCCGTTGGCCCCTCTTGGCTCATGCGCATATCAAGGGGGCCGTCCTTCATGAACGAAAACCCGCGATCGGCAAGATCGATCTGCATCGACGACACACCCAGATCAAGGACGACACCGTCCAAATCGGACGCGTATTCGTCCAACCGCGAAAACGTCCCGAGTGTAAGCGAAATCTTATCGCCAAAATCCTTGACCCATTTTGCGGCCAATTCGTGCGCTAATGGATCACGGTCCACGCCCATGACATGATCGGCCCCTGCGGCCAACAAGCCCTTGGTGTAGCCACCCGCGCCAAACGTGCCATCGAGCCAGCGACCGCAGATAGGCGCGCACTCGCGCAAAAGCGGTGCCAATAGAACCGGAATGTGCGGCGCGTCGGGAGAGGTGGCAGCCTCAGACATGATCTAGGCTCCTAATTCATCAAGGAGGGACAGGGGGTCGAAATCATCGCCCTGCTCGGCCAACCAGCCATCCGTAATTTTGGCATCTTCAACCTCGAAGGTTTCGGGCTTCCAAATCTCGAATGTCTCACCCATGCCCGCGAAATACGCAGTGCCGTCGAGACCGATTTTATCACGAAGGGGTTGCGGCAAAACCAAACGACCATCTGCATCAACCTCGGTGGGACGCGCACGGTTCAAAATCATACGCTGCATGATTTTACGCTTTTCAGATCCACGTGGCAGTGCCGCGATATCTGCCGCGAGAGCCTTGTAGCCATCATAGGTATGAACGATGAGTTGTTTTTGCGCGTCATGTCCGTAGACGATGACCATGCGCGGGCGGCCCGTTTCTCCTGACAGAGGATCGCCCTCTTCGAGTTCACGACGAAAATCGGCAGGGATCGACACGCGTCCCTTGCCGTCCACCTTAAAGGTGTGTTCGCCTATGAACATGCCAGCCAAATCGTGGCTCCTATTCTTTTCATATGAGCCGCTTGGCTCTACTCATCGGGCGGGTCCGTCGACCCGAAAATCTTGTGAGCCCCTGAAACGGGAAACGGCGGACCGAGCTGCTGCCACTGCTCTATCCGCCGCCCTCGTCCCGTTTCCGGGGATGTCCGACTGCGCGCGCCACCTGGGGGGATGTCTGCTCGCTCGCGCGCCGGATCTCTGTGTTCTGGTGAGATGGATGCCTGTATGAAGCCTGACTTATTATTTTGTTTTGTTTGCGGTCTTGTATGCGCCGCTCATTCCCGTCTCACCGGATGACACAAACATGCCATGGGAATTCATGGTAATCAACGGGTAAATTGTGCACAGGCTACCATATGTGGGATTTGACGGGAGGAGCGCACCAGCAATAGCACCTCGAATTCACACTATATTTACCACAAATTGACAAATAAACAGAGCTACCGACTACATGTGGTGCAGTGCATTCTTAACTCCATACGACCCAAAAGAGTCGAAAAAACTTTCAAAACACAGGCTCATCCACAAGTTTCCACCGAGTTATCCACAGAAAAGTGATTCGAAACGGGATGGAAAGCGCCGACTCTTGGCCTAAAAAGTCGCCTCTCGCCCATAAAATCCCAAATGTGCCATGAAATCCCATGCGCACCATGAAGTCCCATGCACCAATGCCCATCAGCGGGCTAGGACATGCTATATCGCGCACGAAAACGCCGCGCGAGGCAGATCCCCCGCGCGGCGTCTTGTTACAAATGCAGGGTCACACCCCGAAAGCGCGGTGTTTAGGCGATACCACCCGCAATCAATCGCTCGGCCAACTGCATATAAGGGACGCCAAGGGGACTATCTGTCGCCGCAATCGGCACACCCTCGTCCCCCGCCACACGAGTATCGAGCGCCAATGGGAGCTGAGCCAAGAACGGCACACCCATTTTCTCCGCCTCATCCTTGACGCCGCCATGCCCGAACAAATGCGCCTCATGCCCGCAACTCGGACATACATATGTCGACATATTCTCGATGAGACCCAAAACGGGAACCTTGAGCTTTTCAAACATCGAAATACCGCGCCGCGCATCGATCAAGGCCACATCTTGTGGCGTCGAGACAACCAATGCACCCGTCAATTCGGTTTTCTGACACAAGGTGAGCTGCACATCCCCCGTGCCGGGCGGCATATCAATCAATAAGACATCCAATTCACCCCACGCGACCTGACCCAGCATTTGCTGCATCGCGCCCATCAACATCGGCCCGCGCCACACGACCGCCTCACCGTCTTTGATCATCAGGCCAATCGACATCATCGTAACACCATGTGCATGCAACGGTTCGATCGTCTCGCCATCCGGTGACGCCGGACGCTTTGTCACGCCCATCATGCGCGGCTGGCTTGGGCCATATATATCAGCATCCAACAGACCAACTTTGCGGCCCTGCCGTGCCAGTGCGACCGCGAGGTTGGCGGAGACGGTGGATTTACCCACGCCCCCCTTACCGGACGCGACCGCGATAATGCTCTTGATCCCTGACGGCTTGGACTTGCCTTGCTGTGGCGTTGGGTGACGGCCAATCTTAAGACTGGGCGGCTCGCCCGCTTGCCCACCCGCCTGCGCTGGCGCGGGGGACGCGCTCCCAGTCGGACCATGGGCCGTCATAACGATAGAGACGGATCCAACCCCTTCAAGTGCCTCAATAGCAGCCTGTGCTTTGGCTTGCGCGCCACTCCATGCACGCGCAGCAGTCGCATCAGGTGCCTCAATGACGAATCGCACCACGCCCGCGTCAACAGTGAGCGCTCGAATTCGCTCCCCTGAGGCGAGGCTCGTTCCATCGGGCAGCGCAATCCCGTCTAAAACCGTCATAATAGTGTCATGTAACGCGGGCATATTGGTCATCCCTTTTTCCCTATTCACCGTGCAGATACGCCTTTTACGGGGCTTTTTCCACTCCATAGCCCTGTATTTATTGTCCATTTGGATGAAATTACCCAAAGCGCCTTCAAATTAGGTCAGTATTGGTCATGCATTTTCTGCATAGCGGCAATGACGAGACGGTGAGTTGTGCATGCGCAGCAATTCCTCCATCTTAGGATCAACAAGACGAACAGGGCACACCACGACAGTCCGACCCGTCAACCAAGACACCGCAGGGCGAAACGCCCGCACGCATATTAAGGTAAGAACGCAATGGCTTATGTAAACAACGTCCGCACAGCTGCACCTGGTTTCGCAGGCATCACATCCTTCTTCGCCGGTCTGTCCGAGCGCTACGCACGTTACAATGTGTACCGCGAAACGATGAACGAGCTGAACGAATTGAGCGACCGTGACCTTGCCGATCTGGGCCTCGCACGCTCCACAATCAAGTCCGTTGCTTTTGAAGCAGCCTACGGCAACTAAGAATTTCGAAATCGGACCCTTCTCCTCCTCCCTAGGGTTCTGATCGAAGCGGCAACGTCTCTCCTCCTCCCTGACGTTGCCGCACAAACAATCGGAATTTAAGGCTCTTCCTCCTCCCTTAGAGCCTTAAAGACCAGAGCGGCGATGCTCTCCTCCTCCCTGCATCGCCGCACCTAATTCGGAGCCTTACATGCTCCAACATAGATCGATCTCTCTCTCCTCCTCCCTGAGAGATCGTGTGCTAAAAAGCGGTGATGTCTTTCCTCCTCCCTGACATCACCGCTTTTTTTATGTCTGCAAGACAGACGGCACATGCGCCACGCGCACGCGCACGCGCAACCAAGACGCCGCAGCGCCGAGATCGGAAATGATCATTTTTTAGGGATAATTTGCACGAAATTTGCGTGCCTTCACATGCGGGGCACCCTGCCACCGCACCCGAATATGGCGCGCGTAATAGGTGGACGCTGACCTGCCCCCCGAGGCTCCCTCATTCATAACGAGAGTTTGCGGGTTTGGATTTCATATTCTTCGTCGTCGGTTTGGGCAAGCGCGTCGGACGCGGAGCCCTCAAATTGCTCAAGCGCACGACGCACTTCAGCGGGTGTTTGATTCTCCAGCGATGAGTGTGGTCTTACGTTGTTGTAGTCGTAGCGCCAGAGTGCCAGTTTGCGGCGGGCATCATCCAGCGTGTCGAAGATCTCCTCATTTAGCAGTTCGTCACGTAGGCTGCCGTTGAAGCTTTCGATAAAACCATTCTGCTGGGGCTTGCCTGGATCAATGTAATGCCAATCCACGTCGTTATCGCCAGCCCATTTAAGGATCGCCCGACTGGTGAACTCATTGCCATTGTCTGAGACAATACAAGCTGGCTTTCCGTAGACGCGCACAAGCGCATCCAGTTCTCGCGCAACTCGAGCGCCCGATATGCTGGTGTCCGCCATCAGGCATAGGTTCTCACGGCAGCAATCGTCATTCACAGCCAACATGCGGAACTTGCGAGACGCGCCAAATGTGTCGGAGACAAAATCCAGCGACCAACGCTCACCAGGTCTCAACGCCACAGGCATCGGCGTGCGTGATTCACGCGCACGCTTACGGCCTCTTCGTCGCCTGACGCCCAGCTTTTCTTCCGTATAAAGTCGATACAGCTTCTTGTGGTTCATAATCATGCCTTTGCGCTCCAACAGCACGCCGATCCGGCGATAACCAAACCGCCGCCGTTTGTTGGCAATCGCCGTCATCTCTTCGCGAACTTCAGGATTATCCGGCGGTTGATCGCGCCGGACAGTCTTGGGATCGACACCAACAAGCCTGCACGCCCGGCGTTGCGAGATATCATGATCCCGCATCGCCTTTTGTGCCGCAGCCCGTCGCACATTCGGTGTCGTCAGTTCTTTCCCAGCAAGTCTTTCAGAACGACATTGTCGAGCATCGTATCAGCCAGCAGACGCTTCAACTTGACGTTCTCGTCTTCCAGCGATTTGAGGCGATGGGTGTCAGAAATGTTCATGCCACCGTATTTGGCTTTGAACTTGTAAAACGACGCAGGACTCAGGCCATGTCTGCGACACACCTCAGCCGTGGGCATTCCAGCTTCCTGTTCTTTAATCATCCCGATTATTTGGGCTTCAGTAAAACGACTCTGTCGCATTTGTTTGCTCCTACAAAGGTTGAGCAAACTCTACATTAAAGTGAGGGAAGTTTCGGGGAGCAGGTCAACGCCTAAAGGGGCGCGCCCTCCGAGCTGACACACTCAAAATGGGACGTCGCCAGCCTTTTCAGCAGGCGTCACGAAGCTGGCCACGAGTTTTTTCTCGCCCGAATGGTCAAAATCAATCGCAAGCTTGTCGCCCTCGATCTCCAACACCTGACCATAGCCGAACTTTTGGTGAAACACGCGGTCCCCAACCGTAAAGACCAGCGCCGCTTTCGCATCAATCGTCATATGGCCGCCCTTACCAGAGCGCACATTGGTGGCTGCCCCGCTTCGTTGGCTACGCTGTTGCAAGCGCTTCCACCCTGGGGAATTATAGACATCTGCCTTTTCGACGCGGGTCTCAAAGGCGGCTGACATTCCTGCGCCTGAGGCCTCACTAGAAAAGCCCCCCGATTGCGCCGCGCCATATCCACCGCCGTACAGGCCGGGCGGGGTGAGAATATCAACGTGATCTTGGGGAAGTTCATCGATAAAGCGCGAGGGCAGTTGGCTTTGCCATTGGCCATAAACGCGGCGATTGCCCGCAAACGAAATTGTACAAACTTCCTCCGCCCGCGTTATGCCCACATAGGCCAGACGCCGCTCCTCTTCGAGACCCTGTTGACCACTTTCGTCCATAGAGCGCTGAGAGGGGAACAACCCCTCCTCCCACCCAGGTAAAAACACCACGGGAAACTCAAGCCCCTTGGCGCCGTGCAGCGTCATGATGGTGACTTTTTCGCCGTGTTCCTCGTTGCTGTTGTCCATGATCAGGGCAACGTGTTCGAGAAATCCACCAAGGTTATCAAAGGCGTCCAGAGCCTTGACGAGTTCCTTGAGGTTTTCAAGACGGCCCGGAGAATCTGGGTTTTTGTCGTTTTGCCACATCGTGGTGTAGCCGCTCTCGTCGAGAATGATTTCGGCTAAGACAACGTCATTATCAGATCTCAAATACTCTACATAAGATTGCAGTACTTTGATTTGTGATTTGAGTTGCTCTGCCAATAGAAGCAACTCAGCACAATCTTCCTTAACATTCATCCCTTTACTTGTCATAAGAGCCAGCTCAGCCTCTACGACTCCCAACTTGGAAGCGAGTTCCGAAATCTCAGCGTCATAGTCGGAAATCACATCCTCATTCCCCCGATTTGAATACAGGTATCTCCACAGGTCCAACTGGGCAATCAGCTGCGCCACGCCCGATTTGGCTTTGCCTTTGAGCAAACCATCTTGCGCCGCAATCCGCGCGCCCTCTTTGAGCGAGACGCCGTTGGTGCGCGCGGTGACCTGAATATCGGTCATCGCCTTATCACCCACGCCCCGCTTGGGCACGTTGATTATGCGCTCAAACGCCAGATCATCTTCGGGCGAGATAACCACGCGAAAATAGGCCATAGCGTCACGGATTTCCAAGCGCTCGTAGAACCGTGGGCCGCCGATCACACGGTATGGCAATCCGATGGTCAAGAACCGATCTTCAAACGCCCGCATCTGATGTGAGGCCCGCACAAGAATCGCCTGATCATCGAGAGAGAATTTGCGCAACCGCGCCCGCGTGCCACTGTGCATCGCTTCGATCTCTTCGCCGACCCAACGCGCCTCTTCTTCGCCATCCCAATGACCGATCAAGCGCACCTTTTCACCGTCTTGCTCAGCCGTCCAAAGGTCTTTGCCCAAACGACCCGAATTGGCGGCAATCACGCTCGACGCCGCGGCGAGGATGTGGGGGGTCGAGCGATAGTTTTGCTCTAGGCGTACAACCGTAGCCCCCGGAAAATCCTTTTCAAACCGCAAGATATTGCCAACTTCGGCCCCGCGCCACCCGTAGATCGACTGATCATCATCGCCGACACAACAGATATTGCGATGCCCCTGCGCCAACAATCGTAGCCACATGTACTGTGCCACGTTCGTGTCCTGATACTCGTCCACGAGGATATATTTGTACCACCGCTGATACTGCTCCAACAGGTCGGGATGATTTTGAAAAATCGTGACCATATGCAGCAACAAATCGCCAAAATCGCAAGCGTTCAACTCTTTGAGACGGTGCTGGTACTGCGCATAAAGCGCCTTACCCCGATCATCGAATGCCGCCTCATCCGCCGCGCCTAATTTGGCGGGCGTTAGCGCCTTGTTCTTCCACCCGTCGATCAATCCCGCAAGCTGACGCGCAGGCCACCGTTTGTCGTCCATCCCTGCGGCACGGATCAACTGTTTGAGCAGACGGATTTGATCGTCAGTGTCCAAAATCGTGAAATTGCTTTTTAGGCCGACCAATTCGGCGTGGCGGCGCAACTGTTTAACGCAGATCGCGTGAAACGTACCGAGCCAACGCACCCCGTCAACAGATTGCCCCATGTGCGCGCCCACGCGGTCCTTCATCTCGCGGGCCGCCTTATTGGTAAAGGTGACGGCGAGGATTTCGTTGGGACGCGCGCGCCCCGTGTTGAGCAGATGCGCAATGCGACAGGTCAGCGCTTTGGTTTTGCCCGTGCCCGCGCCCGCAAGCATCAAGACGGGCCCATCCATCGCCTCGACGGCCTCGCGCTGTGCGGGGTTCAATCCCTCAAGATACGGCGTTGGCCGCGCCCCCATCGCCATTTGGCTCAAAGAGGGTCGGTTCGCGGGTGGGGCTGCGGCCTCAAAGGCATCATCTTCACTGAAACTGCTCATGGGCGCGAGACTACAACCATGCGGCGCTAAGGAAAAGCATGTTCTGCAATTGTTCGCATGAAAAACACCGCGCGGGATCCGCGTTTAGGGCGCATCCGACTGCAAAACCGCGTTCAGCCCATCAACATAGCGCCGAACGAGGCGCGCAAACATTTCGATGTCATCCGCGTCCCACTCTTGAAACAGCTGAGACATGAGGTGCCATTTGGAGGCCGAGAACTGCCTCAAAAACTCAAGCGCCTTGGGCGTCAATGTCAGGATCGATTTTCGGGCATCCTCTTGCGCGACATCGCGCACCACGAACCCGCGCTCCACCAGCCCCGCGACAATGCGCGAGGCGCGTGACGGGTCGACCGCCATCACATCAGCCACAAGACCGATGGTCGGGGGCTGCGGCTCCATCCGGCCAAGACCCGCATGAATTTGCGCGACACTGAGCAACCCCTGCAAAAGCGCGGGATCGAGTTTTTCATCGACGCCCTCCAACACTTTGCCCTTGAACTCACCCTGTTCACCGATGCGCCGCCATTGAAACAAGGCGAGGTCGAAATCCAAAAGAGCGCCGATAGCATCGTGAGAAAACCCCTTGCTATCAAGAAGTTCCGGAATGCCGCGATGAATGCGCGGGTCGGCGTTGGCGTGGGTGTCGCGTTTGTCCATTGAGACGAGGTGCCCGTTTTATGTGTGATTGTCAACAATATGCCATTGTCAAATATATGCTATTGGCACATATATAAATCCAACGGCGCACAAGCGCGCCACGCCGACCCCAATGCACCCCCGAAACCGCACGAAATGAGACATCTATGTCGAATGATTCCCCTACCACTCTAACCTCCACCTCGCCCTCGCCGAGCGATACGCCCGACGCCTCCGTGCGCCTTGTCATCGGATCGGTCGCGGTTTTGATGCTTCTTGCCGCTCTTGACCAAACCATCGTATCCACCGCCCTGCCGACCATTGTGGCGGATTTGGGCGGATTGGATCACCTGTCTTGGGTGGTCACGGCCTATATTTTGGCGTCCACTATGGTGGCGCCACTTTACGGCAAACTTGGCGATACCTTCGGGCGGCGCAATGTGGTGTTTTTCTCGGTCGGACTGTTCCTATTGGGGTCCGTGCTGTGCGGCATGGCCACCTCAATGCTCTTTCTCATCCTCGCCCGCGCCTTACAGGGTTTGGGCGGCGGCGGCCTTTTTGTGTTGGCCCTCTCGATCATTGGCGACGTCATCGCGCCCAAAGATCGCGGTAAAATCCAAGGGGTTTTTGCGGGCGTCTTTGGCCTGTCGTCTGTGGCTGGTCCGCTCTTGGGCGGCTGGTTCGTTGATGCGTTCTCATGGCACTGGATTTTCTACATCAACCTGCCCTTTGGCCTATTGGCACTCGCGGGCTTTGCCTATGGATTTCAGCCAACCGGCAAACGCGTGCGCGCAAAGATCGACGTTTTGGGCGCTGTGACCCTGTCCCTCACCCTTGCATGCGTTGTGCTTTTGACCTCATTGGCCGGCACACAATTTGCATGGTCGGACCCGCAGGCCATTGGCCTTATGGCGCTGTGCGGCGCGGCCCTTGTCGCCTTTCTCTTTATCGAGACGCGCGCAGCGGATCCGATTTTGCCCCTATCTTTGTTCAAGATGAACACATTTTGGGTCACGTCGATCATCTCATTCGTCACGGGCGCCATGATGTTCGGCGCTCTGACGTTCATTCCGATCTACTTGCAACTTGCCAAAGGAGCCACCGCGACCGCCTCAGGGCTTCAACTGATCCCGATGACCTTTGGCATTCTTGGCGCATCGACCATTGCGGGGCGCTACATGACCGCAACAGGCAAATACCGCCGCCTGCCCATCATTGGCCTTTCGGTTGCATCACTCGGCTTGCTTGCGCTCACACGCCTGTCCGCTGACATGCCATCCGTTCAACTTTGGGCGGCTCTCATTGCGGTCGGCGCGGGCATGGGCTCCATTTTCCCCGTGGTCACGACCGCCGTTCAAAACGCGGCCCCCCGTCATCTGCTGGGAACAGCAACCGCCGCAGGATTGATGTTTCGCCAAGTAGGCGGCTCGGTCGCCGTATCCGCCTTTGGTGCCTTGTTTGCCGCTCGCATGGCCGCCCAGATGAACGGTATGGAGGTCGAAGGGCTTAGCTCCATCGCGGAGCTTGGTCCCAAGAGCCTCGCCGCTTTGCCCGCTGACGCCCAAACCTTGGTCGCGCAAAGCGTATCCTCGGCACTGCGCCCCGTTTATGCAATTGCAGCAAGCCTCGCTGTCGTCGGTCTTTTGTTTGCATTCTTGTTGGATGAAATCCCGCTTGAATCGCGCCACACGCCGCGCAAACCTGATCCTGCATAGACATTATGCAATCCAGGTAATCCTTCAAAGGGGGCGGTTTTCATGGCCGCCCTTTTCTTTTGTTAGCGTTAACAGTATTCATTGGGCCCAGAGATGAGTTTTGGGGATTTACTGCAGCGCAGAAACCCCTAGGCTGCCGTAAAGTTAACACCCTACTCACGATGGAGACTGTCCCTATGCCCGACTTCAAAAAGGTCCTGATCGCCAACCGCGGCGAGATCGCTATTCGAATTATGCGCGCGGCCAACGAGCTAGGGAAACGAACCGTGGCGATCTACGCCGAAGAGGACAAACTGTCCTTGCACCGCTTTAAGGCGGACGAAGCCTATAAAATCGGCGAAGGCATGGGACCGGTCGCGGCGTATCTGTCGATCTCCGAAATCATCCGTGTGGCCAAGGCGTGCGGCGCAGATGCGATCCATCCGGGCTACGGGCTTTTGTCCGAAAACCCCGACTTTGTGGACGCCTGTACGGATGCGGGCATCACCTTTATCGGGCCGAAAGCCAAAACCATGCGCGAGTTGGGCGACAAGGCCTCGGCACGCAAGGTCGCGATGGAGGCGGGCGTGCCCGTCATTCCCGCCACCGAAGTGCTTGGCGATGATTTCGACGCCATCCGCAAAGAGGCCGAAGAGGTCGGGTTCCCGTTGATGCTCAAAGCCTCTTGGGGCGGTGGCGGACGCGGCATGCGTCCGGTGTTCAACGCCGAAGAGTTGGAAGAAAAGGTCAAGGAAGGCCGCCGCGAAGCCGAAGCCGCATTTGGCAATGGCGAGGGCTATCTTGAAAAAATGATCGTGCGGGCGCGTCACGTCGAGGTTCAAATTCTCGGCGACAGCCAAGGCAACATCTATCACTTGTACGAACGCGATTGCTCGGTGCAGCGCCGCAACCAGAAAGTGGTCGAACGCGCCCCCGCCCCCTATCTGTCTGAAACCCAACGCGAAGAGATTTGCGCCCTTGGCAAACGCATCTGCGAGCACGTCAACTACGAGTGCGCCGGCACGGTCGAGTTCTTGATGGATATGGATGACGGCAAGTTCTACTTCATCGAAGTGAACCCGCGCGTCCAAGTGGAACACACCATCACCGAGGAAGTTACGGGCATCGACATCGTACGCGCCCAGATCCTGATCGCAGAAGGCAAATCGCTCACCGCCGCCACGGGCGTTGCCTCGCAATATGACGTGAAACTCGACGGCCACGCGATCCAGTGCCGCGTGACGACCGAAGACCCCACCAACAATTTCATCCCCGACTATGGCCGCATCACCACCTATCGCTCGGCCACGGGCATGGGCATCCGCCTTGACGGCGGCACCGCTTATTCGGGCGCTGTGATCACGCGCTATTACGACAGCTTGCTGACCAAAGTGACCGCATGGGCGCGCACGCCAGAGGCCGCGATTGCCCGTATGGACCGTGCGCTGCGCGAGTTTCGTATTCGCGGCGTATCGACCAACATCGCCTTTGTAGAAAACCTGCTCAAACACCCGACCTTCCTCAACAATGAATACACCACCAAATTCATCGACGAGACGCCCGCGTTGTTTGATTTCAAACCACGCCGCGACCGTGCGACCAAAATCCTGACCTATCTCGCGGACATCTCCGTGAACGGCCACCCCGAAACGGTCGGGCGCAGCCAACCCGCCGCCGAAGCCCGCAAGCCCATCGCGCCCAAGGCCCACAATGCCGTGCCGCCCGCAGGCACACGTCAGCTGTTGGAGGCCAAAGGTCCACAGGCCGTGGCCGACTGGATGTTGGCGCAAAAACAACTGCTGATCACCGACACCACGATGCGTGACGGCCACCAGTCGCTTTTGGCCACGCGGATGCGCTCGATCGATATGATCAACGCCGCCCCCGCCTATGCCGCTAACCTGTCGCAACTGTTCTCTGTGGAATGTTGGGGCGGCGCGACATTCGATGTCGCCTATCGCTTCTTGCAGGAATGTCCGTGGCAGCGTCTGCGCGACATTCGCGAAAAGATGCCAAACATCATGACGCAAATGTTGCTGCGCGCCTCCAACGGTGTCGGCTACACCAACTACCCCGACAACGTGGTCCAGTCGTTCGTGGCACAGGCCGCCGATACCGGCGTCGATGTGTTCCGCGTGTTCGACAGCCTCAACTGGGTCGAGAACATGCGCGTGGCGATGGATGCCGTGCTTGAAAGCGGTAAGGTCTGTGAGGGCACGATTTGCTACACGGGCGACCTACTTGACCCGACCCGCCCGAAATATGACCTCAAATACTATGTCAAAATGGGTCAGGATCTCAAAGCCGCCGGTGCGCATATCCTTGGCCTCAAAGATATGGCGGGTCTGTTGAAACCGACCCAAGCCGCGATGCTGATCAAGGCGCTCAAGGACGAGGTCGGCCTGCCGATCCACTTCCACACCCACGACACTTCCGGCATTGCGGGCGCGACCATCCTTGCCGCCGCTGACGCAGGCGTGGACGCCGTAGACGTTGCTATGGACGCCTTTTCGGGCGGCACATCACAGCCGTGTCTTGGCTCCATCGTGGAGGCCACGCGGTTCTCCGAGCGCAACACGGGTCTGGATATTGCCGCGATCCGCGAAATGTCCAACTACTGGGAAGCCGTGCGCCACCAGTATTCCGCGTTTGAATCCGGCCTTGAGGCCCCCGCGTCCGAGGTCTATCTGCACGAAATGCCCGGTGGCCAGTTCACCAACCTCAAGGCACAGGCGCGTTCACTTGGCCTAGAGGAACGGTGGCATGAGGTGGCACAGGCCTACGCCGATGCCAACCAAGTGTTCGGTGACATCGTCAAAGTGACACCCTCCTCCAAAGTGGTGGGCGACATGGCGTTGATGATGGTCAGCCAAGGGTTGACCCGCGCCGATGTGGAAAACCCCAAGACCGAAGTGTCGTTTCCCGACAGCGTGATTGACATGATGCGCGGCAACCTTGGCCAACCTCCCGGTGGTTTCCCCGCCGCCATCGTGCAAAAAGTGCTCAAGGGCGAAAAGCCCAACGTCGAGCGCCCGGGCAAGCATCTCCCGCCTGTGGACCTTGAGGCGACCCGTGCCGAGCTATGCGCCAAATTCGAGTGCGACGAGATCGATAACGAGGATCTTAACGGCTACCTGATGTACCCGAAAGTCTACACCGACTACCGTGCGCGCCACGAAACCTACGGCCCTGTGCGCACCCTACCGACACAAAACTTCTTTTACGGTATGGAACCCGGTGAGGAGATTTCCGTCTCCATCGCCGAGGGTGTGACGCTCGAAATCCGCTGTCAGGCGATGTCTGAGGCCAACGAGGAGGGCGAGGTCAAAGTGTTCTTTGAACTCAACGGCCAACCGCGCACCGTGCGCGTGGCGGACCGCTCCGTGGCCGCGACCAAAGTCGCCCGTCCCAAAGCCGCGCTTGGCAATGCCGCCCATGTCGGCGCGCCGATGCCCGGCGTTGTGGCAACGATTGCGGTCACCGTGGGCCAAGAGGTCAAACAGGGCGATGTGCTGTTGACCATCGAGGCGATGAAAATGGAAACCTCGATCACCGCTGAGGCCGATGGCACCGTCAAGACGCTGCATGTCGGACCGGGGGACCAGATCGACGCAAAAGATTTGTTGGTCGAGTTCGAATAGGACGCACCGTATCTGTCTTAAAAGGGCGCCGCACATCGCGGCGCCCTTTTTGCATCTCATTTTGAGCAGCACACTCTAAACTGAGCCGTTCAGTTTTGGATGGACAAGCCCGCGTTGCCCCCCCACAGTCGGCACAACGTTGGCGCCAACAGGAATATCACATGCTTCATATCACCGCCATTTACGCGGGCCTCATCGGTCTGTTTTACACCTATGTCTCGCTGCACGTCTCCTTGGGGCGGGGCGCGAGCAAAATCTCTATGGGAGACGGCGGGCAAACCGACCTTAACCTACGCATCCGCGCTCATGCCAATTTCAACGAGTACGCGCCACTTACGTTGATCCTGCTCGCTCTTGCAGAGAACCAAGGGGCGCCCACCCTTGTGCTTCATGGTGCGGGCCTCACACTTTTGGCAACACGCGGCGCGAACTTTTACGGGCTGACATCCGCAAACGGGTACAAAGTCCGCTATTGGGGAGCACTTGCGACCTACGTCTTGCTCCTCATATTGTCGCTGGCGGTCCTCGGACACGCGGTGATGTAGGGGCAAGGAAAAAAAACCGCGCTCGCGCCAACTTTCCCCTTGCGGCCAGCGGCGTGACGTCCTAAATCCGCCCTACCCAAGGAAGCGGGCGTAGCTCAGGGGTAGAGCATAACCTTGCCAAGGTTAGGGTCGGGCGTTCGAATCGCCTCGCCCGCTCCAATTTTCCTCCAGTCTCCGGATTGGTTGATGTGCGAAACCTAAGCATGTCGTTCAAAGGAAACGTTCTAGACACCGACGTAACAGGTGACACGCCGAGCGGGCGTAGCTCAGGGGTAGAGCATAACCTTGCCAAGGTTAGGGTCGGGCGTTCGAATCGCCTCGCCCGCTCCATTTCTCTCAGAGTAGATTGAAACGCGACACATCTTCGGATGGTGTTTGCGTCTGTCTGATCGCTGTATTGCACGCGGGCGGCGGACTTCGAAAAACGGGCTTACGCCGCGCCAAGCGAGATGCGCGCATCCTCATCGACGCAGCTTTCCGCAAACATCACCAAATCTTCGACGGGGGAGCCGCGCCCAATCACGACCTTGAGGCGCGACAAACGCGAAAACAGCTCTTGTTGAAACGCAGGGACAAAGTTGGAGACAAGCATCGCGGCACAGTTCGGCTGATGGAACTCGGCCAAAAGCGCCACACCCAACCCGCTGCCTTCGCCAACAAGGATGTCAAAGATTAACAGATCAAAGCACTCGTTGCGCAGCATTTGCATTGCATCTTCGGCAATACAACAGACGGAAACCGAATGCCCCCGAGCGCCCAGCGCGCGAGCCCACTGTGCAGATGTTTCACTCTCACTGTTCAAAATCAAAATACGCATGACGCACCTTTTGGGTAGGAATTGCTGCATAAGATCATGCAGTGTCGACTTTAGTTTCTTCAACTTTTGTGAATTAAGTATTAACGCCGGTTAAACACACTCGCCTATGTGCGAAAACGAGCCCATATCTGCCGTGCGGCACATGACAGGCGTCTCACTCAGCCCCATAACGGACGTGCCCCGCGCGCCACAGGGCTGCGTCAACCCGACCGGCAGCGGCTTGGCAAACCTGCAAAGACACGCGTATAACCGCCCCAAACCAAAGAGGATTAGCCGCATGCGCACCGCATCCATCACCCGTACCACTGCGGAAACGGAGATCACCGTTGATATCAATCTCGACGGCACAGGCATTTACGACAACCAGACGGGCGTGGGGTTCTTCGACCACATGCTCGATCAGTTGTCGCGCCACTCCTTGATCGACATGACCGTGCGCGCCAAAGGCGACTATCACATCGACGACCACCACACGGTCGAGGACACCGGCATCGCACTGGGTCAGGCGCTTGTCGCGGCACTTGGCGATAAAAAAGGCATCTGCCGTTACGGTCACTTTGCCTTGGCGATGGACGACACACAGGTCTCATCCGCGCTCGATTTGTCCGCGCGCCCGTTTTTGGTGTGGAATGTCGATTTTCCATCGGCCAAAATCGGAACATTCGACACGGAATTGGTCCGTGAATTCTTTCAAGCGCTATCGACCCATGGCGGTATCACACTGCATATCGACCGCGTGCATGGCCTCAACAGCCACCACATCGCCGAAGCAGCGTTCAAATCGGTTGCCCGCGCGTTACGCATGGCGGTCGAGACAGATCCACGCATGGCGCACGCCCTGCCCTCGACCAAGGGCAAGCTATAGCCTCTGATCCGGCCACAGATCACAAAAGAGGCGCACCTGCGGGATGCGCCTCACGCCACTTGCCAATAGAAAGCGCCCCCTATGCTCACGGCCCTTGTAGATTACGACAGCGGAAACTTGCACTCGGCGCATAAGGCGTTCGAGCGCATGGCGAATGAGCGGGGTGCGGGTACAATTGTGGTGACGTCCGAGGCCGATGTTGTAGCCAAGGCAGACCGTATTGTTCTGCCCGGTGATGGCGCGTTTCCCGCGTGCAAAGCACATCTATTTGACCGCTCAGGCCTGTTTGAAGCCATTGAAGAGGCCGTGACGGTCAAGGCGCGCCCCTTTATGGGGATTTGTATCGGCATGCAGATGATGGCGACACGCGGCCATGAATACACCCAAACCGCAGGGTTCGACTGGATTAGCGGCGATGTGGTTAAAATCGCGCCCTCAGACGCAACGCTCAAGGTGCCGCACATGGGCTGGAACGACCTGATGATCGATCACCCACATGCTGTTTTAGACGGTGTGGAGACAGGCGATCACGCCTATTTCGTGCATTCCTACCACTTCAAAGTGGCCAAAGACACCGAGCGACTGGCGCATGTTGATTACGCGGGCGATATCACCGCTATCGTCGGGCGTGACACTATGATCGGATTTCAATTTCATCCCGAGAAAAGCCAGCGGGCAGGATTGCGCATCATCTCCAACTTCCTCGGTTGGGCACCGTAGTATTTAGATATTTAGACCAAGAAAAAGGGGCCATAAGACCCCCTTTTGTTTTGCGTTTTGTTGTGGTGTTTATTGAATACGTGCCCATGTTTGCGACGAACATAGCATGCCGCCGGCCACACAGCCCTTGAGCTTGATCCGGTCGCCTGACTGGTCCAATTTGCCGATGTAAATCTTATCGTTGGACGGACGCCACACTTTGCCCTCGAACTTGCCGTCGCCTTTGGGGGCCATATCGCGGACAATCTGCTTGCCCTTATTGGGTGAATTATACTCGCCGTCCGAATTGAACGTGCGTGAAATGGTGCCGCAAAAGTTCGACCCACACGGGGCGATTGTGACATAGGCATAGGCGCCATCGTCAACTTGCGTTTGCCACGTGCCCTCGACCGCGTCAGCCGCAACTGTCGGCGCCGCAAGTCCAAGTGCCATAACGGCGGATGCTAGTAGTGTTTTCATCAATAGTTCTCCCTTTAATCCCTATGCCTATCCTGTGAGGGCATCGGGTGGCGTGGCAACAATAACGTTGGGGCACATCTAAGCGCCAATAGATGAGCACACGATTAATATGCGCGCCAAAGGCGCACCCTGTCTTTGCAATTGGTGGCCAATCATGGCAAAGGATGCACAACCCTATCTACAAGGAAACCACCTGATGATCCTCTACCCTGCAATCGACCTCAAAGATGGCAACGCCGTGCGGCTCTATAAGGGCGAAATGGATCAAGCAACGGTGTTCAATGACAACCCCGCAGCCCAAGCGATGGAGTTCGTCAATGCGGGGTGTGAGTGGCTGCACCTTGTCGATTTGAACGGCGCATTTGCGGGCGAGCCGGTGAATGCCGCCCCCGTCGAAGAGATATTGAAACAGTGCAAAGTGCCCGCACAACTCGGCGGCGGCATCCGTGACATGGCCACTATTGAACGCTGGCTCGACAAAGGATTGCAACGCGTGATCCTTGGCACCGTAGCCGTTGAAAACCCCGATCTGGTGCGCGAGGCCGCGCGGGCCTTTCCAGGTCATGTGGCCGTGGGCATTGATGCGCGCAAAGGCATGGTGGCGACCAAAGGCTGGGCAGAGGAAACCAACGTGACCGCCACCGATCTGGCGAAATCATTCGAGGACGCAGGCGTGGCCGCTATCATCTACACCGACATTAACCGCGATGGCGCGATGCAAGGCCCCAACGTCGAAGAGACCGCCGCCCTCGCCCGCGCCGTATCCATCCCCGTGATAGCATCGGGTGGCGTGTCGTCGATTGCCGACCTGCAAGCCCTCAAATCATGCGGCGCATCGCTCGACGGTGCCATCTCGGGCCGTGCGCTCTATGACGGCGCGATCGATCTGGCCGAGGCGCTTAAGGTGCTGAAAGGCTGAGTACGGCTCCTTATTTTAAAAATCAGAACGCCACGCCCCTCGCAGCGTGGCGTTTTTGCGTGTATGAGTAGCGTATTCCGTAGTTAAAGAGTTCAACATGTCAAAAACGTACAAAATGACCCATCCTGATGCTTCACACCTGTGGCCACTGGTCCGACAGGGCGATTTCATTGACGGCTACGCCACCACGTCAGACCTTTCGCCACAAGAGGCCCTCGACATCGGGCTAGCCATGCCCAAATGGGCCGATGCATTGCTTCGGTTGCGCAATATCATCGTGCGCCCGCTTGGCCTCAAAACGGGGACTGCGGCGGACGGGCGCGATGCCATTTTCCCTATTCACTATACAAGCGAAACCGAGATCATCATCGGCACCGACGACACCCACCTGAACTTTCGCATTAGCGTCATGCGCCAGAATGATCACATCCACATGGCCACATGGGTTCACCGCAACAACTGGATCGGGCGGGTCTATCTCATCCTCGTCATGCCCTTTCATATCGCCATCGTGCGCAACGCGATGCGCCAGATTGCCAAGGCCTCCACGATTGCATCACACCCACAGGCACAGTAAAGACGTGGGGAAATCGCGCGACAGGACAGTCCCATGCTCAAAACCCGTATCATCCCCTGTCTCGACGTGGCCGATGGCCGCGTGGTCAAAGGTGTCAACTTTGTCGATTTGATCGACGCGGGCGACCCCGTGGAAAGTGCGCGGGCCTATGATTTGGCGGGCGCGGACGAGTTGTGTTTTCTCGACATTCACGCCACCCATGAAAACCGTGGCACCATGTATGATCTGGCCACGCGCACGGCCGAGCAATGTTTCATGCCCCTCACAATCGGCGGCGGCGTGCGCACCACCGAGGACGTGCGCAATCTGTTGCTCGCGGGCGCGGATAAAGTCTCGTTCAACTCGGCGGCGGTGGCCGATCCCGATGTGATTGCGCGCGCCGCTGACCGGTTCGGGTCGCAATGCATCGTCTGTGCGATTGATGCAAAAACCACCGAATGGGATGCAGATGGCGCGCCGACCAAATGGACCATCTTCACCCACGGCGGACGCAAAGCGGCACTTGATGCGGATGGCACGCCAATTGATGCAGTGGAATTTGCCAAACTGATAGAGGCCAAAGGTGCGGGTGAAATCTTACTCACCTCAATGGACCGTGACGGCACGCGGGCGGGGTTCAACCTCGCTATGACGCGCACCATCGCGGACGCGGTGAAAATCCCCGTAATCGCGAGCGGCGGGGTCGGCACCCTTGATCATCTCGTTGAGGGTGTCACCAAAGGCCACGCAAGCGCCGTTCTGGCCGCGTCGATCTTTCACTTTGGCGACTACACCATTCAGGAGGCCAAGGAATATATGGCGTCCCAAGGCATCCCCATGCGGCTCAATTGAGCGCCCCATCCAAGGAACGCGATATGTCCGACATTCTCAAAGACCTCGCCGCCACGATCCAGTCGCGCAAAGGGGCCGACCCCGATAGCTCATGGACCGCGAAACTGCTGTCCAAGGGACCGGAAAAATGTGCGGAGAAGTTTGGCGAAGAGGCCATTGAGGCCATCATCGCCGCCGCCAAAGACGACCGCGAGAACCTGACCTACGAGGCGGCGGACGTACTCTACCACCTGCTCGTCATGCTCGCCGCCCGCAATGTGGCGCTTGAGGACGTTCTGGATGAACTCGCACGGCGCCAAGGCGTGTCAGGGATTGAGGAAAAGGCGGGGCGGTAGGTATTCTGGTTGGTAGGAATGACTGTTATGCGGGACGAAGTGAACGTTCGATGCGGCTGTGCCAAAGTACGCTTCAGGCAGAAAGTTTTGCCAAAGATGACCTAAAATGAAGACTTGAAAAGTTACTCGCCGATGATGTCTGCAAGGTTTCTCAGGTTGCAGTTGCCCGAACAAAAACTTGGATCGGAAGTTAAGCTTGCAATATTTTCATGATCCTTACCTCCGCTTCCGCCTAACGGAGTGAATGTCCAAGTAGCGGCTGGAATAAGGTGAGAGACCATTAGGAAATATTTTCGGTCAGCCTCGCCTATTGAGTGGCCGCACACAATTACCTCATCAACACGACGATCAAGCTCAAGTCTGGAAGCGAAATCAGAAACACCCTTGAATAGTTCGTCCTGACGCTTCCTGAAGTGATGGTTGTAGCTTTCAAATCCGGGGTAAAGCTCGCTAATTTCATCTATGTCTCCGGGTTTACCTACACGTCGAACAAACTCGGTGCTATGGCCAAGAACGACATCACCAGCTTCGGCTTCGCCGTGAACATGGTGGACATGCTGTAACTGACATATATCCTCTAAAACCCTTGTATAATTGAACGTTATAAACGCTGCAGCTTGGTGCCGTCGGCCAAATTCTTCATATGCCTCCATGCGTTCGTTTGAAGTGTCGAAAATGTCTATGCTCAATGCCCATTTTCGGACAAGCCAAGGCAACTCGTGGATTACCGGATTTACCATGTCGTCGAAATGATCCGCTGCATATGCCCAAAAATCATCGCTGGGCGGGGGGTAAACCTCTTGCCGATCAAAGCTATACGAAGCCTGGTCGATTATGAAGCTTTCATCAAAATTGGCCATCCTTGTTTCTAAATAGTTCCATTCCGTCAGGTCGCTTACGTCGCCATTCTTGGCAATCAATCCATGCACGCCACTTAGAGTGGAGAAGACATCTTGTTCATCTGATTGTAAATGCGCTCCAAAATCGGCCAGCCTTGTTGGCAGCCCAAAGTTCAGATCAAAACCATTTCCCACTATAAATAACTTCAACGGTGGAGACCTCTTTTTTTGGCGGGTTAAGTTTGTGATGAGATGATTAGGCCCAGTAGGA
Organism: Celeribacter marinus; assembly: GCF_001308265.1. Lineage (GTDB taxonomy): Bacteria > Pseudomonadota > Alphaproteobacteria > Rhodobacterales > Rhodobacteraceae > Celeribacter > Celeribacter marinus. Next base: position 863,033 of record NZ_CP012023.1, read on the forward strand.
GTTGCTATGTGAGATTTTCTTCATGCTCTCCTAGCGGTGGCATACTGTCAAATCTACTTTTGAATAGCTGCCGTTAGAGTTTAAGACAGCATTTTTCAGAAAGGGCTCAAACCGGACCTTCGCCACACATCCCTACCCCCACAGCCCCCACGCCCAACCGTGGGATCTCGATCGCGGGGCAGCGGTCCATGACCACGTTTGCGCCTTGGGCCACGGCCAGAGCGGCGGCTTTTTCGTTGATGACGCCGATTTGCATCCAGACGGCTTTGAGGCCGCGCAGATGGGCGAGCGCGTCCTCGACCACGCCCAAAACCTCCTCGGAGCGGCGAAAGATATCCACCATATCCACAGGCTCGTCGATATCGGCAAGTGTCGCCACACAGGTCTGACCAAATAGCTCCTTGCCCGCTTGCCCCGGATTGACGGGGATCACCTTGTACCCGCGCGCGGCGAGGTAGTGCCCGACCTCGTTCGAGGGGCGTTTGGGATGCGCGGAGGCCCCCACAAGGGCGATCACGCGGGTCTCGGTCAGGATGGTGGCGATTTGCGCATCGCTGGGCTGATGAAGAATGCTCATACAGTATAGATAGGGCCGCATTCACAAGAAAAAAGCCCGAGCACAAGGCTCGGGCAAAAGTTTTGGAACGAGGGACAGTGAGACCTCCGCGCAGGTTCCGACTGCGCGGCTCGTGATTAGACATAGGGTCTCACACCGCGGACAAAAGCCCCTCTCGCGGTTTTGTGATATCGTCGTTAACGGAGCGTGACACCAACCTAGCGTTTGGACGCGGCATAAAGCGCGATTGCGGTGGCGTTGGACACATTGAGCGAACCAAAGCCACGCGCGAACGGAATTTTAACCAGCTTGTCTACGGTCTCTTTGGTCTTTTCGCGCAACCCCGGCCCCTCGGCCCCCATCACAAGTGCGACAGCGCGCCCTGACGCGTCCGCAAGAGCCTCATCAAGGTCGGTCTCTGCCTCACCGTCCAGACCCAACACCACAAATCCCATTTCTTGGAGTTGCAAAATCGTGTCCGACAGGTTGCGCACGCGCAAATATGGCTGACGCTCAAGCGCGCCGGAGGCGGTCTTGGCCAATGCCCCCGTTTCGGGCGCGGAATTGCGGGCGGTGGCGATCACGGCCTCGGCGCCAAACACTTCGGCAGAGCGCAGCACCGCGCCCACGTTATGCGGGTCGGTCACGCGGTCGAGCAACACCACTGTCGGCTGTCCCTCACCCGAGCCTAGGCACACTTCGGTGAGCGAGCCCCACGTGAGCGGCTTGACCTCAAGTGCGACACCTTGGTGAACAGACTGCGCATCAATCGGCACGTCAAATTTACGCGGGTCGGTCATTTCAGGCTCAATACCCGCGAATGCCACGTCCTCTTCGAGCTTGTTGAACGCGTTGAGCGTCACCACAAGTCGCAGTTTTTCACGCGCAGGATTACGCAACGCATCGCGCACCGCATGCAGGCCAAACAGCCACACTGTCTCATTCGCGGCCTTGCGCTTGCCCTGTTCCTTTTCGACGACCCACTTTGGCTTTTTCATATCTCTTCTTTCGCTTTTGCCCCGCGCATGACCTGTCGCGGGCGTCCTCCCCTTCCATGCCGCGCACAATGTCCAAGTTCAAGCCATTTTCCTGTTGACGGCCCAAACAGGGAACGGTATCCCCCGCCTCACAGACGGATGGAAACATCCTGATGGGCGACGGGCTGCAAGGTGCGGCAGCGGACTGTAACTCCGCCGGGGAGACCCACGCCTGGTTCGATTCCAGGGTCGCCCACCATTACCCCCAAATCATTGATATATCGTGATGGTTGGCCGATTTGGCCCGTAGGCCTAAGCATTATGGCGGGCTTTGATACTCCCTGTGTTGTGCCGTGCGTCAGGTTGCACCTGCCTTTGCGCGTCTTGAGACGCTCGGGTCGTGAAACGCAGCCGCAACGGCCGCACATCCACCCCGTAAAAAGTTATGAATGCGATAGGGAAAAACCCTCACGGGCCTTGATGTGGCGGGAATGGCAACCGCATCCCCTAACGCTGCGTTTGGGGGCTGTGAGGCGACCACGGGACCACCTTGTGGCACTCCGTCCCAGATCGACACCCCAAGAACGCTCACACCTCACCTAACAGCCGCAGACACGAAAAAGCCGCCCCACGATATCACGTGGGGCGGCCTATTTTGTTTGGCGATGAAGATCGCGGCAGACTTAGAAGCTAAAGCGCGCCTCAAGGCTTGCGGTGACATCCGCATCATCGCCCCAAGCGTTGTCTGCACCCAGATCAAACGACACGGTGCCCGCATCGGTGATCGCATGCGTCACACCAACCCGCGCGGACATGTTCGCACGGTTGAGGCCAACGGACCCGACCGAGAACGCGCCTTGGCCGTTGTCATAGCTACCGTCCACCATGTTGTCGCCACCGAAGGGTGCAGATAGGTCCAACGCCCCTGACAGCTGTGTCTTGTTACCAACATGAACACCGAGCTTTGTGCCTAGCTCCAAGCGTGCGTAGCTTGACGATGCTTTATCGACAGCCATGACATCCAAGGTGTTGGACCCGCCTGTTGTCTCCATGAACGCATCCGACGACGAGGTGCCAAAGACTGCGCCAGCACGCAGGCCCAAGTTCGTCAGGGCCGTTGCATGTTGGTACTCAAGACCAAAGCTCATTTGTGTCGCGGACGAGCGCACATTGTCAAAGTCGACAGTGCCGCCATTGGCAAGGCGTGTCCCGTCAAGCGTGACGCTTGTATGGCTCACACCCATGGTCCAGAACGCGCCATTGGATCCTGCGATTTCACCCAGAACAGTTGCACCAAAGTGATTGCCGGAGCCGCTACCGGTCATCAGGTCGCTGTTCACACTTGAGGACACTGTGCCCAATGAGAACAACACGGTCGCGCCCTGCATGGTTTGACCAAAGCCTGTTGAACTTGTTGTCACATCAACACCGAACGCAGTGTTTTCGGCCATCACTTCGGCTGTGTCAAAGTGGGCGTTAGAGGCGTTGAAGAACGAGTGCTTTTGACCCTCATATCCCGCAAACCCTGCGATCCAGTTTGGCATTGCGTTCACGGCTGCCGCTTCGGCGGCCGATCCTAGGCTTGCGTAGGCCTCTGGTGACGCCTTGCGGAAGACCGCAGACGTATCGCCACTGGCGGCCAAGGTTTGTGTCAGCGCTTCGACAAATTCACCGCCGTAGAACTGAGCCACACCACCCGCGTCATTCACCATCAAGCCATCGTAGATAGCGGCGTGATTGGGTGTGAGAGCAAGCGCCTCAAGCTCGGACAAGGTTGTGGTGCCAAGACCCACAACATTCCCTGTCGCAAGGTTCATGATCACATCGTTGGTGCCCGTCGTCGTGGCCGTTCCAAACATACCGTCGATCGCGAAATCATCGAAGTCAAAGATATGTGTGGTTTCACCAAGCGCAGACGCATCGTTTTCGACCAGATTGAGAACAGCGTCATCGGTGATGGTAAGCGTGCCACCCGTAGAGACATTCACACGGTCATAGTCCGTGCCTGCGATTGCGCTGGCCCCCGCCGTGTCGATTTCCATCGTTGTGGAGGAACCGGATGCAAGTGTCAGATTGGCAAACGTCAGTTCACCTGGCGATGCACCTGGGTTCAACTGACCGCCACCGTGTACGGTGGTTGACGCATCAACCATACCCGAACCACGCAGAACACCGGTAACCTGTGCATCTGCGGCTGTGACCATCGCGCCATTGCCGCCAAGGACCAAATCACCATCAACCTGCAAGTTGTTGGCCGCAAGAGAGCCTGTCGATGTCACTGTGGTGGTTGAGGTATCGTTCACGACGAATAGTGAGTCTGGCGATGCAAGAGTGCCGCTCACAGCGAAATCGCCGCTTTCGACATCAACCATACCCGTTCCGTTGATTGACCCGTCGAACGAGCCACCGTCACGGATAAACAGATCGTTTGCGCCCAGTTCAACCGTCCCTGCGCCCAACAGTTTGTTGATCGACTGATCGCCAAACGTCAGAACCATGGAGGCATTCAACGCAACGTTGACGTTGGCATCGTGATTGATCAGATCGTCACCGTTAAAGGCCAATGCGCCTTCTGTGATGTTGATCGTCAACAGGTCCACGGCACCGGCCAGCGTAAGAACGCCGTCCCCCGCTTTGGTGAAGCTCGCACTGCGATCATCACCGACACGCGCGAACGAGCCGCTATACGTGGTGTCCGCATCTTGATCGACGGTCAGGCTTTGCGCCGCATCGATTTTGATGACACCCGTTGCAGCGCCGGTGAGACCCGCCGCCGTGGTTGTCCCGAGGGTGAGCGTGCGATCCCCGCTGAGGACCATCTCGCCATCGTTTTGGACATTGCCCGCGCTGGTCGCAACATCTGCGTTGAGCGTCAGTTTGCCACCCGCATCATTGTGCAAGAGCGCCGTTGTGCGCACATCTTGGTCAACGGTGAACGTGCCACGGTTGGTGATGGTTGCCACGGTATCAGCCGCACCAACGGTATAGGCACCCGCTGTTTCGACAACGATATCAAGAGCGTCATTCATCGTGGCGTTATTCTGGATCAAACCGCCTTCGACGGTCAGGATTCCTGCGAAGGCTTGCGCCGCCGTCAGGGTCAGAACTCCGACATCTTTCTTGGTCAGGTTACCAGAGCCTGCAAACACACCGTCAAAGGTGCTATCGCCAGTCAGCGCCAGATCAAGTGTTGTTGCCGTACCGCCACCACATTCAAGATTTGCATCAACAAGACCGTCCTCAAGACAGAACTCACCCGAGCCGATCAATGTCGCCGCGTTAATTGCGCTGTCAGTTCCGATGTACCAATGGGCATTGTTTTCAACATAGCCGCCTGCTGTCAGCGTCCCGTTTTGGGAGAACTCGGCAGCGTTCACATCGCTGTCTTCGTTCACTACATTGCCCGTGACAGTCACATCCGCCTTTTGATCCCAAAACCCGCCATTGGCGACAGAGCCACCAACGGATTCGATGTCGCCGATGACAAGTGCCTGTCCGGTATTTGCGATATCCGTCCCAACATTAACGTTGGCGCCGATGCCCCAAATGCCCGCGTTGAAAACACTACCAGTTACGTCAAGTGCGCCAAATTGCAAAAGCGAACCCGTGGACGCGTTGGTCACGTCACCGCCGACTTTGGCAATACCATTCCAGTCGGCAAAATCATCCGCAAGATAGTCGAGCGCGGAAACCGATTGAAGTTCCGCGTACACTTGACCCCGCGATACACCGTCCTCCAGTAGCCACTCATGGTCACCGATCACACCGATAGTGCCGCTGTTGACCACAGATCCAGAGGCATCAAGACCACCAGACAGCGCCCAAATGCCATCCTCTGCGACATTAACAGTCGTCGCAACTTCATCCGCAAAGGTGTGCAGAGTGCTGTTCGATCCAACAACGATATCCGCATTCGCCGCGAACAATGTGCCCGCTGCATCCTCGCCCGCATAGGTGGACAACGTACCGCCCGCCAAAAGGAGCTGTGACAATGCGTTGTCACCCATCATGAACAAGGAGCCCGTGAAATCGCTTGTCGGGTTCGCATCGCCAACGACCAAGCCACCATTCGTCCAATCGCCGGACAAGGTTGCCTGTGAGGAGCCGACTGCGCCCGTGTCATCGACAGCAACGCGGCCAATTGTACCCGCGCCCGATCCGTCAAAGCCGTTCAAGTCGACCGAGTTGGTAAACTCAACCGCACCGACCGCAAGTTCGGAACCGAATGTAAGTGCGCCGTTCATGCCTGCGCCAGTGGCGTCACCGCCGACAAAGAAGCCGTCAAAGCCCCATTTGAGCGCTTGGCCACGGTTGGTATCTTCGTCCAGCAAACCAAGGTTTACTTTCACGCCTTCGCTCAACGATGACGCGAAACCGCCCGAACCGGTCCAGCTTGTTTCAAACGGGTCCATGCCCGCGCGGCGCACATAGTCCTCTTGCAACAAGAAGCTACCAGCAGTCGCCAAAGCCAAAGTGCCAGTCTCTGCGATTGTTGTGCTGCCCGCACCGTTAAAGCGCATCAGCGACGAGTCGTTTACGCCAACACCCATTTCAGCCGTCAAAGATGCCCCTTCGAGGATCGTGTTGCCCGAATAGGTGTTTTCGCCGTTAAAGATGACCAGACCGCCATCGCCCGCGATGGTGATGTCCGCGCCGTCACCGGCCGCATTCATAAAGCCGTCATTGGTCGCAAGGCTGTCATCAGCGATGTCGCCCTCGAAACGGATTTCGCTTCCCAGTCCTGGCTGAAGGCGCACATTGGCCCCTTTCATCATGAACAGGTCCGTCCCTGCGGCCATGCCCGCTTCGCCAAATTCGCTCGTGGTTGTGCCGCCCGCAACGTAGTTCAGTTCGAACAAAGCATCGCCTTGGATCACAAGGTTGCCACCCTCGCGTACAAACAACGCGCCGCCAAGGCCGGAGCCACCGCCGCTTGCTTCACCGGCGTCACCACCTGCGCCGCCAAGACCCGCGAGGCCCTGCCCCAACTGGGCCGCCCAATAGCTCAAATTCACAGTCGCCAGTGTCAAATCGGCAATTGCAAAGCCGAGATCAATCTGGGCTTTTGACATGCCAGTAGCTGCTTTTGCAACTTCCACAGGGTCGGGCGCACTCACCGCAGCACCAATCACTGGGTCGGGTGTTGCGGCCGCAGCTACATCAAGAGAAGCTAAACCAATATCCATGGTGGCCGTCTTAAGCCCACCAGCCGCAGCAACCATATCATAGATCAACCATGCATTGACCGGCTGGCCGTCAGTGCCGTTACCGCCGTCACCACCGTTAAAGCCGACACCATTATCAGGATCACCCGCAGGTCCGCCATTGGTGCCGTCGACACCCTCGCCATCGTTAAAGAAGGAGCTAAGACCATTGGCCGAATAGCCGTCTCCGCCATCTGGACCACCCGTGTGCGCAGGGGCCGCAATGTTGTTCATGCTCCCGCCTGTGGACAGCGGGTCGTAGAGTTTGAAGTACTCGACCGATTCGCCGCTAATTGCATTTTCAGACAGCGACAATGTCACCGTACCGGATGTCGCATCAAGGCTCGCAAAATCGGCTGTGGTGCCCTCGACGAACGCCGCGCCATCAATCGTGCGCGAGCCGAACTCGGCGGCAATACGAGCGTCACGCGCTCCATCCGTTTCGCCGGATCGTTTGCTTGTGTCGTATTTGATCGTGATGGTTGAGCCGCCGCCAGTGACCTCTGCCGATGGGATCTTGATCGCCAAACCGACTGCCGAATTGTAGAAGTCAGCAAGCTTCGTACCAGACGACACGGGCGTCACGGTCACAATATCGTCGGACGACACACTCGCGACTGTTGCCTCGAACGCGGCCCCGCCGCTTTCGCTAGGAACATAAATCGTCTGACCAACGCTAAACTGCGACTGCGCGCCAGAAATGCGCACGGAGTTGTCGCCGGTCATGGGGTTTTCGACGGCATCAAATGCGAACACGTCCGCAGGGAGAGCCGCGTTATCAAGCACGAACGACCGGCCATCCGAAGAGACGGTGTCAATCGTTGCTGTCTGCTCATTGCCATCTTCGGTCCACGTGACGGTCATCCCCTCGCGGAATGTTCCGGTCGGGTTTGTCATCGTGATCGTTTGGATGCCATTATTATCAGTGGTATAAAACTGTGCCACGTCAAAGGTTGGCGCGCCCAAGAAATCGAATGTTGTCAGCGAGCTTTCGCTGGACAGATTATCCTCAAGCGTGATGGATTTGATTTTGCCCTGCAAGAGACCCGTGTAGGGCGCGCCCAGCTGACCTTCTTTTGTGGCAGCTTCCGCAGCTGTGTAGTACTCGACCACGCTGACCGTGGACATTTGATTGGCGCGATCACCAGAGATCCCCGCAACCAGTTTAGACCCTTTTACGATGCTGTTGAGACCAGCAGGTTCAACAAGCTTATAGCCGCCCTGCCCATCGTCAGCGTACGCATAGGAAACCGAAAGCTCGTCATCCACCGCGGTAATATTGCTATTTGTAAACCCAATCACTTTGTCGGCAGCGATGGACACGGGAGTCTCGAAACGGACATTTGTAGCCGAAATGCTGTCGACTTTTGCGACAGCGCCATAAGCGCCGAAGGACGCGGTGGAGTCTTTTTGCAGCAAGCCAAGCGTGTCTGATGACGCTGAGGCGGTATCGAACTCGCAGAGGCCAGACGTGGTATTATATGTCAAAAGTTCGATGTCGCCCAACACCACAATCGACGGCAAAGTCACAGTGGATCCGGTGACGCTCAGGGATTTGTCGTAGAACCGTAGGGCCGCATCCGAGCCACCTTGGCCGCCTTCAACGCGGTTGCTTTTGAAATCTGTGTTGATGACGGTGAGCGTAGCGCCCTGATCGACAAAGAACACACCACCAAGGCCCGCACCACCACCGGAGCCTGCGCCGCCTGTTGTCGTGAAGTTGTGCACCAATGACTACGCATCGTTGGTCCCGATAGTCACGGACGTGTTGCCACCAAAAAGCCCATCGCCAGAGATCAGATAGCCGCTCCCCAGCTCACCATTGATATCGCCCGACAGGTTGGACGACAACGCAATCTCGTCTGGAAGGGGGTCAGCGTGCGCCGCGCCATTGATGCCAGCACCAAATGCCAGTGGCGCAATCACCGCCAGCTTGCCTAGGCTCATAAGGCCCGACGAGCCAACCGCGCCTTGGGCGCATGAGACCACGTGACGGCCAAACTTTGTGACCTTATAGCCAACTTCAAATACACACACGTTCATTTTTCCCCTATCCGCCGCAAACCAGCAGCACATTAAATTCCGCTCGGCCACGATGATGGGCCACATGCGATTACATCGATGCGAACGCTGATGCGGGGTGAAATTGAAGCGGGGGAAGTGCGGCGCGCTCGTCGCAGATCGCGTGTCTAGGGCAAGGTCCGCATCTAAGAAGACACAGCCCAAAAGGCCCAAAACAAAGCGATTGCATCATCACACACAGCGCCACGCAACCGCTCGATTTTTAGCCCAACACGCGTTTCGTCAATTTTACGTGACAACTGTGAATGCTCGCCGGAGCATTGTTTCTTAAGGGTTTTGCGGACAACATAGTTGCGTCATGGACCCCATGGGGTTTTGCAAGACGCTTATTTGTCCGTCGCTTCGCTTTTCACGCATTAGTTTTTATAGCCACACCAAAGCGTGTGGCACCACTGTGCGGCAAAACAATAAAACGCCACAAAACGCCCTCCCGAAAAACCGCGCAAATCCCCCGACCCCGCCGATCAGAATCATGTATGAAACTAAGCTGGCGTCTTTGGGTGGTTGTGACAAACGGACCTTGTGGCGATACGCGCGGACGCGTCACAAGATGATGCGCTAAACGCGCGAATGATTGACGCCCTCGAAGGCAAATGACAGGTCGACGGCGCCGCCTCCAGTCGCTACCTTGCGACACAATCTAAAGTTTCAAAACGCCATGCAACAGGTCCGTATGCCCGATAAACCGAACACCCCAAGTTCCTTTAACGTTGTCGTCGTCGGACAGAACGGCCGCTTGATGTATGAGGCCCTGCTATTTGCCGCGTCGTTGCGTCATAGCGATCCCGACTTCAAAGGGCGGGTGTTTGTCGCCGAACCTCAACCAAACGCTCACTGGAACAACGACCCGCGGATGCGTCAGCCAGAGTTGCTTGAAGCGCTAAAGCGGCTCGATGTGGATATTCTCCCGTTCGAGAGCCGCCACTTTGGCCAGTCCTATCCCTATGGCAACAAGATCGAGGCACTGTTTGCGCTACCCGAAGGCGAGCCGTTTGTGTTCTTTGACACAGATACGCTGATCACGGGGAAGCTGTCGGACGTGCCGTTTGATTTCAACCGCCCCACCGCCTCACTCAAGGTTGAGGGCACATGGCCGCAGATCGAACTCTACGGGCCTGGGTATACGGACATTTGGAAATCCCTGTATGAGCGGTTCAATCTGGATTTTGACAGCTCACTCGATCTCGAACAGCCCGATGAGTATTGGCGGCGCTATCTCTATTTCAATGCAGGGTTCTTTTTCTACAAATGCCCGCGCGTGTTCGGCCAACGCTTTCTCGACTACGCGCTTGAGATCCGTGACAATCCGCCGAGAGCCTGCGAATTGCAGGTCTTTGATCCGTGGCTCGATCAAGTGGCACTGCCGCTTGTCATCCACTCACTTGGCGGCGGGCGCAACACCCTGCCACACAACACGCTCGACGGTGATGTGTCGTGCCACTACCGCACCTTTCCGCTCTTGTTTGCGCGCGAGAGCGACCATGTGATCGACGTGCTCAACGCGGCTTCCGCCCCCAATTGGATCAAGAAGGTGCTCAAAGACTACGAGCCGATGAAGCGGATGGTATTTCAAAACAAAGGCGACAAAGTGCGCGCGATGTTTGACCAAAACGACCTACCGCGCAAAGAGCAACGCATCCGCAACCAGATCAAAAAAGCGAACCTGTGGATGCGGTGACGAACACACCGGACCCACGCCCATGAGCGAAGGTTCGCAGACAAAACAGATGGAACTTTCTTGGTCTTTGCTTTGGTACAAAGACAGGGTAGATTTATTTGGTTAATATGATTTAGAACTTTAAATAATAGCGACAAGGCACTGACATGAAACCAAATTTTGCTCTTAATTTGAGTCATGATGGCATTGCGCTTTTGCATCGCGGCCCTGATGGTTGGTATGCCATGGGTGAGGTCGCGCTTGATGATCCCGATATGGGCGGCGCGTTGGACGCCCTGCGCGCGCTGGCCACGTCCATATCGCCAAAGGGGCTGACGACAAAGCTTGTTATTCCGAACTCGCAGATTCTGTATCGTACCATCCCCGATCCATTGGCCACCACCCCGTCCGCCACAAAGGCCGACCGTATTCGCGCCATCCACGCGTCACTCGAGGGTGCCACACCCTATGCGCTCGACGAGTTGGTCTGGGACTGGCGCGCATCGCAGGGCAGCATCCAAATCGCCGTGGTTGCCCGCGACACGCTCGCCGAGGCAGACGCCTTTGCCGTTGAGCACCGGTTCAATCCGATCTCCTATGTGGCACTTGCGGAAAGTGGCACCTTTTCGGGTGAGCCGTTCTTTGGACGCGCAAGTACCGCAGACGCCGTTATAGGTGCAGAGACAGAAATCGAGCCAGACAGCGATGCAATCGTTGTGCGCGCAGGCCGCCCGCCCCAGCCCGAGCTGGAGACACCTGAGACCTCGGACGATGGGGATGAGGCTGACCACGAAATCGCCGCGACGCCAGACGCGGCAACGCCAGACACAAAACTGGTAGACACAGCACCGGCAGACCACGAGGGTGCACATGACGATGCGCCCACGGCTCCGTCCGAACCAGACACGGCCGAGCCACCGATCGATGTCAAAGAGGCTGACCCTGCCAAAGACGATGACGCGGCGCGGCCAACCGCGCCGCGCCCCCTGTCGGCCTTTCGCTCTCACCGTGACGCAAACGCCGCCGACCACTCCGTGTCCGATGACAACACGACCGAGCGTCTGCGCGCCCAAGCCTCGCGCCTATTCGCCGCCGCGCAAGATGATGATGAACCGCAAACTCCCAAGGCCCAAGACAAACCACATGTCGCCGTCACTGCGCCAACCCTGCCCGGTTTTGAAACAGCGCCCGTAGCGCCCGCAAAACCGGCGCCCACGGTGAAACGTAGCGCCCCCTTGCCCGAACCGGCACCTATGCCCGCCCCCACGCGCGGCATTAGCAAACTGCCCTCCGCACCCGCGACATCACCCGCGAGTGCAACGCCGCCCCTGTCTGTCGCCACGCAAAAGGCGCAGGCACAACGTGGTGCACCGCCAGACACGACACCGCCTGTTGCGCCCGCCACCCCCCATGTGGTTACTCAAGTCTCTGGCGACTTTGGCCACACAGGCGAACCCTCGATCGCCGATATTTCGGACGTGGCCCACATCGCGCCTGTCGCCGAACCTGAACCGGATCGTGATCCCTCGCGCCTCGCCCTCACCGCACGCGCACTTGTGCGCAGTGCAGGACTTGCTGTCTCAAACGCCCTAGGCAAAGCGCGCACACGCAAAGAGCAACGCCAAAGCGCACGCCGTGCAAAGGCCGAAGACGCCGTAACACGAGCTGCACCACAGCCCGAGGCCGCCCCGCTTCCCGTACAAGATGCAACGACCGAAGCCGAGGCGCTGACCGTCTTTGGCGCGCGCCGCCGCAACCACGAGCAGCGCGGAAAACCGCGCTACATGGGATTGATCCTAACCGTTGTGCTCTTGGCGATCCTTGGCGCTGTCTACATTTGGGCGAGCTTTTTGCCGGACACGACACAGGAGCCGCAAACTGGGGCACTTGATGTGCCTCCGGTTCAAACGACCACAACCGTTGTTGCCGACGATCTATCTGACGCCCCTGTTCCACCTGCGCCCTTTGATGAGGGTGTAGACGCGACAGGGGAGGCAGACGCCGATATCGCGGATGCCGCAATTCCCGAACTTGCGACTGACGCCCTCCCCGCCCCATTGGGTCAAGACACGCAACGCCTGAGCCTAAAAGACGTCCAAGACCACTACGCCACCACGGGTGTTTGGGCCGCCGCACCTCAAGCAGGAACAGCTAACGACACCGATGTGATTGACGATCTGTATATCGCCTCGATCGATCCGCAAATCCTCTCCCAAGATGCGATTGCCCTGCCCGATGCGCGCCTGCACACCGCCGAAGATTTGCCACGCCCGACATTGACGCCTGTGCCGTCGAACACAACCTTTAACCTCGATGCACGCGGCCTTGTGATTGCGACACCCGAGGGCGCGTTAAGCCCTGAGGGCGTGATGGTCTTTGCGGGTCGCCCCGCCGTTGTGACGCCTGCGCGCCCCGAACGTGCGCCAGCCGCACCAATCGTGATTGATGACAATGATCCGGTCCGCGTTGCACTCAAGGCGTATGTGCCGCAACCACGTCCCGATCTGCTTGTTGAGAACAACGAGCGCGCCAATCTTGGCGGGATCACCCGCGCCCAACTGGCCGCGTTTCGCCCCGCCGCGCGCCCTGCGTCACCACAACAAGAGGCGCAAGAAGACGCAGAGGCCGTGGGCGAACCGGCTCCCGAGGCCACCGCGCCGCTTGTGGTCACGTCCATCGTGCCAAGTGCCCGCCCTGCAAATATCGAAAAACTTGCCGCCGCCGCCCGCGCAGCCGCCGCTGCGGCCGCAACCGCGACTGAGCAAGACACCACAACCAACTCGACCGCAACACGCGTCACCGCCAAAGTTCCCGCAACCACGGTGCCGCGCTCTGCGCCGACCAGCGTGGCAAATGCCGCGACAGTCAAAAACCAGCTCAACTTGCGCCAGCTTAATCTGATGGGGGTCTATGGCTCCTCGTCGGATCGGCGTGCTTTGTTGCGACTGCCCTCAGGCCGTTTTGCCAAGGTGAAAGTCGGCGACAGCGTCAATGGCGGCCGCGTTCAATCTATCACCTCGGACGCGCTAACCTATGTAAAGAGTGGCCGTTCAACAACGCTCAAAGTCGGCGGATAAGTTTCTTGCCCAAATGCGTGTAAGTTTCGATTCTGACACTTGTTGTTCACATGTAAGTGCTTAATTTTATACATGGGATGATCTTGTCATTAACGGCATCGCTTCAATCACAAGCCCGTATGATGATCGCTACATTTTGAGATGGAGATATACCGCAGATGGACGGTTTTTTGGCCCAAGCCACAATTTACCTCGCCGCCATCGTTATTGCTGTGCCCATTGCACGCCGGTTGGGACTTGGGTCTGTCTTGGGATATCTCATCGCCGGCATCGTGATCGGGCCGTTGCTTGGCCTTGTTGGCCACTCTCAAAGTACGGATTTGATGCATTTCGCCGAATTTGGCGTTGTGATGATGCTGTTCTTGATCGGCCTCGAACTCGACCCACGCGCCCTATGGGAGATGCGTCATAAACTGATCGGAATGGGGGGATTACAGCTCACGCTTACCTCTGGAGTAATCACATGGGCTGCGATCTGGTTCGGGCAACCGTGGCAAACCGCACTGGCTCTTGGGATGATTTTCTCGCTCTCTTCCACGGCGGTCGTGCTACAAACCTTGTCCGAAAAAGATCTGATGCGCACCAGTGGCGGGCGCGCCGCGTTCTCGGTGCTGCTCACACAAGACATTGCGGTGATCCCGATGCTTGCGGCCCTGCCACTGCTTGCAATCGGGTCGGGTATTTCGCTCAACCCCGATGGCTCGATTGCGCGCGCCTCTGACATCGTTGCCCACGCCGAAGAGTTATCCTTGATACAAGGTCTACCCGCTTGGGGCGTCACGATCGTGACATTGGGCGCGGTGGCGACAATCGTCCTTGCGGGCATCTTTTTAACCCGCCCCGTCTTCAGATTTGTCCATGCGGCCAACATGCGCGAGATCTACACCGCCATTTCGCTACTGATGGTGGTGGGGATCGCGCTGTTGATGAACGCTGTGGGACTGTCCCCTGCGCTTGGCACATTTTTGGCGGGTGTGGTTCTGGCCAACTCGGAATTTCGCCATGAGCTAGAAAGCTCTATTGAACCATTCAAGGGGTTGTTGCTCGGCCTCTTTTTTATCGCTGTGGGCGCGGGGATCAACTTCACCATTTTGTTCCGCGATCCTATTTTCATCATCGGGCTGACCCTGATCTTGATGATCACAAAAGGTCTCATCCTTTATGGGATTGGACGGCTGTTTTCATTGCGAAAGCGCGGACAATGGCTGTTTGCGCTCTCCCTCGCTCAAGCGGGTGAATTCGGTATGGTTTTGACCACATTTGGTTTGCAACAAGGTGTTCTGACGATCTGGCTTGGGCAACGCGTGATGCTGATTATTGCGCTCTCTTTGGTGTTTACGCCGCTGTTTTTCATCCTGCACGACTACCTGCGCCGCAAACTCACAGAGCGCGGCGAAGGGGCCGAGGCCACCGACGAAATCGACGATCAGCAGGCGATTATCATCGCAGGTATCGGTCGCTTTGGCCAAGTGGTGAACCGTCTGGTGCAAGCCTCCGGCTTTAACACCGTGGTGTTGGACAACGACCTGAAAACAATCCAAGTGATGCGTAAATTCGGGTTTAAAGGCTTCTTTGGTGATCCGACACGGCCCGAATTGCTACACGCGGCGGGCATTGATGATGCAAAGGTTCTTGTGGTCGGCCTTGATGATCCGGCCGCCGCAACGCGCCTTGTCACCTATGCGCGTCAACACAACCCGGATCTGTTTATCATCGTACGCGCCCGCGACCGTATCCACGTCTACGAGTTGTTCAAAGCGGGCGCAGACAAAATCGTGCGCGAGATGTTCGATAGCTCCCTGCGCGCGGGGCGGTACGTTTTGGAGGAAATGGGCTTCAGCGAATATGACGCGGCCATGACCGAAAAAGCCTATTATCAACATGACCGCGAGGCGATGCGCAATCTGGCGGAATTGTGGGATCCTAAGATCCCGCTATCCGAAAACACCGCCTACATCGAGCGCTCTCGCACCCTCGACAAAGCATTGGAAGCGGGCCTGATGGAGCAACTTGAAACGCGCCGCCGTCAAAGCGAAGAGGCGGCCGAATAGACCGCCCCTCTCACCGATCCCAAACGTTGGTCTAGCCCGCCGCTACTCCGGCCTCCGCAAAGGTCGCCATCCCTGAATGACACTCGAGCGCGGCACGGATGAGCGGAATGACCAGTGCGGCCCCTGACCCTTCGCCCAACCGTAGGCCAAGCGACACAAGCGGCTCTTTGCCAAGAGCGGCAAGCAGACGTCCATGCGCCGCCTCATCTGATTGATGCCCCGCGATGCAATGATCCAACGCCCCCGCGCAGGCATGCTCCAACGTCGCCGCAGCCGCAGTGCAAATGAACCCGTCGAGAATGACAGGGATACGCAGCGCCCGCGCACGTGCAATCGCCCCCGCCATCGCCGCCAGTTCACGACCGCCCAAGGCGGCCAAAATACCAAGCGCATCCTTACCCGCGTGACGCGCCACACCTGCGGCAACAACGTCCTCTTTGAGCTTTAGCCCCGCATCGGACACACCCGTGCCACGCCCGACCCAAGCGGCCGCCGCGCCGCCATAAAGCGCATTGGCGATAGCCGCCGCCGAGGTCGTATTGCCGATGCCCATTTCGCCCACCACAAGCAAATCAGCCGTGGGATCAACCGCATTCCAACCCACCGTGAGCGCGGCCACACAGTCGGCCTCATCCATCGCGGCCCCTTGCGTGAAATCGACCGTTGGACGATCCAGATCAATCGCGTGAACCGACATCGACGCGCCTGCAGTGCGAGACAGCTGATTAATCGCAGCCCCGCCATGTTCGAAATTTGCGACCATTTGAACAGTGACTTCGGGCGGAAAGGCCGACACACCTTTGGCCGTGATCCCGTGATTGCCCGCGAAAATAATCGCCTGCGGAGCCGCCACTCTGGGGCGCGCATCACCGCGCCATCCCGCATACCAAAGTGCAATCTCTTCGAGCCGCCCAAGCGAGCCCGCAGGCTTGGTCAATTGCGCATTGCGGCTTTGGGCCTGCTCACGCGCGGAATAATCGGGCGCAGGCGCATGGGCCAGAAGATCAGCAAACTCGGATAAGGTGGAAAAAGACACGTGTTGCGCTCCTGCATTGTCATTCTTTGGCCACTTGTCTATCGCTAGTCGCCATGACTGAACAGGAAAAATCCGCCCCCTTTCGCCCGCAGGCCTATGATATCGCAACCACGCTTGCGTTGCTGACCCGACTGCCTGTACGCGCCAAATTTGATCGCACCGCTCAGGCCGTGTGGGCGTTTCCGCTTGCCGGACTTGCGGTGGCGTTGATTGCGGGCGCTGTGGCGACGATCTCAATTTGGCTATCGCTCGGGGCGGCGACCACATCCGCGCTGGCGATTGCAACGGGCGTGATCATCACAGGCGCGATGCACGAAGACGGGCTTGCCGATAGTGCGGATGGCCTGTGGGGCGGCTGGGAGCCAGCGCGCCGCCTTGCCATCATGCGCGACAGCCACATCGGCACTTATGGCGTTTTGGCGCTCATTCTGGCCATGCTCATCCGCTTTTCCACACTGTCCACATTGGCCCATACGGGTGTGATTGTGCCCGCACTTATGGGCGCAGCCATCCTATCGCGCGCAGTGATCCCGTTCACCATGGCGCTCTTGCCGCCCGCCCGCACCGATGGGTTATCCGTGCAAACCGGACGCCCCCCACGCCGCGCCGCTGTGTTGGCGGCTCTCATCGCATTGGGCCTGTCTTGGATTGTGGTCGGGTTCGTGCCAACGGTTTTGGCCGCAAGTGCCGCGACCGCAATCGGGTTTGGCGTCGGCGCTCTCGCCAAGGCAAAAATTGGCGGACAGACTGGCGACATTCTGGGCGCCACGCAACTCATCTGTGAGTTGGCCACGTTGCTCACCTTTGCGGCGCTTGCAACCTAATCGACACCACATAAAAAACCGCCGCGAGGTCTCCCCCACGGCGGCTTTATCATATCAGTCCATCGCCCCGCTTATGCGGCGGCGGGCGGTGGTGCGCGGCTGATCAACACGTCATTGATCTGCTTTTGCGCATCGGTCTCTTCGTCACCGGAAACAGCCGCAACTTCACGGGTCAAACGGTCAAGCGCCGCTTCGTAAAGCTGACGCTCAGAATAGGATTGCTCACGCTGATCATCGGCACGGTGCAGGTCGCGCACGACCTCCGCGATGGCGATCAGATCACCAGAGTTGATTTTTTGCTCGTATTCCTGCGCACGGCGCGACCACATTGCGCGCTTGACCTTTGCCTTACCCTTGAGGGTTTTCATGGCTTGGGTCACCACATCAGGCGAGGACAGCGAACGCATGCCCACTTCGATGGCTTTGTTGGTCGGAACGCGCAGCGTCATCTTGTCTTTCTCAAACGAGATAACAAACAGCTCCAGTTCCATTCCTGCAATTTCTTGCACTTCGATCGAAACGACCTTTCCCACACCGTGGGAGGGGTAAACAACGAAATCGTTCGGGCTAAAGTCGAGTTTCTTAGACTTGCTCATTTGTAGCTTTGTCCTTGCATAAGCTATTAGATCCGCCTCACAGTCACATCAAATCCGCGCGCCTGTGACACAAAAAGCCGCACCGAAATGCGACGTCCCTGTCATCTCCTGCCCGTGTTAGCGGGAATTTGGCGCGAAAAACCCAAGCCCCAATCACGCATCGCGCAAGGGGTTGGGAGAGATATGCCCTAAGGTGGTTGAGACACCATACCACAAAATGAGCCGCGAAAAAAGTGACGCAATTGCGAAACGGGCAGCATCCCAATGAAATATGATGGAAAATAACAAAAACGCGGCGCAAATCCGCCGCGTCCTAGCTTAATCTGCGCAGGAGTGATTCGCGCTATGCGTCGCCTTCGCCCGCCGCTTCGGAGAAATACTTCTCCATCTTACCGGTCTCGCCGTCCTTTTCCTCATACCCGGGCATCGGGTCTTTTTTAGAGAGGATAACGGGCCATGCCTCGGAATACTTCCGGTTGAACTCAACCCACTTTTCCATATCCGGCTCGGTGTCTGGACGGATAGCGTCAGCGGGGCACTCAGGCTCGCACACGCCACAGTCGATACACTCGTCGGGGTGGATCACAAGCATGTTCTCCCCCTCGTAAAAGCAGTCCACTGGACACACTTCGACGCAGTCGGTGTATTTACAGGCGATACAGTTTTCAATGACAACGTAGGTCATGGGTGTCGGTCCCTCATCAATGCTTGCGCCCTAGCTACCGCCGCTTTGCAGATCAATCAAGCATATCACGGCGGGAAAGAAGACCGGTGCGACGATCTTTCTTAGTTGGGCGACCTTTTCCCTCGAATTTGGGAGATGGCGGAACGTAATCCCGCGCCTCTTTGACGGGAGTCTTGTCAATGTAGAGGGTTTGGGCCTCGGGCGCGGGGCCGCGCCGCGTTCCCAGCATCGCAATCTCGACCACACGAATGTCGTCGCCTTGCCGAAAGGTCAGGACATCGCCCTGCCCGATCAAGGTGCTCTTCTTTGACGTTTTTACGGAATTGAGGCGCACATGACCGCTCGTGACGACTTTCGTCGCCAACGAGCGGGTTTTGAAAAAGCGGGCGAACCACAGCCACTTGTCGAGACGGATTGTCTCCCGCTTTTCGTGCATTGTGTCTTACTTTTTGTCTTTGAGACCCATCAGCGCGGCGGCGAATGGATTATCGGGATCAATCGGCTTTTCTTTGCGTGGGGGGCGCGCGGAGAAGTTTTGCGGCTTTGTATCGCCACCTTTTCCTTTGCCACCGTCACGGCGTGGACCGCCTTTGCCATCACGGCGCGGGCCACCTTTGCCGGCGGGTTTTCCGCCTTGTTTGGCTTGGGGACGTGCGCCTTGGGCCTGACCTTGGTTTTGGCCACCCTGACGGCGATTGCCGCCACGGTTTCCACCCCAAGTGAAGGTGTAAAACACCTCCATCTCGGCCTCAACAACAGCCGCATCAGCGGCCTCACCTACAGGTGTTTCAGTCTCGGCCACGTCAGCCACTGGAGCTTGTGGTGCGACCTCTTCAGCGACCTCAGCCGTTTCAACCTCAGCCGTGTCACCAGTGGATGCGACCTCAACCGGTGTCGTCGCCGCCTGCGCCGCCACAACCCGATCGGCCGCTTTGACCTTCACCCGCTCGGCCTTCTCGGACTTATAGCCCAAGCCATCCATGAGATTGGCAAACTGTTCCAACGTCATACCGGTGATCGACAGCATGTCTGGGTTCGCCTCGAACCCGCCACGGCTATCCTCGGAGCGCAAGAGATCCGCCAGACGTTCCAACATGTCGATGCGAATCGCACGCTCACCACCAAGGCGGTAGCCGGACATATCGTAATAACCCTCAGGCGCATCTTTGAGCGCGGGGATGGTCACCAGACCCGGAGGGGGGCTATCGGGAAACTCGTCGAGTTTCGCGTTGAGCGCCCACAACAACAGACGCAAACGCGTCGGTGCGGGTTTCAAAATAGCCGGCATAAAGATCGTGAACTGACCAAAGCGCACACCGTGTTTGCGCAACGCGCCACGGGCCTCTTGGTCCAATTCCTTAACCTCTGCGGCCACCGATTGACGCGGGATCACGCCAAGGTTTTCAACCAGACGGAAGGCAAAGCCACGCGCAAGACCTGTCAGCGCCTCGTCTTTCGAGATCGCCAAAAGCGGCTCGAACAAGGTCGCGATTTTGCGATCAATGAAATGCTGCAAGCGGCGTTTGACCTTTTCGGCCACGTCCACGCCTGCGGCCTCATCAACAAACGCTGTGATCTGAGGTTTAAGCGCATCATCGCCCACCACAAGTTTGCCCACGGCATATTCGCCCCACATCAGACCACCTTGTTCGGTGAAATCCATCTCTGTGTCCGGCGCATTATAGAAGCGGTCAGAGCGCAAATTAAATTCTGGCGCGAGCGCGGCAGTCGCAGCTTGCGTCAGTGTTTTGGCTTCATCGGGGCTAGACGCCTTATCCTGAATAAAGCGGAACCCTTCGAGACGGCCAATGAGTTCACCCTCAACCGTCACTTCACCTTTGTCGTTTACGTCGGCCACAAGGCCCTCCTTCTGCTTCAACCGCCGAAGGAGCACACTCGTCCGCCGGTCAACAAATCTCTGCGTCAACGCACAGTGTAGCGCGTCTGACAATCGGTCTTCTACTGCGCGGGTTTCGTCGCGCCAATGATTTTTATCATCGACCCAGCCCTCGCGCTGCGCAACATATGTCCAAGTTCGGATATATGCCAGCCTTTTAGACAGGGTATCTATGTCACCGTCTGTGCGGTTGATCCGTTTGATTTTCTGCGCGAACCAGTCGTCGGGGACACGCCCGAATTCGTGCAGGAACCCGAATATCTGTTCCAACAAGGATGTGTGTTCGCCTTTGCCTATGCCGCGAAAATCGGGAACGCGGCAGACATCCCATAGCAAACGGACATCGCGACCCGTTTTAACGCGGGGGCGAACGGCCTGTAATTCTGATATGGTTTTTAACGCCATCAGATCGTCGGCTTGCGGCGCTCTGACCAAAACCTGATCTTTCGGCGCGGCCTCCAGTGAGGCAATCAACCCCTGAACCGACCCGAATTCCAAACGATCATTGCGCCACAACAGCCTTTTGATCGGCGCGAACCGGTGTTCCTCGATCGCCTCAATAACCTCGTCATCAAGACCCTCGGCCTCACCCGTCACGCCAAAGGTGCCATCGGTCATGTAGCGCCCTGCCCGCCCCGCGATCTGGCCCAACTCATTGGGGGCGAGATGTCGCATCCGCCGCCCATCGAATTTGATAACGGAGGAAAACGCCACATGCCCCACGTCCAGATTAAGCCCCATCCCGATGGCATCCGTGGCCACGAGGTAATCCACATCGCCGTTTTGATAGAGCTCCACCTGTGCGTTGCGGGTGCGCGGGCTCAGCGCCCCCATAACAACCGCAGCGCCCCCTTTTTGACGGCGCAACAGCTCGGCCATGGCATAGACATTATCAACCGAAAACCCCACGATTGCGGACCGCGCGGGCATCCGACTTACCTTTTTCGACCCTGCGTAGGTTAATTTGGAAAACCGGTCGCGGTGCATGAATTGCGCTTTTGGGATCAGATGCTGAATGACGGACCGCATGGTATCTGCGCCCATAAACAACGTCTCGTGGGTGCCGCGTGCGTTCAAAAGACGGTCGGTGAAAATATGCCCGCGCTCGGGATCGGCGCACAGTTGAATTTCGTCAACGGCCAGAAAATCCGCACCCATTCCCGTGGGCATCGCCTCCACCGTGCACACCCAATATTGAGCACGCGCGGGTACAATCCGCTCTTCGCCTGTGACCAAGGCCACAACAGACGGGCCGCGTGCGGCCACGATCCGGTCATAGACCTCACGCGCCAAAAGACGCAGCGGCAAACCGATGACGCCCGTACGGTGGCCCAACATCCGCTCGATTGCATAGTGGGTTTTACCCGTATTTGTCGGACCTAAGACGGCGATCACTTGCCCGCCGGTGCCCAAAGCACTGCTCATTTTGTTCGCCTTTGCTCAGGGATACAGGGTTACGAGGACACGCAATCTGTGGCTATAGCGCCGTGCCCTCAAGATGCAGTTCCAGCCGTGCAATCCGGTCAGACAGTCCGGTCATATGGGGGTGCACTTCGCGGATTGCATAGAGAACTTCAAGAGACTTTGCCGCACCATCGGTCGCCTCCAAGATAAGCGCCAAGCCCGATAGCGCGCCAAAATGACGCGGCTCAACCGTTAAAACGCGCCCGATATCTTGCATCGACGGCCCATAAAGCCCCACCATATAATAGGCTGTTGCACGCCCGTTGTAACCTTCGGCAAAATCTGGCGCGTGATCTATGAGGGCGGTGAAATGCTCAATCGCGCTCCTAAAATCACCCATCGCCAAGGCGGCACGCCCGCGCTCCAATAGTAAATCCATCGCGTCAGAGCCGGAGCGCGCCAACTCTAGCGCAATTTCATCCTCGATCTGCGCCGCCTCGCCCGCATGCGCCTGAGGAAGGCGTGCAAACAGGTCATCCAGACGCGCGGCATCCACCGCCGCCGCAGGCATCGCTGCGCAAAGGACCGCCGACACGCTCACGGACGCAACGGCACATTTGAGATATTGTTGAAACCACATCATAACACTCCCAAGTGTAGCTTTCTGGCCAAGCGGGGCAATGCCTCGTATCATAAAATGGTCATCACATTCAAAGGAACTCCCGATGAGCGACGTTATCACCACAGCCGTGGACGCATTGAACGAGAAAATCGAAGGCGGCTTTGCCGCTGGGACCGCGAAATTCGTCATCGAAGGCGAAGGCTCTATTGTCATCGACGTTGACGGCGCACGCGCCAGCGATGACGCTGCAGACGTAACGCTAACGGCCGATGTCGACACATTCCAAGGGATGCTTGACGGCTCCTTGAACCCCACCGCCGCTTTTATGGGCGGATCACTCTCAGTTGATGGTGATATGGGCATGGCAATGCAGCTTGGTGCCGCACTGGCATAACCCCCTTGCACGGTGCGGCGCCCCATGTGAGCGTGTCGCACCGTCATCTATTATCAGCCTGAACCACATTTTTAGTACCAGTACATTGAAGCGAGAGTCGTATGAAAGCCGCGCCGTATTATGCCGATGTTGCCGATGGGCCCCAATCGGGCCACGCCTATTGGCTCACGACATCTGACGGGCTACGGATCCGCGCAGGGGTCTGGCCACTAGACACTGAGACCGCACACGACACCGGCCCCGACACCCCAAAAGGCACAGTGTTCATCTTACCCGGTCGCACCGAATGCATTGAGAAATACGGGCGCGGCGCGCGCGATCTGGCCGCTCTTGGCTATGCATCCCTTGCGATTGACTGGCGTGGACAGGGCATTGCGGACCGACAGTTGAGCAACCGAAACATCGGCCATGTCGTCTCCTTTTCCGACTACCAATATGACCTCAAAGCCGTGATTGATATGGCGGACACGCTCAAACTGCCACAGCCCTACTTTCTCATCGGCCATTCCATGGGCGGTGCGATCGGCCTCAGAGCGGTTATAAACGGTGCGCATCCCTTTAAAGCGGCTGTATTTTCCGCGCCGATGTGGGGCATTGGGCTCAATGTAATCCAACGCATTTTGGTCAAATTGGCCGCGCCACTCCTATCGGCACTTGGACTATCGGGTATGATTGCCCTTGGCACGCGCCAAAAACCTTACATGCTTTGGAAGCCGTTCAAGGGCAACAAACTCACCTCAGATCGTGACATGTACAACTACATGGCGCATCAAGTGGTCGCACATCCCGATCTGTCCCTTGGTGGGCCGTCTGTGCGTTGGGTCCAAGAATCAATGCGCGAGAACAAAGAAGTGGCGGCATTATCTGCGCCCGACCTTCCTGCGCTCTGCTTTCTTGGCTCGGACGAGAAAATCGTTCACACAGACGAGGTGCGCACGCGCGCTGCCAATTGGGCCAGTTGCGAGTTGGTCGAGATCGCGGGCGGACGACATGAGATTCCAATGGAAACACCCGCGATACGTGCCGAATTTTATGGAAAATCAGCGGCTTTGTTTGATACGCAATTGAGCTGACCCTTTGCATCTACGCGCACACTCCCTATGTGTCATTCAACACGACATTTTGGAGATCGCTGATGCACCTGACCTTTCCCGCGCCCGTTTTCGATGCCAATGCCCAAGGGGCAAGTGACAAGAATTTTGGCGATCTTCCCAACTGGGATCTAAGCGATCTGTACCCCGCCGCGGACGCACCTGAGGTGCAGCGTGATCTGGATTGGGTCCACACCGCCTGTGCCACCTTTGCCGCCGATTACGAGGGAAAACTCGCGGACCTTGACGGCGCGGGCATGTATGAGTGCATCACCCGCAATGAGCGCATTTCCCAAGTGGCGGGCCGTCTCGGCTCGTTCGCGGGGCTGCTCTATTACCAAAACACCACCGATGGTGAGCGCGTCAAATTCTTTTCCGATGTCCAAGACAAGCTAACCACCTCCACCGCGCCCTTGGTGTTTTTCTCGCTCGAAGTGAACCGCATTCCCGATGAGACGATCGAGACCATGTTAGGCCATGCCGATCTGGCGCGTTACCGGCCGATATTCGAGCGGATGCGCAAAATGCGCCCCTATCAATTGTCTGACGAATTGGAGCGCTACGAGCACGATATGTCCATCGTCGGGGCCTCCGCATGGAACAAATTGTTCGACGAAACGGTTGCTGATTTGAGCTTTACCGTAAACGGCGAGGACATGGGGCTAGAGGCTATTGCCACGCTTTTGTCCGAGCAAGACCGCGACACCCGCGAGGCAGCAGCCCGCGAAATCGCGCGCGTCCTTGGCCTCAACATCAAAATTTTCACCCGTGTTCACAACACTTTGGCCAAGATGGGCGATGTTGAGGACAAATGGCGCGGGATGCCAACGCCGCAAACGGGGCGTCACCTGTCCAACGATGTCGAACCCGAAGTGGTCGAGGCGTTGCGCAACTCCGTTGTTGCCGCCTACCCCAAACTCTCGCATCGCTATTACGAGTTGAAACGCGGTTGGCTTGGCCTCGACAAACTCCAAGTTTGGGACCGCAATGCGCCTTTGCCAATGGAAGAGAAACGCACCATTCATTGGGACGAGGCGCGCAAAACCGTGATGGACGCCTACGCGGGGTTCGACCCCAAAATGGCCGCCATTGCCGAGCCGTTTTTCGACAAGGGATGGATCGACGCGGGTGTAAAGCCCGGCAAAGCCCCCGGTGCTTTTGCCCATCCCACCGTCACGGACGCGCACCCCTATGTGATGCTCAACTATCTGGGCAAACAGCGCGATGTGATGACGTTGGCGCATGAGTTGGGCCACGGCGTCCACCAAGTACTGGCCGCCGAGCAAGGTGAAATGCTGTCCTCCACACCTCTCACACTGGCCGAAACGGCCTCGGTGTTTGGCGAGATGCTCACGTTCCAAAAACTTCTGGCAGATGCCAAAACCGATGCCGAGCGCAAAATCCTGCTTGCAGGCAAAGTTGAGGACATGATCAACACGGTGGTGCGCCAAATCGCGTTTTATGACTTTGAATGCAAACTCCATGAGGCGCGTAAAAGCGGGGAGTTGACCTCTGCCGATATCAACGCGCTTTGGATGTCCGTTCAGGGTGAAAGCCTTGGGCCTGCGTTCGAATTTATGGACGGCTACGAGACCTTTTGGTCCTATGTCCCCCACTTCGTCCACTCACCGTTCTACGTCTACGCCTATGCCTTTGGTGATGGGCTCGTGAACGCGCTCTATGCCGCCTACCAAGAGCAGCCAGAGGGCTTTCAAGACAAGTATTTCGACATGCTTAAAGCGGGCGGATCACTGCACCACTCCGAGTTGTTGAAACCCTTTGGCCTTGATGCCTCGGACCCAAAATTCTGGGACAAAGGCCTCTCGATGATCTCGGGCATGATTGATCAATTGGAAGCGATGGAATAGCGCGCCAGAACAAATTGGCACGCCCCACACAAACGCAAAAGCCCCGCACGTGAGCGGGGCTTTTTCATGTCTGGTGGTTGGTTCTTTAGTCCAGTTCGGTCCACGGCCACGGCTTTGTCTCGCTATCGGCGGTGATGTAACGTGTAGATTTTGCAAACCAAATCCCGATATCCGTGCCGAACCCTGCAATACGGGCATTGGGCTTTTTACCAGACGTCAAAAGAATGACCCCCTGCACAAGTGCAAGAAATCCAATGATGGTGGAGGCGAAACTCATCATAATCCAGATCAGGATCGAATAGAGGATACGCGCCGCAAGGTTTTCATGCACTTCGCCCACAGGACGTTCGCGCGGTTCAGTGCCTAAATCAGGCATAACGTGATCAAATTCGTTGGGGTCGGCCATAAGTGATTCCTTTAACGATTTGATAGATACTTTACCTTGTTCTGGGCGTTGCCCCAATGGAAAGCGGCCCCGACACGGCGCGTTCAGGCCCGATCTGCCGCAAAAACCGCATCGATCATCGTTTGCGTCCCCTTGGCGTTTTCCAAATCCCACGGATAGGCCGCACCCGCGCGCACCGTGCGACAAAAGTTTTCGACCTGAACCGCGTAATGATTGACGGCTGGAAACGTCTCGATCCGGACATGATCGGACAAACGGATCTCCAGTTCGGCCTGCCCCGCGACACGGGCGTTGAATGGGGTTTTGACCACGATCACGCCTTTGGTCCCATGAAACCGCGCCTCTTGGTAGGGTGCCATGCGCATGGAGACGTAGCCGTGATAGGAAAAGCTCGGGAATGTCGCGGTGATCTCGGTTGTGACATCGACACCCGCCTCACGCACAATGCGGGTCGAGATGATCGCATCAGGCTCCTCACCCGTCACAAACCGCGCGCACCCAAAGGCATAGACTCCAATGTCACCGGCAGCCCCGCCACCCGTCTCGGCACGGTTGCGGATATTGTCGGTATCGGCGGCATTGTTATAGGAAAACGCCACATCGACCTGAACCAAATCGCCTATAACGCCCTCAGCGACCAGATCGCGCACGCGCGTCCATTGCGGGTGATGCGCAATCATGTAGGCCTCGGCACAGTGCAGACCCGTGGTATCGCGTTTGGCGATCAACCCGTCGATCTCATCCGCACTCATCGCAATCGGCTTTTCGACCAAAACATGTTTGCCAGCATCCAACGCCTTTTGCGCCCATTCGACGTGCAGGTGGTTGGGAAGCGGGATGTAAATCGCGTCCACCGTGTCGCTGGCCAATAGCGCATCATAGTCCGTGAATACCTGTAATTCAGGGCAAAACGCCTGAAACGGCTCGGCCTTTGCGGCGCTCGATGTGGCCAAAGCGACCAATTGTGCGCCCTCAGCCTCATGGATGGCCCGCGCCATATATTCGCGTGCAAACTTGGCCGCGCCTAAAACGCCCCACCGTACTGGATTTGACATGTCATCCTCCTATGCCGTTTCGCTCACACTGCCCGAGACGCGCCTATAAAAAAAGGGGCAGCCGCGGTCCGCGCGCAGCTACCCCTTTTGCATAAATAAGGAGGACGGTTTAGGCGTCCTCGGACATGCCCTCTTGGGCTGCGAGAACCTTCATCCGGTCTTGCAACTTTTCAAATGCACGCACCTCGATTTGACGAATGCGTTCACGCGACACATCATATTTGCTCGACAAATCCTCAAGCGTCACAGGCTTGTCTTGCAATTTGCGCTGCACAAGGATGTCTTTTTCACGCTCGTTGAGCACGTCCATCGCTTGCGCCAATAGGGCTCGGCGGCTTTCCAATTCGTCCTTGGCCTCGTAATCAGCGGCCGTGTTGGCGCTTTCATCTTCCAACCAGTCTTGCCATTGCGCCGCGCCATCCTCGTCACCGACCGTGGCATTGAGCGAGGCATCGCCACCCGCCATACGGCGGTTCATGGAAATCACTTCGTCCTCGGTCACACCCAAGTCAGTCGCAATGCGCGCCACGTTGTCGGGGTGCATATCCCCAACTTCAAGCGCACCAATGCGTGACTTGGCCTTGCGCAGATTAAAGAACAGCTTCTTTTGGGCGGATGTTGTGCCAAGCTTCACAAGGCTCCAAGAGCGCAAGATATATTCCTGAATCGACGCCCTGATCCACCACATCGCGTAGGTGGACAGCCGAAAGCCCTTTTCGGGATCAAACCGTTTAACAGCCTGCATCAGCCCCACGTTAGCCTCTGACACGACCTCAGCCTGCGGCAGTCCGTATCCACGATAGCCCATAGCGATTTTAGCGGCCAATCGTAGGTGCGATGTCACCAGTTTGTGGGCTGCTGAACTGTCCTCGTGATCAACCCACCGTTTGGCGAGCATGTATTCTTCTTCGTGCTCGAGCATCGGAAATTTGCGAATTTCCTGCATGTAGCGATTCAAACCCTGTTCGGGCGATGGAGCCGGCAGATTGCTGTAATTACTCATATTTCATAGCCTCCGCGTTTCATTTGATAGCATGTTACACCAATTAACATGATGTAACAACCCTTAACATAAGCTGGACCACCTAAGGGCGCTCGTTCGATCCGAACCCGAGAGATCAAACACCCATTGCCGTCAAACCCGTGACTTAAACTCATGTCTTTAACGAAGCATGGACGGATTTCCGTCGGTGTTCCATGCCTCATGACGGTTCTCACAATATTGTGCGGAATCGCAACAATGCAAGGCGCGCGTCCCTGCATTTATGCAAGGGTCACTGTGCGCACACCGATGGCGTGGACGATCTGAAACAATCAATTGAACGGCGCGGGCCTACCCGAGGGTTGCGATCAATCCCGCCATATCGGCGGGCAATTGCGCCTCAAAGCTCATATCCTCTGACGTCACGGGATGCTTGAATCCCAAGACCGCCGCATGAAGCGCCTGACGCGGGAACTGCGCAACCGCATCACGGGCTGCTTCTGACAGCGCTTTGTGCGACAGCTTGCGCCGCCCGCCATAGGTTTGATCACCGACAAGCCCGTGACCGGCATGCGCCATATGCACACGAATTTGATGCGTCCGTCCCGTTTCCAACCAACACTCGACCAGAGCCACCTGAGGCGGTGTGCCGAATAGATCCAACGGCCGCGCCCGCGTAATCGCATGACGCCCCTCGGAAAAACTCACCGCCTGCTTTTGACGATCGTTTTTGGAGCGTCCAAGCATGGTGGAAATGCGCAAAATGTTCGCACCTTCAAAACCGATGCCTTTAACGCCGCGCAACCGTGGGTCCATCACATCAGGTGCTCCGTACACGAGCGCGATATATTTACGCTCGACCGTGTGCTTTTCAAACTGTTTGGCGAGACCGTGGTGGGCCTGATCGCTTTTGGCCACGACCAACAACCCGCTGGTGTCTTTGTCGATGCGGTGGACAATACCGGGGCGCTTTTCGCCGCCGATCCCCGATAGGCTTTCCCCACAATGGTGCATCAGCGCATTCACAAGCGTCCCTGAGGGACTTCCGGGTGCAGGATGCACCACCATCCCCACAGGCTTGTTGATAACAATCAGGTGCGCGTCCTCAAAAATAACATCGAGCGCGATATCCTCAGCCACAAGTTCGGTCTCAACCGCTTCATCCACCGTGATCTCGACGGTATCGCCCTCGGATATCTTAGCCTTTTGATCCAAGGCCACCGCGCCATTTACAACAACGGCCCCATCCGCAATCAATCTCGCCAAACGTGAGCGCGACAGGTTTGCCGCCTCTGGCACATCGCGGGCAATCGCCTTATCAAGGCGCTTGGGCGGATTTTCCGCAATCTGAAAGGTGATTTTGATGGCTGACATGGACGAACCCGTGGGTGAACTGATGGACATTGATCCCGCCCAAGCCGCTCATCTGACATTTCTGCGCAGACTTGTGACGGCTCTTACGGCGGTGATGATTGGCGGGCTTTTAGTCTTGATCGTGCTCTTTGTCACCCGCTTCCCGACGATTAGCGCAACGGCGCCCTCCAAAACGATTGCATTCGACCTACCTGCGTCGATAACGCTACCGGACGGGGCCGCCCCCATCGCATTCACGCGCGGGTCCGATTGGGTCGCTATCACAACCGAGACAGAGATTTTGATTTATGACGCGGCAACAGGCGCACACCGTCAAACCGTGACACTCAAATAGCAAAGATGTCGTGCAAACGACGACATCAAAATTGAATTTGGGGGGGGTAGTGGTACCACCTCCTGGTCTCGAACCAGGGACCTCCTGATCCACAATCAGGCGCTCTAACCAACTGAGCTAAGGCGGCACTGCGGGGGATTTACTGCGCACAGGATTGGAATGCAAGAGGTGATCCGCGAAAAATGCAGCTATCTCTTTTCCTTGCCTCCCGCCACACAGCGGCGTAGGTGGTAACAATGATCAAAGGAGCCGTTTTCATGGGTATCAATTCAGAAAAAGACATCGAAGCAAACCTGCAAATCGGTCCAACGACCGAAGGCATGGTGCGCCTATTCATCGAGGCCAACGGCGTCGAAGTGCCCATGGACTTCGATCCTGAAGAAGCCGAAGAAATCGCAGAAGAGCTACGCGCCGCCGCTGATCAGGCACGCAAGGTCAGGTAACACAGCCGCTTATGCCGGTCCCGATCGATCTAACGCCCCTGCGGCACCACAGATAAAGGGTCAGGGACCAACAGATCAGGTAGAGTGACGTCATAAGACGCGCACAAAACCCGCCCAATTCGACTTGCCCCTTGCCGTGAGCGGCACCGCGTCCTACATGTGAGAGGACGGGATCTGCTCGGTTCGTACATATGGACGCATGACTCCGGTGGCCTTAAGCACCCGTACGGGAGCTGGCTCTGTCATGACCCTGGTTATGTTACCTGGCACCCACCTGATTTATCAGGCTTCGGGAGCAACGCGTTGCTACGACTGCTGCGGTCCCCCGTCACCCACACCTCCCTAGCACTCAACAATGCAAAACGGACGCCAAAGCGTCCGTTTGTGTCGTGTGATTGCTGCGCCGTATTACCTGCGATGCGAGGCCGCCACGCGCACGGGGATCGGATCAGACAGAACAGGCAATTCATCGCGCTTGCCGCCCTGATCATCATCGTCGTCTTTCCCCGCCATGCTCATAATGGTGATGGCAAATTGCACCCCCGCAAACACGATCCCGTTGGACACCCAAAGAATCACCACCGCGAGGATACCGACATCGGAATGGGTGACGAGATGCCAAAGGTTGGCGACATTAAAATACAAAAGCGCACCCACGAAGGCGGCAGAAATCACAAAGCCAATGATAGCTTGCGTGATATACAGTTTGATCAGTTTTGGCATGACAGTGCCTTTCATGATGACTCAACACCGCAACAGTAGCACGCAGTGGACATTATTCCAGATCGCCATGTGTCGCAGGTCAGCGCGGCGCAAACAAAAAGCCGCAAACCTGTTTGGCTGCGGCTGACTGCATAATTGTGTGATGGGGGCGCGGGCCCAAATGTCAGACCTTTGGCTTGAACGCGTCTGGCTGGCATTCACGTGCCATGTGATCCAAAACAGCATTGACGAATTTGGACTCTTTGCCACCCGGATAAAACGCCTTGGCCACGTCCACAAACTCTACAATCACCACTTTGGGTGGCGTCTGTTCGGCAATCAACTCACCACCTGCGGCCCGAAACAGCGCGCGCATGGTGCTATCAATACGTCCGATCGGCCATTTGGCAACCAACGCACGGTCCGTCATTTGGTCAATCTTGGCTTGTTCATTCACAGCCGTCTCGGTGATCATGTGGAAATGATCCACATCGCCCTCGATGAATGTGCCCTCTTCGACTGTTTCCAGACCAAAGAAGTGATCATAAAACTGACGGCGAACCTTATCGACCGTCTCGTCGGACGCTTCCATTTGAAATAGGGCCTGCACCGCATAGAGGCGGGCCGCAGATTTCATATCGCGTTTCGAAGGTGTCTTTTTATCGGTCATGCCGTGGTCGGTCCTGTGGTCTTGCCCGCAATGCGGATCGCATCGGAATGAAATCCGACGTCCTTGGGCGAAGCGGACCATTTGCGCGAAAGCGCGACAAGATGCAAGGCCGCAGCGGCGGCTCCGCCCCCTTTATTCTGTCCTTTTGCCTGTGCACGCACAACGGCTTGGGATTTGGTCTCTACTGTGAGGATACCGTTACCGATGCACAGGCCCGACAATCCCATAAGCGTAATGGCGCGCGATGAGTCGTTACACACCGTATCATAATGCGTGGTCTCGCCACGAATGACACAGCCAAGGGCGACGAAGCCGTCGAAATTCGACGTGCGATCCGCAATGGCAATCGCCGTTGGAACTTCCAGTGCACCGGGCACCTCGATGAGATCCCATGTGGCACCTGCCGCCTCGATCTCTGCCTTGGCCCCCACAACCAACTCATCTGTGACGTCATTGTAATAGGGCGCGACGACGATCAATACCTTGGTTGGTGTGTCGAATGTTGGCGTCTCAAGAATATTGTGGGTTTCACTCGCGGCCATTATACGTCTCCGTCGATTTTTCGGGTGCCGGTGATAGACAGCCCATACGCCTCAAGCCCCACCACTTTGGGCTTGGGGTTATTGGTGACAAGTTCCAGTTGAGATAGGCCAAGAGCTGCAAGAATTTGCGCACCTAGACCATACTGGCGTAACGTCTGCGGGCTTGCCGCATCCTCCCCCGCCATTTTCATATCGAGATCGCGCAGCAACACGACAACGCCGCGCCCCTCGGCGGCGATCAATTCCATCGCCCCCTCAATTTCGCGGGACGTGCGACCGATGCCAAGCACATCTTCGAGCGGGTTGAGCGCATGCATCCGCGTCAAAACCGGCGCATCCGTGCTCAAATCACCCTTGGACAGAACAACATGCTCGGCCCCTTGCAGATCATCCGTGAACACCTGCATATCCCACGCGCCACCAAAGGCAGAGGTCACGGTGCGATGCGCTGTGCGCGTCACGAGATTGTCGTGGCGGCGGCGATAGGCGATCAGGTCGGAAATTGTCCCGATCTTGAGGTTGTGTTTTTGTGCAAAGGATACCAGCTCGGGCAGACGCGACATCGAGCCGTCATCATTCATAATCTCGCAGATCACCGATGAGGGCTGTAGCCCTGCCAAACGCGCCACATCAACGCCCGCCTCGGTATGACCCGCGCGCACCAACACGCCGCCATCCTTAGCGCGCAGCGGGAACACGTGGCCCGGCGTGGCAATATCGGCAGAGGTCTTGGATGGATCAATCGCCACGGCAACCGTGCGGGCGCGGTCATGGGCGGAGATGCCCGTCGACACACCCTCTTTGGCTTCGATCGAAATGGTAAACGCCGTCTCATGGCGGCTAGAATTGCTCGTGGCCATCAGAGGCAGCTCAAGCGCGTCGATGCGCTCGGACGTGAGCGTCAGACAAATAAGCCCGCGTCCGTGAGTGGCCATAAAGTTGATCGCCTCAGGGGTCGCCATTTGAGACGGGATCACCAGATCGCCCTCGTTCTCGCGGTCCTCGTGGTCGATCAGGATAAACATCCGACCATTGCGGGCATCCTCGATGATTTCCTCAATGGAGGAAACGGCACTGGCGTAGCTCTCGTTTAGGTCGCTCATAAATATCTCTTTTCGCAGATCGGAAGGAATGGCGCACGGTGTTGCCCCGCGATACCCTGTCACACCGCACTTTGAAAGTGCGACGCAGCGCTCTTAGTCAAACTCGGCCAAGCGGGCCCCATAGCGCGCGAGGGTGTCGATCTCCAGATTGATCACATCGCCCACCGATGCAGCCCCCCATGTCGTGACCTGTTGCGTGTGCGGAATGATGTTCACGCCGAACCGACAACCATCGACCTCATTGACCGTGAACGATGTGCCGTCCAAGGCCACCGAGCCTTTGGGGGCCACGAATTTGGCAAGGGCCTCGGGCGCGTCAAACACAAATCGCGTGCTCTCGCCCTCGTCCGTCATCGATACAATCGTCGCCACACCATCCACATGACCCGACACGATATGACCGCCAAGCTCGTCACCAAGGCGCAAAGCACGTTCGAGATTGAGCGCGCTGCCGACAGCCCAATCACGGATATTCGTTTTGCTCACACTTTCTGCCGAGATTTGCACGTCAAACCAGTTTTGCGGCGCAGTGCCGAGCGCAATCACCGTCAAACAAACACCGCTACAGGCAATCGACGCGCCGATGTCGATCCCGTCCACATCGTAATCGCACCCGATCCGCGCGCGCAAATCGCCCTTTTGCTCAAGCTCCAGAACGTGCCCTACATTAGTGATGATGCCTGTAAACATGGTGTTTTCCTCTCGAATTCGCCCCAAGAGGTAACGCTGTGCCGCCCCCCTTACAAGGCCGATTGCGTCACATCCCGATATCGCGCGGCTATGTCTTAATTGACACGCCGCTCATAAACCCGAAAACTAAGCCACACATTGGCCCGATTATTCCTCTATGTCGTTCTGAATTGGTAATAAAAGCGACCCCCGACATGCGTGATCCCGTAACCAGTAACAGCCCAGACCAGTGCCTCGACGAGACGCGCGTGTTTCTCATGCTCCAAGGACCGCACGGGCCATATTTTTGGCAGTTGGGCAAAATGTTGCGCGCGGCGGGTGCCACCGTTTGGCGGGTCGGATTTAACGCGGGCGACCGCGCCTTTTGGTTCTCGACCAAGACATTTCTGCCCTACACCGATACGCCTGAGGCATGGCCTGACACCTTTCAATCCATCGTCGCGGACAAGGGTGTTACCGACATCGTTTTGTACGGCGACCCGCGCCCCGTGCATGCCCTCGCCGTAGCCCGCGCCAAAGAGTTGGGCCTGCGCATCCACGTCTTTGAGGAGGGCTATCTGCGGCCGTTCTGGATCACCTACGAGCGTGATGGGGCCAACGGACATTCCGCTCTGATGGGCCTGAGTGTGGAGCAAATGCGCACGGCATTGGCGAACATTGATCACGACAATATCGAGGCACCCGACCATTGGGGCGACATGCGCCAACACATCTTTTACGGCGCGCTCTACCACTGGTTTGTGATGTTTCGAAACGGCGCGTTCAAACATTTTCGCGGCCACCGCGAATTGCCAGTGACCTACGAATTCATGCTCTATTTCAAACGCTTGATCATGATGCCCCTGCACCGCGCGTCTCGCCGCTGGCGCACGTGGCGCATTCGCCGCTCTGGTCATCCATTTCATATCGCCCTGCTGCAACTTGAACATGATGCCAGTTTTCAGGTGCATTCGCACTACTCCACCATGCCCGAGTTTATCTCGGACGTGATCGACGGGTTTGCCAAAGGCGCGCCGCGCCACCACCACCTCGTGTTCAAAGCACATCCGCTCGAAAGTGACCGCCGCAATCTGTTGGCCGAGGTTAAACGACTTGCCGCAAATTTTGGCGTCACAGGACGCGTGCATTTCGTGCGCGGTGGTAAGCTTGCCTCCTTGCTCAACTATGCTCGCTCGGCCGTGACCGTAAATTCGACCGCCGGCCAACAAGCCCTCGCGCGCGGCTTGCCCTTGCGCACATTTGGCACCGCCGTCTTTGCCAAACCCGAATTTGTCTCGCATCAATCCCTCGACGCGTTTTTTATGCACCCCGAGCGGCCTGACACCCGCGCCTACAAAGATTATCGTCAATTCCTATTGGAAACCAGTCAGGTTCCCGGCGGGTTCTATTCCGCGCGCGGGCGGCGTCAATTGCTGCGTCTTGTCGTCGATATGATGCTGGCGCAACACGGGCCCTATGACGCGCTGATCAACGGAAATGCCCACCCCCGCCCGTCTTTGCGGCCCACGCGGTGATCAAACGCCGTTCAGATCTACCGCTACATTTAGAGCCAAACAACACGCGCCATACACTCACTGGCCATGCCATGACAGGTCGCGGCGCATAGGCAACACCTTACGGCGCGAAAACTCACCGCACCGCCTGCACAGTGGATTTTGATCCCGCAATCAGGTATTTATCCCCAAAAGCTTGTAAAAAGCATCGAGAGGTAGAGCAGTGAACGTATTTAAATCGCGCATGGCCCGTGCCGTGGTCGCAGCCGCGCTTTTGGCCAGCGTAACCGCCTGTGGTCTCCCCCGATCCGGTCCCAACAAAAAAGAAATCTTTGCAGGTTCTGTCCTAAACGATGGCGACGCATTTATTATCGCCGTGAACGACCGCGTCACTGCGGCTACGGGCGTCACTCAATCGCTTGGTTTCACCCAATCCTTTGTCAGCGCGGGCGTTGTCGGCTCCGACACGATCAATCCCGGAGACACCTTGGCGTTGACCATTTGGGAAAACGTCGATGACGGCCTGCTCGCCAACCAAGGGGCCAACGCAACTGTCCTTAACCAAGTTCAAGTGGACGGTGCGGGCTTTATCTTTGTCCCATACGCGGGCCGGATCAAAGCTGCGGGCAACAGCCCCGAAGCAATCCGCCGCATCATTACCGAAAAGCTCGACACCCAAACCCCCGACCCGCAAGTTCTCGTATCCCGCGTGGCCGGTGATGGCGCAACAGTGACGGTCGCGGGTTCCATCAATGGCCGTGGCGTCTACCCGATCGAGCGCCCAACACGCACGCTATCCGCGATGCTAGCGGCGGCAGGTGGCGTGAACGTCAGCCCCGACATTGCCCGCGTCAAAGTCACCCGTGGCGGCAAAACAGGCACCGTTTGGTATGAGGACATCTTTACCGAACCAAATTACGATATTGCTCTACGCAACGGCGACCGCATTTTGATTGAAGCCGACCCACGCGAATTTATGGCGCTAGGCGCAACCGGCGCGCAAACCGTTGTGCCCTTTGAAAGCCGGACACTCTCCGCCCTTGAGGCCATCGCACGTGTTGGCGGCTTGCAAACCAATAGCGCCGATCCAACGGGCGTCTTTGTGTTTCGCAATGAAAACGAGGCCATTTCCAAACAGGTATTGGGCCGCGACGACATCACAGGCACACAGCGCCTCGTCTACGTTCTCAATCTGACAGAGCCGAACGGGCTGTTTATGGCGCGTGATTTCATCATCCGCGATGGCGACACGGTTTACGTCACCGAAGCTCCGTTTGTGCAGTGGCAAAAAACGCTGGGCGCGATCAACGGATCGATATCGGCGGCTGACTCGCTGGCCGCTAGCGTTCAATAAACGGCACCATGAGCCACTCATGGAGCACGCCTAGCACCGCCTCGAACACTGGTTCGGGGCGGTGTTCTATATCCGCCGAGCTGCACGACCATCCAACACTTTTCACCCTCGCCAAAACCCGCACGCAATCGTCGCCGCCCCCCGCATGGATCGGCCCCGCTCCCCTATGGGCCGACATGGCCCCCACAGGACTTTGGGCGGACGCATTGGCATGCCCTCTCACTGGTAAGCGCTCTGACCTTGAGCACTTGCTCGCCTGCGCACCGTTGGATGACACCGCATTACTAGACCGCGCGCGTGCGGGGATCGCGTGGTGGCAATCATCGCAAATATGCAAGTATTCAGCGCACTCGGAGCATAATCCAAAGATAAATGTTCCATATGTCCTCGTTTTAGATCAGCCCAAATCGGACGAAAGCTTCGAGACAGGCTCGGATACCGATGCTCTGTTGCGCGAAATGCTCGTCTTTGCCCAGACCGAGCTGACTCGCACCCATGTGGTCATTCTCACCGTCGACGGGGGCCATTTCAGCGCGACAGATGCGTCCGAAACCATCACCGTGGTGCCGCATACAGCCAATCCGTGGCCGTTACTCGAATACGCCACGCGCATCTATTCACACAGTGCCTCTCTTGGATTTGAGGCCATTTTGTCAGGCCACCACCCGCGCGTTTTCGGACAGCCATGGTACGCAGGATGGGGCCTAACAGACGACGAAAATCCTGTACCGCACCGCGCGCGCACACTCACCCGCGCACAACTTTTTGCCGCGTCCATGATCCTTTACCCCACATGGATCAATCCGCGCACCGGCGCGCCTTGCGATTTCGAAGAGGCCATGGCCCACGCACAGGCCCGCCACCGCGCCGCCCGCGAGGACGCGCATGGATATGTCGCGTCCGGATTGGCACGCTGGAAACACAAACACATGCGCCGCACCTTTGGCCGAGCGCGATTTGAGATCACCAACGATCCTCATAAAATTGCCTTGGCGAAAAACCGTGGTGCGCGTCACATGGCGTGGGGAGCCCATGAAACCGCCGACATTCGCGTCGAAGATGGCTTTTTACGCTCCAAAGGATTGGGGGCGGCTCTGATTGCTCCCGTCTCACTCACGCTCGATGAGAACCGGATTTATTTTGACCCAACGCGCCCGAGCCAGCTTGAGAAACTCATCACACAGCGCGCCGACCTACCAGAGTTTGCACGCCGCCGTATCCGCGCGTTTCTAACGCGCCTGCATACAGCTCGGCTGACCAAATACAACACCAGAACGACCCATGTTGAACTCCCCCAAGGCGAGAAAATTCTTGTCGTTGGCCAAGTCGAGGATGACGCCTCAATCAAATTGGGAGCGGGCGAGATTGCGACCAGCCGCGACCTTGTGCGCGCGGCGCGCACCGCTCACCCGACCGCCTATATCGTGTTCAAGCCCCATCCAGACGTCGAGGCAGGCCTGAGAAAAGGTGACTTGGCCGAAATACGCGATTTGTGCAACTTGATCGCGCATAACGCGGACCCGATTTCTCTCATTGAGGCCTGTGATCGGGTCTGGACAATGACCTCTCTCTTGGGGTTCGAGGCGCTTTTGCGCGCCACTCCCGTGACATGCACAGGTACACCGTTTTATGCAGGCTGGGGCTTAACCGATGATCGTGGTGTCGTCCCCGCACGGCGCGCTGCACGTCCCTCCCTTGAGGGCCTCGCACACGCCGTACTGATCGACTTTCCCCGCTACAGTGATCCGGCCACCGGCGCACCAATCAGTCCAGAAGACGCCGTTGACCTTTTGATCACACAAGGACAAGGGCGCAGTGCTTTCGCACAATACGCCTTGGCCCGCCTGATCCAGCTGCGCAATCGCTTTGTGAAATAATTTAGTTTCTCGTCCAATGCGTTAGCGCATCAACCCCAACTTGTTCAGCATGAGAAATCTCATAGCGGCGTGCCATCGCCAAATGATCAAGCCCGAGCGCGCCAATCCCCGACTTGCCCTCCGCTCCAATGGCAAGGCCCGCTGTAAACAACGCCACATGATCGACCAAATCCGCGGCCAAAAGAGACGCAGCCAATGCGCCGCCACCCTCACAAAACACACGGGTGAGCCCCGCCGCACCCAACGCGCTCAGTGCAGCGCGCGCATCCAGTTTTCCACCCACAACGGCCACCTCAAACAGGCGCGCCCCCAAACCCGTCCACGCCGCAATGAAATCACGCGGCGCATCAGGACCATGGACAAGCCACACAGGTGTCTCATGTGCGGTTTGTGCAAGTTTTCCCGTCAACGGGATATCCAAACGGCGTGACAAAACAACGCGAACGGGCTGCCTTGCAACACCAAGATCACGAACGTTGAGCGTCGGATCATCGGCTCGTGCGGTCCCGCCACCGACCAGCACCGCATCGTGAACCGCGCGCATGGCATGAACACGCCGCCGCGCGAGCGCACCGGTAATCCATTGACTTTCGCCCGTTGCCGTGGCGATCCGCCCATCCCATGAGGTTGCAAGCTTGAGCGTCAGCATCGGCTGTCCGAGCTCAATGCGCTTCAAAAATCCTATCTGATCCTGAGATGCCTCATCCGCGCAAACGCCCGTAACAACCTCAAGACCTGCGGTCCGCAAATGGGCAATGCCCTGTCCATTCACACGCGGGTCAGGATCCCCCAACGCGATCACGACACGCGCCACCCCTGCCGCGATTAACGCATCGGCACAGGGCGGCGTTTGACCGTGATGTGA
Source organism: Celeribacter marinus (assembly GCF_001308265.1). GTDB lineage: Bacteria > Pseudomonadota > Alphaproteobacteria > Rhodobacterales > Rhodobacteraceae > Celeribacter > Celeribacter marinus. The sequence goes on from NZ_CP012023.1 coordinate 902,944, forward strand.
GCATGGCTCTAACGTGACATAAGCCGTGGCCCCCCGCGCCGCATCACCCGCCTGCACAAGCGCCATCGTTTCCGCATGCGGACGCCCGCCCGCCTGTGTCCAACCGCGTCCCACAATGCGGCCCTCACGCACGATCACACAGCCCACCGCAGGGTTCGGCCAAGTCGATCCAAGGCCACGACGCCCAAGCGTCAATGCATGGCGCATATGGGCATCGTCACACATTTGAAACGCTATTCTTCGGGCGCGCTTGGGCGCAACTCACTGACAAACTTATCAAAATCGTCAGCCGCTTGGAAGTTTTTATAGACCGAGGCAAAGCGCACGTAGGCAACGGTATCGATCCGCGCGAGGCTTTCCATCACAATCTCACCAATTGAGCCTGACGGAATATCCGTCTCGCCCATGCTCTCCAAACGGCGCACAATACCCGAAATCATCTGGTCCAGACGCTCCGGCTCTATGGGGCGTTTTTGGGTTGCGATGCGAATAGACCGCTCGAGTTTATCGCGGTCAAAATCTTCGCGGCGCCCGTTGGTTTTAACAACCACCAAGTCGCGCAGCTGCACCCGCTCATATGTCGTGAAACGCCCGCCACATGACGAGCAAAACCTACGGCGACGGATCGCAACGTGGTCTTCAGCCGGACGGCTGTCTTTCACTTGGGTATCCATATTTCCACAAAATGGACAACGCATCGGCGTCCCCTTTTCTCTAACACTGCCTCTTTCATATGGGGTCTACGCCCCACTTATCCACAGGCACTATAGGGGCATGACCAAACCTTGGGTAGATGGAAAATTAACCGCAACATATAGTGTCGCGCGGGTGTGGCCACAAAGACTCTCGCCCCGCCACGGCTACCTCAATAGCCCGACCACACGGCGTAGGTGCGCACGGTCTCGATGTTCGAAAAGGTAAAGTCCCTGCCACGTTCCAAGCGCCATACGGCCCGAAATAATCGGAATTGTTAAAGTTATAGGGAGCATGGATGCCTTGATATGGGCGGGCATGTCATCCGGTCCCTCATAGGTATGCGTCAGATAGGACATGCTCGGGTCTGATGTCGGCGGGGCAAGGTGTGCAAAATAGGCTTTGAGGTCGACTTGCACATCGGGGTCCGCGTTTTCCTGGATCAGCAGCGAAGCTGACGTATGTTGAACAATCAGCGTCAGTGCTGCCTCCAACGGCCCCTCCCCCGCAACCCAACGCGCCACCTCATCCGTGAACTCGTATAGGCCCTGCCCATGGGTCGAAATTTCGAAAACGGTGTGGCTCATGGCGCGTCCCTCACTCACACGGACCGGCGCGCAACGGCTGCGCGGTATCGGAGCGACAAAATCCTGCGTCTTGCATCGCAAAATTCAGCGTATCCAACTCAAATACTGTACCGGCCTCACCGCTGACATCGCAGGCTAGCGTGGCAAGCACGCGACCCGCGCGCGCAACCTCAAGGCCACCTGACATCTCTTGGTCAATTTTATCGTAGGACCACGAAAGCGTATATGAAAATTCTTGATTGTCGACGGTCACGCGGTCCCAGATCGACCGCCCGATGCCGCTCCACGGCAGCATCGCAATTTCGTCAAAGTCACGGGTCAATTCGATCTCTGGCGCGCCTGCGGCCCCGAACCGATAGGTTACACGCGACTCGTCCGGCGTGAGGCACAATTCGACCGCCTTGCTGCCGACAGAGCATGAAAACACCGCCTCTTGGTTGCCCGCACACACAGCTAAGGCAGGTGACGCGGCGCAGACAAAGACAGCAATCAAAGGTGTGAGAAAATTATAGGACATTTGATCCTCATGTGATGAGGAACCATAGCCCAAAGCAACGCGTGAGAAAAGTTAAGAGGCGTTATCGTCTACGACACACACCACAGTAGGCGAAATCGACCCGCGACCTGACGCGGGCAAGACCGCCGCGTCCTGTACTGGCGGCACAAATACGGCCGCCAAGGTTGCAACACACAGCTCCAAATCGGCGGCAGACACTGGAATCTCAACGACTTGCACAGCGTCAGAGGGGGCCGCGACAGACGCCGTTGTGACCATGGCCGCGAGAGACGCGAGTATGAGAATGAAGTTGGATGACATTGCAGTACCTTTCTGGGACGGGCCCTAAGAGGTAACGCACAAACAGTTAACAGACGCTCAACTTCGGACGCAAATCTGACCCTGCGCCGTATACAAAAACGCCCCCGTTTCCGAGGGCGTTTTAAAACTTACTGATCTAAGAAGCTGCGCAGTTTGCGTGAACGGCTCGGATGCTTCAGCTTGCGTAGCGCCTTCGCTTCGATCTGGCGAATACGTTCGCGGGTCACGGAGAACTGTTGACCCACTTCCTCGAGCGTATGGTCGGTGTTCATCCCGATGCCAAACCGCATGCGCAACACACGTTCTTCGCGCGGCGTGAGGCTGGCCAAGACGCGCGTTGTCGTCTCTTTGAGGTTTTCCTGAATGGCGCTATCGAGCGGCAAGATCGCGTTCTTGTCCTCGATGAAATCGCCAAGCTGTGAATCCTCCTCGTCGCCAATTGGCGTTTCCAAGGAAATCGGCTCTTTGGCGATTTTCATCACCTTGCGGACTTTTTCGAGCGGCATTTGCAGCTTCTCGGCCAATTCCTCAGGTGTCGGTTCGCGGCCGATTTCGTGCAACATCTGGCGACCGGTACGGACCAGTTTGTTGATCGTCTCGATCATGTGCACAGGAATACGGATCGTGCGCGCCTGATCGGCAATAGACCGTGTGATCGCCTGACGGATCCACCATGTCGCGTAGGTGGAGAATTTATAGCCACGGCGATATTCGAACTTATCAACGGCCTTCATCAGACCGATGTTGCCCTCTTGGATGAGGTCAAGGAACTGTAGACCACGGTTGGTGTACTTTTTGGCGATGGAAATCACGAGGCGCAGGTTGGCCTCGACCATTTCTTTCTTCGCCTGACGCGCTTCTTTTTCGCCCTTTTGAACCTGCTGCACGATGCGGCGGAATTCGGAGATATCAACACCAACGTACTGACCGACTTGGGCCATATCGCCGCGAAGCTCCTCAACCTTGTCAGAGTGACGGTCAATCAGCATCTGCCAGCCGCGGCCCTTTTTGGCATCCATCCGCTCAAGCCACGTTGGGTCAAGTTCTGCCCCACGGTACTCTTCGATAAATTCACGGCGGTTGATGCGCGCTTGGTCGGCGAGTTTCACCATGCCGCTGTCGATCATCATGATCCGTTTGTTGATGCCATAAAGTTGGTCAATCAACGCCTCGATACGGTTGTTGTGCAGGTGAAGCGAGTTGACCAAAACGACGATTTCAGACCGCAACTGTTGGTATTCTTGCTCTTCGGCTTTCGAGAATGTGCCATCTTCGTTCAGCGTGGCACTCATCCGCAAATCTTGCATTTCAGACAGGCGCGCAAAATCACCCGAAATACCGGCAAGCGTCTCCAGCACGGAAGGCTTGAGCGCCGCTTCCATCGCCGCAAGCGACATGTTGGCCTGCTCGTCCTCATCCTCGTCATCGTCGTCATCGTCGCCCGAAATCGGATTGCCGTCGGCGTCGAACTCTTGTGCTTTTTCTTTTGTGGTGTCCTCGGTTGCTGCGGCGGCAAGGCCACCCACAACGGCCTCTTGATCATCACCCTCCAACCCTGTGCCGAACGTGGCCTCAAGGTCGATCACGTCACGCAGCAAAATATCCTCGGACAACAATTCGTCATGCCAGATGGTGATCGCCTGAAACGTCAGCGGGCTTTCACACAACCCCAAGATCATCGTATTTCGGCCGGCCTCGATGCGTTTGGCAATGGCGATTTCGCCCTCACGCGACAGCAATTCAACCGATCCCATTTCACGCAGATACATCCGCACGGGGTCATCGGTGCGATCTAGCTTTTCAGCGTCGCCACCGGCAAGGGTCAGATCACGCGCTTTGGTCTCGACCAACTCGCCGCCCTTCGCCTCTTCTTCTTCGGCTTCTTCGGCTTCGATGATGTTAATGCCCATCTCGGAGAGCATCGACATCACGTCCTCGATCTGCTCGGAACTGACCTGATCAGGCGGCAGCACGTTGTTGAGCTGATCGTAGGTGATGTAGCCTTTTTCACGCGCCTCGGCGATCATCTTTTTAACAGCGGCTTGGCTCATATCGAGCATTGCATCGCCGTCTTGATCGTCACGTTTGGCGTCGTCGTTGTCTTTGGCAGCCATCAGGCGCTCCTCATCCGAAGTCGTGTTGCCTATCATCGGCGCACACCGCGCGTCCGAATCAGGTCGTAATGCGAATCATGTCATGCGATTCGGCGATTCGCCACCCGCATACCGAAGATTACTTACCGTTTCGCGTCTCTGAGCGGAGATTACAAGCAATGCTGTCCCCGACCCGCAACGCGCGCTCTATAAACAGACGCCATAGATAGGGCGTCTGTCCCGTTTTTCAGCCCTGTTTATCAGGACCAATGCGCGACAACAGATTGCGGAAAAATGCACGCTCATCGCGCTTCACCTCCGCACCGTTATCGGCGATATCAAATTCTGTCCGATCCTCTGCCTCGGCTTTCGTCGCCTTGTTGCGCGCTTCAGCCGCGGCTCCCAAACGATAGGTAACGTTTTCATCGCCCGCGTCCACTAGATCAACGATCCCGTCATTGACCTCACGCAGATACCCACGACGCGCTTTGATTTTGGCTAATTCCTCAACCAGACACACCTCCGCCGTCTCCAAATCAGGCTTGCGAACAGGCGGTGCGATTTGCACATGGGGATGCGCCATCAACCGATCAAGGGGAGCACGCCCCACCATCTCACTAACCGCATCCCAAAGCCCCGCCCCCGTATCGCAGTGGGTCAAAATAGCATTCAGAATCTGACCATGCTCGGGCGTCGAGGGGTGAAGCCCTTCGAGTTGCGACAAAAACGTCTCTGCAAGTGTTGGGTTGCGCAACACTGTCGCCAAAACCACGGCCTCGCGCATCAGATCGCCAAACCCCTCGTCACCAGACACCAAAAGGGATGTTTTGAGACCTTCGGTTGGAATGGCTGGACCTGACGCCCAACGGCCACCCGGCCCGCGCCCGCCGCCCTTGCGCGGCTGCCACGCCCCGCCGCCCTGTTGACGCGGCGCGCTGTTCTCGCGTTTGGGGTGAAACAACTCCCACCGCATCTCTTTGAGGATGTCGCCGTAATGGGATTTGATCGACGGATCGGCAATCGGGCGGATGGTGTCACGCAATACCTTATCCAATGATGCACGCCGCTCGGGACTATCGAACACTTTGCCCTCGGTTTCGCGCCGCCATAACAAGGCCACCATGGGCAACGCACCATTAAGCTGCTCTTGCATCGCTTCGGCGCCACGCGCCTTGATCAGATCGTCGGGATCTTGCCCCTCGGGCATCACCGCAAAGCGTAATCCAGACCCCGATTGCAACAGCGGCATGGCGATATCGATCACACGGTAGGCCGCACGCAGGCCCGCCTTATCACCATCAAGCGCGATCACAGGCTCTGAGTGCATCCGCCACATCAGTTGCAACTGCATCTCGGTCACAGCGGTGCCAAGGGGCGCCACCGCCGCCTCAAAACCGGCCTCGGCCAAGGCGATCACATCCATATAGCCCTCGGCCACGATCAGCGTCTGGCCGCGCCCGCACGCCGCCCGCGCGTTCTTTTGGTTGTAGAGCGCGTTGGATTTATCAAACAGCTCGGTTTGCGGCCCGTTGAGATATTTCGCCCGCGCATTGGGATCCATCGCCCGCCCGCCAAACGAGATCACCCGCCCGCGCCCATCGCGGATCGGAAACATAATACGGTCGCGGTAAAAATCGTACATTGATCGGCCATCGTCAGGCTTGCCCGCCAGACCCGCCGCATGGGCCAACTCCGCCGATATGCCGTTGTCTTTAAGATATGCCAAAAGAACGTTGCCGTTGGGCGCATACCCAATCTCGAACTGTTCACGGGTGGCCAGTTTCATCTCGCGGCGATCTAGATAGGCGCGCGCCTGTGCGCCCACCGACTGGCTCAGGCTCATCTTGAAAAACCGCAACGCCACCTCGTTCACATCGACCAACTCGGTGCGCTTATCGGCTTTCTTTTGCGCCTGTGGATCGCGCTCGGGCATCGGCATGCCAACTTCGCGGGCGAGAATTTCAATCGCCTCCATGAAACTGACGTTTTCCGTCTCTTTCACAAACCCGATCGCGTCACCTTTGGCATGGCACCCAAAGCAATAGTAGAACCCTTGTTTGTCATCGACATGGAAGGACGCGGTTTTTTCGTGGTGAAACGGGCACGGCGCCCACATGTCGCCTTTGCCCTGATTGGACTTCTTGTTGTCCCACATGACCTTACGGCCAACCACTTGGGTTAGCGACACGCGGTTGCGCAACTCATCGAGGAATCCGGGAGGCAATGACATAAGGAGCAGTATCCGTCCGCAAGCAAGCAGTGTCCAGAGGGGGAAACACCCAAAGCCCATCGGACTTTTTGACAGTGCAATGTGACCTGAAACGGCCCCGCGCCCTCATTGATCCCGCAGTAATCATTTCAGTAAAACGCAAAACGTCTGATTCGAATCACACGCGTAAGGGTCGCGACCCGCAGCTGGTTTGTGGCAAAACGGTGGCAAATATGTCCATACGGTGGCGACGTGACGTCCAATTATGGCGCACCCCGCCGGCATCCGTAATCAATACCAAACCATTGCCATGATTGTTGAAATATCCGCATTGATTGCGAGTTTTAGTTTACCTGGTGCGAAACTATTTGATAACTCTAGGCAACTCTTTTGGGTAGGAGCACTGCGCGAAGACGCAGCCTGCCAAAAAGAAGCTGGGGACTATTGGGGGCACCACAACGCAAAAGCGGATTGGTGCTATGGAAAAGTGTAAGAAAGAGTCCTTTGGGACGACGACCCTCTCGAATTTGGGGGTCAGCACCATTGCGAAGAAACGCATTGGCGATATTTGGCGTGAAACCGCGCGCAACGAAGATGGCTCACTTGCAATCTTCGGGGTGTTCACCTTCATCATCATTCTGATCCTTGGCGGGGTCGGAGTTGATATTGTGCGCCACGAGCAATTGCGCTCCGAGCTGCAAAGTACGCTAGATCGTGCTGTGCTGGCTGCGGCCAACCTCGACAACACACTTGATCCCGAAACGGTCGTCACCGACTACTTTGAAAAGGCGGGACTGGTTCAATACCTGTCTGACGTGCGTGCCGAAGCAACGCCATCAGGTCGTCGCATCACGGCCGAAGTTGACGCCACCGTCCCGACATACTTTATGAAATTCGCCTCCGTCGATAAGATCGAGTTGGCCAGCCTTGCCACCGCGGAACAAGGGATGACAGACCTCGAAGTGTCGCTCGTCCTCGACGTATCAAACTCTATGAACGACATGGGCCGCTTGGACAAACTCCATGACGCCGCGTGGGATTTCACAGACATTGTCTTTGAAAACTCAGCGTCCGCGAACGTATCGTTCAACGTTATTCCCTACGCCACGCAAGTGAACGCAGGTGCAGACCTTTTGGCGACACTCGATCTCGATGATGCGCACAACGACTCGCATTGCATCAACTTCGAGGACGCAGATTTCAACACCACAAAGCTGGAGTTCGCGCAAAACGAAAATGGTCGCAGATACGAGCAAACCATGGTCATTGACCCGTGGTACCGCAACTCCAATGCCTCCGGCTTGGTCTTGCCTGTGTGTGATCCCGATAGCGCCAATGAAATCATAGCCTTCTCCGGCGACGAAGCCGCGATCAAAACAATGGTTGAGAGCCTTGAAGCCAACGGCAACACCTCCATCGACATCGGTGTGAAATGGGGGGCCGCAATGCTCGACCCTGACAACACAAAGCTTGGCGGCACCTCGGGCTATCCGCTCAAATATTCGGGTGGCAACCTCAAGGTGATGGTTGTGATGACAGACGGCGTGAACACCGATCAGTTCCACATGCCTGACCCCTACCGCAACGGGATGTCCGACATGTATATCTACAACGGCAAAACCTCGATGCCGGCGCGCTACAAGACGTGTAGCGGGTGGTATAGCTCTTATTGTTCCTACACGAACGGCTACTACATCCCCGAAAACAAGAGCTACCAATCAAGCCCATATGGCGGCAATTCGGCTCAACAGATGGAATGGAAAGACGTTTGGAAAAAGTACACCATTGATGGGCATGCCTACCGCCGCTACCTCGCCTCGGGCAACGCCAACGACTACTACAATTGGATGGACGACACCCACACGGCACAGGGCAACACGGCTAAAAACGCACGTATGCTCGCCGCTTGCGAAGCGGCCAAAGACAAGGGTGTTCTAATCTTCACCATCGGCTTTGAAGTTTCCGGAACCGATGCCAACACCGTAATGCGCAACTGCGCCACCTCCGCGTCCCACTATTACGATGTGGAAGGTCTGGAACTGAATGACGCCTTTTCCGCGATTGCGACCAAGGTAACAGAACTGAGGTTGACCCAATGAGTATTTTGTCCAAACTTCGCTCGACGTCTCGCCGCTTCTGGCAGCGCGAGGACGGCACTTCGACCATCGAATTTGTCGTGATCTTTCCCGCCTTTGCCATGATGATGATGGGCGGATACGAGATCGGGTACTACACCGTGTCCCACACCATGATGGACCGCGGCCTTGATCTGGCGATGCGCGATGTCCGCTTGGGCAAACTCTCGCCCGTGACCGCGAGCACGCTCAAACATTCGGTGTGCGACTACGCCAAATACGTCGCCAACTGCGAGGCGAAATTGCACATCGCAATGGAACCGGTAGATGCGGTCGGCTTTGTCGCGCCTCCCACCGCCGCGTGTCTCGATAAAACCACCAACGCGGCCCCGAACACCACGTTTGAAGATGGCGACGAAAACGAGCTGATGTTGGTGCGGGCTTGCATTAACGTTGAACCGATCTTTCCGACAACATGGATCGGCGGCGCGCTACAACCAAGTCCAACAGGCGATCTGGTCATGTCGACCACGGCTGCCTTCGTCAACGAACCCAACACTTAACGGAGGGCCGGACCATGGCTTTTTTCCACACATCTGCATTGCGCCGGGTCAGACGCAGCTTTCACCGAAAAGCTGATGGCTCGATGTCCGTGGAGGCCATGCTTGTCATGCCCTTGATACTCACCGCCCTGATGATGTCATACGGGTTTTACAGTGCGTTCGACGCCAAAATGCGGGCGAACAAAGCGGCCTATACCTTGGCCGATTACATCACCCGCCAAACGGACGCCGTGACGCCCGAGTTTGTCGAGGGAATGGCAGAAATGTACAAATTCCTCAACAACAAGCGCGATATCTCACTGCGCGTCTCGGCTGTGCGGTGGTCCACCGCCAACACTGACGCGGGTGAATACGAATTGGTTTGGTCATCCGGCATGGGTGAATTGGCCGCTCTTGACGGGGTATCCGATATCGAAAGCCGCTTGCCGCTGTTATCAAACGGCAGCGAAGTGGTAGTGGTGGAAACGATCCGCCCATGGTCAACGCCGTTCAACATTGGGTTAGATAGCATCAAATTCTCTGATGTCGTCACCACCCAACCACGCTTTGCCACTCAAGTTCTGTATGAGGATGGGTCGACGACAACAAGCGCGCCATCGGGTCATGTCGTCGCGGATGTAACCGGAGATGCCGGCTCGCTTGGTGGCGGCTAAAACTGTCGCCATTTAGGTGAGACACATCGGCGCAATAACGCCACGACACTCATGCCGCGCCACGTTTAACAGACGGGCGCGGCATTTTGCATGCGCGCAGTGCTTAGCGACCCCAAACCCCACCCAAGCCACTATAAATAAATAGAAATATTACGCTGGGTCAAGAAACACATATTTGTCTCAATTATTAACAACACGTCACAAACTTACCTAATTCATGCTTAACAAAGGTCCGAAACCCCAGAGATATTGCCTCATGGATAAGAGCGGGACACGCCCGCAATCGAGAGGATTAGGCAATGCTTGGCAAAGTTCAAAACGGACTTAAACACTGCATGAAGACGTTTCGGCGCACAGAGGACGGCTCCATGTCGGTTGAGGCCGTTATGGTCATGCCACTGGTGTTGTCCGGCCTCATGCTCTCATACGGCTGGTTCTCCGCCTTTGAGGCCAAAGCACGCGCCAACAAAGCCGCCTACACGATTTCCGACTACGTCACCCGCCAAACCGAGGCGATTACGCCCGAGTTCATTGAGGGGTTGGGCGACATCTATCGCTTCCTCAATCACGAGAATAACGTCTCGCTGCGCGTCTCCTCCGTGCGGTGGTCCACGGCCGATAACGACAACGGCGAATACAAACTGGTCTGGTCCTCTGCGACCGGCAACTACGCCGCTCTCGAATCTGCGGATGTCCTAGATATCCAACATCGTTTGCCAATCCTGACGGACGGCGGCGAGGTGGTCGTGGTCGAAACCGAGCGCCCATGGGCCGCGCCCTTTAACGTGGGTCTTGGCGAGATCGCCTTTACCGACTTTGTGACAACAACCCCGCGTTTTGCCAGTCAGGTCACCTATGATGACGGTACCGGCGGCGCACAGCAAACAGACACAGAAGATCAGGAAGTCGAAGAGGAATGGGACGGCAGCTATTCCTCAGGCGGCAGCCGCCGAGGCAGCCACAACCGCTAAGTATGCAACACCGCGGGCCACGCCCAATCACAATACAAAAAAGACCGCGCATCACAGCGCGGTCTTTTCCATTGAGCCGTATCAGGCCACACCACGCGGGCGCGCCCCAAACGGTTTATGCAATCGGCGTGTCAGACAACAAACGCGACGCAAGGATATCCGCCATCGCCTTTGTCTCTCCCGCAGGGGTCACACCGCCAACCCCCACACGCCGTCCAAACCGCCACCATAGGCCAGGGGCCCATGTCAGTTGCGTTTTTGATTTAAGCACCACAACGAAACCGTTCGACGGCTTGAGCGCAAACGCCCCGCGCTCGACCTTTTCAATGTCGTCAATACGGCACAACACGCGGCCTTCCGCCTCTTCGAGCGCATCTTGCGTCAGCACCAAATGCGTGGCCGTGGCATTCCACACCCGCATGGCCGAGAACAAGGATGCAAATCCGAACACGGCCAAGACCAGCTTCCAAAACAACACCATCGTGCCCGTGGTCAACGCCACATAGACAAGTAACGCTCCCAAACACAGCATCATCGCGGTTGAAAACCAACGGCGGATCGGTGACGGGTACAGAATAAATGTCTCTCTCACGGCAAGGCTCCAAATCTGACAATTTTCATCAAGTGACTTCTCCCCTACCGCGCTCTTGATCAAAGAGAAAGCCGCAAACGTATCTGCACCGCAGCAGTGCATTGCTCACCTTGGCGTGGGCGTCTATGGTCCGGCACATAAACCGTTCGCCTCGTTTGCCCGCTCAACAGGACCATTCATGCCCCGCGCCGCCCGTTTTTTTATTCCCCTCGCTGTGATCGTCATAAGTGTGAGCGGCTGCGCGGATCGTCCCGATTTGACGGGCCGTGTGGCACCTGTGGCGAAAGGGACGGCATGGCCCACCCTATTGCCCAGTGATCAGTTGACGGTAGACGCCGATACAGATGCCTCTGGCACGGCGCAAACCGCCAAAGACCTGAGCGCACGCGCCGCAGCCTTGCGCGCCCGTGCGGCCCGTTTGGCCGCCACACCTGTCCTCTCCTCCACCGAGCGCGCCCGCCTGAGTGCTGCGAGCAACGGATAGCCGTCAAGTTTTGACATAGCGCAGTGTCCACGCCCGTTGCACAGGCGCACGAATAGAGCTAACAGAGCGGACAGATAATCGTTACCGTTCGGAGACCCCCATGGCCAATTCCCAATCTACCAAAGCCCCCCTGCGTCTCGGTATTGCGGGCCTTGGCACCGTTGGCACGGGCGTGATCAAAATCGTTCAGAGCAAAGCCAACCTGTTGGCCGCACGCACCGGTCGCGCCGTAGTGGTCACCGCCGTTTCGGCGCGCAGTCGTGCCAAAGATCGCGGCGTCGATCTGTCCGGCTACGCATGGGAAGATGATCCCGTGGCCTTGGCACAACGCGATGATGTCGATGTCTTTGTCGAACTGATGGGCGGCGCAGATGGCCCAGCCAAAGCCGCCACCGAAGCCGCACTCGCGATGGGCAAAGATGTCGTGACCGCGAACAAGGCAATGTTGGCCATGCACGGCAATGCATTGGCCGCTCAGGCCGAGGAAAACGGTGCCGTATTGCGCTTTGAGGCCGCTGTCGCGGGCGGCATTCCTGTTGTTAAAGCACTGACCGAGGGCCTCGCGGGCAACACCGTCACCCGCATCATCGGCGTGATGAACGGCACCTGTAACTACATTCTGACCCGTATGGAAAACGAGGGCCTGTCCTATGACGAGGTGTTCGCCGCCGCAAACGCCCTTGGTTATCTTGAGGCCGATCCGACCTTGGATGTGGGCGGCATTGATGCGGGCCACAAACTGGCCCTGCTCGCGGCCATAGGCTTTGGCACAAAAGTGGCGTTTAGCGACATGGTCCTTGAGGGGATCGAGCGCATCACAATCGACGATATCCGCCAAGCCGCTGACATGGGCTATAAAATCAAACTCTTGGGCGTGGCCCAAATGACAGGTCGCGGCCTTGAACAGCGCATGACGCCCTGCCTTGTGCCTGACACCTCCCCGCTTGGCCAACTCGACGGCGCGACCAATATGGTGGTGCTTGAGGGCGACGAAGTGGGCCAGATCGTTCTGCGCGGTGCCGGTGCCGGCATGGGCCCAACCGCCTCCGCCGTAATGTCAGACGTGCTTGATATCGCGCGCGACATTCGCGTGACCACATTCGGCATGCCTGTCGAGATGTTGGAGACCGCCAAGCCCGCCGTGGCGGCAACTCCCGCACCGTTCTATTTGCGCCTGTCGTGCATCGATAAACCCGGCGTTCTGGCCAAAGTCACCGCGGCGCTTGGCGATGCTGGCGTCTCTATCGAGCGCATGCGCCAATACGGCCAACACGATAATCCCGATGTCGCCCCAGTGTTGATCGTCACCGATCCCGCCTCGCGCAACTCGCTTGACGTGGCAATGGCTGCAATGGAAAGCGCAAACGTACTCTCCGAGCCGCCCGTGGCCATTCGCATCGAAGCCGTCTAAAGGCGCGCCATTCGCATCCCGCCCCACGCGGCGCTAAAATTCACCCGATATGCATCCGTGCAACCCTGATTTGTTGCGCCACGCCAATGCGTTAGCGCAAACAAACCACCTGTTAGCGCACACATGCCTGCGCCTGTCTTGCCGCTGAGACAAACTTATGCGCATGAAGGGTCCAACCCCTTTGACGCATCTGCAATGACAGGACTTTACCCTATGGCCCCTTCCAAAAACCTTTTCTACGATCGCATGTTGTCGCTCGGCCTTGCCCGTGTTGCCGAACAGGCCGCACTTGCATCGGCTGACTTCGTGGGCCACGGCGACGAGAAAGCCGCCGACCAAGCCGCGGTAAACGCGATGCGCGAACAGCTCAATCAACTCGACATCCACGGCACCGTGGTCATTGGCGAGGGCGAACGCGACGAGGCCCCGATGCTCTACATTGGCGAGGAAGTCGGCACAGGCAACGGCCCCGCCGTGGACATCGCCCTTGATCCCCTCGAGGGCACGACGCTCACCGCCAAAGATATGCCCAACGCGCTCACCGTGATCGCCATGGCCCCGCGCGGCACGCTTCTACACGCGCCTGACGTGTACATGGACAAACTCGCCATCGGTCCGGGCTATGCCACCGATGTTGTGTCCCTTGAGATGACCCCGACCGAGCGCGTGCATGCCTTGGCAAAGGCCAAGGGCGTCACACCGAACAAAATCACGCTATGCGTGCTTGAACGCCCCCGCCACGAGGACATGATCAACGAATTGCGCGCCACAGGCGCCGCCATTCGCCTGATCACGGATGGCGATGTCGCGGGCGTGATCCACTGTGCCGAGCCAAACACCGGCATCGACATGTACATGGGATCAGGTGGCGCGCCCGAGGGCGTTTTGGCGGCCTCAGCCCTCAAATGCATGGGCGGGCAAATGTGGGGCCGCCTTACATTCCGCAACGACGACGAACGCGGACGCGCCGCCAAGGCGGGTATCACCGATCTCGACAAAATCTATGCACGCGACGAGATGGTCACCTCTGACGTGATCTTTGCCGCCACTGGCGTCACGGATGGCTCCATCGTGCACGGGATCAAACGCGAACCGGGATATCTGACCACAGAAACCATCCTGATGCGCTCCAAAACCGGTTCCGTGCGCCGCATGACCTACCGCAACCCCGTCAAATAGGGCCGCACCCAAAACCCATTTGCAAAGGCGGCTCCAAAACGGGTCGCCTTTTGCATGGCAACCCCGTTGCGCCGCTGCGCACAAGCGGGCATTAAGACCACATGACAGATTTCCTCAATGTTGCAGCCTCGCTCACCGCCCGCCGTTGGGTTGGACCCTCGCCCGAGAATGACCGCTTGGCCGAGGCCATGGCGCAACAAACGGGCCTGCCCCTACCGCTATGTCACACCCTGACGCGGCGCGGTGTCGCCCCTGAGGAGGCGGACGCGTTTTTGGCCCCGACCCTCAAAGACCTGCTGCCCGATCCTGCCACGCTTTTGGATATGGACAAGGCCACAGCGCGCTTTATTGCCGCGACAAAAAACGGTGAACGCATTGCGATTTTTGCCGACTATGACGTGGATGGCGGAACATCTGCGGCGCTCTTGGTGACATGGCTGCGCGACATGGGGCGCACCTGTACGCTCTATGTCCCCGACCGCATCGACGAGGGCTATGGTCCCAACGACGAGGCCATGGCGCGCCTCGCGCGGGACCACGACCTAATCGTCTGCGTCGATTGTGGCACGCTGTCACACGGGCCGATTGCCGCCGCAAAAGGTGCCGATGTGATCGTTCTGGATCACCACCTTGGCGGTGAGACCCTACCCGATTGTGTGGCTGTCGTGAACCCGAACCGCCAAGATGAGAGTGGCGATCTGGCCCACCTGTGCGCCGCCGCCGTGGTGTTTCTCATGCTGGTCAATGTGACACGCCAATTGCGTGACGCAGGCGAGAAATCCCCGAACCTGATGCGTGCGCTTGATCTTGTGGCCCTTGCCACCGTGGCCGACGTTGCACCCCTTATCGGCGTCAATCGTGCGCTTGTGCGCCAAGGTCTGCGTGTGATGGCCGACCGCGACCGTATTGGCCTACGCGCCCTTGCCGATGTGGCGCGTATGGACACCGCCCCCACATCGCATTCCCTCGGTTTCATGCTTGGCCCGCGTATCAATGCAGGCGGGCGGATTGGCGCGGCTGATCTGGGTGCGCGCCTTTTGTCCACCGACAACGAGGCCGAAGCCCAAGCCATTTCCGAACGCCTCGACGCGCTCAATTCAGAGCGTCGAGAGATCGAAAACAACGTCCGCGCAGAGGCCATCATACAGGCCGAAGAGCGCGGCACCGATGCCCCGCTTGTCTGGGCCGCAGGCGATGGATGGCATCCGGGTGTGGTCGGTATTGTCGCCTCGCGCCTCAAAGAATCAACCAACCGCCCTGCCGTTGTCATCGGCTTTGACGAACACGGGATCGGCAAAGGCTCGGGGCGCTCCGTCACAGGTGTCGACCTCGGCGCATCCATCCAAAAACTCGCCGCAGAGGGCCTGTTGGTCAAAGGCGGCGGTCACAAGATGGCGGCGGGCCTCACGGTCGAGCGCGACAAACTCGACGCCGCTATGGCGCGCCTGTCCGAGTTGCTCGAAAAACAAGGTGCGGGATCTGGCGGCCCCCGCGACCTCAAACTCGACGCCCTCCTTATGCCGGGGGCCGCAACCGTCGAGTTGATCGAAAAACTCGAGGCCGCAGGCCCCTATGGCGCATCCGCCCCTGCCCCACGCTTTGCCTTTCCTGACTGTCAAATCCACTTTGCGCGCCGCGTGGGCGAAAGCCATCTCAAAGTCACGATCTCGGACGGCCTTGGTCCGCGCCTTGATGCCATCTGTTTTGGTGCATTTGACGGCCCCCTTGGCCCAGCTCTTGAGGGGCATGGCGGCAAACGCTTCCACCTTGCGGGGCGATTGGAAATCAACACTTGGGGGGGACGCCGTAGTGCACAGCTGCGCCTTGACGATGCCGCCGAGGCGTAACGCCCCGTCCGCACCAAAAATACCCTCAGTTCTCAAGTTTCCTCTTGCGCACCCGTGCTGCTTTTCATAAATACCGCCTCACGCCAATCGCGGCCCGTTCGTCTATCGGTTAGGACGCCAGGTTTTCAACCTGGAAAGAGGGGTTCGATTCCCCTACGGGCTGCCATTGGTGTAATGGCTTCACAGCCACAAAGAGTGGCCCGTTCGTCTATCGGTTAGGACGCCAGGTTTTCAACCTGGAAAGAGGGGTTCGATTCCCCTACGGGCTGCCACTTTGTAATCCTCCCGACATAACACGCACGGCTCAGACAAAGACTAGGCAATAACCGGCGTTATACGTCTTTCCATTTGATAGAGCATCCCATCGACGGGATTTGATCCTGCGGCCCCTGACCCGTTTGGGCCACCATGCGCATTGCATCAAACAGGTCGCGTTTCAAATCGACGGGTCCGGCGTCTTTGCGCGAGGCATCCAGACGCCCACGGTATTGCAGCCCCCCTTGCGCATTAAACCCAAAGAAATCGGGCGTACACACCGCATCAAACCGATGCGCAACGGACTGATCCGCATCATGCAGATATGGAAACGGCAGCGCCCATTCCCGCGCCTTTTTGGTCATGTTGTCGAAACTGTCATCGGGGTAGGCATCCGCATCATTGGCGCAAATGGCCGCCACGCCCACACCCAACGCTTGTAAATCTCGCCCGTCCCGAACGATCCGGTCGATCACCGACAACACGTAAGGACAGTGATTGCAAATGAACATCACAAGGGTGCCGTTCTCCCCCGCCACATCCGAAAATGTGTAGGTTTTCCCGTCCGTTGCAGGGAGCGAAAACGCCGGCGCGGACCAGTTAAACTCACATACGGGGGGAACGGCTGCCATTATTCAAATTCCATCTCTGTGTACACAACGCCCGCATTTTTTGTTGCTAACTCTTCATAGGTGTCGAGATTGGCATACGGGCTTTGGTCGACATAATACGCATCATCGAGCGTTCCGCCATCCTCAAGATGTGCACCGATCTTTCCGCGCAG
The DNA here is from genome assembly GCF_001308265.1 of Celeribacter marinus. GTDB lineage: Bacteria > Pseudomonadota > Alphaproteobacteria > Rhodobacterales > Rhodobacteraceae > Celeribacter > Celeribacter marinus. The sequence goes on from NZ_CP012023.1 coordinate 920,157, forward strand.
ATACGTGAGGTATCCCTCCGTACCTGCCCGCACGACATCCATTGTCGTCGGATGCCCGTGACCGGGGATCACATAGGACGCCCCCAGCGGCTCGAACTTGGTGTCCCACGTCTCGATCCAACAGCTGGTACAGGTGTCCGAGAAAATCGGCGGCATGCGTTCGTGAAACGCAATATCACCCGCAATCACGATACCCTCTTGGGCAATCCACACCGAAATATCGCCCGGACTATGCGCAGGACCGAGGTGCAGCACGTCAATGTGCAAATCACCCATATCAATGGCATAGCTGTCCTCGAACGTGATCGTGGGCAAAGCCGCCTCGGTATCCGCACCGTTTTCGCGCGCGTACCGTTTCATACCCTCCACCGCTTGAAAACTACGATCCTCAAACTCATGCGCCGCATCGACATGCGCCAAAACATCGATCCCTTGATCGACCCAATACTTATTGCCGAGCATGGCGTGGCCCTGCCCGTTCTCATTGATCACCAATCGCACCGGCTGATCCGTGACCGTTTTAATCTCGTCATGAAGCGCGCGTGACAGGGCAACATTTGCGCCCGAGTTGACCACGATCACCCCGTCCCCCGTGACGATGAAACTCAGGTTGTTGTTGTGGCCTGCGTTTTCATAGGTCGGCGGCGCGGTCGCCCCGATCGCGGAAAACACATGCTGCGTCACCTGCACGGGTTTGTTGTAAAGCACGGATTGCGGATACTTATCCGCGATTCCTTCGGTCGCACCGGCACTAGATACGGCGCCCGATACGGCGCCGATGACGAGGGGAATTGCGCGTGTTAGAGCGGTCAAAATTATACGGGGCATGTCGGGTCTCCTCCCAAAGGTACGACAACATATAGACGCAACCGAATGTGTTGCGTCAACCCGTTTCACCGCATGGGGGTCACAGCCTTACGCCTCATCTGTACGCACAGATGGCGCGTTATGCGCGTGGCGTGCGGGGTCAAAAACGATCGCCGTGGCGCGCCCTGCATGTTTCGCCGCATACAACGCCAGATCCGCATCATGGATCATCGCCTGTGGTGTCCCACATTGCGATAGCGCGCTGGTGGTAATCCCGATTGACCCTGAAATCGCACACCTCAGGCCGTTGTGATCTATTGGTTCCTCAAGACGCGCAATAATTCGGTGCGCCGTGCGCAACAACCGCGCACTATCGACCATCCGGCTAAACACCAAGACGAACTCATCGCCCCCGACACGTGCCACCATATCGTCGTCACGCGTCTCTTCGCGTAGAATGTCCGCCACACGCTCAAGAACCGCATCTCCCGCAGCATGTCCGTGCGTATCATTGACCCGCTTAAAGTAGTCCAGATCAAGATGCATGAGCGAAAACGGCACCCGCCCGCCGAGCAATCTCGCCACCACATGGTCCATTGCACGGCGGTTTTTCAATCCCGTCAATGCATCCGTCTGCGCCTGTTCTTCCGCGTGCGATTTTGCCCCCTGTAACCGTGCGTTCAACTGCTTGATCTCTTCGAGAACCGCCGACTTTGCCTCTACAAGATACAGCATTTCAATCACCATATCCGTGTGCGCAAAATCCGCGTCGCTCAATCCATGGGTACGAACGGCCTCAACAATCGACATGCCAAACGACAGGTTGAGCAAATAGACATCCGCACCGGGAATCTTGATCGCGATCCCTTTGAGGACGGTTGCAGGGCTCGATTTAAGGGTGAGGTATAGTTTGGTATCGAGCGGAAACACGCTTCCCTCATCGCCACGCCCGTTGTCACGGATTGCAAATAGATCGTGGATATGTGTTCCGACCATATCAATATGGGGTCGTAGCTTTTGCAACGTAGGCCCGACGTGCACGATCGTACCGGCATCATCGAACACCAGATTCATCGGCATCAACGCGTTGGCGGCCTGCCCCCAATGCGCCGCATGCGCCCTTTGTGCCGTGCGCGCGCCCTGCATCATGCATGTCCCTCGCCGGCAACCAGATCAAAGCTGCGCCCCTGCGCGAACGCCGCCTCCAAGAGATGAACTTGGATCACCTCCTCGCCTGCGTCTTGCCATCCTTGGTGTTCCAAAACCACCAAGGCGCCGTAATCATCCGCCATTGCCCGCAAAATCCCCAACATAACATAGCCAAATCCGGGGACAGCATGCGAACAGGTCATTAGAAATTGCGCCTCACCGGAGGCCACAACCGTCAATTCCGGCACCTCAAGGTCGGGAAGTGCCATCGCCGCGCGCCACTTCAACTCATTGAGCGAAAACAGAAACTCGGTAAAATTACCGCCGCCAAACCGCAACAGGCGGCGCACGGGTTCGACGTTGGGATGCGACACCATATAGTTGCCCAAATCCTCTAGAATACTATCGACAGGTTTTTTAAAATGGCGCGCGGTGGCACTTATCACATCCAAAGTGACGCTGTCGGGATAGCCCAACATCGCCTCGAAATTCTCAAATCCCAGGTTCGCCCCCTCGGCAATCTCTACCCAAGTTTGGCCCCCGTATGTGTCGCGCAAAAAACACTGTAACGCGCGATTGATCATCCCGTGCATGTGGAGCGATCCCTTTTTTAACAACCAGATCTCTTTTTACGCCCCCACAGTTACGCCCTTGGTCTTAAAAAAGTGCCAATACATCCGCCCCACATCCGCCCCTAGGCCATACGTCAGGCACCAAATACCTCAAATTGTTTGTAATTCTCACATAAAAAACGCGCGCATGGCCGCGCCGACTACGCTGTTCCTTGGCGTGCAATCCACGCTGGCAAATCGGCAATCGAGGCCAAAACAACATCCGCATACGGGGACAAATCGGCCTCAACCGCGACACCCGTTAGCACCGCAACAGTGCGCATTCCCGCCGCACGTCCCGCATTGAGGTCGTGCAAACTGTCACCCACCATCACCGTATCGCGCGGGTCAGACCCAAGCGCGCGGGCCGCCGCCAAACAGCCCTCTGGCGCAGGTTTGCCACCATGCCCGCTGTCATATCCGATCACCACGCCGAACACGCCGTCCAATCCGAGATCCCGAATTTGGCCCCGCGTCTCTCCCTCGAAATCATTGGTCACGACCCCTTGCGCAATCCCCGCCGCCCCCAAGGCCGCGTGCATCTCGACCAGACCCGCCACCGGCGCAAGCGTGACAGACCCCGCATCGGGCGTGATCAATGTCAGGATTTCGCGCGGTGAAAGCTCGGGCAAATAGCATGCTAGCAACCCTGCCAGATCATCGGGCGTGCCGGCGATCACCGGACTGTCGCGGTGAAATGCCTCATGCGCCAGATCAAACCGCAACGTTTCGGCAATCTGTGATGCCGCCGCGCCGGTCTTTACCGCCAAATCCCGAATGGACTGCGCCGCCCACGGCCCCCATGTCTTTTGAAAATCAATCAACGTGCCGTCCTTGTCGAACAAAACGGCCCTCACGGGGCGGACTGAATGCGTCATGTCCAATTGACCTGCTCCCCACCGGGAAGTGCCTGACGCGCCCGCATTACCCCCATGGGATCGCCCTGTGTTTCATCGGCCCACCTGTTAACCCATTCATCATTCATCATTAAGAAATCGAGGACCGCCGACAAGACCTCTGCCTCACCCGCACGGGCGCGCAATTCGGCACCATCCATACCCGTTGAGCCAAGAAACGTTGGCAAAAGATCATCATCCCCAACGAGCCAAGCAAGGATGTTTAGGGCCAGCGCTTCGGCGGAGTCCTGCTTCATAGTTCGTAACCTTTCTTAATATGGAAACGATTTGTTAACCATTTTGGTGTCAATCTTCGCCATCGCGCGATGCCGCTCTCTCTTGACGACACTGTGTAGGATGTCGCGCACGAAATTAAAGAGGAAATATAGACACACATGGCAGGCCATATCCTCATCGCGGATAGCGTTCCCACCAGCCGCATCACCATGAAGGTGATGTTGAGCGCGGCCTACTATGACGTGGCTATGGCCAGTTGTGCCGATGATGTCCTTACAAACGCCGCGACCTCGCACCCCGATCTGATCATTATTGATAGCGATTTGGGCGATACGGGCGCTGTGGGCGTCTGTACCCGCCTTAAGGCCACGGATGCATCGCGCCACATTCCCATCGCAGTGGTCGGCCCTGACACGACCGAACACCGCATAGCGGCTTTGCGCGCAGGGGCAGATATCTATTTGATCAAACCGTTGGACCGCGTGGCGCTTTTGGCACATATGCGTGCCCTCGTGCGCGTGTCTGACATTGCAAGCGAGTTGAAGCGGCGCACACAAACAGCCCTCGAAATGGGTTTCCCAACGGACACAACACCACCCGTGACGCCGTCGCACATTGTGATTGCCTCCCCATACGTCGACGATGCGGTAAAGCTGCGCAGCTCCTTGCGCGGCCTCATAAATTCCGATGTCGATGTCGCCCGCTATGACAAAGAAACACATTCCATTCACACCACGAGAAACGCCGACCTTGTGATTATCTCCAGTGATTTTCGCAATCTCCGAGATGACCTTCTTTTGTTGTCCAACATTCGCGCAATCAAAAAGACCCGTCACGCTGCGGTCATGGTCCTGTATCCAGAACGCAAAAAGATTGATGCAATTTTGGCGCTCGATATCGGAGCCAATGATATCATGCCGCTCAATAGCGATCCTGATGAGCTGGCCTTGCGCATTCGCACGCTGATCGCTCGCAAACGTGAGGCGGATCGCCTGCGCGATACAATCGACCACGGGATGCGCTTGGCATCCGTTGACCCGCTCACGGGCCTGTACAACCGCCGGTACGCCATGCCGCATCTGGAACGACTGGTACATGAAACGACACTCACCAACGTGCCCTTGGCGGTGATGCTTGTGGACATCGACGACTTCAAATCAGTCAATGATACCTTTGGCCATGCGATTGGCGATACCGTCTTGGTCGAGGTGGCGCGGCGCATTCGCGATACTCTGCGCCCCCAAGACCTCGTGGCGCGGATCGGCGGAGATGAGTTTTTAATCGCGATGCCTGCTACCACGGCGCAAAGCGCACACGCGGCCGCTGAACGCATTCGCAACAGTGTTTGCACGCCCCCCATATCCACCACAGGGAACCGTGATCTTATCGGCGCTTCAATCTCCATCGGCGTGGCCATGTCGACACAGATCGCACCCAACAGTGTATCAGTTTCGGGCCTCATCGACATCGCCGACACCGCCCTGTATGCGTCCAAATCTGACGGGCGCAATCAAGTGACTTTTGGTGCAACTGCCGCCTGAGGATGGCACGAACGTGGCCTCACATTGTGGTCCGTCCGCGCAACGCCGCGAGAGCTAGTTCTTAGAGCGGTCTTTGTCGTCATGCCCTTTGTCGTCACGCGGTCCGCGCTTGATCATGTCGTCAAGACGCGAGGCGTAGGCCGCACGCTCATCCGGTGTCATCTGTGCAACTTTTTGGGCCAATAGGCGCGCCCCGATCTCTTGGCGCGCTGCTAAATCCGATTGTTGCCCGACGATCAAACTCTCGAACATCGCCGCATCAAACGGCTCGCTGCGCAAGGCCGCCATAACCGCATCAAACTGCGCCTGAATGCGCGCGCGGGCTTCAACGCGCCCCCCCGCCTTTTGCGAAAAAGCACGGCCAAGATCGCGCCGAACATCCCCCTCAAAGGCCCCGACATAGGGACCAAACCCGAAATCGCGGCTTTGCATGGTGCGCGCATGATCATCGTCCGGCCCATCGCGTTTCTCGTGGCGCAACGCCGCCCCCGCAACCAACCCGACAACAGCCAGATTGAGGGCCAACGACACGGCAAGGACCACGCGGCTCCAATGGAACCTGTTGGTCTTTGGCGGGGTTTGATCAAGATCGCTCATGGTTTATCCTTCTGTCCCAAGATCGTAGAAGCTCGGCACAAGATCGTCGAGCGCATATGCGCTAACCTCAACCGGTGCTTGCGACGCGCTCGCGCTTTGCGCTCCCAAAGCCACATTTGTCACAACACCCGGCGCGCCAAGACCGATCACTAAACCAGTCACACCTGCGGTCGCCACGCCCGTGAGGCCACGCCACCCCCCCAGCGCCGCCATCGCTGCGCGCACGACCGGATGGTGGCGTGGCGCATGGGCGCGTGGTGCGGGTGTCATATCAGCAAGCTGGGCATCCGCATCCGCCATGATCCGCGCCATGAGGTCCGCCGATGGTCCACGATCCGCATCGCGCGCCACATCGCGCGCCTGCGCAAACAGCGCGTCCAACGCCTGATCCGTTTGGGGATCAAGTGGCGCCTCAAGGGGGGATGGACCCCAGCGATCTCTGTCACGTTTCGTCATCTTCGAACCCCAATCTGTCCTTTTCGCCCGCCAACCGTTTGGCCAACAACCGCTTGCCCCGTGAGACAAGGCTTTCAACCGCTTCCACACTCACATTTAAGATCTGTGCAATGTCGGGGTTTGATAGCCCCTCGATATGGCGCAAAACCACCGCTTGTCTTTGGCGCTCGGGCAACGTCCCTAACGCCGCCTCAAGGGCGCTCACCCGTGCCTTGTCCATCAACCGTGTCTCTTGGCTCGGTTGACCGTCTTCCGGCTCGGCAATCTCGTCTAGACCTTTGCCACGCTTTTTGCGCAAACGGTCGGTGCACAGGTTGGTCACAACACGGTAAAGCCACGTTGTCACCTTTGCCTCGCCCTGTCGCCACTCAGGCGCGATTTTCCAAAGCCGCAACATCGCCTCTTGGGCCACATCCTCCGCCTCGGCATGATCGCGCAACAAACGCGTCGCGTAGCCCAAAACCACAGGCGTGAGCCGCATGGTTAATGCCTGCGCAGATGCGCGATCACCGTTACCAAAGGCAACGAGCAACGCCTCGTTAGAGACATCGCCAAGTGCGTCAAAAGGCATGTTCATCACCAGCCATGCGTATCCCAAGTCTTGTGTGGCGTCTATTGGCGAGAGCACATTAATGCGCTCCCGCCGGTCATCTTACGCAAAAGCGCTAGTGGTTTTTACGCCCACCGTCTTTGCCGCCATGATCGCCGCGACCGCCCTCACCGCGTTCGCCGCGTTCGCCCCGTTCGCCGCGCTCACCCATTCGGGATTTAGCCGCGTCAAACTCGGCTTCGCTCACCGCGCCATCGCCGTCCGTATCAAGACGCTCCAACATGGAGGCCTTTGGCCGCGTGGTCAGCTCCTCAAGGCTCAAAACACCATCGCCGTCCGTATCCCGTTTGGCGATCATCCGGTCCGCGCCCGCTTTCATCCGCTCGGCGCGCTGCGTCTCTTGATGGGCCGACAATTCGGCGGCACTCACCGTCCCGCTGCCGTCTGTGTCCATCGCATCGAACATCGCTTGTTTCTGCGCATCAAGCTCGGCTTGGGTCACCGCTCCATCACCATCGACATCAAGAGTGGCAAAATCTGCTTGTGGACCCATGCGGCCCATGTCCTCACCACCTTGGCCGCGCTCACCCATACCAGATGCGGACGCGATGCCTGCGGTGCCCAGAACGGCGACCAATGCGAGTGCGGAGATAAATGTGTTACGTTTCATGATCGAACTTCCTTTGTTACTTACCCTCGTGCTGCGGTTTCACCCCTCGTGATCTGCGCACGTATCAATCATAAAACGGGGCACCTGCCGCTTTCCGTCGCGATTTGTGAAACCTTTTTTCGCACCACCCCCGCCGCGCCCATCACGCGACATCAGGACGCGGCGACAAAGGACACTCGGCTTTGATAAACATCGTGACTTAGTGCCGTGAATGATCGCACATTGCGAGCACGCACGCGCACCGTACAAAAGACGCACAAAGGCTATACGCACATGACTGATCAAACCTATTCCGGCTCTGTCACGCAACTTGGTGATGGGGACCGCGAAATGCGCCCCGCAGTGTTGCGCGGCTGGCGGCGGCGCTGCCCCTCATGTGGTGGCGGCCCCATGCTCAAAGGCTATCTGAAAGTGCGCGATGAATGCCCCGTGTGCGGCGAAGATCTTCACCATCACCGCGCCGATGACGGTCCCGCCTATCTCACAATTCTGATTGTCGGCCACCTTATGGCCCCGATCTTGGGCTGGTTCTTCGTCGAGTTTCGCCCCGATCCGCTCACCACCATCACAGTGTTCACCATCGGCACCGTGGCCCTGTCGCTCTACCTGCTGCCCCGCCTCAAAGGCGCGATTGTCGGCTATCAATGGGCCAAGCGTATGAACGGGTTCGACACCGCAAACTAACCTGCACAGTCGCCCGCCCCTCACAGCTTCACATCAAAAAGGCCGCTCATATCAGAGCGGCCTTTTTCCATCTAATTTATGACATTGCAGCCATCTCAAGCATTCTTGCCGCGCCGCGTCTCGGGGTGTAGCGCCGTGCCCAAAATATGATCGGATTTATGCACAACATGACTGGCGTGTCCCACGATCAATGGATCGGGCCGCCCCACGACATCGTGGTTTTTATCGGGGTAATCCACCGTCGACAGGAAGTGACGCATACAATTGAGCCGCGCGCGTTTCTTGTCATTGGATTTGATAATCGTCCACGGCGCATCTGCGGTATCGGTGTAAAAGAACATCGCCTCTTTGGCCTCGGTGTAATCATCCCACAGACCCAAAGACGCCTTATCAATCGGAGACAGCTTCCACTGTTTAAGCGGATCGTTTTCACGCGATTTAAACCGGCGTTGCTGCTCATCTTGTGTGACCGAAAACCAGTATTTGTACAAACGGATGCCAGAGCGCACGAGCATCTGTTCCAGATCAGGCGTCTGACGCATGAATTCGAGATATTCAGTGGGTGAACAAAACCCCATCACCCGCTCCACGCCCGCACGGTTGTACCACGAGCGATCATAGAGCACGAATTCACCATCGGTCGGCAAGTGCTCGATATAACGTTGGAAAAACCACTGTCCGCGCTCGGCATCGGTGGGTTTGTTAAGCGCCACAACACGCGCAGCGCGCGGATTGAGATGCTCGGTAAACCGCTTGATCGTACCGCCCTTACCGGCGGCATCGCGGCCCTCGAACAACAGCACGAACTTTTCGCCCTGCTCTTGTGCCCAAAGCTGGGCCTTTAGTAATTCGGCCTGAAGTGCAACTTTTTGCTCTTCGTAGTCTTTGCGTGACAGCTTTTTCTCATAGGGAAACACGCCCGCCTCAAACGCCTGTGCCACTTTGTCAGAGGCCACTTTGGGGAATTCTTTCGGGCCAGTCGCCGCCTCGCGTTGTGCAGACGTGCCATTGGCCACCGCTGCGGGGGACGGTTTGGATTTTGTCGGTGTGGGCGTTGTGGATGTGACCATGCGTATCTCTCCTGAAAGGCGTAAATGTTGCCTCCTTTTACACGCAATCGCCCAAGCCCGCTTTGATCTGGGCCAAGGTTTCGCCAGATCATTTGCACGCCCACGGCGGTCCTAAATCGCCCGCCCGTCCAACAACTGCGCGAGAATAGGATTGGGAAACCTGCGCGTCATTGTGACCGCAAAAAACGTCTCGCCAATTTCGGGAAGCCGCCCCGCTTCAACCAGACGCCCAGAGGTCAGCTCGTCTTGCACAACGATGGGTGGCAACACCGCCAACCCCACGCCCTCACGCGCCAAAAGACGCATCATCGCCATATCATCCACCTCTGCCGCGATCTGTGGCCGGATGTTGTGACGCGCCGTCCATGCATCAAACCCGATCCGGATACCCGTCTCGGCAGTCGGTAAAATGACCGGCTGTGTCGCCAACAGATCGAACACACTTAATTGCTCGCACAACCGCTCAGGCGTCCCGACAAGGCTCACAGGTTGCTCGGACAGTCGATGCGACACAAACGGCGTGACCGCATCGCGCGCAGGCGGTTGGTTGATCAATACCACATCGAAATTGAGCCCACCCAGCCCCTGCAATAAATCGGCATGGGTGCCAGAGCGCAAAATGATCTCGATATCCGGCCTGTCCAAAATCGGGCGTAGAAACTCCATCTGGAAATTGCGTGATAGCGTTGCGAGCGCCCCGATACGGATCGCCTGACGTGACCGCCCTTGTTCAAGCAAGGTGCCGATCAATTCACGCCCCGTCGCGAAAATGGCGTCAGCATGATCCAACGCGATACGCCCCGCCTCTGTGAGAACCAATTGCCGCCCGCGCCGCTCGAACAGGGCATGGCCCAACTGCGCCTCAAGTTGTTTGATTTGCACCGACACCGCCGATTGCGACAGGTTCAACCGCTCGGCCGCCCGCGTCAGGTTGCCGTCATGGGCCACAGCCCAGAAATAGCGCAAGTGATGATAATTGAATTCGCTCATTCATTCATTAAACAGAACGAATTGCGTTAAACAATGAATTTTTATGTTTCAATCGCACCCGTTATCGCTCTGCCCAATAGCCCCACGGCCCAAGGAGAGATCACCGTGTCGATTGCCCATATCGCTTTTTTCGCCCCAACTGCGGTTCTTATCGCCCTGATCGTCGCCTTTACGGGCACCCAGATGCGGCCCAATATATGGCGGTTGCGCGCGATCGAGGCGCTCATCATGAGCGCTTTCATCGCCGCAATCGCCACCTGCATCGCCCTCATCACAACCGGTCCCTCGACTGCTGACATCCTCACCGTGACGGGCCTAGGCCTCTCGGCCCGCATCGACGCGGTGAGTGCCACAATGCTCCTCTTGGTGAGTTTTGTGGGCTGGGTCGTCGTGCGGTTCGCAGGCACCTACATGGACGGCGAAGCCAAACAAGGGCCATTCACCCGCTGGCTCTGCGCCACATTGGCGGCTGTCATGCTCTTGGTCATGGCCGGCAATCTGTTGCAATTGGGCGCGGCATGGATCGCCACGAGCCTGTTTTTGCACAAGCTGTTGCTGCACTATCCATCACGCATCGCGGCACAGCGCGCCGCCCGCAAGAAATGGATCACCGCACGCCTGAGTGACGCGGCAATCGTGATGGCCGCCGTGCTCCTATATGCCACCTACTCTACGGGCGACATTGCCGACATTCTGGCCGCCGCCCGCGCGGGCAACGCCACCACGACATCCGTGTGGATCGCCGCAGCGCTCGCCCTCGCCGCAATTCTAAAATCCGCACAATTCCCGATGCACGGCTGGCTCACCGAAGTCATGGAAACACCGACACCCGTCTCGGCACTTTTGCACGCAGGCGTGATCAATGCGGGCGGGTTTTTGTTGATCCGCTTTGCCGATGTCATGCTCTTGTCTCCGGCGGTTCTGGCCATTCTGGTGATGCTCGGCGGCTTTACCGCGCTGTTTGGCGGGCTGGTCATGCTCACACAACCTGCGGTCAAAACCTCACTGGCATGGTCCACCGTGGCGCAAATGGGATTTATGATCTTGCAATGTGGCTTGGCGCTTTTCCCGCTCGCCCTGCTGCACATCGTCGCCCACTCCTTGTACAAGGCACATGCCTTTTTGGCATCAGGCCACGCGGTCGACAACGTCGCGGCCATCCGCCGTCCGGGCCCGATTGCGATCCCCAACGGGCGCGCGGTCACAAGCGCCTTTGTCATCGCCTTGCTGATCTACGCAGGGATCGGCGTGCTCTTTGGCATGACCCAAAAATCTCCCCAAGCGATTGCCCTTGGCGCGATCTTGATCTTTGGCGTGGCCTACCTTTTGGCACAGGGTCTGGCGGATGCCGCCCCCCGCGTTTTGACGCGCCGCACCGCCGCGTATTCGGTCGCCGCAGCCACCGGGTATTTCGGCCTGCAAACCGCTGCCTACTGGATGACGCAAAACACACTGCCCGCAACGCCCACCCCTGGCCCGCTCGAATGGGCGCTGATCATCCTCGCCCTAATGAGCTTTGGTCTGGTGGCTGTTGCACAGGCGATGTTCCCGCTGTGGGCCTATCATCCGGCCGCCGCAGGACTGCGCATCCACTTGTCCAACGGGCTTTATGCCAACGCCATTTTCGACAAACTGCTGCGCGGTTGGTCGACCAAGCATCCCTCGTAAGTGCGCAAAAGGAGTTCACCGATGACGACACCCTCCGCGATCTCACCCGACACACTGTCCACCGCCATTGACCGCGCCGCCCGCGCCATTGCACCCGCGTGGCCCTTGGCCGCCACCGTGGCCGTGAACCCCTTCGTCGGACAAACCGACGAGACATTGGCTCACACAGCAGCACGATTGGCACGGGTTGGCGGCATACGGGTCACAATGACGCGCGACTGGTATCACAGCCGGATCAGCGATGGCACACTCACCCGTGATGACCTGACCGCCGCTCTGACGGCCCACCCAAAGGCGCACAACGATGCGCCCCACACGGTCGACACGCTGATACAACTGGCCGCAACGCCGTGCCAGACGCCAACCCCGCAGCCTACGGTCGCGGATCTCGCGGCATCTGCATCCGGCATTGAGTGGCCAAGCATTGTCGCGGACCGCTTTGGCGCGTGGGCCGCAGGATACTTTGATCAAGGTCAGGCTCTTTGGGCCGCCCCGCACAGACGCGGCGCGTTTGAGGCATGGCGGCAAACGGCAACCCATGATCTGACGCCCGAAATTGTCGGCCTGAGTGGCTTTGCCAAATTCGTCAGTCAAACCCCAGACCGTGCGCATGCCGCAGCGGAGCGCGCGGTGCATCGGCTGGGGCTAAACGCGGCCAGTTTGGACACCTATTTTCACCAATTGCTGTTCTCGTTGGGGGGCTGGGCGCAAACCGCGCGCTATCGCCTGTGGCAAGCCGAACTAAACGCGGGCCATGACCACGCCCTCACCGACCTGTTGACCATTCGCCTGTTGTGGGATGAGGCACTTTTGATCCAGTACGAGGCGCAAATCGGCGCCCGGTGGGAAGATGTCAAAGCGGAACATGCCAAGCCCGTCACACCCGATGCAGACACCACCGGCGATGTGCTTTTGCAAGAGGCGTGGGAGCGCGCGGCGCAGCGCAAACTGGCCGCTGATCTCGCGGCACCCGCCCCCGCGCGCCTGCAAACCCGCCCAGCTCTACAAGCGGCCTTTTGCATCGACGTGCGCTCCGAAGTGTTTCGCCGTGCCCTAGAATCCGTCAGCCCAGATATCCACACGCTCGGGTTTGGCGGCTTTTTCGGCCTCACGGCCTCTCACAAAAGCTTTGCATCAGACGTGGATGAATTGCGCCTTCCCGTTTTGCTCGCGCCGAGCGTCACCTCAACGTCCCAAGGCGACGATCCCCAAGCGGACCAAGCCACTCGCCTCAAAGCGCGCGCCACACGCGCATGGGGGCGGTTCAAATTGGCGGCGGTGTCGTCCTTTGCCTTTGTTGAGGCAACAGGGCCGATTTACGCAGGAAAACTAGTGCGCGATGCGCTCCACCTGACGTCCAACGGCGCACCCACAGACCCCGCACCACGTCTTGATCCCGCCATGGACCTCGATACCCAAATCACCACCGCCGCTACGATCCTGAGGGCCATGTCCTTTACAGACGGGTTTGCGCGCCTCGTGATCTTCGCGGGTCACGGGGCCAATGTGGTCAACACCCCGTTTGCCAGTGGCCTCAATTGTGGGGCGTGCGGCGGATACTCGGGCGAGGTAAACGCGCGCCTGTTGGCGGGTCTGCTCAACGACACGGATGTGCGCCACGGCCTTGTCACGCAGGGCATCACAGTGCCCGACGACACGCTGTTTGTCGCCGCCCTGCACGACACCACCACGGACAACGTCACATTCTATGATCACGATCACCCGTCCCTCAGCCACGCAAGCGACCTCGACCAAGCCCGCGGATGGGTCGCATCGGCGGGGGTCATAACACGCGGCGAGCGCGCGTTGCGGTTGCCCCGCGCCAAGAACGACACAAGCATCGCCTTGCGCAGTCGCGACTGGGCCCAAACCCGCCCTGAATGGGGATTGGCGGGCTGTCACGCGTTCATCGCCGCCCCGCGTCACCGCACCGTGGGGAAAAACATGGCCGGACGCGCCTTTTTGCACGACTACGCCCACGCCCAAGACACCAACTTCAACGTGTTGGAACTGATCATGACCGCGCCCGTTGTGGTCGCCAGCTGGATCAGCTTGCAATACTACGGCTCCACCGTGGCCCCCGAGGCCTTCGGGTCCGGCAACAAACTGTTGCACAATGTCTCGGGCGGGCTTGGCGTGATTGAGGGCAACGGCGGCACACTGCGCACGGGCCTGCCATGGCAATCGGTCTGGGACGGGGCGACATATGCGCATGACCCGTTGCGCCTATCCGTCTGCATCGAGGCTCCGCGCACCGCGATGAGCGATATCCTCGAACGTCATGCGACTGTGCGCGCGCTGTTTGATAACCGCTGGCTGCACTTGTTCGCCCTTGATGACAGCGGGCAAATGGCGTGGCGCTACGCGGGCGACCTTGCGTGGTCCGATATGCGCGCGCCCCGCGCACACGACACCGCCGCCTGAACGCAACCACGGCGCGGCGCTCCCATACGCCGCGCCCCAAACCAACACGCTCTCTTGCACCACCCCGCGCGGGGTGGTCTAATCAGTCCCAACAAAGAAACGACTGAATCGAGCGCCCCATATGTCCGACGATCTCCTCGCAGGTACCACCGCCACCACACCAAGCGCCTATGACGCCTCCTCCATCGAAGTCCTCGAAGGTCTGGAACCCGTGCGCAAACGTCCCGGCATGTATATCGGCGGCACCGATGAGCGCGCGCTGCATCACCTCGTGGCCGAGATCGTCGACAACTCCATGGACGAGGCCGTTGCAGGCCACGCCAACCGCATCGAATTGACCCTGCACGCCGATTACTCCGTCACCGTCACCGACAACGGCCGTGGCATCCCGATCGATCCGCACCCCAAATTCCCCGGCAAATCCGCCCTCGAAGTCATCTTGTGCACCCTGCACGCGGGCGGCAAATTCTCCGGCGATGCCTACGCCACATCGGGCGGCCTTCACGGGGTTGGCTCCTCGGTCGTCAACGCCCTCTCCGACAGCCTCGTCGTCCAAGTCGCCAAGAACAAAGAGCTCTATGAGCAACGCTTTTCACGCGGCATCCCCCTTGGTCCCGTCGAGAAAATCGGCGCCGCCCCCAACAAACGCGGCACCTTTGTCACCTTCCACGCCGATGCGGAAATCTTTGGCAACCACCGCTTTAAACCCAAACGCCTGTTCCAACTCGCCCGCTCCAAAGCCTACCTGTTCTCGGGCGTCGAACTGCGGTGGAAATCGGAAATCGACGATGGGGAAACCCCGATGGAGGCCACATTCCACTTCCCCGGTGGTCTGGCCGACTACCTGAGCGAGACCTTGGGAAAATCCTCCACCTACTCTGAAAAACCCTTTGCCGGAACGGTCGAGTTTGGCCCCCGCTTTGGCGTGCCTGGCAAGGTCGAGTGGGCCGTCAACTGGACCCCCGCCCGCGATGGCTTCATCCAATCCTACTGTAACACCGTCCCCACGCCCGAGGGCGGCACCCATGAGGGCGGCTTTTGGGCTGCGATCCTCAAAGGCGTCAAGGCCTACGGCGAACTGGTCGGCAACCGCAAAGCCAAGGACATCACCCGCGACGATCTGCTCACCGGCGGTTGCGCCCTTGTCTCCTGTTTCATCCGCGACCCCGAGTTTGTTGGCCAGACCAAAGACCGCCTTGCCACCACCGAGGCCGCCCGCCTCGTCGAGAACTCCGTGCGCGACCACTTCGACAACTGGCTCGCCGCCGACACCAAATCGGCCGGCGCGATCCTCGATTTCCTCGTGCTGCGCGCCGAAGAACGCCTGCGCCGCCGCCAAGAAAAAGAAACCCAACGCAAATCCGCCACCAAAAGGCTACGCCTACCCGGCAAGCTCACCGATTGCACCGCCAAGAACCGCGAGAATACCGAGCTGTTCATCGTCGAGGGCGACAGTGCGGGCGGCTCGGCCAAGGGCGCGCGCAAACGCGAGACACAAGCCCTCTTGCCCCTCAAGGGTAAAATCCTCAACGTGCTTGGCGCGGCGTCGAACAAGCTCAATTCCAATCAGGAAATCAATGATCTATGCGAAGCCTTGGGCGTTGGCATGGGCACGCGCTTCAACGTCGAGGATCTGCGCTACGACAAGATCATCATCATGACCGATGCGGACGTCGACGGCGCCCATATCGCCGCCCTCCTGATGACGTTTTTCTACACCCAGATGCGCCCCCTGATTGATCACGGCCACCTCTATCTGGCCTGTCCGCCGCTCTACCGTCTGACCCAAGGCGCAAAACGCCTCTACGTGGCCGATGACGCGGAAAAAAACATTTGGATGGAAAAGGGCTTGGGCGGCAAAGGCAAGATCGACGTGCAGCGCTTCAAAGGCCTTGGTGAAATGGACGCCAAGGACCTCAAAGAGACCACCATGGACCCCAAAACCCGCAAACTGATCCGCGTGACAATCGAAGAGGACTTTCCCGGAGAGACGTCAGACTTGGTCGAGCGCCTGATGGGCAAAAAGCCGGAGTTGCGGTATCAGTACATTCAAGAAAACGCGCAGTTTGTTGAGGAATTGGATGTTTAGGGGTTAGCTTTTCAAAAGCTATTCACCCTAATTGTGGGCTCCTTCTGGTGCACTTTTCCAGAAAATGAGGCGTTGAATACAGTTTTACACTTTGGACACATACAATGTGCCGAACCACGTTTGAGCGTCCTATAGAATTGGCCTTCGCTGATTTCACACAATTGGCAGTAGGGTAATCCTACAGCAGCCCCATCTTCTTGATCATACTTAAATCCATCAACAATGATTAAACTGGCCATCTGCTCAAAACGAGATTCAGATGCTTTGAGGAGCGCTCTCAAATCAGTTGCGGCTTCTCTTTCGTTAAATAGCTCCTCGCGGGCGGCCTGTAATAAAGTTCTAAGCTCGAGTATTGTTTCTCGAAACTCGACATCATCCATTTCCTTTTTCAGCTTATTTAGCTGCTTCATTCCATTTGCAAAATCTGAAACGCCGAATACCATTTCGCCACCTTTATAATCACGGTTGTAGAATTATCCCGTATCAACACATCCATATCAAGCTTTGTCGAAAAACAGGTTTTCTCGACAGCGCTTAGCAACTTTTTTTTTGGGGGGGGCGGTTCCTCGCTAAACCGTTCAACCCTTTTGCCTAGCGCCTGACCCGAGGGTGGGTGCTGAAAGCGCCCTCCCATGGGGGAGGGTCGGGCGCTGCAATCGCTTTGCGATTGCTTTTGTCTTGGAGAGTCGTACTGCGTCATTTTGAGATTTGGTTTGCTTTGCGGGCGCTTCGAAATGTCAGGTTGGTGTCTGCTCGTCGGGTGTGCGTCCTCGCTTATGAACCGGCGCGAACAGGGTTGTTCGCGCGTTCGCGGCTGAAAGGCTCCACTGGAGCCTTTCCGAGACGCCGCTCACCCAACAAAAAACTTTAAAAGGGGTGCCTTTTTCTCTTTAAATACTTTCAAACATGCGCCTCAATGTCGTGCAAATGATGCAAACCCCTGCCTTAATTGGCGGCCACAATCCGTCCTTGGTCGAGCCGCACCACGCGGTCCATTTTGGCGGCCAGTTCCATGTTGTGCGTGGCGATCAGTGCCGATAGCCCCTCGCCCCGCACCATCTCCATAAGTGCTAAAAACACGCGGTCCGATGTCTCGGGATCAAGGTTCCCTGTCGGCTCATCTGCCAATAATAACAACGGCTTATTGGCAAGCGCACGGCAGAATGCCACCCGTTGCTGCTCGCCCCCAGATAGTGCCGCAGGGCGGTGATTGGCGCGATTTTTAACACCAACCTTGTCCAAAAGCGAAAGCCCCCGCGCCTCGGCGTCCCGCGCCGAAATCCCGTTGGCCAGTTGCGGCAAAACCACGTTTTCAAGCGCGGTAAATTCAGGTAGCAAATGATGAAATTGATAAATAAAACCAATGCCTTGGCGGCGCATCATGGTGCGCTTGCGCTCACTCAATCCGCCCACATCCTGCCCACCAATTTGCACCGTTCCCGCACTCGCCGCGTCCAACATCCCCGCGATATGCAACAGTGTCGATTTGCCCGCCCCTGAGGGCGCAATAAGACCCACCACTTCGCCCTTGGCCACGCTCAGATCAACCCCACGCAACACATTGACTTCATTGTGTTTTTCGGCGTTATAGACCTTACTCACGCCCTCAAGATGCAACATATTATTCATAGCGCAGCGCCTCCACAGGGTTCATCCGCGCCGCCCGCCGCGCGGGGAATATCGTCACCACAAAAGACAGGCCCAAAGATAGGCTAACCGCCTTAAATACATCAATAAATCGCAATTCCGCAGGAAGCGCATAGATGCCCCGAACGCTCGGATCCCACGCCCCGCCACCGTTGAGATAATTGACAAAAGCCATGACACTATCAATGTTGAGCGCAAACAGCGATCCAATCATAACGCCAAGCGCGGTTCCAAGCACCCCCGTCACCGCACCACAGATAAAAAACACCCTTAAAACAGAGCCTTCCGTCAATCCGATGGTGCGCAGGATGCCAATATCGCGCCCCTTGTTTTTGACCAACATGATGAGACCAGAGACGATATTCATCGCCGCGATCAGAACCAGAACCGACAGAATGACGAACATCACGTTGTCCTCCATATCAAGCGCGCTGAGGAATGATCCCGCCGACTGCTTCCACGTCCACACAAGGCCAGTATCGCCCACGGCTTGCATCAACTCATAGCTGATCTCATCCACCGTATCGGGATGGGCGAGCATGACCTCTATCTCGTCGGCCGCACCCTCCGAATTGAAATAACGCTGCGCCTCGGAGAACGGGAGGTAAGCCCTTGTTTTATCGATATCATATCGCCCTGCGGTAAAGATATAAACCACCTCGAACGCCGACACACGCGGGCTTGTCCCGAACGCGGTTTTGGCGCCGTCGGGCGAGATGAGTTTGATGCTGTCACCGACCACAACGCCCAATTCGCGCGCCACGCCCGACCCAATTGCGATGCCCTCGTTGAACCGCGCGACATCGCCCCAGCTCTCGTCAGGGCGCTGCGCCACACGTGGAATTGTCATCAGGTCGTTTTGGGCGATGCCATAAACCTCGATCCCCGCATTCGAACCCGAATAGGACGCCATCACCTGACCGCGCACCAACGGGGCCGCGCGCACGACATCAGGCACCGTCAACAGCTTTTCGGCCCATCCGTCATAGTCGGCAATAGACCGGTTTGTGCCGCCATTTTCATCAACGTAAACAGAGGAGTAGACGGTCGCGTGCGCGTTCGCACCGAGGATTGTATCGACAAATTCCGTGCGAAACCCCGTGCGCACCGACAGCGTAATGATGAGCGCCGCCACGGCCAACGTGATGCCAATGAGCGAAATCCATGTCATCACAGACACGCCGCCCTCCTCGCGCCGCGCACGTAAATAGCGCCACGCGATCATCCATTCGAAACGGGAAAACGGCTTGGTGGATTGGCCTTCGGTCATCACAAAAACGGGCTCCAAAATCAGTTGCCCGACAGTCCCTTGCACAGCCCTAAAGGTCAAGGCTCAGGCGTTCACGCGCTGATCAGTAATTGTTGAGATCAGACGCGTAATCAGCGTGAACCTCACCCGCGTCCGCTGCCGCCTTTCGCCCTTGTGCCGCCCATAGCAACCCGCGGCGGATCATCTCGCGCGCAGGTCCGTGATCGATCACATCGGCGTGGTGGCCAAGCGCATTGTAATAGACCCGACCAAGCCCCCACCGTTTGGTCCATGCCACAGGCATATCGACCGCGCCGTTGGGCGTATGATACCACGTCACAGTCGGGAAACGGGTGGTCGCAAGGACGCCATTGGCGGGATCGGTATGCAGGTAGTATTGTTCGCTCTCAACCTCGAAATCCGTGATCCCCGCCACCAAAGGAGATGAGGAATTACAGATGTTTACGGTATATTTTACGCCGTCCCCACCTGGGTGAGAGACCCAATTTGCCCCTGTCATGAACTGCCACAACACCTGTTCGCGAAACGCGTCACACATGCCGCCATGCACACCACCAAGGCCAACGCCGCGCGACACGGCCTCAGAGACATTCACTACGTATTGTTTGTCGATCTGGCTCATGGTCCAAATCGGCACGATCAAATCAAGTGCCTCAAGGGATTTGCTATCCACAAAGCAATCAAGGTGATCGACCACCTCAACGTCAAATCCCTCATTCGACAGCATCTCGCGGCACAACTCGGCCACTTTTTCGGGCTCGTGTCCGTCCCATCCGCCCCACGTGATCAATGCCTTAGCCATATCATTCTCCCTTGTTAGCGCCAACATGGCGCAGGGCGGAGCAATCGGTCAACACATGTTTACGCAAAGCCGCCGCGCATTTCATCACAACGTTGCGACGCGCATTCCATCACAGCTTTGCGACGCGCATTCCATCACGACGTAAACGTAAGTCCCTTTTCCTTTTTGCCACGCCGCCGGAAGGGCCACAGCAAGATCCGCAAAACCGCCGCAACGACGAGGTATCCACCAATAAACCCGACAAATCCCGAAATCATCCCCGCAATAGACAATGGCATCGCGGGGACGAAATCCGCCCACGTGGCGCGCGCAAGGTCCGTGTCGGTCAATCTGTTCGGCATGGTTAGTCGCTGCAACGGGGTCGCTGTTCGCAGGGCAATCTGATCAGCACTCAAACGGACATGGCGGTCAATTGTGCGCCGGATATCAAGGCGGCGATTTTCCATGAAAACCGAACCGCCCATGGATGCCAACGCCTCATCACGGCTCATCTCGGCGCGCCCTGCGGAGCGATCAAAATCGGCGATCACCACACTCAACGCCTCAACTTGGCCGCCCAAACGCTGCGTGTATTGTTGGGTAAACTCAGGGAATTGAGAGACGATTATAGCCCCGAACATCCCGCCAATCAGTGTAAGCGCCTTGAAAATCATGCTCTGCCCTTCGCCCGTTATAGGGTCTATTTGCAAGCATCATGGGGCATAAACAAAGGCAGGACAAATATCCTGCCTTTGACGTTCGGTTATACGGCGAAAATCCGCCCTCGTGTGAGTTAGAGATCCGCGTAAATTTGCGCGATTTTGGCAACGGCCAATTCCGGTGTCATTTCTTCGCTTTCGCCTGTGCGCCGTGACGTCACTTCGACAACACCGTTTTTAAGACCGCGTGGACCAACCGTAATGCGCCACGGCAAACCGATCAAATCCATCGTCGCAAATTTGGCACCTGCGCGCTCTTTGCGGTCATCATACAGTGGCTCAAGGCCAAGTGCGGCAAAGCTTTTGTAGAGCGCATCGCACGCGCCATCGGCCTCATCGTCGCCCTGCTTAAGGTTAACGATACCGACATGGAACGGCGTCACACCCTCCGGCCAAATGATACCGTTCTCGTCGTGGCTGGCCTCAATGATCGCTCCCAAAAGACGCGAGACACCAATGCCATGCGATCCCATATGAACGGGGGTTGGCTTGCCATCCGGCCCTTGGACCGTGGCCCCCATCGGATCGGAATACTTAGTGCCAAAATAGAAAATCTGACCAACTTCAATGCCGCGCGCCGTGCGTTGGCGATCGGCGGGAACCTTGGCAAACTCATCCGCATCGTGGGTTTCATCGGTGCGCGCATAAAGTGTCGTGAACTCTTCCATCACAGCGCGACACTCATCAACGTTATCATAGTCGATGTCGCGCTGGCCCAATTTGATATCCGTGACATTTGCGTCATAAAATACCTCGGACTCGCCCGTCTCTGCCAACACGAGAAATTCATGCGTATCATCGCCACCAATCGGGCCGCTGTCGGCGCGCATCGGGATCGCTTGTAGCCCCATCCGCTCATAAGTGCGAATGTAGGACACAAGGTGGCGGTTGTAGGCGTGCAACGCATCTTCTTTAGTTAAATCAAAGTTGTAGCCATCCTTCATCAAGAATTCACGACCCCGCATGACGCCAAAACGCGGACGGACTTCGTCACGGAATTTCCACTGAATATGGTAAAGCGTAAGCGGCAAATCTTTGTAAGAGCCAACATGACCGCGGAAAATATCGGTGATCATTTCCTCGTTTGTTGGACCATATAGCATATCACGGCCATGGCGGTCCGTGATGCGTAGCATCTCGTCGCCGTAATCGTCATACCGACCACTTTCACGCCAAAGATCCGCCGGTTGCAACGTTGGCATCAAAAGCGGGATGTGGCCCGCACGTTGCTGTTCTTCGTCCACGATGCGCTCGATATTTTTGAGCACTTTCCATCCCAAAGGCAGCCAAGAGTAAATCCCCGCAGCTTGCTGACGAATCATCCCCGCCCGAAGCATCAAACGGTGAGACGCGATTTGCGCATCCGAAGGGGTCTCTTTGAGAACGGGCAGGAAGTAGCGTGACAGACGCATGGGCAGGGCCTCGTGAAAATTATGGTTTTTCATCGTCTAAGCGATTGGACCAGTCCACACAAGGCACGGCGTGCGCCAAACCGCGCGCATCCACCCCAAGATTGCTTGGATCAACTTAATGAAATCGCAATTTTTTGCCGTTAGAGATTTACGTCAATGCTTATGTTTGTGAGGCCGATGCGTGACGTTTTTTGAAAAATTTTTAGTGGGATCTGTCATGCTTTTCAGTCTTGCGATTGCGCCTTTGAGTGTGATGTCGATGTCCTATGGCGCGTCGACGTCTACGTCGGGGCCTGCACTCGCAATCATACCGCCGTGGTTTGACCGCGACGAAACCTTGGCACGCGCGGGCCTCACCGAAATTGCGCCTGTGCGCGCACTCTTTGGCGTCCTCGTCGAAGCCGACCCATCAATCAACCTCGCGACCGTTCGCGACCCTGGAATTTGGGCGCTGCTTGACGGCCGCCTGATCGCCGCCATCTGTGGAGTGGACAATGCCTGAACAAACCCAAACCTTTGAATCAACCCAAGCAGAGGCCGTAAAAGTCCTCGGTTTGGCAACTCTTGCAATATCGGTTGTGATGGTCGCCTTTATCATCTTTGAAAAAGGGAATGTTGTGCTCGCACTCGGGGGAGCGGTGCTATTTAGCGCGGTCGCCCTGATCGCGGGGCGGCTGCCCGCACGCACGTCACGTATTTTGACAGCACAGGCCTTGGTCGGGACCGCAATCACATTTAATGCCGCTCTCATGGGCCATGCGCTTCAAATCGACAGTCACATGCTCTATTTTGCTGTGCTGGCGATGATTGTCGCGATGAATGGTATCCGCGCACTTTTGCTCGCGGCGGGAACGATTGCCGTGCATCACCTCGTCCTCACATTTGCCATGCCTGCATTGGTCTACCCAACGCTCTCGCTCTCATTGAACATCGAGCGCACATTAATGCACGCCGTGATTGTCGTGATGGAAACTGCCGCACTCGCGTACATGATCATCAAACGGATCGAGTTAAACCGTATCCTCGAAGAGGGGAACGCAAAAACGCTTGCCGCAGCCGAGGACGTGCGCCAAGCCCTCGCGAGCGCACAGCAAGAAAAAACACGCGCTGAGGCCGCCCTCACCGAGGCTCAAAAAGCGACAGAACAAGCCGCAGAATCCGGACGCGTTGCACAAGACGCCCTTCGCTCAAACGAAGAAGCCCAACAAGAACGTGACGCTATGCGCGCAGATGAGGAACGCGCACGCACCAATCGCGATCAAGCCCTTGCGCATCTCTTGGATGTGTTCGGCCGCCACCTTGACCAATTGTCATCCGGCGATTTGAGCACGCGCATTAGCACCGATTTGCATCCAGACTACGAGGGACTTCGCACATCATTCAACGACACGGTGACACGTCTTGGACATGCTATGAAAGAAGTACGTGAACAATCAGGGTCAATGCAGGTGCAGTCTGGCGAAATTGCCGCCTCTGCAAATGATCTATCAACGCGCACGGAACGTCAGGCCGCAGCGCTGGCAAATATTGCGCAATCGGTTCAGGAACTCAACGCGTCTCTCAACACTGTCGCCGTCGATTCTGCCGATGCACGCAAACTGGCCGAAGCCACATCGGGCGATGCCGCCGAAGGGTCCGCAATCATGGAACAGGCAGTGCGCGCCATGCGTGGCATTGAAGAAAGCTCGAACGAAATCAACAAAATCACTGGTGTGATTGATGACATCGCGTTTCAGACTAACCTTCTGGCCCTCAATGCAGGGGTCGAGGCCGCCCGCGCCGGCGAGGCAGGCCGCGGCTTTGCCGTCGTCGCATCCGAAGTCCGTGCCCTTGCGCAACGATCATCCGATGCAGCGCGTGAAATCAATTTGTTGATCGGAAAATCGAGCCAACAGGTTTCCAGTGGGGCCGATCTCGTTGACAAAACGGGCCAAGCGTTGGGTGGGATTAAAGAATCCGTGGATAAAATCACGCGTCGATTGCAATCCTCAGCTGATGCAATGACCACACAGTCGCGCCAGCTGTCCGATGTGAATACATCAATTTCTGAGCTTGAGGGTGTCACACAACAAAACACCGCAATGTTTGAGGAAACCACCGCCGCCAATTCACTACTCTCGAATAGCGCGCAAGCGCTGTCCGACATGGTGTCTATCTTTGTAACTGACGCAACGATTGGTATGCCCATGACCGGCGAGAATGACGGATACGCAAAGGCGTCATAATCCCAACGCCCCTTGAAACACGGATGCCTATCCGCGATATGTGAGGCAACCAAAGGGGGACACATGGCGCTGCCAGTCAGAGAACAGGCTAAATATTGGGGTGTCGCGGCTGCGGTGTTCTTTGGTCTATTGTACCTGTTGGGCAATGTGATCTTGCCCTTTGTGTTGGGCATGGCCGTGGCCTACATGCTCGACCCTGTCGCAGACCGCTTGGAGCGGTGGGGGCTATCGCGCGTGGCGGCGACAATTTTGATTACAGGGGTCGCAGCCGTTTTGTTCGTGTTGACCGCAGTGATGGTGCTTCCAACGTTAGTCAAACAAGCAACTGGCCTGATCGAAATCGCCCCGCAACTGTTTGAGGATTTGCAAACATTTCTCACCGCGCGGTTCCCTGACCTACTCGATGAAAACAGCCAACTGCATCAAACGCTGATGCAAATCGGAAATACAATCCAATCCAAGGGCGGGGAATTGCTTCAAACGGCACTTTCCTCAGCGATGAGTGTCTTTAACGTGGCGATGATCCTCGTTCTTGTGCCTGTCATCACTTTTTATTTGCTGATGGATTGGGACCGCATGGTGGCCCAAGTGGACAAGTTATTGCCACGCGATCATGCGCCGACCATCCGCAAACTGGCCAGCCAGATCGACGGCACGCTTGCGGCATTCATTCGCGGTCAGGGCACCGTCTGTCTTATTCTAGGCACGTTCTACGCCGTAGCGCTCATGCTCGTTGGTCTGAATTTCGGGCTTGTGGCGGGTGCCATTGCGGGAGTTCTGACCTTTATCCCCTATGTTGGCGCGTTGTTTGGCGGTGCCTTATCCATCGGATTGGCATTGTTCCAATTTTGGGGCGAATGGCAGTGGATCGCTGCGGTCATCGCCATTTTTGCGATCGGGCAGTTCTTTGAGGGCAACATCCTAACTCCTAAATTGGTTGGGTCATCCATCGGCCTGCACCCTGTGTGGTTGATATTTGCGCTGACTGCATTCGGCACCTTGTTTGGGTTTGTCGGCATGTTGATCGCCGTCCCCGTTGCCGCCGCCATTGGCGTTTTGGCGCGCTTTGCCACGGATGAATACAAAGGCAGCCGTCTCTACCGCGGACTAGAGCCAACCATTTCCGAACAGGGACAAGACACCCCCCCCGCCACATCTGACGAGTCTGCGTCGAAATAAATGGCACGCCAACTCACATTTGATTTGCCCACGCGCGAGGCCCTAGGGCGCGATGCCTTTTTCGTGGCGCCGTCAAACCGTTTGGCCTTGGCCACATTGGACAATGTGGATCTATGGCCGAATGGAAAGTTGGCATTGATCGGACCAAAAGGTGCAGGGAAAACCCATCTCGCGCATGTGTGGGCCACCGACAGACAGGCCGTCATAATTGCGGCGTCACAGTTGGCGACCATCAATGTGCCGGCAATCGCTGCACAACGCCATGTGGTCATTGAAGACGCAGATACACTGCCCGAGATGGTGGATGGAGATGCTGCGCAAGAGGCGATGTTTCATCTGCACAACCTCACTCTTGCCGAGGGTGGCCGCCTTTTGGTCACGGCCACGCGTGCCCCAAATTACTGGGGCTTAACGCTGCCCGATCTGGCCTCCCGCATGCAAGGGACCACGGTGGCGCGCATTGACGAGCCGGATGATGCACTATTGGCCGCCATGCTGGTCAAACACTTTGACGACCATCAAATCGTGGTGCCGCACACGTTAATCCCCTACCTTGTCAAGCGGATCGAGCGTTCGGCGGCTGCGGTGCGCGACATTGTAAATGCGTTGGACACGGCAAGTTTAAGCGAACGAAAACCGGTGTCACAAAAACTTGCCGCACGGGTGCTAGACAACTTGGACGATTGAGAGAAAGATGGGCCGCAAGGTTCTGTTTCATAACCGAAAGGTCCGACTGCCGCATGACACTTCCGACTGACTTCCTCACCGCCCCATTTGCCGAGCCTACGCAATTGCCCCTGCGCAAGACCGAAGGGGCCGAGCGTTTTTTCAACCGTGAACTGTCATGGTTGGCGTTCAACTGGCGCGTTCTGGAAGAGGCTGGAAATCCGCGCGTGCCCTTGTTGGAACGTCTGCGGTTTGTGTCTATTTCGGCGACCAATTTAGATGAGTTTTATACTGTACGCGTCGCCGGTTTGCGTGAACTGGCCAAGGCAGGCAACAACACACCCGCCGCCGATGGACGCTCACCCGCTGCGCAATTGGATTTGATTTCCGAAAATGCACGGCGTTTGATGACGGCGCAAAATGCGGCTTTTGTTGAATTGCGCCATGAGATGGAAGATTCCGGAATTTCCATCCTGACGCGCACCAAGCTTAGTAAATCCGACACGCGTTATCTTCAGGAATTCTTTTTGGAGCGCGTCTTTCCGATCTTGTCGCCGCTTGCCATTGACCCCGCGCACCCGTTTCCGTTTGTTCCAAACCTCGGGTTGGTTCTCGCCCTTCAGCTTGAGCGCAAGAAAGATGGAAAGCCCCTTCAGGCTCTTGTTCCGATCCCCGCGCAGATCGAGCGGTTTGTGCGACTACCCGCGACACCCAATACGGCGGACCGTTTTTTGCCCCTCGAAGAGGTGGTATTGATCCATATCGACCGCCTGTTTCCGGGCTATAGCGCTCAGGGGTCTTGTGTGTTTCGGGTGTTACGCGACAGCGATCTAGAGGTAGAGGAAGAGGCCGAAGATCTGGTTCGTGAATTCGAGACCGCCCTCAAACGCCGCCGTCGCGGCGAGGTTGTCCGCCTCAAAATCTCAAGCGGTGCGCCGGACACACTGGCACATGTGATCAAAGAGGAATTGAGCGTTGCCGACGACGAGGTCATCGAAGTGCGCGGCATGATCGGGCTATCAGATTTGGGGGAGCTCGTCCTCAAAAGCCGTCCTGATTTACAATGGCCCACCTATACCCCGCGCGTGCCCGAACGCGTTCAGGACCACGAAGGCGATATGTTCGCCGCCATCCAACAAAAAGATATCTTGCTCCACCATCCCTACGAGACATTTGATCTGGTCGTTCGCTTTTTGGCACAGGCCGCAAATGACCCCGATGTCGTAGCGATCAAACAAACGCTTTACCGCACATCGCATGATAGTCCGATTGTCTCGGCGCTCTGTGCCGCTGCGGAAAACGGCAAGATGGTCACGGCATTGGTGGAATTGAAAGCGCGGTTTGACGAGGCCGCCAACATCCGCCAATCACGCCGTTTGGAACGATCCGGCGTGCATGTGGTCTACGGGTTTACCAACTATAAAACCCACGCAAAAATATCGACGGTGGTACGGCGCGAGGGTGAAAAGCTTGTCACCTACACACACTATGGCACCGGAAATTATCATCCGATTACGGCGCGTATCTATACCGATTTGAGCTTTTTCACATGTGACGCAGCCTTGGGGCGGGACGCTACGAAAGTGTTCAATTACATCGGCGGCTACGCCGAACCAGAAGGTCTGGAGAACCTCGCCATATCTCCCACGGGGCTTAAGGCGCGTCTGCTTGACGGGATCGCCAATGAGGCCACGCTTGCACGGGACGGCAAACCCGCCGAAATCTGGGCCAAGATGAACTCACTCATCGACGCCGAGGTGATCGACGCGCTTTATGAGGCGTCCAAAGCGGGCGTTAAAATCTCTCTCGTCATTCGTGGCATTTGCGGATTGCGCCCAGGGGTTAAGGGACTATCCGAAACCATTCGCGTCAAATCCATTGTCGGGCGTTTTTTGGAGCATTCGCGCATTGTCTGTTTTGGCAATGGCAAAGGTTTGACCTCGAAAAAAGCGCGGGTCTATATTTCATCGGCCGACTGGATGGGGCGCAATCTTAACCGCCGCGTTGAGACACTTGTGGAAATCCATAACCCAACGGTAAAGGCTCAAATCGTTCGTCAGATCATGGCCGCCAACATGGCCGACACGGCACACAGTTGGCTCTTGTCGCCCATAGGCACGTGGGAGCGTCCCGATTTAAGTGGCGAGGAAAAGCCGTTTTCATGTCACCAGTTTTTCATGCAACATCCGTCTTTGTCCGGGCGTGGCTCGGCGGGGGTCAAGGACGTCCCCGAACTCACCCATGATGATGACCTTGCGACAGGCTAATGACAGCCCCAAAAAGTTTGCGCTCAATTCGCGCATTTACTAACATTGCACATAAGAAGCGGGGACCACAGGTGGCCGAAACCAACACAAACGCAGCGACTGAAACCGCTCCCATCGATTGGGGTATTTTTGGACGCCCCTTGTTTGATGATGAACGCGCGCGCGCATTGTCGCGTGTGGGCGTTGTCGATATCGGCTCCAACTCGGTCCGCTTGGTTGTGTTTGATGGCGCCGCCCGAAGCCCCGCGTATTTTTACAACGAGAAAGTCCTGTGCGGGTTGGGCGCGGGATTGCGTGAAACAGGCCGGATGAACCCCGAGGGCAAAGTGCGCGCGCTCGCGGCGATCAAACGATTTACAAAACTCGCAGATGGCATGGGCATTTCACCTTTGACCGCCGTGGCCACCGCCGCGATGCGCGAAGCCGAGGACGGTCCTGCCTTTCGCGCGCAAATCGAAGCCGAAACAGGCATGGAAATCACCGTGATCGACGGCGAGGAAGAGGCGCGGCTTTCGGCACAGGGCGTCTTGCTTGGTTGGCCAGAGGCGGACGGCCTTGTGTGCGACATCGGCGGCTCGTCTATGGAGCTTGCAGAAGTTCACAAGGGGAAAATCGGAAAACGCGTCACATCTCCGCTTGGGGCACTTACCCTACAGGGATTATCGGGCGGGCGAAAAGGCGTCAAAGACCACATTAAACCCATTATGGCCGCCCTCGCTGAAAAGATGGGCGGAACAGATTACAAACGGATCTATCTGGTCGGTGGGTCATGGCGCGCCATTGCGCGCATCGACATGCATCGTCGCAATTACCCGCTCCATGTCTTGCACGAATACCGCATGACCACGCGTGCGGTAACCAACACGATTGATTTCATTCGCGAGAACGACATGAACGCGGTACGCGCGCAAATAGGCACATCATCAGCGCGTATGGCGCTGGTCCCTCACGCCGCCGAAGTGCTTCGTCAACTCACACGGACCTTTAAACCCAAAGAGATTTGTGTGTCGTCTTATGGCATTCGTGAGGGTCTGTTGTATGAGCAAATGCCGCCTAGCATTCGTGAGCGCGACCCGCTCATCGAGGCGTGCCGTTTTGTCGAACGTAAAGACGCACGCATTCCGGGGTTTGGCAAACGCCTACATCATTTCATTGCCCCTGTGTTCCGCGCCCGCAAATACGAACAAATGCGACTGGTGCGGGCGGCGTGCCTACTTCACGATGTGACATGGCGCGCTCATCCCGACTACCGCGCTGAAGTGTGTTTTGACAATGCCACACGCGCCAACCTTGGCGGGCTATCACACACTGAGCGCATTTTTCTAGGATTAGCTTTGCTGCACCGGTATAAGAACTCTCGCGATGGCACGCCATTCGAGCCGCTTATTGCATTGCTATCGGAGCGTGAAATCCAAAACGCTGAAGTGCTCGGAAAAGCGATGCGTTTCGGGGCCATGTTTGCGCTGGATACACCTGACACAATGGCAACGCTGGATTACCGCCCACAAAAGAAACTCCTCACACTGACACTTGAGGCAGAGGCCGAGGATCTCTTTAGCGAGGTCGCGTTGGCGCGGTTCAATTCGCTCGCGGCCAGCTTAGGGGCGGATCCTATTGTGTGCCATGCCGCGGATAGTGCCGCGCCGGATTAGGCGCTGCGCATGTCATGCCGCGCGCTGAGCTTGGATTTCTTCCCACGCGGCGTTGATCTCGACCATGCGGTCGGTGGCCAGTCGCACAGCCTCTTCGGGAACGCCGCGCGCGATCATCCGGTCGGGGTGGGTTTCGCGCACCAAATCACGGTAGGCAGATTTGATCGTGGCAGTCTCGTCGCGTGGGTCAACGCCTAAGACATCGTATGGATCAGGGTGTGCATCGGGCACGTATCGGGCGCGCAAGGCGCGAAATTTACGGTCACTGATTTCAAAAATATCCGCAACCCGCGCAAGATACGCATCTTCGCGAGGATGATATTCGCCGTCCGCCATGGCGATGTGAAACAACCCGTCCATGAGGTCACACAGCGGCTCACAGTCGTCGCCGTACATCGTTTTGACTTGTTTTGCGTAGTCTTCGAACCCTGCAACATCTTGACGGGCAAGGTTAAAAACACGCGCCGCCGCTGCCTCATCCTCAGGGGCGATTTGGAACACTTCGCGAAAGGCCGTAACTTCGTCACGCGTGACCTGTCCATCGGCTTTTGCCATTTTCGCGCCAAGCCCAATCACCGCAATGGCAAACCCCACACGCAATTCGGGGACGGAGCGCAGTCGCGCAAAAACATCCCCAAGGCTCTCGCCCGCGGCCAGTGCCTGAATGGCATCCAATATACGCGCCCAAATTGACATAGCCCCACCATAGCCATGGCGCGCGCAACTGTCAGGCCACAAAAGACACAAACACGCTCAATTGAGAATTTGCGGAATGAAACGGCGAAACAACTCGGCCAGTCAGCGCGTTACAAAAACTTCTGCATAAACAACGCATCTAGAAACGCGTCGAACTTGTACCCCGACTGTGGAATGCGCCCTGCCTCTTTGTAGCCAAGAGCCTTGTGAAAGGCGATAGAATCGCCGTTGTCACCATCAACCACGGCAATCATAGAATGATGGCCCGCTTCACGTGCGTGCTCTTCGATGGCAATCATGAGAATACGCCCCCATCCTTTCCCTTGCGCCTTATCGCTCAGGTAAACAGAGTGCTCCATGGTGAACCGATAGCCGTTATTCTCGGGCCGAAACTGGTCATACGTCGCGTAACCGATCACATCACCATCGGCCTCGGCCACATAAAACGCACGCCCCTGCGCGGCACGCGCCTCGATCAACGCCTCCCACGCTTCAACGCTGCGCTCTACGGACGAGAACGTAGCGGTGGAGTTCGCGATAACGGGGGCCATAATGGCTTTGAGGGCGGCGGCGTCCGCTACAGTGGCATTGCGCAAGCTCATGTGATCCAAATCTCCCCTGATGGCGTCCCGATTTCTGCGTGCAACGATGGCACCCGTGCAGGGACTATTCGAACATTCTCCATCGCCTCACCAAAAGGTTCAAGGGCTGTTGTGAGCGCCTCGGCGTTCGGGTGCGACAGCTTTAAGCGGCGCAGCGCCAATCCGTGATTTGGCAACGCAGGCGCGGGATGCTCGGATTGCCATTCGATCAGCGCGGGAAAGCAACCATCAAAGGGCAAAACGCCACTTTCAGGCACCGCCATTTTCCACCGATAAACGCCCCGCTCGAATGCAACGACGCGACCGACCCCGATAGGCGCAACAGCCAATGCGGCGTCCAGATCGTCGACGTTTATCACCCAATTGCTCAAACGCGGACCGCCGCTAAAATTGTCCAAATCGAACCAACGAGGATGTGTGGGTTGTGCTGCCTCAGGATCTATTGCGATCACTTCGAGATACGCACCGCGGTCCATGCCCGTTAAATGGTTGTGCGTCCCCATGTGCGCATGTTCGCCGCGCGCCCCAAACGCAATATCAAGTAGGTTTTGCGCCCAATCGCGCCCCGTTTCGAGATTCCCCGCCGAAATAACAAGATGATCGAGTGCACAGTGCATAAGCCTGACCTTTTTATTGAGCTACGGCGTCACCGCCCCACCATATTCAGAAGTTGAACAACAACAGAACGGAGCACAAAAAGGCAACGCCCCTCGATCGTTTTTTGGAGTAGGATCATAGACACGCGCGCATTCAGGATACAAAAAAGAGCCGGAGGCAAATGCATCCGGCTCTTTTTGACTTTACGCAACTGGGTTAAATCAGGTCAAGAATTTGACGTGCCGCCTCAGGAATGTTTGTACCCGGTCCAAAGATCGCTTTGACGCCCGCGTCATACAAGAACGCGTAGTCTTGTTGCGGAATAACGCCGCCACAGATCACGATGATATCGTCTGCGCCAGCGGCCTTGAGAGCCTCAATCAATTTCGGCGCAAGGGTCTTGTGCCCTGCGGCCTGCGACGAAATACCAACGATATGCACATCATTGTCGATTGCATCTTGGGCAGCT
This sequence comes from Celeribacter marinus, assembly GCF_001308265.1. GTDB lineage: Bacteria > Pseudomonadota > Alphaproteobacteria > Rhodobacterales > Rhodobacteraceae > Celeribacter > Celeribacter marinus. The sequence continues at coordinate 952,778 of NZ_CP012023.1, forward strand.
TCCTCAGGTGTTTGGAACAGCGGGCCAACATCGACGTCAAACCCGATATCAGCGAACGCAGTCGCGATAACTTTCGCACCGCGATCGTGCCCGTCTTGACCCATCTTGACCACAAGCATACGCGGGCGGCGCCCGTTTTTCTCCGCAAAGGTTTCCACATCTTTTTGGATCTGGGCAAAGCCCTCGTCACCCTCATAAGCGGCACCGTAAACCCCTGCGAGGGTTTTGACCTCGGCGCGGTGACGACCAAATGTTTTCTCCATCGCCATCGAAATTTCCCCCACCGTGGCACGCGCACGCGCCGCCTCGACCGCCAAGGCGAGCAAATTGCCCTCACCCGACATTGCCGCGCGTTCAAGCGCACCAAGTGTTTCCTCAACCGCGCTCGCATCCCGCGTTGCCTTGATCATCTCCAGACGCGCAACCTGATTTTCACGCACCGCCACGTTATCAACATCAAGGATATCAATCGGGTCCTCTTTGTCTTTGCGGTACTTGTTCACACCAACAATAACCTCAAGACCGCGATCAATCATCGCCTGCCGTTTGGCCGCCGATTCCTCGATCCGCAGTTTTGGCATGCCGGAGTTCACGGCCTTGGTCATACCGCCAAGTTCCTCAACCTCTTCCATCAAAGCCCATGCTTTTTCGGCCAACTCGTTGGTGAGGCTTTCGACATAGTACGACCCCGCGAGCGGATCGACGGTGCGGGTGATCTGTGTCTCCTCTTGGAGGATCAGCTGCGTGTTGCGCGCAATGCGAGCGGAGAATTCCGTGGGCAGTGCTATAGCCTCGTCGAGCGCATTGGTGTGCAAACTTTGCGTGCCGCCCAAAGCCGCCGACATGGCCTCATAGGCGGTGCGGATGACGTTGTTGTAGGGATCTTGCTCTTGCAGGCTCACACCGGATGTCTGGCAGTGGGTGCGCAGCATTTTGGATTTTTCGAGCTTGGGCTCGAACTCTTCCATGACACGGCTCCACAACAATCGAGCGGCGCGCAACTTGCCGATTTCCATAAAGAAATCCATGCCAATAGCGAAAAAGAACGACAGACGCCCCGCGAATTTATCCACGTCCATGCCCGCCTTGATCGCCGTGCGCACGTATTCGCGCCCGTCTGCCAAGGTAAAGGCCAACTCCTGAACGAGGTTCGCACCCGCCTCTTGCATGTGGTAGCCTGAAATCGAAATCGAGTTGAATTTCGGCATCTCGTTGGCGGTATATTCGATGATGTCCGCAATGATTTTCATCGAGGGTTCTGGCGGATAAATATAGGTATTTCGCACCATAAACTCTTTGAGAATGTCGTTCTGAATGGTTCCTGCGAGCACGGATTTGTCGTGACCTTGCTCCTCGCCCACCACGATGAAACTCGCAAGGATCGGGATCACGGCGCCGTTCATCGTCATCGACACGGAAACTTTATCAAGCGGGATACCGTCAAACAGGATTTTCATATCCTCAACGCTATCAATCGCCACGCCTGCTTTGCCGACATCACCGACCACACGCGGGTGATCGCTATCGTAGCCACGGTGCGTGGCAAGATCGAAAGCCACCGAAACGCCCTGTTGACCCGCATCAAGTGCCTTGCGGTAAAACGCGTTGCTTTCCTCGGCAGTGGAGAAGCCTGCATATTGGCGGATCGTCCACGGACGCCCCGTATACATTGTTGCACGTGGCCCGCGCGTGAACGGCGCAACACCAGGCGTATTGCCCAGATGCGCAAGTCCCTCAAGATCGTCTTCGGTGTAAAGCGGCTTGATGGTGATCCCCTCAAGCGTTTCACGGTTCAAACTGTCTAGCGGTTTGCCGCGCAGTTCTTTTTCCGCAAGCTCTTTCCAGAGTTTCTTATCTGTCATCTGCGGCTCCTCTCAAATTTATATGTCCCCCGCCAATGGCCAATTTTCGGGGGTATTGCTTGGTTTACGCCTCGTGACACCCTATATGTCGAGTGACGGGAGAAGATATGAAACACTTCATAATTTGCGCGCTCACAGCGCTATCCATTGCCGCCCCCCTACCTGTGCTTGCGCAAGAGGTCGTGGCGGACGATGTATTGATCATAATGCCAGCGGACGATGTGGTGCTGGCTGAATTCCAATGGGAGGCGCGCGTCATTACGGTGTTCGCCGATAGCCCGCGCGATCCCGCCTTTGCGCGCCAAATCGAATTGCTGGCCGAACGTCCTGACGCCTTGGTCGAGCGGGATGTGATCGTGTTGACGGACACCGACCCTGCGGCCAAATCAGATGTCCGCACACAGCTGCGGCCGCGCGGTTTTGCCCTTGTGATTGTGGACAAAGACGGACGAGTCATGCTGCGCAAACCCGATCCGTGGGACGTGCGCGAAATCTCTCGTGCCATAGATAAAACCACGCTACGGCAGCAAGAAATCAAAGAGGAAAAAGAGGCGGCCCGCGCAGCATCCGGCACGCAGGGCTGACGCCCTGTAGCCCCATGCGTGTTATGTCGGACCGCCCTCATGGGATTACTCGAATTCCATAATTATTTCATCAACCGCAAGGCTGTCGCCCGCACCTGCGTTGATCTTGGACACGACACCCTTGCGCTCGGCGCGCAGGATGTTTTCCATTTTCATCGCCTCAATGGTGCACAATGATTGCCCCTCTTGAACCTCGTCGCCCACAGCAACATCCACTTTCACCACCAGACCCGGCATTGGGCACAAGAGCAACTTCGATGTGTCTGGCGGCAACTTTTCGATCATGTGCTTGGACAATTCGGCAGCGCGCGGCGAACGCACGAATACCTTCATATCTGCCCCACGGTTGCGAATGCGAAACCCACCCGGCAACTTGCCAACTTTTAGCGTCAATGGCCCACCCGCCATATCGATCACAGCTAAACTGTCACCAGGCACCCAATTGCTTTCACAGCGTAGTTTTTTGCCGTTTATCGAAACATTTGAACCTGTTTTGTCGGCCTCGATGTGAACGGGAAAGTCGCGCCCGTCGATTTGCACAACCCAATCATCAGGCACCACGCGTTCGTGGTTGTCCATACGACCCGATACGCGCGCACGGCGAATTTCGGCCACACGGTACATCGCCGCAGAGGCCGCCGCGATCCGCTCCAACTGATCATCCGCAAGCGTCACCCCCTCGAACCCGTCCGGATACTCCTCCTCGATAAACGCAGTTGTGATGTTGCCCGAGATAAAGCGCGGGTGATCCATCACGGCGGACAAAAACGGCAGGTTATGACCAATGCCCTCTACCTCGAATGCGTCCAACGCATTGCGCATATTGTCGATCGCTGCGGCGCGGGTTTTGCCCCATGTGCACAGTTTTGCAATCATCGGATCGTAGTACATCGAAATTTCGCCGCCCTCATACACACCGGTGTCATTGCGCACGATGTCGTCGTCCGTCGCAATCTCAGCAGGCGGGCGGTATTTCTCAAGACGCCCGATCGAGGGAAGGAACCCACGGTAGGGATCCTCCGCATAGAGGCGGCTTTCAATCGCCCAACCGTTGATGCCGATATCGTCTTGGCTCAGCGACAATTTTTCGCCGTAAGCCACGCGGATCATGTGCTCGACAAGGTCGATACCCGTGATCAACTCGGACACGGGGTGCTCCACCTGAAGGCGTGTGTTCATCTCAAGAAAGTAGAAATTGCGGTCGCCATCGACGATGAATTCCACGGTGCCTGCGGAGGAATAGTTCACCGCTTTGGCAAGGGCCAAGGCCTCTTCACCCATCGCTTTGCGTGTCGCCGCGTCAAGGAACGGACTTGGAGCCTCTTCGATCACTTTTTGGTTGCGGCGCTGAATGGAACATTCGCGCTCATTGACCCAAACGCCATTGCCGTGGCTGTCGCACAGCACCTGAATTTCGATGTGGCGTGGCTGTGTGACGAATTTCTCGATGAAAATACGGTCATCGCCAAACGAACTTGCGGCCTCGTTCTTGGACGCTTGGAACCCTTCGCGGGCCTCGATGTCATTCCATGCCACACGCATGCCTTTACCGCCGCCGCCTGCGGAGGCTTTGATCATCACAGGATAGCCGATCTCGGTGGAGATTTTCACCGCCTCGTCGGCATCGGCGATCTCGCCCATGTAACCCGGAACCGTAGTCACGCCTGCTTCGGCGGCAAGCTTTTTCGATGTGATTTTATCCCCCATCGCCTCAATCGCCCCAGTAGGTGGCCCGATAAAGGCGACACCTTCGGCGGCGAGCGCCTCGGCAAATTTGGAATTTTCGGACAAGAAGCCATAGCCCGGATGGACAGCCTGCGCCCCTGTTTGGCGGACGGCATCCATGATTTTGTCGATGACAATGTAGGACTGATTTGAGGGGGGCGGACCGATATTGACAGCTTCGTCGGCCATTTGGACATGGAGCGCATGTTTGTCAGCGTCTGAATAAACAGCAACCGTTTTGATCCCCATTTTTTGCGCTGTTTTGATAACACGGCAAGCAATCTCGCCACGGTTCGCAATCAAAATCTTGTCGAACATATCCCGTCCCTCTCTCGTTATAGTCGTGCCCGCGACATGGGCCGCGCCCATGCCACCGGATGCGCCGCGATAGGCGGCGCGCCAATAGAAAAAGGCTCCCGAACGCTTGCGCGCGGGAACCTTTGGTGATGCGATATAGGCGTGCGGTGCGCAGGACGCTCCGCCGCGAAATTACATGTCGTTGAGCAATGCACCGCCTGCGGCGCCGATAGCGGCTCCGGTAACACATTTGCCATTGGAGATGATTTCACCAGCGACACAGCCAAGGCCAGCACCGACGATAGCGCGTTGCATATCTTGGTTTTCCATACACCCTGTGAGGGCTGTTGCGGACAGAAGGGTGAAAGCGAGAATTGTTTTGCGCATTTTGCTGCTCTTTGTTGGGGAATGCCTGAACAAAGAATGCTCTCGAATGGCGATGACGCCAAGTTCTTTTTCATCCCATCTGCAAAATCGGCGATCTTTGGCGCATAAGCTGCATACACGGCGTGCACTGAAAAATGGCGAGAGCCGAACGGGGAACATTCGGCCCTCGCCAGAGGGGAAGGGTAACGGTTTTCAACATATGCCGTCATGTTGCTGGACATGCTCGACACACCATCAACGTGGGCATTGTCCCCGCAACACACAAGCCCACGGTGATCACGCTGTGGTAAACAGGCGGTGATCTGCGCATGAGGTATCTGTGCAAGCGGAGTTTTGCGCATCAGGTGTCCCAAATCTCGTCTTCTTTGAAGCCGTCTGGCCCCTGTCCGCCTTCCAATTCCATCACATCGGCAAAGGTCACGCGCGCAATTTTGGTATTGATCATCAGCATCGCCTCATAAGAAGCGGGATCAAAATTGTCAGGATCAGCGGGGATCACTTCGCGGCCAAATAGCCACGACAAGCGGCCCGCATCAAGATTGCCGCGCTCGAACGGCTCTTCGCCAAAATAGATCCACAGACTTTCCATGAATGCATTGTCCGCGCGGCGATCCACATGTTTGCGATCTTTGTAGCGCTCAAGCGCCTTGAGCGGCGTCACCCCTTTGGGGTTTGCACGTCGAACGGTAAATTGAAAATCGGAGCCGGGAAGACGTCCGGGAAATCCACGGTATTTGAGCATATAGTCGCGAGCCATCAAAGAGCCTCCTGATCGGGACGGCGGGCAACACAGTCGATTTCGACCAACGCACCCACAGCCAAAGCGGTAACGCCCACAGTGGTCCGCGCGGGCAAACGGTCCGCGGGGAAATAGCTCTTATATGTGTCGTTGAACACCGCGTAATCGCGCTCGAACGCGGTTAGAAAACAACGACATTGCACAACGTGGCTTAGATCGAGGCCCAACTCGCCCAAGATGAGTGCCAGATTGTCCATAACGCGGCGTGTCTGGGCCTCGACCCCTTGTGGCAATGGCGCATCGGGGGCATCGGGGTCGGTTGGCATCTGACCCGTCAAAATCACCCATCCATCATCCTCAACCGCATGAGAAAACGGCGCGACAGGGCGCGGCCCAGTTCCGAACAAGTGGAATTTAGCAGACATTAGAAGGCCTCCCAAGCGCAGGTTGAGCCATCTCGGCTATACATCTCGAACACTTCCGCGATATCCGGATTGGGCGTTCCAAACTCCGTGGGCGCCTGCGCCAATGAAATCACGATCATCGCAGGGTCTGACGCAGCGAGGCGCGGGAGCGCAAAGCTCTCGCACAAGTACGCCAAATCGGCTTCCAAATCTTGATAGCTCATATCAGCCAAACGGGTGGGCAACTCAGGCGCAAGAAAGCGAAAGCGCGCCATGACATCTTGTTCAGGGTGATCCATCAGGCTTTCGTAAAATGAGACGGTCTGGCCAGACGGCACGGCAATAGTTGTTTCATCGACACTGGATTGCTCCGCGTTTGCCAATGGCACAAAAGCAAACACAGACAAAAGGATCGCAATGCTACGCATGATCTGCCTCCTCACGCGTGGCATGCGCAATCCACCGCGCGCGGCGCACTGGGTCCGACAAAACATCCGCAACAATAGCCTCGCAATGCGCCTTAGGGAAAGCACCGGCGACGCCGCCACCGGCGATCACTTCGAGATCATCACCGACCACACGCACTGAAACTGCGGGCGCAAACCCGCGCAGGGTTTGAAGCGCACGCCACATATCCTGACGCACTTGGCGCGCCATACGACCACGGCGCAGCGCAGCACCGCCCGAAATCACAGCCGTAGCCGCGAAATCGAAACGCGCGGGCAAACGGCGCGCCAACGTTAGCGTGTCGCCCTCAACTTTGATATGCCAGTTCTTGCGTGCCATAGGTGCCTTTGCCCGTGCTCAGAGCGGAATGTTGTCGTGTTTCTTCCACGGATTTTCGAGCTTTTTATGGCGCAAACTCGCAAAGGCACGCGCCACACGTTTGCGGGTCGAGCGCGGTTGGATCACCTCATCGATGAACCCACGCTCGGCGGCCACAAACGGATTGGCAAAACGGTCTTCGTAATTCGCGGTATGCTGCGCAATTTTATCTGCATCGCCAAGGTCGGCACGGTGGATAATCTCGGTCGCGCCTTTTGCCCCCATCACAGCGATTTGCGCCGTGAGCCATGCGTAGTTGAAATCACCGCGCAGGTGTTTGGACGACATGACGTCATAGGCACCGCCGTATGCTTTGCGGGTGATCACCGTCACTTTCGGCACGGTTGCCTCGCCATAAGCAAAGAGCAATTTTGCGCCATGTTTGATCACGCCGCCGTATTCCTGCGCCGTGCCGGGTAGGAACCCGGGCACATCGACAAGCGTGAGCACGGGGATGTTGAAGGCATCCGAAAACCGTACAAACCGCGCCGCCTTTTTGGAGCTGTCGATATCAAGACAGCCCGCGAGCACCATCGGCTGATTGGCCACAACTGCCACGGTCTGCCCCTCAAGACGGATAAAGCCCGTGATGATGTTCTTCGCGTGGTCTTCTTGAATTTCGTAGAAATCCCCCTCGTCCGCGATCTTATGAATCACTTCTTTCATGTCGTAAGGCGTGTTGGGGTTGTCGGGGATGATCGTATCGAGGCTGGCCTCAATGCGTGCCGGATCGTCAAAGAATGGACGAGTCGGCACGCCATTGCGGTTGTTGAGCGGCAAGAAATCGACGAGGCGGCGCACTTCGGCAAGTGCCTCGATATCGTTTTCAAAAGCGCCATCAGCCACAGAGGATTTTTTGGTATGGGTGGAGGCCCCGCCCAATTCCTCGGCTGTTACGACCTCGTTGGTCACGGTTTTCACCACATCGGGGCCGGTCACGAACATATAGGACGTGTCTTTGACCATAAAGATGAAATCGGTCATGGCGGGTGAATACACCGCGCCACCGGCGCACGGCCCCATGATCACAGAAATCTGTGGCACAACGCCCGAGGCCATGATGTTACGTTGGAACACCTCGGCGTACCCCGCAAGGCTGTCGACGCCTTCCTGAATACGCGCACCGCCAGAGTCGTTGAGGCCAATCACGGGCGCGCCGTTTTGCATCGCCATATCCATGATCTTGCAAATCTTTTGCGCGTGGGTTTCCGACAGAGAGCCGCCGAACACGGTAAAGTCCTGTGAGAACACATAGACCATACGGCCATTGATCGTGCCCCAGCCCGTAATCACACCATCGCCTGCGGGTTTAGAGTTTTCCATGCCAAACTCGACGCAGCGGTGCGTCTTGAACATGTCAAACTCTTCGAACGATCCCTCGTCGAGCAGCAACTCGACCCGCTCGCGGGCGGTCAGCTTGCCTTTGGCGTGCTGGGCATCGATACGGCGTTGTCCTCCGCCCAAGCGGGCCTCGTCGCGGCGGTCATGCAGTTCTTTGATAATGTCTTTCACGGGTGGCCTCCTCGTCAATTCACCTGCACCTTAGCTGTGGAATGTGTTGCCTCAAAGAAGAGTCTGGCAGATTTGCAAAGGATGCAAAAAGACCTTACCGCGAAATGCAAAACTGCAAATTGCGTCAGATCAAAGTTCAGCCCCTTACGGAAAATTCTCCTGCACCCCTACATGTGCGATTTTGCATCAAGATTGGCATGGACAGGGCGCACCCGCCCCCTATCCTGACCCGATGACACAGATCCGCGCACGCTTTCTCGACCGCACAACGCCACCCCACATCATGACCTTAGTGATGATGGCGGGGCTTCAAGCGATGACAATGAACATCTACTTGCCCGCGCTCCCGCGCATGGCGGATCATTTCGGGACAACCTACGGACTTATTCAGTTGTCCGTGGCGGTTTTTATGGCCACCAATGCTGTGCTTCAAATCTTTATCGGGCCAATCTCTGACCGCTACGGGCGCCGCCCCGTCGTTTTGATTGGTATTGCGCTTTTCTTATTGGCCACTTTGGGCGTTATCTACGCGCCGACCCTCGAAGCGTTTTTGATCATGCGCGCGGGTCAGGCCGCGATTGTCACCGCTATGGTCCTCTCACGCGCCATCGTCCGTGATATCGCCCCGCCCGAAGAGGCCGGCTCGATGCTTGCTTATGTGACCATGGGCATGGCCTTGGTTCCTATGATTGCCCCAACCGTTGGCGGCCTTTTGACCAATCTCTACGGTTGGGAATCGTCATTTTGGGTGCTGTTTGGTGTCGGCGTCTTGCTTTTAATGGTTGTATGGTTCGACCTCAAAGAAACCGCGCCGAAATCAGACGTGTCGTTACTGGGCCAGATACACAACTTCCCCGAACTGATCACATCTAAGCGGTTTATTGGCTACACCCTTTCGGTGACCTGCGCCTCGGGAGCGTTTTTCGCCTACATCGGGGGCGCGGCTTATGTGGGTAAAACGCTCTTTGGGCTGAGCGAAGCAAAGCTGGGCCTCTACATGGGCACCCCCGCGCTAGGCTATTTCTTTGGCAACTTCATCGCAGGTCGGTATTCGCGCCGCGTGGGGATCAACCGTATGATCCTAGCGGGCGGCATTGTCGCCACATCGGGCATATTCGCCGCACTTGTATTTTCTGTCGTTGGACACAGCTCCGTCAATATCTTCTTTGGCGCTATGGTGTTTCTCGGCTTAGGCAACGGCATGCAGATCCCAAACGGGTTAGCGGGTAGTATGATGGTGCGCCCGCAACTGGCTGGCACCGCGGCGGGGCTTGGCGGCTCGATCATGCTTGCGGGTGGCGCGTCGATCTCTGCCTTTGCGGGGACGCTTTTGGGTGGATCGTCTGGCGAAATTCCATTGCTGTTTCTCATGACACTCATGTCACTCGCCGCAATTGTCGCAATATTGAGCGTGATGGCGCGCGAGCATCGCCTCGGGCTTGCCTGACGATATCTCTATCTGCTATTTGCAAACCAGCGATCGCAACTGAGCAAAGCTGCAAACAATCGCACGCAGACAGGTATCGGGAGGATGAGACATGGCACAACAAAAACTCTATGCGGGCGCAAAACTGCGTGAGACACGCACGCGGCTCGGGCTCACGCAACGGGCCTTTGCCGAAAAGCTTGGCGTGTCCCTGCCCTACCTCAACCAGATGGAAAACAACAATCGCCCCGTCTCAACGGGGGTGGTTTTGGCCCTCGCCCAAGAGTTCGGGTTTGACGTCACAGAACTGTCCACAGGGGACGCCGAGCGCCTTGTCACCGACATGCGCGAAGCCCTCGCCGATCCGGTGTTTGCCGATGGCGCACCGCCCTTAGCGGACTTACGACTGGCCGCCTCGAACGCCCCCGCATTGGCGCGGTCCTTTTTGGAATTGCACCGTGCATATCGCCAAACCAACGAACGCCTCGCCTCCATGGACGAGGCTTTTGACCGGGAGGATCGCCCCGCGCGCGCCTCGCCATGGGAAGAGGTGCGCGACTTTTTCCACTATTGCGACAACTACATCGATGCCGTGGACCGCGCCGCAGAAAACTTTGCCCGTCCACGAGATGATCAGCGTGGCAACCTGCGGGATGTGGCAACACTGGCCACCGAAAGCCTGTCCAAGCACGCAATCACGGTGAGGTATGCGCCCGAAGGTCTGCGCAAATATGATCCAGACACAGGACGCTTGACGATTTCGTCGCGCGCTTCACCGGCCACGCAAACCTTTCAGTTGCTGCACCAATTGGCTTTGATCACACAGGCGCAATTGCTTGACGCGACTTTGGATCTCGCACGCTTTCATTCGGATGAAAGCCGCCAGATTGCGCGCATTGGTTTGGCCAACTATTTTGCAGGCGCCGCACTCATGCCCTACACCGAATTTCTCGCCGCAGCCAAAGAGACGCGGCACGATTTGGAAGTGTTGGGAGAAAAATTTGGCGCCTCCATCGAACAGGTTGCCCACCGGCTCTCGACCCTGCAACGCCCCGGCGCAAAGGGCATTCCGTTTTTCTTTGTGCGCGTCGATCAGGCGGGAACCATCACCAAACGCCACTCCTCTACGCGACTTCAATTTGCCCGCTACGGCGGTGCCTGTCCGCTTTGGAACGTCCATCAGGCATTCGAGCGCCCGGGACATTTCTTGCGGCAATTGGCGGAGACCCCCGACGGGGTGCGCTACCTGTCGATTGCCCGTGATGTGGCCAAATCAGGCGGCAGCTTTCACGCGCCGGTCCGCCGCTATGCCATCGGTTTGGGATGTGAGGTCACGCACGCCTCCGACATGGTCTATGCCGACGATCTGGACGTGACCAAACCCGCGGCGTTTGAACCTATCGGCATTTCGTGCCGCATCTGTGAACGCCGCAACTGTCATCAACGCTCTGTGCCGCCCCTAGAGCGCCGCCTGACCATTGACCCCGACAAGCGTGGCACACTGCCCTACCAAATCGAATAAAAGTGCTCAGGCGCGCATCAGCACATAAACGCGAAAAGCCGCCCCAAACGGAGCGGCTTTTTCGTCGTGTGTCACATCCCGAAAGGGAGGTAAGTGGCGCGGTTGACGGGACTCGAACCCGCGACCCCCGGCGTGACAGGCCGGTACTCTAACCAACTGAGCTACAACCGCGCATTTTGCCTATATGGCGTGCCTCTTCAGGCGTTTTGGGTAGCGATGGCGCGGTTGACGGGACTCGAACCCGCGACCCCCGGCGTGACAGGCCGGTACTCTAACCAACTGAGCTACAACCGCTCGCTACCCATCCAGAACACTGTCCTGAACGTGAGGGGCGTTCTATGTCTGGGACGCGGGCGCGTCAAGCGCACAATGGGTGATTGAGAGAAAAAAAACGCCTTCCACGCAAACAGCGAGCGCAGCTTAGCGACAAAGGCCCGATAAAGATCAACAATACAACGGATAAGCACTAAATCAGGCAGGCTTGTTTAAGGGTGGTGGCGCTCTGCGAGGGGGCAAACATGACACACAGACGCCGGGCGCGCATACTGTCCAATCACTGATGGCGCAAGGCCTCAATCGGGTCGAGCCGCGCCGCGCGGCGCGCGGGGAAATATCCAAAAATCACACCTACAGCGGCCGAAAACAAAAACGCAATGGCCACAATCACAGGATCAGGACTGAACGGAATAGACATAAAATTTGACGCAAGCGCCGCAAGCCCGAGACCAAGCAAGATACCAACCAAACCACCGATCATCGACAACACAATGGCCTCGACCAAGAATTGCAGCAAAACCTGTTGGCCCGTTGCCCCGACCGCAAGGCGTATACCGATTTCGCGGGTTCGTTCCGTAACGGAAACCAGCATGATATTCATGATGCCTATCCCCCCCACCAACAAACTCACCGCCGCCACGGCCGACAGCAGCCCCGTCAGCACATCGGTGATGCCCGTTAGCATTGACGCCAACTGCTTCATATCGCGGACGTTAAAGTCATCTTCTTCGTTATCACCGATACGCCGACGTTCGCGCATCAAAGCCTCGACCTCGACCACGGCGCGGTCGGTTGAGACGCTATCGGCCACCGTCACATAGATCATGGACACGTCTGAGGATCCCGACACGCGGCGCTGAAACGCCTTTATCGGCATCAAAACGATATCGTCCTGATCGGTCCCAAAACTGGACGCCCCTTTGGCTTCGAGCAGTCCGATCACTTCACACGACACGGCCTTAAGCCGCACGGTCTCTCCAATCGGATTGGTGTTACCGAACAAGTCCTGACGCACGCTTTCGCCCAAAATGCACACGGCCTTTCCAGAACTTTCTTCGGCGGCGAGGAAGCTACGCCCAAGAACGATTGGCCAATCCACCACGTCGAGATATCGCGCGTCTGTCCCCGCAACGGAGGTGCGCGTATCCTCGGCGCCATACACGGCATTCAAAGTGGTTTGGTTATAGGGGGCAGCGGTGCGAATACTTGATATTTGATCGATCAATGCCTCCACATCCGCGAGGGTCAACGCGGCGGATACCGAATTATTACCCGGTCCCATTTGGCCCGCCCCCGGCATCACCATCAACACGTTGGTGCCTAGCTTTTCGACATCTGCGGTAACCTGATCAGAACTCCCCTGCCCAACGGTGACCATCGCAATGACGGCGGCCACGCCAATCACAATGCCCAAAACGGTGAGGATGGAGCGCAGTGTATTGCGAAAAATGGCCTGAATGGCCAAGCGTACAGTTTCCCAGATCATGCGTCTTGCTTTCCATGACTAAACACCTCGTGCGGCTCCCCTGTGCGCTCGACCCGCCCGTCGACCATCCAGATCACACGGTGCGCATAGGCCGCCATATCCTCCTCGTGGGTGACCATGACAATCGTAATGTGATCGCGTTCGTTCAGGGTCTTGAGCAACTCCATGATTTCCACAGACAGCTTGGTGTCGAGATTTCCGGTCGGCTCATCCGCAAGGATCACCTGCGGATTCCCTGCCAAAGCGCGCGCAATCGCAGCGCGTTGCTGTTGCCCGCCCGAAAGCTCGGACGGGTCATGGTGTTCGCGTCCACCAAGCCCCACTTTACCAAGCGCATCGAGTGCCTTTTCGCGCCGCTCGCTCGCAGGCAGCCCTTTGTAAATCATTGGCAACTCGACATTATCGAGCGCAGATGTGCGCGCCAAAAGGTTGAACCCCTGAAACACAAAACCAAGATAGTTGCGGCGTAACATTGCACGCTGATCTTGGGTAAGAGACGCCACCTGAACACCATTGAACAGGTACTCACCGCTGGTCGGGCTATCGAGACATCCGATCATGTTCATCGTGGTAGATTTGCCCGATCCAGACGGGCCCATAATGGCGACAAATTCACCCGGTGCGATTGTGATGTCGACGCCATTCATCGCGCGCACTTGCGCCTCGCCGTGGCCGTACACCTTTGTAACACCGCGCAGCTCTATGACAGGGGGACGGTCCGTCATTCTATTGTCCCTCGACCATATCAATGACGACCTGATCGCCAACGGCCAATGCGCCGTCTGCAACAATCGTCTCCAACCCGTCCGTGTCCCCGCGCTCCACGTTGATCTCAACGGCCACGCCATCGCGCAAAACCCAAAGTGTGCTATTGGACACTGCGCGCGTTGCAGTGTCCGTACGAGACGGCATAATCAGCCCCAAAAGCCCACCGCCCCCTTCGTCATCGGACGCCTCGACCTCAATCACCTGCGGCGGCGCAAACCGAAGCGCGGCATTGGGCACCAGCATCACATCACTGTGCTGTGCCACTGTAATATCAGCGGTGGCTGTCATACCGGGGCGTAAGAGAAGCGCATCATTTTCAACCGACAAAATAGCCTTATAGGTTACAAGCCCATCAGTACTATCAGACGCATAGCGCACCATCGAAATTTGCGCGGGAAAGGTCTCGTCATCATACGCATCGACGCTAAAGCGCGCGATATCACCCACGGAGATACGGCCAATATCCGCCTCGGCGACGTCAACCTGTAGTTCCATTTGCGACAAATCTTCGGCAATCGTAAACAACTCGGGGGCCGAAAGACTCGCGGCAACAATTTGGCCTGCATCCACCGCCCGATCAAGCACGATGCCCGTGATCGGAGAGACAATCGTCGCCTTGCTCAAAATGGCCTCTTGTGCCTCCAGCTGCGCCTGAGCGAGATCAAGATTGGCCTGGGCGCTGGCCACATTCGCTTGGGCACGGCTCAACGCGGCCTCGGCTGTCGTCAAATTTGCCTGAGAGGTGACGCCACGCTCATCAAGTCGTTTTACAATGTCAAAATCCGCTTGGGCCTCAAGCAAACTGGCGCGCGCATTTTCCAATTGAGCCGCTGCCGCCGCATGGCTGGCCACCTGAACTGCCATTTGCGCATCCAGTTGCACAGTGTCGAGTTTCGCCAATACCTGACCGGCGCTCACAACATCATTGTAGTCCGCAAAAACATCGACAATCGTTCCCGAAAGCTCCGATGAAATTTCGACCAAATTCGTAGGCTCGATCGTTCCTGTGGCCGTTACGGTCACGATCAACTCTCCGCGCGTGGCCGATTGTGTTATATAGGTGATTTGTGAACGATCCTCGGACCCTTGCATCCACCACAAGGCAAGGGCGGCCACCACACATATCGACGCGATCCACCCTGCCCCTTTGGAAAACCGGCGTTTGGCATGTCCGACCCCAAGGGCCGCCTCAATGTCGCGTTGCGTTTGGCTCATGCCTACGGCTCCTACTGATCGAAGGTATCCCTATGCCTAGCGCGCTCGGCATGTTCGGGTAATGATATAAATCATACTACGTAACAGCCGTGACTTTCCGTCGCGTGGATCAATGTCCGAACGCGGCGAAACAGAGTACTCCTTTGGAAACCGTGCATAGACGGCAGCGTGGAGCAGGCATCACCAACGAGGTCTGACAATCCATCCATATGGAAGGGTATCGGCACCGCCCTGTTTAAGCTCCAACAGTCTTTTGGCCCTGTCATCCCCCATTCCAGCTGGCATAGATCTGATCGCATAATTGCCCGCGCAGATCGCGACTGATCGAAAGAGAACATCCACGAACAGTCTGTAACGCGACACTCGGGGGCCAACGCCTCCGTTCCGCCTGTTAAGGCCCCCAAACGTGGAGGTGGCAAAATAGCGTCAGCGGTCAGGGTCGGCCCGACCCCGGATGCGGCAGTGGCAGTGGCGCGATATTGTGTGTGTCTTAAATTTCCGACACGGGGGTAACAGGCCGCGATTGACGGCCATGGGCGGCTCTAAATATGAATGATTCTATGAACGAACACTGGCGCGCAATCAACGCTCACTGATCCGTCGTTTTCCATTTGACGGGCGTCACATACACGATGCGATCACCGACACTAACCATGACATCGCCGTCTTGAATATTGACCTGTAAATTCATCGAGCGGCTGGCGAGATCAGCGAGGGCACGCGTATCGGTTTCAGACAAATTCAAAACCTGAAGATTATCAAAACGGGTGGTGCCGTTTTTGATTTTATCCCACCACATCTCCGCCGTCTTGCCGCCATAACTATAAACGATCACCGCATTGGATTTACCGCACGACTGGCGCACGATCTTTTCACTCGGTAGGCCCAGTGCGATCCACAATTCCAACTCGCCACTGAGGCTTTTTTGCCAAATGTCCGGCTCATCATCGCTCGACAGACCCTTTGTCATTTCGAGCTGTTCATGGGCATTGAGCGCAAACGCGAGAAGACGCACCATCAACCGCTCATCCGTCTCCGAAGGGTGTTTGGCAACCGTCAGCTTATGGGTCTCATAGTAGTGACGATCCATATCGGACACGGACAGCTCGACTCGGTATATTGTAGCTTTTTGCGCCATGATCTGTCCTAAAATCTCTAAGGTTGCGCCTGACTAGAGCGTCTGAGGATGTTGTGAAAGCAGATAAAGACCGCCATAGCGCCACAGTCACGTCCAGACCACATGTCTCGCAACTGAATAATCGTGACTATCAAGGGGGTAAATGGTGGGTCGTGAGAGGCTCGAACTCCCGACATCTTCGGTGTAAACGAAGCGCTCTACCAACTGAGCTAACGACCCGGTGAGGCAGCGTTTAGACCAAGCTGAGAGCCCTTGCAAGCCTCTCTCGCAGGTTTGTTGCTTGAAACCTCATTTCTTGCACTTCACAGTTGGAAAAAAGTAAAAAGGAACGGCTATGGACCTCTCTGGCACACGACTTTTAAAGGCAAATCGCGCAACCGTATGGGCACATCTCAATGACGCCGACACCCTGCGTGCCGCGATTCCCGGATGCGAAACTCTGACCGGCTCGCCCGAAGAGGGATTCGAGGCCGTGGTCAAACAAAAGGTTGGCCCCGTAAAGGCAACGTTCAAAGGCAAGGTGACCCTAAGCGACATCACCCCCGCCGAGAGCTATACCATCGCGGGCGAGGGCACGGGGGGCGTAGCGGGCTTTGCCAAAGGCGGTGCCAAAGTCTGGCTATCAGACATCGAGGGCGGCACCGAGTTATCATATACGGTGGAGGCCAAAGTGGGCGGCAAGCTTGCACAACTGGGCGGGCGGATCATCGACAGTTTCGCCCGCAAAATGGCCGATCAGTTTTTTGACAACTTTCAAGAACAGATTGATGGACCACTGGATGCAGAGACCGACACAGACGCGAGCCCTGCGGCTTAACTGCGCGGGCGCGTCACCTTATGGATAACGCGCCCGAAATATAGATTTCAATCAGGATATCAGGCCGCAGCCGTCAGCAAACCGTAAAGCTCGTCTTTGAGCGCCATACGCTTCTTGCGCAGCTCCGATTGCGCCAGATCATCCATCGGCTCGACGTTGGTTTCCGCCAAATGTACTTGATCGTTCAATGCGTTATAGTCGTCGAGCAGGCGCGCGAAATGCGGATCAGACACCTTGCGCTTTGAGATGAGGTCGGCCAGTTCGGGAAAATCTTGTGCCAATTGATGCGGTGTGTGTGGCATGTGCGTCGCTCCGTTTTTGCGTGTTCACCTCATGGTGCCGATTACACGGGTTCCACGCCTTGACGCGGATCAAACACGGATGCATTGCCTCTCTTTTTTAGGTAGGTATGCGCAGGCTAGGCGCGGCGTTTGCGCCATGCTTCGCGCCACGTGATAAACGACACCGCTGCAATGATCATCGCACCGCCCGCAATGACAAACCCATCAATTCCCTCGCCAAACAGAAAATACCCCACCGAGGTGGCCCAGACGAGCTGCACAAAGGTGACGGGTTGCAAAACAGTTTGCGGAGCGCATGCGAAGGCGCGCGTCATACAATAATGTGCAGCCGTGGCAAAAAAGGCTGTGAAAAACAACAACCCGATTTCGCGAAATGATGGCGCAACCCAATCGGCCAATGCAAAAGGCAACAACACAAACGGCACCATCGCAGACATCAAAAACACCACAACGGCGGCAGGCAGCTCTTTGGATAGGGCATTGGCGATTAGATAGCTGCCCGCAAAAAACAGTGCGGAAAAAATCATCGCAACGTGACCGGGATCAATCTCGCGCAGTCCAGGTCGTAAAATCACCAAGCCACCCAGAAATGCGATCCCCAGCGCCGCAATGCGGGGCAGCGCGATTCTCTCACCAAACAACACAACCGCGCCAAGCGAGACATAGACGGGGTTCATAAAGTTCATTGCGGTCACTTCGGCCATCGGAATGCGGGTCATAGCGTAGAACCATGCGACCATTGCAAAGGCGTGGAATACCGCACGGCCCACCGACAGCTTGACGATGCGGCGTGTAAAATCGACCTGTCGCACTTGGCCGATAAACGGGATGAAAAACACCAGACCAAGGGCAAATCGCAAAAACGCGCTCTCGAATATGGGCAAGGCGTTTCCGACATATTTGACCAACACATTGACCATGACGAAGTTGAGTGTGGTGGCGGTCATCCACGCAATGCCCGCGAGAGGACGAGGTGAAGAGGCCACGCCTAGACGCCCGAGGCCAGTTTGAATGCGATGAGCCACATTACCACCGCAATCAATCCGTCCAAAACACGCCAAGACACCTCGCGCGCAAAGACGGGCGCCAAAAGCCGCGCACCGTAGGCCAGCGCAAAGAAGAAGACGAACGAGGCCGAGATTGCACCAAGAGCAAAGTTGCCGCGCTCAGGTCCGAAATCAGCCGAGATTGCACCAACTAAAACAACCGTATCAAGATAGACATGTGGGTTGAGCCATGTGAGCGCGAGGCAGGTGGCCAATGCAGCCCCCAAGGTTTGGACCTTGCCATCGGCGGGATCTAGATGCCCGCCACCACGATAGGCCGCGCGCGCCGCGCGAGCGCCATAAACGACAAGAAACGCCACCCCACCCCACCGCATAACGGGCAAAATCAGCGGAAAGGCCTCCGACACTTTAGCAGAGGCAAATACGCCGACCGCGATCAGGATTGCGTCGGATGCGGCACAGGTCAGTGCCACGGCAAAGACATGCGATTTCTTAAGCCCTTGGCGCAAAACAAACGCATTTTGCGCCCCAATCGCAAGGATCAGCGACAGGCCTGTGATAAACCCCGTAAACGTTGCGTGCATGACTCAATCCCCAAAAACAAAAAGCTCCGCCATTTCAGACGGAGCTTTTAAAATCATGACCCAGTTTTTAAAGCTGGTCCATCACCTCGTCGGAGGCCTCAAAGTTGGCGGTCACGTTTTGCACGTCATCGTCATCCTCAAGAGCTTCGATCAGGTTCATCAACTTTTGCATACCCTCCAAGTCCAGCTCGGTTGTCGTGGTCGGCTGCCAGATCAGTTTGGTGCTCTCGGATTCGCCAAGTGCGGCTTCGAGGGCGGTAGACACATCGTTAAGATCGGTATCGGCACAGATGATTTCGTGACCTTCGTCACTCGTTTCACAGTTCTCCGCACCTGCCTCAATCGCGGCCATCATCACGGTGTCTTCGCCGCCCGCACTCGCCGGATAGATAATCTGCCCCTTGCGTTCGAACATAAAGCCAACCGATCCTGTCTCGCCCAGATTTCCGCCGTTCTTGGAGAACGTGGAGCGCACATTGGACGCGGTGCGGTTGCGGTTGTCGGTCATTGCCTCAACGATCACGGCGACACCACTTGGGCCATAGCCCTCATAGCGGATTTCGTCGTAATTTTCCGCATCGCCACCCATGGATTTTTTGATCGCTCGATCAATCACGTCCTTGGGGACAGAGACCGATTTGGCCTCTTTGACAGCCATCCGCAAACGCGGGTTTTTGTCGGGATCAGGGTCACCCATTTTCGCCGCCACGGTAATTTCCTTGGCGAGTTTGGAAAAGAGTTTGGAGCGCAATTTATCCTGACGACCTTTACGGTGCTGGATGTTTGCCCATTTTGAGTGGCCTGCCATGAGGTCCTCCGTCAATCAAATTTCGGCTTTGTGCCTTCTATAGGCGATGGAGCGTGGGGGCCGCAAGGGGCCGCACCATCCTGCCCCTATCCTAGAGCGGCCAAAGCAATGGAATCACTGCTGAGGCCAAAAGTCCGATCGATACATTTAGGGGGATACCGACCTTCATGTAGTCCGTGAATTTATAGCCGCCTGGGCCATAGACCATTGTGTTGGTCTGATAGCCGATGGGCGTGGCAAACGCGGCGGATGCCGCGACCATGACAGCAACCACAAGACCGCGCGGATCAAGCCCCATAGACTCGCCCAACCCAATGGCAATGGGCGTCACAACCACCGCAACGGCGTTGTTCGACACCATTTCTGTAAGCAACGAGGTCAGTAAATAAATCGACCAGACCACAAAGAAAATAGGCAAGCCATCCAACATTGGGGCAACCGCGTTGACGATCATTTGCACCGCACCAGACGCCTCAAGGGACGCCCCAATGGCAAGCATGGAAAAGATCAGCGCCAGCAAACGCCCGTCGATAAATGAAAACGCCTCATCCGCATCGATGCAGCGCGTGACAAGCACAACAGCGACCGCAAGCACGGCCAACATCAAAATCGGAGCGACACCAAAGGCGGCAAGCGTGACAATCGACATCATCGCAACGAGCGCAATGGGCGCGTGTGAACGATGATAGGCCCGCTCGGTAGGCTTGGACACGTCCCCGATGTCCATATCATTGGCCAGACGTTGAATGTCGGCGGGCGCGCCCTCAAGCAAAAGCGTATCGCCCACGCGCACAACCAGATCGTTGATCTGTTGGCCAAGGTTCTGGTTTTTGCGGTGCACGGCGAGCGGATACACCCCGTAGCGGCGGCGCAAACGCATGGAACCCAGCGCGCGGCCAACCATTTTACAGCCCGGCGTGATGAGCACTTCAACGGTCGAGGTTTCCACCGCAGACACCTGATCGACGCGCTTTAGCGATTTGTCACGCTGAAGGCTCAACAGCTCGCTGATTTGCGACCGCAACACCACGCGGTCGCCCAGTTCAAGCACCACTTCAGCCAAATTATGGCGCAAGGATTGATCCCCGCGCACCACGTCGATAAGGCGCACCCCGTCACGTTTGAACAGCTGCACGCCCGAGACTTCGCGCCCGATCAGGTTGCTATCGGGCGGGATCACGGCCTCGGTGAAAAATTTCATCTTTGAGCGCCCCGAGGACAGCATCGCGGATAGGCTATCGCGTTCGGGCAACAGATGACGCCCGATGAAATACAGGTAGATAAAGCCCCAGACGGTGATGATCAGACCAAGGATCGAGACCTCGAAAATTGTGAACGGCTCAAGCCCTTGGGCGCGGGCTACACCATCGACGAGCAGGTTCGTCGATGTGCCGATCAACGTTATCGTCCCGCCCATGATCGCGGAATAGCTCAACGGTATCAGCAATTTAGATGCAGGGACTTTGAGTTTTGAGGACAGTTGGATGAACACGGGGATCATCACAACGACCACGGGCGTGTTCGCAACAAACGCCGATAGGATCACCACGACGAACAACAGGGCAGCGATGGCAATTGAGGGATGGCTTTCGGCGTAACGCCCTGCCTGTGAGGTAAACCATTCAAGGCCGCCTGTGCGCACCAACGCGCCCATCACCACAAACATCATCGCGATCGTCCACGGCGCGGGGTTTGCCAAAACTGCCAATCCTGCGTCATATGGCAAAATGCCCAAAACAATCATGGCGGACGCGCCCGCAATCGCCACAACTTCGGTGGGATAAATCTCGCGCACAAAGAGGACGAACATGAACCCGACCACAAGGAGAGAGACAATCGCCTCCGTTGTTTGGTCGAAATTGAACAGTTCCATATGGCCTCGCCTGTGGTTTCACATGCCCCAATATGGCCCCGAACGCCCCCATGAAACAAGCGCGAAAACTGGCACGCCCCATGTGGGCTATCGACCACCCCGCGAAAACAGCACAGAAATCTGGATCAATGGCAAAAAGCCGCTATTACGGCGTACTTTGCTCCAAACGACCGCCTTCGCGGATTTGTTTTACACGGGTGGCTAAACCGGTTTTGTCGTCTGTCTCGACGTATACACCTGACAAAGTTGCCTCGCCCTGAGCAGGCGAAAAGCGCCCCTTTGCCATACCCGTTACAAAGCGGCGTAGTGGCTCAGCTTTGTCCATGCCAATCACGGAATTATAATCGCCACACATCCCCGCATCGGTGAGATAGGCCGTTCCCGCAGGCAAAATCTGCGCATCGCCCGTACACACATGCGTATGCGTGCCAACAACGACAGAGGCCTTTCCATCACAAAAATGACCCATCGCCATTTTCTCTGACGTGGCTTCACAATGCACGTCGATCAAAGAGGCTTGGATATGGCCGCCGAGTTTATGGGCCATGAACACCTGATCGAGCGCCGAAAACGGGTCATCATAAGCGCGCTTCATGAAGACTTGTCCCAATACCTGCGCCACCAAAATACGGCGACCACGTGTATCTTCAAAAATGCGCACACCTCGTCCCGGGGCGGCCTTGGCAAAGTTGATAGGACGAATGATCCGCGTTTCTTTTTCGCAATATTGCATCATGTCGCGCTGATCAAAGGCATGATCACCAAGCGTGAGACAATCGACACCGGCCTCCAAAAGCTCTTTGGCATGCTCGCCCGATAGCCCCATGCCATTGGTCGCGTTTTCACCGTTCACAATGATGAAATCGAGCCCCCATTCGGCCCGCAGGCGCGGCACACGGTCAAGCACGGCCTTGCGACCCGCGCTTCCGACAATATCTCCAAGGAACAAAATTTTCATGGCATTTCCTTAGGCCGCATACATTGAAATGGCAAGAACTGCGCCCATCTTGCGGGCGCTCAAAAGGTCATCACTTCTGTTTCGGTCACAATCGCGTCGAGCGGTGCATCGAGCGGCGACACCGGAAAATCGCGCATCTCTTGTCCTGAATAGGCCAAACCGATGGCCATGACCGCGCTGTTCGTATCGCGCAATTGCGCCGACGTTCGGTCGTAAAACCCACCGCCATATCCCAAACGATGCCCATCACGATTGAACGCCAAAAGCGGCACGATTATAATTTGCGGCACCACGGGATCCGACCGCGCAGGCACATTGGCGCCATATGAGCCCCGCATCATTTTGCAGTCCGGTGTCCACAGATCAAACCGCAAAGGTGCGGCTTTGCGCTCCACCACCGGCACACAAACAGGCCCACGTGTTGCTAACATGGTCATCGCGGGCAACGGATCAATTTCAGTCTGAATGGGCATATAACCAGCAGTGATTTTGCCCGCATGTGGCGTCAAAAACCCCACCAAAAGCTGACAGGCCTGATGGGCCAACTGAGCGTGCGCAGCATGCGCCTTTGCACGCCGATCACGCGCCACGTCACGTGCCAGCGCCTTTAAATCAACGACACTCAAAAGAGCACCACAGCCGCCAAACCCAAGAACGCAAAGAACCCAACAATATCCGTCACGGTCGTCACAAACGCGCCCGATGCCAGTGCGGGATCGACCCCAACTTTTTCAAGCAAGACAGGCACGCCAACACCCGCGAGACCCGCAATCACGAGATTGATGACCATCGCCGTTGCGATCACCAGACCAAGCGCAGGCGATCCGAACCACACCACACCGACGATGCCCATGATAACGGCGAACACGATCCCATTTGCCAAACCGACCAATACCTCGCGTCGAATAACGCGCCACACGTTGGCCCCCGTAAGGTCGCGAGTCGCAATCGCACGCACGGCCACGGTCAGACTTTGTGTGCCGGCATTGCCCCCCATTGAGGCAACGATCGGCATCAAAACCGCAAGGGCCACAAATTGCGAAATCGTGGCCTCGAATTGCGCAATTACCATCGACGCAAGGATCGCCGTCAACAGGTTCACACCAAGCCACGGCAAACGCGCACGCACGGTTTCAATGACTTTGTCGGCCAATGATCCCTCACCCACACCCGCCAGACGCATAATGTCCTCCTCGTGCTCTTCGTCCAGAACGTTCATCGCGTCATCGATGGTGATCACGCCCACAACCCGTTCGTGTTCATCGACAACGGGGGCCGAAATCATGTGATACTGGTTGAACGCGTAGGCCACGTTGGATTCGCTTTCCTCAACGCTAAAGGTGCGGAAACCGGGTTCGAGAATATCGGTCAATTTCTGATCGCGCGGCGCGCCTAGAATTTTTCCCAACGTCACATGGCCTACCGCCCGCATTCGCGGGTCGACCAAAACCATGTGATAAAAGTCCTCAGGCAGATCATCAGATCGCCTCATGTAGTCGATCGCGTCACCAACGAGCCAATGCTCTGGCCCTTTTACAACATGGCTTTGCATCAAACGACCAGCAGAGAACTCAGGATAGGCTAGAGATTTTTCAACCGCCACACGGTCCGCATCCTCAAGGGTTGCAAGAATGGCTTCTTGGGCATCTCCCTCGAGGTCTTCGACCAAATCCACAACGTCATCGGATTCAAGGTCGCGCACCGCGCCCGCCAACACGCTTGGGTGCAGGACACCGATCACCTCTTCGCGCAAGCCCTCATCCAGCTCGGACAGGATGTCCCCGTCAAAATCCGCGCCGTAAAGAGTAATAAGACGGCGGCGGTCATTGGGATTGATCTGCTCCAACATGTCGGCGATATCGGCCGCGTGCAACGGCTCCATCTGAACCATCATCTCGTCGCGATCATCCCGATCAAGAGCAAACAAAATCGCGGAAAGGCGGCGTGCACTTAGGGAATACACATCCTCGGCATACTCAATTTCCGGATGCAATTCTTTGTTGTCGTCGATCATAATCCGCGCGCCCCCTGATTGACGCTAAGTTTAGGACAGCTTGGCGCAGAGAAACAGGGGCAACTGCGATTTACCTTCGCAAAATCCACGCTTAGTCTACGTATAACACACACAAAGGCGCGCCGCACATGGACACCCTCATTTCAGGCAACATTCTCACGTTTGAGGGAAATCCGTTTGATCATCCCGCGCTGAGCGCGGTGACGGTTCAGCCCGACACGGCGGTGCGCGTGCGCGCTGGCAAGATCGTTGAAATCGGGCCGCGCGCCACGCTTTTGGTCGCCTATCCTGAGGCTGTTCACCATGCCTATGGCGACAATTTGGTCATGCCAGGATTCATCGACGCCCACGCCCACTACCCGCAAACGGCCATGATTGCCTCGTGGGGAAAGCGGTTGATCGACTGGTTGAACACATACACGTTCCCAGAAGAATCCAAGTTTTCGGATCCCGCTTATGCCGCGCAAATTGCGGAACTTTACCTTGATCTACTTTTGGCAAACGGCACTACGACCGTGACGAGTTTTTGCACAATACACCCGACATCCGTGGAGGCGCTGTTTCGCGCGGCCGCCGCGCGCGGCATGCGAATCGTGGCAGGTAAAACCTGTATGGACCGCGACACCGCCCCCGCCTATCTGCGCGACACCGCGCAAAGCGCGTATGATGACAGCAAGGCCCTGATTGAGCGGTGGCATGGAAACGGGCGCGCCACATATGCGATCACACCGCGCTTTTCACCGACCTCTACGCCCGAACAACTCGACGCCTTGGGCAAGCTATGGGCCGAATATCCAACCTGCTTGATGCAAACGCACCTCTCGGAGCAAACCGACGAGATTGAATGGGTTAAGGGCCTGTATCCAAACGCACGCGATTACCTTGACACCTACGAGCAGTTTGGACTGGTCCGCGAGGGCGCGCTTTTCGGACATGCTATTCATCTTGAGCGGCGCGAAATTGATCGCTTGCGAGAGATGGATTGCTCGGTCATCCACTGCCCCACTTCGAATACCTTTATCGGTTCGGGCCTCTTCGACATGGGGGCACGTACCCGCGATGGGTTGCGCGTGGGCTTGGCCACGGACACCGGCGGCGGTTCTTCGTTCTCCATGCTGCGCACGATGGCCGCCACCTACGAGGTTGGTCAACTGACACACACGGCCCTGCATCCGGCACAACTTTTGTGGCTGGCCACCTTTGGCTCGGCCCACGCGCTACATATGAGCGATAAAGTTGGATCAATCGCCGTGGGGATGGAGGCGGATATCGCGGTGATCGATCTTGCGTCGACACCGGCAATCGCCCAGCGCACGCTGCATGTGAATGACATTTGGGAATCAATATTCCCAACCATCATGATGGGCGACGACCGCGCGATTGCAGCCACCTATGTGCACGGGCAACGCGTAGCACAGCCGCGTGACCGTACGCTCTAAGAGTTCATCAACCCATCAACAAGCGTTGCTTGCTGGCGCAAAACCTCTGGCAAATGCACGGTTGCAAGCCAGCCATCAGCGACGACATGGCGTCCCTCAACAAACAACTCTTTGACCTGTGTCGGGCCAGCAAGTAACAAAGCCGCAGGGTCCCATGACCCCGCACTTTCAATATCCGACACATCCCACATTGCGATGTCGGCACGTTTGCCCACAGCCAATTGCCCAAGATCGTCGCGCCCCAAAACCTCGGCTCCGCCACGTGTGGCAAGCTCCAACGCCTCACGCGCACTCATTTTATCCGCGCCAAAGGCAACACGTTGCAACAGCATCGACTGGCGCGCCTCCAAAATCAGATTGCTGCCATCGTTCGACGCCGACCCATCCACGCCAAGACCGACAGGCACACCCGCATCGCGCATGGCGCGCACAGGTGCGATGCCAGAACCAAGACGGCAATTTGAACACGGACAATGCGCAACACCGGTTTTTGATTTGGCAAACAACTCAATCTCTTGCGCATCCAATTTCACACAATGCGCATGCCATACATCAGGACCGGTCCATCCCAGACTCTCGGCGTACTGACCGGGACGACAGCCAAACTTTTCGAGAGAATAGGCAATATCCTCATCATTTTCCGCCAGATGCGTATGCATCATAACGCCCTTATCGCGCGCCAAAATCGCGGCATCGCGCATCAATTCGCGGCTCACTGAAAACGGCGAACACGGGGCCACCGCAACACGGACCATGGCGCCATCGCGCGCATCATGAAACGTATCGATAACGCGTATACAATCATTGAGAATGTCCGCCTCGCGTTCGACCAGACTATCAGGTGGCAATCCCCCCGCGCTCTCCCCGATCGACATCGCACCGCGTGTCGCGTGTAAGCGTACACCAATCATCCGCGCCGCATCGATGGTGTCATCTAGGCGCGCACCGTTAGGGTACAAATACAGATGATCAGACGTCATCGAACACCCTGATAACGCCAATTCGGCGAGGCCCACCATGGCCGAAATCCGCATGTGGTCGGGGCCAAACTTTGCCCAAATCGGATAAAGCGTCTGCAACCACCCAAACAATAGCGCATTTTGCGCGGCGGGAACGGCGCGTGTCATCGTCTGATAGAGGTGATGGTGTGTATTGACCAAACCGGGTGTCACTACCGTGCCGCGCCCATCGACGATTTGCGCATCATCATCGTAGAGGCCGCGACCGACCGCTTCGATCACGCCATCTCGGACCAAAATATCTCCACCTTTGATCTCACGGCGCGCATCATCCATCGTCAAAATGGTGTCTGCGTTTCGAATGATAAAACAGGGATGCATGGCGAGACCTTTCAGCTCAATATTTAGATAGTATTTCCAGAGCGCGCGCGTGAATTTCTGCATTTGCGGCGGCAATCACACGCCCGCCTTGCATGGCAGATCCACCTTTCCAATCCGTTACAATCCCACCAGCGGCCTCAATCACCGCCAAGGGGCCAAGGATGTCATAGGTTTGCAATCCCGCCTCAACGACAAGATCGACCTGACCCGCCGCCAAAAGCGCGTAAGCGTAGCAATCCATGCCGTAGCGCGTGAGCTTGCAATGCTGAGCAAGCGCCTGAAAGCCCTCGGCATCCGCCGCTTCACCAACTTCTGGAAAGGTTGTGAATATTATGGCCTCGCTCAACTCAACGTTAGACGCCGTGACCAATGCATGTGAGTTATGTGGTCCGTTGAATGTTGCCGTTCCAAATCCACCCGCAAACCGTTCGCCAATATAGGGCTGATCAACAATGCCATATAGCGCCCGTGTCGCGTCACGCACGGCGATCAAGACGCCCCACGTAGGTGTGCCAGAGATAAACCCGCGCGTCCCATCAATCGGGTCGAGCACCCAAGTCAGCCCCGATGTCCCTGCCGTCTCGCCGTATTCCTCACCTAAAATTGCATCATCAGGGCGGCGCGCGGTGATGATGTCTCGCATCACTTGTTCGGCTTCGCGATCCGCAGCTGTGACGGGATCAAAATCTGTGCGCTTTGAGGTGGTGTTCAGGTTGGAGCCGCGAAAATAGCGAAGTGTGACGACACGCGCAGCATCCGCCGCCATTTGTGCCGTGGCGATAATATCCGCAGCGTCTGCACCAACTGGGCCTACCATTTGCCTGATCCCTTTGTTTTAACGTCCCTATCCGCGGTAGAGCCTGACGCCACGCGGGTCAAGATGCACAAAAGACAAAACCCACGATGCGCCTGCAACGTGGGTCCGTCAAATCAAACGTTTCGAAAAATCAGGCGACGTCAGAAAGAACGCGCGCCAATTCAAACAAACGGCGGCGCTGGGTCTCTGGAATTGCGTAATAAGACCGCACCAGTTCAAGCGCCTCTTTATCTGCCAAAATATCGGCAGGCACGTTGTCGGCTTTTGTCGACGTCTTTTCTGCTGGGTTCTCATCTGCCCCTTCGAAAAAGAAAGCCACAGGAACACCAAGCGCCTCAGCAATATCCCAAAGTCGGGATGCGGAAACGCGGTTCATACCTGTTTCGTACTTTTGGATCTGTTGAAACTTGATCCCGACTTTTTCAGCTAACTGTTGCTGCGTCATTCCGACCATCCAACGACGATGGCGAACGCGCTTTCCAACATGGACATCCACGGGATGCTTCATTTTTGACCGCTCCTTAGAACTCACTATGCCACGACATCCAAGACCAACGTCGAATATGGATCGAAATGATCACCAAGGCTTAGTGTTCCTAGCACAACCAAGAGAGGTGAAAACATCCATTTCTCGAAAATGACATAATTTCGTAACGTCATTATTTACTTAATCCGCAATAATAATTACACTTTTATCTTATTTGGGCAAAACACATCGTTGCTAAATTCCTTTACCAGACTTTGGACCACATTGTTTCTTCTGGGGCAATTACTGTTCAAAACCTAAACACTTGCGCTGCAAAATTGCACACATTTGCGTCATGTATGCACATTTATGCGTCAAAGTACATGAAAATGAGCGGCGCAATTCGGACCCCTATCCTACTATAGCGGTTCTCCAACCGTACGAATCGAGGCCGTTCAATGACAATTGCCACACAATCCTTGCGCGTGCTGACGTTCGACACACCCCCTGCGGTGATGTCATATGACCTTCCCGCCCCCGCGCCGTCACAAATCCGCATTCGGGTCCACGCTTGTGGCCTTAACTTTGCAGACTTGCTCATGTGCAAAGGTACCTATCAAGACACACCAACGCCGCCCTTTACGCTCGGATTGGAAATGGCGGGCGTGATCGATGCCGTTGGGACCGATGTCATTGGGTTTCGCGTTGGCGACCGCATCGCGGCTTTCGCGGGCCAAGGCGGACTTGCGACCTACGCCAACATCGAGGCGGCGCGCTGTATCCCCCTTCCCGATTCCATCACGTTCGACGATGCCGCCGCGCTGCAAATCGCATACGGTACATCGCACATGGCCCTGACGTACAAGGCGCAACTAAAAAAGGGAGAGCGCCTTGTAGTTACCGGGGCTGCGGGCGGCGTGGGCCTTACAGCGGTCGAGGTTGGCAAGCTGTTGGGCGCTGAAGTGATCGCCATTGCGCGCGGCGCGGACAAACTGGCCATAGCAAAAGACAAAGGCGCGGATCACCTGATCGACGCTGATTCCCCCGACATTCGCGCGCAAATCAAAGCATTGGGTGGCGCGGATGTCGTGTATGATGCTGTGGGCGGCGATCTGTTCGAAGCGTGTTTTCGCGCTACGAATCCCGATGGGCGCATTCTACTGATCGGGTTTGCGGGCGGCGACCTGCCGACACTCAAGCCCAACCACATGCTCGTCAAAAACATTTCGGTGATCGGCTTTTATTGGGGGGCCTACTTCGGGTTCAATCCTGCGCCGCTCAAAGCGTCATTGGCACAGCTCTTTGACTGGGCCGCACGGGGCGAAATCGCGCCGCATATCTCCCACCGATTGCCGTTGGACCAGGCCACGCATGGCCTCGCGCTGCTCAAAGAGCGCAAGGCCACCGGCAAGGTGATTATCGCGCCATAAAGAGGGCGCAACAGGCCGGCCTCACTGAGCGGCGAGACGCATCGCACTTCGTTGTGCATAGGCCTGACGGATCAAATCACGCAATCGGTCTGCGGCCTCGCCTTTCATTAAATCAGAGGCGTAGAACGTCACCTTTTTAGACGGGAGATCGGGAAGCGCCCCGCCATGCCGCACAGGCTCACACAAGGGCGGTGTCGCCCCCTCCAACATCGCATGAACACCAAGGTCGGCAGAGACGGAGGCCTCGATCGTGCGCGACTGCGCGCTTTCAATCGCCATTTCCCACGAGATTCCCGCGCCATCCAACGCCTCTTGGACACTTTTGCGGAACACGCAACGATGCTCAAACGCAAGGCGCAACGGGCGCTGACGCCATGCAATCCCATCAACGGCACCGACCCAGACGAGCGGCAATTCAATCAAAACTTCTCCGCCCGCATCAGCGGCGTCCTCTGTACCCAAAAACATGTCGCATTCACCGCGCGCGAAATCTTCTTTGAGCTGCTTGGTGAATGACGAAATCAGGGTGACCCGCATCCGTGGAAAGGCGGCGTGAAACTGTTGCAAGACCTGTGGGATCGATGGATACACAATATCATGCGGCACGCCGAGGACGATTTCGCCCTCAAATTCCTGAGCGGTCAAACGCGCGTATGCCTCATCATTCAGATCCAACATACGGCGTGCATAAGATAGCATCTGCTCGCCCTGTGCGGTGAGCGAAATTGTACGCGATGAGCGATCAAGCAATTTACAATCAAGGCTCTCTTCGAGGCGCTTGAGCTGCATCGACACGGCGGACTGTGTGAGGTTGAGATACCCCGCCGCGCGCGTCACGCCACCACTGTCCGCAACTGCCACAAAAGAGCGCAACGCCGTCATATCCAGATTTCGAGCCATTCATCAATCTCCGTGATGTGTGTCAGTGCAATCATTCGTTTTGAGAATTTAGCGCAATGCAGCATAAACATCAAAGGAAATGATTCTTCTGACGTAATTCATCACAAATAAGAAAGGATGAGCCATGCACGCCCTGACCATCTCCCACATTCGCGGTAGACAACGCACGCCATCCCTATTGTCACGCCTGCGGACCGCCCGCACCGTGGCCCGTCAACGCAAATCGCTCGCGGCACTTGATGACCGCATGTTGCAAGATATTGGCCGCACGCGCGCTGAAGCCACCACTGAGGCCGCGCGCCCCGCGTGGGATGTCCCCGCACATTGGACCTCCTGAGCAAACGAAGGGCTACACTACCACACTCTCTGTCAGGTCCCCCCGACCTGCTCCTGACCGCGGTGCGCCCTCATGCATCGCGGTCTTTTTGCATGACCAAAAGCGATCCCCGCAGTTACGTGACAAGCAACACTCTGTTTCGTGCGTAATTCGACCCACTTTGTCTTGAATTCTCTCCCCGTCATGCCAATATCAAACCAGAACCGACCAAACTGAGGTCGGCAAACCAGTTTGCCTTAGGGAGAACAGTCAATGGCTGACTATCGCACCGTCCATCAGAACACCCAAACAGCGGGGGTCTCTGCGCAGATCGATGCAGGGCTTCGCGCCCATATGAATAAAGTTTACGGCACAATGTCCGTGGGCCTTTTGATCACAGCACTTGCCGCATGGGCGCTGTCGAACCTCGCCGTGTCCGCGACACCGACCGAATATATGATGGGTGAAGGAAAATACCTCACCAGTCTTGGTGTTGCGATCTACGCCTCGCCGCTCAAATGGGTCGTGATGTTCGCGCCGCTCGCCATGGTCTTTGCCTTTGGTGCTGCCGTGAACCGCCTCTCCGCGTCCGGCGCGCAGACGTTCTTTTACGCTTATGCGGCAATCATGGGCGTCTCGCTAAGCTCCATCTTCCTTGTCTTTACGGGCATGTCCATCACGCAGACATTCCTCGTGACAGCCATCTCGTTCGCGGGCCTGTCGCTCTACGGCTACACCACGAAGAAAGACCTGTCGGCCATGGGCGCGTTCCTGATGATGGGTTTGATCGGCTTGATCGTCGCATCCGTTGTGAACATCTTTCTCGGCTCATCGGCGCTGCACTTTGCGATCTCCGTCATTGGCGTGTTGATCTTTGCGGGCCTCACCGCTTGGGACACGCAAAAGATCAAAACCGACTACATTGCGCACGCACATGCGATGGATTCGGAGTGGCTCGCGAAATCCGCCATCATGGGCGCATTGAACCTGTACCTCGACTTCATCAACCTGTTCATGTTCCTGCTCAGCTTCTTGGGCAATCGCGAATAAACAAGCGAAAACACCTCATTGAAAAGGCCGCCCCACTGGGCGGCCTTTTTTTATGGCACCGAGGGCATAGAGACGGTTACAAATCATAGACCAACTGCACAGCCGGAAAACCCAGACCCGGACCGAGCGTCAAGGCAACATCGCCACGACACTCAAACCCCATGGCCTCATAAAAGCCGGCGGCTGTGATTGTCGACGTGCAGATCAAACGCCGCACGCCCTGAGCACGCGCAGACGCAAAGATATGGTCAAGCAGCACGCGACCGATGCCCCGGCGCATGTAGTCAAGGCTCACCACAACGTGGCGTAGGTGCGCCGTGTCTCGCGGGGCGACCCCGCCCACCGGACCATGCCAACTCCACCCTCCACTGGCCACCAGATGGCTCTCACCGCTATCGCCGACAAAGTACGTGCCAGACCTGATGAGGCTTTCCTTTGGCTGCGTAATAATAGGCAGTGCCGCCGCCAACACATTGGGGTGATAGTCGGCCTTTAGACCGTCCGTATAGCAGGTGCGCAAAAGCGCGCCGATGGCGGTGGCGTCCGTCGTCTTCGCGGTGCGAATGACAAAGGGCGGCACGGCCATCGGCGCGGCCATCGCAGACCGAGATCCTAAGCTTGATAATAATGATGATGACGGCGATGGCCCGCTATTGGGCTCAAATGGATTACACTCACTCATTGGTCTGTCCTCTCTGGTTGATGCTTGAGAGGCAGGCGGCGCGGGGTGTATCTTTACAACGAAAAACCGCGCGACCTGCCGGAGGTCACGCGGTTTAGCATTTTTCGTCTGAGTAGATGGCTTACTTGATTTTGCCTTCTTTGTACTCAACGTGCTTGCGCGCGACCGGGTCATATTTTTTCATGACCATCTTTTCCGTCATGGTACGGGCGTTCTTTTTGGTCACATAGAAGTGGCCCGTGTCCGCTGTCGAGTTCAGGCGGATTTTGATCGTGGTTGGCTTCGCCATTTTTAAAACTCCAGTTCGTCTGTGCTACGGGTGGTCGGGCCAGCCCGTGAAATCCTTGAAGCCCGCCTTTTATAGGCTTCACCCCCCGAGTCAACCGCTTTCGCCATAGGTTTTTCAAACTAAAACCCGCCACACTCGCGCGGCGGGTTTGTTTTTTCATAGGATAGCGCGTTTACACGACAGGTTTGCCCATCGACACGTGGATTTCCGCGACTTTCGAACTGTCCAGATCAAGGCTTTGCGCCAATGTGGTCAAGAATGTTTTTTCCGCATCTGTATCAACAGAGATAGCCATAAGCGCCGCCGTGTAGACCTGAACCTTCGCCGCATCGCCCGCCTCATGGGCCAGCGCGACCGCATCAACCGGCGCGTCAAGCTGTGCTTGGACGAACGCGATTTCCTCGTCGGAGGCATCTGTGAGGTGATCAAGGATTTTGGTGCGCTCTTCAGCGTCTATCTCACCATCCGCTTTTGCCGCCATGATCATCGCGCTGATCATCAGTTTTGCATTGTCCTCGGCGGCACCCCCGACAGGTGTTCCTCCGGTAACGGATGCAAACATATCGCCCAGACCACTGGCCCCCGCAGTCGCAGCTGTCCCCATCGCGGACATCAGAGAGCCAAGCCCCGCTTCGGTCGCTTCAGACACATCGGCGGCTTGATTGCCAAATTTGCCCATCATGTCACGCACAGCGTCCGCGCCGCCCGGAACCCCGAATTTTTCCGCCATCTGGCCCATTTGATCGGCAAAGCCGCCCTCGGACCCTGATTTGCGCAGCGCATCACGCACGCCATCCATGCCGCCAAGCTGGCGTACTTTGCTCGCCCCTTTTGCCGCAGCGAAGCCTATAGCCAAGGTGGCCAATGTTTTTACAAAACTCATGTTTAATCCCTCACTAAACTCAATATCCGCGCTTACTTTGCGACGAAAAGAAACGCCGAGCAAGCGTTTGAGTGTAAAGAATTTAATACGCGGATGGCCTATAAGCCGGATTTTGTTCAGGGGCTTGCGCCCCGTCGATAACCATTCCTCTAGGCCTGCTGTTACCAACAGGCTCAAGCTGCCAACCCGGGTCTCAAAGGCTTGAGCGACCTCGCAGGCGGTATGCGCGAACGCACACAGTCCCTGCTAGTGGACCCCTATTTGGCATTGCTCCAGGTGGGGCTTGCCGTGCCGGTCCTGTTACCAGTCCCGCGGTGGGCTCTTACTCCACCGTTTCACCATCACCCCCGTATAGAGGGCAGTCTGTTCTCTGTGGCGCTTTCCCTAGGGTTACCCCCGCCGGGCGTTACCCGGCACCTTTGCTCAATGGAGTCCGGACTTTCCTCCCCCAAGGGTTTACCCCAAGGCGGCGATTATCCAGCCATCCGCGTTGTAGCGATTTAGGTGTTCACATCCCTGCGGTCAACGGGGAAACGTGCTGCGAGGTTTTGCGCCATGGCAACATCATAGCCATCAAGAGGTCCGTCATCACACCCCCGAAAGCGATCTCGGAACGCTTTGAGACGCGCATCAGGCGTCTGACAAGGCGCATAGCCAAAGGCATCAAGAGCAGCATCAAAAGACGCCTGACAGACCGCACTGACACGTTGCACCTCCGGCCAAACAGATAATCCCTGACGCGCGAGACGCCGCCAATCGAATCGCGCGCCGGGGTCGATTTTTCGGCTCGGCGCCATATCGGAATGTCCAATCACGCGCTCAGGCGCAATTGCATGACGCGCGAGGATATCGGCCAGCAACGCCTCAAGCGCGTTCATTTGGGCCGCCGCAAACGGAGTCGTTCCAGTGTTGGACAACTCGATTCCAATGGAGTGTGAATTGACATCCGTCACATCGCCCCACTGTCCCGCACCCGCGTGCCAAGCGCGATCATTCTCATCCACGAGGCGGTATATGCTGCCCGTCTCATCAATGAGATAATGAGCAGACACCTCGAACTCGGGCGCACACAACCGCGCACAGGCCTCATGTGCCAAGGCCATTGCAGTATAGTGTAGCACAACCATGTCAGGACGCACGCCTCCGCGCCGCGCCCCAAAATTTGGAGACGGATGATCGTGGATCGTCAAAGACGTCATGGATTAGTTGTTACGCGCCGTCGCGGCCAGCCGGAACGGTGCGGGATCCCAACGGCACGCAAACCCATCACCATCCGCATCAAGGCCCTTGCCATTGCGCTCTGGCCCACCGGCCGCGAGGAACGCTTCTTGTGCCAAGTCGGGGGATGGATATTTGGCACAATTACGAGCCTGACGCGTCACCGCACCAGGGATCAGACGTTTGTAGATCGCCTGCCCAACATTGTTTTGGGACGACAACGCGAACGCGACCAATGTGGTGGTTGCCCCACTTGGCCGCGCGGGAACTGCCGTGGGCTCGACAACTTGATACTGAGAGCGATTTGCCGCCACACGCGCCGCGTCTTGCTCGATTGAGCGTTCATCAGAAACAGCGTCGAAATCGTTCTCCGAGGAAATCCCAACCGAGTTTTCGACCGATGGTGCAATCGCTGCTTCGGCATCTGCGATCAACTGATCGGTGGATGTCCCTGCGGATGGCGTTTGCACAGATACGGCTTGCGCATCCAAAGATGAGGTCACAGACGCGCCTTGTCCGCCTGAGATCAGCTCCTGCTCTCTCTGCGCTTGATAGGCATTATACGAGCCGAACCCAACCCCAGCACCACTATCGGGCACAGCAGGCTGATCACACGCGGTAAGCGCAACGAAAGACACAAGCAAAAAAGAGGCGCGACCGATCATCGGGCTAGCTCCACAAAATTAAAGGTTAGCCCTACTACCACCATTTATTGGGCTTGGAAACAAACCCTGCAGCGTCCTCAAGAGAATGTGCGATGTTCAACAGATCGCCCTCTTCCCACGGTTTGCCGATGAGTTGCAGACCTAGAGGCAAGCCCTCGGACGACAGACCCGCAGGCACCGAAATCCCGGGCAGACCCGCAAGATTGACGGTCACGGTGAACACATCGTTGAGGTACATCTGGATCGGATCGCTCTCGGACATCTCGCCCAGACCAAAGGCCGCGGACGGTGTGGCTGGGGTCAAAATCGCATCGACGCCCTGCGCGAACACGTTTTCAAAGTCCTGTTTGATCAAGGTGCGCACGCGGCGCGCACGGTTATAATAGGCGTCATAAAAGCCCGCAGACAACACATAAGTGCCGACCATCACGCGGCGCTGCACCTCGTGACCAAAGCCCTCTGCGCGGGTTTTCTCATACATATCATCGATGCCGTCACCCGCCGCCAGTTTGGCGCGGTGGCCGTAGCGAACCCCGTCGTAACGCGCGAGGTTGGACGAGGCTTCCGCCGGCGCAATCACATAATAGGCCGGCAATGCGTATTTGGTATGCGGCAGGGAGATATCGACAATCTCGGCCCCCGCATCACGCAGCATCGCCGCGCCATCGTCCCATAGTTTGGCAATCTCGGCAGAGATGCCATCGATACGGTATTCTTTAGGAATACCGATCTTTTTACCTTTGATATCGCCCGTCAGCATCGCCTCAAAATTTGGCACAGCCAAATCGGCGGAGGTGCTGTCTTTCGCGTCATGGCCACACATCACTTCGAGCATCATTGCGGCGTCACGTACAGACTTGGTCATCGGGCCCGCCTGATCGAGCGAGGAGGCAAACGCCACCGTGCCCCAGCGCGAACAACGCCCGTAGGTCGGCTTAATCCCAACAATACCCGTAAAGGCGGCAGGTTGACGGATGGAGCCACCGGTGTCGGTTCCCGTTGCCGCCAAACACAGATCGGCCGCGACAGCAGACGCAGAGCCGCCTGATGAGCCACCCGGTGTCAGGGTGCGATCATCGACTTTCCACGGGTTTACGACATCGCCATAAACAGACGTTTCGTTCGACGAGCCCATCGCGAACTCGTCCATGTTCAATTTGCCGAGCATCACCGAGCCTGCATCAAACAGCTTGGCCGTGATCGTGCTTTCATACTCGGGCGTGAAGCCTTCGAGAATGCGTGAGGCCGCTTGGGTCGCAACGCCTTTGGTACAAAACAGGTCTTTGATGCCGATGGGCAAGCCACACATCGCAGGCGCATCGCCCGCCGCCAAACGCGCATCTGCCGCTTTGGCCTGTGCACGAGCAATTTCAGGCGTGTTATGGACAAAGGCGTTGAGCGCACCGGAGCCCTCAATCACCGACAGACAGGCCTCGGTCAGATCGGCGGAGGTAAATTCTTTTGCACGCAGACCATCACGGGCCGCAGACAGGGTGAGTTTGTTTAGATCGGTCATTGGCTCACTCCACCACTTTAGGTACGGCAAAAAATCCCTCGCGCGCATCGGGCGCGTTGGACAGGATTTTTGCTTGTTGGTCACCATCGGTAACACCATCAACGCGGCGTTTGAGGCGCTGCGGGGTCACGGAGGTCATCGGTTCGACGCCCTCCACATCAACTTCTTGCAACTGCTCGATAAAGCCGAGCACGGCGTTGAACTCTTCGGCGAGCGCGGGAAGCGCATCTTCCTCTACGCGAATACGGGCAAGTTTAGCCACGCGGCGTGCGGTATCGATGTCGATGGACATGGGGCAGGCTCCGTCAATTTGGTTGGTTCAGGCTTTAGCGTGTCGCACGGCGGCCTTCAAGCATATGCGCGCCATAAACGCGGATCATGTGGCCAAGCATCAGCGCGTTGAGGATATGCCATGCAAAATGGGTGCCTAGTGGGAAGCCGTCACATACAGGCGCATCCGCCATCCGCAGCGCAATCGAGCCGCAAAGAATCACCGCGCCCACCGCCAGACCGCGCGCCGTTGCCGGTGCGCGCCGCCTCAAAAGGTAGGCGTAGATAAAGATCAAAAGCGGGACAGGCGCATAGGCCGACGATGACCCCATGCCAAGGGCTACAAAAACGGGAATCGTCACGGCCGCAAAAGGGAAAAACAGCACAGTTGCCAAAACGGCGCGCAGCGAAGAGAGCCCGAAATAGTCACGGTGCGCGGCAAAGATATAAGCGAGGATAAAGGCGACGATGGGCAAAACATCCGCCAATGAGGCCCATTGTGTGGCGAACGTATGAAACGCAAACGATCCAAGTCCGATAACAAACAGGATGACGGCAAGGGCGCGTCCCATCGGCGTGGCCTTCGCCCGTGGCCAGACATACAGCGCGGCGATCAGAAACGCGGCATTGGTCAGCGCATTGACGGGTTCCGCCCAAAAGCTGAAATCCACCCGCTCACAATAGCCATCGATTTGCTGCGTCCAGTCCATCGCTCACACTCCTAAATAGAAATATCTCCCGATACCGTAGACATAAAACGCGGTAAATAACACGTTGATCCATTTTAGTTGACGCTCGGTATGGAGCCACCCCATCCCCATCCAGATCAAACAAAACGGCAGCGACAAAAACAGGTTCCACGGATACCAGTTTTGAACAATCGCAACGGTAGAGGCGACACCCAACACAAGTGCCATATTTTTCAAAGCGCGCTCATGGCGGATCAAAGTTGTCTCAAACATTTCAGAACTCACGCATACGCCCGCAAAAGCCGCAGACCAAACAAATGCGCAGGTCTACAGCCCCCGAAACGGGCGGAATTTCAATGATTTAGGTATATGCTACAATTCAAAAATTGCGCAGGAAACCACTACCTCACGCGCCCCCATGGCACAAGAGGGGTGGGGATTTTAGCGGCGTGCCGCAAAGAAATCGCGCAACATCGCCTCGGCCTCCACCGCGCCAATGCCGTCATAAACCTCTGGCGCGTGGTGGCATTGGGCGTGG
Organism: Celeribacter marinus; assembly: GCF_001308265.1. GTDB lineage: Bacteria > Pseudomonadota > Alphaproteobacteria > Rhodobacterales > Rhodobacteraceae > Celeribacter > Celeribacter marinus. The sequence goes on from NZ_CP012023.1 coordinate 991,815, forward strand.
GCGTAGATCTTGGCCCCATGCGCCACGCCGCCCGACTTGGGATCGCCCGCGCCATAATACAGCCGTGCTATGCGTGCGTTTGAAATGGCCGCCGCACACATCGGACAGGGTTCCAACGTCACGTAAAGATCGCAGCCCGTGAGACGCTCGACGCCCAAAGCGGCACAGGCCGCGCGAATGGCCACGATCTCCGCGTGGGCAGTCGGATCATGGCCTGCACGGGTCTCATTACCGCCACGCCCGATGATCTCTCCGCTCGGGGCGACCACAACCGCGCCCACGGGAACTTCGCCACGACTTTGGGCCAAACGGGCCTGTTCAAAGGCCAAATCCATATGAGAACGAAATGTCATGCCCTTTCGTGACGCGGAAATGCGCCCAACGCAAGCCGTGCCCCCTTCCCAAGTGCATCAAAGCGCACTATGGCAAGCGCATGACACGCCCCACAGATAAAAAACCCGCACGCACCTCGTCCAATGGTCCCGCCTCTAAAGGTGGTAAGACCTTCAAACGGGGTATCCGTCCAAAAGACGTCAAACGTGACCAAAAGATCAAAGAGGGCGAAACCCGCCCCGGTGACCGGATCGCCAAAGTTCTGGCCCGCGCGGGCATCGCCTCGCGCCGTGACGCCGAACTGATGATCGAAGAGGGCCGTGTGACGGTCAACGGCCGCACGGTCGCCTCCCCTGCCCTCAACGTGCTGCCCAAAGACCGCATCACTGTGGATGGCAAGGACGTGGGCGCACCCGAACAGCCTCGCATGTGGCTCTACCACAAACCCACGGGTTTGGTGACCACGGAGAAAGACGAGAAAGGCCGCGAAACGGTCTTTTCCAGCCTGCCCAAAGATCTACCGCGCGTCATGTCCGTTGGACGCCTTGATATCACATCCGAGGGCTTGCTGTTGTTGACCAATGACGGCGAGCTAAAGCGGTTGCTCGAATTGCCAGACACCGGATGGATGCGCAAATACCGCGTCCGTGTGAAGGGCAATGCGACTGAGGCTGTGCTTGAGCCGCTGCGCAAAGGCATCACAATTGACGGCGAACATTTCCAACCGATGGAAGTTGTCTTTGACCGCCAACAAGGGGCCAACGCATGGCTGACCGTGGGCATCCGCGAAGGTAAAAACCGCGAAATTCGCCGCGCAATGGAACACATCGGCCTCGTCGTGAACCGCCTAATTCGCATCTCTTACGGCCCGTTCCGCTTGGGCTTTGTCAAACCTGGCGAAGTCGAAGAAGTGAAAGCACGCGTTCTGCGTGACCAGCTTGGCATCGAAATCGAAGATGGAAATCCACCCAAACGCCAAGTCAGCCGTGATGGACGCGAGGGTGGCGGACGCGATGACAAACGTGGCGGCGACCGTGATTTCAAAAAGCGCGATGGCGATTTTAAACCACGCCGCGACGGTGATCGCGATGGAGGCTTTAAAAAACGCGATGGCGATCGTGACGGTGGCAAGCCGAGCGGCTTCAAGAAACGTGATGGCGACCGCGATGGCGGATTTAAAAAACGTGATGGCGACTTTAAGCCCCGCGAAGGTGGATTTAAGGGCAAAGGCGGCCCACGCGGCGACGACCGTGATGGCGCAGGACGCGGCGGGGATCGTGACGGCAAACCCAGCGGCTTCAAATCTGGTGGTTACAAATCACATGGCGGCGGCAAAGACGGCAAGCCACGCTCGTCTGGATTCAAATCCCACGGTGGTGGCGCAGGCGGAAAACCACGTTCGGGCGGGTTCAAATCCCACGGCAAGCCCACGGGCAAACCACGCACGCGCGATTAATCGCACAACGCATCGCTAAAATTTAAAAAGGGCGGCGACAATCCGCCCTTATTGCCTTAACCCTTTCACGGTCAGTCATTCCTTCCTATATCTTGAGGAATGACAGTATCGTGAGGGGAAACGGCGCATTATGAGTAACAGCAAGTTTTCGAAACTCGCCTACTATCTACTGGTAGCGCTGACCTTTTATGCCACGCTCAAAGCACAGGGGGCGTAAGCATGGCCAAACGCTATGGCGCAACGTTTTCGCCCGACAGTGGTGAGACAATCGACACCCAATCCAATTCAAAACGCCCGTTTAACGGCAAAAGTCCAACACACGTTGGCGCGCGCTCGAACCTGTTGTTTTTCGCCTCCATCCCATTGGCGATCAAAGCCTTTCAATCAGAGCCAATCACGATGGCTGGCTATCTGGCCGCATTAGGATGTCTTTTGGCAGCTGGCTTTTTAACCCGCGAAGGGCTCAAAGCCCAAGAAGCGTATGAAGCACGTAAAGTTGCACGCAAGCCCGCCTTTCCCCGCAAACTCTTTGGCTCGATCCTGACTGGATTGGGTCTAGGCCTTGTTGGTGCGTTCGGATGGGGCGCGGTGGAGACGGTGATTTTTGCAATCCTTGGTGCGGGCTTGCATAGCCTTGCCTTTGGCTTTGATCCCATGAAAAACAAAGGCATGGACGGGGTCGACACCTTTCAACAAGACCGCGTGGCAAAGGTTGTGGATGAGGCCGAGGGGCATCTTGAAATCATGCACCAAGCCATGTTGCGCACCCGCGACCGCGAGGCGCAACGCCGTCTGGATCAATTCATCTCCACCGCCCGCACCATGTGCCGCACCGTCGAGGATGATCCGCGTGATCTGACCGCCGCGCGTAAATATCTGGGCGTCTACCTCTTGGGGGCACGCGATGCGACCACTAAATTTGTCGATCTATGGGAGCGGTCACGCAATGACGCAGCCCGTATATCGTGGTTTGCACTCTTGGACGACTTGGAGAAAAACTTTGTCGCCCGTACCGAAAAACTGCTCATCGACAACAAAACAGATCTCGACATCGAGATAGATGTTTTGCGTGAGCGATTGGCTCGTGAGGGCATCCGCCAATAACCAACCCTTGCCCGACTGGGCCAAGGCGAACACTTAACCGTTAAAACATCAAGATTGTACGAGGGGAAACATATGTCGGACACCGTGCGCCAAAAGGCACAAGCAACATTGAAGGACGTTGAGGAAATCACAGCCGTGGTTTTGCCAGAGCCCAAAGGGGAGCTTGTTGCCGTGCGTGGCAAGGATGCCCCTGCCGCTGATGAGGTCAAACGTGCAATGGCCGAAATCGACATGAGCGACACAGGATCAATTGTGCGTTTTGGCTCCGGTGCACAGGCCGAATTGCAAGAGATTTCGCAGTCCATGCTGGCCGAAGTCCGCAACAAGGATGTCGGCCCCGCTGGCGACAGCCTTGGCAGTATTGTGTCCACCATTCGCGGATTTTCTGTGTCCGAGTTGGACGTTCGCCGTAAACGGGCATGGTGGGAAAAACTGTTGGGGCGCGCAGCCCCCATGGCGAAATTCGTCGCCCGTTTCGAGACGGTGCAGGGTCAAATTGACAAAATCACCGACAACTTGCTGTCCCACGAGCACAAGTTGCTCAAAGACGTAAAATCACTCGATATCTTGTACGCCAAAACGCTGGCGTTCTACGATGAACTGGCGGTCTACATCCGTGCGGGTGAGAAAAAACTGCAAGAGCTCGATACCAAAACCATTCCCGCCAAGGAGAATAAGGTCAACGCAGCACCCGAAGACAAACAGGTCATGCTCGCCCAAGAGCTGCGCGATCTGCGTTCGGCCCGTGATGATCTGGAACGCCGCGTGCATGATCTTAAACTGACGCGCCAAGTGACCATGCAATCGCTGCCCTCAATCCGTTTGGTCCAAGAGAACGACAAATCTTTGGTCACCAAAATCAACTCGACGCTGGTCAACACCGTCCCGCTTTGGGAAACTCAATTGGCCCAAGCGGTAACCATTCAACGCTCAGCCGAAGCCGCCCACGCAGTCCGAGATGCCAACGATCTGACCAATGAGTTGTTGACCGCCAACGCCAAAAATCTGCGCGAAGCGAACAAAGTCGTGCGCGAGGAAATGGAACGTGGCGTATTCGACATCGAGGCTGTCAAAGTTGCGAATGCCGAATTGATCGCAACAATCGAAGAGAGCCTTGAGATCGCAGACGCCGGCAAGCTCAAGCGCGCCTCAGCCGAAGAAGACCTCAAGAAAATGGAGGGCGAGCTTCGCGATACTTTGGCCGCGGCCAAATCCAAACGCTCGGGCACAGGCGACAACGCCGCAACCTCCGTTCCGCGTTAATATGTGGCGGGGTGGGCACATCAAGTCGTTGAGTGCGGGCGCAGTTGCGCTCGCTCTGAGCGCATGCGTGACGACCACCCCGCCACAACCAACACCCGCACCGCGCGCCAATCCAACCCAATTAGCGCCGACCGTACCGCGAACCGAACCCGCTGCACGCTCCGCTGCGAGCCTAGACATGGTGCGTTACTACGCCAAAGTCCAAGCGGATCTTTTGCGCAATGAATTGCTACGTACCGATGCGGGCGGAGCAGACACCCCGTTCGGCGCGCGCCAATTGGCCGAGAACTTTGACGCGATTGCGCTGAACGACGAGTACACCGATGTCGGTGGGCAATACGTGGCGCGTACGACCCGCTCGACACTGCATAAATGGATCGTTCCCGTGCGGCTCGGCCTTGAGTTCGGGGCATCCGTTCCCGCCGCGCAACGCACAAAGGACCAAGCAACCTTAACCGCATTAGCCGCGCAATTGGGCCGCGCCACGGGACATTCCGTGGCAGTCTCTGCGCGCCCCAACTTTCATGTTCTGGTTCTCAATGAAGATGAACGGCGCGCAGCGGGACCGCGCCTTGCACAATTGATCCCAGGGTTGCCCTCTGCGGCCGTACGCTCGGTCGAGAACATGCCACCCTCGGCCTATTGCCTTGTGATTGCTTCGGACCCTGCCGACGATGGCGCCTACCGCACGGCCGTTGCGGTCATTCGCGGTGAGCACCCCGACCTTATGCGGGCCTCGTGTTTTCACGAAGAAATCGCACAAGGGCTGGGATTGGCAAATGATAGCCCGCATGCGCGCCCGTCGATTTTTAACGATGACGAGGAATTTGCGCTTTTGACCCGTCACGACGAGCTATTGCTGCGCATCCTTTACGACCCTCGGCTGACGGCCGGTATGCAACCCGACACCGCCCGCGCCATTGCGACCCAAATCGCGCGCGAATTAATGGGCGACCCTTTATAAGACAGGACTCCAACATGGGAATTTTTGATTTTCTTTCCGGCGAATTTATCGATGTCATCCATTGGGTTGACGACACGCGCGACACGATGGTCTGGCGGTTTGAACGCGAAGCGCATGAGATCAAATACGGCGCAAAGCTAACCGTGCGCGAGGGCCAGTCGGCGGTGTTTGTCCACGAAGGCCAGTTGGCGGATGTCTTTACACCCGGCCTTTATATGCTTGAAACCAACAACATGCCGATCCTGACCACGCTCAATCATTGGGATCATGGTTTCAAATCGCCATTCAAATCTGAAATCTACTACGTCAACACGACCCGTTTCGGAAACCTCAAATGGGGCACGAAAAATCCGATCATCTGCCGCGATCCCGAATTTGGCCCCGTACGCATTCGTGCGTTTGGTACTTATGCCGTCAAAGTATCGGACCCCGCGCGCTTCCTCACCGAGATCGTGGGTACGGACGGCGAATTTACGATGGACGAGATCTCTTATCAGATCCGCAACATCATCGTTCAGGCCTTTTCGCGGATCATCGCAAGCAGTGGTATTCCCGTGCTCGACATGGCCGCAAACACCGCCGATCTGGGAAAGTTGGTCGCAACCGAGATTTCCGCCATCGTCGATGAATACGGCCTTATGATCCCCGAGTTCTACATTGAGAACATATCATTGCCCGAAGCGGTCGAGGCGGCGTTGGATAAGCGCACATCAATGGGCATCGTCGGCAATCTCGACAACTATATGAAACTGTCCGCCGCAGAGGCAATGAGCGCAGGCGATAGCGCGATGGCATCCGGCATGGGGGCCGGAATGGGCGCAGGCATGGGCATGGCGATGGCCACACAAGCCTCTGTCGGTCAGGCGGCAGGCCCATGGGGCGCACGCCCAACCACGGTGCAAACACCACCACCGCCATCCGTCGAGCACGTTTGGCATATTGCCGCAAACGGCGCGACAACAGGTCCGTTTTCAAAGGCCGAAATGGGTCAGAAGGCCGCCTCCGGCGCGCTGACCCGCGAGAGCCATGTATGGACCCCCGGCCAAGACGGGTGGATGAAAGCCGATGAGGTCATCGAATTGGCACAACTGTTCACCATAGCGCCCCCGCCGCCCCCCGCAGGCGTTTAACAGCAACGCACCGATACACAGTCCCGTGACGCGCCCCGCAAATAAACATGCGGGGCACGTCACGTTATACGCAAAAGATAAGATGAGAACGGGAAAAACAACGCCATGACACCGCGAGTTCATCGTACGTCCAAAAGCGCGCAAACACGCGATGCGGCGCACGCGGAACAGATCGCCCTTGCGCTCATGGGTGTTGGCGATTTGAATGCGGACCAATTGGTCGACGCCGCCACATGGGACCGCTCTGATGCGCCCTGTGAGGTCGGGCGCGATGTCATTTTGGCGGCCGTGTCCGCGATACGCCCCCCTGTCTCCATCACGATCGATCAGGTCATCACCCATGGTAAAGCAGGCACAGTGTCGGGACGTCTCACCCGTGATGGATCAGGCACACATTTATTTTGCCACATCATCCGCTTTACCACGACAAAGCGTAACAATATCGCACAACTCGTCAGTTTTGAGCACCTAGAACGTTGAGATCAGGTGAGCAAAGTGGCAACAGCGCTATATCGCCTCTTGCCACATCATCATTGCATCGAGCAGCGCATAAGACCGGCCTGCGATAAAGTTTGTTGATAGCTTCGCCGCTGCCGTCTTAGTGTCACCCTGTTCAACATGTGTCGCGACCTCACCCGCAAAGTTGTGAAACAGAGCATGTTTTTGCACAACGCGCTTATAGGCCTGCGTTTGGACAACAACAGGGTCGCGTTCCAAGGAGTGGAGCCATTTTCCGAAAGGGCAATCATCATCACACCCGATTTTATGCGCAGGCTTCGGCAAGGCACCCGTTTGCGCGGCCTCACGTAACGTTGTACGCCACATGGCATGGGCCCCAATGGCCTCCGATATCTGGCGATCTAAAACGAACTTATCCAACGCAACACCCCAAAATTTGTTCACTTGCGACTGGACACTGCCACAGGCATCTTAACACTGTATAAAACAACGGGATTCTTCGATGAGACGCGGGACCACTACACATGATCTAACGCCCGTCGGACAAGATCACCGTTTTCCATGCGGAACATGCGGCGCAGACATGCGATTTGCGCCCGAACTTGGCCGGCTTGCCTGTGATCATTGCGGGGCACAGGCGGCTCTCGACACACAGCACGCACCAGAGGTGCGAGAATTGGACTATCAAGGTGCTCTAGCATCCGCAGTCTCGCACCCCGACATGGTGGAGACGCGCGTCTCCGAATGCCCCAACTGCGGGGCCCGCGTCGAATTCAACGACACCAATCATGCCAAACAATGCCCCTACTGCGCCACGCCCGTGGTCGCAGATACTGGTGCGCACCGACACATAAAGCCTCGCGGGCTTTTGCCGTTCGCCTTGGCCGAATCCCAAGCTCATGTCGCAATGTCGGATTGGTTGGGGCGGCTCTGGCTTGCCCCAAACGGGTTACAGGCCTACGCGCGAAAAGGCCGTAAGATGGACGGTATTTATGTGCCGTACTGGACCTTTGACGCGGGTACCGCCACTCAGTACCGCGGCGAGCGCGGCGATGATTACTATGTGACCCACAAGATCAACCACAACGGAAAAACCAAAACGATCCGCGAGGGAAAGACACGATGGAAACCGCGCTCTGGCCATGTCGCGCGTTTTTTTGATGACATCTTGGTCTTGGCATCGCACGCATTACCGCAAAAATACACGCAAGGGTTGGAGCCGTGGGATCTTTCCGAGATGCAACCCTATGTACCGGACTATCTCGCGGGATTTCGGGCCGAGGCGTATTCCGTCACCCTCGACGAAGGATTTGCGGCGGCGCGCGACCATATGAACCGCGTCATTCTACGCGATATCCGGTTTGATATTGGCGGAGACCGTCAGCGCGTGCACGATGTGCAAACCAAAGTGCGCGATGTGACGTTCAAACATGTTTTGCTGCCTGTCTGGATCGCTGCGTACAAATATCGCGGGAAAACCTATCGCTTTGTTGTCAACGGGCGCACAGGGCGAGTGCTAGGGGAACGACCCTACTCGGCATGGAAGGTCACCTTTGCGGCAGTGGGCGTGGCGCTGCTTGCCGGAGCCATCGGATATCTCATCGCCATCAATCAGCCATCATAGGGATCAATTCCAATCGCGTCGCGCGTGAGCAATTGCTCGCGCGGCGAATGATTGCTCAAGAACTGCTTGCTTTGGTAGCGGTAACAGGCCTAAAACGAAGGCCAAATCAATGAGGAGACCGACATGATCTTGTGTGCAGGCGAAGCCCTAATCGACATGCTACCGCGTGAAACCACGCAGGGCGAAGATGCCTATGCTCCTTATGCAGGTGGCGCGGTGTTCAATACCGCAATCGCATTGGGCAGACTTGGTGCGCCAGCGGGCTTTTTCTCAGGATTTTCCAGCGACTTCTTTGGGGATTTGCTCAAATCCAAGCTTGATGAGAGCCATGTCGATGCCACTTTGTCCGTGACCACAGATCGCCCCTGCACAGTGGCCTTTGTCAAACTGGTCGACGGCCATGCGACCTATGCGTTCTACGACGAGAACACGGCGGGGCGGATGCTGTCGCAAGATGATTTGCCTGTCTTGCCAGATGCAATCAATGCGGTCTTTTGCGGTGGAATCTCGCTACCGGTGGAGCCATGTGGTGCCGTCTATGAATCCCTGTTTGCACAGGCCGCCCCGACACGCGTCACAATGATCGATCCGAACATTCGCCCTGGATTTATCACCGATGAAAGCCGGTATCGTGCACGCATCGAACATATGGTGGCGCTCGCCGATATCGTCAAAGTATCGGACGAGGATCTGATCTGGCTGATGGGAGAAGGTACGATTGAGGACCACATTCAAACGCTTTTGACCAAAGGCCCAAAACTCGTTTGCCTGACCGAAGGCAGCGAGGGCGTGCGTGGATTTACGTCAACGGGTAAAATCGTACAGGTCAAAGCCAACAAGGTGGATGTGGTCGACACGGTTGGCGCAGGCGACACATTCAATGCGGGGCTTTTGGCCTCTTTGGACGCCGCAGGAAAGTTGACCAAAGACGCGGTTGCAGATTTGGACGAGGATACGATCCGTGCCGCCCTATCGCTTGGGGCGCAAGCCGCTGCCATTACCGTATCGCGCGCGGGTGCTAATCCACCTTGGAAATCAGAGCTTTGAGGGCACTCGTTCAACGGGTTAGCGAGGCGGCTGTTCGCGTCGACGGCGATGTCGTGGGTCAATGCGGCGCGGGCCTTTTGGTTCTCGTGTGTGCGATGCGCGACGACACCACCGAGGACGCAGACAAGTTGGCCGCGAAAATCGCAAAGCTGCGCATATTCCAAGACGATGCTGGCAAAATGAACCTGAGTGTTCGCGACATTAACGGTAGCGCTCTTGTCGTGAGCCAATTCACCTTAGCCGCGCAGACCAAAGGCAACCGACCCGGCTTTTCGGCGGCCGCTCCGCCTGATGTCGGCGAAAGGCTTTATCAACGCTTTACCGCACAGCTACGCACCCAAGGTGTGCCCAGTGAGACCGGCATTATTGGCGCGGATATGAAAGTGTCCCTCATCAATGACGGTCCCATAACGATTTGGCTCGACACACAGGACTGACACCTCCGCGCGCAGGGTCATCCCCCCAACATAAAACGCCGCCCAAACCTATTGGACGGCGTTTTTAAATCTATGTGTTGGCGCGTTAAATACGGAAAAACGGCTGAAACAAACGCGGCAAGATCGAGTTGAATTTGAGCGGTGCATCCGTTGCGGCCAGACAAATACAAACCTCGCCCGCCGCCGCAATCGGGGTGTGCTCAACATCGTCATTAGCCACTTCGCAGTCGCCGCGCCCAAACCGCCCCGTCTCGTCCGTAAATGCCCCTTGAAGCACAAGAGTCATCTCCAAACCGCCATGACCGTGATCCGGCATTTCCATACCCGGCTCAATGCTCAACAGCCTCAACGAACCTTGAGCGTCATCAGACAAGATGCACTGCTTTGCCCCCGGTCCTAGTGAGCGCCATTTTGGTTCTTTGCCAGCCAATGCTTCGACAACAGGCGCAGGCAGCGGTCCGCGCGCCGTGTAAACCGGCTCAGGTGAAACCTCATCATTTAGCTGCGCCAGTACGCGATCACGGAGTGCATCGCCAACATCAATCGGCTCGAAATCATCAAGGATTGCGCCGCCCACAGCCTCATGAGCCGCAATAGAGGCACGACAGGTTTCGCACAGCGACACATGGGCCGCCACAACCAGTGAAAACGGCTTGGGCAGCGAGCCCGCGACATAAGAGGCCAATAGCCCCTCGGAGATATGGTGACGAATACCGCTCATCGGTTATCGCGCTCCTTTCAGTTCATGCCGCAACCGTTCAAGGCCGAGGCGAATACGGGATTTGATTGTGCCTAGCGGCAGTCCCGTCTCAATTTGAATCTCGGAATGCGTCAGCTCCCCAAGATAGGCTTTTTCAACCAAATCACGTTGCTCTGGCTTTAACGTAGCCAATGCGGCGCGCAATTTGGCCGTCTCTTGTTCCATCGCCACAACCTGTTCGGCGTGCTCGCCGGTGGTCTCTGGCGTTGCCAACTCCTCAGGCACAGGACGGCGTTCTTTGCGAATGATATCAATCTGGCGGTTGCGGGCGATCTGGAAAATCCACCCCGCCACATCCGCACGCTCCGGATTAAAACTTGCCGATTTGCGCCACACGGACAACATTGCATCTTGCACAATGTCATCAGCGACCGCCGACGACATGCCCGATTTCATCATCATTCCGCGCATCCGCGGCGCAAAATAGTCAAATAGCGCACAAAACGCCGCGCGATCACGCCGGTCGCGCACGGCGAGCATCCATTGTGTTTGCTCGGAGTACGTTCTCGGCGCCGCCGTTTCTGGCTCTGTGTCTTTTGGCTCCGTGTCTGGCACGTGGGCCTCCCCTTGAGGTGGTATCACAAAACATCCCCCCAAAAGAGCGGGCGGAAATGACTGCGAAATATGATTTTCATGGGTCAGCATATCTCTCTTACGGGCCGCGTCGAGAGGTGGATCATTTTTGTGAACACTTTTTTTGAAAAAGCCACATGACTACGAAAGCGGGTGCGCCCAGTATGAATTGCCTTATGAATGATCCGCAACCCGCTGAGCTGCGTAAATACAATAACTGACCCAAAAACTGAGAGTACTTATGTCCTTTGACGCCCTGCCGCTGTCCCGTCCTCGTATCGCAATTATCGGCTCGGGCATCTCCGGACTGGCCACCGCCTATCTGCTTGCTGATACGCATGATGTCACTGTGTATGAGGCCGAGAACCGTCTTGGCGGTCACGCCCGAACGATTATGGCCGGACTGCGTGGGGATCAACCCGTAGATACCGGATTTATCGTGTACAACTATGCCAACTATCCGCATCTTACGGCAATGTTCGCCGATCTCGATGTACCTGTCATCCCCTCGGATATGTCGTTTGGCGCGAGCATTGATGGCGGGCGGATCGAATACGGACTCAATGACCTAAACGCGCTGTTCGGTCAGCGCCGCAATATTGCGCGCCCTGCGTTTTTGCGAATGGTACGCGACATCTTGAAATTTAACGCCAAAGCCGAGGCGCATGTGGACAATGAGACAACCACCATCGGCGAATTGATTGCGCAGATGGGATTGGGACAAGAGTTCCGTGATCATTACTTGATGCCAATATGTGGCGCGATCTGGTCAACCTCGGTTCAAGATATCTCCGCCTACCCTGCCGCATCTTTGTTGCGCTTCTTTCGCAATCACGCGCTGTTGTCGGCCACCGGACAGCACCAATGGTGGACCGTCAAAGGTGGGTCTATTGAATATGTCCGACGCCTTGAGGCGCATTTGCGCGCCAAGGGCGTCACCTTTCACCTTGGTGCCCCTGTGCAAAACGTCACGCGAACCGATGTAAGCGTCACGATAGATGCAACCAACCGCCCCGCAGACTGCTTTGATCAAGTGGTTTTTGCGTGCCACTCTGATCAAGCTCTTGCCATGTTGGCGGTCAGCACGCCCCAAGAGGCCCACGCCCTTGGAAACCTGCGCTATCAACCCAACACCGTGATTTTGCACCGCGACACATCGCAAATGCCAAAGCGCAAAGCCTGTTGGTCAAGCTGGGTCTATAAGGCCGACACAGACAAAGAGGCGACACGTTTGGGCGTGACGTACTGGATGAACCGCTTGCAATCTATCCCGCAAGACGATCCCTTATTCGTGAGCCTCAACCCCGCCCACGAGGTGCCGCAAGACATGATATACGACGAAGCCACGTTCCATCACCCCGTCTTTGACACCGCCGCCCTCAATGCCCAGCGCGAGATTTCAGAGATTCAGGGTGACAATCGTACGTGGTTTGCCGGCGCGTATCTGCGTCATGGCTTTCATGAGGACGGGTTTCATTCCGCCGTACAGGTCGCAGATGGCCTAAAAGCGCAGGCACAATTGCCTGTCGCGGCACAGTGAGCGCGTACCCCGATCATATCGCCGGCCAGACGGTCCATGCGCGGCGCGGGTCCATCGCCAATGCCTTTCGCTATGGCGTCGACTATGTACTGATCGATCCTGATAGCACGCGCGGTCCGCGGTTGTTTTCGCGCAATCGCTTCAACCTCGCCTCTGTGCATGACCGCGATCATGGTGGCCCCGTCAAACACGGGCGCGGCACCGTATGGGCACGCGAGATTTTCGCAGCCGAGGGATTGGACGATCTACGTCTGGAGCTTTTGACGCAACCTCGATTTATGGGCTATGTCTTTAATCCTGTTAGCTTTTGGCTTGGATGGCGTGGGACCGACCTCATTGCGGTGATCGCCGAGGTCTCAACCCCGTTTGGCGACAGACACTCCTACCTGTGCACCGCGCCAAATCGCGCAGCGATCACAAAAGACATTCGCATCACGGCGACAAAGCACCTGCATGTCTCGCCCTTTCAGACGGTTGAGGGCCTGTATCATTTTAACTTTGACATTCGCCCCGACAAGATCGCTGTACGCATTTTGCACGAGAATGGCGCTGAGGGTGTGATTGCGACCTTAAGCGGCCCACGCAAACCATTGACCAATGTTGGAATCTTGCGCGGCTATGCGCGCCGCCCGCTAGGCGCGTTTCGCACCATTGCTCTTATCCACTGGCAAGCGCTGATCCTCAAACTCAAAGGCGCGGTCTACCGCCGCCAACCGCCCGCGCCCCCCACTGACCTCACCAAATCAGAAGAGATCTAAATCATGTCAGATCCGTTCAAAAACAAAACATGGTGGCTCATCGGTGCGTCCGAGGGCTTGGGCCGCGCTCTTGCCAAAGAGATGGACGCGCGCGGCGCACATGTCATCTTATCAGCCCGCTCCACGGACAAACTCGCACAGGTGGCAAGCAGCATATCTGCCTATACGATTGTGCCTCTTGATGTCACAAGCAAAGACTCGGTGATGGCGGCATGGGACAGCGCAAAAGATGCGGACGGCGTACTCTATTGTGTTGGCGCATATGAGCCTATGTCAGCCCGCGATTGGGATGCGGACGCCGTCGAGATGATGATCGAGACCAACTTTACCGGTGCGGCCCGCGTTTTGTCGCATGTTGTCCCCGCCTTTGTGAAACGTGGCGACGGGCACATCATGTTGATCGGATCTCTCTCGGGATATCGTGGTTTGCCCGATGCCATCGGCTATGGTGCGTCTAAAGCGGCATTGATGCATCTGGCGGAGAACCTGTTGATTGATCTCAAAGGCACGGGTGTCAGCGTTCAAATGGCGAACCCCGGCTTTATCGACACGCGCCTCACACAAAAAAACGATTTCAAAATGCCGCAACTCATGCAGCCGGATGCCGCCGCGCGCCATGTTATGCAAGCAATTGACAAAGGACGGTTTGAAACCGCGTTTCCACGCCCCTTTTCCCTGTTGTTCACCCTTGGACGATTTTTGCCGCGCCGCCTTTTCAATCGCCTGTTTGGATGATCCGCAGGTATATGGACGTTGGTCGGACTTTCGCCTAAAGCCTTGGGCCAGAAATTATCCGATGGAAATAGCCCAGTGACGCGTACCACAACCCTTAAAGTTGACGATGAGCAAGGCACGATTGCGCTGGCCACCCGCCTTGCGGCACATTTGCGCATTGGCGATGCAGTGCTTCTCGACGGATCATTGGCGGCTGGCAAGACGTTTTTCACCCGCGCCTTAATTCGCGCGATGGGCTGTGATGAGGACGTAACGTCTCCCACCTATACCATCGCCAATATCTATGATGGGCCCAATTTTCCGATCCTGCACGTGGACGCCTACCGCCTCAAAGACGCGCAAGAGTTCTACCACCTCGGCCTTGACGACTATTTCGAGACAGGCGTGAGCGTGATTGAATGGGGCGAGCGGATAGACGGTTTTTTTGACACACCTCTGTCCATTCATATCGGATTTGAACCGCAAGACACCGCGCGCAGTATAACGCTAACGGCGCAGGATGCCCGATGGGCTGATGTGCTCACTGACTTGGAGACCACGCAATGAGTTTGATGCTCCTTTTGCAAACATCCAACGGCGTTCCTATGCTCGGCCTCGCACGCGCAGATGAGATCGTGTTCGATAGCTCCACCCTGCCCGAATGGGACGGCTCACGCGACTACCGTGCGATTTTGGAGGCGGGACTAGCGGCGTTGGGCGCCGATTTGTCTGATTTAACGGAGATCACTGTCGACATTGGTCCTGGGGGCATGGGCGTGACACGCACAGGCGCATCATTTGCCAATGCTCTTGGCTTTGCGCTAGGCCTGCCTGTCTGTGCCATCCCTGCGTTTGAAATGCTTGGGGCGCAGCTCGCAACGGACGAGACACCCGTCGTCATTGTTCGCAAAGCCGCGCGACCCTATGTACATTTCGGTCTCTATCAAAATGGAGAACTTGCACGATACGAACATCTGACGCGCGATGAGGTGCAAAACCTCATCACATCCTTGCACAAATTCAATCTTGCGGGGAACGTGTCCTTTGACGGTCATAACGCGCCGATGAGGAATGCAGCCGATCTACAAACCATGCTCACAGTCGCACGGTCCAAGCCCGCGCCCGCGCCACAGGCCCGCGTCTATCCGATCGTGGAGGTTCTCACATGACGCCCTCGGTGATTGAAATCGCGGATTGCCTCAAGGCCGGCGGTGTCGTTCTACTGCCGACCGATACAGTGCTTGGCCTCGCTGTCTCACCCCAGTTTGACGCAAGTGTGGCGCAGCTCTATGCGCTCAAAGATCGGCCACGCGAAAAAAATCTTCCGGTTATGGTCGCTGACGCTGATCAAATCGAAGCTCTGGGCGCATACCTTACGACGAGCGCAAAACGTCTTATCGCCTCGGAGTTCGTGCCGGGCGCGATCACACTGGTCATGGAACTTGGCCCTGACACCCCAGCGTGGTTATCGGGTCGCGACGAGATCGCCGTGCGCATCCCCGATGACGACAGGTTGCGGGCGGTGTTGCGCGAAACAGGGCCACTGCTTGTAACCTCAGCCAACCGCTCAGGGTGCGACACACCCCACACAGCGCAAGACGCCAGTGCTCAACTCACCGCGACACCATCCATGGTTGTCGACGGCACAGGCCACGCTGGCGCGCCCTCTACAATCGTGAATTGCCGCGTTTGGCCGCCCGAGTTCATCCGGATAGGGGCCGTCTCAACCGCTCAGATCATGGCTCTCATGGAGGCCGATCAATGAGCAAATTGATCCTTGGAATTGAGACATCGTGCGACGACACATCGGTGGCCCTCGTTGATCGGTCCGGCGCGGTTGCAGCCATCAAAACCGTCTCGCAGTACGACATTCACGAGGCCTTTGGCGGCGTCTACCCCGAACTGGCGTCTCGTGCGCACCTGCATGCGATATTGCCAACAATTCAAACCGTTATGACGGACGCCGCGACCACACATAGTGATCTCGAAGCCATCGCTGTGACTCGTGGGCCGGGCCTGATCGGCTCGCTTTTGGTCGGGCTGTCGACCGCCGAGGCATTGTCAATGGGATGGGGTGTTCCGGCGTATGGCATCAACCATTTGCGCGGTCATATTCGCTCTGCGGCCCTTGAGGGGGGGATCACCGAATTTCCGGCCGTGGTCATGCTCGTTTCAGGCGGGCACACCCTTATCGCCTTTCTTGAAAACGAATGGTCTTACCGCCTACTGGGCACAACACGCGATGACTCTGTGGGCGAATGCTATGACAAAGTGGCGCGCACGCTCGGCCTTGGCATGCCCGGTGGCCCCGCAATTGACCGCGCCGCCGCACGTGGCACACCTGTGCTGCGCCTTCCGCGCCCTATGAAAAATGACGCCTACGAGTTTTCATTTTCTGGGCTAAAGTCATCGGTCGCGCGTCATGTCGAAACCCACCCAGACGTCAGTGTCGACGACATGTCCGCCTCATTCGTCGCCGCATGCATGGATGTGTTGGCGGCCAAAGCGGAACGCGCCCTCAAAGAATGCGCACCAAAGTCATTGGTGATTGTAGGCGGGGTCGCAGCATCGGCACAGTTACGAGAGACCATGAGTGCATTGGTTGAGCGCTACGGCGTGACATTGAGCCTGCCGCCCGTGAAATGGGCAACGGACAACGCCGCGATGATCGCGATGGCCGCGTGGGACTATGTGGAACGCGGTGTTCAGCCTGACCTAATGCCCAAACCGAACCTAAGCCTAGAGACGCCCTAACCGTCGCGCTTGCCCAAACCGTCGCGCTTGCCCACCAGCTTTTCAAGCGCGTTGAGGCGGTGGCGCAGGCGTTGGATTTCTTCGGCCTGTTCGCGTGAAATAACCGCGAGGTATGTCAACGCATCCTCGACACGGTTGCTATACTGGGACGGCTTGCCCATGGGGCGCTCATGGAACAAACGGTCCCGACCGAGCGCGCGCGCCAGATCCGTGTTTGTTGGCGCATACCTGTCCAAGACGGATTGGCGTATTTCAACCGGCATGGTGGCACTATCAGGCGCGGAGAGTTCCGGCAGACTGTACATCCGCATCACGCGGCGCATATCGTAGTCGCGCACTTTTTCCTCATGCCCGCGATTATAAAGCGCCACAAAATTAGCTTGGGATGGCCCAAGCGAGCCATGCACAGACTTGTACTCATCGAACCTATCGGGATGGCGCAGCCCCCAATACGTGCAGAAATATTGCACAATTCCATCAACGTCCCGAATGTCATCATAGGAATGCACGCTTGTGGGCGCGGCATTCGACCACAGATCATAGATCGCCGCGTAATCGAGATGATGCGCGCTTTCGTCCGCAAACTCTTGAGGTGTTTTGGTTGAGAAGCCCGTGTGCAATTTATGCTTTAGCCCCCACTGGCGATAGGCGCTTTCAATCCATTCATCTTGGCGCCGAAACACCAATATGACTTCAACCTCACTGAACACTTCGGTTTCTTTGGCGTAAGCGCCGATAACCGCACTGGTGTCTTGCGCGTTACGCGCTTGGGCCAACACCTCGTTGGACAGGATAAAATGACTTGCCTCGCTTGTCGCGGCAAAGGTTTCGAGTTCGGCCAGCCCCACCGCCAGTGCCGCCGGCGTATTCAACTCACCGGGCCCCGTTAGCCCCTCAAACCCGTCAATGTGCTCCAAAAAACGGCCTAGATAATGAATGCCAGAGCGTTTTAGAAACCCTGTTTCCTTCAACAAAAACTGTTGAAGTGCGGAGGTGCCCGTTTTTCCCATACCCACATGGATTGTCAGTTTTTTACTCATACCATCTGCGCCTTTGACCCTGCTTAGCCTAGGTCTAAATCACTCTGGCACATGACACAACTGTGACGCCTATACGTTACTCGGCGCGGGGCATACATGACAGCAGACACGCAACGCGCGGGTGCGGCATGCGCGCACATTGGCGCATTGTATACATCGGGATACATTGACTTTGCACGCGCCGTGAGCTACGCGATCTCTCAAACGCGTGTTGCCCAAAGGCGCATGCACATCAACCCGCACATGTGGAGACCCAAATGGCCCAAGAGACCCCCGACATCATCTACACCATCGTTGACGAAGCCCCCGAACTGGCCCGCGGCTCGCTCTTGCCGATCATCACGGCCTTCTCTACGGCTGCAGGTGTCAATGTCGAAACCCGCGACATCTCTTTGGCCGCGCGCATCCTGTCGCTCTTTCCCGATGAATTGACCGCCGAACAACGGGTCTCCGACGACTTGGCCGCTCTTGGTGAATTGGTGAAAACACCCGATGCCAACGTCATCAAATTGCCGAACGTGTCGGCCTCCGTTCCACAGCTTGAAGACGCCGTGAAAGAGTTGCAAAGCCAAGGCTACGCGATCCCCGACTACCCTGCCGATCCCCAAACGGACGCCGAAAAAGCCGTGCGTGCGAAATACGACACCGTCAAAGGCTCCGCCGTGAACCCCGTTTTGCGCGAAGGCAACTCGGATCGCCGCTCCGCCAAGGCCGTTAAAGAATACGCAAAAGCCAACCCGCACCGCATGGGCAAATGGACAGCCGAGAGCAAAACAACTGTGGCCTCCATGTCGGGCAACGATTTCTTTGCCAATGAGAAAGCCGCGACCATCACGGGTGCACAGGTCGGCGGCGCAAAGATCGTCTTTACCGCTACCGATGGCACACAGACGGTGCTCAAAGACGGGTTGTCCTATGGCGAGGGCGAGATCGTCGACGCGACCTACCTCTCCGCCAAAGCCCTGCGTGATTTTGTGAAAGCCGAAGTAGCAAGCATGGAGCCGGGTGTGTTGTTTTCGGTCCACCTCAAGGCCACGATGATGAAAGTCTCCGACCCGATCCTGTTCGGCCACTTCGTCTCCGTCTACATTGAGGACTTCCTCGCGAAACACGGCGACAAACTCGATTTCAACCCGAACTCCGGCCTTGGCGCCCTCGAAGATCTGATCGCGGGCAACGCCGAAATGGAAGCCGATTTGAAAGCCGCACTGGCCGCCAAACCGCCTCTCTACATGGTCGACAGCGACAAAGGCATCACCAACCTGCACGTCTCGTCGGATGTGATCATCGACGCGTCCATGCCCGCCGTGATCAAAGCGGGCGGCATCGGTTGGGGTCCAGACGGCAAAGCCGCCGACACCAAATGCTGCATTCCCGACAATTGCTACGCGGG
Source organism: Celeribacter marinus (assembly GCF_001308265.1). Taxonomy (GTDB): domain Bacteria; phylum Pseudomonadota; class Alphaproteobacteria; order Rhodobacterales; family Rhodobacteraceae; genus Celeribacter; species Celeribacter marinus. The sequence continues at coordinate 1,011,164 of NZ_CP012023.1, forward strand.
CGTCTACGACGAAACCGTCGAGTATTTCAAAGAGACCGGCACACTGGACGTGACCACCTGTGGCGCGGTGTCCAACGTTGGCTTGATGGCGCAAAAAGCCGAAGAGTACGGTTCGCACCCCACCACATTCCAGGCCGCCGCAGATGGCAAAATCGAAATCGTTTTGGACAATGGCGATGTGCTACATTCGCACAGCGTTGAGGCGGGCGATATCTGGCGCGCTTGCACCGCCAAAAAGGCTCCGATCCTCGACTGGATCAAAACGGGCATCGAGCGTTTCGACGTTGTTGGCACGGGTGCATTCTGGCTCGACGCCAACCGTGCGCACGATGCCGAGCTGATCAAATACGTCGCCCCCGCGCTCAAGGCCGCCGGCAAAGACATTCCGATCATGGCTCCACGCGAAGCGACCCGTTACACATGGGTTGAAATGCGCGCCGGCAAAGATGTTGTGACCATCACCGGCAACGTGCTGCGTGACTACCTCACCGATCTGTTCCCGATCCTCGAACTTGGCACCTCCGCCAAAATGCTGTCCATCGTCAAACTGATGAACGGTGGCGGGTTGTTCGAGACAGGTGCCGGTGGCTCCGCGCCCAAGCACGTCCAACAGGTCGAAGAGGAAAACCACCTGCGTTGGGACAGCCTTGGCGAGTTCTGTGCGCTTGGTGAAAGCTACAACTTCCTCGCCGCAACCAAAGGCCGCCCCAAGGCCGCCGTTTTGGGCGCAGCTGTCGAAGTGGCGACACAAAAGCTCTTGCTTGAGGGCAAATCGCCCGAGCGCAAAGTCGGCCAGAATGACAACCGCTCCTCGCACTATTGGTTTGCTCGCTACTGGGCCGAGGCCTTGGCTGCACAAACGGATGACGCCGATTTGGCCGCTCACTTTGCGCCCATCGCCAAACAATTGGTCGACGGCGAGGCCGCAATCCTCGACGAGTTGCAAGTCGCCGAAGGCTCCCCCGCCGATTTGGGCGGCTACTACCACGCCGATCCTGCCAAAGTCGCATCAATCATGCGCCCGTCAGCAACGTTGAACGCCATCATCGGCTAAGCGATCCAAGCTAATACCCGGACCCGAAGGGCGCCCGCGGGCGCCCTTTTTACATTCTGCACCATCGCCCACACTCTGCGCGCGCCAACCTTGGCGTTGTGAACGACCGTTCAGGTGGGGTAGGAGGACCGCAAACACGCACATTCGTTGCGCCCGTGATTTGGAAAGCCACATACCCTATGTCTGATCCACGCATGAAACTGGTCTTGGTCACCCCCGAAATTCCGTGGAATACAGGCGCGATCGGACGGACCTGTGTGTCCCTCAATCTCGAACTGATCCTGATCAAGCCTTTGGGGTTTTCCCTCGATGAGAAGTCCGTCAAACGGGCGGGTACGGATTATTGGAAGCACGTTCACCTAAGCGAATATGACAGCTGGCAACACTTTTTGGATGTGCGAACACCACCGCGTGACAGTCTCTATTTCTTTGAGGAAACCGGTGCGCAAAGCTTTTACACGCCGGACTATCAACCCGATGCGTATTTGGTATTCGGCTGTGAATCAAAGGGCCTGCCCCTGCCCATACTGGAGGGGCTTGAGGATCGCATATTCCATTTACCGATGCGCAATCCCCTTGTCCGCTCATTGAACCTCGCCAATGTCGCGACCACTGTCATTTACCAAGCCATGCGACCCTATCTGACCTAATAGACGCGGTTACACGTAGGCGGGCCACGGCGCGCAGGCGAAGACACCGCCATCGACATACAGCGTTTGACCCGTCACAAATCCTGCCGCTTGCGAGGCCAAAAAGACCACCGGCCCTGCGATGTCTGACGCCTCACCAACGCGGCGCAACGGGGTGAGAGCCGCCCATTTGTCCGCGTACCCGTCTGCCTCCGCCGCTGTGCGTTCATTGGCAATCGCACCCGGAGCCACGCAATTGACACGGATCCCAAGCGGGCCAAGCTCCAATGCCGCAGCCTTGGTCAATTGCTCAATTCCGCCCTTGGAGGCTGCGTAGTCCACAAGGTTTGGAAACGCCACCTTGTTGCAACCCGATCCAATGTTGATGATCGCGCCCCCCAGACCCGCCGCGCGCATCGCCCGCGCCGCTGTTTGGGTGTTGAGAAATGCCCCGCGCAAATTGGTGCGAATAACACGGTCGAAATCGTCAACGTCGAGCTCGAGAAGTGCCGACCACGTTTGGATGCCCGCATTGTTCACGAGAACCGTAGGCGTTGCCCCAAAATGCGCGGCCACAGCCCGATGAAACGCATGCACTTGATCTTCATCACCAGCGTCACATTTCACCGCAAAGACCGCCGCACCGTACTGCGCCTCGACATCGCGCGCGGCGGCCTGTGAGCTATTATATGAGAACCCGACACGGTAGCCATCCGCCACCAGCGCACCAACCAAATGCGCGCCAATACCGGTGCTCCCGCCAGTGAGAATTGCAACTTTATCCATCAGTCCATCCTATGCCCCTGCATCTTCGGGTGCGATTGAAACGGTTTTTATGATCGCGTGACAGTGGACACCCACGACCAACCCCAACGCGTCCGCAGAGCGCTGTGTAACGCGTGCAAGAATTGGTCCCGCCGAGGTTTTGAGCGACACAATCGCTCCGGGGCCATCGCCGCGTTTCACCGCCACAATTTCGCCAGCCATGATATTGAGCGCCGACAGACCAACCGGAACATCGCGCGATAGAATGACATCTTGAGCCGCGATGCGAACCCGCATCATGAGGCCAAGGTCGCGCGAAACATGTGGTAAAAACAGTGGTACGCCGCCTGCATCCAATTCGCTCAAACCGTCCTCATGATGTGCGATCACGCGCGCCTCAATTACGGCCCCTGCGCCGCGCACACCTGTGGGTAGGACACTTGGGTCTGACAGCACGTCCAAGGCCTCGCCCTGACGGATCACCCGCCCGCCCTCAAGGGCCACGACTGTGGTTGCCAGTCGCGCAACTTCGGTCGGAGCGTGGCTCACATATAGGATCGGAATATCAACCTCGTCACGCAACCGCTCGAAGTACGGGATGATCTCTGCCTTGCGCGCCTCATCAAGCGCCGCCAACGGCTCATCCGCAAGCAACAGACGCGGGCGGGACAACAACGCTCGACCAATCGCCACACGTTGACGCTCTCCGCCTGACAGGCGCGCCGGACGGCGATCCAAAAGATCGCTTATCCCCAGCAACTCGACCACCCGCGACATTTGTGCGGCATCATCTGCGCGCCGGTTTAGCCGCTGACCATAGGCAAGATTCCCCGCCACTGTGAGGTGTGGAAACAACCGCGCATCTTGAAAAATGTAGCCAATACGCCGTTTATGTACCGGCACCAGAACGCCCGCTCGGGTATCAAGCAAAACCTCCCCGTCCAAAACGATCCGTCCAGCGTTCGGGCGCTGTAGGCCCGCAACAGCGTCAATGATTGTCGACTTTCCCGCACCAGAGCGCCCGAACAAGACGGTAATCCCCTTTGGGGCTGTAAAATCTACATCCATCGCAAACCCGTCAAAAGCGTGTTTTACACAGACCGATAGGCTCATTGTCCGCCCACCTTTCGCGCCATGCGTTTGGCGAGAACTTCAGAGAGGACAAGCGCCCCCATTGCGATCACGACCGAAATAATGACGAGGCGCACCGCCGCCCCCTCACCGTTTGGAGCCTGCAAAAAGGCGTAGACAGCAGAAGGCAGCGTTTGCGTTTGCCCCGGAATATTGGAGACAAAGGTTATGGTAGCGCCAAATTCTCCCATCGCCTTGGCAAAGGCCAAAATTGCACCTGTTAGAATTCCAGGCACGGCAAGCGGGAGCGTGATCGTCGCAAAGACCCGCAAGGGAGATGCCCCCAATGTGGCGGCCGCCTGTTCCAACTTTAGATCGACCGCGTCTATCGACAAACGAATGGCACGCACCATCAACGGAAACGCCATGACTGCCGCCGCAAGGGCCGCCCCCGTCCATTGAAAGGCAAACGTGACCCCAATTTGAGATAACAGCCCGCCAATCGGCCCGCGCGCCCCAAAGGTTAACAATAGCAAATAACCCGTCACAACAGGCGGTAGGATCAGCGGCAAATGAATCAATCCGTTGACGACTTGTTTGCCCGCAAACTCCCACCGCGATAGTGCATATGCCGCGACTATTCCAAACGGCAGGCTCACGGTCGTCGCCCAGAACGCAACTTTGAGGGACAGCGCCACCGCCTGCCATTCCTCGGGCCCAAGCCACATCACGGGGTGTGCTCCATGACAATGAACCCGTGAGATTGGAACGTTGCGCGCGCCGTCTCCCCCATGAGTGCCCCGCGAAAGCTTTGCGTTGCCGCGCCGCCCTGTCCCGCAATCTCGGCCATGGGATAGACGATTGGCGGATGAGTGATTTGCGGGAAATGCGCCACGACATGTACGCAGTCCGATGATTGCGCATCGGTGGCATAAACGATCCCGTAGGGTGCTTCGCCTGACGCCACGAGGGCCAATGCAGCACGTACATTATCACTTTGAGCGACTTGGCCTCTTACGCTGCCCCAAAGACCGAGACTCACCAAAGCGGCCTTGCCATACATGCCCGCAGGGACTGCATCGACCAAGGCCATAGCGAGATAGCCCTCACCCAACCGTGTGGCCAAGGCGGTCGGATCCGTCAGGCTCACGGGCGCATCCGTATCGTGGGCAACCAAAACCAAGGTATTGCCAAGAAGGTCAACCCGCGAGCCCGCAACCAAAAGCCCGTCCGCCTCTAAAACATCCATCCAGTCTGCATTCGCGGACACAAACAGATCGGCGGGCGCACCGTGTTGGATTTGACGCGCAAGAACAGATGATCCCGCATAAGAAATCGCCACATCCAACCCCGTGCGCGCCTCATATTGGCGCGCCACATCGTCCAACGCTGTCTTTAGACTGGAGGCAGCAAATACAGTGACATCGGCCGCCGCCGCGCCGCGCCCACCACACAAGGTGGAGGCGGCAATCAGCGAGATAAGGAACGTACGAAACAGCATCATAGGCTTTCGGATATTGGGCGGTGTGAACGTCTGCACATAATGGGCAGCCGCCACGAAAGCGCAAGGCATCAAGCGGATAAGCGCCCGAGCAAAGCGTTGAAATCCAAGACCGCCTCGCCGCGTCACGGGTGCCTGCAAGTGACGCAAGGTCATCCATCCTGTCCAAATTTTGCCCCGTTTCGGTCCCAAAAATGGTTAACAAACCGTCAATACCTACCCCAAGACAGATAGGGAGCGGGCAGACGCCCGAACACAAATATGTTTGTAGACGCTGACACATACGCGACAGGGGCACCCTCCAAAGGTGCGCGCAAAACGTTTGGCCCGACCTATGCGCACAAACCATGGCGAATCTACGCAGGTGGCCTCAAACGCGTGTTCGACATCGCTTTTGCACTGGCGATATCTCCCATTGCTCTACCTTTGATCGCTGTTTTGTGGGCACTTGTTCGCATCGAGGGCAAGCCCGCGATCTATGCCCATCTACGTGTGGGTAAGGATGGGCACCTCTTTCAGTGCTACAAACTGCGCACGATGAAATTGGACGCAGATGCGATCTTGGCGCGGCTATGCGCCGAAGATCCAGAGATTGCCGCCGAATGGCACACCTACCAAAAGCTCGAAAACGATCCTCGTATCACTCAAATGGGCCACTTTTTGCGCGCTACCAGCCTTGATGAATTGCCACAGCTTTGGAACGTCATCACGGGCGACATGAGCTTTGTCGGACCGCGCCCTTATACCCCAGACCAAGAAACCATGTACGAGAATGCGGGTGGTCGCGCTTACCGCGACATGCGTCCGGGCATCACGGGGATTTGGCAAGTCGAAGGACGTTCTGCCACCACGTTTATCGATCGTGCCCGCTTTGACAACGACTACGGCGTGCGCCAGTCTCTCGCCCTCGACCTCTCGTTGATCGTGCGTACCGTGGGCGTTGTATTTGCTAAAACTGGCCGCTAGGCCGCGCCGAATTCGACCAAAACGCCCCGCCTGTATCTACAGACGGGGCGTTCTATATTGTGGACTCGGGTCAGGTGATCCGCTTGATCGACGCCATAATTTCATCGCGCTCGAACACCGACTTCCAATCGTCGCGCATTAGGGCCGGAATTCCGAATTCAATCGCCTTATTACAGGCATCGGAAAACTGCCCCTGTTGTACGCCAAAAATCACAGCGCCTAAAATGTTCATGTGACCGAGCAAGAAATCCTTGGCGCATTCTTCGGAAACGCCTGTTTTCACGACCTCGTCCATGGCTTGTTTCATGACCATCAACAAGGACGCACAAACGGTTTCTGACAAGCCCGGCTCAAGGTAGGCCATTTGCTCAACGGTCACGCGGTAGGTTTGGCGCACGGGCGCATAGATCGCCTTGGCAATACGATCACCAAGCTCATAGTGCGCGTCCGGTCCCTGCATCAACGCGTTCACCACGCCTTGCGGATGCGCCACACCGCCAAACCGGTCAAGACGGGCGGCCTCGGTCGCCTCGTTGTGGTAGATCATCGGATGGCACGGATGGGACACGAAATACGTGATGTCCTCGCGTTCGGGCAAATGTCCCGCATACGGGGCTGCGGCGTCCAAAATGACAACCATTGTACCCGTATCAAGTTTGTCGATGATCCCGCTGGCGACTTTGCCAATGAGCGTATCAGGCACCGCCATAACAACCACCTCCGCCCCCGACAGTGCGGCATCCATCTCAACACAATCGGCACCAACGGCCTCTTTTAGACGGGCACGCCCCGCCTCGCTGACCTCGACGTGACGGACGTTAAATTCGGTTTGTGCAAGATTGAGAGACAGGCGCACACCCATCTTTCCACCTGCACCCAACAGGGCAATCGTCGTCATCTTATGTATTCTCCTACCAGTGCCAGTCTTGGCTTGCTTAACTGGTATGATGAGATAATATCTTAAAAAGATTGTCAATCCGTCCCAACGCAAGATGTACGTGCGAGTACACACGCACCCCAAAGGAGCCTGCCCCATGACACCACCCCATGCCCCATTGATAACGTGGTTCGGGGATGATTTCACAGGATCGGCGGCTGTCATGGAGGTGCTCGCGTTCGCAGGCATTGATGCCGTGTTGTTTTCGGACACCCCAAGCCCCGCTCTGATGGCGCGGTTTCGGTCGGCGCGCGCAATCGGGATTGCCTCCACCGCGCGCACGCATGGGCCGGACTGGATGGACGCCAATCTACCCGCGCCATTGGGCTATTTGAACGCACTCGGCGCACCGATTTTGCATTACAAAATCTGTTCGACCTTTGACAGCGCACCCGCCTCGGGCAACATTGGAAGAGCGATCGAGATCGGCCTCGGCATCACACAGACAAAGGCCGCGCCATTGCTCACGGCGGCGCCGCAAATGCGCAGATATCAGGCCTTTGGAACCCTGTTCGCGGGTAGTTTCGACGGCGTACACCGCCTTGATCGACATCCCGTCATGGCGCACCATCCCGTCACACCAATGGCCGAAGCAGATCTTTTGGCACATCTCGCGCATCAAACCACGTTGCCCTGCGCACTCCTCAATTTGGAAGCGATGTGGACCGATCCAGAGCCTGCACTCACACAGGCCTTGCAGGCTGGCGCACGCATTCTTTCGCTCGACAGTATCGATGCCAACACCGAAGCGGCGGCAGGTAAACTCATCTGGGACAACCGCGCGGCCCTCGGATTTGTTGCCGGCTCGCAAGGCGTCGAATACGCGCTTGTACGTCACTGGCAAAACATCGGCCTTATTGCACCCGCCCCCTCCCCTAAATCCGCTGGAGCCGTTGCGCAAATCGCCGCCGTCTCTGGCTCGGTCTCGCCCTCCACGGCGCGCCAAATCGCATGGGCCAAAGCCAACGGGTTCGAGATTATCCGCTTTGACGCCGCACGCGCCCTTCACAGCGACACAGAACAATCAGACGAGATAGCGACCGCGATCAAATTGGGTGTTGCAGCCGCCCGCGCGGGACAAAGCCCACTGATTTGTTCGGCCACCGGACCAAATGATCCGGCCGTAACGGCCTTTGGTGCAGCCCTCGCGCGCGCCAACATCACACCCGATCTCGCAAATGAAACAATCGGCACCTCACTTGGTACCATCCTTGACGGTATCCTCACACAAACAGATATTCGCCGCGCGGTCATCTCGGGGGGCGACACTTCCGGCCACGGAATGCGCGCACTCAAGCTGGACGCGCTCAAAGCGCTCGCGCCCACAATTGCGGGGGCTGCCCTTTGCGTAGGGTACGGCGACAGCCCACATGACGGGTTGGAAATCGCCCTCAAAGGCGGTCAAATGGGGTCCGAAGATTTCTTTGGCTGGATTCGCGACGGCGGTGGCCCCCGCTAAGTCCACACGCATGACACCAAAACTGAAAGACACATATATGTCCGCACGTCAGATCAATGTCACCTACCGGCTCGAGACATCGGGTGACATCGCTGCGCTCGCCGCGAAAATCGCATCGGATCAATCGACCGGAACCTTCACCGAATTACCAAATGAAACGGCAGATGTCAGAGCGCGGTGCGCCGCGCGGGTCGCCTCCATCACGCCCCTGCCCCATAGCGACACCCCCGCGATACCGGACCCGAACGGTCATGGCCCATATCACCGCGCGGACGTCGTGATCTCCTATCCGATGGACGCCGTTGGCACCGACATCGCAGCCCTTGTGACGATCACAATCGGTGGGGTCTATGCCGTCAAAGGGCTTTCGGGCGTGCGCGTGATGGACATCGACCTGCCGCCTGAATGGTCCTGTCACCCCGGCCCACAGTTCGGCATGCAAGGTTCGCGTGACTTGATGGGGGTCACAGACGGCCCGATGATCGCGTCCATTATAAAGCCCTCGCTCGGGTTGCTGCCCGATGCCACCGCCGAGGTGGTGGCGCAGTTGTGCGCGGCGGGCGTCGACTTCATCAAGGACGACGAAAAACTGATGAGCCCTGCGTATTCGCCTCTTGAGGCGCGCGTCAAAGCGATCATGCCCGTGATCCGTGCCCACGAGGACAAAACGGGCAAACGCGTTATGTACGCGTTTGGCATTTCCGCCGCCGATCCCGACACCATGATGCGCAACCACGACATTGTGCGCGCACATGGCGGCACAGCAGCGGTGGTGAATATAAATTCCATCGGCTACGGCGGCATGAGTTTTTTGCGCAAACGCTCCGAGTTATGCCTACATGCACATCGCAATGGATGGGACATCCTGACCCGTCACCCACGCCTCGGAATGGAATTTCGCGCCTATCAAAAACTCTGGCGACTTTTGGGCGTTGACCAATTCCAGATCAACGGCATTCGCGCCAAATATTGGGAACCCGACGACAGCTTTGTCCAATCGTTCAAAGATGTGACCACGCCCATTTTTTCGCCCAAAGATTGCCCGCTGCCCGTAGTGTGTTCGGGCCAATGGGGCGGCCAAGCGGTGGACACCTTCAAACGTACGGGTGGGTCACTTGACCTGATGTATCTGGCAGGCGGCGGAGTTCATGGCCACCCGATGGGCATGGCCGCAGGCGTGCGCGCAATCCGTCAGGCATGGGACGCGGCCAGCACAGGACAGACGCTAATCGACTATGCCAAAGATCACCCTGAACTTGCCGCGGCATTGCGCAAATGGGGCGACACTTCCCAATAGTCACATCATGCGGGCACGCTCGCGCTCGACCATTCCGAACAAATCACGCGGATCATCCGGATCGGCAATCATGTCCAACTCGGCAAAGCGGGTCGACCCTTTGAGAGCATCGCGCAGCCACCTCAGAGCCGAAAAATCTTCAATTGCGAACCCGACACCGTCAAACAATGTGATGGCGCGATCATCTTCGCGTCCTTGCACATCTCCCGTGATGACTTGCCACAACTCTTTGACAGGGTGGTCTGCATCCAGTTGTTGAATGTCGCCTTCGACGCGGGTTTGCTCGGGGTATTCCACAAAAATGTCGGACCGCAGCAAGATATCGCGGTGGATTTCGGTCTTTCCCGGACAGTCGCCGCCGATGCCGTTGATGTGCAATCCGGCGCCCACCATATTGTCGGTCAGGATCGTGGCATACTGCTTGTCGGCCGTACACGTTGTGACGACATCCGCGCCCTGAATGGCCTCTTCGGGTGAGGTGCACACCACAACCGCAAGACCTGATCCCGCTAGGTTTGCGGCACATTTTTGCGTGGCGGTGCTGTCGATGTCATATAAACGCACGGTATCAATCCCGCAGATCCGTTTGAGGCCGAGCGCCTGAAACTCCGACTGTGCGCCATTGCCGATCAGCGCCAAGGTCCGCGACCCTTTGCGCGCAAGGTATTTCGTTGCAACGCCCGATGTCGCAGCTGTGCGCAAGGCCGTCAAAATCGTCATCTCTGACAAAAGGACCGGATAGCCAGTGTCCACAGAGGCCAAAAGGCCAAAGGCCGTGACGGTTTGTAACCCGTCTTTCATGTTTTTGGGGTGACCATTGACGTATTTGAACCCGTAATCAACACCGTCAGACGTAGGCATCAACTCAATCACGCCCTCATGGCTATGCGAAGCAATGCGCGGGGTTTTGTCAAATTCGGGCCACCGTCTAAAGTCATCTTCGATGCAGTCGGCGATCTGCGCGATACAGGTCTCTATGCCAATATCGAGGACCAAGCGCATCATATTTTCGACACTCACGAAAGGCACGACATTCAATTTTTTTTGCATGATTTATCTCTATTTTCGGAGTGTTATTGCGCGCTACGCGTCATGCGGTCTAAAACGCGCCGCCCGAATAGGCTCGCGGTCAAGTTGACCAACAGTTTCGCCGTCCGCCCGCGCTCGTCCAGAAAAGGATTGAGTTCGACCAAATCCAATGAGTGGACCAAACCCGCCTCTTCGACCATTTCCATAATCAGATGTGCCTCGCGAAAGGTCGCTCCACCTGGCACAGTCGTGCCAACAGCAGGGGCAATTGCAGGGTCCAAAAAGTCCACATCAAGACTGATGTGCAACCACCCGTTGGCCGCTTTAACTTTCGCCAAAAATTCGCGCAATGGCGCCACAATCCCGAACTCGTCAATGGCGCGCATATCATGCAGTTCGATCCCTGCCGCCTGAATGGCCTTGGCCTCGTGACCGTCGACGGAGCGTAGGCCCATCATGCAAATATTCTCTGGCGCCACGGGGTGGCTGACATCGGGAAAATACGGCGAAAACCCCGCTTGTCCGGTATAATAGGCCACGGGCGTTCCGTGCAGGTTGCCGCTCTCGGTGGTGTCGAGCAAATGGAAATCAGGGTGCGCATCGAGCCACAAAACAAACATTGGACGGCCTTGCTCTGCGGCCGCGCGCGCAACGCCCGTCACCGTACCCGCCGCCATGCAATGATCTCCACCAAGGAAGATGGGCGTACCGTCGCGGGCCCCATGATAGGCCGCGTCACAAAGCGCCTCGGTCCAAGCCACAACCTCATCCATGTGATGGATCGCCGCATTTGGATGCACTGGGCGCGCGCGCACGTCAGGCTGCACGTCACCGCGGTCCTCAACCGTACAATCCAATTTGGTCAGCTCTTCGGCCAAACCCGCCGTCCGAAGCGCCTCAGGCCCCATACGACATCCGCGTTGGCTAGCACCCTCCTGAACGGGGGCTCCGATAAGTATACAATGTGTCACGTGCGTTTTCCTCACAGTCAGGCGCATATTTTCCTTGCAATAAGTGGCAGTAATAAGTGCAATAAGTGATCACTTTGCAAATTCATTCACCCGTTGTGAAAGATAAAGATATCAAAATGGACGACTTGGACCGTACGCTTATCGCTCATCTGCGCCGCAATAGCCGCGAGCCTATCGCGAATCTTGCGGCGGCTCTCGAGGTGTCGCGCGCCACAGTCCGCACCCGTTTGGATCGGTTGATCAGCACGGGTGCGATCACGGGATTTACCGTGCGAGTACGCGAGGATGACCTGACAAGTCCGGTGCGTGGTATCACCTTGATCAAAATCGCTGGGCACCGCACGGCGCGCATCATTGCGCAGCTTCAAAAAATCACCGGCATTCAGGGTATTCACTCAACCAATGGGAAGTGGGATTTGATCGTAGAATTGGCGAGCGAGAACCTATCAAATTTCGATGCTGCACTTGGCGCAATGCGCGAAATTGACGGCATTTCGGAATCCGAGACAAATCTACTTTTGGGGACACATCACCACGGTAAAGTCGGGCGTCAAACCTGACTGGTCTGCGCTCCGCCCGAAAAACCGACTTTCATCCACGCAGAACAAGACCCCAAAGATAGGCGCCCGCACACCGCCGTATTGAGCGCTTTTTCGATAAAACCCTAGACAATCTTAACGAGTTTCACCCGAATTGTTCGCCCCCACCCATCCGCCATTAATCTCTTTAGTTTTTACTCGCACTTAGGCGCAATTGACGCGTCCCGCTGATCGTATACCAGCGAAGTAGTGGGGTAGTTGCGATGCAAGCGGATCAGGTTATCAAACAGAACAGCCAAAGCAGACGGGCCAGCGCGCGCTATTTTGGCTATATGATCATACTGTTCATGGCCTTCATTGTCGCGTTTTTACCACTCGGCGCGCACGCAACACAGACACGCGCTGTGCTGATCATTCGCAATGATCCGGGCGGGCCGCTTGAAACGCGGATCAAAGAAATCAAAAACCTGCGCGCGACCCATACACAGGTCAGGATCACACATGGCTATTGCAACTCGGCGTGCACATTATACCTCGGGCTACGCAATACATGCGTCTCGCGCGATGTCTCGTTCGGCTTTCACGGCCCGATGAGCCAGTTTTACGGACTGGCCTTGCCCCCTGACGCATTTGAGTACTGGTCGGGCGTCATGGCCGCACACTACCCTGCGTCCATTCGGGCGTGGTATCTGTCAGATGCACGCTACACGACAGTTGGTCTGCGCCAACTCTCCGGACGTGAATTGATCAAGCGTGGCGTGCGCGAATGCCATTGAGCCGCGCGCAACACACGAAACCTCTCAATTCGGAGACGCGGACACGCCAAGCGTGCTCGGCACGTTAACGGGTTGGGTCAACCCGTAAGCTGTGATCCGTGTCGTCGCAGCCTCGCCTTTGGCAACTGCGTTTGCCGCTTGTCTCAGACCATTAGACGCCGCGACATTCGACATTTGGTCCGCCGCACTCTTTATCGCGCGCGCCAAGCCCGACAAGGCTGACGGCGATGTTGTGATCTGTGCGGCGGCGTACACAGACGCCGCAATCTGGCCAATCGCTGCGTCAAGCTCATCCCCCGTCAAACCCGCAGCTTGCAACGCAGCGATTTGTAGATCAACGAGCGCCGCGCAATCCGATCCATCGACGGCACACGCAGCGGCGATATCTATATCTTGGGACAAGGCCGCCCATGGCCATAGCACAAGCCAAAATGCAGATGCTGCGCCCATTATTGTCAGTCTTGCTGTCATACCGCGCTCATTTCCAAAACCACAAAACACACCCTTAAGTGGCACTAAAAAGCGCTATCAATCAACCTAAAAGTGTGCAAATCTATCAAAAGTATCACACACAACCCAACACGTGCAATGCACACCTAACATCGCCCACGCGACCCTATATCGGAATAGAGCACAAAAATGTCTCTCTAAATCTAACTGAAATCAAGGAGGTACATGAAAATCACGACGACACTTAACGCCTGCTTCCTCGTGATGGCTCTCTTGACCGGCACGATCGCCACACAGGCGGCGGTCGATGAGTATAACGCCATGCGCTACACGAAGTCGGGTCCAAACGCCGCGTTTTTGCAATTGCGCCAACATCAAAGCATTTCGGTTTCGCCATGGGCCATCGGGTCGCAGACAGCCCTCTTGGAAATGTGCAACAACGGATTGGTCGCCCCCCTGTCGAGCGTGGTTGCGCGCGATACATATCGGCACTCCGCCGCACAATGTGGAGCATACGCCACGCGCGCCATACAGACCAATCCAACATGGGGGTTAGCATGGTTCACCGCCGCACGCACGGCATGGGCGTTGGGCGACAATGTCACTGCGCGTGACGCAATAGCTCGCTCCATGCACTTGGCCCCAAACGAAGGGTGGCTGGCTCAAAAGCGCGTTCTTTTGGCATTGAACTTGCCACATTCAGGCGCTGTTGCGGCCGGCCTCGAGCATGATTTGACTGTCTTGCTATCCGACAAAACAACCCGCGCATGGCTGGCGGAATTGGTCGCGGTCCATCCGACCGCACGCCTACGCATCACATCCATTATCGACGCAATACCACGCGCCTCTCGTCACACAGATACACCAAAGCGCACGACTTTCCCATCTGATCCGTCTGGCGGGATGTGAAGCCATGATTTTACACGCTCCACCTCGCAACGACATGTCCGCCGCAGTTCAACCGGATCATGCACGCAATGGTATCGCACCGCTGCAATTCGCCGTGTCCTTCCTACCAGACCACAACAACATACATGCCTCAAACCGCGCCAACGCCTCGCTCTACATCTGGCTCATAGGCCTCATGGTCATCCTCGTTCCGGTTCCATTTGGCTCACACCGACCAATGCCGTGGGCGATATGGGCCATAGTCGCATCCGTCATGATGATAGGCTTTGTGATCCGCCAAAAAGATTATACCTATCGCATTCAAACCCAGAGCGGCATTTTGGCTTTGGCCGCACTCTCACCGCTATTTTCAGCAGGCCAACTCTTGCCATTGGGTCACCTGTTTGACGGAGCATTCCCACCAGACGCCGCCCCCAAAACCCTCACGCTTAGCCCCTCCGCGACCCTGCTCGCCATCTTGCGTCTTGCGACATATGCCATGCTGTTCATCCTCACATTCGAGGTCTGTAGCCGCCCGCGCCATGCCCGCAAACTCGCGCAGATCATTTTTTACGGTGTCACGCTACATGCTGTCGTAGCGATGATTTTGCTCAGCGTCATGGGGGATCGGTCTGTTTGGGGAGAGAAAACCGCCTACCTCGGGTGGGCAACCGGCCCATTTGTGAACCGAAATTCCTTTGCGAGCTTCATGGGCCTTGGCATTGTCATCGGAATCGGCCTTGTGTTCACGCCGCAAAAGCACAGGCGCGCTGATCCGCGCATTCTGCCGCGCCAAACGCGCCCGCGCGCGGACGCCCGAACAGTCGCCAACGCTGTGTGTTTGGCCTTGCTGTGCACGGCACTCATTGCGTCAGGATCGCGCATGGGGACCGCCGCAACGATAATCGGCGCATGCGTCACCTGTGCCGCTATGGCGACTGGAAACACACACAAAGTGCGTATCACATGGCGTCAGCTCATCGGCGCGGCCGGCATACTTACCATGTTCGCGCTCTTTTTAATGTCACGAGACATCGGTGCGCGGTTGCTCTTTTTTATGCCCGATCTGAACATACGCTTGGATCTATATGCAAACATTTGGGATCTGATTTCGACACGGCCATGGGTCGGATACGGGCTTGATACGTTTCAAGTCGCATTTCCCCTTGTGCACGATCAACGCGCTTCCCCCGCCGTCATCTGGGATTTGGCACATAATTCGTACCTGACACTATGGGCTGAAGTGGGGCTTATTGCGGGAACTGCGCCCATGATCGCCCTAGCATGGTCAGCAGTGCGCCTCATGCGCGGTGTGCGGCGCGCAGCTCGGTCTGAGTTTGCACCCGCTCTAGCACTGGGGACATTGGCGATGGCGGCCACGCATTCATTGGTTGATTTCAGCTTTGAAGTACAGGCCAACACGTTGCTACTGGTCGTGATTGTTGCAATGGGTTTGAGCCTGTCCAACAGATATCAAATGGAGCTGAAATGATCCATTGGCCTTGGCGCACCGCTACCCCCGCAACGGGTCAGCTCAAAAAGCTAACTTTGGACCACACGCCAAGCGTCACCTATGCGGTTGGCGATATTCACGGGTACTACGACCTTTACAGGCAGCTCGAGCACCAGATCGTTGTGGATGCGCGCACCTTTGACGGTCCAGCCTTACTCATCGTACTCGGAGACATGATTGACCGAGGCCCCAAATCTGCGCAGCTTTTGGATCATCTGTTGACGCCCATGCCTGATGGGATCACCCGCATATGTCTGCGCGGAAACCACGAAGACATGTGTCTTCGTGCTCTAAGCACGCCGCAATCGGCCGACGACTGGATCGCGTGTGGTGGCGCTGAAACCCTGACCTCCTACGGTTTTCACCCAGATCAGGGCAAACAGCACGCAATCCACACACCGCACTGGCACCCCGCAATGGTGGCGCAGATCCCATTGAGCCACCGCCAGTTCCTCGCCGATCTTCCGGTGTGCGTCGTCCTTCCAAAATGGGTCTTTTCTCACGCAGGCCTAAACCCTACGCGCAACATCGATCAACAACGCAAAGACGATTTGATTTGGACCGATCCAACCGTTTTGCAAGGTCACACCTTTGCCCAATGCCTGATCCACGGCCACCTTCCCGTCGACGTCCCAAGCGTTGGACATAAAACGATAAATATCGATACCGGAGCCTATAAGAGCGGCATTCTCACAGCGGTCCGCCTTGTTGAGGGGCGCGCTCCTTATTTCATCACCGCAGACGCCCACGTGTCGCAGGCATCCGCGAATTTTTGAGACTGGAATGAGACATATGATGAATTTGGAATCCACGGATATATCGGGCCTCATGTCGATGATCAAACGCCAGATACGGTTAATGGCACTGAGCGGTGCCATCATCATCGGGCTGGTTTTGGTGTACTTGTTCAATACAACCCCACTCTATACCTCCAGTGCGCTGATCTACGTCGATCCCTCGAAAAAGGATCTCTTGGCGACCGAGCAATTCGGATCCCTATCCGGCTTGGCGGAAAACTCGAAAATCGAGAGCGAGGTCGAAATTTTGCGCTCGAACCGTGTGTTGTTCGAGACGATGACACAACTGCGCTTGGTCCAAGACACCGAGTTTGGTCCTAGGCTGAGCCGCTTTGATCAAATCAAAACGGCGCTTGGCCTGACGACCTCGTCGCAGGGCGACCCAACAAAAATGGTTGCGGCCACAGCGGTGAAGCTAAGTGATGCCCTGCGCATACAGCGAAAGGGACTAACATACCTCATTTCTGTATCCGCCACATCGTCCAGTCCCCAAAAAGCGGCGACCATCGCCAATACCTTGTCCGAGGTCTATATTGCACAACAAGTGGCGGCCAAAACCGATGCCGCATTGTCCGCGCGCGATGTCCTACAGGCGCAAATCAACACCGCAAAAACGCAACTCGCCCGCAGCGAATCCGGGTTCGACAGATTCATGTCCGACAATTCGGCGCGTTTAAAAGCCGAAGTTGGAACCGATGTATTTTTGGAACTGGAACGACAGGTCACAGCGGCACGGGAAAGCACACGCCAAATCAAAGCACAGATTGAAACCGCGCAAACCGCTCGGGCAAGCAAGGATTGGGATGCGCTCGTCACTGCATTGTCAAATGATGCATTGGCGGGCCTCAATGCTCAACGACGCCAAATTGAACTGCGTCTGACAGGCACGCAAGAGAGCGCACAAACACAAGAGAGCTTGCGTGCCGCGCTGTCCCAGACCCAATCCCAGATGGATCAACAGGCAGACGATGCAATTTCATCGTTTCAAACCACATTGACGGTACGCCAGAACAGCCTCGCCGAGGCGCAACGCGCAATGCGCCAAGAGATGATGCAAGGTGATTTATCGCCTGAAACACTGGCGAGCCTGTTTGAAATCCAACAAGAGGCAGACATTGCACAACGCCAGTATACCACGCTTTTGTCGAGCTTGCGCAGTATCGAAGCACAGGCATTGGTCCAAGTTGCTGACAGTCGCGTGGTGTCTGACGCGATTGCATCAAGCTTTCCCAGCGCCCCAAATTACAAAATCTCGCTCGCAATTGCGTTGATAGTCGCGAGTGGCGTGGCATTCGGATTGGCGATCATAAACGAGTATTTTGTGGGAGGGGTGAGTGCTCTTAGCCAATTGCGCAATCTTGTGTCTGGCCCGGTAATCGGCCTTATTCCAAACGTAACGATCACCGATACACAACTCAGCATTGCCGATTTGGTCACGGATGCACCGATGTCTTTGTTTAGCGAAGCCCTACGCCGCGCGCGCGCCCATATTGATCAAGGCCTCAGGGATCACCCATCGCGTTGTGTCGTCATGATGGTGACATCTGCAAACATTGGCGAGGGAAAATCCTCCGTATCGCTCGCCTTGGCCCGCACCTATGCAAATGCCGGCAAGAACGTGTTGTTAATTGACGCCGATCTGCGGCGACCCTCGCAACACAAATACATCGGGTTCGAGCCAGACGAGGGATTTTTGGAGTACCTTAGAGATAGCCGCGACAAAAAAGAGGTTGGGCGCAGCTTTTATGTGGCCGATCCAAAATCGCAGGCGGCCATCATACTCGGGCGCGGCAATGCGGACCTACCCACGGATCAATTGCTACAGACCACCGCCTTTTGCGACCTGATTGAAAGCGCGCGACAAAGTGTTGATATCGTCATCATAGACACGCCACCGGTTTTGCCCGTTGTTGATGCGCGCTATATCGCGCCCTTGGTCGATGCGATTGTCTTCACGGTGCGATATGGCACAACAGCACAAGGTGACGTGCGTGACGCCACGGCCCAACTAGAGGCCGCGAAAAAGAGCGACACGCCTATTTTTGCAACACTCAACGCCGATGAGACCCAATCTATGCGGGGCGGCTATTACTATGCCGAAGTGGAATAACACGCTGCATTCGCGCGGGTCACCTTAACGGGAGGGGGCAATCAGAGCCTTCAAATAATCACCGTATTCGGTTTTTTTGAATGTCTCGACATGTTCGGCCATTTTAGCGTCATCTATCCATCCGGCATTATAGGCGATTTCTTCGGGGCAGCCCGATTGCATGCCTTGGCGCTGTGACAGCGTACGTACAAAGTTTCCGGCGTCCAACAGCGAGGCATGCGTGCCCGTATCAAGCCACGCATAACCGCGCCCCATACGCTCGACGGTCAGCGTTCCATCTGCCAAATAAGTTTCAAGCAAGGTGACAATCTCGACCTCACCGCGCGCGGACGGGGCAATCAGCTTGGCGCGGCGCGGCGCGTCCCCATCGAGAAAATACAACCCCGTCACGGCATAATTCGACGGCGCGACATCCGGTTTTTCGACGATCTGCTCGACTGTTCCATCAGCGTCGAATTTGACCACACCGTAGCGTTCGGGATCGGCCACGTGATAGCCAAAGACCGTGCCGCCCTCCGACTTTTGATCCGCAGCCATTAGCATCTCGGGCAAGCCATGGCCAAAGAAAATGTTGTCCCCCAAAACCATCGCGGAGGGCGCCCCGTCCAAGAAATCTTCCGCCAACACATAGGCCTGCGCCAATCCATCTGGTGAAGGTTGCTCAATATAGGTCAATGACACCCCCCACTGGCTGCCGTCGCCCAAAAGACGTTGAAACTGCGCTTGATCCTGAGGCGTTGTAATCACTGCGATCTCACGAATGCCCGCAAGCATCAGCACCGAAATCGGATAGTAGATCATCGGCTTGTCATAAATTGGCATCAGCTGTTTTGAAATGGCCATGGTCAACGGGTAAAGGCGCGTGCCTGATCCGCCCGCGAGAATAATGCCCTTGCGCTGTGTCATCGCGGCGTGTCCAATTCTGTCATTAAATCAATAAGGTGCGCCCGCCAATCGGGGCGCTCAATGCCAAATGTCGCAACTGTGGACGTACAGTCCAGCGTTGAGTTTTGTGGCCGCTTCGCAGGAGTCGGATACTCAATCGTTGCAATATCAGTGACCGCAACGGCGCGGTGTGCGGCGTCAAAGACCGCGCGCGCAAACTGTGCCCAACTGACGTCAGGCGCACCCGAAAAATGATAGGTTCCACTTTTGGATGGATCAACGCGAAGCGCCTCGGCGATGTGCACGCAAGCCCGTGCAATGGCGCGTGCCGGAGTTGGCCCGCCAATTTGATCGGCAACAACGCTCAACGCATCACGCGTTTGCGACAGCCGCAGCATGGTTTTCACAAAGTTGGCTCCATACGGCGAGAACACCCATGATGTGCGCAAAATAACATGCACGCCACCCGCGTCACGCACACCGTGCTCCCCCGCAAGCTTGCTGCGCCCGTAGGCTCCAAGAGGCGCAGTGGGATGATCAGGGGCAAACGGGGTATCGCCCGCACCATCAAACACATAGTCCGTCGAGATATGGACAAACGCAATCCCCAGCGCGGCACATGTCTGAGCCATTTGCGTGGGCGCGTGCCCGTTGACCGCCATGGCCGCCGCTTCGTCGTCTTCAGCCTGATCCACAGCTGTATAAGCGGCCGCATTTATAACCGCGTCAGGCGCTATGGAACGGATCACCGCATCACATCGCTCGGGATCGCTCAAATCGACATCCGCACGCGCCAAAAATACAGCATCTGGCAAGAGCGGCTTTAACTCGCTTGCGACCTGACCCGATGATCCGAACACAAGGATCATTGCGACACACCCAAACGCGCACCAACGCCCGCCCGTTCTTGC
Source organism: Celeribacter marinus (assembly GCF_001308265.1). Classification (GTDB taxonomy): domain Bacteria; phylum Pseudomonadota; class Alphaproteobacteria; order Rhodobacterales; family Rhodobacteraceae; genus Celeribacter; species Celeribacter marinus. The sequence goes on from NZ_CP012023.1 coordinate 1,031,712, forward strand.
AAGGCCCGCCACCACGGCTCATGATCAAGATACCATTGCACGGTCTTTTCCAAACCCTCGTCCACAGTCACAGACGGACGCCACCCCAACTCATCGCGCAGCCGTGTCGGGTCAATCGCATAGCGGGCGTCATGGCCGGGTCGGTCGCTTACAAAAGTGATTTGATCCGCATACGTCCCCGTAGCCTTTGGCCGTTTTTGGTCCAAAATAGCGCACAGTGTCTCTACCAATTCAAGGTTGGTACGCTCATTCTCACCACCCACATTGTAGGAACGCCCGACAACGCCACGCTCTAACACCAGCAAAAGCGCATCAGCATGATCCTCAACATAGAGCCAATCGCGGATGTTGGACCCATCGCCATAAATAGGCAACGGCTTGCCAGCCAAAGCGTTCAAAATCACCACAGGGATCAGTTTTTCAGGGAAATGAAACGGGCCGTAATTGTTTGAGCAATTGGTCACAACAACAGGCAGCCCGTAGGTCTCATGCCATGCGCGCACCAAATGATCTGACGCCGCTTTGGACGCCGAATAGGGACTGCGTGGATCATAAGGAGTGTCTTCGGTGAAAAGCTGTTGTGGATCGCGCGGCAACGAGCCAAACACCTCATCCGTCGAAATGTGGTGAAAGCGAAACCCCTCGGGCTTTCCCGTTTTGGTCCAATAGGAGCGCGCCGCCTCTAACAGGTGAAACGTGCCGGTAATGTTGGTTTCAACAAAATCTGACGGACCATCGATAGAGCGATCGACGTGGCTTTCGGCGGCCAAATGCATGACGGCATCGGGGGCGTGCGTATTAAACACGCGGTCCAACGCCGCACGATCACGAATATCCACATGCTCAAAGGCATACAGCGGGTTATCTGCAACACTGGCGACATTGTCCAAACAGGCGGCATACGTTAGCGCATCCACGTTCACAACCTGATGCCCACGCCCGATCGCTTGGCGTACAACGGCAGACCCAATGAACCCCGCCCCGCCCGTCACAAGTAACTTCATCGTCTATTCCTCAAACTCGAACGGCGAGACAAACGCATGTAGGGGTTGTGCGTGCTCGTCTTTGTCGGAGATGACGGGTGTCAGGTTTTCCACCGGCCATGCAACTCCGGCACTGTCCCATTTAACCGCACCATCGCACTCCGGCGCATAATGATCCGTACACTTATAAATGATTTCGCTGTCCGGCTCCAACGTCATGAACCCATGTAAAAATCCCTCTGGCACCCACAGCTGCTTTCCGTTGGCATAGGACAATTCCAACCCAAAGGACTGACCGTAGGTGGGCGAGCCTGTTCGTACATCGACCGCGACATCAAAGATTGCGCCACGCCCGCAGCGCACCAACTTACCTTGAGCATGTGGCGGACTTTGAAAATGCAGACCACGCACCGTTCCAACATCGCGCGACATCGAATGATTGTCTTGTACGAACGCAGGCAAACGCACGCCCGCCGCCACCAACGCAGCCTCGTTCCAGCTTTCGCCAAAAAAGCCACGATGATCTCCGTGGCGGGGCGGTGTAATGATTAACACATCGCGCAATGGCGTCGTTTCAATATGCATACAGCTATTCGCCTCAAAAACTTGCTATAAAATTTCCCGCAAACTTACTAAATACAGTGCGGATTTGGTCGGTGGTCCAACTAAGTCTAAGACTGGGGAAGTGCCCGCACAAGTAATCCGCCGCACATCCTCAATCTTTACCGATAGCGCGACACATTTGCGTCTCCCCCATTTGAACCTTGTGCATTGTGTTGTAGGATTGTGTTTTGCGGCACAGCATTCACAGAAAGAATTTATATGGCTCCTTCGTTTGGCACTAGTGGATTGCGCGGTCTTGTTATCGACCTCACCGACGATCTTATCACAGATTACGTTCATGCGTTTTTGATGACATTGCGCACCTGCGAAACGCTCTATGTTGGACGTGATTTGCGACCATCGTCACCTGCAATCGCCGCAACGATATGCCGTGTCACACAGGCGGCGGGTGTCGATGTCGTGGATTGCGGCGCACTTGGCACCCCTGCCCTCGCCCTCGCGTCCATGTCTGCGGGCCATGCGGCGATCATGGTCACAGGCAGCCACATTCCCGCAGATCGCAACGGTTTGAAATTCTATCTGCCGAACGGTGAAATTTCGAAATCCGACGAGAGGTCTATTGCTGACGCCTACGCGCGACAGGCCCGCTATTCGGGCCACCAAGGCGGGACATACACTTACGATGACGCGGCCGAGACGCGTTATATCGCGCGGTATATCGATGCCTTTGGAACCGATGCTCTGAGCGGTTGCCGCATTGGCGTATATCGCCATTCCTCCGTTGCGCGCGACACAATGGAGCACATTTTCAACGGCCTTGGCGCACAGGTCATCCCATTGGGCAACTCGGACACATTCATTCCCGTCGATACAGAGGCGGTCGATCCGGCCACCAAAGATATGCTGGCGCGATGGTGTGACGCGCACGCTCTAGATGCGATTGCATCCACAGACGGGGACGCCGACCGCCCGATGCTCACGGACGCTACCGGAAAGGTCATTGCGGGAGATGTGCTTGGTGTTTTGACCGCACGTGCGCTACGGGCGCAGGCCGTCGTCACGCCGGTCTCCTCGAACGATATGGTGCGCCGCATGCCGGAATTTACAGCCGTACACCTAACGCGTATCGGGTCGCCGTTTGTTATTGCAGGCATGGACGCGGCGCGCGGGGCGCATGCAGACGTTGTTGGGTTTGAGGCCAATGGCGGGTTCCTTTTGGGCTTTCCCGCACAAATCAACGGGCCGATTTCGCCCCTGCCGACCCGCGACTGTATGTTGCCAATTCTTGCGCCATTGTTTGCCGCAAAATCCACAAACCAAAGCCTCGCGGACTTGGTTCAAAACTTGCCCGCGTGCTTTACCGCTGCGGACCGCCTTCAAAACATTGACCGCGCAAAGGCCGGGGTGTTTTTGTCAAACCTGATCGATGATGCATCCGAACGATCTGCGTTTTTTGCGTCTTTCGGTGAGATCCATTCTGTCGATCTCACGGACGGACTGCGCGTTGATTTTGAAAGCGGCGATGTGGTTCACTTACGCCCGTCCGGAAACGCACCGGAGTTTCGTATCTATGCGCAATCCGTATCCGAAGCCCGCGCAATTGAGGTCATGGAACACGCAAAATCGGCCGTGGCCACACAGATCGGATGATACCGAAGCCAGCCCCTAAACCCTACCGATTTTAAAGCCTCGCGAGAGGTGGTTGCGCATCACAAACACCAAGATCGCACCGGGGATCATCGAGGCGACCGTGACGGCCATGACCAACCCGATATCGGTTTGAAACCCGAATAGCGCATTGACTGCCATGCTGATCGGTTTGCCATTTGTCGTGGTCAAGATGCGTGCAAAGACCACTTCGACCCATGAAAACATAAAACAAAAGAAGGCTGTCACAGCGATCCCTGGCGCAATTTGCGGCACCAAAATGCGGCGCATAAATCCCGCGCGGGAATAGCCATCGAGAAATGCAGTTTCGTCCATTTCTTTGGGAATAGCAGAAATGAAGCTCTGCAAAATCCAGATCGAAATCGGCAGATTGAACAGGCAATGCGCCAACGCGATCCCGAACACAGAGTTGACGATCCCAAGGGCCGAAAACAGTTGAAATATGGGCAAGGTCAGCACCACAGGCGGTGTGATCCGAAAGGCGATGAAGGCGAGAAAAAGATGCCTGTCGCCCACAAATGACATACGTGAAAATGCATAAGCTGCGGGCAAGGCCACTGGAATTGTGATCAAGATATTGATCATGACATAAGCGATGGAGTTTACAAAGGCCGAGCGTAAATTCGGATCCTCAACAATATTGGCGTAGTTTCCAAACGTGAGGGTGCCCACCTCGACCTGCGCCGTGGGCAGTGTTGCAACAAAGCTGATCAATGTCATCTGGACCAAAGGCAAACAGGCAAAGGCAATGAAACTCCACACCACGATGGATTTCAAAATAGACACAAGGCGCGGCGATAGACTCATGGGGCCGCCCTTTCGGAGGGATCGTCGAGCTTGGCTTGGGCCTTGGTAAACATCCACGCTACGGCAACGATAATCAAAAAGTAGATCACAGAGCGCGCGGCGGACGGCCCGTAGTTAAAGGCCTTGATCTCCTCGCCTAGATCAACCGCGAGAAACAGCGTGGCGTGATCTGGCCCGCCCGCGTTGATTGGAAACGCTTCGGTGTAAATCATAAACGAATCCATGAACCGAAGTAGGACAGCCATCAACAAGACGTGGCGCAGCTTGGGCAATTGGATATAGCGGAACACCTGCCATGGCCCCGCCGAGTCTATTGCGGCCGCTTGATAGTGCGCGGCGGGAATTGTGGTGAGCGCAGAGTAGCACAAAATCACCACAAGGCTGGTCCAGTGCCAAACATCCATCACAACCAGCACCGCCCACGTATGCCCGACCGAATCCTTCCAATCGGGGGGCCATCCGACAAACACCAACACATCCGCGATGATGCTGCGCGCGGGATTTAGCAGGCTCAACCAGAGCGCGGGGATCATGTTCCAAGGCACCAAAAGCGGCAACGCAATAAACGCGAGCGCCACCCCGACCCAAATCTCGCGCTGCGGCATACATAGCGCAATCGCGACCCCAAGCGGAATTTGAACACTCAAAATGAGGGTCGAGAACAACCCACTACGTGCGAAACTTTCCCAAAACCGCGCGGAGGTGATTAGATCGGCATACCATTCCGTACCGATCCAAAACCGTGAATCCAGAATGAAAATCTCAAAAAACGAATAGTTTACAACCGTCACAAGCGGAATCAGACCCACCAACCCCAAAACGGACATCGCCGGAAACACATACACCCAGCCTATGTTGTTGCGCTCTTTCATACGCCCGCCCTCACACGCTCGTTACACTGACGCGCGTGCCCCATGTTGCGCATTTTTCATCAAGGCCAGATGACAGCGGCGCATCGGTAAAGAGGATATCCACATCACACAGAGAGCAAATTGTAAGGGGGGCTTTGCGTTGAAATTTATGGTGATCCGCGACAACCATGACCTCACGTGATCGTTTGATGGCCGTGCTACTCACCATGATTTCTTGGCCATCAAAGTCCAACAAATCCCCGTCCTCATCGAGGGCAGAACATCCCAAAACCGAATAATCAAACTTGAATTGCTTTACCATTTCAACGGTCAGCCCCCCAACGATCCCACCATCAGCACGGCGCAAAACGCCGCCCGCAACAATGATCTCACAGCTTTTGTTGGCCGCTAAGATATTGGCAATATTAATATTATTGGTGACGACCAACAGGTTTTCGTGATCTAAAAGGGAGCGGGCGACCGCTTCTGTACTGGTGCCGATATTCATAAAGACCGACGCGCCGTTCGGGATATGCCCAGCGCACGCCTGACCAATCGACCGTTTGCCAGCCTCGTTTAGGCGTCGACGTTCGTCATATTCGATGTTGATCACTCCGGACGGCACAACTGCCCCGCCATGAACGCGTTTCAGCCGACCTGTTTCGGCAAGATCGGAAAGATCGCGGCGAATGGTTTGGACTGTTACATCATAGCGTTCGGCCAACCCGTCAACGGTCACCTTGCCCTCTTGGCGCGCCAGCTCCAAAATCTCTTGCTGTCTGAAATTCGATACCATCTCGTCTTTTCTCTCCCCCGCATCAGCGCGCGTCCCTTGCACCCGCGCACCGAGCGCCCTTTCCCAAGCAAACATACAAGACACTGCATTCGTCAAGTGTTCGAATCGATGTAATCGAACACATTGCGGCGCCCAGCGCGCATTTTTAGCAATAAAGCTCTGTAAAATCATCCACTTGGGCAAAAGCGAAAGAAAACGAACTTTCCTTATTGATTTCAAGCATACTTTCGTATTGTCTGAGTGAAGTTGTCGCACCCATGCGGCAACGGGACATGAATGCGGGGAGGCTTCATTGGACCACACCGATCCTCAAAACGTTATCGACCTGTTTGTCATCGGCGGCGGCATCAATGGATGTGGCATTGCGCGTGATGCGGTCGGGCGCGGTTTGAGTGTCGAACTGGCTGAAATGAATGACCTCGCCTCAGCGACATCCTCCGCCTCGACAAAGCTGTTTCATGGCGGGTTGCGATATCTTGAATATTGGGAAGTCCGGTTGGTGCGTGAGGCGCTTATTGAACGCGAAACGCTTTTGCGGGCGATGCCCCATATCTCTTGGCCGATGCGATTTGTTTTGCCCTATCACAAAGACATGCGGTTTGAGGGCGACACGCCAACGTCCAAACTACTGAGTTTTATCATGCCTTGGATGAAAGGGCGGCGTCCGGCGTGGCTCATCCGTCTTGGCCTGTTCATGTATGACAACCTTGGCGGGCGAAAAATCCTCAAGGGCACGACCTCTATCGCCCTGCCGGGAACTGCCGAAGGTGCGCCATTGAATGACCGTTTCAAAACGGCCTACGAATATTCGGATTGCTGGATCGAAGATAGCCGATTGGTTGTGTTGAACGCCCGTGACGCCGAGGCGCGTGGTGCTAAAATCAACGTCAGGACGAAAGTGCTGTCGGCAGAGCAATCAAACGGACTTTGGGTCGTCACACTCCAAGACACCGACAGTGGAGATACGCGCACCGTCCATGCCAAAATGCTGATCAACGCTGGCGGTCCGTGGGTTGAAGACATTATTCGCAACGCCGTGCGGATCAACTCCTCGGACGGCGTGCGCCTCGTGCGCGGTAGCCACATCGTGACACGCAAGCTCTATGACCACGACAAATGCTATTTCTTCCAAGGCGAAGACGGTCGGATCATTTTCACTATTCCCTATGAGACCGATTTCACACTGATCGGCACCACCGACATGGACCACACGGCGCTCACCGATAAGCCCGTTTGCACCGACGAAGAGCGCGACTATTTGTTGGCCTTTGTGTCGAACTACCTCAAAGAGCCTGTCACCGTTGATGATGTCGTGTGGAGCTATTCGGGGGTGCGCCCGTTGTACAATGACGGTGCGACATCGGCCACGGCGGCGACACGCGACTATGTGCTTAAGGTGGATCAATCGACCGGTGCGCCGATGCTCAATGTCTTTGGTGGCAAGATCACCACCTACCGCAAACTTGCGGAATCCGCGCTCGAAAAAATCACGCCGTTCTTTGATCATGCGGGCAAACCGTGGACGGCGGGCGTGGCCCTTCCCGGCGGGAATTTTCCCGTCGACGGAGTGGCGGCCTTGACGCAAAAGCTTGCAGACACCTATCCGTTTTTGTCGCGCGCATGGGCAACACGCCTTACCAAGGCCTACGGAACCGAGGCCTTTGAGGTTCTCGGACAGGCCAAAACGAAAGCCGATCTGGGGCACGATTTCGGGGCGGACCTAACCGAGCGAGAAGTCGCGTGGTTAATGGCCTGCGAATTTGCCTACAGCGCAGACGATGTTGTTTGGCGGCGCTCCAAATTAGGACTGCGCCTGTCACAAGAAGAGATAAAGGCGCTCGACGACTGGATGTCGAATGCAAAGAGTAAGCCGGAGCAGCAAGGCGCAGCCTAAGCTGTGAAGAGGGAGGACGAGATGTCACTAATACTGGAGGGTGTGTCAAAGGTCGTAGCTGGCCAGACACATATTTACCCGACCAACCTAGAGCTAAAATCAGGCACAATGAATGTGCTCCTTGGACCAACCTCGTCGGGGAAAACATCGCTGATGCGCCTTATGGCGGGACTAGATGTGCCCAACACTGGCAAGGTGATTTGGAACGGTGAGGATGTGACTGGCGTGCGCGTCCAAGATCGCGGCGTGGCGATGGTCTATCAGCAATTTATCAACTACCCCTCGATGACCGTCTATGACAACATCGCGAGCCCCATGCGTCTGCTTGGAAAATCCGCGCAAGAGGTCGATGCTGCGGTGAAATCCGCGGCGGATCTGATGAAACTCTCAGAGATGCTTGAACGCAAACCCCTTGAGTTGTCGGGTGGACAACAACAACGCTGCGCGCTTGCGCGGGCGCTGGTAAAAGATGCGGGTTTGGTGTTGCTTGATGAACCACTTGCCAACCTTGACTACAAACTACGCGAAGAGTTGCGAGCCGAAATTCCACGTATTTTTGAAGAAGCCGGATCAATCTTTGTCTATGCAACCACCGAACCCGAAGAGGCGCTTTTGCTCGGTGGCAATACGGCAACGATGTGGGAAGGCCGGATTACACAGGTCGGACCAACGCCAACCGTGTACCGCAAGCCGGTTGATGCAACGACGGCACGGGTGTTTTCAGATCCTCCTATGAATTTCCTGAACATTCAGAAATCTGCAGGCAACTTGGCGTTTGGCGACGATCAAACAGCCCCTGCAACGGGCGTCTTTGCCGACTTGGCCGATGGCGCCTACGTCGCAGGGTTTCGCCCCAACCATCTAGAATTAGAACACCACGCCGAGGGCGCGTTGGAATTCACGGGCACCCTCCAAGTGACTGAAATCACAGGGTCAGAGACCTTTGTGCACCTTGATCATCACGGCGAGAAATGGGTGGGCCTCATCCATGGTGTGCGGCAATTGGAGATCGGCGCGTCCCTGACCGTCTACCTCGATCCCAAACACGTCTACATCTTTGCGCAAAACGGGGCATCTGTCGCGTCAGCCGCCTACGCAACGGCGGCATAAGGGACAACATCATGGCAAAAATCACCCTCGACAATCTGGCGCATTCCTACCTGCCCAACCCCAAAAGCGACGACGATTACGCACTCAAAGAGCTCAATCACGATTGGGTCGACGGCGAAGCCTATGCCCTACTCGGATCATCCGGCTGTGGGAAATCGACGCTTCTCAACATCATTTCCGGCCTCTTGCATCCAAGCCAAGGCCGTATTTTGTTCAATGACCGTGATGTGACTAACGAGCCGACAACACAGCGCAATATTGCGCAGGTCTTTCAGTTCCCCGTGGTCTACGACACGATGACGGTGCGCGACAACTTGGCCTTTCCTCTGCGCAATCGCGGTGCCGATCCTCAATACATTCAGGACCGCGTCCAACAGATTGCCGCGATGATTGGTATGGAGGCAACGCTCAACAAAAAGGCGCGCGGCCTGACCGCAGACGCCAAGCAAAAGATATCGCTTGGGCGCGGCATGGTGCGCGAGGACGTCAATGCGTTGTTGTTTGACGAACCCCTGACCGTGATCGACCCCCACATGAAATGGGAGCTGCGCACGCAGTTGAAATCCCTGCACCACGAGTTCGGTCATACGATGATTTACGTAACCCACGACCAGACCGAGGCGCTCACATTCGCGGACAAGGTTGTCGTCATGTACGATGGCCGCGTGGTGCAAATGGGCACGCCACAAGAGTTGTTCGAGACACCACAACACACCTTTGTCGGTTACTTCATCGGCTCTCCGGGCATGAACGTTTTGAACGCATCCGTTACCGGCGACACCGCCGTGATCGCAGGCCAAGAGATCAAACTTGGCAAGGGCTACGGCACCCCCTCTGGCAAGGTCGAAATCGGTGTGCGCCCCGAATTCACCCAACTGACCGCGGGTGACACCGGCCTTCCCGTAACGATCAAACGCGTCGAAGATGTGGGACGCCACAAGATTGTGCGCGTTGATCTGAACGGCACCGAAGTCAACGTGATCGCTGGCGAAGGCGACACAATTTCACCCGATATGAACCGGATCATTTTTGATCCCGTTGGCATCAACATCTACTGCGACAGTTGGCGCGTGCCGCCGCAAGGGGACGTGACATGAACAAGACCGTAAATCAAAAGGCTTGGTTCCTGATTTTACCCGTGCTGTTGCTGGTGGCGTTTTCCGCCGTCATTCCTCTGATGACCGTGGTGAACTACTCGGTTCAAGATACGTTCGGGAACAACAAATTCTTCTGGGCGGGTCTCGATTGGTTCAGAGAAATGCTTGAATCTGAACGGATGTGGGATGCACTTGGGCGTCAGGTCGCCTTTTCGGCCATCATCTTGGCAATCGAAATTCCGCTGGGCATCTTTGTCGCCCTCAACATGCCAAAGAAAGGCGTTTGGGCCTCGGTCTGTTTGATCTTGATGTCGCTGCCATTGCTTATTCCGTGGAATGTGGTCGGGACCATTTGGCAAATTTTCGGGCGCGTCGATATCGGTCTTTTGGGTTACACGCTCGCCGCACTTGGGATCGACTACAACTACACGCAAGATTTCTACGCTGCTTGGGCAACCGTCATCGTTATGGACGTCTGGCATTGGACATCATTGGTCGCACTGTTGGCATATGCCGGCCTGCAATCCATCCCTGACGCGTACTACCAAGCCGCCAAAATCGACCAAGCCAGCCGTTGGAAAGTGTTCCGTTTTATCGAGCTACCCAAGATCATGGGCGTGTTGATGATCGCGATCTTACTGCGGTTCATGGACAGCTTCATGATCTACACGGAGCCATTCGTGGTGACAGGGGGTGGCCCCGGAAACTCGACCACGTTCTTGTCCATTGACCTCGTGAAAATGGCACTTGGACAGTTTGATCTTGGACCCGCTGCGGCCTTCTCGATCATGTACTACCTCGTGATCTTGTTGATCTCATACGTGTTCTACACCGTGATGACGAACCTCGATAAAAGGGATGGCCACTGATGTCTGATATCGCACACAAAGGCGGCATCCGCGCCAAAATCAACGGCAGCGCCATCGTTATGGGTCTGTATCTGTTGTTCTTGCTGCTGCCGATTTACTGGTTGCTCAACATGAGCCTCAAGACCAATACCGAGATCCTTAACAGCTTCACGCTATGGCCCGCCGACCTCACATTGGACAACTACAAAACCATCCTCACAGATGCCTCGTGGTACACGGGCTACCTGAATTCGATGGCCTATGTGGTTATGAACATGGTGATCTCTTTGGCCGTGGCCCTGCCGGCGGCCTACGCGTTCAGCCGCTACACGTTCTTGGGCGACAAGCATCTGTTTTTCTGGCTGCTCACCAACCGCATGGCACCACCCGCCGTGTTCGCGTTACCGTTCTTTCAGCTTTATAGCTCGGTCGGCCTGTTCGACACCCACATCGCCGTGGCTTTGGCCCACTGTTTGTTCAACGTGCCGCTCGCGGTTTGGATCCTTGAGGGGTTCATGCGCGGTGTGCCCAAAGAAATCGACGAGACGGCTTATATTGACGGCTATTCGTTCCCACGGTTCTTTATTCGCATCTTTACGCCGCTCGTGGCCTCGGGGATCGGCGTCACTGCGTTCTTCTTGTTTATGTTCAGCTGGGTTGAGCTGTTGCTCAGCCGCACGCTGACCAGTGTCGAGGCCAAACCGATTGCCGCCACGATGACACGAACCGTTGGGGCCGCAGGGATCGACTGGGGCGTCCTCGCCGCCGCAGGTGTGCTTACGATCGTGCCGGGCGCATTGGTTATCTATTTTGTCCGCAACTACATCGCCAAGGGCTTTGCCTTGGGGCGCGTGTAAAAAGCAAAGAACAGGAGAAAACATCATGGATTGGATGGCTTGGACTTGGCCCACAGCGGTATTCTTTTTGATCATTGCGGGAACGTTGATCGTCTTTACGGTCCTCGCAATCAAATATCCCGAAACGCCGCGCACCGGCGTGCTTCGGATCGAAACAACACGTGGTGATCGGTTGTTCATCACGCTGTTGGGCTCGGCCTTTATCAATCTGGCTTGGCTCGGACTACTCGGCGCACCCCAATGGGGCGCGTTGATCGTATCTTTCTTTTACGCCATCGCGGTTTTCCGCTGGGTTTAAGGGAAGGTGGCATCGGGCCACGCAAGAGCCCGTCAGCCTAAAATGTTCTTATTAAGGGAGGAACACTATGAACTTGCGACTAAAAGGAACGACCGCACTTGGTCTGGCAGCCTGTATGTTTGCTGCCCCTGCGTTCGCCGACATGACTGCCGCAAAGGCATTCTTGGATAGCGAAATCGGGGATCTGTCCGTGCTTGACCGCGCGGGCCAAGAGGCCGAGCTGCAATTCTTTGTTGACGCGGCACAGCCCTACCAAGGCATGTCCATCAACGTTGTGTCCGAAACCATCGGCACCCACGAATATGAGGCAAACGTGCTGGCCCCCGCATTCGAGGCCATCACAGGGATCAAAGTCACCCACGACCTGATCGGTGAGGGCGATGTTGTCGAGAAACTGCAAACACAAATGCAGTCGGGCGAAAACATCTATGACGCCTATATCAACGATTCCGATCTGATCGGCACGCACTGGCGGTATCAACAAGCGCGCAACCTAACCGACTGGATGGCCGGTGATGGTGCGGCGGTGACCAACCCCAATATCGACCTTGAGGATTTCATCGGCCTGTCGTTCACGACCGGTCCTGATGGGAAAATCTACCAGCTTCCCGACCAACAGTTCGCGAACTTGTACTGGTTCCGGTACGATTGGTTCAACGACGAGCAAAACAAGGCCGACTTCAAAGCTGCTTATGGCTATGATCTTGGTGTGCCTGTGAACTGGACTGCGTATGAGGATATCGCGGAATTCTTCACCGGACGTGATTTGTCGCGTTTGGGTGTTGAGGGCGAAGTGTTCGGCAACATGGACTACGGCAAAAAAGATCCGTCCTTGGGCTGGCGCTACACCGATGCGTGGTTGTCGATGGCTGGAGCCGGAGACGTAGGTGAGCCAAACGGTCTACCCGTCGACGAGTGGGGTATTCGCGTCAACGAAAACTCCCAACCTGTTGGATCCTGTGTCGCGCGTGGCGGTGCCACCAACGGCCCCGCAGCGGTTTACGCTGTGACAAAGGCAATCGAATGGCTGGAAAAATACTCCCCGCCTGCCGCTGCCGGTATGACCTTCTCCGAAGCAGGACCAATTCCTGCACAGGGCAATGTCGCGCAACAGATGTTCTGGTATACTGCGTTCACCGCGGCGTCCGTAGAGCCTGATCTGCCTGTGATGAACGAAGATGGCACGCCGAAATGGCGCATGGCACCTTCGCCACACGGTGCGTATTGGACTGAGGGTACAAAAATCGGCTACCAAGATGCTGGTTCTTGGACCTTGATGGAATCCACACCTGTGGATCGTGCGCAAGCCGCATGGCTCTACGCACAGTTCGTGACATCCAAGACCGTCGATGTGAAGAAAAGCCACGTTGGTTTGACCTTCATTCGTGAATCGACGATCCAGCACGAAAGCTTCACAGAGCGTGCGCCTAAACTGGGTGGTCTGGTCGAGTTCTATCGCTCGCCTGCACGGGTTCAGTGGTCGCCAACCGGCACCAACGTTCCTGACTATCCAAAGTTGGCACAGCTATGGTGGCAGAACATCGGCGATGCAATGTCCGGTGCAAAAACACCCCAAGAAGCACTTGATGCGCTTTGCGAAGATCAGGAAAAAGTGCTGATCCGTCTTGAGCGCGCAGGCGTCCAAGGTGAGTTTGGTCCAAAGATGAACGAGGAAAGCGATCCGTCCTACTGGCTCGATCAACCTGGTTCGCCAAAAGCCAAACTGGCCAACGAGGACGAAGAGCCCAAAACGATCGCTTATGACGAGCTGATCAAATCCTGGCAGTAAGCCTATGAGTTCGGGGCCAGATCACTGGCCCCGAACACCTTTCGATCTTTCACTTGAAAATCTGTGTGCGCATCCCCTAGGCTGTGCCAAACACAACACGGACGCCTGAGCCGTAGCCACACTCATCGCCCACACGACCCTCCCAAATGACACGAGGCCGCACATGACCTATGTTCTTGCAATCGACCAAGGCACAACTTCGACACGCGCGATTTTGTTCAATGATGCAATGGAGCCGGTGGCCCACGCTCAAGAAGAGTTCCCACAACACTACCCGCAATCAGGCTGGGTCGAACATGACCCCAAAGACCTTTGGGCCACGACCGCAGGCACCTGCCGAGAGGCGATTGAGCGCGCGGGCATTTCGTCCTCCAAAATTGCGGCCATCGGTATCACCAACCAACGCGAAACCGTGATTGTTTGGGACAAAACGACAGGCGAGCCTATTCACAACGCGATTGTCTGGCAAGATCGCCGGACGGACGAGACCTGTCAGGCGCTGCGCGCAGACGGTCATGCACAGATGATCAATGACCGAACGGGTCTGTTGATCGATCCCTATTTTTCCGCCACAAAACTAAAATGGCTGCTCGACAATGTTGCGGGGGCACGCGAACGCGCACAAAATGGCGACCTGCTATTTGGGACCGTTGATAGCTTTCTTATCTGGAAACTCTCGGGGGGCGCAGCACACGTCACCGATGCCACAAACGCTGCGCGCACCATGCTCTATGATATCCGTAAAGGACGGTGGAGCCGCACGATTTGTGACCTGCTCGACATCCCGATCGCGATGCTCCCCGAGGTCAAAGATTGCGCCGATGATTTCGGCATGACCCGCGCGGATCTATTCGGCAAAGAAATCCCGATTTGCGGCGTAGCGGGCGATCAACAAGCTGCCACCGTCGGTCAGGCGTGCTTCGAGCCGGGCATGTTGAAATCGACCTATGGGACGGGCTGCTTTGCCCTTTTGAATACTGGCGACACCCCAGTTGTGTCGCACAACAACCTGCTGACAACCATCGCGTACCAGTTGAACGGCAAGCCTACATTCGCCCTTGAGGGATCGATTTTCATCGCGGGTGCGGTGGTGCAATGGCTCCGAGACGGATTGCAGATCATCAAATCGGCGGCTGAGACACAAGGCTTCGCTGAACAGGCCGACCCCCATCAAAACGTCATTCTTGTTCCCGCCTTCGTCGGCCTCGGCGCGCCCTATTGGAATGCGCAATGTCGCGGTGCGGTGTTTGGCCTGACGCGGGCATCCGGCGCGGCAGAGTTTGCAAAAGCGGCACTCGAAAGCGTTGGGTTTCAAACCCGTGACCTGTTAGATGCGATGTCTGCCGATTGGAAAGCTGACGGGGTGCAGCCAACATTGCGCGTTGACGGCGGCATGTCGGCGAGCGATTGGGCGATGCAATTTCTATCCGACATTATAGCGGCCCCCGTTGATCGCCCTGAAATTCAGGAAACCACCGCGCTTGGCGTTGCGTGGCTCGCAGGGATGCACGCAGGGATTTACCCCGATCAGGCCGAGTTCGCAAAACGTTGGGCGTTGCAAAAACAGTTCCTACCCACCATGAGCGATGAGGCGCGGGACGCAAAATACCAACCGTGGAAAAAGGCCGTTGAGGCCACCATGACGGTCTAACGTCACACCACACAGATACGCCCTACCCGCCTCTGGCATCCTGCTCCCAAACCGCCTACACCTGATGGGCGATCAGGAGATGCTACATGCAGAAAATGACACTACCCGAACGGCCTCAGTGGCGGGACCATGCACGCGACGTGGGCTTTACCTTTGCCGACATGCACGGCGAACCCTATTGGGACGAAACATCGGCCTACGCGTTTTCGCTCGCGCAAATCGAATCCGATATTGAGGATCCGGCAACAGAACTCCACGCCATGTGCCGCGAGGCCGTTGGGCATGTTCTGGCAAGCAACACCTTGATGGATCGGTTGGCTATTCCTGTCGCGCACCGCGATCTCATCATCGACAGCTGGCAGCGCGATGACCCAGAAATCTATGGTCGCTTTGATTTCGCATATGACGGCAATGGCCCCGCCAAATTGCTCGAATACAATGCCGACACGCCCACCTCGCTCTATGAAAGCGCGGCGTTTCAGTGGCAATGGCTTGAGGATCAAATCGCGGCGGGAGTCTTGCCCGAGGGCAGTGATCAATTCAACGGCATTCACGAGGCATTGGTGGCGCGCTTTGGCGAGGTCTTTGCCCCCGACACGCAATTGCATTTCACGGCCGCACAGGGCAACCCCGAGGACTACGCAACCGTTGAAGCCATGGGATGGGCGGCACGCGAGGCGGGTCTTGGCGCGCATTACTGTGACCTTGAAAAAATCGCGGTGAGTGATGAGGGGCAATTCTTGGATGACGAGGATCGCGTCATCGGCACATTGTTCAAACTCTACCCGTGGGAAGACCTGTTGCGCGACGACTACGCCAATCATATTGCGGGATCGCAATGCCAATTTGTTGAACCCGCATGGAAAGCACTGCTCTCTAACAAAGGCCTCTTGCCGGTCTTGTGGCACATGTTCGAAGGCCACCCAAACCTGTTACCCGCATTTTTCGAAGAGGATATTGCGGACGCGCTCGCAGGGACAGGTGCGCCTGCATCCGATGTCGCCGCCGCATTCGAGCGTGTCGCCGCACAGCTTCGCGCGGGCCATGTGACAAAACCGATCCTATCGCGTGAAGGTGCATCCGTCTCAATCCTCAAAGCGGGCGAGATCGTTGAACAGGCCCAAAACACCGACTACAGAGAGCATCCCCGCATTGTTCAGGCCTACGCGTCCTTGCCACAGTTTGACGGGTTCCGCCCCGTGATCGGCGCATGGATTATTGGGCCTCAGTGCGTTGGCATCGGTATCCGCGAGGACCGATCACGCATCACACAAGACCTCTCGCGGTTCAAACCGCATTACATAACGCCCTAAGCCGCGCCACCTCTGGCCTCGCTCTTTCGAATAAGGACACACGTGTCATGACCAAACGCTCCAACCGCGTCGCAATTGCCATTCTTGGCGCCACAGCCTTTACCCTCGCTGGGTGCCGCGAAGACCAAGTGGATGCGCAAGCCTTCCCCGACCTTCAAAGCTGCACAGATCAAGTCACTCCAGGCGGAATGTTTTCGGCCCAAGACTGTGAAATCGCCGTGGCCGAAGCCGAGACGCTGCACCTTGAATCAGCACCACGCTATGACAGTCTTTCCGTCTGCGAAGAGCAACACGGCGAAGGCGCATGCGGATCGGAGGCAAGTGCCACACAAAGCGGATCAGGCAGCATCTTTATGCCCCTATTGTCCGGCTACCTCATCGGCAGCATGTTGAGCGGGCGCGCGGGCATGTCTGCGGGTCAGCCTCTCTATAAAACCAAGGGCGGTCAGTACACCAATGCGGCCCGCACAAGCACCTTTTCGGGCAACAGTGGGGCGACAAAACTAAACACATCGCAGTTCACCAAACCCGCGACAACCGCAGGCAAGGCCCCTATGACACGCGCCACCGCGGCTTCGCGCGGCGGCTTTGGCAAAAGTGCCAGCGGGCGCACGGGTTTTGGCGGGTGAGCCGCGCCCAGCTTAGCCGTTGTAAATGTTGATATTTGGGTGAAAACTGCGCAGGAATATGCAAGGTTTGAACGCGTTAAAAGTGTAAGGTACCAGATGATTACGCCAGTTATTCTATGCGGTGGCTCCGGTACGCGGCTATGGCCGCTATCGCGCCAGTCCTACCCCAAACAATTCGTGCCCTTGGTTGGCGACGAAACTCTCTTTCAAGCTTCGGCAAAACGATTGAGCGGGGCATCAAATGGCGTGAGTTTTACCGCCCCAACGATTTTAACCGGATCAGATTTCAGGTTTATCGTGACCGAACAACTGGCCGCAATCGGGGTTGATCCGGGAGCCATTTTAATTGAACCCGAAGGACGCAATACCGCCCCTGCGATCCTTGCCGCCGCACTCCATTTGTGTGCGTCCGATCCTGAGGCGATCATGCTTGTCGCGCCGTCAGATCACGTTGTACCGGACACACAGGCCTTTCACGCGGCGATTGAAAAAGGCCTTGCCGCCGTTGCGCAGGGCAAACTTGTCACCTTTGGCATCGCGCCCACGCATGCGGAAACGGCCTATGGCTACCTTGAGTTGGCCACTCAGCCGGACGGGTCTGGCGCGGCGATAGACCTAAAGCAATTCGTTGAAAAGCCTGACGCCGCACGCGCCGAAACTATGGTCGCCGCCAATACGTTCATGTGGAATGCGGGCATATTTTTGTTCAAAGCAAAGGACATCATCGCCGCCTTTCACGCATATGCACCGGCCTTGGCCGCGCCCGTCAATGCGGCGGTTGAGGCCGCGCAAATCGACCTTGGGTTTCTACGCTTGGACCCCACCGCATGGGCACAAGCCGATGACATTTCGATCGACTACGCGGTGATGGAGCGTGCGGACAATTTGGCCGTTGTCCCCTTTGACGGCGGATGGTCCGATTTGGGGGGCTGGGACGCGGTGTGGCGCGAAACCGGCCCTGATGCGAACGGGGTTGCAACCTCTGGTGATGCCACTGCAATTGACTGTGAAAACACGCTTTTGCGGTCTGAAAGCGAGCACCTCGAAATCGTCGGGATCGGCCTCAAAAACATCATGGCAATTGCAATGAATGACGCCGTTCTCGTCGTCGACATGTCGCGTGCGCAAGACGTCAAAAAGGCGGTTTCAGCCCTAAAATCAAAGGGTTCCCTACAAGCGACCACATTTCCCAAGGACCACCGGCCGTGGGGATGGTTCGAAAGCCTCGTTGTGGGTGGGCGGTTCCAAGTGAAACGCATTCACGTGCATCCCGGTGCGGCGCTTAGCCTGCAAAGCCATGTGCACCGCTCCGAGCATTGGATTGTTGTGGAGGGAACGGCGCGGGTGACCGTCGACGACGACATCCGATTGGTGACGGAAAACGAGTCCATCTACATTCCTCTGGGCGCAAAACACCGCATGCAAAACCCGGGCAAAGTGCCAATGGTTCTCATCGAAGTCCAAACCGGATCCTATGTCGGGGAAGACGACATTATCCGTTACGAAGATCTCTATGCACGCGGGCAAGGCGCAAAAGGATAACGCGACATATGTTGAATTTCACCACCACCGGCACCGCCACCGACATGGCGCCCCTGTTGATCGTGCATGGTCTTTTCGGCTCTGCGCGTAACTGGGGCGTGATTTCAAAACGCCTTTCAGATCAAAGGCTTGTCGTGTCGGTGGACATGCGAAATCATGGCGATAGCCCGCGCCATACGACCCAGTCCTACCCCGACATGGCGGCGGATTTGGAGCAGGTTTTAGACCACCTCACACCAATACACGGTGCGTTTCATGTGTTGGGTCACTCTATGGGGGGAAAGGCGGCGATGGTCCTCGCGCTGACACGTCCTGACCTCCTTAAGTCATTGATTGTCGCGGATATTTCTCCGGTTGTTTATGATCACGACAACACGCATCTGATCCACGCCATGCGCGATTTGGACCTCGCCCAGATCGAGCGGCGATCAGAGGCGGACGCCGCGCTGGAACATGATATCCCGAACGCGGGCGTGCGGGCATTTCTATTGCAAAGCCTTGTTACGAAAGAGAAAAAATGGCTTTTGAACCTTGATGTTTTAGAGGCCGAAATGCCCAAAATCGTTGGGTTCCCTGAGGTATCCGGATCATACAGCGGATCTGCATTTTTCGTCTCTGGCGGCGAGAGCACATATGTGTCGCGCGACCACAGGCCAACCACTAAATCATTGTTCCCAAACGCTAAATTTGCGTCCATTCCGGGCACGGGTCATTGGCTTCATGCCGAAAAACCCCGCGAATTCGAGGCGGCGTGTCGGGCATGGATGACCGCCATCGACGCGCGCCCCTAATCCAAATGGGCGGATAAATTGCCGCCTTTTAAAGGTCAACGATCTTTTTGGAAATCACCCAAGTGATTGGAATCGATACAACAAATCCAATAGCTGCGGCGACAAGGATGGGTTTGAGCGTGTCCATTCCAATGGTCAATGCAACCACCACCGCCACCCCCATGAGAGTTGTTGAAATCAAGGAAAAGAGAATACCTGCAAGCCTGTTCATGGCCGCCTCCTATGTCTCACGTTCGCGCTAAACCACAGCTAGAGCGAGGCCGTTTCTGGCGCTTTGATCTGGGACAAGTGCGCGGCCAGATGCGTACGCCAATGTGACATGATGTTTAATCTTTTGCACGACTTTGAGGCCTGACATTGCACAAGGTACACATCATCATGACCCACATTTGGATCAAATTGAGCGCGCTGCGCCCGCGCCTAACCGCGCTTTTGGCGCGCGTCGAACACGGCGATCACGTAATCATTCGCCGCCACGGCCGACCGGTGGCGGCCATCGTACCAATGGTAGATTTGGAACGCATTTGGGAGCACCAAGATGAGGAGGAACGCGGCCCCCGCAGCCCGCGCTCGGGCATGCGTCCGGGTCGCTCTCTGGGCGAATGGGGGGCGCGGCTAGCGCGCGCAGACCAAGAGCGCGAGATGGCGCGCAACACCGGCCAAGACAAAAAATGGGTGGCTTTTTGGGTTTGGGCGCGGTCGCTGCACAGCAGCGATTGAACCTGCGAGGCAGGTTCAAAGCGCACAAACGCGTTCGCACACTTGCGAACGCTGGTTTATAGGCGAGGATGCGCAACAGAATTTCGGGCGGCTCCCGCCCTCCCCAAAATCACCGGCACTACAGAAAAACGTCCAACCTGTCCAACCCGCAGCGCTTGAAACTGGGCGGGTGCGAAAAGCGCCTTCTCGTGGGGAGAGTCGGGCGCTAACGATGCGGAGCATCGGCCAAAGTTATCCACAGAAGATACAAATTGACACGAACCCGACACGCGTGTTCTCTTTGTGTTCTCAAGCAAAGGAATCACATGTACACTAGCGTCCCTGACATAGAACCCGAACATGTAGATCATTACCAACGTAACCCTACCGATTGTACCAAGGGTTTTCGTAGATTCAGAGATATCAAGCTCGACGATCTCACACACAAGGTTTTTGAGCATTTTTGTGGGTTAGGACACGAACAGTTCTTTCTTGATGAGGTTCTTTCAGTAGGAGATAATATCCTCCAGAGTCCATTGGAACGCGCCATTTTTGCACTCCTTCGGATAAGTGACTTTCAATTGGACATTAAACCACATCAAATATTTGTGGTTTTGCCGGGAGAGAATCTTCCCTCTCAAGCGACAGAAAATGATTTCATAGCTATTTACCCGCAATGCGGGATTGCGGGCTATCATCTCGATTTTGGGATATTCGTCCAAATTGGTGACATGAAGCTCAAGATAGATCTAGAATGCGATGGTGTAGACTTTCATGATCGATCCGAATCACAAACCTCGAAAGATTTTCGACGCAACATCGCTTTGTCTGGCAAAGGATTTAAGATTTACAGGATGTTGGGGTGCGACATTAACCGCAACCCGCTGCATGAAGTCGATAAGCTCACAACTTACATTAGCGAAGTCATATTCTTAGAATCCGAACTACGTCACTAAGAAAAATTGCGCAAAGAAAAGTAAAAGGACGGCAGCCCAATCTGGCGGCCTTTTTCCATTCACGTGACGCAACCGTTCGCCCCACCCCGCAGCTGTGTCCCCGTGCTCTTTTCCTGCGGAAAAGACACTGTCACCCACTCGCTTTAAAAATGATCGATCTCAATCGTCCATCTTCAACGCGCTAATAAACGCTTCTTGCGGGATTTCTACGCGGCCGAACTGGCGCATTTTCTTTTTACCGGCTTTCTGCTTTTCGAGCAGCTTTTTCTTACGTGTCGCGTCGCCGCCGTAGCATTTGGCGGTCACGTCTTTGCGTAGCGCGGAGAGGGTCTCGCGGGCGATAACTTTGCCGCCAATCGCCGCTTGGATCGGGATTTTGAACATGTGGCGCGGGATCAGATCCTTGAGCTTTTCGCACATGGCGCGGCCACGGGTTTCGGCGCGATCACGGTGCACCATGGTCGAGAGCGCATCGACGGGTTCGTCGTTCACGAGGATGGACATCTTGACGAGATTGTCCTCGCGGTAGTCCATGAACTGGTAATCGAACGAGGCGTAGCCCTTGGTGATGGATTTGAGGCGGTCGTAGAAGTCGAACACAACTTCGTTGAGCGGCAGGTCGTAGACGACCATCGCGCGCGCGCCTGCATAGGTGAGGTCCATCTGGATGCCACGGCGGTCTTGGCACAGTTTGAGCACATCCCCGAGGTAGTCGTCGGGAACCATGATGGTGGCCTTGATCCGCGGCTCTTCGATGTGGTCAACAAAGGTCAGATCGGGCATGTCGGCGGGGTTGTGCAGCTCCTTCATCGTGCCATCGCGCATAAAGATGCGGTAAATCACGGAGGGCGCGGTGGTGATGAGATTGATATCGTATTCGCGCTCAAGGCGGTCACGGATCACCTCAAGGTGCAACAGGCCGAGGAAGCCACAGCGAAAGCCGAAGCCGAGAGCGGCGGATGTTTCCATCTCCGAGCTGAACGAGGCGTCATTGAGTTGCAGCTTTTCGATCGCGTTGCGCAGGTCGTCGAAATCGTTGGCGTCCACGGGGAAGAGGCCACAAAACACCACGGGCACGGAGGGCGCGAACCCCGGTAGCGCCTTGGCGCAGGGCTTTTTGTCGTGGGTGATCGTATCGCCGACTTTGGTATCACGCACCTGTTTGATCGACGCGGTGAGGATACCGATTTCGCCCGGGCCAAGCTCGGGGAAGTCGACCATTTTTGGCTTGAGGACCGCGAGTTTGTCGATTTTGTAGGTCGCGTTGGTCTGCATCATCTTGACCACATCGCCCTTTTTGACGGTGCCGTCGATCACGCGGATCATGACGACAACGCCGAGGTAGGCATCGTACCAGCTGTCAACAAGCATGGCTTTCAGGGGCGCGTCACGGTCGCCTTTGGGGGCGGGAAGACGGGTAACGATGGCCTCCAACACGGCGGGAATGCCCAAGCCGGTTTTGGCGGAAATTTCGACGGCGTCAGACGCGTCGATGCCGATCACGTCCTCGATGTTGGTGCGCACGGCCTCGACATCGGCGGCGGGCAAATCGACCTTGTTGAGGACGGGCACGATTTCGTGGTCGGCGTCGAGCGCGTGATAGACGTTGGCGAGGGTTTGCGCCTCGACCCCTTGGGAGGCGTCCACGACCAGTAGCGAGCCCTCAACGGCCTGCATCGAGCGGCTGACTTCATAGGCGAAATCGACGTGACCGGGGGTGTCGATGAGATTGAGGATGTACAGCTCACCATCATTGGCCTTGTATTCGATGCGCACCGAGTTGGCCTTGATCGTGATGCCGCGCTCACGTTCGATGTCCATGCTATCGAGCATTTGCGCCTTCATATCGCGATCCGCCACGGTATTTGTGGACTGGATCAACCGGTCGGCAAGGGTCGATTTCCCATGGTCGATGTGAGCGACGATGGAGAAGTTACGGATGTTTTTCAGCTCGGTCATGGAAGGCCCTAAAACAAGACACGCGCGCGCGCAGGATTAGCCTGTGTCTATGAGGGGAATAGGGTGTTTTGTAAAGGTGGTGTTGAGATGTGTGGTGCCCCAAATTCACTCATATATAAATGAGGGGGCCGCCTCGATGCGTCATGGCAGCCGCGCCAAGTCAAAAAGGGCGCCACATGGCGCCCTTTCCCTAATAGCGTTTCGTGAACAGTTTAGAAGTTCACGCCTTCCAATGGTTTTGGCAAAAGATCTGAGACATTTGACAACACCTTCTGTGTTGCAAGCTTGGATTTGCCGGTCTCGAAATTGATCGTCAAAGAGAGAATATCGGCGGTCTCGCCCTCAATCTTGATTTGTCCATAAGACGCGTCAATCCACGAATTTTGCGCCACGGCATAGCCAAGGCCAACACCCCAATAATTCGCATCAATTCCGTCCAGCGACACACGCGCCACATCGCCCAACACGCGCATGTAAGGCATGAAGTTATACGAACCGGAGACACTAAAGACATCAAGATCACTCGCGATGACGGCATAACCCGCATCCGCTGAATATTTGTTGGTGTCACGCGACACGCCGACAAGAACCGCGTTCTCGCCGAGCAATTCGGCACCTGCGAGATACACATCGCTCTGGGCATCCAACGCGTAATTTGCAAACGCGCTATATGCGCCTTCGTTTGCGTCAGGTGAGTACATATAGCCAAGACCAAACGAAAAGCCGCCAGACGTGAATTCGCCGCCAACAGACCATGTTTCGGTATCAAGTGATGTACCGTCGAATGTTCCGTCCACCTGACGATATCCACCAAGGACATAAGCGCCTGGCATAACTTCGTATGCCACAGACACTGAAATATTCATGAGGTCGAGGTCCAAATCCTCGGGGGATGCAACACCCGCGGATACACCCAAAACCCAATTGTTTTGCGCATATTCAAGAGCGCCACCATAGGAATAAAGACCCGCATCTTCACCTGCGATGCTAAGGTTAGAATAGCCAAAGCCAACGTTTGAATATGTGACTTCACCAGCAAAAGCGCCCGACGCGCACGCGATCGAAAGACTTGTTACAGCAAAAAGTGTTTTCATGATTATCAACTCATTAATTTGTTTCACTAAGTACACTGGTAGGCGCAAGGCAATTGGGAATAAAAAAACTTTAGGGTTCCTAGGAAACACTCCTAGAGTTGTTGCAAAAACGTACCGCCCCACCCAACAAACCCGTGAATTGCTCCCGCTTTGGTTTTCGCGCATACTGGGTGCAAATCACGCCAGAGAGCGGACCCGTAGTGTTGGGCAAAGGGCAGTTAGTAATGAACACACCGACGAAAACCATTCTTCTTATTTGCACTGTGGCGCTTGTGGCGTCTTGTGGATCGCGCGGGGCAAACCGCTCTTCGTCTGTTGCGCGGGCGTTTGCCACGGGGCCGATTTATTCGGCGTGTATGGCGGCGGACCGCAAGGCCGCGACATCGTCCACCTGTGGCTGTGTGCAAGCCGTAGCCAACCAAAAACTGTCGGGCAGCGATCAATCCAAGGCCGTGGCCTTTTTCAAAGATCCGCACAAATCACAAGAGACGCGGCAATCCGACAATCCGTTTAATGAGGCATTTTGGAAGCGGTACAAGGCGTTCGGATCCTCGGCGCAAGCCACCTGTGGCTAGGCGTCCCCATCGGGACAACACCGCCCGCGCGGACCGCTGACATCGTGTCGCTTATGGGCATGATCAGCGAAACGCGGGGCCGTGCACCCATGTGGATAGGGAAAACCGCTCGCCCTGCGTGACGGGGGTCACACGGTGCAAAGTGAAGGACGGGAACAGCACGCCCGATCCGCGCGTGCGGTTGGCGGCATGCACACCGGCGTCAGGTTGCAATTCGAGCGCGCCCCCCTCGTAGTCGGCAGGGTCGGACAATTGGATGACCATGGTCAATTTGCGGCGCGCGGCGAACACCCCGTCTCCAATGTCGGAATGCCATGTAAAATGGCCTTGGCGTTCGGCACCATAGCGCGCGATCTGCGGGCTTTCGCCAAACTCGGTGAGCGCGAAATCGAAATGGGTGCGATTGGCCTCGGCCACAAGATCCATGATCCGCACCATGATCCAATCAGTGCCCTCACGATCATCGAGCCACGCAAGGTCGGCACGGCGTAGATTGTGATTGGCACCGCCACGCACAAGCCCCGCATCGGCAAGCGCGCTGTCGCCTGCCAACCCGACAATCACATCACATTCGGCAGGCGAAAACGCCGCATCAAACGCATAGACACTTAGCATGATCCATCTCCAACGCGTCTAGGCGCGCCGTTCTATTCAATTGTCAAAAGAGAAGAGAATCGGGCAGAAATTTCCAGATATCTCGCATGCGGTTTATCCGATCCGCGGGATCGATCAATGAAAAATGAAACACCCGCCACGTGGGGTGCACGGGCGGGTGTTCGGTCTGTCGATAAGGTCGGAGAGCGCGACCTATTTGTCGGCCATGTTGCCGTGGTCCATTTTCCCGTGCTGCATCATCGGCGCGTCTTTGCGCTCCAGATCGACGGGGATGTCGACGGTGATGTCACCCGCTTTTTCAAAGGTCAGCGTCACCGTGAGGACATCGCCCTGCGCAAAGCCCTCATTGATCCCCATGAACATGACGTGATCACCGCCACGCGCGAGGGCGTGCTCGCCGCCTGCGGGGATGGTGAAGCCTTCGGGGACGTGCATCATTTTCATGACGCCATCGCCCATGTCTTTGTGGGTATGCAACTCAACGAGTTTGGACACATCGGAGGTCGCATTGATCAGTTGATCGTCCTCGGCGCCTGAATTGTGAATAACGAAGAAGGCCGCGCCGGCCTTAGCCGACATGCCGGAGGACCGTGCATAGGCATCGTCGATGGTGATGTCTGCGAACGCGGGCATGGCGAACGCAAGAACGGAGAAGCCAGCCAGAAGAGTGGATTTAAGTGTCATGTGAGTGATCCTATTTGATCGCCGCACCTGCCCCGTTTTGAGGCGGCTCACGGCATGTCTGATATCTGTGTAAATGTGTCGTGGTCGTCGGATCAGACGAGGGGTGGCCCGCGTGCAGAGGGGGTCAGGGTCTGCGCGGTCCGACGCGTAGAGACCCATGGCGCACTGTCGAGCGCAGTCACCCGCGCGATGAAAGGGCCAAGGACGAAGGCACTTCCAACATCCGCGATGACGCCCATCGCGCATTCGGGGCAGATATGCGAGGGGCCAAGGGGCGCACCGTCCTCGCCGATCAAGACCGTGATCGGCCCTGTGCCGGTACACAGTACCATCGCGCCGGTCGCATCGCGCATGGTCCCGCGCGTCACGGCCAAGGTCTGGCTCGTGGCGAACAACAAGACCGCAAAGACAACGGCTATGAGAGGGCGCAAAGATCGCATGGCGGTCACATTACGCCCGCCCCCACCCAAAGGAAAGAGCCAAGGGATGCGGCGCAATGTTGCAGGTGGCGCGCCTCATGCGGCCAGTCTGCGGCCAGTCTGAGCACAAGGGAAAACCCCGCGCGGAAATCCACACGGGGTCTCGTGATAGTCTAGATCGAAAAAGACGGCTTAAGCAGCGACTGTTGCTTTAGCGATGTCTTTTTTGATTTTCAGCGCAGCATCGGAAAGCTCAACGTCTTTGGCTTTCGCAAGGAACGCGTCGAGGCCACCACGGTGGTCTACGGTGCGCAATGCAGCAGCAGAGATTTTCAGTTTAAACGTGCGGCCGAGTGCTTCGGACATCAACGATACATCGTTGAGGTTCGGCAAAAAACGGCGGCGGGTACGGTTTTTAGCGTGGCTGACATTGTTGCCAGTCATTGGGCCTTTACCAGTCAATTCGCAACGGCGTGCCATGTGGTCATCCTCGTCTTACAGTCGGGGGGCAGCAAGGCGCGGCCCGCGGGTTCTCAAAAGTCCTGTATGGATCGGCGCTCTCTATGAGCGGCAAACGGGGGGAAATCAAGCGCAAAGACGCTCAACATAGCCCGAAAAGACCGATTTTAACAGAAATAGACACGGCAAGGGTGCAGCGCCCGAAATTCAGTTCGCGGTGGATAGGCGATCATAGGAGAATCGTCAAGGCCTCGCGGCATGGCTTGGGGTGGATTCGCATGCATAACTGCGCCCAACCTCGCGCCGCCCCTGCCCCTCACCCCTCACGCAATGCCGTCAATACATCATGTGCCGCATGGCTTGGTGTGATGTCGCCCGAGGCGACCTGTCCCGCAAGCTGTGCGATCATGGATTTGAGCGGTTCGCGGTCAAGCTGTCCCAAAAGGCCAAACCGGATTTCTTGGGCAAACCAGTATTCGGCTTGGCGTGCGCGGCGCGCATCGAAATGGCCATGCGCGCGCCGCCAGTCGATCAAGGTTTGCATATCCGTCCATGCCTCAGTCAATCCATTGTCTTGCAAGGCCGAGACAGTCATCGCCTTTGGGTAGCCCTCTGGATCATACGACCGCTTGCGGATCAGGCGCAGCGCACCGGCGTAATCGGCACAGGTGCGGTTGGCTGCCGCTTTGAGATCGCCGTCCGCCTTGTTGACCAAAATCATATCCGCGATTTCCATGATGCCGCGCTTGACGCCTTGCAACTCGTCGCCGCCCGCGGGGGCAAGCAGCAAAAGGAACAGATCGGACATTTGCGACACTACGGTTTCGGATTGGCCCACGCCAACCGTCTCGATCAAGATAATGTCGTATCCCGCCGCCTCGCACAGGCTCACGGCCTCGCGGGTGCGCCGCGCCACGCCGCCCAGCTCCAATTGCGAGGGAGAGGGGCGAATAAA
This sequence comes from Celeribacter marinus, assembly GCF_001308265.1. Classification (GTDB taxonomy): domain Bacteria; phylum Pseudomonadota; class Alphaproteobacteria; order Rhodobacterales; family Rhodobacteraceae; genus Celeribacter; species Celeribacter marinus. Next base: position 1,059,615 of record NZ_CP012023.1, read on the forward strand.
CGCGTGGGGTTCGCGGCTCAAAAGCTCCATGCGGGTTTTATCACCCAAGATCGACCCACCAGAGCGTGACGATGATGGATCGACGGCAAGCACGGCCACCTTGAGCCCCTCGCGGATCAGCATCATGCCAAAGGTCTCGATAAAGGTGGATTTGCCCACCCCAGGTGTACCCGAAAGACCCACGCGCAGGGCCACGCGGTTTGACGCCTTAAGCGCGTCCATCAGTATGATTGCCTGTTCGCGGTGATCGGCGCGCGCACTTTCCACAAGTGTGATAGCGCGTGCGAGGGCGCGGCGATTGCCATCTATGACCTGTTGGGCCAGTTCTTTGGGGTCCATCGCGGCCTCTTCCTGTCTCGTATCTCTCTCGAACACTGGGGTAGTGCAGGAATGCCCGATGGCACCGCGTGTGTCCAGTGTGGCATTTTGAGCATTTCGCACACACGTCCATCGCGACACTTTTTCTTTGGGCCGCAATGGGGGATAAGGGCGCAATGGATAGATTGCCGATAGATGATGTATTGGACGATGTGGTGGCCGCCGTCATGTCGGCCGGCCGTGTGGTTTTGATGGCGCCCCCCGGTGCGGGCAAAACAACCCGCGTGCCGCTTGCACTATTGCCTCATATCACGGGCCGGATTTTGATGTTGGAGCCGCGCCGCTTGGCCGCGCGCGCCGCTGCCGAACGCATGGCGCAAACATTGGGAGAGGCTGCGGGAGAGACCGTTGGCTACCGGATGCGCGGGGCGAGTAAAGTGTCGAAAGCCACCCGTATCGAGGTGGTGACCGAGGGCATCCTGACCCGCATGTTGCAAAGCGACCCCGAATTGCGCGGCGTTGGCTGTGTCATCTTTGACGAGTTCCATGAACGGTCTTTGAACGCGGATTTCGGGTTGGCGTTGATCCAAGAAGTGCGCGGGGCGTTGCGCGACGATCTGGCCGTGGTGGTGATGTCGGCGACACTGGATGCGGATCCTGTGGCTGCGTTGCTCGACGGCGCGCCTGTGGTGGTGTCCGAGGGCCGCGCGTTTCCGGTCGAGACACGGTGGTTATCCGCGCCTGTCCCCAAAACCACGCGCCTAGAACAGGCTGTCGCGGATTTGGTCGTGGAGGCCGTTGCAGCCGAAGATGGATCGGCCTTGGTGTTCTTACCCGGTGAGGGCGAAATACGCCGCGTTGAGGCTTTGCTCAAGGGGCGCGTGCCCGCGGATTGCGCGGTGCGGCCCTTGTTCGGAGCGATGAAATTTACCGAGCAACGCGCGGCGATTGCGCCCTGCGAGACGGGGCGCAAAATTGTGCTGGCGACCGCCATCGCTGAGACGTCACTAACCATTGAGGATGTGCGTATTGTCGTCGATGCAGGGCGCGCGCGCCGTGCACGCTTTGATGCCGCCTCCGGCATGTCGCGGCTCGTAACCGAACGCGTGTCAAAGGCCGAAGCCGAACAACGCCGTGGCCGTGCGGGGCGCGTGTCGGCGGGGGTGTGTTACCGGCTGTGGACCAAGGGCGAAGAGGGCGCATTGGCCGCCTTTCCGCCCGCCGAGATCGAGACGGCGGACCTGACAGGGTTGGCGTTGGAGCTGGCGATGTGGGGTGCAAACGAGAGTGATTTGGCGTTTCTGACAGCGCCGCCTATTGGGGCCTTGGCCGAGGCGCGGGCGTTGCTGCACGGGCTTGAGGCCTTGGACGCGGGGCATCACATCACGGCGCACGGGCGGGCATTGGCGGCGATGCCGCTGCACCCGCGACTTGCACATATGCTTCAAAAAGCGGGACCAAAGGCGGCGGATTTGGCTGCACTCTTGAACGAACGAGATCCATTCATCGGGAGCGGGCGCAGTGCAGGTGTGGATTTGGCCGCGCGGATTGCGGCCCTGTCGCGCGTCGATAGCCGTGCTGATCGCGGTGCGGTGGAGCGGATCAAACAAGAGGCGAAGCGGCTGCGCCCGATGGCGGGTGACGCCGAGTTGCATGATTTGAGTTTGGGCGCGATGGCCGCGCTCGCCTACCCCGACCGTGTGGGATTGCGCCGCAAGGGCGATCAGGCCCGCTATGTCATGTCGGGCGGAAAAGGCGCGATGATGGACGACGCCGATGCGCTTGCGGGGGCGCGGTTGATCGTGGTGACGGACACCGATGGCGCGCCGCGCGAGGCACGGATCAGACAGGCGGCACAGATCAGCGAGGCCGACGTGCGCGCCTTGTTTGCCGATCAGATTGCATGGGTAGATGTGTGTCAGTGGGACAAACGTGCAGGCCGCGTGGTGGCGCGCAAACGCGAGATGTTCGGCGCGCTGTGCCTTGACGATCGCCAATGGCCCGATGCTCCAAAGGAGGCGGTGGCGCGCGGCGCATTGGACGGGATACGCCAAATCGGATTGCCGTGGAGTGCCGCCGCGAAACGGTTTCAGGCGCGGGTCATGTTGATGGGCGACGATTTTCCTGACGTGTCGGAAGCGGCATTGATGGACAGCTTGGAGACGTGGCTTTTGCCTCATCTCAAGGGCGCGAAATCGGAGGCCGCCCTGCGTGCGCTCGACACAACAGAGGCACTACGCGCGATGTTGGATTGGGATCAGATGAGCCGTTTGGACCGCGCAGTGCCCGCCGCGTGGACAAGCCCGATGGGACGCAAGTTGCCGATTGATTATAGCGGTGAGAACCCTGAGATCACCGCGCGCCTACAAGAGATGTTCGGCACCACGACCCACCCGACCGTGGGGGCGCGGCGCGTGCCATTGCGCGTTACGCTGACCTCGCCCGCGCACCGCCCCGTGCAGGTGACGATGGATATCCCTGCGTTCTGGACCACCTCCTACGCCGATGTGCGCAAGGACATGCGGGGCAAGTATCCGCGCCACCCGTGGCCAGAAGATCCGACACAGGCCGATCCGACATTGCGGGCCAAACCGCGCGGCACGTGAGATGTTGCAAACAGACAAAGAAACGGCGCTTGGAGGTCTCTCCCAGCGCCGTTTTTGTTCGATTTGTATAAGCCTTGATTAGTCGGTAAGCGCCGCCGAGTGCGCCACATCGGACGCCCACGGACCGTGATGACCCTTACCGCCATCTGTGCGTTCAAAGCTGTGCGCGCCGAAAAAGTCGCGTTGGCCTTGGATCAGATCGGTGGTGCCACGGCCCATGCGCATGGTGTCGAAATAGGCGAGCGCATTGGAAAAGGCGGGGGTCGGCAGACCGCGCAGCGCAGCGGAGGCCACAACGCGGCGTAGCGCCGACGAGCCCTCGCGGATGATCTGAGCAAAGCGGGGTGCAAAGATCAGTTGGGTGTGCGGCAAGCCCTCGCGTACGGCGGATGCCATGTCATCAAGGAGCGCAGAGCGAATGATACAGCCTGCGCGCCAAACCTCGGCACATGACGCCAGATCGAGATCCCATTTGTATTCCTCGGAGGCTGCGGCCAAGAGTTTGATCCCTTGGTCGTAGGCGATGATTTTCGCGGCCAAGAGCGCCTTTTCCAAATCGGCATCAGACAGGGTTTCGGCCCCTGCTTGTGGTTGGATGTCGGCGAAAATCGCCTCGCCTGCTTCGCGCGTTTCTTTTTCAGACGACCATGAGCGCCCCGCAACAGCGGCCTCGATGGTGGAAGGCGATTGGCCGAGTGACAACGCCTCGATTGCGGTCCAACGTCCCGTGCCTTTTTGGCCCGCTTTGTCGACGATCATATCAACAAGTGGGTTGCCGGTTTTCTCGTCGACCGCCTGCAAGACCTTGCCAGAGATTTCGATCAGGTAGGAATTGAGCGGCCCTTGGTCCCATGCCTCGAACAGCTTGCCAATCTCGGCGGTGGGGCGTTTGTCGCCGTCACGCAAAAGACCGTAGACTTCGGCGATCATCTGCATATCAGCGTATTCGATGCCGTTGTGCACAGTTTTCACAAAGTGGCCCGCGCCATCGGGGCCGAAGTGATCGGCACAGGGCTGACCGTTGTGCTTGGCCGAAATCGCCTCAAGGATATCGCGGATGACTTCGAACGAGGCGATATCACCGCCAGCCATGATGGAGGGACCAAATCGTGCCCCCTCTTCGCCGCCAGAGACGCCCATACCGATGAAATTCAAACCATCGTTTTTCAACGCGGCTTCGCGGCGGCGGGTGTCGTGGAAATTGGCGTTGCCCGCATCGATGATCATATCGCCTTTGTCGAGGTGCGGCTTTAGCTCGTCGATGACGGCATCCACGGCCCCTGCGGCGACCATGATGATCACGGCGCGCGGTGTGGTGAGCGAGGCCACCAATGCCTCAAGCGTGTGCGCCGGCGAGAGTTTGTCAGCCAAATCCCCCGATGAGGCCACGAACTCGTCGGTGACCGACGAGGTGCGATTGTAAACCGCCACCGGAAACCCGTTGTCTGCGATGTTGAGGGAGAGGTTGGCGCCCATGACGCCAAGACCGATGAGGCCAATACGAGCCTGTGACATATAAGGGGTCTCCTTTGTGCGCCCGTTGGGGCGTTGTGCGTCTTTGGTATACCAAGAATTTCGCCGCGAATTTGCCGTCAAAGCCAAGGGTATACAAGCGGATACCGCCACAAACGGACACTGATTCGCGCCATGGCCTTGATATTTACTGAAAATTACCTATATTGAGACAAAATCACACAGCGCAATAAAGCGCGAATGCACAGGTTTCACATGGTCACGTTGTTAAAATCCGCCTTAGGAGGCGTCTTCAATCCGTTTTTCAGACGCCCCAATCGGGTGCAGTCCGCCGCACTTTGCTATCGCAAAGGCGAGAGCGGCAAAGAGGTATTGCTTATCTCATCGCGCGGCACAGGGCGTTGGATTTTGCCCAAAGGCTGGCCCATTGACGGCAAAGACGGCGCAGGCACCGCCGCCCAAGAGGCATGGGAAGAAGCAGGCGTTCAACCGTCAAAAGTAAAGGCCAAACCACTTGGCCAGTACAACTACGACAAATTGCTCAACAACGGAGCGAGCGCGCCCGTCACAGCCACGGTCTATTCTATCAAGGTTGAGGGCATGGCCGACACCTACCCCGAAAGTACGCAGCGGACACGCAACTGGATGCCCGCCTCTGAGGCCGCCGAATTGGTGGACGAGCCGGAACTCAAAGATATTTTACGCGCCTTTTGAGGCTCTTGGCCCGCTCAGGGCCGCCGCGTTCGTCGGAGCGGTTGTCGCGAAGACGCCCCAATGACGGCCACACCATAGCATCGTTCGGGTGCGTATTCGCGCGCATCCCGACGTTTATCCCCCAATCTATCCTCAAGTAATGCTTGATCGCGCGGGCGTGGCACGTTAGCGCTTCGCGCGATTGTAACAGGCATGTGAATGTTTTGTGACGACGCGCCGCGCAGGTCGATTGCGACATGGCGCACCGAGACAGGGGATGGATATGAGCGACGACAACAACCAATGGGCGACACTGGATAAAGATCTCAATCGCATCAGTCAGGTTGAATACGGCCTGACAGTCGTAGCGCGCCCGATGGTCGGCTTAGGGGTCGCACTGGCCTTTATCATTGTGGCGGGCATCGCCGCAGCCTTCATTTTCGGGAACCAACCCGGCAGCGCAATCATCATCGCAGCCGCCGCATTGGGCGCCTATATGGCCATCAACATCGGCGCAAACGATGTGGCCAACAACATGGGTCCGGCGGTGGGTGCCAAAGCTCTCACGATGGGCGGCGCAATCGTTATTGCTGCATTTTGTGAAAGTGCCGGTGCGTTGCTTGCCGGTGGCGATGTCGTCTCCACCATCTCAAAGGGCATCATTGATCCCTCTGCCGTCTCTGACACCAGCATTTTTGTGTGGGCGATGATGGCCGCGCTGTTGTCATCGGCACTTTGGGTGAACCTTGCGACATGGGTTGGCGCGCCAGTATCCACCACGCACTCCGTTGTGGGCGGCGTTATGGGCGCAGGGATTGCAGCGGCAGGGTTCTCTGCGGTCAACTGGAGTTCGATGTCGTTGATTGCGGCGTCATGGGTCATTTCACCCGTTCTTGGCGGGCTTGTCGCCGCTGGGTTTTTGGCCTTCATCAAGGCAAAGATCATTTATCAAGACGATAAAATCGCGGCTGCACGCATTTGGGTTCCGGTTTTGGTGGGCATCATGATGGGCGCGTTTTCGACGTATCTCGCTGTGAAAGGCTTGAAGAAACTGGTTGAAATCAACCTTTTGACCGCGCTGATGATCGGCGCAGGGATTGGTGCGCTCTCTTATGTCGCCTCGGCTCCTTTGATCCGAAAGCAGTCTGAGGGGCTGGAAAACCGCAACAAATCGCTCAAGGTGTTGTTCGGTCTGCCACTTGTTATTTCTGCCGCACTTCTCTCGTTCGCGCATGGGGCCAATGATGTGGCCAATGCCGTGGGCCCCCTCGCCGCGATTGTGCATGCCCAAGAGTTCGGAGAGTTTGCAGGCAAGGTGACGATCCCGCAATGGGTTATGGTCATCGGCGCATTTGGCATCTCGTTCGGCCTGTTGTTGTTCGGCCCGAAACTGATCCGCATGGTTGGCAGCCAGATCACCAAACTCAACCCGATGCGGGCGTACTGTGTGGCTTTGTCGGCGGCGATCACGGTGATTGTCGCCTCATGGCTTGGCCTGCCTGTCTCTTCCACGCACATTGCTGTGGGTGGTGTGTTCGGGGTCGGTTTTTTCCGCGAATGGCATCACAACCGCCGCGCACGCGAACACTCCGCCAAACGCGCTCCCGAAAAACGGATTGCAGCCGAAGAGCGCCGCCGCCGCAAATTGGTGCGCCGCTCCCACTTTATGACCATCGTCGCGGCATGGGTGATCACCGTCCCCGCCGCGGCGGGTCTTTCGGCCATCGTGTTTTACATGCTGACGCATTTGTTCGCATAAGCTTAGCGTTTCTCAATGAAAAAGGGCGCATCCTTCCGGGTGCGCCCTTTTTGTATCTGGCTGTCACTAAGCGCGTTTAATTACTCAACGCACCACCGCATCACGGCTTTTTGCGCGTGCAGACGGTTTTCGGCTTCGTCAAAGATCACTGACTGTGGCCCGTCCATGACGTTGTTTGTCACCTCGTCACCACGGTGCGCGGGCAGGCAATGCATGAACAACGCACCCTCGTTGGCCTTGGCCATCAGCGCGCGGTTAACACGGTAGGGCCGCAACTGGTTGTGGCGCCGCTCGCGCGCGGAGGCCGGGTCATGCATCGACACCCATGTGTCTGTGACGATGAGATCAGCCCCCTCGACCGCCGCATCGGCATCGCGCGAAATCTCGATCTTTGATCCTTTCGCACGGGCCTCTTCGATAAACTCCATTTCCGGATCGAGCGGCTTTGGCCCCGCAAAGGTCATATCAAACCCGAACTGACCCGCAGCATGGATAAAGGACGCGCAGACATTATTGCCGTCTCCGAGCCAAACAACCTTTTTGCCCTTGATCGGGCCATTGTGCTCTTCAAAGGTCTGGATGTCGGCCATGATCTGACACGGGTGCGTGCGATTGGTCAGCCCGTTGATCACCGGCACTGTGGCATATTCCGCCATCTCCAGAAGTGTTTGTTCCTCAAAGGTGCGGATCATAATCATATCGACATAGCGCGACAGCACGCGGGCGGTATCGGCAATGGTTTCGCCGTGCCCCAGTTGCATGTCGGAGCCTGACAGCACCATGGTTTGACCGCCCATTTGGCGCACACCGACATCAAACGAGACACGGGTCCGAGTGGACGGTTTTTCAAAGATCAGCGCGACCATTTTATCCTTGAGCGGCAATTCGGCATCGAGCGCCGCTTTGGGCATGCCTGTGCGTGCGGCTTTGGTGGCTTTTGCGGATGCAATAATCGTGTGCAAATCATCTGCACTGGTTTTGTTGATATCGAGAAAATGTTTCATATTCTTATCTTTTCGTCTTTAGGGTCAAAGCGATGCGGCCGCCGCATCAAGGCGTTTTACGGCCTCGGCGATGTCCGCGTCGGAGATATTGAGGGCGGGCAAGAGGCGCACCACATTGTCGGCGGCGGGCACGGTCAACAGACCCTGTTCGTAGCATTTGCCCACCAGATCGGCAGGCGCGATTTTGAGTTTGAGGCCAAGCATAAGGCCCTGACCGCGCACGCGCTCGAACACATCAGGATGTGCGGCAATCAATCCCTCCAGATGTTGACGCAAAAGCGCGGATTTGCGGTTTACATCGGCCAGAAATGCCGGATCGGAAACGATTTCCATCACCTTGAGACCGACAGCACAGCCAAGCGGGTTGCCGCCATAGGTGGACCCGTGCGTGCCCGCGACCATACCGCTGGCCGCGTCTTCAGTGGCCAACACAACCCCAAGCGGGAAGCCCCCGCCGATCCCCTTTGCCACCATCATGATGTCGGGTGTCACGCCCGCATATTCATGTGCAAACAACTTGCCCGTGCGCGCAACGCCACATTGCACTTCGTCAAAGATCAGCAAGATGCCGTGAGTGTCGCACAAATCGCGCAGACCCTTGAGGCAGTGATCAGGCACCACGCGAATGCCCCCCTCGCCCTGAATAGGCTCAATGAGGATCGCGGCGGTTTTATCGCTAATCGCCGCGGTTAGCGCATCGTGGTCGCCAAAGGGCAAATGCACAAAGCCGGGCATTAACGGGCCAAAGCCCTTGACCATTTTCTCAGCGCCTGAGGCGGCAATCGCACCTGTTGAGCGGCCATGAAAGCAGCCGTCAAAGGTGATGATCTCGATCCGCTCTGGTGCGCCTTTGTCGTAGTGGTATTTGCGCGCCATTTTGATCGCGAGTTCTGCCGTCTCGGTACCCGAGTTGGTGAAAAAACAGGTGTCGGCAAAGGTTGTCTCAACCAGTTTATCCGCCAAGGCCTGTTGCGCGGGGATTTTATACAGGTTGGAGACATGCCACAGCGTGTCTGCCTGTGCCTTTAGGGTCGCGGACAGCTCCGGATTGGCGTGGCCAAGCGTGTTGACGGCGATCCCTGCGCCCATGTCCAAAAAGCGTCGACCATCCGCCTCCACAAGCCAGCTGCCTTCGCCTTTGACAAAGGAAAGCGGTGCGCGGTTGTAGGTCGGAAGAACGGACGTGATCATCGGAGTGGTCCTTTGGACTGCGAAAGCCTTTTGAATGCCGCACGGGGCAAGACTGTCAACGATTGAGATTGATTTAAGGTGGATTTGCGCTTGTTTGGCGCGAGTTGTGCCATGCGGGTCACGCAAAACTGGCACAGATGAACGGACGGGCGGCGCGTTAGCGTCGACGTCGAGCGATGGTTTTATATGTGGTCACCGTGTTCATGAGACTGCGTTTACGCCCCTCACCCGCCGTCTGTCAAAGCTATTTTCAATTGGACGACAGGAATTTTGCGCCACCGACCGTGCGCGCGCCGATTTTGGTGTCTGACTTTGCCGCGCCGACCGAGATGCGCCGCGTGACCACGGGTTTAGGAGGGAGTTGTGGCGATCCGAGCGCGATTTCACGCCGCAGTACCGGAATAATATCGAGGATATCCATGCCCAAACCGATCTTTTTGCCGCCCTCTTGGCGGAGCGCAGAGACGACAGACACCACCGCTAAACGTCCGCCATCATAGGCCAGAACGGGTGAGCCAGACGAGCCATAGGTGATGTCGCAATCAAAGGTCATCACGCCGCTGCGGTATTTATCGAGCACATTGCAGGCACGCTGTACCGAAAGGGTGGCGTTGCGACCGCGCCCGTAGGAGGCCACCATAAGTTCGCCGCGCGAGGTGCGCACACGGTGGATCGGGAACGGTAGGATCAGGGCGCGGGCGACAGGTTTGTCCAACTGGATCAACGCCACATCACGCGCGATATTGTCGGGGCTAATCTGACCATCGGGTTCTTGAGTGAACCCCGCAACGTAGGCGACCGCACGACCTTTGGAGGCGGCAATGAATTCGCCGTTGCGCAGACCCGCGCGAAAGATGATTTTATCGGCATCAATTTTGCGGCCCGCATCATCAATCACACAGTGCGCCGCCGTGAGCACAATGTCTTGTTCAATCAACGCGCCCGTACAGGTGGTGCCACCTGCGATATCAAGGCGGCCCACGGCTTCCCACCCGATCAACTCGGCGCGCCGGTCGACACGGTCCAGTTCGGACGGCAAACTATCGGCACCTTGAGAACCGCCCGCTATCGAAGCTGCGACAAGGGCAAAAGCAAGGTGAGCAAAGCGCATGAAAATCCCTCCGGTCAGACGTATCAACCAAAAGGAGTGTCGTGCAAAAATGCGGCAGGAGTGAGGACGGCGCAGGGCGAGGCTCGGAAAAACCCGATTAGGACTTTAGCTTTGTGCCACGCTTGAACAAAACCCAAACCCCGAAAATCACCGCGCCCGTCACCGACCCCAACACGGCAAGGCCAAGCCACGGCGAGCTATCCGACTGGCCGATCACCCCGTAGCGCACGCCGTCGATGAGGTAAAACACGGGGTTCATATGGGTGAGCACGCGAAACCAATGCGGCAGGTTTTCCACCGAATAGAACGTACCCGACAGAAACGACAAAGGCGTGATCACGAAATTGGTGATCGCGGCCATCTGGTCGAATTTCTGGCTGATAATGCCCGCCATAATGCCAAGAGCGCCGAGCAACAGCGCGCCAAGCGTGATAAACGTCAAAGCGAACACAGGATGCGCGAGGCCAAGACCCACAAACAACGCCATTGCCGACCAAATCGCCACGGCAACGATCAACCCACGCACCAATCCGCCCGCGAGATAGCCCAGCACCAATTCGATGGGCGAGAGCGGCGGCATGAGGGTATCGACGATATTGCCTTGGACTTTGGAGATCACAATCGACGAGGACGTATTGGCAAAAGCGTTTTGGATGACGGTCATAGTCAGGATGCCTGGTGCCAGAAAATGGATAAACGGCACGCCCATCACATCGCCGCGCGTCGGCCCTATCGCCAGAGTGAAAATGGTCAGGAACAGGCCCGCCGTGACCAAAGGGGCCGCGAGCGTCTGTGTCCACACAGCCCAAAACCGGCGAATTTCGCGGTGCGCCAATGTTTGCAATCCGAGCCAGTTGACCCGACCGAAGCGCCGCACACCCATCGCAATATCGTTTGTGCCTGTTTCCATCGCTGAAATCCTCTGATAAACCCTAGGTCTGTCCCGTTTGCGTGCTTGTAACCGCTCACACGCCGTTTAAATAGAGGGACAAGAGAATTCTACAAACAGTGCGCGCGCACAGGTGCGTTGCGAGACTGGATGTGACGGGTCGCGAACCATTCGCGACTTTTGCAGATGCTAAGGAAGACACATGTCCTGGACCGATGAACGCGTCGACGTATTGAAGAAAATGTGGGGCGAGGGTCAATCCGCCTCGCAAATCGCCAAGGAACTTGGTGGTGTGACGCGCAATGCCGTCATAGGCAAGGTGCACCGTTTGGGCCTATCCAATCGCGCAGGCTCCGGCACCACGGCCAAAACAGCCGCACCCAAGGCCAAACCCGCCGCACCAGCCGCGGTGAAGGCCAAGCCCGCAACGCCCGCCGCCCCCAAGGCAAAGGCAAAACCCGCAGCCAAAGAAGAAGAGCCATATACGGGTCCAAAGACGGAATCAGCGACACCAAAGGCCGTGCCGCACAACCGCCGTCAGATCATTCCGGCAGGTCAGCCCCTGCCACCGCAGCCCTCAACCAACGAGATCCCTGCCGAAGCTTTGGCAAAGGTGAACGAGATTGAGAAGAAGGCCAAAAAGATCTCCGTGATGGATCTGACCGAAAAGACCTGTAAATGGCCGATCGGTGATCCGGCGACCGAAGAGTTCTGGTTTTGTGGTCTGCCATCGCAAACGGGCAAGCCGTATTGCGAGGCGCATGTCGGCGTGGCGTTTCAGCCGATGTCGGCCCGCCGCGATCGCCGTCGCTAAATTGCACGCACACGACCATGAGCAGGGCCGTCCTTTGGGGCGGCCTTTGCGTTTCGTGCCCTCGCACGCACGGGTGCGCACACCCCCTTGTGCGCTGTCGAGCCATTTCATTTGAACGAAACGGTTCAAAACACCCCTACCCCGCCTTATCTAGACGAGACGCATAGAACAGAAAGGCCCGCATATGGCCCCTATCATTTCAATTAAAAACATCACCAAGAGTTACGACAACGGGTTCCAAGCGCTCAAAGGCGCGTCCCTCGACATTGAAAAAGGCGAAATCATCGCTCTGCTCGGCCCTAATGGCGCGGGGAAAACCACATTGATTGGCGCGATTTGTGGCCTTGTCAAAATCACCTCGGGGACGGTCACCGTTGGCGGCTTTGATGCGGTCACACAGCCGCGCGATGCACGGCGCATGATTGGACTTGTGCCGCAAGAAATCGCACTTGATATTTTCGAGACGGTTTGGAATTCGGTCAAATTTTCGCGTGGGCTATTCGGATGCCGTCCCGATGACGCCTATCTCGAAAAGGTGCTCAAATCGCTCTCCTTGTGGGACAAGAAAGACGAAAAGAACCAAGCGCTATCGGGCGGCATGAAACGGCGTGTGATGATTGCCAAGGCTTTGAGCCACAACCCGACAATCTTGTTTTTGGACGAGCCGAGCGCGGGGGTCGATGTGGCCTTGCGCCGTGACATGTGGGAGGTGGTGCGCAAGCTGCGCGAGGACGGTGTAACGGTCATTCTCACCACGCACTACATCGAGGAGGCCGAAGAAATGGCCGACCGTGTGGCCGTGATCAACAAGGGCGAAATTTTGCTCGTCCAAGACAAAGACGCGCTCATGGCGTCCTTTGGCAAAAAGCATCTGGTGATGGAGCTGAACGATCCTTTGGCGGCATTGCCCGCAGGACTTGAGGCCTACGACTTGAGCCTGTCAGAGAACGGTACGCAACTCACCTACGCCTATGACACAAATGCTGAGCGCACCGGCCTGACGCGGATGATCGCGGAGTTGGCTGAACGCGGCATTTCCGTGCATGATCTGGCCAGTCGCGAAAACTCGCTCGAAGAGGTATTTTTGACGTTGGTCGGTGACGACACCCTCGCGGCACAGGAGGCCAAAGCATGAACTGGCTCGCAATAAGATCCATCTACCGCACTGAAATGGCGCGTTTTTTCAGAACACTAAGCCAGTCCATCATTTCGCCTGTGCTCTCAACCGTGCTCTACTTTGTTGTGTTCGGCGCGGCGATTGGCGGGCGGATCGATACCGTGAACGGCATTGAATACGGCGCATTCATCGTTCCGGGATTGGTGATGCTCACCGTGCTCCAAAACTCGCTCTCCAATGCGTCTTTCGGGATCTATTTCCCCAAGTTCACCGGCACCATATTCGAGCTGTTTACAGCCCCCATTAGTTATATCGAGATCGTCATTGGCTATGTGGGCGCGGCAGCAACAAAGTCGCTTTTCATTGCGATTATTATCCTGATTACGGCGAACTTCTTTGTCGATCTTCCGGTGGCGCATCCGGTGTGGGCCGCGGCCTTTTTGATCCTCACGGCGATTAGTTTCTCGCTTATGGGCTTTATTATCGGCATCTGGGCGGGCAATTTCGAGCAATTGCAAATCTTTCCCCTGCTGATTGTCACCCCCCTCGTATTCTTGGGCGGGGCGTTTTATTCCGCCGATATGTTGCCTGGCGTTTGGCAGATCGTGGTGAAATTCAATCCCGTTCTTTACCTGATTTCCGGCTTTCGGTGGTCATTCTTTGAGGTGGCGGACGTGCCCGTGGCGGTCTCTCTTGGGGCGATTTCGTTGTTCTTGGCCTTGTGCCTCGGGTTTATCGCGTGGATCTTTAAAACCGGTTGGCGCCTCAAGCAGTAGCGCACACAAAAAACAGATGACGTAGAAGTAATGTGCGCGGGCGAACAGACTTTGTTTGTCCGCGTAGAATTGTGTGTCGCTGCAAATCAGCTCATTTTGGCGTCAATGCAACCCAACAACAAATGAGCTTTTCATGAAAAATCTTCTTCTCGCCTCTGTCGCGACACTTGGCCTCGCAACCGCGGCACACGCCGAACCAGCCGCCTACGTTTTTGACGCATCGCACAGCCAGATCGTGTTTGAATACAACCACCTTGGCTTCTCCAACACGGTTGGCGTCTACTCCGGTTTTGACGGCACTATCGCTTTTGACGAAGCCGATCCCGCCGCGTCCTCCGTCGAGGTCTCGTTCCCAACCGATAGCCTCTATACAGGCTGGGACGAGCGCACCGCGCATTTCCTTGGCGGTGATTTTTTCGGGGCAGACGAGAACCCGACAATCTCGTTTGTCTCCACCGCAATCGAGGTGACGGGCGAAACAACAGGTTTGATCACGGGTGACTTGACGATCAACGGCATCACAAAGCCTGTGACGCTCGACGCCGTGCTCAATCAAAAGGGTGATCACCCAATGGCGGGCAAAGCATGGCTCGGTTTTGACGCCACCGCCACCGTGCTGCGTTCCGAGTTCGACATGGGCATGTTCACCCCGTTCGTCTCTGACGAAGTGGCCGTGAAAATCTCCATCGAGGCGATGCTCGCCGACTAAGGCGCACCAGCTAACAACGTTAAGGCCGCTCCTGTGGGGGAGCGGCCTTTTTGTTTGCGCGTGCGTGCGTGTGTGGTCGGATCAGTCGGCGCGGGTGGCCGTCAATGTCACCACGACCGTGACGCCAAAGCCCACGGTGCTTTCATCGGCGTAGCCCGTGCCCATCGCAAAGTCGCGGCGGTCAAGCACAACTTCGCCCGACATCGTGGCCACATCGCCCTCAATCGCCAATTCAAACGGCAAAGTCACAGGGACCGTCACGCCCGCAAGCGTCAGCGTGCCTGTCGCCAGATGTGCGCCATCCGTGCGGGCAATGTCGGCCTCGAAGGTGGCGGTGCTATAGGCCGCCACGTTGAAAAACTCCGCGCCTTTGGCATTGTCAGTCACCGAGCCAAGCGTGAGTGTGGTGGTGTCGATCACGACAGTGACGGACCCGTTGCCTGTTTGGTCCTCATAAGCGATCTGAGCCGACCAATCGGCAAATTCGCCCTCAACATTTGCACCCATCTGGGCGACTTGAAAGCGGATATTCCCTGTGTCCACTGTCCAGTTTGCACCCGTTACGCTCGACGCGATTTGGGCGGGCGACGCTACAGGTGTTACGGTTGTGTCGTGAGCCTGATCACCAGTGACCAGTGCGACACCCAAGACCACCAGCCATAAACCCGCCGCCACGATAGGAGCCGCGCGACCGTGATGCGCCTCCGGATTACCCGCTGCACGTCCGTGGCTCATGCGCGCCAATGTCGCGTCTTTGTCGATGATTTGATGTTTGAGCGCGCCGCCAATATGTGCGGCAACCGTGGCGTAGATCACCCATGCCGCCAAGCTATGTACGGCCCCTGCGGCGTGCGCTACTGCTTCGGATTTTGGCACAAATGGCAGGCCTTGACCAAGCGGCCACCAGATTGGGGCAAAGCCACTTTCAGAGGCATGCATCACCCATCCCGACAGTGGCATGATGATAATTGCGCCGTAGAGCGCCCAATGCACCACCTCGGCGGCAAGTGTTTCGGCGCGCCGCTCAGGGTGCAGCGGCACGGGGCGCGGCTGCGTCACCGCCCAAATGATGCGCAGCACCGCGAGCAAGAGCACGGTAATCCCAATCGTCTTGTGTGCGGAGTATAGCGTTTGAAGCCACGCCACCGTATCGGCCGTGCGCGGTGTGCGATCCCCGATCACGCCCAGCGCGAGATCGGTCAGAATGAGGAGTGCGATACTCCAATGAAAGAAACGGGCAAGCGCGCCGTAGCGCGTGGCAGTGTTGGTCAACATCAGGGCGATCCATTTAATGTGCGTTTGTGATGACGATACGCTGTGTTGCATGTGCCCGCACCCTTTGGCAGCGCACAGAACATGTGCAAATCGGCCCGATTGGTGCGCAAGATACCAGATCACGCTCCCTTTCCGAATGCCCGCATTGCGGCTAAAAGCGATCCATGAGCACAAATCCCCCGAATCTCCGCCCCGATCTGGCCCCCAAAGCCACGTTTAATACCGCCCCTCGCGCAGGCCAGCCGACCATCGGCATGGTGTCGCTTGGCTGTCCCAAAGCGTTGGTCGATAGCGAACGGATCCTGACACGCCTGCGCGCCGAGGGCTATCAAATCGGGTCCGATTATGCGGGCGCCGATGCGGTGATTGTGAACACCTGCGGATTTCTGGATAGCGCAAAGGCCGAGAGCCTTGAGGCCATTGGTGAGGCGCTTAGTGAAAACGGCAAGGTGATTGTCACCGGCTGTCTCGGGGCGAACCCCGAATTCATCACGGGCGCTCACCCAAAGGTTCTGGCCGTCACTGGACCGCACCAATATGAACAGGTGCTCGACGCGGTGCATGGCGCGGTGCCACCCGCGCCCGATCCGTTCATCGACCTGTTGCCCGCAAGCGGGGTCAGCCTGACGCCGCGCCATTTCAGCTATCTGAAAATTTCTGAGGGCTGTAACCACGCGTGTAAATTCTGCATCATCCCCGACATGCGCGGCAAATTGCAGTCGCGCCCTGTTCATGCGGTGCTGCGCGAGGCGGAAAAGCTGGTAGATGCGGGCGTGCGCGAATTGCTCGTGATCTCACAGGACACCTCCGCCTACGGGTTGGATCGTCGCTATTCAGAGCATGAATGGAAGGGCGAAAACGTCCGCTCCCACATTACCGATCTGGCCCGCGAATTGGGACAGTTGGGTGCGGCCGACGATCTTTGGGTGCGGCTGCATTACGTCTACCCCTACCCCCATGTGCGCGAATTGATCCCGCTGATGGCGGACACATCGAGCGCGATTTTGCCCTACCTCGACATCCCGTTCCAACACGGCCACCCCGATGTCTTGAAACGCATGGCGCGCCCTGCGGCCTCGGCGAAGGTGCTCGACGAGATCGCGGCGTGGCGCGACATGTGCCCCGACATCACCCTGCGCTCGACGTTCATCGTTGGCTATCCGGGCGAAACCGAGGCGGAATTCCAATACCTGCTCGACTGGATGGACGAGGCGCAACTCGACCGCGTTGGCTGTTTCAAATATGAAAACGTGGCAGGGGCGCGATCAAACGCCCTGCCCGATCACGTCGAGGAAGCGGTGAAACAAGAGCGGTGGGAACGGTTTATGCAAAAAGCCCAAGCCATTTCCGAAGCCAAACTTGAGGCCAAAGTCGGCCAAACGATGCAAGTGATCATCGACGAGATAGACGAAGACGGCATCGCCACCTGCCGCACCAAAGCGGATGCGCCCGAGATCGACGGGAACCTGTTTATTGACGAGGGGACGGACGGGTTGAGTGTGGGGGATTTGGTGACGGTGGAGGTTGATGAGGCTGGGGAGTACGATTTGTGGGGGTGCATTTCGAAATAGAAAACAGTCTGGGAGACTGTTTTCCGAAATGCACGAAGGGCGGGCTGCTTAGTTCTTACTTTAAATGGCCCTACCAACACTCATTGATTAAGCACTAGCGTCTAGCTCCCGGTATCCTAGCTCCTTGATCATAAAGACATCGGCAGATATTTCCTCAAGCATACCGTCTTGCAAAAGAGATTTAAGCGCTTCGAAAATCACAATATTCTCTCTATGGCTATCTTTGAGCTCAAATAACTCTGCTCCTCTGGTAGCTGCATTTGTGCGGGAAAGACCCTTGCCTCCCGTAAACCCATTCGTACCCCGATCAACGAGAATCTTCCCGTTTTTGTTTTCTTGTGCTGTTCGCAGCAGTTTTATACGCATTTCAAAAATATCTTTGTCAATTGGCGCCGCTGCTCTGTTCTGCCTATCGCTGGCTTTGTTAGCCTCAGTCAACTTTGCCTTGATGTCTTCGCGCACCGTAGGATCCTGTATGGTCTGGTCAATTTCTTGATCAATCTTCGCTTCCGAAATCAGTTTTTCTGCATACAGCGCCTTCTCTCGCAAGCGTTCCTCTTCCCACTCATTCTTCTTTTTTAACCGTTCATGCGCATGCTCATCATCACGGCACCTAAAATGACGGGACCAAGAAAATAGCCACCGAAATCGGTGTGATTATCGAAATACGCAATCTTCTCGGCTGCCGAAACGTCAGCAAAGGCTAGGAAAAACAATTCCCGCCAGTTGATCGCGATAAACGCGAACAAAAACGATCCGAAAAAACCGCTCTTAATACGTGATCGCCCTTCGTCTAAAAATTCTTTAAAAAATTCCATCACACCCTCACTAAACCGACTGCAATTATGATGACAACGATAGCGATGTCCAGCGCCTGACCCGAGGGTGGGTGCGATAGCGCCCTCCCATGGGGGAGGGTCAGGCGCTGCAATCGCTTTGCGATTGCGAAGGTCAAAAAACCACCATGGGCGAGGCAATTGGGGCGTTGCATGGGGGAGGACCTGACGGCACACTGCCCCCAAAGGAGCCCGCCATGACCAAATCCTACACCGACCTTCTGACTGAGGCCTATGACCAGATCACCACTATTCCTACCGAATTGGCCACCGCGTTGGTGGATGATCCAGACACCTTGATTGTCGATCTGCGGGATCGTCGTGAGTTGGAGCGGGAGGGTAAAATCCCCGATGCGTTTCATTGTCCACGCGGGATGTTGGAATTCTGGATCGACCCAAGCAGCCCCTACCACAAACCCGCCTTGGCCGAGGCCAAACAGATCGTGTTTTACTGTGCTTCCGCGTGGCGTTCTGCCTTGGCCTCCAAAACCGCGCAGGACATGGGGTTTGACAACGTGGCCCATATCGAGGGCGGATTTTCGGCGTGGAAAGACGCAGGTGGTGCTGTGGAACAGGTCGCGGCAAAATAGCGTGGGATTTTAACCCAACCGCGCTACATAATGGCCATGACACAGACAGAACCAAACGCTAAGCCCGCGCAAACGCCGCCCACAGACACCGCCGTATTGTTCAATGCACAGTGTCCCGTGTGTGCGTTCGAGATTGGCCATTACGAGGGCTATGCGCGCAAAAACGCGCTTCCCATCCGGTTTGATGACCTCAATCATGAGGCGGCATCTTGGGGGATCGATGCGGATCAGGCCGCACGGCGGTTATATGTGTTGCACGCGGGCGAATTGGTGTCGGGGATGCCCGCGTTTCGCGTATTATGGGCGCAGATGCCGCGCTATCACTGGCTTGCGCGGATCACGGCATGGCCCGTTGTGCGGCCCGTAACGGTGTTCACCTATGACCGCATTCTGGCGCCGGTAATCTATCGGTGGCACAAGCGGCGTCAGGCGCGTCACAGCTGATCGAGGTAGTGACGCACCGCCGTTTGCACATGGCGAAAACGATCACCGCCAAGGTGCTTGCCACCGTACCACCGCGTCACGACGACGATGTGATCCGTGAGGCCCTCGCGCTGTAACATCCGCACAATCACCATGCCCGCGCCGCTTTCGCCATCATCGTTTTTAACAGGGCCATTCACGCCAACAAACCCCCACGTGTTGTGGGTCGCTTTCGCGAATTTTTTGGTTTTGCAAAGTGTTTTGATAAACGCCTTGGCGTCATCACCCGTTGCACATGGCCCACCTGACACCGCGTATTTTGAGCCGCGATCCGTCACGATATTGTCGAAAATCTGCATGGCGATAATGTAGCGCGGCTAGCCCAAAAGCACCACAGCCCACGCGACACCTGCGGCCAATGAGGTCACAAAAACGGCGGCGGATCCGGCATCTTTGGCGCGTTTGGCGAGGGGATGGTGATCGGTTGAGATGTAGTCGACAGCATCCTCAATCGCGGTGTTGACCAGCTCGGCCGCAAGGACAAGCACGCCCAGCGCAAGGATCAACGCGCGCTCAGAGGTGGACAAGTCCAGTGCAAAGGCCAAACACGCGGAGGCCAGATTGGCCCAGACCCATGTGCGAAACGAATGCTCGTTGCGCCATGTGGCGCGCAGACCCTCAAGGCTCCAAATCGTGCGTAAATAGAGCCGCGATCCTGTGTATTTGAGCTTGCTGATCATCGCGCGCGTCTCCGTCCGTATCTCATAATCTTGTACCGTTTGGCGAGGATCGTCGCGCTGGCCACAAGTGGCAAGTTTTTTCGTCAAATGCCGACGGAAGATGCGCCCATGCGCGTTCAATGACCACAAAGGTTTTTAAGAAGGGCCACAGCCATGTCCACCATTTCAACACTACGCAAATTCGCAACCCCGCTCACCGTTGGTACGTTTCTCGTCACAGGGGTGACAGGGACGCTTTGGTATTTTCACATTGTAACGGACATTGGTCGGTGGCTTCACGAGATTATCGGATTGGCTATGATGATCGCCGTGGGTTTACACCTCGTGATCAATTGGCGGGCGTTTTTGAACTACTTCAAACGTCCTGTAGCCTTGGTAGTTATGATCGGCTTTTTGGCCATGACCATAGGCGGCTATGTGATGCCCGAAGGTGAACAGTCGGGCGGTGGACGCCCCGGTTTAGCGGCGGTGCAATTGCTCGGCACCAAAGACCTCGCCACCTTGGCCCCTGTATTTGACATGACGGGCGATGACCTTGCCGCGAAAATGGTTGTCGCAGGCTACGCGAATGCGCAGGCGACAAGTACGGTGATCGACTTGGCGGGGGCACAGCCCAACGCGCTTTTGAATGCGCTGGAAGTGATGGCAAAGTAGGCGGTTGATCTGGCAAAGCGGCCCTGTGCGCGGGGCGGCTTTAGTCGGATGTCACGCGCGATTGAGTGGCGCGGACATAGCTGAGCTCTTGGGTATTGAGACAGTAGTCGGGAGCGGCGTTTTGTGGGCCTTGGTGTTCGAGCATCCACAAAATACAGGCATCATGTTGCGTACACTGGCCACACTGCGTGACCATTTGCGACACCTCAGAACCAGATAGGTCGCCCGAATTGACGGCCGCCGCGATATCCGCGCCAAGGCGCTCGGCCATACCATGCATCAAAGTCGCTTGGCCAGGTTTGAGGGTGTCGTTCATCATCATATCAATCTCCTTTGCCCACATGCCTCACCCGACTGTCGCGTCCAGATCATCTCTTGGACCGATTGTTGAGGCGGCGGTGAGGTGCCGTGTCGGGCGATGCTCTAAGCGCATAGGGTGAAAACACCATAGCTTTGGGCATGCGGACCTTGATCCGTGTCAAACCCATTCGATTACGTTCAATGCGCGTGTGTTTTCAAAGGATATGCTCAAAAGGAGTGCGGCACTGCGCGCCACACACCCGTCATGCAGCGCGGCTACATCGTGGCCATCGTCCGCTTTACCGTTTCGATTCGCTGTGCGTTTGGCGGGTGCGAGCCCAAGAATTGATCACCCGGATCAGGGATGCGGGCAAAGTATTGCGCACCGCGCACCGGATTGAACCCCGCACGTGCGGCAATGATTGTGCCCAGTTGATCCGCCTCCAACTCATAGGATTTGGAATAGGTGCGCGACCCCACGCTGGCCCCGAGGTTTTGCAAGGTTTGCAGGCCTTGTGCATCCGCCCCAAGAGCCGCCCCGAGCAAGCTTCCAATCACAGCGCCCGCAACGGCCGTCTCTTGCGTCCGTCCAAGGTGGCCACGAATATGGTGTGCGGCCTCGTGCCCCATGACAAAGGCCAGTTCGTCGATGTTGTAGACATCTGCAATCAACGCCACCGTAAATGTAATGGTTGGCTGGCCGCTATCGGTTACAGATTGATAGGCGTTGGCCGGTTCTTGTGCGCGCCGGTCCACCAAAATCTTATAGTCGCAATTGGCTTGTGGCGCGCGCGCACGGCATTCCGCCTCGGCAATCGGCTCCATGCGAGCCACCACAGCGGCGAATTGACTAACCGATACACCGCTCGTTTGTGATTGCGGCACAGATTGCGCAGCCGGAACGGGGGTAGAGGGCGGCGTTGTGACGGGTGTCACGCATCCCGATAGGCCAAGTGCGGCACTCAATACGATTGCAAAGCGGGATGTGATCATGGGTCTAACGGCTCTGATTTTGAAGGTGAGAATTTACATTAGGCAGGTCGCGAGTCATTTGCCAATCGCGAAGTCGTGAGGCGCTAGTGCGCTCCTTGTCTGCGCGCCCCTATGCGTTCGCGCGGTATTATTGTGGGCAATTGACGTCAATGGCTTGAAATTGCCCGCGAAATCCCCAATTTGGGAGAGAAAACAAAACGCACGCCGAGCGCGATACCTGCGATCACGTGTCATAACCTTTGCTCCTGATGGGATCGCTTCATGCCAACACCCAATAGTGCCGCCCTCGATTTTCTACAAACCCGCCGGTCGCGCCCCTCAAAAACCCTGACAACCCCCGTGCCTAATCGTGATGAATTAGCGCCGTTGCTAACAGCAGCGGCCCGCACGCCGGATCACGGAAAACTGGAGCCGTGGCGGTTTATTGTTTTGGAACGCGCCGCAATGGCTCGTCTGGCGGACGCGGTGACGCAACTCGGGGGTGCGCTAAATATAGCGCCCGATAAGATTGAAAAGAATGCAAAGCAGTTCACGGATGGAAATCTGGCGGTCGTCGTGGTGGCCTGTCCTGTGGAAAACGAGAAAGTGCCGCACCTCGAGCAGCTCTATTCCGCGGGGGCGGTTTGTTTGTCGCTGTTAAACGCCGCGTTGGCCTCCGGATGGGGTGCAAACTGGCTTTCTGGATGGGCGAGCCACGAGCGGGAGTTTTGCGAAACGCACCTTGGTCTCGCGCCGCACGAAATGATCGCGGGCATTATCCACATCGGGACCGAGACGAGTGCGCCGCCGGAGCGGCCACGTCCGGATCTCGCCCGGATCACACAGTGGATGAGCACCTAATGTTTTCCGACTTCGCCAAGGCTTTGGCCCAGTTGAGTGACCCGCGATTTCGCGGTGTGGTTGGCAAGGGGATCGGGCTAACACTGATCCTTCTCATCGCTATTTACATCGCCTTTGTGTGGGTTGCGGGTCTGTTTTTGCCTGATACGATTACACTGCCTTGGCTCGGTGAAATTGGCCTTGGCCTTGTGCTGTCAATTGGATCATTTTTTGTCATGATCGGCCTGTCCGCGTTCTTGATGGTGCCTGTGGCCTCGGCTTTCACCGGTATCTTTCTTGATGACGTGGCCGAGGCTGTCGAAGATCGCCATTACCCAGATCTACCGAATGCGCCGCGCCAAAACGTGTCGGATACCATCATGGATTCCCTTGGCTTTTTGGGAATTATGATCGGCGCAAACGCTATTGCCCTTGTGCTTTACCTAGTGTTCAACGTTGCCGCCCCGTTGATTTTTTGGGCGCTCAACGGCTTTTTATTGGGGCGCGAATATTTTCAAATGGCGGCTATGCGCCGTTTGGGCCGTGCGGGTGCAAAGGCTGCGCGCAAACGCCATGTGGGTGAAATCTGGATCGCGGGCGCACTCATGGCTATCCCGCTTTCCATCCCGCTTGTGAACCTGTTGATCCCTGTTTTAGGGGCGGCCACATTCACGCATATGTTCATGCGCCTTGAGGGGCGACAGTTGCAAAAGTAGCGTGTTAGCTTTCTCCAACGGGCGGGAGTTTTGAGGTCCAGTCGAAATCATGCCATGTCAGATCTGTCTGGATAATGGCCGTGAACAATATCGCCCAAATCACGACAGACACGAGCGTTACAATCACCGCTTTGCGGCGTGGATTATAATTCGCCGGCGCGCCAAAATGCGTTCCCTCGACTTTTTCCCCCATGTCGCCTTGTGTTTTCAGGCCGATGGGAAGGGCGACGAGCATGGTCATAAACCATGTCACCGCGAACAGGACTATTGCGGATGTAATTGCCATTGCGCGTCTCTTTCGTGTTTATCTTAGACTTGTTCTAGCTCGATCAGGCAGCCGTTAAAGTCTTTGGGGTGAAGAAACAGCACGGGTTTTCCGTGTGCACCTATTTTTGGCTCGCCCGTGCCCAGAACGCGCGCGCCATCGGCCTTTAGTTTGTCGCGCGCCGCGATGATATCGTCGACCTCATAGCACATATGATGAATGCCACCGGCGGGATTTTTAGCCAAAAACCCGTTGATCGGAGAGTCATCACCGAGGGGATAGAGCAATTCGATTTTGGTATTTGGAAGCTCGATGAACACCACGGTCACGCCATGATCAGGCTCATCTTGGGGGGGATTTACCTTGGCTCCCAAGGTGTTTGCGTATTGCGCGGATGCCGCCGCGAGGTCGGGCACAGCAATCGCGACGTGGTTGAGACGGCCAATCATGTCTCTCTCCTCTAAATGAATGCTCTTTGCCCATTGTTATCGCCCCTCCCCGCACCCCTCGCAAGCGACAAAGCCGCGCAGGTGACAAAATCCACGCGGGGTTAACGGAGCCTTCACCAAAACTGCGTTTAACTCAGATACCAAATTCGGAGATCACACCAAATCGGAGACCATACAATGCCCCTCGCCCTTGATGATCTGATGCCCCCGCCAAAGCCGACATCACAGCGTCCGTTGCTCGGACTGACAGTTCTTGTGGTCGAAGATAGCCGCTTTGCCTCGGAGGCTGTGCGGCTGTTGTGTTTACGCTCCGGTGCGCGCATTCGTCGTGCCGATAGTCTTTCGGCGGCGCATAAGCATCTGGCGGCCTACCGACCGAATGTGGTGATTGTTGACATCGGCCTACCCGATGGATCGGGGGCGGATTTAATCGACGAGCTAACCCATCTGCATTCGCCCGTGGATTGCGTCATCGGCATGTCGGGCGATAGTGGAGCGCGTGCGCTATCGACCGCTGCGGGCGCACACGGGTTTATAGAAAAACCCATATCAAACCTTGGCGCCTTTCAAACAATGGTCTTGGACGCGCTTGCGCGCGATGATCGCCCAACCGGTTTGCGCATGGTTACGGGCGAACACATTGATCCAGATCTGGCGGCTCTTCAGGATGATTTTGCACATGTCGCGGACATCCTGACCGCCCATGATGGCGAGGGCATGTTGGACTATATCGCACAATTTTTGGAAAGCGTTGCACGGACGGCGGGCGACGCCGAAATTATCGAGGCGGCCCAATCGTTGGCGCGCAACCGCAACGTTGGCCATACACACCGCGCCGATGTGGCGCGTATCGCGGGTCTTGTGCAAAACCGTATTGCTATGGGTGGGGCGGGCTAAGACGCACGCACAACATACAAAAAGGGCGCAAGAGTTTGAACTCCCACGCCCTTTTGTGATCTTAAGACCTGCGAAAAGTACAGATCAGTCCTCGCGCGGGATGACGCGCAGGCTCAATTCGCGCAACTGTTCGTTTTGCGGATCGGATGGTGCGTTCATCATCAGGTCTTCGGCGCGTTGGTTCATCGGGAACATGATGACTTCGCGGATGTTATCTTGATCGGCCAAGAGCATCACAGCGCGGTCAATACCGAGTGCACAGCCACCGTGGGGCGGGGCGCCGTATTGGAACGCATTGACCAAAGCGCCAAAGCGTTTGCGCACTTCCTCTTCGCCGTACCCCGCCAGTTCAAAGGCTTTGAACATGATTTCGGGACGGTGGTTGCGGATGGCGCCAGACACCAATTCGTAGCCGTTACACGCGAGGTCATATTGGTAGCCGAGCACGTCGAGCGGATCGCCCAACAGCGCATCCATTCCGCCCTGAGGCATCGAGAACGGGTTATGTTCAAAGTCGATTTTTCCCGTCTCTTCGTCCTTTTCATAGATCGGGAAATCCACGATCCATGCGAATTGGAAGCTATCGCGCCAGTTTTCGTCTTCGGGCGCTTTTGGCGTTTCTTCCCAGATCGTGGTGCGGGCTTTGCCGGCCACGCGTTCGAACGCTTTGGGTTTACCACCAAGGAAGAACGCGGCATCGCCGACCTCAAGGCCGAGCTGTTGACGGATTGCTTCGGTGCGCTCGGGGCCGATGTTTTTGGCTAGTGGGCCTGCGGCTTCCATGCCCTCACCCTGATCGCGCCAGAAGATGTAGCCCATGCCAGGCAGACCCTCTTGTTGCGCGAATTTGTTCATGCGGTCACAGAATTTGCGCGAGCCGCCTTTGGGGGCGGGAATGGCGCGCACTTCAGTGCCTTCGTTTTCAAGCAGCGAGGCAAAAATGGCAAAGCCGGAGCCACGGAAATGCTCAGATACGTCCTGCATCTTGATCGGGTTGCGCAGATCGGGCTTGTCGGTGCCGTACCACAGCGCGGAATCCTTGTAGGAGATTTGCGGCCAGTCACGGTTGGCTTTGCGGCCTTTACCGAATTCGTCGAACATGCCCGCAATCACCGGCTCCATCGTGTCGAAGATGTCTTGTTGCGACACGAACGACATCTCCATGTCGAGCTGATAGAAATCGGTGGGCGAGCGGTCGGCACGCGGATCTTCGTCGCGGAAACACGGCGCCACTTGGAAATACTTATCGAACCCCGACACCATGATCAGCTGTTTGAACTGCTGTGGCGCCTGCGGCAGGGCGTAGAATTTACCGGGGTGCAAACGAGACGGCACGAGGAAGTCACGTGCGCCTTCGGGCGACGAGGCCGTGATGATCGGCGTCTGGAATTCGTTGAACTCTTTCGCCCACATACGTTTGCGCAGATCGGCGACAACGTTTGAGCGCAGGATCATGTTCTTTTGCATCGCTTCGCGGCGCAGGTCGAGGTAGCGGTATTTCAGGCGGGTTTCTTCGGGGTACTCTTGGTCACCGAACACGATCAACGGGAGCTCTTCGGACGCGCCGAGCACTTCGAGATCGCGCACGAACACTTCGACTTCGCCCGTGGGCAGCTTGTCGTTGACCAGATCGGCATCGCGCGCTTTGACGTTGCCGTCGATGCGGATACACCATTCCGAGCGTACCTTTTCCATGTCCTTGAAAACAGGGCTATCAGGATCGCAAAGTACTTGCGTGACGCCGTAGTGATCGCGCAAATCGATAAAGAGGATGCCGCCGTGGTCACGGATGCGATGCACCCAGCCCGACAGACGGACAGTATCGCCGACATTGGATTTATTCAGTTCGGCGCAGGTATGGCTGCGGTACGCGTGCATTTGGTTCATCCTCGAGTGTGCTCAGTATTTGCTAGCCGATACACTCGCCATGGGCCAAAAAGTCAAGGGGACGGTTGGGACGAACGGGCCGAAACGGGCTGTTCTTGCATAAATGGTGCAGCAACACGGCGCAAAACACCCGCACGCAGACCGCCAAGCCCGTAAAGGCCGCAAATTACAGCAATCGACATGTAGCCATCCACGGCGTAATGCCATCCCAGATAGACCGACAAAACAAGGTAGATCAAAACGTAAAGGATCGCCACACTTCGCGTTGCGATGACAACGCCGCGTGCCAAAGCCGCATGAATCGCAGGGCCTTGTGCGAAATCCACACCACGCCGCGCGACATACAAGGCCAGAACACTCGCCATCCCGACATGGACAGATGGGAACGCCGAAATACCCGCGCCAAGCATCTCGCTTTGTCCCGAATAGGCCGCCCATAGGTTTTGTTTGATCATGAGCAAACGCGCGCCCTCGGGATCATTCAACAGGGCGAGAACGCCGTGGTGATCGCGCATTGTGCCCGTTGCCACAAGATCGGCAAAGATTGGCCCCGCGGACATAAACATCACAGCAATGACATTCCCAAGAATGACCCAACACGCCATCCACAGCACCGTAAAGACACGCCGCCGATGTGCGTTGTCGTCCACGACAAGTAGGAGCACAGGGAAATACGTTGCGAAAAACACCCATGAATTCAGATAGAACCGCGACAAATCATTGCCGTTAAACACCGACATCCACCCCAGCACGTCCCGAGGGTTGGTCCCGAAATGCAGCGCCAAATCCAACTGCGTCAGCGCGGAATCGGCCCAGAACGGGACAATTTCGGTCAAATGTCCTTTGATCAGGCTAAAGGTCAGTGTGAAAATCGTGCAATAGACCATCGCGGACAGGATTTGGATTTTTTGGGTCCAAAGGCGGCGGCGCAACCCGCCAAAGATCGCGAGCACCGGCGCAAAAATCAACGGATAGACCCACAATGGCGCGATGAGGCCCGCGAGCAAAAAGAACGTTGAGAACGCGACTGTGAGGCTGCCGATCCAACGCGCGGGCGTTTCGCCAAACGACCATAGCAACGCCATCCCGAACACCGCGTATAAAAGCGTACCAAAGGCCAAAGTATTTTGTTCAAGTGCGCGGCGCAAGATCATGCGCGGCGTTTCACGTTGGATGACGGGGGGCATCGTCACGGCTACATCGTCCTCAAAGCATGCGTCATGATCCAATGGTGCCGGTGTAATGTGGCAACAATAGGCCTCTAACTTGGAATTATACGGGCGCATCTTGCGCGCATGAGCGGCGCAAAAGCGGGTATCTCGCGCCACGCCCCGCCACATCGCTGCGCGCACAAATGACATTCAGCAGAGCATGCGAAGGCTCTCGGACAAAAAACATCGCCTATCAGGCCTTGCACCCGCGCGCGTCATAGCTATAACCCACGACAATTTGCGCACCCCCGTTAGGGGGTGTGCCGTGCTGCACAAACATCAGAGGTCTGCCATGCCCAAAAGAACCGATATCCAGTCGATCATGATCATTGGGGCGGGGCCGATTGTCATCGGACAGGCATGCGAGTTTGATTACTCCGGCGCCCAAGCGTGTAAAGCACTTCGCGAAGAGGGCTACCGCGTCATTCTGGTCAACTCCAACCCCGCGACCATCATGACCGACCCCGATATGGCCGATGCCACCTATATCGAGCCGATCACGGCAGAGGTCGTGGCCAAGATCATCGAGAAAGAGCGCCCTGACGCGCTCCTGCCCACGATGGGCGGTCAGACGGGTCTGAACACCGCACTTGAATTAGATGATCTGGGCATTCTGGAAAAATTCAATGTCGAGCTGATCGGGGCAAAACGCGCCGCGATTGAAATGGCCGAGGATCGCAAGCTGTTCCGCGAGGCAATGGACCGTCTGGGCATCGAGAACCCAAAGGCCACGATTGTCACCGCGCCAAAGCTGTCCCACGGCAAATACGACATCTCCGCAGGTCTGAAACAGGCGATGGACGCGCTAGAAGAGATCGGCCTTCCGGCCATTATCCGCCCCGCCTTTACCCTTGGCGGCACAGGCGGCGGCGTGGCGTATAACCGCGACGATTACGAACACTTTTGCCGCTCGGGCATGGAAGCGTCCCCCATGGCGCAGATCCTCATCGACGAAAGCCTGCTCGGGTGGAAAGAATACGAGATGGAAGTGGTGCGCGACACCGCCGACAACGCCATTATCGTCTGTGCGATCGAGAACGTCGATCCGATGGGCGTGCACACGGGCGACAGTGTGACGGTGGCCCCTGCGCTGACGCTCACCGACAAAGAATATCAGTTGATGCGCACCCATTCCATCAACGTGCTGCGCGAAATTGGCGTGGAAACAGGCGGCTCTAACGTTCAGTGGGCGGTAAACCCCGCCGATGGCCGCATGATCGTGATCGAGATGAACCCACGCGTATCGCGCTCCTCCGCCTTGGCGTCCAAGGCAACCGGTTTCCCGATTGCCAAAATCGCCGCGAAACTGGCCGTTGGGTATACGCTTGACGAATTGGACAACGACATTACCAAAGTGACCCCTGCGTCCTTTGAGCCGACCATCGACTATGTCGTCACCAAAATCCCGAAATTCGCGTTCGAAAAATTCCCCGGCTCAGAGCCGAACCTGACCACCGCGATGAAATCCGTGGGCGAGGCCATGGCCATTGGCCGCACCATCCATGAGAGTATGCAAAAAGCACTCGCGTCGATGGAATCGGGCCTCACAGGGTTTGACGACATCGCATTGGCGGATATGCCCCAAGCCGCGAACATTGTTGAGACAGAAGGCAGCGACGATACATTGTCGCGTGTGTTGCGTGGAGCGGACGATCAGGCACAACGCCAGATCGACAAATCTGTCACACGCGAACTGGCCAAAGCTACGCCCGACCGTTTGCGCGTGATTGCCCAAGCGATGCGGTTTGGCTTTTCCGACATCGAAATCAACGAAATCAATAGCTACGATCCGTGGTTCCTCGCGCGTATTCGCGAGATCGTTGAGATGGAAAACGACATCCGCAAAGACGGCCTTCCCGTGACCGAAGAGGGTCTTCGGGCCGTTAAAATGATGGGCTTCACCGATGCCCGCTTGGCAACCCTTACGGGGCGTGACGAGGACAACGTGCGCCGTGCGCGCCGCAACCTCGGCGTCAACGCCGTGTTCAAACGCATCGACACCTGTGCGGCCGAATTCGAGGCGCAGACGCCCTATATGTACTCCACCTACGAGGCCCCGATGATGGGCGAAGTGGAATGCGAGGCGCGGCCATCGGATCGCAAAAAGGTCGTTATTTTGGGCGGCGGTCCGAACCGCATCGGCCAAGGGATCGAGTTTGATTACTGCTGTTGTCACGCCTGTTACTCGCTCACCGAGCAGGGCTACGAGACGATTATGATCAACTGTAACCCCGAAACCGTGTCCACCGACTATGACACCTCGGACCGGTTGTATTTCGAGCCGCTGACGTTTGAACATGTGATGGAAATCCTGCGCGTAGAACAAGAGAACGGCACGCTGCACGGCGTGATCGTCCAGTTCGGCGGGCAAACCCCGCTGAAAATCGCGCAGGCATTGCAAGACGAAGGCATTCCGATCCTCGGCACCTCGCCGGACGCGATCGATCTGGCCGAGGACCGCGAGCGCTTCCAAGATCTTGTGAACCGTTTGGGCCTCAAACAGCCTCACAACGGCATTGCCTCCACCGATGAGCAAGCGCTTGAGATTGCTGTCGACATCGGCTTTCCGTTGGTGATCCGTCCCTCTTACGTCTTGGGTGGTCGCGCGATGGAAATCGTGCGCGATATGGATCAGCTCAAGCGCTACATCCGTGACGCCGTGGTGGTGTCTGGCGATAGCCCCGTGTTGCTCGACAGCTACCTGTCTGGCGCGACCGAGGTCGATGTCGATGCGTTGTCCGATGGTGAAACCGTCCACGTTGCGGGCATCATGCAGCACATCGAAGAGGCGGGTGTCCACTCGGGCGATAGTGCGTGTTCCTTGCCGCCCTACTCGCTCAAACCCGAGATCGTCGCGGAGCTGAAACGCCAGACCGTTGAATTGGCTTTGGCGCTCAACGTTGTCGGCCTGATGAACGTGCAATTCGCGGTCAAGGACGATGTGATTTTCCTCATCGAGGTCAATCCGCGCGCCTCGCGCACCGTGCCGTTCGTGGCCAAGGCCGTGAATTCGCCCATCGCCTCCATCGCCGCACGTCTCATGGCGGGCGAGAAAATGGCGAACTTCGATCTGGTTGACCCGTCCAAAACCGGACGCTTTGCAGTGAAAGAGGCCGTATTGCCCTTTGCCCGCTTCCCCGGTGTCGACACGATTTTGGGACCGGAAATGCGCTCCACGGGCGAGGTCATGGGCCAAGACGTGAGCTTTGCACGCGCCTTTCTCAAGGCGCAGTTGGGCGCAGGCACTGACCTGCCGTCCGGTGGTAAAGTGTTCGTATCGGTCAAGGATTACGACAAAAAGCCCAAGATGGTTGAGGCGATCAAGACCCTCTCCGATCTCGGGTTTGAAATCGTCGCCACCCGTGGCACCGCCAAGTTTTTCGAGGAAAACGGCATCGCCACCACGGTGGTGAACAAGGTTTATGAGGGCCGCCCGAACATCGCCGACATTATGAAGAACGGCGAGATTTCATTGGTTCTCAACACGACCGAGGGCACCCAAGCCGTCGAGGATTCCCGCGAAATCCGCAAAGTCGCGCTCTACGACAAGATCCCGTATTTCACCACCGCCGCCGCCTCCCACGCCGCCGCGATGGCGATCAAATCACGGGTCGAGGGCGACATGGACGTGATGAGCTTGCAGGAATTGTAAGGCCGCGCCACATCGCGAAACGGATCAAACGCCCCGCCTTTTGGTGGGGCGTTTTGCTTTGCGTGCGCAGCATAATCCTTGACTTATCGCCCGCGCTGCCCCATGTGTGCCGTACAGACGTCCCATGCTGCCGCGTGAGCAGCCGCGTATGTGTCCAAAATGGACCGCGCCGCAGATGTCATACTATGGCCGATACCGGCCACCAGATCCCAAAATCACGCATGGGGTCGGCGGGAAGACGAGCGGGGCAATCGGCCCTCTTCGGTATCCTTTCCCGCGACCATCAAAAGCGCCCCGTTTCGGGGTGCGTCATGCTGTGTGGGCTACCCACCAAAGGACGTTTATGACTGATTTTTCTATGCTCGGCCTTCAGCCGCGCCTTCTCAAGTTGTTGAAAGACCAAGGTCTTGAGACACCAACCCCCATCCAAGCCCGCGCCATTCCCGAAGTGATGAATGGCCGCGACGTCATGGGCCTTGCCCAGACCGGTACAGGTAAAACCCTCGCGTTTGGCCTGCCGCTGTTGCACATGGCGCTGACCGAAGGTTCCAAGCCCTCGGCAAAAACCACACGTGCGCTGATCCTTGCTCCGACCCGCGAGTTGGTAAACCAGATCGCTGACACGCTGTTTCCCTACATCAAAGACACGCACCTCAAATTGAACCGCGTTGTAGGCGGCACTTCGATCAACAACCAGATCAAGCGCCTTGAGCGTGGCACAGACATCCTTGTCGCCACGCCCGGTCGCTTGATGGACCTGATTGATCGCCGCGCCATCACGCTATCCGAGACAACATTCCTTGTCCTCGATGAGGCCGACCAGATGCTCGACATGGGGTTCATCCATGCGCTGCGTAAATTGGTGCCGATGCTCGCCAAAGAGCGTCAGACCATGCTGTTCTCCGCCACGATGAGCAAACAGATGAACGAGATCGCGCAAAGCTATCTCACATCGCCTGTGCGCGTCGAAGTGTCCCCTGCGGGCAAGGCCGCCGACAAGATCGACCAAGAGGTCCACTTCATCCCCGCGGGCGACAAATACGACACGCTCAAAGAGATGCTCGCTACACACCGTGGCGATTTGGCGCTGGTGTTTTCGCGTACCAAGCATGGCGCGGAACGCATGTCCAAACAGCTGCAAAAGGCGGGCTTTAACGCCGGTTCGATCCACGGCAACAAATCGCAAAACCAACGCGAGCGCACTATCAAGGACGCGCGCAATGGTCAGATCGAAGTCCTCGTGGCCACCGATGTGGCGGCGCGTGGCATCGACATTCCTGCCGTGCGCCACGTCTACAACTACGAATTGCCAAACGTGCCCGAGAACTACGTGCATCGCATTGGCCGCACCGCCCGCGCAGGCCGCGAAGGCAAAGCGGTGGCGTTCTGTGCGCCCACCGAGCTGGACGATTTCCGCGCCATCGAGAAGGTGATGAAAATCCGTATCCCGATCGCGACAGCCGCGTCATGGGCCGCAGATGATCAAAAAGCCGAACCAAAACCCAAGCAGCAAGGTCGTCGTGGCAACGGTGGCGGCGCAGGTGGCGGTGGTGGTCGCGGTGGCCCACGTCGCTCCGGTGGCGGCAAACCGCAAGGCGCGCCCAAAGCGGGCGGTGGCGGACGTCCTGGCCACACCCAGCAACGCCGTAGCGGCGGCGGCAAGTCCAAGGCTCATGGCTAAACCAAATTCAGGCGCGAGGGGAAACCTTCGCGCCTTTTACATGCCAAAACGCCCTTGATCGCGGCGCGCGCGTGGGGCAAACCCCCAGCATGGCAAAACTGTACTTTCAATACTCGACGATGAACGCGGGCAAATCGACCCTGCTTCTACAAGCGTCCCACAACTACCGCGAGCGCGGCATGGACACCTATTTGATGACCGCGCAGTTTGACAATCGTGCGGGCGAGGGCCGCATCGGGTCGCGCATCGGTATTGGCGAGGCGGCAGATACCTTTGCCGTTGGCGAAGATCTTTTTGCAAAGGTTGAGGCGCGTCTGGCGCAGGGCAAAGTTGCGTGTATCTTTATCGACGAAGCTCAGTTTTTGACCCATGAACAGGTTTGGCAACTGGCGCGTGCGGTTGATGATTTGGGCGTGCCGATCATGACCTACGGGCTACGGGTCGATTTTCAGGGGCATTTGTTCCCCGGCTCTGCCGCGCTCTTGGCGCTTGCCGATGAAATGCGCGAGGTGCGCACGATCTGTCATTGCGGCAAGAAGGCATCGATGGTCGTGCGTACAAATGAGGCGGGCGATGTGTTGACCGAGGGCGCACAGGTCGAAATTGGCGGCAACGAGCGATACGTCTCGTTGTGCCGCCGTCATTGGCGCGCGGCCATGGGCGATACGCAAGCCCCTTAAGACCTAGTGCAACCGCCCGCCGATTGGCACCGTTTGATCAGGCCGTGCGAGCACAACCTCACCATTGGCATCGGGAAATCCGAGCACCAGAACCTCTGACATAAAGCGGCCGATCTGGCGCGGCGGGAAGTTGACCACGGCCATAACTTGGGTGCCAATCAGCGTCTCAATCGTATAATGCGCTGTGATTTGGGCTGATGATTTCTTTTCACCAATGTCACCGCCAAAATCGATCCATAGTTTAATCGCAGGTTTGCGCGCCTCAGGATAGGGTTCGGCGCGGGTGATCGTGCCCACCCGCACATCGACCTTTAAAAAGTCGTCGTAGCTGATGTCACCCATTATTCTGCAAGCTCCGCATCGCGTGTCATCGCCGCCTGAATGGCCCGATCAAGGAGGGGGACAAACCCGTCATCCTCGCTCATTAAAACACGCAAGGCCTCGGCGGTCACGCCATTGGGAGAGGTCACGTTGATGCGCAACTGGGTCGGAGTTTCGTCCGAGTTTTCGGCTAGATGCCCCGCGCCACCGACCGTGGCCCGCGCAAGTTGCAACGCCAATTCGGCAGACAATCCCGCCTTTTCGCCCGCTGCCGCCATCGCCTCGATAAGGTGGAACACGTAGGCCGGACCACAGCCAGACACGGCGGTGAGGGCGCGCATTTGGCTTTCGGTCTCAAGGCGGACCACCTGCCCCACCGCCTGCAACAAGGTGTCGGCAAGGTCGAGTTGTGCGCCGGTGACGCACGCATTACCAACAATGCCCGTGATACCGCGGCCCACGGCCGAGGGCGTGTTTGGCATGGCGCGAACAATCGGTGTGCGCGCGCCAAGCATCTCCTCGTAAGCAGCCAACGTGATCCCCGCAGCGACAGACAAAAACACCGTGGAGCCATTGCCCAAAGCGCGCAGGGTTGGCAAAGCTTCGGCCATTTTTTGCGGCTTTACAGCGATCAAAACCACGGCCGGATCAGTTGGCAGTGCGGTGTTAATATGCACGCCAGTGGACTTGACCCAATCGGACGGACGTGGGGCGAGGACCGTGACGGACGTGGCAGGCAACCCGCCATCAAGCCATCCTTTGAGCATGGCCGAGCCCATTTTCCCGCAGCCCAAAAGCACCAAACCGCGCGTTTTCACATCATCCATCGACATGGCATTCCATCCTTGTGCATCTCAAATATAGACGCCCCCTGCGTAGCAGAGGGCGCACTGACTATTGTAGTATGTCGCGGCAAAATCGCAACGGCGGGCATGCAGGCACCCGCGCGCCAAATTGCGATCAGGCGCGCCCGTATGCTTCGCAAATCGCGATATCCATCGCGTCTTTCGGGCTACGATCCGACCACGCAGCCAATTGGAACGCAGGATAAAAGCGCTCGCAATTGCCGACGGCCGATCCGATCAAACGGTCAATCTGTTCCGAACTAGCAAATTGCCCCCCCGAAAGCGGCAAGCCGTAGCGGTAAACCATCATACTTTGCTCATTCCAGTAGGAAAATGCACCCGTCCAACATTGATCATTGGCGTGGTTGAGAACCTCGTAAATCTTGTGCAGCTTGTCTTGGGGCGGCTCCATCTCAAAGGTGCAGATCAGACGCAACGTCTCGTCATAATCCGACCATGCCAGCGTGATGGAATAGGTGCGCCACTGCCCCTCGACGGCCATGGCAATCTGATCTTCCGTGACGCGGTCAAATTCCCACTCGTTGTGCGCGGCCAACGATTCTACGAGATCAATCGGGTGGATGTCTTCGGTGATATCGTACTCGGTCAGCGACATGTGCGGCCTCATATGTGTTTGCTTATATGGCTGTGTGTAACATTCCCACAGCGTCCCTAAGACTTGGTGCCTGCTCAAGGGGCTGATGTTTTTGTGCATCCCCTTACTAGATATGGTGTTCCAAAAGGATCGTTGCTGTAAAGTTAATTTTTAACCTTATCCCCAGCAATCGACATTCACCCACAGGATTTTGACGTTTTCCACAGGTTGGTTGTGCCCATTGTGGAGCGTTTTCGGTGCACCGCACATTTGGGCCATGCGTAAACATCGATCAGGGCACAAAAAAACGGCCCCGAACATCGGGGCCGTGTCTGTCGCACATCCCGTAGGTGCGCGTGCCTATTTCTTAGTCGTCTTTGTCACGGTTTTTTTACGCTCCAGAGCATCGAGACGTTTTTTCAACTCTTCGTTCTCTTCACGCGCTTTTTGCGCCATCGCGCGTGTCGCGTCGAATTCGTCGCGCGTGACAAAATCGCGGTCCGCCAACCAGCGATCTACAAGGCCTTTCAAGGCAGTATCTGCCTCGTCTTTCGCCCCTTGAGCCACGCCCATGGCGTTGGTCATCAATTGCGAGATGTCGTCGAGAATTTTGTTGCGCGTCTGCATGAGCCCACTCCTAAATGTCTTTGTCACTATATGGGGCGTCACACCGCAAATCACAAGGTTGACTTCCCCCCCTGCAAATTTACAGATGCGCGCATGACTACATTTATGCCCGCCGTTCTCAATTTTCCCGATGTCTCGCCCGTCTTGTTCGAGATTAGCATCGGGGCGTTTCATTTCGCCCTCCATTGGTATGCTCTCGCGTATATCGCGGGGATCATTGTGGGATGGTGGCTTGTCACCCGCGCACTGGCCGCCGCGCGGTTGTGGCCACGCGACACCGCGCCGATGAGCCGCGAGACTGTTGATGACCTGCTCACATGGCTCATTCTGGGCGTCATTGTGGGCGGGCGACTGGGCTATGTGCTTTTTTACAAGCCGGGTTATTATCTGGCCAATGTGATTGAAATCCCGATGATCTGGCAGGGTGGCATGTCGTTTCACGGCGGCTTTTTGGGAGTTGTCGTGGCCGCGTTCATCTACGCAGGGCGTCACAACATTGATCGGTTGAGCTTGGCTGATACGCTGGCTATGGCCACGCCTGTCGGCTTAATGCTCGGGCGTATGGCCAATTTTGTAAATGCCGAACTATGGGGGCGTCCATCCACCGCCCCGTGGGCCGTTATTTTCCCGGGCGATGAGGCACAGGCATGCGAAAATGTCGGCACATTGTGCGCCCGTCATCCCTCACAGCTCTACGAAGCGGGCCTTGAGGGCTTAATTCTTGGATCACTGATTTTGCTACTCGTGTGGCGGTTCGATGCGCTCAAGCGGCGCGGCTTGATTGCGGGTCTGTTCTTTGCGGGCTACGGCCTATCGCGCTTTGTCGTCGAGTTCTTTCGACAAGCGGATGCGCAATTCATTACGCCCGAAAACCCGATGGGCACTGTGGTGCTTCACATGTCGATGGGACAACTTTTGTCGCTGCCGATGATCGGGTTTGGCCTTTTGCTTATGGTGAGGGCGCGCCGCGCATGACGCAGCTGGCGGACATCCTCGCACGGCGCATCGCCAAAACGGGACCGATGTCATTGATGGAGTTTATGGCGGAGTGTTTGCTTCACCCGCAGCACGGTTATTACACCACCCGCGATCCCTTTGGCACCGGCGGGGATTTTATCACTGCCCCCGAAATCAGCCAAATGTTTGGTGAACTGTTGGGGCTATGTTTGGCCCAATCATGGATGGATCAAGGATGCCCGACACCGTTTACCTTGGCAGAAATCGGGCCAGGGCGCGGAACGTTGATGGCGGATGTGCTACGCGCCACCAAAGCCGTTCCAAATATGCATGCCGCGATGCAGGTGCATCTTATTGAGGCATCCCCGACCCTTAGGGCCGTGCAGCGCGACACGCTGACAGGGGTTGATGTGACTTGGATCGATGAGGCGGCATCCCTGCCCGCGCACCCCCTTTGGCTTGTGGCCAACGAGTTTTTTGACGCCTTGCCGATCCGCCAGTTTACTCGCGACGCACAAGGATGGCGTGAGACACAGGTTGCACTCGCGGGTGAGGCGCTAACGCTTGGCCTGTCATCACCCGCCCCTATTGCGGCGCTCGATCACAGATTGGCGGATACCAAAACGGGCGATGTGGTCGAGATATGCCCCGCAGCCCATCCTATTGTGACTGAAATTGCCGCACGCATCACCACGAACGGCGGTGCAGCGATTTTCATCGATTACGGCGACTGGCGCTCCTTGGGCGATACATTTCAGGCGTTGAAGGCGCACAAAAGCGTTGATCCCCTTGCGCAGCCCGGGCTGGCCGATCTCACCGCACATGTGGATTTCGAGGCCCTTGCACGCGCGGCGCAAACCGTGGGCGCGGCTGTGTCAGGAATGGTGTCCCAAGGGGAATTGCTTGGGCGGCTTGGCATCGCACACCGCGCTCACTCATTGGCGCAGAACCTCGCGGATGACGCCCTCACCGCGCATATCAAAGCATTTGAGCGGTTGACCTCGCCCTCAGAAATGGGAACCCTGTTCAAAGCCATCGCGATTGCACCCACGCCCTCCCTCTTACCACCAGGATTTGCACAATGAGCCTAGAGATCATTCGATCAGACCTCCTTGAGGGTGTTGAACACGGGTTTTTCACCCGCAAAGGTGGCGCATCCTCTGGTGTGTTCGAGGGGTTGAATTGCGGCTTTGGCTCATCCGATCAAAACGACATCGTGGCAATCAACCGCGCGCGCGTGGCGGCGGCGATGGATGTCACGCCCGACGCCCTATGCTCCGTTTTTCAGATCCATTCGGCGGATGTTGTCAGCGTGAGCGGCCCACAAACGGGTAGCGCACCGAAAGCAGACGCTCTTGTCACCGCGACCAAAGGCCTTGCCCTTGTGATCCTCACCGCCGATTGCCAGCCCGTTTTGTTTGCCGACCGTGACAACGGCGTGATCGGCGCGGCACATGCGGGATGGCGCGGCGCCTTGGACGGCATATTGGACCGTACGGTCGCGGCCATGGTCGATTTGGGTGCCAAGCGCGAGCGCATCACGGCCGTTATCGGCCCATGCATCTCGCAGCGCGCCTACGAAGTCGGGCCCGAGTTTTTCGATACTTTCATCACGGCTGGCGACGAGAACGCACGGTTCTTTGCCAATGGCGAAGATGATCGCTACCTGTTCGACCTTCCGGCATTTGGATTGCACAAACTTCGCGAGGCCGGTGTGGGGGCGCATGAATGGACGCGCCATTGTACCTATCACGACCCCAAGCGATTCTATTCGTATCGCCGCTGCGTCCACCGCAAAGAGGCCGACTACGGGCGCTTGCTTTCGACTATTCGGTTGTAAAATCTAGCGCCGTTTCGCCACATTTGCGCCAGAAACAGTCCGGCTCATTTACCCATGATTGTTCACGAAACAGCATATAAGCCTTATTTTATTGGTGCATTTTCACCAGTGTTTGATTTTTAACATTTTTCAAAAATTCGCACGTATTGCCAAATTTCGGCCCAAAGCGCTGCGCATACTGACCTCAACACAACAATGAGTGACCCCAAGCGGTCCGAAAGAAGAGGCAGATATGACCAAGACCAACGAACACCCCCGCTGGATGCAATCCATCATCGAAGAAGCGCAGAAAAAGGGCGTCACCTTGCCGTGGCACCGCGACCTGCGCGCCGTTAAGCGCGCGGCAGAATCACAAGGCACGCCGCGCGCCGCCAACGCGTGATCCAACGATTCGCAATTTGAAATTCTCCCGTCCGACCTGTTGAAGACCTCCCATTCACACACAGATCGGAAACAATGCAGGGGCGGCACCGTAGGATTGGTGCCGCCCTTGTGTGTAATTAACATTATATTTTGACAATAAGGGCATTTGTCTGCGACCGTTGATCCTATCACAACTCGGTGGGGGCCGTACGTGATCGTAGGAGCGACTTATGCCGCAACCGCTTGCCCGACAGTCTGCCGCCGCGCAGACGCGTCACACATCCCCGTCCCGTCAAATGTCTTTTGACGCAAACCGCCCCGTGTCGCCCGCATGGACGGTTCGCAGAAAACCCGCAGCGGCGCGACCCGCGCACGCGTTGCGCAGGTTTGATGTGATGTGGCTCGCTCAGAACGGCGATGTGATGGACGACACTGTGGCGGCCCCTGCGCTCCCTGCCTTTGAAGCGGCGTTTAGTGCGTTCGGTCGAGGTGCGTTAATTCAAACACCGCATGGGCTAACCGCTGTCGAGGATCTACTCCCCGGCGATATGATCGTGACCGCAGACGGTGATACGCTGCCTATCATGTGGGTTGGCTCTGTCGAGCTTGATCATAAGGGACGGCGTGCCGATGGCGCATCCCCCGAAAAACTGTACCGGATTACTGGCGATGCGCTTGGGTACGGCCATCCGAGTCATGATTTGATGTTGGGCGCGGGTGCGCGGTATTTACTGCGTGCCGAAGCATTGAAATCCTATCTGGGCACCGCGCATGCCCTCGCGCCTATTTCCGCAATGGCAGACGGGCTGTCGATGATTGAGATCACGCCGATTTCGGCGGTGCGTTGCTATCACATTTGCCTGCCACAACACCGATTGATCCGCGTCAACGGTATCGAATGTGAGACGTATCACCCAGGAATTGCCGCCAGCAGCCAATTCCAAGGCGAGATGAGAGAGCATTTCATGTCTTTGTTCCCACATTTGGAGAACCTTGGCGATTTCGGAGCCATGTCTCATCCCCGTCTGACCCCCACGGATTTAATCGAGATCGGGTTGCTCTAACGCCGCACGCCGTTAAAACGACAAAACCGCGCCTCACAGCGCGGTTTTTTGTATTTGGGGCAACCAATGGGACGTCCTAATCAGGCTTTTTGTGCCAAACGCGCCTCAAGGACATCGAACGGAACACCCGGCTCGGATTTGGCCCCACGGATCACGAGTGAGGTTTTGACGCTTTCCACATTTGGCGTCGACAACAATTCACCGGTCAAAAAGCTTTGGAAGGTCGACAGATCGGGCGCGATACATTTGAGGATGAAATCCACCTCGCCATTGAGCATATGACATTCGCGCACAAGCGGCCATTCGCGGCACTTATCCTCAAAACGGACTAAATCCACCTCGGCTTGGCTTTGCAACCCGACCATCGCGAACACCTGCACCTCGAACGACAGTGCGCGTGCGTCCACAACGGCATGATAGCCTTTGATATATCCGCCCTCTTCGAGCGTGCGCACACGGCGCAAGCATGGTGGCGCGGATATGCCAACGCGTTTTGCCAACTCGACGTTGGTCATGCGCCCGTCCGCTTGCAGTTCCGCAAGGATTTTGCGATCAATCTCATCGAGCTTATGGGCGGGCATATCCGTCTCCGACGTCGTGGCCAATCATGTGTGTCATCATGGCATTATTTACGAAAAATGTGCGTGAATGCGTCATTGCGCAATTATCTTTCGCATTTAGGCGCATTTAATTCAAGACCATTTCGCCACATGCCCCAGCATAAGCTGTGAGATGCGGCAAGTCATCGCGCAGGGTTTGCGCCCGCGCGTCTGCGTGTCTATATCGGGGACAACACGAGATAAAAACCCCAAATTCAAGAGGCTCAAAATGGCTGAGACGAAACACACCAAAGTCCTCATCATCGGTTCCGGACCTGCGGGCTACACCGCGGGCGTTTACGCCTCGCGCGCAATGCTATCGCCTGTCCTCGTCCAAGGGATCGAGCCAGGTGGTCAGCTGACCACCACCACCGAGGTGGAAAACTGGCCCGGTGAAAGCGAGATCCAAGGGCCGGAATTGATGATCAAAATGCAAGACCACGCCAAGGCGATGGGCTGTGAGATCATTGGCGACATTATCACTAATCTGGACACCGATGTGCGCCCGTTTGTGGCCAAGGGCGATTCAGGAACGACCTACACGGCTGACGCGGTCATCCTTGCCACGGGCGCACGCGCCAAATGGCTTGGCCTGCCGTCCGAGGACGAGTTCAAAGGGTTCGGCGTCTCCGCCTGTGCCACATGTGACGGATTTTTCTACCGCAACATGGATATTGTCGTCATCGGCGGCGGCAACACTGCTGTCGAAGAAGCGCTATTTTTGACCAACTTTGCCTCCAAGGTGACACTCATTCACCGCCGCGATGAATTGCGCGCCGAGGCTATTTTGATTGATCGTCTGTTGAAGAACCCCAAAATCGTGCCATTGTGGGATCACGAGTTGGTCGAAGTCTACGGCGACACCATGCCAAAAGGCGTCAACGGTGTGCGCGCGCGCCACGTGAAAACCGGTGAGATTACCGACATTCCTGCCAAAGGTGTCTTTGTGGCCATCGGTCACGCCCCTGCCACCGAATTGGTGAAAGGCAAGTTGGAGCTGCACAATGGCGGCTATGTCACGGTCAAACCTGGCTCGACCGAAACATCGATCCCCGGTGTCTTTGCCGCGGGCGATCTGACCGACCACAAATACCGCCAAGCCGTGACATCGGCCGGCATGGGCTGCATGGCCGCCTTGGATGCGGAACGCTGGCTGTCTGAACAAGACTAAGCGCATCACGCGCAAAACGATAAATTCAGAGAGGCGGGCATTGTCCCGCCTTTCCCTACGTTTGGGGGCGCGTTTGTCCGCCCAAAGCGCCAAAATGTGGGAATTGCGCCTCATTTCCGACATCTCCCTTTGGCATATATTGCTTTGTTTGATGCCGTTGCGTTAAGGCAGCGCAAACCAGCCCACGATCCGGGTTGAACCATTCGAATTTGATGCCGTCTGAAAGGCCATTTGTATGTACCAAAACCTTGCCCCCATCCCCGAACTTTTTGTGTCCTATGAAAGCGCGCAAAAGCTCAAAGTCGAAGCCGCCGATCTGATCAGTTGGGATCTGAGCCCGCGTCAAATCTGCGACCT
Source organism: Celeribacter marinus (assembly GCF_001308265.1). Classification (GTDB taxonomy): domain Bacteria; phylum Pseudomonadota; class Alphaproteobacteria; order Rhodobacterales; family Rhodobacteraceae; genus Celeribacter; species Celeribacter marinus. The sequence goes on from NZ_CP012023.1 coordinate 1,102,453, forward strand.
AGAGTTGTTGATGAACGGCGGGTTTGCGCCACTCAAGGGTTTTTTGAGCGAAGCTGACTATGATGGTGTGGTCGACAACATGCGCACCACCGATGGCACGCTATGGCCGATGCCCATCACGCTCGATGTGTCCGAGGCTTTTGCCGAAGGGTTGAAAGAGGGGCAAGATATTGCGCTGCGCGACCAAGAGGGCGTCATTCTCGCCACTATGACCGTTACAGACAATTGGGTGCCGAACAAAGCCAAAGAAGCCGAAAAGGTGTTTGGCGCGGATGACGAGGCGCACCCTGCGGTCAACTACCTGCACAACACGGCGGGCAAGGTCTACCTTGGTGGGCCGATTACGGGCCTGCAACAACCTGTCCACTATGATTTTCGCGGCTCACGCGACACACCGAACGAATTGCGCGCCTATTTTCGCAAACTCGGCTGGCGTCGCGTTGTGGCATTCCAAACCCGCAACCCGCTGCACCGTGCTCACCAAGAATTGACATTCCGCGCCGCGAAAGAGGCGCAGGCCAACTTGTTGATCCACCCTGTTGTGGGCATGACCAAACCGGGGGATGTAGATCACTTCACTCGCGTGCGGTGCTACGAGGCGGTCCTCGACAAATATCCTGCGGCCACCACCACAATGTCTTTGTTGCCGCTCGCTATGCGTATGGCGGGTCCACGTGAAGCGGTTTGGCACGGTTTGATCCGCGCCAACTACGGCTGCACCCACTTTATCGTCGGTCGCGACCACGCAGGCCCGGGTGCCAACTCGGCCGGTGAAGATTTCTATGGCCCCTATGATGCACAGGACTTGTTCCGCGAGCACCAAGAGGAAATGGGCATCGAGATGGTCGATTTCAAACACATGGTCTATGTGCAAGAGCGCGCCCAGTATGAGCCAAATGACGAGATCGAAGACCGTGAAAACGTGACAATCTTGAACATATCCGGCACCGAATTGCGCCGCCGTTTGTCTGAGGGTCTGGAAATTCCGGAATGGTTTTCGTTCCCAGAAGTCGTAAAGGAACTGCGCAAGACCAAGCCGCCACGCTCCAAACAAGGCTTTACGGTGTTCTTCACCGGCTTTTCCGGCTCCGGCAAATCAACCATCGCCAACGCATTGATGGTCAAGCTGATGGAAATGGGCGGGCGCCCTGTTACGCTGCTTGATGGTGATATCGTGCGTAAAAACCTATCGTCCGAGCTTGGCTTTTCCAAAGAGCATCGTGATCTCAACATCCGCCGTATTGGCTATGTCGCCTCCGAGATCACAAAGAACGCAGGCATCGCTATTTGTGCGCCCATTGCGCCCTATGCCACGACGCGCCGCGCAGTGCGCGAAGACGTCGAACAGTTCGGAGCCTTTGTCGAAGTTCACGTCGCAACGGATATCGAAGAGTGCGAGAAACGCGACCGCAAAGGTCTCTACAAACTCGCGCGCGAAGGTAAGATCAAGGAATTCACAGGGATTTCAGACCCCTATGATATTCCCGCAAATCCCGAGCTGCGCGTTGAGACCATCGGCCACGATGTCGATAACTGCGCGCATCAAGTGATTTTGAAACTTGAAAGCCTCGGCCTGATTTCCGCGCACTAACGCGCGATCAATCCCTAAACATTAAAAGCCCCGCTCAAGTGAGCGGGGCTTTTTCATTCGCATAGTTTGTAGCGGAGCGTCACTGCGGCTTGTAACCCGCTGTTTCAAGCCATCCTGTAAACCCTGTTTGCATCACCACAACGTTGTCCATCCCCGCCACGCGCAGCGCAAACGTGGCCTGAGCGGACAAAGATCCCGTGTTGCAAAACAAAATCACTTTTTTATCGGTCGGGATTTCATCCATGCGGTCAAGCACTTCGCGCCACTCAATGTTAATCGCGGTTGGTATCGTGGCGGTGTCAAATTGCTCCGCATCGCGTGTGTCGATAAACTGAACAGACGGCCAGACGTCTTGGGTAATTTGTTGCGGCAATATGATGCCGCTTTCATAGTCTTGGAACATCAAATATTCCTGCATCGCCTCCACAGCCGCCTCTTGTGCAAAGGCGGCGGGCGCGCATGTCACGCTTAGGGCGGTCAAAAGACCAAAAATTGTGTGCTTCAATGGAGATCCTCCCACGATCAATGGGCAAAACTGCATGCCCCAACGAGGGGGCACACTACACACATATTCTTTTAAGTCTATATGAACCCTAGCCGCATTCGATCCAATAGCCCGTCCTTGAGTGCGAACAGATAATAGATCGCAAGCGGCGTGTTTTGTGATCTTCGCGGATGATCCGGCTAGTGAACGCTCACAGGCGCATAATCGTGCTCACGCGCCAGCGCGAAGGCCAGAGGCTTATTGGCCACAAGCGCAAGGCGTTGACCATCCGCGTCATGGACCGAGAACAAGTGTTCAAGCCCGTCCACGTGTTCGCGGACATCATCGGGCAACTCGCTAACGGCAACTTCGCGCACATAAACGATTTTTCCGCCATCTCCAAAGATGTTGGGATAGGATGTTTTCATGGTTTACCCCTTTTTGATCTCAATGGTTTGGACAACGCTTTCTGGCTCGCACCGCGTCAAATCGACATGCAACAAGCCGTTCTCCATGTGCGCACCGGCAACATCGACACCGTCAGCCAGCACAAACGAGCGTTGAAATTGTCGCGCAGCAATGCCGCGATGAAGGAACACGCGCGCATCAGCTTCGTCACTTTGGCGTCCGCGCACCATCAGTTGACGGTCCTCGACCGTAATCGCAAGATCTTCCTCGGCAAAGCCCGCCACCGCGAGCGTGATACGAAACGCATTATCGGTTGTTTGTTCGATATTATAGGGAGGGTAGCCCCCTGTATCCGCTTTGGCTGTGCGTTCAACAAGCCGCTCGAGCTGATCAAATCCCAGTAAAAACGGATGAGTGGCAAAGGTCACTTTGGTCATAAACACGCCCTTTCTCTAGAAGCGACAGTGCAGCATTCGGCCCCGCATTCGGCGACCGTCTCCCCAACAATATGGGAAGCTTTGCAGGTGCTTCAAGAGAGATATGTCCTGATCGCTTGTAAAGCTTTGAGATTTAGGGATTCGGGACTATATTCGCACCTCAAAGAATAATGCGCCAAGAAAGCCGAACATGAACATGTCCTCCCGAATGGAACACATCGAAGTCCTACGTGTAGAGATGGAGGTGCTCAAACGCGAACACCGCGATCTCGATGAGGCGATCCATGCCATGCAAACACAGGGCCATTTGGATGCTCTTCGGCTGCAACGCCTCAAAAAACACAAACTGGCGCTCAAAGACCAGATTGCAGCGCTCTATGATCGCATCAACCCCGACATCATTGCATAAGCGATTACCACTTCGGTTGGCGTTGCCACCATCCCGCAAGCCGTTATAGTGCACTCTCTTTCAGGCCTAGCGGGGATAACACAGTGAGCGTCAAAGTCGGCATCATCATGGGCAGCCAATCTGATTGGCCAACCATGAAAAAAGCAGCGGATATTCTCGATGAATTGGGTGTGGCGTATGAGACAAAAATTGTCTCCGCCCATCGCACACCAGACCGTCTATGGACCTACGGCAAAGAGGCCACAGGGCGCGGGCTTAAGGTGATCATTGCAGGCGCAGGTGGCGCGGCACATTTACCCGGAATGATGGCGTCGAAAACGCGCGTTCCCGTTGTGGGCGTCCCAATCCAAACCCGCGCGCTGTCTGGCGTAGACAGCCTATATTCCATCGTCCAGATGCCCAAGGGGTTTCCCGTGGCGACAATGGCGATCGGTGAGGCGGGTGCCGCCAATGCGGGTCTGATGGCCGCGGGCATTCTCGCCACATTCGATGACGCGCTCGGCGAGCGCCTTGACGCATGGCGCGCGGCTCTTGCTGCCTCCATCCCTGACGCCCCCGTAGACGAGTAATCCCCATGACAAATGTACTTCCCACAGGAGCGACCATTGGCATTTTGGGCGGCGGACAGCTTGGCCGTATGCTGTCCGTAGCGGCCTCCCGCCTTGGATTTAAAACCTGCATCTTTGAACCCAATGGTGATTGTCCGGCGAGCCATGTGGCGAACTACCATTTCAAGGCGTCATATGACGATGAGGCTGCCCTCAAGTCCTTTGCGGCCGCTGTTGACGTTGTCACCTATGAATTCGAGAACGTGCCTACGTCGGCACTTGATCTCATTGAATCCATCGTCCCTATTCGCCCCAATCGCCGCACCCTCGCGGTGTCGCAAGACCGGATGTCGGAAAAGGCGTTTTTGTCTGAATTGGGCCTGATGGTCGCCCCTTATGGCGCAGTCGAAGACGCCGAAAGCCTCGCTGCGGCGATTGCTCAGGTCGGCACACCTGCCATCTTGAAAACCCGCCGCTTTGGCTATGATGGGAAGGGGCAATCCCGCCTCATGTCCCCAAACGATGCCACACAAGCACTTGCGGATATGGCGGGTGCGGATGCCGTTCTTGAGGGATTTGTGGACTTTAGCCATGAGATTTCCGTAATTGCCGCGCGCGGACAGGCGGGTGACATTTCGTGCTATGATCCTGGTGAGAACGTGCACCTGAACGGGATTTTACACACGACGACTGTTCCGGCCCGCCTGACCCCTGCGCAGCGCACGGATGCGGTTCTTATCGCCGCTAAAATCCTCAACGCACTCGATTATGTTGGCGTCATGGGCGTGGAGTTGTTCGTCACCAAAGAGGGGTTGATCGTCAACGAGATTGCACCGCGCGTGCATAATTCAGGTCACTGGACCCAGAACGGCTGTACCATCGACCAGTTCGAACAACATATTCGCGCCGTTGTCGGCTGGCCTCTTGGGGATGGAACGCGCCACTCGAATGTCGAGATGCTCAATCTGATCGGCGATGACGTGGATCGCATCGCAGACTTTGCAAAAGGCGGCTCTGCTGGCATCCACCTCTACGGAAAAGCCGATGTAAAAGCAGGGCGCAAAATGGGCCATATCAACACGATTACTGGCGCAGCCTGACAGGGATCCAATGGCAAGCTCCCCTCGCCTCGCAGCGCGTGCATTATTGGTTCGTGACGATCGTCTTTTGTTGGTGAACGCCTACCCAAATCATCATTTGGGACTTTGGTGTGCACCGGGCGGCGGCGTGGAGCGCGGGCAATCTGTTCCTGATAATCTGATCCGTGAAGTTCATGAGGAGACAGGATTGGCCGTCACTGTCGGACCGCTTGCCCTGATAAACGAATTTCACGATCCCGATAGCGGGTTTCACCAAGTTGATTTGTTCTTTCGCTGTACGCTGGTATCGGGGGAGCTTGATGATGCATGGCGCGATGTTGCGCATGTGGTGTCACAACGCGGGTGGTTCACGCGCGACGATATGGACGCGATGACCGTCAAACCGTCAAGCTTGGCACAGGTCGCTTTTACCCACGTCGACACACCCTTTTATGACCCTCTTGAGATCATCCTGAAGTAAACGGGCCGATGCGCGTTAGAGACGCGTGTATAGCGTAACTGTTGCAGCAAGATCAGACATGAACGCCTCAACATCCCACGACAGTTCGCGCATTTCCTGTTCGGTCAACGTGTCGTGTTCTAGCGCGGATATGAGCGCATACATGAGGGACCAACGCTGCCAATTATAGGCGTTATCCTCATAAATGTCGGCTGTAGGCGCAGGCGGCAGATTTTGCTTTTGCGACCCGAAGGCAAGCCCGAAGGCACTTTGGTGAAACACCATCATCGTTTCGTTGAACGTTGAGGTATCAAGTCGCTGACTCGCACCGGTTTCCTTTCGCTCCATTTGCAACAGGCATGCCTCTTTGCCAATTTTTTGGACCAACATGCGTTGTCGCCCCGCGACATTGATCAAATGCGCCACGACAGGGTCGATCACCGCTCCCTCGTCCTCCGCTTTGCCTTGTAACGTGATCACAAGATAGTTGGACGCGGTCAGAAGTTCGGTGGAAATATCAGAGAACTTGAGGAGGTCATCCAAGCTGACAGCCCCCGGTTTTGTAAACTGCGTCACTTCCCGCTGCATTTTAAACCAGATCTTTTCGATAGAGGCGATATCGTCCAAAGCCTCCGCATTGGTCTCTTGTAAAAATCCGTCTGGGCCACCGCCCATTTTCAGCTCTCGCAAAGAATTTCCAAACAGGCTACGCGATGCGAGCAAAATTTGTTTGTTGTTTTGGACATCCACCTCATTGGCGATGAAACATGCCGCGCGGGCCATACGTTGGGTCAACATGCGCTGACGCCCCGCCAAATCGATCCGCACGCTCAATGCGGCCTCCGCATATGCCGTTGAAGCCAGAGCCGAAAATATGACGGCTACAATGAGTTTTGAAAGAGTTCGCATGCATTCCTCGAGCCATCGTCGTGATTGCAAGCTTTGTAGAATACGCGGACTAATAAAATATTACCCTGCGCAGGACAGACCTAAACGTCACGAAACATGGGTACTAAACGGAAAAGGGCCGCCCGTAGGCGACCCTTTAGACCTTAGAAGAGCGATGGTGTAACAGGTTTTCCGATTGGAAAATCTGTCTTACATCATGCCGCCCATTCCGCCCATGCCGCCCATGTCAGGCATGCCGCCTGCGCCGCCGTCTTTCGACGGTTTCTCGGCGACCATGGCTTCCGTTGTGATCAAAAGACCAGCGATGGAAGATGCATCTTCGAGAGCGGTGCGTGTTACTTTGGCAGGATCGATCACACCGAATGCGAACATGTCACCATATTCTTCGGTTTGAGCGTTAAAGCCAAAGGTCAAGTCAGCGGATTCGCGGATTTTGCCAGCAACAACAGCGCCGTCGACGCCGGCGTTTTCAGCAATCTGACGTAGTGGAGCCTCAAGAGCACGGCGCACGATAGCGATACCTGCGTTTTGATCAGCGTTTACGCCTGTCATGCCTTCGAGCACTTTGCCCGCTTGCACGAGAGCCACACCACCACCAACAACGATACCTTCTTGGACAGCGGCACGGGTTGCGTTCAAAGCGTCTTCTACGCGGTCTTTGCGCTCTTTCACTTCGATTTCGGTCATGCCACCAACACGGATCACGGCCACACCACCAGCGAGTTTTGCAACGCGCTCTTGGAGTTTTTCACGGTCGTAGTCGGATGTTGTTTCTTCGATCTGCTGACGGATTTGCGAAACGCGTGCTTCGATCTCTGCCTTTTCGCCATTGCCTTCGATGATCGTGGTTTCATCTTTGGAGATGGTGATTTTCTTAGCGGAACCAAGCATGTCCATCGTAACGGACTCAAGTTTCATGCCGAGATCTTCGGAGATCACCTGACCGCCGGTGAGGATCGCGATGTCTTGCAACATGGCTTTGCGGCGATCGCCGAAACCAGGAGCTTTAACAGCTGCGATTTTCAAGCCGCCGCGCAGTTTGTTCACAACGAGAGTCGCGAGCGCTTCGCCTTCAACATCTTCTGCGATGATGAGAAGCGGCTTTTGCGACTGGATGACCTGCTCGAGGAGCGGAACCATTGGCTGCAAGGAGGAGAGTTTTTTCTCGTGCAGCAAGATGATGCAGTCTTCGAGATCTGCGATCATTTTGTCAGGGTTGGTCACGAAGTATGGCGACAGGAAGCCACGGTCGAACTGCATGCCTTCGACCACGGTGGTCTCGGTTTCCATACCTTTGTTCTCTTCGACGGTGATGACGCCGTCGTTGCCGACTTTCTGCATCGCGTCTGCGATCTGACGACCGATCTCGGATTCGCCGTTGGCGGAGATGGTGCCGACCTGAGCCACTTCAGCGGAATCATTGACGGGACGTGCCGCGTCTTTGATCGCTTGCACGACTTTGGTGGTCGCGAGGTCGATACCGCGCTTGAGGTCCATCGGGTTCAGGCCAGCAGCAACCTGCTTGAGGCCTTCTTTGATGATAGCCTGAGCAAGAACGGTCGCGGTGGTGGTGCCGTCGCCGGCCTCATCATTGGTGCGCGAGGCCACTTCTTTGACCATCTGTGCGCCCATGTTCTCGAATTTATCTTCGAGATCAATCTCTTTGGCCACGGATACGCCGTCTTTGGTGATGCGTGGTGCGCCGAAAGATTTTTCGAGCACAACGTTGCGACCTTTAGGGCCGAGCGTCACTTTTACTGCGTCTGCGAGGATGTTAACGCCTTTGAGCATGCGGTTGCGTGCGTCGACGTCAAACTTGACTTCTTTAGCCATTGTTCACTCCTGAATTCAGGTAAATTTCTGTAGGAAAGAGATCGCTTAAGCGATGATACCGAGAATGTCGGACTCTTTCATGATGAGAAGCTCTTCGCCCTCAACGGTGATTTCTGTGCCGGACCATTTGCCAAACAAGACGCGGTCGCCTGCTTTTACGGCAGGTGCGATCAGCTCGCCGCTGTCTTTGCGTGCGCCCTCACCAACGGAGACAATCTCGCCTTCGGAGGGCTTTTCTTTGGCGCTATCTGGAATGATGAGGCCACCAGAGGTTTTTTCGTCGCCTTCGGTGCGGCGAACAACAACGCGGTCGTGAAGCGGTTTAAATGCCATCTTCGAGGATCCTTGCTCAAAGTTACTGTTTCGGTTCCGCCTATCTTGAGCGGATAAATGAGGCGTTAGCACTCAGCATGTGCGAGTGACAACATGGCATAGGTAGGCAGGCCACATGGGTGTGTCAACCACGAGAGGCGCAAATAGTTTTCCTACGCCGCCCCGCCCAATTCGGTCAGACCATAGACACCACGGTTGCCTGAACTGGAATCGCGAACAAACCACCCATAATGATCCATCCGCATAATGGTTGTGGCTTTCTCGATGCCTGTGGCCTTTGCCACGTCCGCGCCTTTGCTTGGGCCGTTCTGCGCCAAATACTCGCGGCATTTCTCCGCCGCTTGACGGTAGGCCGTTACCCGTGCGCCGCGCACGCCGCCAAGGTTAGGGTCACCCTCGCGCGCGTTAAACTCTTTGAGCAGGCTGTCTTTGCGGGCCTTTACCTTGCGGGCCTTGAACTCGGCGGGGTCGGCGTGGACCTGCACGGCGTGCACCGTTGGCCCCGCGCCCAGATCGACGGAGATGACCCCGAGGCCCAAACGTTTGGCAAGTCCCACGTTGGCCTTGAACGCTTTCCATCCGGCGCGCCCCGACCACCGCGGCACGGCGAGATAGACCTGATCGGTGATCCGTTGGCGCGCAACGCCTTGGTGCAGCAAGATCAGTGAAAACCCGAGCTTCAACTCGACAATCACCGGCGGCTCGTCACCACGCCGCCCCATAACATCCGCGTCTTTGATTTCCGCCTTTACCTCATAGCCAAGCCCCTCAAGAAAGGCTTTCACAGGCAGGTACAGGTCGCTCTCTTTGGGCTTTGTCGCATTCTTACTCATGCGGCCTTTTTAGCGCGGTTCACTCGTGCGGCATAGTGGGGCGTGACAAGCTATGCTGCACTGCCTATAAAGCGGGCAAAATTGCCACCTATTATGGGACTTCTTACATGACAACGCTCGTTTTCGGCCACAAATCCCCCGACACAGACTCCACAGGCTCCCCCGTCATCTGGGCATGGTACCTCAACGAGATCAAAGGCGAAAAGGCCGAGGCCGTATTCTTGGGCGAGCCCAACACCGAAGCGGCGTTTGTGTTGGAAAAATGGTCCTGCCCGAAACCACGTATCGTCACCGAATTTGACGCGGGCCAAAAGGTTGTCATCGTCGACACCAACAACCCCGCCGAATTGCCCGCCAACATCAACGACCTCGACATCACCGCGATCATCGACCACCACAAACTGGTCGGCGGCCTTGAAACTGCGGGTCCGATCGACATCACCATCCGTCCGCTCGCCTGCACCGCGACTATCATGGTCGATCTGATGGGCGATGATGCCGACAAGATGCCCGATTGGGTCAAGGGCATGGTTTTGTCGTGCATCCTGTCAGACACGCTTGAGTTCCGTTCGCCTACGACGACCGATGTGGACCGCGCATTGGCCGAAAAACTAGCCGGTGAGTTGAACCTCGACATGGCCGCCTATGCGTCCGAAATGTTCGAAGCCAAATCAGACGTTGCGGCCTTCTCCGATGCCGAGTTGATCCGCATGGACAGCAAAGAATACACGGTCGGCACGACCGCGCTTCGCGTCTCCGTTTTGGAAACCACCGCGCCCAAATTGATCCTTGACCGCAAAGACAGCTTGATGGCCGCTATGCCCGCCGTTGCGGCCGAAGACGGCGCAAACGAAGTGTTGTTGTTCGTGGTCGACATCCTCAAAGAGGAAGCCACATTGTTGGTCCCCAACGATACCGTCAAACAGATCGCGGAAGCCTCGTTCGGCTGTACCGTGACGGGCGACACGGTGGTTCTAGCTGGCGTCATGTCGCGCAAAAAACAGATCATGCCAAACCTGAAAGCCTAATGGACTTCGTGGTTTAGATAGAGTTCAAAGGGGTGCCGCAAGGTGCCCCTTTTGCGTTGGAGATCCCATGCTATTCAAATCCCCCGACTTTATGCGCGCGCTCAAACGTGGCGAAGAACCAGCCGTGGACGCTCTGATTGCGGCGGCGTTTGGCGGCAAAACCGAGGTCGGTCTAGTGGCCAACCTGCGCAAATCACGGGCCATCGCAGGCGAAATGGTGTTGCCGATGGACGGTGAGATTGTCGGTTATGCAGCACTGTCGCATATGATCTCGCCCAAAGGATGGATCGCACTATCGCCAATGGCCATTCACCCCGACCACCAAGGGCGCGGATTCGGGCGGCGTTTTGTCGGGATGATCGCGCAATGGGCTGAACTGTCGGGGCAAACGGTGGTGGTTGTGGGCGACCCTGCGTTCTACACCCGCTGCGGCTTCACTCCGATCGACGACGATTTCACCTCCACGAATGCCATCGATCGAACACTGATCGTCGGCCCTGCGAAAACAAAGATCAGGACGTTGACCTACCCAAAGGCGTTCGCCTAACCGCTTTTCTTTCACACGCCGGACCTTTACCTAAGAGACAAGCACAAAACGGAGCGCATTATGACACAGTTAATCCAGAACCTGACCGATATATCGCCGCGGTATGACGCGTTGTTTGTCGATCTGTGGGGCTGTGTACACAACGGCGTCACGGCCTACCCCGAGGCCGTCAAAGCATTACAATCCTACCGCAAGTCGGGTGGGATTGTGATTTTGGTCACCAACTCACCGCGCCCGTGGAAAGCCGTCTCAGAGCAATTGATCGGTTTTGGCGTGCCAACCGATGCCTATGACGCCATTGCTACGTCCGGCGATAGCGCGCGCGCCGCGATGTATCTGGGTGCCGTTGGATCAGACGTGTATTTTATCGGTGCTGCGGGAGAACAGGACGTCTTTCTAGCTCCGATGGACCTCGTTGCCGAAGACGCCGTGGCCATTAACACTGTGCCTTTGGAGCGCGCCGAGGGCATCGTCGTGACAGGCCCCGAGGACGCAATGGCGGACCCAGATGTGTACCGCGCCGATTTCCTGTACGCCAAGCAAAAGGGGCTAAAGCTGTTGTGCGCGAACCCCGATATCGTTGTGGATCGTGGGGAAACGCGCGAATACTGCGCCGGTGCCGTTGCCGCTCTTTACACCGAAATGGGCGGCCAAAGTCTATACTTTGGCAAACCTCATCCCCCGATTTACGATCTGGCCCGCCGTCGCCTCGCGCAAGTCGCACAAATCAGCGACGACAAAATCCTATGCATTGGCGATGGGATCGGCACCGATATTATGGGCGGGCTCGGCGAGGGCCTTGATACGCTGTTTATCACCGGTGGCTTGGCTGCGCACGAATTCGGGGACGACCCGCAATCCCCAGACCCAGAGCGGCTCAAGCATTGGTTGGCCGATCAAAACCTATCCCCAACGGTGGCGATTTCATTCTTGCGGTAATATTTTATTGTAGTAATAATTTTGCTCAAACACCACTTCTTAACAAATATTCTTGCGCGACATATTGTTTCGCGTTCGAATTCCGTATATGCTGCACCGCAACATGGACGAGGATTCGAACATTATGTTGGACAATATGCCCCGCGGAACAATCTGTATTGAAGACATCGAAATTGGTATGATGCGCTCCTTGCGCAAGGTGGTAACAGATCGTGATATCGAACTGTTTGCCGAGATCTCCACCGACCACAACCCCGTCCATCTCGACGATGATTACGCCCGTGACACTATTTTTGAGGGGCGCATCGCCCATGGCATGCTCACGGCGGGCCTCATTTCTGCGGTCATCGGCGAACAACTTCCCGGTCATGGCACAATCTATTTGGGCCAGACGTTGAAATTCATGGCTCCCGTACGGCCCGGCGATACTGTTTTGGCCGAAGTCACCGTGACAGACATCATCCACGCAAAACGCCGCGTTTCCCTTGAATGTCGCTGCACTGTGGGCGATACCGTTGTGCTGAAAGGCGAGGCCACCGTGCTTGCGCCAAGTGCTAAATTCGACTGATACGCGGGGCGCTCCCCCGCGAGGGGACCGCCATGAAAATCCATACCCATTGGACCGATATTCCCGATGACGCACGCGGCGCATCTGCCGCCATTGGTAACTTTGACGGTGTGCATCGCGGCCACCGTCATGTGATTGATCTCGCCCGTGATCACGGCCCTCTCGGCATTGTCACGTTCGAGCCGCACCCACGCGAATTCTTTGCCCCAGGTGCGCCGCCCTTTCGGTTGATGAATGCCAAGGCCAAGGCGAGCCGCTTGGCCAAACTTGGGGTCGACCACCTGTTTCAATTGCCGTTCGATACCGCGATGGTCGCAATGACCCCCGAAGAGTTTGCGCGCCAAGTGATTGTTGAGGGGCTTGGCCTCTCCCATGTCGTCGTCGGTGCTGATTTTTGTTTTGGCAAAGGGCGCATCGGCACGGCAACCGATCTCAAACAGTTCGGAGCGCAAATGGGATTTGGAGTGACCATTGCGGAGTTATTGGAAACCGAAACGGGTGTCTCCTCATCCTCTGCGATCCGCGTGGCACTGGCCGAAGGCCGCCCGCACGATGCGGCCGACATGCTAGGCCACTGGCACCGTATCGAGGGCATGGTGGCCCACGGCGACAAACGCGGCCGCGACCTTGGCTTTCCTACTGCCAACATGTCGATTGACGGGCTGCATGCGCCTAAATTCGGCGTCTATGCCGTTCTTGTAGATGTGCTGACAGGCCCGCACACAGGCAGCTATCAGGGGGCCGCGTCCCTTGGCGTCAAACCAACATTCGGCGCAAACACGCCGTGTCTTGAAAGCTTTTTGTTCGACTTTGACGGCGACCTCTATGACGAGACGCTATCGGTCGCTTTTGTCGATTTTTTGCGCCCCGAAGAAAAGTACTCCGATCTAGACGCTCTCATCACCCAGATGAATGCCGATTGCGACGAGGCGCGTAAAATCCTGAGCGCGCTCGCATGAGCAAGCGTCCGAATTTCTGGCAAGACGTGCCATTGGCGAAAATGAACGCCGAGGAATGGGAAGCGCTCTGTGATGGCTGTGGCAAATGCTGTCTCAACAAGATTGAGGATGCCGATACGGGCGAGGTGTTTTTGACCCGTGTTGCCTGTCGGTTGCTCGATGATCAATCATGCCTGTGTGGGCAATATGACATTCGCAAAAGCATCGTTCCAGAATGTATCGTGCTCAAACCGAGCACCATCGATAAACACGCCTATTGGATGCCGCAAACCTGCGCCTACCGCCTGTTGTATCAGGGCAAGCCCTTACCACATTGGCATCCGCTCCTCACCGGCGATCCGCAGACCGTGCATCAGGCCGGCGTTTCGGTACGCGGCATAACCGTCCCCGAATTTGAGGTGGACGAAGACGAGTGGGAAGACCACATTATCGAGGAACCCACAGGGGAGACCTAAATGTTCTTTGCCTCCGACAATACATCCGCAGCACATCCAAAAGTCATGGAAGCCCTTATGCTTGCGAATGACGGCTACACGCCCGCCTATGGTGCGGATCCGTTCACCGACATCTTGACCGAACGCGTGCGCGAGCTGTTCAACGCCCCTGACGCGCTAGTTTATCCCATGACATCTGGGACCGCGACCAACGCCGCACTATTGGCCGCCATGTCGCCGCCGTGGGGCGTGATCTATTGCCATGAGACCGCCCATATCGAAGTTGATGAACGCGGCGCAGCGACCTTTTACGCGGGCGGGGCAAAACTGCGCGCACTCCCGTCCCTTGATAGTCGCCTAAATGCCCAAACGTTGTCGCAAGCCATTGCAAAGGATCGCGCAGGCCACGACATCCACGCCATGCCGCCCGCCGCCGTTTCACTCACAAATTTGACGGAATACGGCGAGGCGTATACGCCCGCCCATATTGAGACACTTGTCGATTGTGCGCGCCTCCCGCTACACATGGATGGCGCACGGTTTGCCAATGCAATCGCGTCCACGGGTGCCACGCCATGGGAAATGACACGAGAAATGACAACGCTGTCGCTCGGCGGCACCAAAAACGGCGCAATGACGGCCGAACTGGCCATCTTGTTCGATCCAGATCTCAAAGACGCGTTTGAAAGCCACCGGATGCGGGGCGGCCATAACGTATCAAAGGCGCGGTTTATCTCGGCTCAGATGCTGGCATGGCTTGAGGATGATCTCTGGCTCGATCTTGCGACCCACGCCAACGCGATGGCCACACGTTTGGCTGACGGGCTTGAGGAACGCGGCGCAGAGATGGATTATACCGTGGACGGCAATATGGTATTTGCGCGGCTACCGCTTTCGCTGCATCGCCAAGCATGGAGCAAGGGAGCGGTCTATCATCCGTGGGACGCAATCGACGGGGTTGCACCAGACACGCCTGTCATGGCGCGTCTGGTCACAAGTTGGTCCACGTCAGCGGATGATGTGGATTCGCTCCTTGAGGCGTTAGAGTAACCGTTAGAGCGTGCCCAGATAGCGGTCGAGCTGTGCAAGGCGGTCTTGGCCCCAGAACCGCTCGTCTGTGTCTGTGACGATGTAGAACGGCGATCCGAACACACCCGAGGCAAAGGCATCGTCGGTGTTTTTAGGATATGTTTCTGCGCCCGCGAGCAATCCGGTTGTTGCTAACGCAGGATCAAATCCGCCCGCTTTTAGCGCCTGGGTGATCACGTCATCTTGCGCGATGTCACGGTTCTCTTCCCAAGTTGCCTTGAACAACGAGCCGATTAAGGCACAGATATCGCCCTCGCCAGTGGCGTCTTTTGCCTCTTGGGCCGCGATGATCGCATAGGCCGCAGGGGCAGCGTTCGTCGGCCAGAAATCAGGTTTCTCATGCATGGTCAGGCCAAGCTCGTCACGGATGCGGCGCAGCTCTTGCATGCGGTACACACTGCGCCCCACGGGACGATCGGCGGGCTTTGGCGCGCCAAGGCGATCGAACAACACCATGATATCAAACGGCTTGTAACGAATGGTTGCGCCGTGTTGTGCGGCGATCTGTTCCAGACGGTCACCCGCGAAGTAGGTGAAAACACTAAGCGGGGAAAAATAGTAGTCGATGTGGGCCATGATTTTAGCTCCTTATGAGTGCGTGGAGGTCAAGGTACGGCAAGCCCTAGAAACAAGAAAGGCGCGATGACCACCACCCGCAATAAAAGCGCCTGCGCTGTTATGAACAAGCGAAGGTAGATAGACGCTATGCGGTGAGAATGTTAGTTGAAGTAAGCGTCGCGAATCCGTGGCGGTATTGGCCAAACACACCTCGGGAAACGCTGCTCATGCCCACAACCTCCGAACCAAAACTCATTTCCGGTAACGCGAACCGCGCCCTTGCCTCCAATGTCGCCCGCCGACTGTCCATGCATCGCGGCATGTCCGTCGAGCTGTGCGATGCGCGGGTAGAACGGTTTAACGATGGCGAAATTTTCGTCGAGGTCTATGAGAACGTGCGCGGCGAGGACATGTTTATCATTCAACCCACGTCCAACCCCGCCAATGACAACTTGATGGAATTGCTAATCATTACGGACGCGCTACGCCGCTCATCCGCCGGTCGCATCACCGCTGTCATCCCCTATTTTGGCTATGCCCGCCAAGATCGCCGCATGAAAGCCCGCACACCGATCTCCGCCAAACTCGTGGCCAACATGATGGTTGAGGCCGGTATCGAGCGCGTGTTGACGATGGACCTGCATGCTACCCAGATCCAAGGGTTTTTCGACATCCCTGTCGACAACCTCTACGCCTCTCCTGTGTTCGCGCTCGACATCAAAGACCATTTCAAAGGGGTGATGGATGACATCATGGTCGTCTCTCCCGATGTCGGCGGCGTAGCACGTGCCCGCGAATTGGCCAAACGGATCGATGCGCCGCTGTCCATCGTGGACAAGCGCCGCGAGAAAGCCGGAGAAATCGCCGAGATGACCGTCATCGGTGACGTGGTTGGCAAAAAATGTATTATCGTGGACGACCTTATCGACACCGCAGGTACGCTATGCAAAGCCGCCGAACACCTAATGGAGGCCGGCGCGGCCGAAGTGCACGCCTATATTTCCCACGGCGTTCTGTCCGGTCCCGCCGTTGAGCGCGTCACGAATTCCAAACTCAAATCGCTCGTTATCACCGATAGTATTGAGGCGACACAGGCGGTCAAAGACTGCGCCAATATCCGCATTGTGCCGATGGCGCCACTGTTTGCACAGGCGATCATCAACACATGGAACGGCACATCAGTGTCGTCATTATTCGACAACAAGACCCTCGTGCCGCTCTACGAAGGCCTCTACAACGCTGACTGAGTTCAAATAAGAATGCCACTCTAACAAAGCGCGAGGGATAGCCCCTCGCGCTTTTGCTTTGACGCTCGGAAAAGGCGCTAAAGCGTCCAATCATCCTCATGACGCACGGCACCGATGGCCATCCAATCGGCACGGACCCGCGCCACACGCGTATCGCCCCATGTCCGAAAAATAATGACAAAACTATCATCGGTGATCATATCGGCGGAAATGTCGACGCGGTGATTGGAGGCTTGATCAATATCGAGCATCGACAGGCTAACAGTGACGGATGGCGCGTGCAAAAACGGCTCATCAAACTCAATGACACGCCGCATGTGGCGTGGACCCGTCCCCGTCCACATCTCACCATCATCTTGAAAATCAGAGAACAGCAGGATTGATCCCTGCTCAATTCCCAATTGATGCGTCTCAATACGTTTCATTCAGCAATGCCTCAACCTCAAGTTGCATCAATCATACAGCTAGTAAGGCGCTAATAACAAATACAAAAAGAAAAAGCCCGCGTGATTTACATCGCGGGCTTTTCCAATATCAGAGCGGGACCATTCTTAGCCGAGGTTGGAGTGGAACCCCATGTCGTCAGCAAGGTGCACGAGATCCGAGAGGAATTTCTCAGTCGCGTGATGCTCGTCGGGGTGGGCCTCCTCGTGAGTTTTCGTTGCCTGCGCAACCAACTCCAAGACCACCTCTTGAGACATTTCGCCCCGTGGAAGCGCCATTTCGGCCAGAACAGACACGCTGTCCGCGGCCACTTCGGCGAAACCGCCAATAACGACGAATTGCTCTTCGCCGTTTGCGCCTTTTACCGTGAGAACACCCGGGCGGATTGTCAGGATGGTGGCAGCGTGGCCCGCCATCGCAGTCAAATCACCCTCGGAACCTGGAATTTGCACCTCGGTCGCGGAGACAGAAGCAAGCTTCCGTTCCGGTGAAACGAGGTCGAATTGGATCGTATCAGCCATGGATGGCCTCCTTCAAAACGTTTTGCCCTACATTTCGGTCACAATACGTAAGCAAAACGTGCACTTCGTACTGCTGCGGCGCGCATTTCGGGACCGCCAAAAAAGATGGCCCCGAAACACGTGAGGTTGCGTTTAGGCAGCTTCAGCAGCCAGTTTTTCGGCTTTCGCGAGCACTTCGTCGATACCACCAACCATGTAGAACGCAGCTTCTGGAAGGTGATCGTACTCACCTGCCACAACAGCTTTGAACGACTGGATCGTATCTTCGAGTGGAACCTGCTTGCCGTCTGCGCCTGTGAACACTTTGGCCACGTCAAACGGCTGGGACAAGAAACGCTCGATTTTACGCGCGCGTGCCACGGCCAGTTTGTCTTCCTCGGACAGCTCGTCCATGCCAAGAATGGCAATGATGTCTTGCAGCGACTTGTAGCGCTGAAGCACCTGCTGAACATCGGTCGCAACTTTGTAGTGCTCTTCGCCAATGATCAGTGGATCAAGCAAACGCGAGGTGGAACCAAGTGGGTCCACAGCAGGATAGATGCCTTTTTCCGAGATCGAACGATCGAGAACGGTCGTCGCATCAAGGTGAGCAAACGATGTGGCCGGCGCAGGGTCGGTCAAGTCATCTGCGGGCACGTACACGGCCTGAACGGAGGTAATAGACCCGTTCTTGGTCGAGGAAATACGTTCCTGCATCGCGCCCATGTCGGTCGCGAGTGTTGGCTGATAGCCCACAGCGGATGGAATACGACCCAAGAGTGCGGACACCTCGGAACCAGCCTGTGTGAAACGGAAGATGTTGTCCACGAAGAACAAAACGTCAGAGCCCGTGTCATCGCGGAACTGCTCGGCGAGGGTCAGACCCGTCAAAGCAATACGCATACGTGCACCGGGAGGCTCGTTCATTTGGCCGTAAACCAGAGCAATTTTCGAATCCGTGAGGTTATCAGGAACGATAACGCCAGATTCGATCATCTCGTGGTAAAGGTCGTTACCTTCACGGGTCCGCTCACCAACACCTGCGAACACGGACACACCGGAGTGCACCTTTGCAATGTTGTTGATCAATTCCATGATGAGAACGGTTTTGCCAACGCCAGCACCGCCGAAGAGGCCAATTTTGCCGCCTTTGGTGTATGGGGCCAGAAGGTCGATAACCTTAATGCCGGTGACGAGGATCTCTGTTGCTGTCGACTGTTGGTCGAACGCAGGTGCATCGCCGTGAATCGGGCGGCGCGCCTCAGAAACAACCGGACCTTTTTCGTCAACAGGGTCGCCAGTCACGTTCATGATACGGCCGAGTGTCGCTGTGCCAACAGGCACAGAGATCTGCGAGTCCAAATCTGTCACAGCCTGACCACGAACGAGACCTTCGGTCGCGTCCATAGCGATGGTGCGAACAGTGTTCTCGCCGAGGTGTTGAGCGACCTCAAGAACAAGACGGTTGCCATTGTTGTCTGTTTCAAGGGCGTTGAGAATGGCGGGGAGGTCGCCGTCGAACTGAACGTCGACAACGGCGCCAATCACCTGCGTGATTTTGCCAGTAGCTTTTGCCATGTTTCGTTACTCCGATTCTTAGAGCGCTTCCGCGCCCGAGATGATTTCGATAAGCTCGTTGGTGATGACAGCCTGACGCGAACGGTTGTACTGAATGGTCAGTTTGTCGATCATATCGCCCGCGTTACGTGTCGCGTTGTCCATTGCGGACATGCGCGACCCTTGTTCGGAGGCACCGTTTTCCAAGAGAGCCGAGAAGATCTGTGTGGCCACGCCGCGCGGTAAAAGGTCGGCAAGGATGCCTTCCTCGGACGGTTCGTAGTCGTAGAGTGTGGAAGCCACATCTGCGCCTGCGTCCGTTTCATATGCGGCAGGGATGATCTGCTGTGCGGTCGGGATCTGGGATACGACATTGACGAACTTCGCGTAGAAGATCGTTGCAACATCGAACTCTTCGGCGTCGAAACGCGCAAGAATGTCTTTGGCGACCTCTTGAGCATTTGCGTAGCCGATGTTTTTGACCTCAGAGAAGTCAACGTGAGCCACCATTTTATCCCCGTGATCGCGCTTGAGCTGCTCACGGCCTTTTTTGCCAACAGTCAAAATCTTGACCGTCTTACCGTTTGCTTGCAGCTCGGCGATGCGCGTGCGGGCCAGTTTCACGATATTGGAGTTGAAACCACCACACAAACCACGTTCAGCCGTCATCACGACGAGCAGATGCACGTCGTCCTTGCCCGTCCCGGCGAGAAGCCGGGGCGCGCTATCGGAGCCACCAACCGAAGCGGAAAGCGCACCTAGAACCGCGTTAAAGCGTTCTGTGTAGGGGCGCGATGCCTCAGCCGCATCTTGGGCGCGGCGCAATTTTGCAGCCGCGACCATCTGCATGGCCTTCGTGATCTTGCGCGTGGATTTCACGCTCGCGATCCGGTTTTTAAGAACTTTGAGGTTGGGCATTGAAGCTTTCCTCTAATCTTACGCGAAAGTCTTGGCGAATGCGTCTAGAACCGCTTTGAGCTTGTCAGCTGCTTCGCCTTTGATCTTGGGATCGTCTTTGGTGATCCAAGCAAGAACATCAGCGTGCTGGTTGCGCAAGAAGTCGAGCAATTGAGCCTCGTAGCGACCAACATCTTTTACACCGACTTTGTCGAGGTAACCGTTGGTGCCCGCAAAGATCACGCAGACGATTTCAGCGTTGGACAGCGGCGAATACTGCGCTTGCTTCATCAACTCGGTCAAACGTGCGCCACGGTTCAGCAACTGCTGAGTGGACGCATCAAGATCGGAACCGAACTGAGCAAAAGCAGCCATCTCGCGGTACTGAGCGAGCGACAATTTCACCGGACCAGCAACCGAAGACATGGCTTTGGTTTGGGCGGAGGAGCCCACGCGCGACACCGAAAGACCTGTGTTCACAGCAGGACGGATACCCTGATAGAACAATTCGGTTTCGAGGAAGATCTGACCATCGGTGATCGAAATCACGTTTGTCGGAATAAACGCGGACACGTCGCCACCTTGCGTCTCAATGATCGGCAAAGCCGTCAAGGAACCGGAACCGTTGTCTTCGTTCAGCTTCGCGGAGCGCTCAAGAAGTCTCGAGTGAAGGTAGAACACGTCACCTGGGTAAGCTTCACGTCCTGGTGGGCGGCGCAAAAGAAGCGACATCTGACGATACGAAACGGCCTGTTTGGACAAGTCATCGTAAATGATCAAAGCGTGTTTGCCGTTGTCACGGTAGTACTCTGCCATTGCTGTCGCCGCATAAGGTGCGAGGAACTGCATCGGCGCAGGGTCGGATGCGGTTGCGGCCACAATCGTTGTGTACTCAATCGCGCCGGACTCCTCGAGCTTTTTCACAAGCTGAGCAACAGTGGAGCGCTTTTGGCCGATGGCCACGTAGATGCAATAGAGCTTCTTGGACTCATCATCGCCAGCGGCTTCGTTGTAGCCTTTCTGGTTGAGGATGGCGTCGAGCGCCACAGCCGTTTTACCGGTCTGACGGTCGCCAATGATCAGCTCACGCTGGCCACGTCCGATTGGGATCATCGCGTCAACGGATTTGAGGCCGGTTGCCATAGGCTCGTGAACAGATTTGCGTGGGATAATACCCGGCGCTTTGCTGTCCGCGATACGGCGTTCGGTGGCTTTAATCTCGCCTTTGCCGTCGATCGGGTTACCCAGACCGTCAACAACGCGACCCAAAAGCGCGTCACCTACGGGAACGTCCACAATGGAGTTCGTCCGTTTGACGGTGTCACCTTCTTTAATATCACGGTCAGAGCCGAAGATCACGATACCGACATTGTCGGTTTCGAGGTTCAGCGCCATTCCGCGGATACCACCGGGGAATTCGACCATCTCACCGGCCTGCACGTTATCAAGACCATACACACGCGCGATACCGTCACCGACGGAAAGAACGCGGCCAACCTCAGCAACTTCGGCATCTTTGCCAAAGTTCTTAATCTGGTCCTTAAGGATCGCAGAAATCTCTGCAGCTTGGATACCCATTTATCCGACCTCTTTCATTGCATTCTGGAGGGATGCGAGCTTGGAGGCGATCGACGTATCGATCATCTTTGAGCCCACTTTGACGACAAGACCACCGATGAGGGATTCATCAACAGTCGCATGAATGTTCACATCTTTTCCGAATTGAACCGAAAGCGATTTCGCCAGTTTATCTGACTGTGCTTTGGTCAATGCCTTTGCGGAAACGACATCCGCCGTAACCTCGCCGCGCTCTGCGGCGAGCAACTCTTTGAGTGTCTCAACCAAATGCGGCAAGACAAAGAGACGACGATTTTGCGCCATCATGGCCAACGTATTGGTCACGATTTTGGACAATTTTGCTTTTTTAGCGATTGCAGTGATCGAGCCTTCCAAATCGGCACGTGAAATCACGGGCGAGGAAACAAGATCACGGAAATCAGCGCTGTCTACGAGAGCCGAAGACAGGGACGACACGTCGTCCTCAAGCGCCTTTAGTGCTTTGCCATCTTTAGCCAATTCGAAAACGGCCGTTGCGTAGCGTGCGGCAATGCCGCGGGAGATCGAAGCTGGTTCGGACACGTCCACCCTTCCGATGTCTTTGGGCCGTTTCCCCACACATTTACCGCGTGAGAAGCAGGCAGCTTGAACAACCCATGCAGAACACATGGGAGGTAAAATCGGCGTGGGTGTAACAGAGGCTTATCCGCCTCGCAACCTTGTTGCGCGGACATAGCGCTAACATGCATCAGGCCGCTTCCTATAGATTTCAAAGACTTACAAACTTTGCGCTCTGTAGGCGTTAAAAAATATCTAATTTGCCCAAAATTTTGCACCAAGATTCGCGCGAGTCACACGGTTTTGATGCCCCGCCCCATCCGGAACAGCACAATCTGCACGGTGATTTGTTAAGTGGGCGCGATCATGGCATCACGCATCCAATCGGGTGATTTGGCGACGATGACCAGAGCGCCTTATATTGGTTTCGCCTCGGGCAATACGCCGATGCCGCCAAGCACACGGCTTGGGCGCTTCACCGCAACAGGTGACCCTGATCCAGTTTGCGCGTAAACTTGCTTGGAGACTTCGAGAATGATGACCCCGCCGGCCAGCGCCGTTGAAACTTTGCGACCAAAATTTTCCCACATCGGGCCAGAGCGCAGCCAGAACCGTTTGTGCGAAGGGGGCTGGAACAGCGCGGCCCGGTGCCGCTCCGAGACGAATCCCGCCTGTTTGAGTTGCATTTCCAACTGGCCCAGCGAATAGGGCCGCCCGTAACCAAATGGCGTGGCATCCGAGCGCGACCACAGACCCGCACGGTTGGGCACAATAAACAGTGCGCGACCACCGGGGCCAAGCACGCGCCAACATTCTTCTAAAACTGCGGATTGGTGATCCGAAGTTTCAAGACCATGCATAACAATGAGTTTGTCAACAAAGCCGGTTTGCAATGGCCATCGGGTTTCACGACATAGCGTTGAAACATTCGGCAGTCCCGCCGGCCAATGCATCACACCCTGCTGATCGGGCATGAGGCCTATGACGCGGCGCGCATCCGCGAGATACGGGCGCAGTAACGGCACCGAAAACCCAAAGCCCGCAACGGTTTGGCGCGAGGCGTCCGGCCATAAATCCGTAACACAATTGCGCACCGCGCGCTGTGCCGCCCGCCCCAATCCGGTCCGGTAATAGAAATTTCTTAGGTCGACGACGTCGAGATGCATTGCAATACCGTGGCTGAACGACAAGTGTTACACAAGAGAATGACCCAAAGCCGGAGAAAACACCATGCTAGAGATCGTCACTGTTGCGGCCCTCTCAGACAACTACGACTTTCTCGTCCATGACCCCGCCACGGGACGCACCGCCGTGGTCGATGTGGCCGAGGCCGAACCCATTCTCGATGCGCTCGATTACCACGGCTGGACGCTCAACGAGATATGGCTCACCCATCACCATTGGGACCATGTGGACGGCGTGGCCGATCTGGTAAAAGAGACAGGCGCAACTGTTCTCGGTGCAAAACCAGATCAACATCGATTACCGCCTCTCAGTACTGCTGTTGAGGCAGGTGGCACATTTACGTTTGGCGCGCATACGGTCGAGGTGATCGCGGCGGATGGCCACACGATTGGCCATGTCGCGTTTTATATCCCTGATGCCAAGGCGCTCTTTTCCGGCGATAGCCTTATGGCGCTTGGGTGTGGGCGGTTGCTTGAGGGAACGCCTGCGCAGATGTGGGAAACGATGGAGCGCCTCAAGGCTCTTCCACCCGAAACACTGGTCTACTCGGGTCATGAATACACCGCGGGGAATGCAAAGTTCGCGCTTACAATTGAGACAAACAACAGCGCATTGCAGGAGCGCGCACAGGCTATCGAAGCGGCATTGGTTGCGGGGCAATTTACTGTTCCCTCATCTCTCGCGCTCGAGATAGCAACCAACCCGTTTTTACGTGCCGATCTGGACGGTGTTAAAGACGCGTTGGGCATGAACGGATCAAGCAACGTGGACGTGTTTACGCAAATCCGTGCCCGAAAAGACAAGTTTTGACCCAAACAGAAGAGACATGCGATACTGGTCAAATTCGACAGACCCCGACAAGACAGCACAGGTTTGGCATTGAAGCCCACCAAAACCGCACAAAAACACGCGGTTCACGAAAATATATACTGATTTTGCAATTTTCTACTTGAAGTATGGGCGTTTCAATCAAACTTTAAGAGTATCAGGCCACGGTTGTTGACGAGCATTATGCCCAACGCAACAGCCCCAGACGAAGGAGCACTGTCGACGTGCCGTCATTTTCCAACACTCTTGAGCAAGCAATCCATTCTGCCTTGGCGCTGGCGAACGCCCGCCACCATGAATTGGCTACGCTAGAACATCTTCTCCTCGCCCTCATCGACGAACCCGATGCGGCTCGTGTCATGCAAGCCTGCAATGTGGAATTGGATGAGTTGCGAAAGACCCTTTTGGAATACATCGAGGATGACCTGTCGACACTCGTCACCGATGTCGAAGGGTCCGAAGCGGTTCCAACCGCCTCATTCCAACGTGTCATTCAACGCGCCGCCATTCATGTCCAATCGTCTGGCCGGACAGAAGTCACAGGTGCGAACGTGCTCGTCGCGATCTTTGCCGAGCGCGAAAGCAACGCCGCGTATTTCCTGCAAGAACAAGACATGACGCGCTATGACGCCGTAAACTACATCGCACATGGTGTTGCCAAAGATCCCGCATTTGGCGAAAGCCGTCCGATCTCAGGCGCCAATGAAGAGATCCAAGACACCCAAAAACAAGAAACCGTTGACGGCGGCGAAGCGAAAGAATCTGCACTGTCCAAATACTGTGTCGATCTAAACGCGAAGGCGGCCGAGGGCGATGTTGATCCGCTCATCGGTCGTACCGACGAGGTCGAGCGCTGTATCCAAGTGTTGTGTCGCCGCCGCAAGAACAACCCGCTTTTGGTGGGCGATCCCGGTGTTGGTAAAACCGCCATCGCGGAAGGACTCGCTAAAAAGATCAACGATGGCGAAACGCCTGAAATCCTGTCAAAGACCACCATCTACTCGCTCGATATGGGCGCACTCTTGGCCGGCACGCGGTATCGTGGCGATTTCGAGGAACGCCTCAAAGGTGTGATGAAAGAACTAGAGGATCACCCCGACGCGATCCTGTTCATTGACGAAATTCACACGATCATCGGGGCTGGAGCCACCTCTGGCGGCGCGATGGATGCATCCAACCTGCTAAAACCTGCCCTTCAGGGCGGCAAACTGCGGTGTATGGGGTCCACAACCTACAAAGAGTTCCGTCAGCATTTTGAAAAGGACCGCGCACTAGCGCGCCGTTTCCAAAAGATCGACGTCAATGAGCCATCGGTCGAAGATGCTGTGAAAATCCTGATGGGCCTAAAACCCTATTTCGAGGAACATCACGACATTCGCTACACCAATGATGCGATCAAAACCGCCGTTGAGTTGGCCGCACGCTACATCCATGATCGCAAGCTGCCCGACAAAGCCATCGACGTTATTGACGAGGCGGGCGCCGCCCAGCATCTCGTCGCCGAAAGCCGCCGCCGCAAAACGATCTCACCCAAAGAGATCGAATCTGTGGTTGCCAAAATCGCGCGCATCCCAGCCAAAAACGTCTCCAAAGATGACGCAGAAGTGCTCAAAGATCTCGAATCTTCGCTCAAACGCGTGGTGTTCGGCCAAGATGATGCCATTGTCGCACTCTCCTCCGCGATCAAACTGTCGCGGGCGGGCCTACGTGAGCCAGAAAAGCCCATCGGGAACTACCTGTTCGCCGGACCAACCGGTGTCGGCAAAACCGAAGTTGCAAAACAACTCGCAGATACACTTGGCGTCGAATTGCTGCGCTTTGATATGTCCGAGTACATGGAGAAACACGCGATCTCCCGCCTCATCGGCGCACCTCCGGGCTATGTCGGCTTTGATCAAGGCGGCTTGTTAACTGACAGCGTTGATCAGCACCCGCACTGTGTTCTCTTGCTTGATGAAATTGAGAAAGCGCATCCTGATGTCTTCAACATCCTGTTGCAGGTGATGGATAACGGCAAGTTAACCGATCACAACGGTCGCACGGTCGATTTTCGCAATGTCATCCTCATCATGACGTCGAACGCAGGGGCCACCGAGCAAGCCAAAGAGGCCATCGGCTTTGGTCGCGATCGTCGCACTGGCGAAGATACGGCCGCAATCGAGCGGACATTCACACCAGAATTCCGCAACCGTTTGGACGCCGTCGTCTCCTTTGCACCGCTTCCTAAAACGGTCATCATGCAGGTGGTCGAAAAGTTCGTTCTCCAACTCGAAGCGCAGCTCATGGACCGCAACGTTCACATCGAGCTCACGCCAAAAGCGGCCGCGTGGCTTGCGGATAAAGGGTATGATGACAAGATGGGCGCACGCCCCCTTGGCCGTGTGATCCAAGAGCACATCAAAAAGCCGCTCGCCGAGGAATTGCTATTTGGCAAACTGGCAAAAGGCGGAGTGGTTAAAGTTGGCGTGAAAGACGGCGCAATTGATCTGAGGATCGAAAAACCCGATGCACCGCGTATCAGCCGCTCTAAAAAGCCGCCTCTTTTGACCGCCGATTAAAGCAGGACGGGACAATGCGACCCATTCTCATCGGTACTTTGTTTTTGTCCCTCGCAGGCCCCGCGCTTGCGAGGGATCCTGTTTTAAACCCGCCAATTGACTGCACCTTGGGCGAGACATGTTACATCCAGAACTACGTCGATACAGACCCAAGTTCCGGAGCCGCAGATTTCACCTGTGGATCCCTCACCTATGATGGACATAAAGGCACGGATTTTGGCCTACCTAGTTTGGCCGCGATGAAAGACGGCGTAGATGTGCGTGCCGCAGCCCCCGGCACAGTACGCGCCATACGAAACGACATGATTGATCACATCCAAGGGGGCACAGATGCGCCTGACGTGTCGGGCCGCGAATGCGGCAACGGCGTGGTTATTGATCACGGAGACGGATGGACCACGCAATATTGCCACATGGCACAAGGGTCCATTAGCGTCACCAAGGGTCAGCGTGTCTCGAAAGAGACAACACTCGGACAGGTCGGCCTATCCGGCAAAACGCAATTTCCCCATGTCCATCTCTCGGTGCGCCACAATGGCGAGATCATCGACCCGTTCAATCCTAACGCGCGCATTGCATGTGGCGATACGGGCGCGCGCGACGATGCGCTTTGGCAAACTCCGATCACCTACCAAGCGGGCGGCATTCTGTCTGTCGGCGTGTGGGACGCCGTGCCAGACTATGCCGCGATCAAAGCGGGAACAGTGGACGCGACAACGCTTCCCACCACATCTCCGGCTCTTGTGGTGTTCGGCTACGCGTTTGGCGCACGCACCGCAGATGTGATGCGCCTATCGCTCACTGGGCCGGATGGAAACGTGGTCACAAAAGACCTCGATCTCGCAAAAAACCAAGCCCTCTTCTTTCGTGCAACCGGCAAGCGCGGATCACAATGGCCTGTCGGCACATATGACGCAGAAGCGATATTACTGCGCGATGGCGTGATCGTCGACAGCATGGCGCGCACCATCGAAGTTGTGAATTAAACGCACGCGATCCCTACTATTTTTCCGTTAGTTTCAATTCGATACGTCGATTTTGCGCCAAGGCAGTGGATGACGATCCTGATGCAACGGGTTGAAATTCGCCAAATCCCGCAGCAACCAATCGCTCTGGCGGAAAACCGAGACTACGGCTCATAAAACGAACAACGGACAGGGCGCGCGCCTGCGATAGCTCCCAGTTGTCGGCATACTCGCCAAGCCCCGAAAGCGGTGTATTGTCGGTATGCCCGTCCACACGGATCACCCAATCGATCTCTGATGGGATGTCTTTTGCCACGTCATTGAGAATGCCCGCGACCCGTGCAATCTGGACTTGTCCGTTGCCGCCAAGATCGGCTGATCCCGCCTCGAACAAGACCTCCGACGAAAAGACAAATCTATCACCGACGATGCGCACACCATCGCGATCACCCAAAATTTCGCGCAAACGGCCAAAGAATTCCGAGCGGTAATTCTCCAACTTCTTCGCCTCGACCTCAAGTCGGATACGCTCGGCCTCTTCCAACTCGGCGCGGCGTTTCTCTTCTGCTGCAACTTGCGCGAGGGCTGCGTTTAACCGCGAGGTGAGCGCGTCCACCTGAACGTTGCCATCTCTGTCGGCCGCCGCGCGTGCATCCAAGACGGCTTGTAAGGATGCAAGTTGCCCGCGCAATTCTGTTACTTGCGCATTCAACAAGGCAACTTTGCGCGCCCCCTCTGCGGATCTTACTTCCTCGGTTTGTAGCGCCTCTTGGGCGGTCGCTAAAAGAGCGGCTTGTTTTTGCGCATCGCTCAACTCAACACTCAGATCCGCTTGCAAGTTTTTACGCGCAGCCTCTGCTGCCGCCAAAAGCGTCAACGTGTCTTCGGCATCTTTGCGGGCCTCTTCGAGGGCAAGCGTCATTGCCGTCAGTTCATCATTTGAGCTAGCCAATTTGTCACGCAACGCCTCAAGAGCCGCGGCGTCGACCAATCGCGCCTCCTCAGCTGCTGACAGCTCCGCTAGCTTTTCCGAAAACGCCAACTCGCGCGCCTGTGATTGCGTCTGTTCATCCGCAAGCATCGCGGCGATGGCATCGCGCCGCGCCGCAGCCAAGCGGGCTTGTTCGGTGGCGACATCAATCTCGTCTCGGGCCTTGGCCAACGCCAATTGCATGGCCTCTTGCTCAGATATCACCAACGCATTGGCGGCGTTTAGCTCGTCCACTGTTGCTTGTAACGTGGCGCTTTGCGTGCGCGCGGCGTCTCGGTCAGCCAAAAGACTGGCGACCTGTGCCTCAAATGAAGCGATTTGATTGGCTTGGTTTTCCGCTTCTTGCGACAAAGCCGCATTTTGGCTTTGCAGTGAGGCGATTAGCGCAGTTTGCGCCTGCGCAACGGATCGCACCTCACCAAGCGTGGCGCGCATAGAGCCAAGCTGCGCATCCAAATCCGTTGAACGATCTTGCTCGAGGCCCAAAGCCAACGCGAGCGCACTCACTTCGGCAGTTAATGCATCCAACTCAGTTTCTTGTCCCGTAATCGTGTCGCGTAACATCGATTGCATGATCATAAAGATCGTCAATACAAACATCAAAACTAGCAAAAGCGCAGTCATTGCATCAACGAACCCCGGCCATATTGATCCGGACATGCGTTGCGAGGAACGGCGCAAAACGGCCATCCTCTAAGCCTTTGGCCCGATGATATCGCGCAACGTTCGAGACACACCTGCAATCTCGCGGCGTATTTCATTCAGGCTCTCTTGGCGACCCGCAGATATCTCTTCGAGAATGCGCAGGAGTTGGACATCAATCGACCGCAACCGCATGCGCGCCTCGGCGTCTGTTGTCGCCCCGCCCTCTTGCTCGCGTTTCGTCAGCACCGCAATCAACTGTTCTTGGCCCGCAATAAGACGCTCTTGCCCCGCCACCATACGCTCATCGCCTGCGATATCGACGCGCTCCGCATCAAGTCGGCTCACAAGCGCCTCAACCGACGCGGCCAAATGGCCAAGACGATCATCAACCGCCGCTCGTGACATATCCGACTGCATGTAAATGGTTTGTAGCGTGTCCATCTGCTGGCTCATATGATCAAGAACGGCCGCCGCCCCCGACATCTCGCCGCCATCGCCCTCGGCCGCAGAGAACCCAATGCGCGTGAATGACGAGAGCCATTCCTCTAGTTCACGAAAAAACCGGTTTTGGCCATGAGACGCAAACAGTTCCAACATGCCCACAACCAAGGAGCCCGCAAGACCCAAAAGTGACGAGGCAAAGGCCGTGCCCATCCCCCCAAGCTGTTGTTCCAGCCCGCCCATCAGGCGCCCAAAGATATCGGTCGAGCTTTCACCGTCTTGCGGGGCGAGAGATCGAATGGTGTCGACAACAGCAGGAACAGTCGTCGCAAGGCCGTAGAATGTCCCCAAAAGTCCAAGAAATATCAGAAGGTTAGTGATGTAACGCGTGATATCACGCGCCTCGTCGATACGTGTTGCTACAGAATCAAGAATGGAGCGCGCAGAGGATGACGAAATTTGACGCCGTGCATCGCGCCCGCGCATCAACGCAGCGAGCGGCGCCAACAAACGCGGCGCGTGTTTGGCACCATCGTCAGGGCGTACACCGGCAAATCGCTCGATCCAATTGACCGAGGCGACCAACTGGAGGACCTGCCAGAAACATGCGAGGATACCCAGCACGAACACAACGGCAATAAACCCGTTGAGATACGGGCTCGCGAGAAATACCGGCGCGACACGTGGAAGCGCCAGATAAAACCCCGCCCCCGCAAGTCCCAGAACAATCACCATTAAGGTAAATTGCCGCACGGGTTGCGAAAAATGTAGTTCTGCCTCGCGATCGGGTTGGTCCATGTGGGCCCTATCCTGACCTGTCGTTTCTGTTAACGCTCACGATAGGCGAGGATTGGAAAACTGCCAATACGCGATTTCATCTTTCCTATGATCTTACGCTGGGATCACACGAGTGTAACGACATACGGCGGCGCACCAGAGCGACCAATTGGTTGAGATCAGTATCTTCCATACCAAGCTCGGCCAAATGCAGCGCGGTGTTGAAAAGATACTCATAGTTAGGACCGCGCCCACCAGTCGCCCTTGCAATCACATCGGCTTGCGCGTCATGGGACATGGCACCCGTATATTGCACGTGGGTTCGGTCCACGATGTACGCGAGGCTCTGCACCGTCCGCCCATCATCTAGTATCAACGGCACGGTGTTTTCCAAATACGCCGAGCTGACCAATTCACGCTCGCGCAAGCGCTCAAGCGTCTCTTGTGCTCCACCCCCCGAAACACGGTAGGCAAGTCCGCGACAGGTAGAACCGGCTTCACGGTCTAGGGCCAAAACCAAACCCGGAACCTCGAGTGATCCGCGATGATGAATTGACCACATGCAAAACGACCGCGCGTAATCCACGAGTGTCGCTGGCACCCGCTCGGCAAACTCGAACTCGGGGTTCCACATCAATGACCCATAGCCGAACACCCAAAAACTCTTGTCATCACAATCCATTTTGCCCGCTTTCTTATTGGTGCCCCGACCGTTAAACACCACTCATCAACGAATGTAAAAGAGCACAAAGAATACACTCCATGCGCAAAATATTATGGCTGATCCTTATCGCGGCTGCTGTGTATAGCGGCTATTGGTTTGTCGGGGCACGTGGAACTGAACGCGCGATAACGGGCTGGATTTCGCAACGTCAGTCGGCCGGATGGCAAGCGGACTATACGAGCGTGCAAACCGACGGATTTCCCCTCAGGTTCGACACTCTAATTTCGGATCTTTCGTTGGCTGACCCCAAAAGTGGCGTTGCGTATGAAACCCCACGCCTTGAGATAAGAAGCGCAAGCTACGCGCCAACGGCCTTGAGCGCGGTGTTCGCATCAGGATCAACCTTTGCGACCCCCTATCAACGTGTCGATATTACGCATGACCGTGCGGATGCGGACCTATTCGTCGATGCGGGGCCGAACCTGACGCTGAACGTCACGGCCTTTACACTCGATAACGCCGCGATCACATCGACACTGGGCTGGGGGATGACACTTTCACATGGCGCGTTCTCGACCATCCGCAGCGCGCAAAATCCGCTCAGCCATACGATCGACTTTTCGGCGCACTACCTTGTGCCGAGTGAGGGCCTGATGAGTACGTTGAACACAGACGGGCTATTGTCGGACCGCTTTGAAAACCTTGAAATTGCACTCACAGCAACCTTTGACGCCCCATGGGACATTCACGCCCTCGAAGAGCGCCGCCCACAACCGACACGGATCGATATCGATACAATCGCGGCGCAGTGGGGCAAGTTAGATTTGCAAATCGCCGGAGCCGTCGACATCGACGCACGCGGCGTAGCCTCTGGCAAAATCGCGCTCAAAGCGCGCAACTGGCGCGACATGATCGACATGGCCACAGCCGCGGGATTGATCCCTGCGGACATGCAATCGCTTGCCATACGCGCGGGTCAGGTTCTCGCAGGATTGAAGGG
Source organism: Celeribacter marinus (assembly GCF_001308265.1). GTDB lineage: Bacteria > Pseudomonadota > Alphaproteobacteria > Rhodobacterales > Rhodobacteraceae > Celeribacter > Celeribacter marinus. Next base: position 1,134,713 of record NZ_CP012023.1, read on the forward strand.
CAACGCGGATACGATTGATGCAGAGCTGACCTTGACCGAGGGTATGATCGTTTTGGGGTTTATCCCAATCGGTCCGGCACCTAACTTTTCGATCCGCTAACTCACACGCTCTTGGCGCATCAATGCAGTGACTACTCGGTCTTTTTTGCGCGTCCGAAGTCAGGTGCATCGGTGTCTTGTCCCGCTTCGATAATCCCACGGCGAATAGTCCGGGTGCGGGTAAAATAGTCATACAAATGCTCACCGTCACCCTGACGAATGGCGCGCTGAAGCGCGAACAGCTCTTCGGTAAAGCGCCCTAAAATCTCCAATGTCGCGTCCTTGTTTTCCAAAAAAACATCGCGCCACATCGTCGGGTCTGACGCCGCGATCCGTGTGAAATCGCGAAAACCGGCGGCAGAGAATTTGATTACTTCTTGATCCGTGACTCGGCTCAAATCGTCGGCGACACCAACCATCGTATAGGCAATGAGGTGCGGGGTATGAGAGACCACGGCACAAACCAGATCATGATGATCCATATCCATCCGCTCTGTTGTGGCCCCCAGTGCGCGCCAAAACCGCTCCAACGCGACAACATCGGCCTCATTAGCAGAGTCAGGCGGAACGATCAGACACCAACGCCCATCGAACAGTTCGGCAAAGCCCGCGCGCGGGCCCGAATGCTCGGTCCCTGCCATCGGGTGTGTCCCAACGAACGACACATCATGCGGCAACAGCGGCGTAACCGCCTCAAAAATCGACTTTTTAACCGAACCTACGTCAGTGACCAAAGCACCTGCCTTGAGGGCAGGAGCGATTTCGGCCATCACCGCGCCCATTGCACCCACAGGCACCGCAAGCACGATCAGGTCCGCGTCCTTGACGGCATCGGCGGCCGTGTCGCAAACGCGGTCTACAAGATTAATTTCTCGCGCGGTATCACGCGTCTCGGGGGAGCGCGCATATCCCGTAATTTCCCCAACTACACCCGCACGGCGCATCGCCAACGACATAGACCCCGCAATGAGGCCCAGCCCAATCAATGCCACACGGTTGTAGAGAATTTCACTCATCGGGTTTTCTCTAAAAACTGCCCGATGGTATGGGCCACACGGCGGCATGACGATTCATCGCCAACGGTGATCCGCAAACAATTGGGCAGGCCGTACCCCGCCACACGCCGCACGATCAACCCGTTGGATTTCAAGAAATCATCACAGGCCTCTGCCTCGGATTGGCTGTGAAACCGTGCCAGAATGAAATTGGTGCACGATGTATCTGACGGCACGCCGTGCTCCATCAACGCCTCGGCCATCCATGCCCGCAACCGCGCGTTATCAAGGCGGCATTTTTCGACCCATGCCGTATCGCGCACGGCGGCTTCGGCGGCGGCCAATTGTGGCTCTGACAAATTGAACGGCCCGCGCACGCGGTTCAGCACATCGATGATCGCCGCAGGACCGTAACCCCAGCCGATCCGCACACCACCCAAACCATATATTTTGGAGAACGTCCGCGTCATCACAACGTTGTCACGCGCTTCGACAAACGCCGCGCCGCCATCAAAGCCCTCAACGTACTCCGCATACGCGCCATCCAAAACCAGCAAAACATGTGCGGGCAAACCGTCAGCCAAACGCGCAACATCGGACGTGCCGATCATTGTGCCTGTGGGATTGGCGGGGTTTGCTATGAACACCAATTTGGTTTGCTCTGTGCACGCCGCTAAAATTGCGTCCACGTCCACCACGCGCTCACGCTCGGGCACACATACCGGTGTCGCCCCTGCCGCAAGTGCGGAAATTTTGTACATGGAAAAGCCGTGCTCGGTGTAGATGACTTCATCGCCCACGCCCGCGTAGCACTGGCACAAAAATGTGATGATCTCATCGGATCCAACGCCGCAGATAATCCGGTCCGCATCAAGATTGTAGATCTCTGCGATTGCGCCACGCAATGCCCCATGGTCGGTATTGGGGTAGCGGTGCATGTTATGTGCCGCTCGTGAAAACGCTTCTTTCGCGCCTTCCGGACTGCCAAACGGATTCTCGTTTGACGACAATTTCACACTATTTTCGACACCCGCGATTTTGCTCGCTCCGCCTTGATACAGGGCGATATCGAGTATTCCGCGTTGAGGTTTGATATGGGCCGTCATGTTTGCACTCATCTTAGGTCAAAAAACACATAGCGCTGCAATCGCAACAAGGCCAGATGGCACGATGCTCCAATAAAAAATGTTGCACCGAAGCCTCTCGTACACGACTAAAATTCCACGAAAAAGGCCGCCCCCTAAGGAGCGGCCCAAAATCGTCGAATAATTGGCTCAGATTAGTTCTGAGCGTAGAATTCGATCACGAGGTTTGGTTCCATAACAACAGCGTATGGCACGTCGGACAGGCCCGGACGGCGCACAAACGTTGCGGTCATTTTGGAGTGGTCTGCCTCAATGTACTCAGGCACGTCACGTTCGGTGAGCTGAACAGCTTCCAGAACGGTTACGTTTTGCTTGGACTGTGTACGGACCTCAACAACGTCACCCTCTTTTACGCGGTAGGAGGGGATGTTGACGCGAACGCCGTTCACGGTGACGTGGCCGTGGTTCACGAACTGGCGAGCCGCAAATACGGTTGCCACAAATTTCGCGCGGTACACAACAGCGTCAAGACGCGATTCGAGCAAGCCGATGAGGTTCTCACCGGTATCGCCTTTGAGACGCTCAGCGTCGGCAAAGATACGGCGGAATTGTTTCTCGGTCAGATCACCGTAGTAACCTTTTAGTTTTTGCTTCGCACGCAACTGGAGACCGAAGTCGGACAATTTGCCCTTGCGGCGCTGACCGTGCTGGCCGGGGCCGTATTCACGACGGTTTACCGGGGATTTTGGACGGCCCCAGATGTTTTCGCCCATGCGGCGGTCTAGTTTGTATTTGGCAGATGTGCGTTTGGTCACGATCTGGATCCTTTCAACGGATATGAAAGGTGCTGTCCTTTCCCGCGGGAGTATTCCCTTGGGCGACAGGCGTCCCCTTGCGGGGGCCACCAACACCAAAATAATAAACGGCGCGCATTTCTGCACACCGGATGGCGGGCTTATACAAGGCACGCAAACAGAGTCAAGCGCCCCACCCCACTATAATGGAGCGGCCGATTTTACTACGCGGCAGCGTGCAGTAAAATCGCGGCCTCAGCCGATGACAATGTGCGCCGCGCGGCAGGCCCGTATGCCTCACTGTGACTGGCCAGATCGGGAAATACCTCTATCAAGCGGTGGCGCTGTGCGGGTGCGATATCGTCCAGATCGGTGAACGCAGGATGAAAGCTTTCCGTCTCGATCCCGTTGGCAAACACCACCTGATGACGTTCGAACATAAGGTGGATATAGTTGAGTTCCTTGAGTGTGCGATCCACGATGATAGACGTATCATTGACGAGGTCTATCGCAGTCACCAAAACCTCGTCCGCGCCGAACAACTCACGGGCAGGCGCACCCCCAATCAAAAAGCGGTGTTGCGGCGATACAATGAGGTCGCGCTCCGGATACCCCATGCCGAACGCTTTCGCGCGCACACGCACGGGCCGCAGCTCTGGCATTGCGTACAGGCGTGCACCAGTAATCCGGCGCCCGCCGATCCATGCCAATTGCTGCGCCCCATCATCTTTGGTTTGCACCCAATCGCCTTCGCGCAACTCTTCTACAGCACGCGCGCCGTCTGGCGTTTCTATTTGAGTGCCGGGCGTAAAACAGATAACGCCACCCGTTTTCACTTCGCACGCATCTGTGGCCACCGCGACATGGGACGACATCACCCATAGATCCGTATCCGCCGGCGGCATAGCGCCCAAGCACATGACAAGCGGCACACCCAAAGTCGGGGTATCGATGACGGTCATTTCATATTTGCGTAGCCCATCCGTGACATCAAAGCCACCATCGAACAACCTGTCCTTATGCTCCGCGGTAGGACCAAAATCCTGGCCTGCCACATATCCGATGAGGCGGCGCACTTTGCCTGCCGCACGATGATGAAGTTCGTCTTGCCCAATCGCATGATCCAGCAAAAGCACGTTGCGCGGTCCATCCACGCACACTGCTTCACCCGACCAACGCCATGTTGCGCCGATCGTTAATGCCGAAAGTGGCGCAGAACCAAGGCCATCGACCTCTATCTGCGACCATGCGATGACAAACGTGCGAAGATTGCCCGTTTCCATGCCTGTATGACTGCCTTTAGTTTTTTATTATTATCGAAAGAATAGCACAGGGTGTGCGTTCTGTGAATCCCCTATTCGAACCAACGGCATAACGATGGTTCGGCAGCTGATGAGCGCTCGGCAAACCTTAGAACTTAAGGCTCACATTGAGAGCTCCGACGACCTGACCCTCTGGCTGGGCCGCGAATTCAGGGGAAAGCCATGCTGCGCCATAAAAGATTTTTGCACGCCCAACCGTTGTGTAGAGACCTGCCCGAAGGCGCGTACGTGCATCGCGCACTTTGTAGCCATCGCGCTCAGGTAAAAACTGTGAGTTGGAAACCGCGGCAATATCAGCACCGAGAATGAAGGATGTGCTATCATCGCGCTCGGCGGCCTCGATCCCCGTGTACAAAAGCCCCGTGGTGGGATCCCGCAGCATCAAACCCGAGTGCCCGACATCTCCGAACAGATAATCAACGCCAAGACGCGCGAGCGCCTCTGGACCCACTTGCGCCTCCACAAACGGCCGAATGGAGCCCGATCCCACATCAAACGTCTGTACCGCCTCGAACGAGATTGACGCATAGGCGGCGTTACCCAACTCGCTCGTGAGATCAGGTGCAGGAATGTTCAATAGATCATGAAGCGACTCTTGAAGAGATCCCAAACCCGTTTGCGGCCCCACGAGAACGGCATCAAGGCCAAGCCTCATCTGCGTATTTTCGCGCGCAACATAGGAATGCATCCCCACGGACACCGCGCCGATATATGGGCGATCGCCCTCTATGGGCCGCCCGGGCGCATCGGGCGTAATGACATCCGAGCGAAACCGGAATTCAAGCAGATCACCAAAGTTTGATGGCGCACGTCCGAGCCATTCTGGGCCGTACAATCGCGAGTACGTAAAGCTACCAGACCGCCAACGGTCATCGCCGTCACCAATAGCATCATTCAGAAACAAGCGACCTGTTCCCAGAACATTGAAATCTTGCGCACGCGCAGAAGGGGGCAGACAGATTAACACACCAACAAGCCCGACCAACGAGACAATTGAACTCACAAAACGCATCGCAACACCCATACAGAATCTAAGGAACACTCGCCCTCACCATAGTGATCCAAATATGAGGATATTCTAAACAGATGTTGCAATTGTGGCGCGACCTACTGGAAATTGCGCCACCGTAACGGAGGCTTGTCCATGGTGAGCCTCACCGCTTCAAATTTGCCGTGGCCTCTTTGAGCGCGCGGCGAAACACTGGGCCAGGTGCGCGCGCGATTATCGCAGTACAGTAGTGTGCCACCCACGCGGCCCGCCCCCGCTTTTGCAGTCGTGCAAGCATCTCTTTTTGATAGCGCCTCTCGTCACGTCGACGGCGCAACAAATGATAGAACTCTTTATCAGTCAGGGTGCCTGAGATAGCCCCCTCCACAATCGGCGTCAAAATACCAAGCTTGACCCAGAGCGATGCAATACGGTGGCCAAAATAACGACATCGCATTTTACGAAGATTCCCACCGCGAAACAGGGCGGCATGCATTGCGTCGAGTGGCGAAAGCGGGTCGTAGAACAGATAGACATATTCGGCAGCTTTCACCATATCGGGGGCAAATCCATAGCGCGATGTAAAATCACGCGACCATCCTTTACGGTAGCGCGTTTCCCATGACGCGTCCTCGCGTGATAACGTGGCTTGAGGCGAGATCAACACAACCCCTGCGCCTGGATGTGCCGCCGAAAATGCAGCCGCAGCATAGCCCCCCATTGATGCACCATAAAAAATCACGCGCCTATAGCCGTCAAAAAAACCCTCTGCCTTGAGGCGGTCAAAAAAGTCAAATACGGCCTCTTCGCGGTACCATGTCCAATCGTGAGCCATCATGCCAAGCATCGACCACCCCCGCCGCTCAACAAACCCGTAGCCCCACGGCATTTTGTCCTTGCCATCTGCATAAACGTCATCAAGATTTTCAAACGTTACAATCAGCGTATCGCCACGGTTCACCAAAAGCGCTGTATGATCGGGGCCTAGCTCCTCATAGAACCCTTCGCGCGCGCCCATCTCACGCAATGATGCACGCCATTCTTGCTTGCTTGGCTCAACCCTTTCATTGTCGGTCATTCTGCTCGGTTCCTATTTCGACGCCACCACTCAGAGCCTACAGCGCTTTACGCGATAACTTTGATTTACTTACGCTCATCAAAAAGCTGCGCTGCATTTGAGAGGATGATATCGCGGCAGTCTTTGATAAATTGTTTATCAACAAGAAAATCGCGCGACAGTTTATCCATAGAAGCGTCTGATCTAAGTGCCGCCAACCCGACCGTGGCGCGAAAATTGGCATCGGTGAGCGCGGGTTGCTCAATCGATTTCACGGCTTTGGGCAGGATGAGCGCGGCCTCGGGATCGATCTCGTGCTTGTCCAACAACCGATCCATGAAGGATCCGCGACGCGGGCGATTGTTTTCCTTCTCCTCAAGCCGCGGTTTCATACGGCGCGCCCAAAAGTGCACCCCCCGCGTTTCATCAGTAAAGCGCTCTTCAACATCAAAGCGGCTGATAATCATGTGGTTCCTGTCTGGATAGCTGACCGGATAAAAGGCCGCTTCGGAGCGGGCGTATTTAATCTCGCCTGTCTGCTGCAAGAAATACGTCACAGATGCAGGCCCAGTAAATCCCCAATTCTGGGCGGTCATGTGAACGGGGCGCCCCGCGTCACGCTCTGCCTCTAGCTCGCGTTGCTGCCACGGCTTCAACCATGGGGCGATCGCATATTCATCTTTGAAAAAACCAATCAAAGCCGCAAGCGTGGCACTGTCGCGCGGCAATCCCAAAACCGCGTTGCACACAAGCCCCCGCTTTTCCCAGCCAAAGACAAAACCAGACGGATCATCGAATGGCCGATAGCAATACATGTCTGCGTCGACCCAGATCTTATCTGTCTTCTTGAGCAAGTTCAGACGCCACATATCCGCATGGATCGCGGGACTGCCTGTGCGGGCATGACGCAGCATCGGCGTTGAGGGATATATGTCCTCGGCATTGCCAACATGAACGCCCGTTGGCACATTTGGGATCGGCTCGTAAGAATACAGGGTGATGTGATGGCCCATGTCCGCAAAGCTTTTCAGACACAGTTGTTCCAGCCAACTTAGTCTCCCGCCAATCCATAGGGATGCGATTTCTGGACGCTCCGTCATAACACTGCCCCTCGCGCCGTCGGCGCCCTCGTTAAACGTGACCAACTCGGACACTTTATCGCGCCCGCCACACGGCCTATGCGCACAGCCGCCTACACGCTTTGATCACGCTACCGCGCCACGCCGTGCAGGTAAAGTGTCCCAGATGCCGACCTTGCAAAAAGTGAGGTTCCTTGACTTCCACACGTCCGTATGAGACCAAAATTACCAAGAAAACACACAGTTAGAGTACACAGGTGGATGCGGTTTTGAATACAGTTGGGATTACATGTGTCCGCGACGAGGGGCCGTGGCTTCTTGATTGGATTGCTCACCACCGCGCCCACGGCTTTTCGCACTTTCTCATTGCCTCACACGACTGTCTTGACGGATCAGACCGGCTACTGGACGCGCTAGATGCGGCAGGGATCATCACCCACCTCCCGTTCACACCGAAAGCGGGAAAGGCCGTGCAATGGCAAGCGTTGCGCCTGCTTCAGGACCATCATGTCTACCGCGACGCCGATATGGCAATGTTTTTTGACGCCGACGAATACCTCGTTCTAACGGAGGGGGCGACCCTTGCCTCGCTCTTGCCCGAAGGGGTCGAAGCTGTGCCACTGCGGTGGCATCTGTTTGGAAATGGCGGGCACGCGGAATGGATTGATCGCCCTGTGACCGAGCGGTTTACACGGTCCGGCCCGAACGGGATGCCCGTCCCGTTGGGGCATCTGTTCAAATCCCTGCACCGCCCCAACGCCTTTGACGGCCTTGGCGTGCACCGGCCCAAAGGAGACGCCATTTGGGCGTTCGCGTCAGGTGCAAAAGCGCCTGAGAAGTTTAACACGATGGCGGGTTTGATCCATCTTTTGGGTGTGCCGCAAAATGAGGAGCGCGCATGGTTGAACCATTATTCCGTGCGCTCCGTCGAGGAATTCATTCTCAAATCCGACCGCGGCCTGCCAAATCACGTTCGAAAATCGGTTGATGCGGGATATTGGGCCATGCGCAATTTTAATACGGTTGAGGACAAACGGATCGCACCGATGCTTGACGCAAGCCGCAGTGCGCGCACGGCGTTGGCGGCGTTCGACACGTTGCACGATATCTGCGTTTCCTATCATCGTGATCGCCTGTCTCGCCTCAAAAAGGACAAAGAGATCGTCGATTTGTTCTGGCAATGTGAACTCATGCCAACCGCAGTGCCGCCGTCAGGCGCGCGGTTCATGGCACATATCGAGATGCTAAAGCAGGCGGAAAGCAAAAACACCGATGGCTGACTACGTTGCACATACTCTAAACGCTCAGGTTTTTGGGGATATCATTTTGCTTGATGCGATTGTGTCGGGCGACACCACGGACTTGTTTTTCCACCACACTGCAACGCTATCCGGCAAGGTCGCAAAGAGGGTGCTGAACAAAGCAGAGGTAAGAACTGTCGGGAATGCGCCTTGGATTACAGGCCAAACGCCAACGCACACGATAACGCTAGACGTTGACGGCACCCCAAAAGAGATCACCCTATCGCACCCGAATACCGACCTGATGCGCGGCCGCAACGTGGCTCTTGCAACGCGCAACGGCGAGAGCGCCAAAATAGTTCTGGACTGGTTGCGGTTTCACGTCACTCATCAGGGTCTAACAGGCGCACTCATTATCGACCGCGCGGACCAATCGCAAAACGCGACCTTTACCCAAGAGCTACAAGACGGATTGGCCGAAATTGACGCAGACCTAGCGGTCATGCACATTCACACGACCGCCCCTCTTGGCAACGCGGCCCTCCCGTCCGAAACACATCCATTCTCAACGCCAGGTGCACCAGGCAAAGACCGAATGAGCGAGCCAAAGCCAGACGCATGGGCGGCGCCGTTAGCCGATGTCCTGATCTACGAATTACTGCGCCGGAAGTATCTAAATGAGGCGCGCGGTATCGCCAATATCGAAGTCTACGACCTTGTGCCTAAAACTGGCACCTTAACGATGTTTGACCTCGCTCAAACGGCACCTAACGGCGTGGTGCAACTGTTGGGGCGGCAGGCCTACCCATGGCGGATCAAGGGCGACGAGCCTGCATTTGCGGACCACATCTGTATTCAGTTCGACGAAACAAGGCGGCGCGCGCGGTGGTGCGCGGCACCCAAACGCCTACCTTCTGGCGCGGTCTTTCGTTTGGTCCGCGTAGGCGGGGCCGATCCCAAAGCAGGGTATGAGTTTTATCGCTGTATGGGCCTGCGCCACCGCGCGCCGTCAGTCGCGAAAATTGTCCCAAAATCGTCTCTCATCGAGCACGCCCCACTGGTTGATCTGTCGACGCGCGCATGGGGGTATCAACCCGTTTTGATGCCCGAAGAAACCGTGGCCGCGCCCCCGCGTGGCGACAACTCCGTAGCAATTGTGACCTGCATGAAGAACGAGGGACCATTTATTCTTGAATGGCTCGCCTATCATCGCGCAATCGGGGTTGAGGGCTTTTTGGTCTATACCAACGATTGTACCGATGGCACTGATGTGTTCCTCGATTTACTACAGGAAAAAGGCTACGTTCAGCACCGCGACAATCCGTTTAAAGGCACAGACCTCAAACCTCAGCACGCCGCCTTGCAAGCCGCAGAACACGAAGATGTCGTGACGGGGGTCGACTGGGCCATTTCGATGGATGTCGACGAATTTATAAACGTCAAAGTTGGTGACGGGACAATGAGCGCTCTGTTCACAGCGCTGCCCGATGCAAATCTAATCTCGTGCACGTGGAGACTATTTGGCAACGCCGATGTGCACGGCTATCAAGATCAGTTTTTACTGGAGCAATTTGACCGCGCAGCCCCTGAGCATGCCAATAAACCGCACCAAGCGTGGGGATTCAAAACCCTGTTCAAAAACATCGGTCTGTTCAAGAAGTTTGGCGTTCACCGCCCCAAAGGGTTAAAATCGCAAATCTGGGACAAGATTCGGTGGTACAACGGCTCAGGTAAGCCGATGCCCCGCACAGAGTTTCGCAACGCGTGGCGTTCGACCTCCGACACCTACGGCTATGATCTGGTTCAACTCAATCACTATGCCGTGCGCTCTGCCGAGAGCTTTTTGGTGAAACGTGACAGAGGGCGGGTCAACCACGTGGACCGTGACCAAGGTCTGGCCTACTGGTTTCGGATGAACAACAACTTTGAACATGAAACATCGATTCAACGCATGATCCCAAAGCTGCGTGCAGAATATGATCGCCTCCTCGGAGATCCCGAAATTGCCGCCCAACACCACGCCTGCGTTGAGGCGCACACGAGCAAGATTGCCCAACTGCGAGCCACCGAAACCTATACTAAATTCTATGATGAATTGTCTGGCCCGCGCCTCGAAAAACTCAGCCGCTTGCACTCGCATTTTGGCGCAAATGTCTTTTTAAAGGGTCCGCAATGCGTGCCTGACAATTTGATCGACCAAGACCTAGACGCAGCGTTTTTCTTTACTGTTGAACGCGGCGAGACGGCGCATTGAGGCGCACGAAAAAGGAGACTGACAGATGAGAGTCCATCTGCACATCGGCGTACATTTTACAAACACGCCACGCTTGGCACAGGCAGTGCGCATCAATCAGCGCGTGTACAAGCGCCAAAACGTGGTTGCGCCGAACGTTGACGACTATCGCGCTCAAATTGATGATCTTCTGCACCGCGTGGATGGACAGGCCGCTACCCTCGACGAAAGTCGCGCTCTACTGACTCGTTTGGCGGGAGATGAAAGCACAACCGGCCTCGTCATGGTCGATGAGCAATGGTGTGGACCGTTAGAGAGCGCCTTTGAAGATCGCATGCTATATGCGGGCTTGGCCGATCGTGTGCGCCAGATTTCAAATGTGTTTAACGCTGCGGACCTTCACGTTTCTATGTCGATCATAAACCCCGCCACCCTGATTGGAAGCGTCCTAGACAACGGTCATGCAGCAGGTCATGCAAACTGGTTTGCCACCAACATCCCCGCGCCCGACGTATCATGGATGCCGTGCATAGACCGCATTCAAGAGGCCGCACCACATGTCCCGTTAACCATCTGGACCGAGGAGGACGCGCCGCTTATTTGGGAGCGGATTTTGCGCCACCTTGGCGATTTAAACGATGACGTGGCCGTGCGCGGCCCCCTCACAGCTGTCCGTGACATGCTGTCCAAAGAAGGCGGAGAACGTCTTACTGCTTATGCCAAAAAATTCACGCCAGCGTCTCAGGCCGCGCTGGAACGCGTGTCGCTCGCCTTTCTCGACAAATACGAACAGGTCAAGACTGTCGGTCCAGCAGGTGGTATTCCTGGGTGGACGCACGACGATCTTGCCGAAATTACAGCCGGCTACGACGACGATATCGCCGCGCTGTCAAAGCGGTCAGGCGTCACTGTGCTACAGCCTGTTCATGCAACGGATACACTTGGTGCAGATCAATAAAGGGCACAAATAGCGCTGATAATAAAACTAAATGCTAGTTTGAGATGCAAAGCATGCTAATCACTTTGCATGACTGATATAACCCTTCGTCACGCAGAAATCTTAGAACAGGGGGCCGCATGCCACATCTCCCGCGTGGTGCTAGGCCGCGCGCGCCCCAAAACGCTGCACACCCAAGATTACCACGAAATCTGTTGGCTCGTGAATGGTAAGGCGCGTCTAATTTTGAATGGACGCAAATGCACGTTGATCGAGGGCGATTTGACGTTCATCCCTCCCGATACGCCCCATGGGCTGCAAGGGGTCGGTGACGACTGCCATTTGGTCAATATCATCATCCCCGCAACTGAAATCGGTGCCCTCCTCGCACGCTATTCCCGAGCGGGCCAGTTTTTTGCGGCACCAAGCGCTGCGCCTGTTCGTATTCATCGTGGCATCCGTGCTCTCTCGCGCATATCGACAGCGGCAATATCCCTTGAGGCTGCACCACGCACCACCTTGCACCTTGAGGCATTTTTACTGCCTCTCATCGCTGAGCTATTGAACGAAACAAAGGCGGCCGCGGACGGCCTTCCTGCGTGGCTTCAATCCGCGCTGGTGGTTGCAGATGATTTTGAGGTTTTGCGCGATGGTGCTGCGGGGCTTGTTGCTATGACAGGGAAATCGCATGCCCATGTGTCGCGTTCCATGCAAAAGCACTTTGGCATGACACCCTCCGACTATATGAACGCGCGCAGAATGCATCATGCTTCACGTCTTTTGACGGGCACGCCCGATACGTTAGCAGACATCGCGCAGACCCTTGGCATTTCGAATATGAGCCACTTTCACCGCCTGTTTCTGGCGCGGTTTTCCATGACGCCACGTCGATACCGCGAGAAAAACCAAAAAGGTGTCGTGCAACCCGTTTGACCAAGAGGTCAAATTCTTGCCTTTGCCACAAAGACCTGTCAGATTTAACGCGGAAAGAAGGATCACCCGATGACCGCTACACAGACCTCTCCCTCGCTCAATGAGGCGCAGCCCACGACTGCGCATCTGCCGCAGATCCATGAACCGCGCAATGCGGGGATGGATTTGGATCTGGATTGGGTGCGCGCCGTTCAGGCCAATACATCCGCCATTGAGCGGCGATGCGCCACGTTGCCTGGGCGCAGGAGCGTCAAGAAAGACCATCAGGCGGCATGGCTTTTAAAAGCCATCACCATGATCGACCTAACAACGCTATCGGGTGACGACACCGCAGGCCGCGTAAAGCGGCTATGCGCCAAGGCCGCGCATCCGGTGCGCGCGGACATCATGGAAGCCTTGGGCATGACCCCCATTACAACAGGCGCGATCTGTGTGTACCACGATATGGTTGAGACTGCCGTTGAGGCGTTGAGTGGGACGGGCATTCCAGTAGCCGCAGTCTCAACGGGCTTTCCAGCGGGGTTATCGCCGTTTCACCTACGGGTCAAAGAAATCGAAGAAAGTGTAAAAGCAGGGGCTAAAGAGATCGACATCGTGATCTCGCGCCGACACGTCCTTACCGGCAACTGGCAAGCCCTGTATGATGAAATGCGCGCCTTTCGCGCCGCGTGCGGCGAGGCCCACGTCAAAGCGATTTTGGCTACGGGTGAACTTGGCTCGCTGCGCAATGTCGCCCGTGCCTCCTATGTGTGCATGATGGCAGGGGCCGATTTCATCAAGACGTCGACAGGCAAAGAAAGCGTGAACGCCACCCTCCCCGTCTCGCTCACCATGATCCGCACCATCCGCGACTATCACGCGCGCACGGGCTTTCGCGTTGGCTACAAACCCGCAGGCGGCATTTCCAAGGCCAAGGACGCACTCGTCTACCTGTCCTTGATCAAAGAAGAGTTGGGCAATCACTGGCTCTCGCCCCACCTGTTCCGCTTTGGCGCGTCCTCGCTTTTGGGCGATATCGAACGTCAACTTGAGCACCACGTGACAGGCCACTATTCCGCCGCTTGGCGTCACCCAATCGGGTAAGCCCGCCAGAAGGATAAACGAAATGACCGTTAAAGATATCTTCGAGACGATGGACTATGGTACTGCTCCTGAAAGTGCGGGCGAAGCGCTTGCGTGGCTAGAGGCGCGCGGCGGGATCGCGGGCAACTATGTGGACGGCACATGGGGGCCATTGCGCGCCGATATTGACGTGATGAACCCCGCTACGGGCGAACGCCTCGCGGGTCTGACCAAATCCACCCCCGACGAGGTTGCCACCGCCGTGGCCGCCGCACGCAAGGCCCAACCCAAATGGGCGAAACTGGGCGGGCATAAACGCGCAAAGTTCCTCTATGCCATCGCGCGGCTTGTGCAAAAACATGCGCGCCTGTTGTCGGTCATGGAGACACTGGATAACGGCAAGCCGATCCGCGAGGCCCGCGATGTCGACATCCCGCTGGTCGCGCGACATTTCTACTATCACGCAGGTATCGCCCAACTGATGGATGACGAAATGCGTGACCGCGAAGCGCTTGGCGTGTGTGGTCAGATCATCCCGTGGAATTTCCCGCTGTTGATGCTCGCATGGAAAATCGCCCCCGCGATTGCGGCGGGCAACACCGTTGTGCTCAAACCCGCTGAATTTACATCGCTCACCGCAATGGTTTTCGCCGAGATCTGCACCGAAGCGGGCCTGCCAAAGGGCGTGGTCAACATCGTTACGGGCGATGGCGATACGGGGGCGGCTTTGGTCACCTCTGACGTGGACAAAATCGCGTTTACCGGATCAACCGGTGTCGGGCGGGCAATCCGTGCCGCCACTGCGGGAACGGGAAAATCGCTCACGTTGGAATTGGGCGGGAAATCCCCGTATATCGTGTTCGAAGACGCCGACATGGACAGCGCCATCGAGGGCTTGGTCGACGCGATCTTTTTCAACCAAGGACAGGTGTGCTGCGCCGGATCGCGCCTTTTGGTGCAAGAGGGCATCGCGGATGACTTCCACCGCCGCCTGATCGAACGCATGTCCAAACTGCGCATCGGCAACCCGCTTGATAAATGCATCGATGTGGGAGCTATCGTCGATCCGGTACAGCTTGACCGCATCAAAACGCTGATGGAAACGGGCGGCGCGGAGGGCACGGTGCATCAACCCTGCCCTGCCCCTGAGGGCTGTTATTATCCACCCACATTGGTAACGGGATTGCACGGGTCGTCCATGCTGATGCAGGAAGAAATATTCGGACCGGTTTTGGTCTCGACCACCTTCCGCACCCCCGCTGAGGCCGTGCAAGTCGCTAATGATACGCGCTACGGCTTGGCCGCGTCCGTGTGGTCCGAAAACATCAACCTCGCGCTCGACATTGCGCCCAAACTGGTCGCAGGGGTGGTCTGGATCAACGGCGCTAATATGTTCGATGCAGCGGCCGGATTTGGCGGCGTACGCGAAAGCGGATTTGGCCGCGAGGGCGGATGGGAAGGCATGTTGGCCTATACCAAACCCACCGGAAAAGCCGTGACGATCAAACCCGCGACCAAGCATCTTAAACCCGATGCCGTGGCCGTGCTCGACCTTGACCGCACCTCCAAACTCTACATCGGCGGCAAACAATCACGCCCCGATAGCGGCTACTCCGAGGCGGTATTCTCGCCCAAAGGCAAATTGCTTGGCCACGCCTCATTGGCGAGCCGCAAGGATGTGCGCAACGCCGTTGAGGCCGCGCACGCCGCAAAAGGATGGAGCAAAGCCACCGCTCACCTGCGCGCGCAAATCCTGTATTACATCGGTGAAAACCTATCTGCCCGCAGTGACGAATTTTCTGCACGGATTTCGGCCCTCACAGGTACGCCAAGTGGCAAAGCACAGGCCGAAGTCGACGACGCCATTTCGACGCTGTTCACCTACGCGGCATGGTGTGACAAATACGACAGTGCGGCCAAACCCGTGCCGATGCGCGGCGTGGCGCTCGCCATGAAAGACCCCGTGGGGGTGATTGGCGCGTTTTGTGATGATCGCCCGCTTGGCGGCCTGATCGACGTGATGGCCCCCGCCATTGCTATGGGCAACCGCGTGGTGGCCGTGGCGTCCGAGGCCTATCCCCTTGCCGCAACGGATTTCTATCAGGTGCTCGACACCTCCGATGTCCCTGCGGGTGTGGTGAATATCCTTACGGGCAGCCATTCCGAATTGGCCAAACCAATGGCGGGGCACATGGATGTAGACGCTGTTTGGTCGTTCTCATCTGCCGATCTGTCAGCCACGATCGAGAGCGAAAGCGCGGGCAATCTCAAACGCACATGGGTAAACAACGGCAAAAACCGCAGCTACCCTGCGCGTGACTGGCTTGCGCACTCAACCGAGATCAAAACCATCTGGGTGCCTTACGGCGAGGGCTAACCCAGACGATCAGCGGTAGTTCACAGCGCAAATGTATTTGTCGTAGACCCATCCAGATGGTCCTGCGTAGCTGTCGTCTTGTAGCCCGTCGAGCACGATCACCTCGCGCCACCGCGACCCGTCAGCGGGGTTCATCGACTCCAGAAATGTGTCGGGCGGCAAGCGCATGATCATGTCGCATTTCGACGACCCGCATTCACGCAAGGCGAGAAAATTGTCGCCATCGGGATTGAGGTTACAGGTCACAAACGTCTCCCCCGAATAGGGGACCGCAGGGGCCGCGATGAGTGCGCCCACAGTGACAAGGGCCGTAACGGACAGGGTGTGAATTGAATGGGTCATCAAATGCTCCTTTTTCGCGTGCGCTTAAGCTTAACACAGGCGGTCAAAGGCGGCTTTGATCTGAAGCCCTTTAGGGTTAGGTCGGCGGCTCAGCGTTTTTTGCTGAACCACCCTTTTATGCCACGCGCCGTGTTGCGTGTGCGCGCGCTGGCCTCATCCCATGCCTCATCCACATCCTCGACAAGCGGGTCAATCGTGCGTTCGCGAAACTGCAACCACATACGGCGAATGAGCAAAAGCACGGCTGCAAAGAAGGTCAGGAACACGATGTTAAACCACGGCGTCATACGGGCATCGGGTCCCTCGACCGCTTTGAACGCAATCGCGTTTGGAAAGATCGACAGGATTTCGTTGCGCCATCCGTAATGCGTCACCGAATACCATTCGGGGGCCGCCTTGGTCGAGATCGCGTCATTCGCTTCGGTGTAGAGGTTCGCCGTGTCGAATTTGAAATACGGCGGCCATCCCCATCCCGTGTCCTCATTGCGGTACACCATGGTGTCACCATCGGGGTAAACCGCTTGGATAAACTGGACATCGCGAGCTTGGGTGGTGGTGGAGCCATTGTCGGGCGCTTGCCAGAACATCGTCGTCCACCCCGTCAGATCCTGACGTTCCTCATAGGTGTTTACGATCCGTACGATGTCATGCTGTGGTAAAATATAATGAAAAAAGCCGCCCACAAAGAGCACCAAAAGAGTAACAAAAGTCCATTTAACGTAGCGCATTGGCGGCAAGCCTCACATAAAGTTCGTAATAAAGAAGATCGCACAAAACGCGATCAACGGCAGAATGTAGACCAAGAGCAAAAGCTTTGGCCGAAAGGAGGTTTTATAGGCCTCTAACCCAGCCTCGACATAAGCATCTCGGTCGCCGATTTCACCCTCTTCGGCCCATTCATCCTCTAACCGTTCACGTGTCAGCGAACGATTGTAGATTGTGAGCAACAGGTACAACACGGTTAGTCCCGCAAACCCGAACAAGAACAAACGAAAGAAACCAAGCATGTCACATACCCCTTAACGACCTCTCGGGCATTCTACGCCGCATGTGCAAAAAGTGCGAGGCCAATACCGACGACAGCACTATGCGCGTGGAGAAACCTCTCCCATCGCTGTGCAAATCACCGCGCCAAGACGCGCAATTCCCTCAATGATCTTGGCCTCCGACGACATTGAGAAATTGAGGCGTAGCGTATTGGCATTGGACCCGTCCGCATAAAACGCGCCCCCCGGTACAAACGCGACATTTGCCGCCAATGCGTCTTGCAACAATGCCTTGGCATCCATCCCGTTTGGCAACGTCACCCATACAAACATCCCGCCCTCAGGCTCGATCCATGTCACGCCCGTAGGCATATTGGCGGACAATGCGTCCAACATTGCGTGCATGCGCTTGCCATACACCGCGCGCAAGGTCTCTACATGCGTGTCAAATACGGCTTCGGCAACATGCGCCACCGCCATTTGGTTGATCGTCGCGGTTTGCAGATCGGCCGCCTGTTTGGTCAAAACAAGCTGTGAGATCACGGGCTTTGCCGCGACAACCCAACCCACACGCAATCCGGGTGCCAGCGTCTTGGAAAACGAACCCAAATAAATTGTGCGGCACGCTTCGATATCGCCCGTTTGTTCAATTTCCATGGCCAATATGGAGGGCAGAGCCTCACCATCGTACCGCAAAGACTGATAAGCCGCATCTTCGATCACGGCGCAATCCAAAGCGTCTGCACGGGCTAAAACGGTACGGCGCTCTTGTTGTGTAAGTGTGATCCCTGTCGGGTTGGCAAAGTCTGGTGACAGATAGGCGAATTTCACGCGCCCCCCCGCCTCAGCCGCCTCAAGAGCGATTTGTTCGGGCGCTCGATTGTCGGATGGATCAAGGCGGTCATAACGTGGCTCATACGCATTGAATGCGCCCAGCGCTCCAAGGTATGTGGGCCACCCGACCAAAGCGGTGTCCCCCTTATCAATCAGGAGTTTCCCCAGATAGTCGAGCGCCTGCTGCGAACCTGCGGTGATCAAGATGTTGTCGCGCGAGCATGGCACCCCGAGGGTCGCCATATGCGCCGCAATCCAATCGCGCAGGGGCGTGTAGCCCTCAGATGTCGAGTATTGCAGGGCGACCCCCGCCGACTGTTCCGAGAGTGCCACCGTCATCGCATCCGCAAAGGCCGCGCGCGGAAAATATGCAGGGTCGGGGATGCCACCGGCAAAAGAAATGATGTCAGGCTGATCGAGCAGCTTGAGCAATTCGCGAATTTCGGACGCGGACATGCGAGACGTCCGATTGGCGAATAGATGATCTAACGACATAACGCACCTCCCTGTTTGGCAAGATATGTCGCGCAGTTCGGCATTTAAGTCAATATAGCTGACATAAAAATCAAGGGCGCAGTATTGGCGTCATGAGGCGTAACGTTCGGGGGCGAAATGGGATATGCTCTAATCTAGCGTGCCAACGACATATGTCGTGTCCGTCAAACCATCCAAACTGTCGGCGGGAATGTCGGCCTCTACCTTTTTAAAGAACCGTTTGTCACTCTGTGCCAGTGCCATCAACCGGTCCAATTGCCCCTCAAGCTCGGTGCCCACCGACACTTTGCGCCCCTGAAACTGCGCCTTGGCAGAAACCACTGATACAATCTTTGGGCGGCCTTGGGTCATTGAAAAAATCGGCGCCCCTGAGGAGCCGAAATCAACATCACATGATGTGACGAGAACGCCGCCCTGTTTAGCCAGAACACTACATGTTTCTTGCAGAGATGCGGCTTGGGATCGGTAGCGCGCATAAGAGACCACACCAACCTGCTGACCATTTTGGGCAGACGAGGCAATGTCAAACGGAATGACAGTTCCGTCACGCACAGGGCGGTCTAATTCGATAAGTGCGATATCGCGGGTCAAACGCCCCTTTTTATTGGCCGCATTGATCGAAAATTCTGGATGGACAATGGCGCGGCGCACATTGCGGTAGGCTTGCGCATGTCCATTCCGAAACCCTGCACGAAACGTCATAACGGATGGATCGTGTCGCTGCTGGGTCTTGATATCAAACAGGCAATGCGCCGCCGTGAGAACCAAAGACGGCGTAATCAGTGCGCCCGTGCAAAAACTCTCGCCCGCAAAATCAAGACGTCCAACAGCTTCCCAGCCCCGACTGTCATCGACAGTCTTGAATCTCTTTAGCTGGCTATCCGCATGTGCCTGGCCGGCAAGCAAAGCCAAGGCAAGGATTGTCAGAAATCTCAACATTCGGTCGTCCCCATGTCCTACTTGGACTTAGCTCTACTGAGCCATTTTGGCGCGATTATGTCAGATCCGAGAACATTTTGGGCGGTTTTGGTCCACCTGTTGCCCAATCCAGTAGCTCAACAGTATGCACAACAGGCACATTCATGCCCCCACCCAACTGCATCATGCAGCCGATATTGCCAGTCGCCACAACATCTGGGGTCTTCTCCGAGAGCGTATTTATTTTCCGTTCCTTCAGATTTTGCGAAATTTCGGGCTGCAAAAGGTTGTAGGTACCCGCAGATCCGCAACAAAGATGCGAATCACGAGGCTCGGTGACGGCGAATCCTGCTTGTTTAAGAAGGTCTTTTGGATAGGTCTTGATCTGTTGTCCGTGCTGGAGCGAACAGGCCGCATGATATGCGACCTTCATGTCCTTAGGCGTGTCACAATGCGCGGCAAGATCAAGGGTCATCAAAACCTCTGATACGTCCTTTGCGAGTCCTGCAATCGTCGCCGCATCCGCTGCGAGCGGATCGTTGCGAAACATATGGCCATAGTCCTTAACGGTGGTGCCACATCCCGAAGCGTTGATCACTACAGCGTCCAAACCTTCGCCGTAGACTTCTGTCATCCATGCGGTGATGTTCTTGGCCGCTGAGGCATGCGACATGCTTTCTTTGCCCATGTGGTGGGTCAGCGCGCCACAACATCCCGCCCCCTTAGCGACAACAACATCGCAGCCCAACCGCGTCAAAAGCCTGATCGTTGCATCATTGATATCGGTATCAAGCGCCTTTTGCGCACAGCCCGTCATGAGCGCCACTCGTTTTTTGCGCTCCCCCACAGCGGGAAATACCTGCGCATCGTCATTTCGAGACACGGGCGGAATGACTTTAGGGGCCATTGCGAGCATTGCCTTTAGGCGCGGGTCGGGGATCAAATGGCGAAACGGCTTACCAATTTTGGCGCCTAAAAGTGCGAGCCGGAACCGCGAGGGATAGGGGATAATCCGCGCCAAAGTCCAACGCAGCAAGCGGTCCATCATCGGACGTTTGTAGGTCTTTTCGACATGTACCCGCGCATGATCAATCAGGTGCATGTAATGCACGCCAGACGGACAGGTGGTCATACATGCCAGACACGACAGGCATCTATCGAGATGTTTCACCGTCTTTTCATCCGCCGGACGGTCATTTTCCAACATATCCTTGATAAGGTAGATCCGCCCGCGCGGACTGTCTAGCTCGTCGCCCAAAACCGCGTAGGTTGGACATGTGGCGGTGCAAAATCCACAATGCACGCAAGACCGCAAGATTTCATTGGCCCGCTCGATCGCTGGATCGGTCAGTTGCTCTGGCGTAAAGTTGGTTTGCATCAGCGCATCATCCCGCGATTGAATTTTTGGTCTGGGTCGAACTTTTGGCGCAACCCGTCAGATAGCTTGGCCACGATCGTATGTTCGGGATGGAAAACACCAAGGGCTCGCTTGGTTTCATCACTTGCCCGCACAAGTGTCGCGTGGCCCGCACCGATGTGAGGGCGTGGGTCCGTTCCCTCGTCGGTCAGCATCCAAACACGTCCGCCGCCCCAATCATAGATTGCGTCCAACGGCTGGACTGCCTCGACCAACGCAGGCGCATCAGACGGTTTGACCGCGACCCGCCAGACATCACCCGCAACCGAATGAAAGCGCGCTACGTCTTTGATATTGGCCCAAATGTCGCGGTTCGCGGTCTCATCCCATTCGACACCACTATCACCGAACCCCGCAAGCGCGGCTTGCAGCGCGCTCATCCGATACGCGACCGAGCTTTCGAACCCCTCAAGACGCACAAGCGTGCGCGCAGGCGTCCCGTCTTGCGCCTCCCTTAGATGTGCCGCTCCCGTGACATCGAACGGCGTGCCAAGCGCCCTCGACAGGGCAGCTACGGCCTGAGGGTCGGTGAGACCCTCGACGACCAGTGTCGCACTTACCTCTGGGATTGGCTGTACCTTTAGGCTCACGTCTGTGATCAGGCCAAGCGCGCCATGACTGCCCGCCATCAGCTTGACCAGATCAAGCCCTGTGACGTTCTTCATCACGCGCCCGCCATTTTTAATGATGCGACCACGCCCGTCGATGATCCCCACGCCAAGGCAAAAATCACGGCACGCGCCAACACCCACGCGGCGCGGGCCAGAAAGATTGCCCGCAATAACCCCGCCAATGGTCGGCACGCCGGTGCGGCCCAAAAGCGCGCCAAACGCAGGCGGCTCGAACGCGAGGCGTTGTTTTTCTTGCCGAAGCATCTCATCGACCTGCGCCACGGGGACACCCGCAGCGACCGTAAGCGTGAGCGCCGCCGGATCATAATCCCACGCCTCGCCGTGCGCCGGTAGCGCCGTGCCCTGTGCCAAGCCCAACATACTTGTCGCACCACCACGCGGAACAAACGGCCCGCTGTCGCAAATGGTCTGCGCCGTTTCTGTTTGCCACGCCGCGAAGTTTGGATTGCGCCTTGCTAAAATACTCATGCGCCCGTCCTGCGATCTTGTGACACCGCGAGCGGAAAGACCTTGGCCGGGTTCAAAATCCATGCGGGATCGAACACGTCCTTTACGTCCATTTGCGCCGCGAGATCAGCGGGGGCGAATTGGTGTGTCATAAGATCACGTTTTTCAACTCCGACCCCGTGCTCACCGGTCAAGCACCCGCCCACATCCACACAGAGTTTGAGAATTTCCGCGCCGAGCGCCTCGGCACTTTCCAGTTGCCCCGCTTCGTTCGCATTGAACACGATCAGCGGATGCATGTTCCCATCTCCGGCGTGAAAGACGTTTCCAACCAGATGCCCGTACTCGTCGGATAATTCCGCGATGCGCCGCAAAACAGTCGGCAATTCACCCACCGGAATTGTACCATCAAGACAAAGGTAATCGCCCATCTGCCCCATCGCACCAAATGCGGATTTACGCCCAAGCCAAATGCGCGCCGCCTCCTCCGCACTTTGACTTTCGCGGATTTCAACGGGGTTGTGGCGCTTGGCAATCTCGATAATACGCGCCAGCTGATCCGTCATTTCCTGATCCGATCCCTCGACCTCAATGATCAACAATGCTTCACAATCAGGGTAGCCCGCTTTTGCAAAGGCCTCGGTTGCAACAATAATAGGGCGATCCATAAACTCGATAGCCACGGGGTTGAGGCCCGCGCGGATGATATCGGCCACACAAGCCCCCGCCACTTCGTTGCTGTCAAATCCCATCAAGACAGGGCGCGCCCCTTCGGGTTTGGGCAGAATGCGCAACGTAGCCTCGGTCACAACACCAAGTTGTCCCTCAGACCCACAAATCAAGCCGAGGAGATCAAACCCCGCCGGATCGCTATATGCGCCGCCGATCTCGACAATCTCGCCATCAGCCAAAACCATTGTGACGCCCAACAGATTGTTTGTTGTCACGCCATATTTCAAACAATGCGCACCACCAGAGTTCATTGCAATGTTACCGGCAATGGCACAGGCCAACTGGCTGGACGGGTCGGGAGCGTAAAAGAACCCCTCGCCTTCAACTGCGCCTGTGACGCTTAGGTTGGTCATGCCCGTTTGAACGCGAATGAACCTGTTGGAATAGTCGATTTCCATGACCTCGCGCAGTCTCGCCACACCTAAAATCACTGCGTCCGCCGTTGGCAGCGACCCTCCCGCCAAAGACGTCCCCGCCCCACGCGGAACCACAGGCACCCCCATGTCATGGCAAATCCGCATGATGTCGGACACCTCTTGCGTGGTACGCGGCAAAACCGCGACCAAGGGCGCGCATTTATAGGCCGTCAGCGCATCACATTCATAGGCGAGGACTTCTTCGGGAGCGTCAATCACTGCGCTATCGGGCAATACGGCGCGAAGGCGCGTGACCAGTTCAGGCTTGCGTGCAAGCACGTCTGCATTGGGGATCGGCATATCCATGGATCGGCTCCGCACATGTTTAGGTCAATTGATTGGTAAGTTTTTATAACCAATTTTTTCCTATGGCAACATTTCATCCTTCACGTTAAATCAGAATGCATGGAACTTATTGATCAACTTCAGTTTTTCTCTGCCCTTGATGCTGTCGCTGTCAGCTTTTTGTTGACCGCCTGGCTCGGTATTGGGCGTATCATAGAGAATCCACCCGCCAAACACCGCTCGACTTCGTATCTCATGGCAGACTACCGGCGCAAATGGATGATCCAGATGATCACGCGACAACCGCGCATCTTTGACGCCGCTATTCTCGACAGTCTTCGCCAAGGCACGGCCTTTTTCGGATCGGCTTGCCTGATTGCAATTGGTGGCGGGTTGGCCGCGATGTCGAATGCGGAACGCTTGCGCGGTGTGGCGCAGGATTTGACGCTCGACGCCCCCGCGATCATTTGGGAAGTCAAAATTTTGCTCGCCTTGGTCCTGATCACAAATGCCTTTTTGAAGTTCATCTGGTCCAACCGCCTGTTCGGGTATTGCGGCGTGATTATGGCGTCAGTCCCCAACGAGATCGACGCGCCCGCGACACTGCCACGCGCCCGCAAAGCAGGCGAGTTGAACATCGCCGCCGCCCGCGCGTTTAACCGTGGCCTGCGTGGCGTCTATTTTGCATTAGGTGCATTGGGCTGGCTGCTTGGCCCAATCGGGTTGATCGTCACTACGGCCGTGACCGTCTTCATCTTGCTGCGCCGCGAATTCGCATCCGCCTCCCGCCTCGTGATTATGCAAAGCGAGGAATAGCTCTAGCGGCGCCCTTCGCGTAGCCACGCGAACACACTCAGCGCGGCAAGGATCACGAGCCACATCAACGGCGACACAAGCGGCTTGAGCGAGGTCGATTGCGTCACATAGGCTTCGCGGGGTGTTATCCCGATCCAACCGCGCCCCGCCGCAGGACGACCCTGTGCCACACGTCGAATGTCCGGTACGCCATCTGCCAACGCCAGAACACCACCGCGCGTGGCGGCAACCACGGGCGCAAGCCTGTCACGCGTTGCAATTGTTTCCTCAAACTCGCGCGGAGCAGCTGGACCCAGAACCGTGACCGCCTGTTCGTCACCGTCGACAATGCGGTAAAGCCCCATTTGTGACCCCTCAAAGGTTGCTGTGAACCGTCCGGGGCTGGCCTCGTCCAACGTCAACGCCGTGATGCGTCCATCGGGGGCTTCGACCTCGACGGAGCGCGCGCCATTGGACAGCGTGCGGCGGGTGATGGTCATCGCGTTGCCCTCAACTGTGGCGGTCAACGCCTCTTCTTCAAGCTCGGGTTCTTTCATCATCCAATGCGCCAACCGCCGCAACAACTCCAGTTGCGGCCCACCGCCCTCAATGCCACGCGTCCACAACCACGCGTGATCAGAGCCAAGCACTGCGACACGGCCCTCACCCACCCGATCAAGGATCAAAAGCGGTTGACCATCAGCCCCGGACATGACGACCTCGCCCGATTGCGGTTCAAGCTCGATCTGACGAAACCACCGCCCCCACTCAGGCTCGTCGGTTGCAGCACTCAGCCCACCTAGGCCCTCGGTCACCGGATGGCGCGCCCCCGTCTCGGTTAGGCGCGGCTTGTACCCTTTCTCGATCACGATGCCTGTTGGTGCCGCAGGAATTACGCGCGACAATGCCGAGCGGTAAATACTATCTGCAGTCGCGAAATCCGGACCTGCCGCAAATAGAACCGCACCACCGTCCTCGACGTAGCGCGCGATGTTATCAAGGTAGTCACCGGGCAAAATACCGCGCAGCTTATAACGATCAAAAATGATCAGATCAAAATCATCGACCTTTTCCATAAACAATTCACGTGTCGGAAAGGCGATGAGGGACAATTCGTTGACAGGCACACCGTCTTGTTTGGTCGGCGGGCGCAAAATGGTGAAGTGGACAAGATCTACGGAAGCGTCCGATTTCAAAAGGTTTCGCCACGTCCGCTCGCCATTGTGCGGCTCGCCAGAAACAAGCAACACCCGCAAACGGTCGCGCACGCCGTTAATCTGGACCATAGCCGAATTGTTCCGGTTCGTCAGCTCGCCCTCCATGTCGGGCAACGTGAACTGGATAACGTTCATTCCGCCGTGTGGCAGCACAACAGGCACCTCGATCGGGCGACCCACCGGAATGGTATAGCTTTGCGCGGGACCACCGTCGATTGCGACGATAATCTGCGACGTGTCCCCAATGTTAGTGGGCACGGCCCCTTGGTCCTCGACCAATAGCGTGAGTATGACCTCTTCGTCCAAAATGGCAAACGAGGGCGCATTTTGGACAAGCAACCGACGATCCCAATCCGTGGAACGCCCCGTCACCAACAGGTGCAGCGGTGCAGGAAAATCGACCGCGATATCCGCATCATGTAATTGCCCATCCGACAATAAAATGGCCCCCGCAAGCCGACCACGCGGCTCATTTGCCATCGCCTCGGCCAGGCGTGACATCAAAAGCGTCCCGCGATTGTCGGCCCCATCGCGCACATGCACCACACGCAATTCTGTATCCGCAAGCCGTGCAATACGTGCCTCAATCTGCGCACGTGCAAAAGCGACCTGTTGCGCACGATCTGACAGGGATTGCGAGTCACTGTCATCGACCACAAGGATCACAATATCGGTGAGAGGGTCACGCAGCTCTTGGTGCAACGCGGGATTTGCCAAGGCCGTTACAACCCCGATTGCCGCCACCGCGCGCCACGGCCATCCGCGCAAACCGCGCCATGCCGCAAACGCCATGAGCACAGCGGCAAACCCCGCAATCACGAGCAGAGCCGCCAACGGCACAAACGGATCAAAGGCAATATTGCGGATCATTGGCCCAACCTGTCTAGCAATGCAGGCACATGCACCTGATCGGATTTGTAATTTCCGGTGAGGACGTACATCACAAGGTTCACACCAAACCGATAGGCAATTTCGCGTTGACGCTCCCCATCAAAGCCGCGCGCGACAGGCCGTAACGGCCGCCCCGTCTCATCCATGGCCCAAGCCGCAGCCCAATCGTTGCCGCCAATAATTACGGGCGTCACATTGTCGTTGAGATTACGAAATGGCATGCCCTCGACGCCTTCGGCGTCCACTGGTGCGGCCTCGACCCAAAGATCGCGGCCCGTATGACGCCCCGGAAAATCCTGCAACAAGTAAAACGTACGGGTCAAAACATGATCTGCGGGAATCTGCTCTAACGGCGGAATATCAAGTGACGCGGCAAGTCTTTGCAATTTCAGCCCCGTTGGTGTGGACGCACCAAAACCCGCAACATCCCCATCGCGGGTATCAAACAAAATCGTCCCACCAGTCCGCAAATAAGCGTTCAAACGTGTGTATGCCTCGGCGGACGGCAATGGCTGATCCACAGAAATCGGCCAGTATATCAGCGGGAAAAACCCCAAATCATCCAATTCAAGGTTCACCCCCACAGGATCTACAGGCTCCACAGAGGTTCGTTGTGTGAGCATTTGCGAGACACCAAACAGACCCGCGCGCGATATGGCATCCAATTCACTGTCACCCGTCATAACATAGGCCAATGCCACCTCGTCGGTCGCAGCCAAGGCGAACACCTCATTTCCGTCTTGGGCGTGCGCGCGCGGCGTAGGAAGCGCTCCAAGAACCAAAAGCCCGATTGCCACAGCGCGCGGGCCTAACAAACGCCCCGACATCCACAGCGATGCAAACACATCAATCAGCAACATCATAAGCGTCCCGACCAAAAAGAATGGTTTGAGCACAACATCGCGCGCCGTCTCCGCCTGCGTCATTACGGTCCCTGCCGGCCATGTTTGTGGGGCTAATGATGTATCGCTTGCAAAGATGTTTAGTGCCAACGTAGCTTGCGCAGTCTCGTACAGCCCCGGCGTAATGAGCGCAGAAGGAATCGCGGAAACGAAGACTTCCCCAGCCACGGGCGCGCGGTTGCGCGCATCAGACAGACCTCCAAAGCCATCCAAGACGCGCACCGCACGAAGCACTTGCCCCACAACATCGCGCGTCTGCAAACTTGCCCCGCCCGACGATGCCGTCAGCCGGTCCAGCATATCTACAAACAGACCCGAGAGCGGCAAATTTGACCACTCGGCATTGGCCGTAACATGGAACAAAACCACCTGCCCAGCCCCCACGGGTTTGCGGGTGACAAGGGGCGTGCCATCCACCAATGTGGCAATCACGCGCGCGGCCAATTCGGGATCAGGCTGCGCCATCACTTGTGCGGACACGCTCACATCGTCAGGGATGCTCAATCCATAAAAGGGCGATGTCTCAGCAAAGGGTCGTAGCGATTTGGGTTCGCCCCACGACATTGCACCCCCGATGTTGCGCCCTCCTGCGCGCAACCGCACAGGCATCAATGGATCCTCATCGTCACGCGACACATCAGACGCGGCAAGTCGCGCCCCCGCGAACCGTAAAAGCACACCACCCTGTGCCATCCAATCCAAAAGATCCGCCGTCTCCCCGCCTGACAGGCGCGCAATGTCAGCCAACACAATGACGTCCGGATTTGCGACAATCAAATCTGCAAGTTCGCCGGAAATCACATCGGCACGGTCGTTAAGCGCAGCGCGAATGTAATGCAGATGAGAGAGAAGCTCCAACCCCTCGCGACTTTCGCGCGCGCTCACAAGAGCGACTTTACGCCGCTTTAAACTGTCATCTGCAAGGCGCACAGCGGCAGCCGATCGATGCCCCTCGACCTCGAAACGCGTTACACGATTACGCACCTCGGGTGGCAACTCGAACTGGGCCACGGCTTGCGTCTCCCCCTCCGCGAAGCTTACATAGCGCCGCGATAAAATCCGCTCCACGCCCGACGGGTCGGGGCCGCGCGCAATAACCGTGACCGTCTGTCCGTCTGCGCCCAAGCGGCGCATGACGGGAATGCTTACACCTTCGGCTTCGGCATCTGCGGGGCCAAGCGCGATCACGGGGCGTTCATGTTCAAACACAGTGACACTGCCCTTGCTTTGCAATGCGCGCAAAACGTCCACGCGCCCCTCGCGCGCAACACCATCCGACAACCACAACGTCTCAAAATCCACATCTGAGGCTGATACCGCATCTAACAGAAGGTCCATGTCAGGCGCGAACGGTTGCGGCGCAAATCCCGCAAGGCGCGCCCGCCAGTCGTTCGGAGCCAAAAACTCAAACCCGCCGACCGGCACATCAGTAGCCGCAACAATCGCCACGGTCCTATCCGCCGCGGCGGCACCATCCAGCGCCTCGGACACTCGCGACAATCGCACCGCCCAATCGTGCGCGGACGCCCAACTGGCATCCAAAAGAACCAGCATTGGACCCGATCCCTCTCGCGTATCGCGCGGGTTCAAAACAGGTCCAGCGAAGGCTATAATAAGTGCTGCAATTGCGAGACTACGCAACACCAGCAACCACCACGGCGTCCGATCTGTTTCAATCTCCTCGTCGGCCAATCCAAGCAAGAGCGCAACACCCGGAAACCGGCGGCGTACCGGCGCTGGCGGTACCGCACGGAGCACGAGCCATAAGATTGGCAAACCTGCCAAGCCGAGTAAAATCCACGGAGCGGCAAAGCCGAGAGGGCCAAGAACAAGCATTAGCGCCGCCCCTCAAGTGCCGCATAAAGCCACAAGAGCGCGGATTGCGCAGAAGCATCCGTGTGATGGGTTTCGAACTGCCAGCCTGCGTGTTTGGCCAAATCAGACAGGTGGTGTTTGCGCTCATTCAGACGGTCGCGGTAGCGGTCCCGCAAATCGCCCGCACGCAAAGTTTCATGCGACACTGCCCCTCCCATTGAGGTGAAAATTGTGCGGCCCTGATAGGGAAACACCTCCTCGGCAGGATCGAGTATTTGAAACAAAACGCCCTTAATCCCGAGATCAACTGATATTGCAATCGCCGCTTCAACGGGGGCAAGTGGACCCAAGAAATCGGACATGAAAACCGCCGCCGAGTGGGGCAAAAAACCTGTCGCATCTGGCGCGCCGTAATCCGCATCATCACCCGCGATCAACCCGTCAGCGATCCGCGACAGTTGGAGCGCACCGATGCGCGGCGGCGTGCCCAATGCGGCAAGTGCCACGCGTTCGCCACCTTTCATCAACAAAATCGATAGCGCCATAGCAAGTACACCCGCGCGGTCCGCTTTGGGTTTTAAGTCTGTGGTTGAGGCAAATTGCATTGCCGCCGAACCGTCGATCCAAAGATGGACCGATTGCGCCGCTTGCCATTCCTTTTCGCGCACAAACTGTGCATCAGATTGCCCCGAGCGCCGCCAATCAATCGAGGCCGCGCTATCACCCACTTGAGCGGGGCGATATTGCCAAAATTCGTCCCCCGTTCCCGCCTGTCTACGCCCATGACCGCCCAACAAGAGCGTCCGTGCAAGCCGCTCTGCGCGGGCTTGCAAGTCGGGCAGCGGCGCTGCGAGCGCTTCGGACCGCGTACGCAGATTGGAGGGTGCGGGATCACTCATGCAGCAGATCGCGCTCGTGAGGTCATATCCGCCACTTGGGCGATGATCTGTACAAGACTTTCCCCGCGTGCCCGCGCAGCAAACGTGAGGGCCATACGGTGAATCAAAACCGGCTGTGCCATAGCCAGAACATCGGCCGGAGACGGTGCAAGACGACCATCGAGCAACGCCCGCGCCCGCGTCATCAACATCAAGGCTTGCGCCGCACGCGGACCCGGACCCCACGCGACACTGGCATTTACGATATCCGGCGCATCGGGCGTATCGGGTCGGCACGCGCGCACCAAATCGAGGATCAATTCCACGACTTGCTCGCCAACAGGCATTTTTCGCAAGAGCGTTTGCGCCGCAATCAGTTCGGCCGCTGTAAACACCGCATGCGCCTCGTCGTCACCTGCACCGGTTGTTGCAATCAAAATGTCGCGCTCGGTGTCGCGGTCGGGATACCCAACATCAACTTGTACCAAAAACCGATCCAATTGCGCCTCGGGGAGCGGATATGTCCCCTCCTGCTCCAACGGGTTTTGCGTGGCCAGAACATGAAACGGAGCCACAAGGGCGTGTGGCTGTCCGGCAATTGTCACTGACTTTTCCTGCATCGCCTGCAAGAGCGCGGACTGCGTGCGCGGCGAGGCGCGGTTAATCTCGTCGGCCAGCAAAAGCTGACAAAAAATCGGGCCTTCAATAAAGCGAAACGAGCGTGTTCCGTCAGCGGCAGTTTCCAAAACCTCGGACCCCAAAATGTCGGCAGGCATCAAATCGGGCGTAAATTGCACCCGCGCGCCATTTAACCCCATCACGGTCGAGATTGTATCAACGAGACGCGTTTTGCCCAAACCAGGTAGGCCGAGTAAGAGCGCATGCCCCCCACAAAGCATAGATGACAGCACAAGATCAACCACGGCGTCCTGCCCAATAAAACGGCGCGTGATCGACGCTTTGGCCGCGTTTAGTTTCTCGCCGAGCGCTTCGATCTGTGGCACAAGATCTTGGACGGGAAAGTCTGTGTCGGGCATGGCTTCACCTTTTCTGCGCATTCGTGTCACTATAGTTGCGACTAGTAGTGACATGTATAGCGCCAGACACAATTGGCAAAACCTCAAGAAAGGTGAAATTCCCGTGAGCACCTCAGCCGAAAGTATCGCCGCCGCCGTACGAGCCGCCAAAGGACGCGGATTGCCGCCCGTTCACAAATGGAACCCACCGTTTTGCGGAGATCTGGACATGCGCATTGCCCGTGATGGCACGTGGTTCTACCTTGGCACACCGATCGGGCGGCCCGCGTTGGTACGGTTGTTTTCTACCGTCCTAAAGCGTGAGGGTGCATCCTATTTCCTTGTCACCCCTGTCGAAAAAGTAGGCATTACCGTCGACGATGTGCCTTTTTTGGCTGTGGATTTTGATGTCAAAGGCACAGGCGCTCATCAAACCCTTACATTTCACACGTCCTTGGGCGATCAGGCCATCGCCGGACCAGACCACCCTTTGCGATTTGACACGCACGACGACGCGCCCGCCCCCTATGTCGATATCCGCGCGGGACTAGAGGCGCTTATTGATCGCAAAAGCTTTTTCCGCCTTGTTGATCTCGGGGCCGAACAAGAAGTGCGCGGCACAAAGATGTTCGGCGTCTGGTCAGGCGGGCAGTTTTTTCCGATTGCGCCCGTCAGCGCGTTGTAAGCTGGGTCGACCGAAAAAATGGGAACGTGTCGTATCTAACCCGCATGCCCTGACGCGCATCCCTCTCCAATCCGCTCAATCTCAAATGTCGAATGCGCGATCCCGAAGTCTGTCGCCAATAGGGTCTTGATCGCATTTAAGATGGCGCCGTGATCGCGCTCGCTCACCACATGCGCCTCCACCGAGGTACGATGTTCGTCGATTTGCCACACATGGACATGATGCGCGCCCTCAACGCCCTCCACCGATTCAATTGCCCGTTGGATATCATCGCGCGAAACACCGTCTGGTGCTCCGAGCATCAAGATGCGCACAACGGGGCGGATTTCGAGTAGCGCATGCCAAAGAATATAGAGTGCGATTGCAACGGTGATCAGGGGATCGGCCAAGCGCCAATCGTAGAGCAAGATCAAACCTCCCGCGACAATCACGGCCACAGACGATCCGGCATCGGCAAGGTTGTGCAAAAACGCGGCGCGTATGTTGAGGCTGTCTTTTGACATCGCATAAGTGAGAGCCGCCGTAATCAGATCAATGACCAAGGCCACCGCAGCAATCCAAACAACAATCCACCCCTCGACCTCTGGCGGATTGAAAAAACGCGCGACCCCCTCGGCCAACAGATACACAGCAATCACGATGAGGGTCGTATAGTTGACCATCGCGGCCACAATCTCGGCCCGCCCGTAGCCAAATGTCATTGCGCCATCATATGGCTTTCGTGCAATTTTGCGGGCCGCAAAGGCAATGACAAGTGACACGGCATCGGACAGGTTGTGAATGGCATCGGCAATCAACGCCATCGAGCCAGAAACAACGCCACCTATGATTTGGGCCACCGTGAGCAACAGGTTAACCGCAACCGCCGCCGCCACCCGCGCATCTCCCGCATCGGGGGAGATATGGTGATGGCCGCGACCCTGTGCATGGTTGTGCGAATGGTTGTGCGAATGGTCATGGGGCGTGTGATGGGACATCATCGATCCTCGGTCTCGGAGTTGCGTTTGCCCTACCAATATGCGAGCCTTTACTCACATTATAAACTCGCATTTGAATGGCCAAATGGAACAGCTCTCACACCCCAGAAAACAACCACGCCAAGCCCGTGCACAAGCAACCTTTGACGCAATATTGGAAGCGAGCGCTCGCATTTTAACGCATGGTGGCCCTGACGCTTTAACCACCAATTTTGTGGCTAAAACGGCGGGTGTCTCGGTTGGTTCGCTCTATCAGTACTTTCCATCCAAGGACGCGATCATTGCCGAACTTATCCGCGCGATGCGGCAATCCATGCGCGACGACATTATCTCGACGGTTGCGTTTTGCGCTGATCGCCCTCTGAGGTTTTCCATTGCGCGAATGGTGCGGGCCGTGATTCACCACCACACACACGCGAACCGCCGTATTGATGTGTTGGAGCATCTGGAGCGTCACCTGCCACCCGATCCACAAGCGCGCCAAATGCTGGACGAGATGCGCAGCGCGATTGCCCAAATGCTGGCACGCCACCACATACCCCAACCGGCTCAAGCCGCATCAGACCTCTTGAATCTGATATTCGGAATGGCCCACCCCGCGCTTCATAATGGCGAGACGAATTTCGACGCCCTTGCAAACAGAATAGAACCTGCGGCCCTTGGATACCTCGGTATTACGCCATAAAAAACGCGCCGCTCATATAACGGCTCGTTTTGATAATCACTCGATCAATCGCCAAGTTTGGCGTGCACCTCGGCCAAATCGACATCGCTAAGTGGCATCTTATTGCCCGGATTTTCAAAGTCGTATTTGAACAACTGAAAATCACGGTGGAATATTTCCCACATCAAGTGCATCGAAAGGTCGTCGAAGTAATCCTCAACGGGATGTAGACGCTTTGGTCCGTGCCCCTCGCTCTCATTAAAGCGCGGGATCGCGGAGAGGTCTACCCAATGTGGCGTCTCAATGTGATCAAGAACGTCCTGCATCCCCTCGTTGAATTTCTCGGTAAAGAAAATCTTGTCGTAGGTGCCGCCATTGGCGATGAACGTGGCCACATGGCCGGACATGCCAGACCAGTGGATATCGGGATCCATCGGGCGGCGCCACCGGATGGTATCGCGCACAAACAACAAGAACCGGCGGAACGATGCGATCTGATCAAATTCGCCGGTGCCGTCATCCCCGCCAACCTCAACGCCGTATTGTTGGATCAGCTTTGGTACCAGATTCCCACGGTAACGGCGTCCATTGCGCTGGATACCGCATATTTTGTCAAAGAACGACGAAAGCACGCGGGTGTACGGGTTACGAACGC
This sequence comes from Celeribacter marinus, assembly GCF_001308265.1. GTDB lineage: Bacteria > Pseudomonadota > Alphaproteobacteria > Rhodobacterales > Rhodobacteraceae > Celeribacter > Celeribacter marinus. The sequence continues at coordinate 1,168,854 of NZ_CP012023.1, forward strand.
AGGTGAACGCGTAGGATGCGTGCGCCTTTACGTTGGCTTCTATGAGGGGCTGACTGTTTTCTTGCGCCCATTTGTGTAGCTTTTCGGTACTATCGTGAATGTCGCCATCAAAAAACGTCCCATGGTCCGAATAGTACATGATCTGACCAATGGTCGAGCACGCACATTTTGGAATAACGCGGTAAACCACGCTTTCACTTTCAGTCATCCAGGTTCCCGGAAAGCCCATTTCACACACACTCCACTCAACTGCCCCCAAGGCAGAGTTTTTTCTTTAAAAGCAAATTTGCATTGTTTATTCAATATTTGGTTACGCCTATAGAGACACAATAGGGCAAAAATGAGGTTTATGGTTCCAATATGGCACGAATTGCATTCATTCTTTTGTGCCACAAGGATCCTGAAGCCATCGTGCAGCAGGCCGAACGGCTGACTGCCGCGGGCGACTATATCTCGATCCACTTTGACGCACGCGGCGGCAAAGAGGCATTTAATGCGATCAAAGCGGCCCTTTCCCAAAATTCAAATGTCACATTCGCCACAAAGCGGATCAAATGCGGTTGGGGGGCATGGAGCCTTGTCCAAGCGACCCTCTATGCCGTCGAGGCCGCCGAAAAGGCCTTCTCGGACGCGACCCACTTCTACATGGTGTCCGGCGATTGCATGTCCGTCAAAACCGCCGAGTTCATGCATGATTTTCTGGACCGTGACGATGCTGATTACATAGAAAGCTATGACTTTTTTGAAAGCGACTGGATCAAAACAGGCATAAAAGAAGAGCGCCTCGTGTATCGTCACCTCTTTAACGAGCGCACCCACAAATGGCTGTTCTACAAAAGCATGGCCATTCAAGACAAACTTGGCCTCAAACGTGAGGTTCCGCCAGATTTGCGCATGATGATCGGGTCGCAATGGTGGTGTTTGCGTCGCCGCACAATTGAGTGGATTCTCGAATTCACACGCAAGCGCCGCGATATCATGGCCTTTTTTCGGACGACATGGATTCCCGATGAGACGTTTTTTCAAACGCTTGTGCGCCACCTAGTAGCGGACACGGAAATCAGAAACCGTACTCTGACGTTCTTGATGTTCACGGACTACGGTATGCCTGTCGTGTTTTATAACGACCACTATGATATGCTTGTTTCGCAAGACTACCTGTTTGCCCGCAAAATATCGCCCGATGCTAGAACGCTGAAAAAGCGGCTCGGCGAGTTGTTTGTCGCCCAAAACGTGACATTCAAAATCTCCAACGAAGGGCGTTCGCTCTTTCAATTCCTCACTGGACGTGGCCGCATTGGTCGCCGGTTCGGCCAAAGATTTTGGGAATCCGAAAGTACATTGGGGCGCGACCGCGAGCTATTGATCGTGACTTGCAAAAAGTGGCATGTGGCCAAACGGCTTGTCGCTGAATTTCGCAAAAAGACTGACCTGCCCTGCCTCGAATATCTCTTTAACGAAGAGGACACACCACTGCCTGATCTGGGTGGGATCGAGAAAAGCTTATGGAAACGCTCACGGCACCGGCGGGCATGGGTGCGAATGTTGTTCGACTATTATGACACTGACCGCATGCTGATTTGCATCGATCCCGGCGGGTTCGATTTGATCAACGATTTTTACGCGGATCGGTCTGGCACACGGATGTTAGACGTCGAATGCGACTACACGCCTGACTATTTAGCGGGACACGCAAAGCGAGTCGGATTAGCGGGCGAGGCCACACCAAAAGAGGCGCTAGAACGCCTGTTGCCGACAATCCGCAGCGACATTAACCACGAGGCGGACCAAATTCGCGACCAAGACTATGAGAACTTTTACCTCATGCGCGAAAACAACTCTGATGACGAAAACGCGGCCTGCATTGCGCGTTTCCTCGACATCTCGATGGAAGATGCACGCGATATACTTGCAACTCAGCACCTGTTCGCAGACTAAACACATCACGCGGGTCGCCGTGTTATTGCCCGCGATCCTTAAGGAAAGGCCCACACATGCCCTATGCCTACGACGACCAAAACATTTTCGCCAAAATTTTGCGGGGGGATATTCCGTCAACGCCTGTCTATGAGAGCGCGCATACCATCGCCTTTCCCGATATCAGCCCGCAAAAAAAGCACCATCTTCTAGTAATCCCAAAAGGTCCGTATCGGTGTTATGATCACTTTGTTCAGGCAGCCAGTGACGCAGAGCAATTGGATTTCTTTCGGGCTGTGGGTGCGGTCGCAAAACAGCTGGGTGTCTCAGAGGTACATGGCGGCAATGGCTACCGTTTGATCACCAATTCAGGGCCTGACAGCCTCCAAGAGGTGCCGCATTTCCATGTCCATCTATTGGGCGGCGAGCCTTGCGGCCCACTGACCGCAGGCTAAGCACAAACAATATAGGCGGCCCCAAGCATAAAGGAGCCGCCTTTATATATGATCACGGTGTCAGGCGGCGAGCGCCATTAGCGCCCAGATGTCAAGTCTACAAACACATCCTCAAGGTCCGGCTCTTGTGTGCGCACATCGCCAATGACAACGCCTTGGGCCTTTACCGCGTCCAATACATCATTGGCGGAGGCCTGTGCACGCGAATAGGTAAACGACAAAACACCATCCTTTTTGCGCTCAAAACTGACGCCATTGGGCAGGTCAAACGTTTCGGGGGCTGCCCCCTCAGGTTCGATCAACAATGTTTTTGCATCCATGCGCCCAAGCAGGTTTTTCGTCGTATCACGGACAACCATTTCGCCGTGATTGATGATCGCAATTTCATCACACATCTCTTGCGCCTCTTCGAGATAGTGCGTGGTGAGGATAATGGTCATCCCGCGCTCCTCGTTGAGGCGGCGCACGTTTTGCCAAAGCATTTGACGCAGCTCGATATCCACACCCGCGGTCGGCTCATCGAGCACCAGAATCTGCGGATTGTGGACGAGTGCCTTACCAAGCAATAACCGCCGCCGCATCCCGCCAGACAATGTGCGCGCATAGGCGTTCGCCTTATCCGTCAGACCCACAAGTTCTAGGATTTCATCCGACCAGCGGTCTTTCTTGGGCACGCCGTAAAGACCGGCCTGTACTTCCAAGGCCTCGCGTGGGGGGAAAAACGGATCAAGGTTCAACTCTTGTGGCATGACGCCAATCGCGGCACGGCTTTGGCGCGGATTGATATCTTGATCAAAGCCCCAAATTCTCACCCGACCCTCGGATTTGATCGTCAAACCGGCAAGGATATTGATCAGCGTTGATTTGCCTGCGCCATTGGGACCGAGCAAGCCAAAGATCGACCCTTTGGGAATTGTGAGATCAATTCCCTTGAGCGCCTCTTTGGGGCCAGCGCCGCCCTGACCACGGTAAACTTTGCGCAGGCCTTCAATTTCGATTGCATTGCCGCTCATGGCCACTCCTTCCCTGCGCGATCCGCACAAACTTCGCTTGTCGCGCCCGCACGGATCGTTATCATAAGACCCTGACTTAGGCCCTTCGTTCGCGTAGGGCAACTCCCACCACCCGCGCAAGGCCCACGCGAATTTGCAAACCGCCTGCGTCGTGACGAAAGAAGAGAGCGACACAACCATGACGATCCAAGCCCCTGAAACCGAAGTTGTCTCCCAGTGGAAAGTGGCCTGTGATGGCGGCGAAGGCGCGCTTGGCCATCCGCGCGTCTGGCTGTCGATCTCAAAAGAGCGCGGCTATGTCGAATGCGGTTACTGCGACAAGAAATTCATTCACGAAAGCAGCAAGCTGTCTGACGTTGAGTAAGACACATCCTGTCCGCTGGGACGGGATGTCGACATCAATGGCGCGGAGTGGTTAGGGCCAGTCCGCGCCTCTTTAATATCTGCGCAAAACATGCGTGCACAAAGGGATTTTGGCAATGGCTTTCGGCAAGGGACATCACCTGCATCTGATCGACGGATCGGCCTTTATCTTTCGCGCCTATCACGCGCTGCCGCCGCTCACGCGCAAATCTGACGGCTTGCCCGTTGGGGCCGTGGCGGGGTTTTGTAATATGCTCTACCGCTACATCGAGGCCAACACAGGTTCAGATGCACCCACCCACGCGGCGGTAATTTTCGACCACTCGGGCAAAACGTTTCGCAACGATCTTTATCCCGCCTACAAGGCAAATCGCCCTCCAGCGCCAGAGGACTTGCGACCACAATTCCCGCTGACACGCGATGCCACCCGAGCGTTCAATGTCTCGTGTATCGAGATCGAAGGTTTCGAGGCTGACGATATTATCGCCACTCTCGCCCATCAGGCTCGTGACGCGGGCGGCAACGCCACGATCATTTCCTCAGACAAGGATTTGATGCAGCTTATTGGGGGCGGCGTCGAAATGCTCGACCCGATGAAGAACAAGCGGATTGACCGCGAAGGCGTTGAGGAAAAATTCGGCGTTGGCCCCGAGCGGGTCGTAGATGTGCAAGCCCTTGCGGGCGATAGCGTGGACAATGTTCCGGGCGCTCCGGGCATCGGGATCAAAACGGCAGCGTTGTTGATCAACGAATACGGCGATTTAGACACGCTTTTAGCGCGCGCTAATGAGATCAAACAGCCCAAGCGCCGCGAGTCGCTGGTCAACAATGCCGACTTGATCCGCGTTTCGCGCGACTTGGTGCAACTCGACTGCAACATGACGCTCGATTTCTCGCTCGATAGCCTCGAGGTGCAAGAGCCTGACACTGATGCTCTTCTCGCCTTTCTCTCTGAGATGGAATTTCGCACGATCGTCAAACGGGTGGCAGAGCGTTTCAAAGTAACGCCCCCCATTGTCGAAGACGCCCCAACCGCCACGCCGAGCAAAGCCGCAGAACCCGACATGCCGCCTTTTGATGTCGACAAATACGAACGCGTTTCGACCATGGCAGCCCTTGAGCGCTGGATCGCGGCCATCTATGAGCGCGGTTATGTCGCCGTCGATACCGAAACGACCGGATTGGACGCGATGCAGGTCGATCTGGTTGGCATTTCGCTTTGTGTCGAGGCAGGCACAGCGTGCTATATCCCCGTGGCACATACCATGGGCGAAGATGACCTGTTTGGTGGGTCGAACCTTGTGGACGGGCAATTGTCACTCAATATGGTTCTGGGTGCACTGCGCCCCGTACTTGAGGATGAGACCATCCTCAAAATCGGCCAGAACATGAAATACGATGCAAAGATATTTGCGCGCAACGGCATCCGTGTCGCACCCTATGACGATACAATGCTGTTGTCCTACGCGCTAAACGCAGGGCTGCACAATCACGGCATGGACGCACTATCGGAGCGCTATCTGGACCATACTCCAATTCCAACCAAAGACCTTTTGGGGACGGGAAAATCCGCAATCACCTTTGACAAAGTGGATCTCGACAAGGCCGTAAAATACGCCGCCGAGGACGCCGATGTCACCCTACGCCTGTGGCAAATATTCAAACCGAAGCTCCATACTGAGCAGGTTACAACGGTTTACGAGACGCTAGAACGCCCGTTGTCACCCGTGCTAGTGGACATGGAGATGGCCGGAATCAAAGTCGACCGTGATGTTCTGTCACGGATGTCCAACGCATTTGCCCAAAAGATGGCCGGCCTAGAGGCCGAAATTCACGAGCTTGCTGGTGGCGCGTTCAACGTCGGGTCGCCCAAACAACTTGGTGAAATCCTATTCGATCAAATGGGTCTAGAGGGCGGCAAAAAAGGCAAAACAGGCGCTTATGCTACAGGGGCCGACATTCTCGAAGACCTCGCATCCGAGGGCCACGATCTACCTGCGCGCGTCCTTGACTGGCGGCAACTGTCGAAACTTAAATCGACCTATACCGATGCCCTGCAAACATTCATTCACCCCGATACAGGGCGCGTGCATACCTCCTATATTCAAACGGGTGCCGTGACAGGTCGCCTTGCCTCGTCTGATCCGAACCTCCAAAACATTCCCATTCGCTCGGACGAAGGGCGCCGCATTCGCGAGGCCTTTGTAGCGGATCGTGGCAAAAAACTTGTCTCGCTCGATTATTCCCAGATCGAGCTGCGCATCCTCGCCCATGTCGCCCGCATCGATAGCCTCAAACAGGCGTTCCGCGATGGTCTCGACATTCACGCCATGACCGCATCCGAAATGTTTGGCGTCCCGATTGAGGGCATGGACCCGATGGTGCGCCGTCAGGCAAAGGCCATCAACTTTGGTGTGATCTACGGCATATCGGGGTTCGGTCTGGCCCGCAATTTGCGTATCCCCCGCAAAGAGGCCCAAGGCTTTATTGACCGCTACTTTGAGCGGTTCCCCGGCATAAAGGAATACATGGACGAAACCGTGGCCTTTGCCAAAGATCACAAATACGTGGCCACCTTGTTTGGTCGCAAAATCCATACGCCCGAAATTGCCGCCAAAGGCCCACAAGCGGGGTTTGCCAAACGCGCCGCGATCAACGCGCCCATTCAAGGCACTGCCGCAGATATCATTCGCCGTGCCATGATCCGGATGCCAAACGCAATCCGCGACCTGCCCGCAACAATGCTATTGCAGGTCCACGATGAATTAATTTTTGAGGTGGACGAAGACGCCTGTGATCACGTGATCGAAGTGGTCAAGGATGTGATGGAAAATGCGTCTGATCCGGCCGTCAAACTTGACGTGCCGATTGAAGTCGACGCAGGTGTTGGCGACAATTGGGCCGAGGCGCACTAGGCGGCAGCGGTTGGTATAAAAAATGGCGCGTGAGGGAAACCCTACGCGCCATTCTACATGATAGGATCAGGTGCAGCCTAATGGATCAGACCAAGCCATTTTGAACAAACAACTCTTTGAGGTCGGCCTCGGGACGTGGCCCGATGTGGGAGATCACTTCGGCCGCAGCCACACAGCCCATGCGCCCGCAGGTTTCAAGGCTCTCACCTGTCGCATAGCCGTACAAGAACCCCGTGGCGAACTGGTCACCCGCCCCTGTGGTATCGACAGGCTGCACGCGAGTCACAGGCACAACGACCTCTTCGTCGCCGCGCACAAGAATCACACCGCCACCGCCACGCGTACATACAACAAGGCCACATTCGGACGCCGCAATTTCAAGCGCCGAAGATAGGTCAGTCTCGTAAAGGCTTTCCCATTCATGCTCATTGCCAATCACGAAATCCATTGCTTTGACGAATTCACGGAAATCGGCGCGGTGGCGATCAACACAAAACGGGTCAGATAGCGAAATACCAACCTTGCCGCCTGCGGATTTGGTCAGTTTGGCCGCTTGGTCAAAGGCATGCTTGCCCTTGTCCTTGTCGTAGAGATAGCCCTCCAGAAACATGATGTCAGTATCGGCGGCCACATCGGCGCGAACATCCGCTTCGGAAATTTCCGACGAAATCCCGAGGTATGTGTTCATCGACCGCTCACCGTCTGGGGAGACAAAAATCATCGAACGTGACGTGGGCAACTCACCACCCGCCACAGGCGCATTCACAAACGCACAGCCATCATTGGCCATTTCGTCGGCATAAAACCGGCCCAGAGCATCGTCGTGGACACGCCCGATGAATCCCGTTTTCAGACCGAGATTGCCCAGCCCAGCAAGCGTATTGGCAACCGACCCGCCAGGCGTTTGTACGCGGCTGGTCATCGCTCCATAAAGCATCTCACCACGGCCCTGCTCAACCAGTTGCATAATGCCTTTTTCGATCCCCAAAAGGTCGAGCGTGCTGTCGGATGCATGGGTGATGACATCCACGATGGCGTTGCCGATGCCGACAATCTGATAGGCTTTAGTCAATGGTCTTCTCCTCGAAGTCGCACAGATCCCGTATCAAACAGGTGCTACACAAAGGTTTACGCGCTTTGCATACGTAGCGACCGTGCAGGATCATCCAGTGATGCGCGTGTTGTTGAAATTCGGCGGGAATATGATCTTCGATAGCGCGCTCAACTGCGACTACATCTTTGCCCACGGCCACGCCGGAGCGATTACCAAAGCGAAAGATATGCGTGTCCACGGCCTGCGTCGGGACGTGCCACCACATATTGAGCACCACATTCGCGGTCTTGCGCCCCACGCCCGGCAGGCTCTCAAGTGCTGCACGTGATGAGGGGACATCGCCATCAAACGCGTCGACGAGGCGCTGCGACAGCTTGATGACGTTCTTGGCCTTGGTGCGATACAGCCCGATGGTTTTGATGTGCTCGATCAACGCGTCCTCGCCCAGATCCAGCATCTTTTGGGGTGTATCCGCGACTTTAAACAACTCTGCCGTCGCTTTGTTCACACCCTTGTCCGTTGCCTGCGCAGACAGGGCAACCGCGACGACAAGCGTATAGGCGTTCACGTGATCCAACTCACCTTTCGGCTCTGCTTCCGCCTCGCGAAAACGCGCAAAAATCTCGTAAATCGGTTTGTAATCGAGTTGCTTTATCATGGGGCACCCTATGCCCCGATGCGGGCCGTAGAGCAAGCATAGGATTGAAGCACACCATTTTCATCAAATTTTCTGAAAAGATCTATAGGGATTTCACCCGCTGTTTAGAAAGATTGAGAAAGGTAGGCTACGAATGCAGGACACAGCTAAGGTGTACGATCAGATGGCCGACATGCAAATGCGCGATGACCACGACATGATAGGACAAAACCCCCGCGCAGGTCTTTCGGGGTTTGGAATGGGCGTGATCCTTGAGACAAACGAGGGGCCACAACCCGTGGAGTGGATGCGCGCGGGTGATCTCGTACTCACGCGCGACCATGGATATCAACGCGTGCGATGGGTCGGGCGCAGCGAGACCGCCCAGACGCCCCCGATCCGTGTTTTCGCACATGCATTTGGCTACGGCTGTCCGGAACACGATCTGGTTTTATCGCCTCACCACCACCTTTTGATGTCGTCCCCGTTGATGCCCCTGTATTTCGCTGAGGACGAAGTGCTGGCACCTATCGGCGCGATGTCGGCACAAATTGATGATATGTTTGACACACCAAACTCAAACCCTACGCTGTGTCATATGCTCTTTGATCAACACGAAGTGATCTTTGCAGAAGGTGTTTGGTTGGAAAGCCTGTTTCCAGACGCGCAATGCCTCGAGCTCTTGGGGGCCACTGCGGAACACGAAATGCGGGACGCAATTGGCAACACTGTCGACACCATGGTGACGGCTCGTATGGTCTTGAACACGCGCGAGGTGGCACTGCTTCAGCCCCGCACTGATGTTGCGGCGCGCCGTATGGTCGCCTAACTGCCTTTGCTCAAGATTCGGGTCGGTGTTTCGATTTTTTCACAGTATGGTCCTCGTACGCTTAGAGGGACTGACCGTGACACATACTGCACACCGAAACACCACTTTAGACGCACACCCGTCCGATTTATCAGACCGCTATCATTACAATGTCATACGGCGCGCTATCGACCTCATTGACGCCTCGGATGTTCCGCTTTCCCTCGACGCACTCGCGCACGATTTGGGCATGAGCTCGCACCATTTCCAAAAAACGTTCTCGAAATGGGCAGGTGTATCGCCAAAGCGATATCAACAATACCTGACTCTGGACACGGCAAAATCGCTCATCAAAACCCAACGCACACTGGTCGAGGCCGCTGATGCATCGGGGTTGTCCAGTGCGGGACGCTTGCATGATTTGTTCTTGAGGTGGGAGGCGATGACGCCCGGTGAATTCGCGCGCTCCGGTGCGGATCTAACGATCTCATACGGTTGGTTCGACACGCCTTTTGGGGAGGCACTCGCTATGGCGACACCGCGTGGATTGTGCGGATTGGCGTTCTCATCGGAAACCTCGCGCGATGAGGCGATGGCAGATCTGACCAACCGCTGGCCCTCGGCGATGTTCATAGAGGCGCATGACACCGTGGCTCCCTATGTCGACGCCGCTTTGGGCGGAGGATCGGCCAACCTGCATCTCATCGGCGCACCGTTCCAGATCAAAGTATGGGAAGCCTTGCTATCCATTCCATCAGGCAAAGTCACCACCTATTCTGACATCGCTCATGCGGTCGGCAACCCAAAGGCGGTGCGCGCCGTTGGCACCGCTGTCGGACGCAATCCGGTGTCTTGGTTGATCCCCTGTCACCGCGTATTGCGCAAATCAGGTGAGCTTGGAGGCTATCACTGGGGACTGCCTGTCAAGCGCGCCTTGTTGGCATACGAGGCCACGCAAGCGGACGCACGCGATGACGCGCATAAGCAGGAACCCGCCACAATCGCGTGATCATCGGCATTCGCAGGTGCAGGGCGCGCCCCTCATCGATAGAAGCGTGGTAAATCAGCAGTACTTTAAAGAGGCCGTCCCATGAAGTTTCGTAATCTAATCGCCGCACCGCTCGCTGCCACACTCGTTTTAAGTGGCTGTACTCCGATGATGTCCGACAACCCGAACGCCAACGCCAAACAGGGCGCTATCGCGGGCGCGCTTATCGGCGGCTTGGCGGGCCTGTCGTCCGGTGATGACAAGCTTGTCAAAACTGCCGTTGGCGCAGCGATCGGTGGCGCCATCGGCGGGGCGATCGGCCAACAGCTGGACCGTCAAGCGGATGATCTGCGCAATGATCTTGGCAATGACCAGGTGCAAATCGTCAACACCGGCTCGGAACTGATCGTCACACTCCCCCAAGACATCTTGTTCGCGGTTGACAGCGCCGTGGTTGTACCAAGCCTACAGGCGGATCTACGCACCCTAGCCTATAACCTGCGCGACTATCCCAACACGACCGTCCAAGTGGTCGGACATACGGATAACACAGGGTCGGCTACCTACAACCAAGAGCTATCAACGCGCCGGGCGACATCAGTGGCCACAATTTTGACCGCAAATGGTGTAGCATCAGGGCGCATTCAGGCCTATGGCCGTGGCGAAGATGCGCCCGTCAGTACAAACCTGAACCCCGAAGGACGCGCACAAAACCGCCGCGTCGAGATCATCATCACGCCGATGAGCTAAAAGACATAGATTTGAAATCTGAAGGGGTCGGCGCATTGCCGGCCCTTTTTTATGGCACTTGCAACGCTCCGGTCATATAAATTGACCAATTCAAACACGAGGGTGCCATGCCATTCCAGAAAATTGATGCCGCAAAACTCAGCGCGTCCGTTGTTCAGCAGGTCGAACTTTTGATCTTGCGCGGCATCCTGCGTCCGGGTGAACGCCTCCCCTCCGAGCGTGATCTCTCGGAACGCATGGGGGTCTCTCGCCCATCCGTTCGCGAAGCAGTGGCAACCCTATCGGACAAGGGGCTACTGGAGACACGCGCGGGCGCGGGCATCTACGTCGCTGATGTTCTGGGGTCCGCCTTTTCACCTGCCTTGGTCCAATTGTTTGGAGCGCATGATGAGGCCGTGTTCGACTATATTGCGTTTCGCCGCGATATGGAGGGCTTGGCCGCTGAGCGCGCAGCTAAATACGCGTCTGACACCGATCTGCGCGTAATTCAGACAATATTCGATAAAATGGAAGCGGCGCACCCGAAACGGAACCCAGCCGACGAAGCACGTCTGGACGCCGAATTTCACCTATCGATTATTGAGGCTAGTCATAACGTTGTAATGCTGCACATGATGCGCTCGATGTTTGATCTCTTGCGTGAAGGGGTGTTTTACAATCGTTCCGTGATGTTCAAGCAACGCACAAACCGCGCACAGCTTTTGGACCAGCACCGCGAGATCAACGTGTCCCTACAAGCCCGTGACCCGAATGCCGCCCGCGCCGCCGTCACGCATCACCTCGACTACGTCGAAGAAGCGCTCAACGACCAGCAACGCTTTGAACGTAACGAAGAGATAGCTAAGTTGCGATTTGATCACGAGCAAGAGCGGCACTAAGCCATTCGATCCAAAACGTGCCACGCAAACGAAAAAGCCCCACCATTCTCTGGCGGGGCTGTCTCAATTCATGATCTGATGCAAATCGCTGTTGGGCGTCCGATCAGTGGAGCTTTGTGCTTACTTCGGAAATGGCATCATCAATAAGCGTGTTGGCCTCAGCAGCAGTCATGCTTTTGGCGATCACATCCTGCGCAGCACCGATTGCAACGGCAACAGCGGTGTTGCGTACTTCGCGTACGGCGGAAGCTTCAGCGGAAGCAATTTGCTCCTGAGCAGAGGCCAAGCGGCGCGCGATGGACGTTTTGAGGTCGTCTTTGGCTTTTTCGGCAGCCGCATCAGCGTCGAGCTTCGCCTGCTTAACAATAGCGTCCGCCTGCTCTTGTACTTCGCGCTGTTTGCGCTCGTACGAGGCAAGAACTGACTGGGCCTCTTCGCGCAATGCGCGGGCTTCGTCGAGCTCGGAACGAATGTCCGTTGCACGCTTGTCGAGCATTCCAGTCAACATGCTTGGCACGCCAAACTTCACCAGAACACCGATGAACAGGATGAAACCGAGCAGCACAACAAAGTCGGTGTTGCGCAACGAGAAGAAGGGGCCAGATGCCGCAAATGCGGGCGTGGCTGCGGTCGTGACGATAAGAGCTACAAGCTTTTTCATAATCTTATCCTTTCAACCGTGCTGTGACAGCCGCAGTGATCGTTTTTGCGTCGGCTTTGGCGCCGAATGCAGCCACAATTTCTTTGGCAGTATCTTTGGCGACGTCTTTTACGGCGTCCATTGCACCCTCGCGGATGTCCGCGATGGCTTTTTCCGACTCTGCTACTTTGGCAGCAATTTCGGCGTCCGCTTTTGCAATTGCGACATCAAGATCACCCTGGATCGCATCACGTGCGTCCTGAACAATCCGCTGCGCTTCGGCTTTCGCCTCAGCGAGTGCCTGATTGTAGGCATCTTCCGCATCAACTGCCTTGAGTTTGAACTCTTCGGCTGCGGCAATGTCATTCATGATCGTGCCAGAACGTTCTGCAAGCACGCTCGAAATGCGTGGCAAAGCGATCTTGGATAGCACGAAATAGATCACGACAAGCGTGACCAAAAGCCAGAAAATCTGGTTCGGGAACGTCGATAGGTCGAGTTGCGGCATGCCTGCTTCAGCAGCGCCGTGAGCGGCCTCAGCCCCGTGTGTCTCAGTTGCCATCATAGTCTCCTGACTCTGTCCAATTCCTTTGTGTGACCAAAGGAACTTCAAAAATTACGCGAGGGTGAGCCGAATGAACAGCCCACCCTGCCGTAAGGATGAAGCGTCAGATCAGACAGCGAACATCAGCAAGAGAGCGACGAGGAACGAGAAGATCCCGAGCGCTTCTGCGAAGGCCATGCCGATGAAGAGCGTAGCAGTCTGCGAAGCAGCTGCGGATGGGTTGCGCAATGCGCCTGCGAGGTAGTTGCCTGCAACGGTACCAACACCGATGGCTGCGCCACCCATGCCGAATGCCGTGAGACCGACGCCGATGTATTTGCCGAGTTCTGCGATATTGCCTTCCATGGGGGTATCTCCTTACGTTGGAATTGGCTTTAGTAGTCGTTCGAACCTGACCCGCCCGTTAGTGGGATGGGTGCAGCGCGTCTTTTAGGTACACGCAGGTAAGAATGGTGAACACGTATGCTTGGATAAACGATACGAGTAATTCGAGGCCGTACATGGCGGTGATCGCCACAACGGAAACAGGTGAAATCAGGGTAATCGCAGCAAAGCCTGCGAATACTTTCATAACCGCGTGACCCGCCATCATGTTACCCGCAAGACGGATAGAATGGCTCACAGGGCGCACAAAGTACGAGATCAATTCGATCACGGCGAGGACCGGACGCATCGCAAGTGGCGCCGACTTGATCCAGAACAATCCGAGGAATTTGGTGCCATGCAACACAAAGCCGAGCACAGTCACGAACGTGAACACGAGCATCGCAAGCACGGCTGTAACCGCAATGTGTGTGGTCGTGGTGAAGGCTGTTGGAATAAGGCCCAGTGTGTTTGCGAACACGATGAACGAGAACAGTGTCATAATGTAAGGGAAGTAGCGAATGGCGTCTTTGCCTGCCACATCTTCAACCATCTTGTGAACAAATCCGTACATCAATTCAGCAACGGACTGGATGCGCGACGGCACGACGGCGCGACCGCGCGACCCCAAAACCATCAGGCCAACAACGCACAAGACGGTCAAAGCCATCCAAAGCGTTACGTTGGTCGGCGTATACCAATGAATGGGACCATCCCCGAACAACGGAGAGATCTTAAACTGGTCCATCGGGTGAAAAACCAAGCTGCTTTCGGAGCCGTGTGCTTCTTCAGCCATTTTAATCCCTCTCATCGCCTGCGGGGGTGCCCGCGTTGTTCTCTACGTCGACATCAGCCAACTGTTGCTTTTGTATCTCTGCCGCTGTGCGCATCATCGTTTTGACACCAGCGACGAGACCCAATCCTACAAACAGCACGAGGAAAATCGGGAGTGTCCCGAACACCCCATCAAGGGCGTACCCAATGCCGAAACCGATCAATAGACCGGCAATCAATTCAATCACCATTCGCCATGCCATGTTGGCCTGAGAAAAGTGCTCTTCACCTTTGGAAGTACGTGGCGCTTGCGCCCCTTTCGCCTGTGCGATCCGCTCTTCCAGTGCGCGTAGGCGCTCAGGCTCATGCGGGTCGGTCATAGACAATTAGCCCCCTAAAGTCGTTATCGCGGAAACTAGGCGGCACGAGGATCAGAGTCAATAAGGCACGCGCCGACATAACACACTGAAACTAAATGATTTTGCTTTATTTACAGCGCGCTCATTTGGTCACGCCGCCCCAAAACCACCCAAATGCGTTATTCAACCAAATGGTTGACCAATAGCCGCGCTCTCCCTATCGCTTTAGGATATGACACCTGACCTTGATCACATCTTTGCTGCTCTGGCCGATCCAACCCGCAGGACGATCCTCGTTATGTTGCTTGAGGACGATATGGCCGTGACCGATGTTGCAGAGCCTTTTCAGATGTCGCTGGCCGCCGTATCCAAACACCTTACCATTTTGACGCGTTCCGGCCTCATCACCCAAGAGAAGCGCGGGCGGGTCAAATGGTGCAAGCTTGACCCTGACGCGATGAAAGCCGCAAGCATATGGATGCAGGGATTTGGCCAGTTCGAGGAATTGGATCTCGACGGGTTAGAGCGGTTTTTAGAGCATGAGCTGCGCGACGAGCCGCCACACGCGGATTAAACCTACGCCTCGTGCTTGAGCAACAAATAGAGCGCCAATATGGTGAGCCCGATCCCGCCAAATACGTAGACAGATGGCACCCCGTGGCCCAACGCGATCTCCCACACAATCACCCAAGACGGCGTGAGATAAGTGTAGGCCATGACCTTTGCCGAGGCGAGGCGCACAGAGGCAAAAGCCAAAAGAGATGCCGTTGTCGTCGTGGCAATGATCGAGACATAGCCAAGCGTAATCCACACAATCGGCGGCAACGCGCCCCAGTCGGTCGCTACGATATCGCGCCATCCGAATGCCAAAAGCACGATGGTCGCGGCGATCAGGATGAAAAAGGTAAAGACAAACGTGCGTTCCCCGCGTGAAAACTTAGGCACCAGCGGCGTATAGATCGCATGTGCAATCACACCGATGAAATAGACCGCCTCACCCCGTCCGACCTCAAATGCCAGCAAGGCCGACAGATCCGCGCGAAAAATCACCCAAAGCGCCCCTGTGGCCCCCACCGCAAGCGCGAGCGCAATCCGTTTTGTAGTGATCTGGCGCGCGATGAGATAGCCAAATCCCGCAGCTAGAACAGGTGTCAGCGTAAACACCGCAGCCGTCGACACCGGCGTTGCGGTTTTAAGTCCCTCGAACATCATAACAAAGTAAAGTGCGAACAGACCGCCCAAAATACCATAGCGCCACGGCGCACGCATTGCCTCACGCGGAATTCCCCCTGTGAATACCGCCAACATCCCGACCACCATAGAGGCGATGATAAAACGGACACTGTTCAGGGCAAAGGGCGATATTTCATTTGCCGCCATTGAGCCGAGGGAAAAAGACCCCGCAACCAAGGCCGAAAACGCCAGCATGGCAAGATGTCCGCGGCGACGATCATCGTGTGAGGCTCTATGCGGCACAGGTCCAATCCTTTGCGTGATCTTTGAGCATGGTTAAAAAGGCCTGAACCTTTGGCGTGCGGTGCAAATCGACATGGGTCACAAGCCAATTTGCGCTTTCCCATTCCGGACGAGCGCCCATCAGCTCGATCACATCGGCATGCCCTGCGGCAAGATGCGTAGGCAAAAAGCCCGCTCCAATACCAGACAATACCGCGTGCGTCATTGCCTCAACCTCTGAGGCACGAAAAGTAATGCTATCAGGACCGACACGCTCATGCAGCCACGTCATAAATGGCGCCCGATTTGTAGGATCGTCGTGGCCGACAAATCGCAACTCATTGAGCATTTCATCTGGCTCGGGATGCCCAAAGCGCTCAAGGTAGCTTTTGTGCGCGTAAAGCGCGTGCGACTGACTGTAAAAGGGCTGCGCGACATTATCAGGCTCTTGTGGTGGTTTGCCCGCACGAATAGCAACATGCGCCTCGCCGTATTCAAGGCGGAACACCCGCTCTCCGGTGAGATACCGTACAATAACATCGGGATACGTGCGTTGGAATTCCGCCAAAACAGGCGCCACGACCGACGCCATTCCCGGCAGCGACGTGACAACCAATTCGCCTGACACATCTTCCCCACGCCCCTTTATGCGGCTCACCAGCTGGGAAAACTGGTCGTCTGTGGTTTGCGCTACGCTCAACAGATCGGAGCCTGCTTCGGTTGGGGTGTAGCCGCGGGCGTGGCGTTGAAACAGCTTGACACCCAACTGCCCTTCGAGCGCATCAATATGTCGGATCACGGTAGCATGATGCACGCCCAAGACCTGTGCCGCGCCTGAAACAGTACCAAGCTTGGCCACCTGAAACGCCGTACGAATTTCATCCCAATTTTCAGACATCATGGCGCGTCACCTGTGCGAAGTTGCTGCATTGAGGTGCAAAATCGCCCTCGCTCTGCAAAAATGCAAGGAGAAACACGCATGCGGTCTAAATACCTCAATCAAACTCAGTCGCGATTGCTACGCTGGATCAAACGCCCGCAGCCATGCCGCATCAATATCGTCCAACACATCTTGAGAAAAACGCGCCAGTTCTGTCCAATACATGCCAGAGGGAACATAATAACCCGCATCCTCTTCCATCTTCCGCGCCACTTTCACGCGCTCGATAGCAAACATAACAGGATCAACGGGAGCCGATATGGCCCTCACGTCAGCACGGGGATAGGGTAATACACTTTCTGATCCGCTTAAATTAAGCATCTCGCAGGCTTGGTGCGCCGCAAAATACTGTAGACGGCGCGCCTTAGCGGGCAACGATTTGAGCGTTGGGTCATCACGCAACGGATCGGCCGTTCCTGTCCCGTAAAAATGCGTTTGCTCCGCTTTGGGGTACACCATATCGCATCCGTAAAAGCACATCTGAGATGGGCGTAGCGCGTGCAGCGCCCAATAAGCCGCCGTGAACGCCATCGTCCCGCCCGCATAGACGAACCCGCCATAGGCATTTTGTGCCGGAACATAATCCGCACTGGTAATCACGTGTTGATCTGGCTGCACGTCTTGCGGCCGCCGCTCGGGTGGAAAATCATCCGGATGAATGTGGTGCGTCCAGTTCGGTAAAGCGCGCCACGCATTATTAATAGCGACCACGGCATCAAAGCACGATAAGTCCCAATTTGCCGCCTGCGGTGCATCGGGGCCACTCCCAAGTATCAAGACACGGTTCATTGATCATTTTTCCTGTTCACACTTTATTAAGTGAGTAGTACGCGGCAGGCGCATGTTTGGGTCAAAATAGCCTGTCACCGCCAACAGGTATGTGTAACGAACGTTAGCGCCACTTGACTCACCCGCCCCCCGCGCGTAAACGCAGCCCAACATCTTCCGGAAGCGCAAATTCTTCCGGTCCTCAGGCCCACGCGCCAGGATCGCCCCCCGTCAGCGAGTTTCGCCCACGGGGGCCAAAATCCATTTGGCGTTTGAATTTCACCGCTTCGTCCCCAGATGAGGCACATCGTCAACAGGTAGGGAGACCGCCATAATGTTTGAAAATCTGTCAGATCGCCTCTCAGGCGTCTTCGACAAGCTCACCAAACAAGGGGCGCTGTCCGAAGATGATGTGAAAACGGCTCTGCGCGAAGTACGCGTAGCTCTTCTTGAGGCTGACGTGTCGCTGCCCGTTGCACGTGATTTCGTCAAAGCAGTTGAAGCCAAGGCCACCGGTCAATCCGTCACCAAGTCTGTGACACCCGGTCAACAGGTCGTCAAAATCGTCCACGACGAGTTGGTGCATTTCCTCGCCGGTGACGAGGCCGACATTGGCGCGCTGAAAGTCGACAATCCCCCTGCACCGATTCTTATGGTCGGTCTGCAAGGTGGCGGTAAAACTACCACGACCGCCAAATTGGCAAAGCGTCTCAAAGAGAAGCAAGGCAAGCGCGTTTTGATGGCCTCGCTCGACGTCTACCGTCCTGCAGCGATGGAACAATTGCGCGTGTTGGGCGAGCAAATCGGCGTTGATACTCTACCGATCGTGGCGGGTGAAAGCCCCGCACAGATCACCAAACGCGCCAAGCAGATGGCGACCATGGGCGGCTATGACGTCTACATGCTCGACACCGCGGGTCGCTTGTCGATCGACGACACCCTCATGGCCGAGGTCGAAGCGGTGCGCGACATCGCCACCCCGCGCGAAACCATTTTGGTTGTCGACGGTCTGACGGGTCAGGATGCCGTACATACGGCTGAGAATTTCGACGGGCGCATCGGGATCACGGGCGTGATCCTAACCCGCATGGACGGCGATGGTCGCGGTGGTGCTGCTTTGTCCATGCGTGCCGTTACGGGCAAGCCGATTAAGTTTGTCGGCCTTGGCGAAAAGATGGACGCGCTTGAGGAATTCCATCCCGAGCGGATCGCGGGCCGTATCCTTGGCATGGGCGACATCGTGTCCCTCGTCGAGAAAGCCCAAGAGACCATTGAGGCCGAACACGCCGAACGCATGATGAAGCGCTTTCAAAAGGGTCGGTTCAATATGAACGACCTTAAGATGCAGCTTGAGCAAATGCAAAAAATGGGCGGCATGGAAAGCATCATGGGTATGATGCCCGGCATGAAAAAAGCCGCATCACAGATCAAGGAAAGTGGGTTTGACGAAAGCGTTTTCAAGCGCCAGATCGCTCTGATCCAATCCATGACCAAACTCGAACGCGCCAACCCACAGCTGTTGCAGGCCAGCCGTAAAAAGCGCATCGCCAAGGGCGCAGGCCTCGAAGTGCCCGAACTCAACCAGCTTCTCAAAATGCAGCGCCAGATGGCCGACATGATGAAGAAGATGGGCAAAATGGGCAAAGGCGGAATGCTCAAACAAGCCGTCAAAGGCATGTTTGGCAAAGGCGGGCCGCAAAGCCTCGAAGATATGGACCCCGCGAAAATGGCAGAGGCCACCCGTGCCATTCAATCCGGCCTCCCAGGCAATATGCCCGCTATGGGCAACCTGCCTGGCCTTGGCGGTAGCGCCCTGCCACCTGGTCTATCCGGCTTTGGGAAAAAGAAATAACGTGACCCATGCGCCCACCATAACCACGCAACGTCTGACACTGCGCGCTCACCGCGCCAGCGATTTCGACGCCTATGCTACAGCGTTTGCCTCGGAGCGTGCGCGGTTTATGGGCGGCCCCATGGAGCGGCGTAAAGCATGGTTCGCCTTTTGTGGCGATATCGCACAATGGTCACTGTTCGGTCACGGCGCATGGGGCGTTGAGCGCACTGACGATGGTGCGTTTATTGGTCAGGTTGCCATCGGCAAGCCCCCGCATTTTCCTGAGGTCGAATTGGGGTGGATGCTGTGTGAGGGCGCAGAAGGTCACGGATACGCCTTTGAGGCGGCCACCGCCGCACGCGATTGGGCCTACGGCGAGATGGGGCGCGAGACACTCGTGTCATACATCGATGCGGAAAACACCCGTTCTATCGCCCTCGCCGAACGCCTTGGCGCGGTCATCGATCCGACAGCGGCCACACCCGACGACGAGGGCTGCCTTGTCTACCGTCACCCCGATCCCGCCGTGTTGCAAGACGGTGGAATGGAGGCCTACGCATGAGTGATCCTATCATCCGCGCCCAAGAGATTTTGGCCGAGCACCGCGATAGCATCGACCGTCTCGACGCCATCCTTGTGTATACTCTCGGCGAGCGCTTTGCGCAGACTCAAGCGGTCGGCAAGCTCAAAGCAGAATACAACCTTCCGCCGTCTGATCCGGCGCGCGAAGCCACTCAAATTGCACGGCTTGAGGATTTGGCCAAACGCGCCAACCTCGATCCGGAATTCGCAACGAAATTCCTGAAATTCGTTATTCAGGAAGTTATTCAACACCACAAACAACACCAAGATTGCTGAACGTTCTCAAAACGAGAACATCAGCTTAATAGCTACACATAGGAGACTTTATCATGGCTATGAAAATCCGGCTCGCCCGCGGCGGTTCCAAAAAGCGCCCTTTCTACCGTATCGTTGCTGCTGACGCACGCATGCCACGCGATGGCCGTTACATCGAGAAACTCGGCACATACAACCCGTTGCTCGCAAAAGACAACGAAGAGCGCGTACAGATGAACGTTG
Organism: Celeribacter marinus; assembly: GCF_001308265.1. Lineage (GTDB taxonomy): Bacteria > Pseudomonadota > Alphaproteobacteria > Rhodobacterales > Rhodobacteraceae > Celeribacter > Celeribacter marinus. The sequence continues at coordinate 1,189,410 of NZ_CP012023.1, forward strand.
AGCGCGTACAATACTGGTTGGGCGAAGGCGCACAGCCTACCGACCGTATCTCCCGCATGCTCGAAGCGGCTGGTGTTGTTGCGAAAAAAGAACGCGCCAACCCAACCAAAGGCACACCAGGCAAAAAAGCTGTTGCGCGTGCTGAAGAAAAAGCTGCGAAAATTGCAGATGCCGCTGAAGCTGCTGCCGCCCCTGCTGAAGAAGCCGCAGCTGAAGAGTAAATCTTCTGAGCGTATTTTTCTATGACGACGAACCCCGAACGCGATAGTCTCGTGTTCGGGGTTTTATTTGGCGAGGACATCACGGCTCACCACCTCGCCCGTGCAGCACATAGATATGACCGCGAAAAGTCCTAAGTACAGCATATCCGAGCGGCGATCATGGCTCTACAGGGCGACCACGGTGCGCGCCACCCTCGCCAATTTCATACACGCGACACGCAATTGGGGTATGGCGTTTCACCGTAGTATGTTCGAAGTTAGCACAATAGATTTTGCGACCATCTCAACGGCCATGAGGGCACAATGACAGATAGTATGATAATTGTGGGTGCTATTGCAGGCTCCTTTGGCGTCCACGGAGACGTGCGCATTAAATCGTTTTGCGCAGTGCCCGAGGACATCGCAACTTACGGCACACTCATGTCCGATGATGGCAAACGCAGCTTTGAAATCGACATCACGCGGTCAATCAAAAACGGCTTTTCGGCGCGCATCGACGGCGTGATCACAAAGGAAGATGCCGATGCCCTAAAAGGGGTCACGTTGCACGTCAGCCGCGATGCCCTACCGTCCTTGCCTGACGACGAGTTTTACCACGCAGACCTTATTGGACTGGAAGTGTGCGATACGGGCGGAACCGTATTGGGGAGAGTTGCGGACGTGCTCAATCACGGGGCGGGCGACTTATTGGAAGTCAACGGACCAACCCTAAAAGCTTCGGTTTTACTGCCGTTTACCCGCGCACATGTGCCAACCGTTGACCTCTCTGCGCGGCGCATAATCGCTGATCCGCCAGAAGGATTGTTCGAGTGAAACGCCGTGTTGTGATCCATGCCGGCTTTCACAAAACAGGGACGACCACACTTCAACACACATTGGCTCAAAACGCCGATCTAATCGCGCCACATATCGAGATGCGCCTCCCCAAAGATCCGCTTCTTGATCTTCTTGCGCTCTCGTCAAAAAATTTCTCCCAGATGCGCAATCGCCCGACACGACAAGCGTTGCGCAATGAGGCCGAGGCCTTTTTCGAAACCTTTGACGCGCATGATCCCCGTCCACTTTTGATCTCGCATGAAAACCTGTGCGGCCACTATCCGGGATATAAAAACATCCGTAACTTCTCTGCGGCGGGCCCCGCGATGAAACTGATCTCAGAAGGGTTTGAGGCCGCGTGGGGATCGTTGGACACGCTATCTTTCTACTTCTCAACCCGTCGAAACGGATGGCTCGCGTCTTGTCATTGGCAGCGGCTAAAGCAAAAGCGGTATAAGCTATCGCTCGACGAATTCGAAGCGCGGTATCGCGGAGCGGATGACTTTGGCACGGTGCTCGCGGACATGCGCGCGCGGTTGGGCGTTGTTACGGTGAGCTCATGCGCGCTTGAGGACATGGATCACCCTATCTCGCCCGTTTTAACCCTGTTCGGACTATCGCACCTGCAATCGGCTCTGACCATCCCGCCCAACACCAATGCATCAGCATCGTTAGATGCCCGCGCGGCGTTGGTTGATGCGCATAAAAACGATCTGCGTGGGCCTGACTATTGGGCACTGAGACGGTCCATCTTTGGTGAGGACAACACGGAAATGGGCACGGCCCCCAGCGATGCATTTGCGTCCTCGTCGCGATAGGCTATAGCAACGCAATGACAGATCAACCGGCACCCGCACCCGATACCCCGAAATCTCACGGCCGCCTCGCCGTGCGGCCAACGTTGCGCCCACGCGAGTTGATGACCAACACACCCGACCTTGCGGGGGCGTGGACAGCTAAAATCATTACCCTGTTCCCCGAAGCTTTTCCCGGCGTTCTTGGTGAGAGCCTCACGGGTAAAGCACTCCAAGAGGGCAAATGGCGGTTAGAGAAGATCCATCTGCGCGAATTTGGAATTGGCAAGCACCGCAACGTCGATGACACCCCAGCAGGGGGCGGCGCGGGCATGGTATTGCGACCAGACGTGATGGGTAATGCGATTGATTTCGCGATGGACGGCACCCCACCAAACCGCGACGACTGGCCTTTGGTCTATCTCTCCCCGCGCGGTAAGCGGTTTGATCAAGCAACAGCGCGGCGATGGTCAAACGCTCAAGGTGTGACCATGATTTGCGGGCGGTTTGAGGGCTTGGACGACCGCGTGCTTTACCACTATGGGATTGAGGAAGTATCCCTTGGTGATTTTGTCCTTACCGGCGGCGAAATCGCAGCCCAAGCGATGATCGACGCCACGGTACGCCTGTTGCCGGACGTTCTTGGAAACGCGCAGAGCATTGAGGAAGAAAGCCACTCGCATGGTTTATTGGAGCACCCCCAATTCACCAAACCGGCCGAATGGCGCGGGCTACCAATCCCTGAGGTCCTCATGTCCGGTCACCACGGCAAGATCGCGGAGTGGCGTCAAAAGATGGCTGAAAAAATCACCCGCGAGCGCCGCCCCGATATGCTCAAACCGTCATCAGACGATCAGCGCTAAACACCGCAAGCGGGACAATTACACGCGCAAACGTCTTGCCACGTTGAGTCAATCCACCTATACACCGCTCGTCTGGCATCAGAATCGGTGTGCGGACTGTTTTGGTGTTTGCTCGGGCGCTTTCTTCGGCTCCGCTATGAGTTTCGACAAGACATGAACAATTAAAGTCGACCGAATTCTCCGGCGGGCACATGATGACCCGAAAGAAGACACGGAGCTCTGGGACGCGTGAAACATTCGTGGATATAAACCGCGAAAATATTTTGGAGAAAGCGATGAACCTTATCGCACAACTGGAAGCTGAGCAAATTGCTGCGCTCGGCAAATCCATTCCCGATTTCAAAGCAGGCGACACCATTCGCGTCGGCTTTAAAGTGACCGAGGGCACCCGCTCCCGCGTCCAGATGTACGAAGGCGTGTGCATTTCCCGTAAAAACGGCGCTGGCATTTCCGGCTCCTTTACGGTTCGCAAAATTTCCTTTGGTGAAGGTGTGGAACGTATGTTCCCATTGCACTCCACCAACATCGACAGCATCGAAGTTGTGCGTCGTGGCCGCGTTCGTCGCGCCAAGCTTTACTACTTGCGTGAGCGTCGTGGTAAATCCGCACGTATTGCAGAAGTCACCAACTACAAACCGCTTACCGCCAAAGCCTAAGGAGACCTTCGATGAAATCCGATACACACCCCGAATACCACGTCATCGGCGTCAAAATGACCGATGGCACAGTTGTCCAGATGAAATCCACTTGGGGTTCCGAAGGCGATCAGTTGTCCCTCGACATTGATCCGTCTGTGCACCCAGCATGGAATGGCGGCTCAACCCGCCTCATGGACCAAGGCGGCCGCGTCTCCAAGTTCAAGAGCAAATACTCTGGCCTCGGCTTCTAAGCCAAGCCTGCATACTGTTTACGAAAGGTCCGCAGATCATTCTGCGGGCCTTTTTTCATGCCGAAACACACCATTTCGGCGTGATCCCAATTGTGTTGACCACACCAACCTTCGACGTGTTCTGATACCCAGTTTTCGCGAAACGCACTTGCGCATGGGGTCATATCAACGGCATACATGACGGGATAATTTAGAGGCGTGAGCGGCAATTATTACCGCGCGGCAAAGACGGGATATACAGTTGGCACATATTATTGTCGTAGGAAATGAGAAGGGCGGAGCGGGTAAATCAACCGTCTCCATGCATGTCGCAACAGCTCTCTCGCGCATGGGCTACCGCGTAGGTGCGCTTGATCTGGACCTGCGCCAAAAAACCTTTGCACGCTATCTGGAAAACCGTCTTTCGTTTTGTGTGCGTGAGGGGCATGGTCTTCCGACCCCCGATTATCGCGACCTACCGTCCGTCAACGCCGACGAACTTGAGGACGGCGAAAACCTGTATGATCGACGGCTATCACTGGCCGTGGCCGGCCTTGAGGACACGTGTGACTTCATCCTCATTGATTGCCCAGGCTCTCACACCCGTTTGAGCCAAGTGGCGCACTCTCTCGCAGATACCTTGGTTACGCCGCTGAATGATAGTTTTATCGACTTTGATCTGTTGGCCCGTGTAGACCCAGATACAAATAAGATCATTGGTCCATCGGTCTATTCCGAAATGGTCTGGAATGCGCGTCAGTTGCGGGCACAAGCAGGGCTAAAACCTATTGACTGGGTGGTCTTGCGCAACCGTGTCGGCGCTCAAAACATGCATAACAAAAAGAAAATCGGAAGCGCGATGGAAGATCTGTCCAAACGGATCGGGTTTCGTGTCGCTCCCGGGTTTTCCGAGCGCGTCATTTTCCGCGAACTCTTCCCGCGCGGCCTAACACTGCTCGATCTCAAAGACATCGGCGTGAAAAACGCATTGAACATCTCTAACGTTGCTGCCCGTCAAGAGGTGCGCGACCTGCTCAAAGAAATCAAACTTCCAAACATCGAGATCAATTTCTAGGCGCCAGTCCCGCAAACCTACTTTAGCTTGATCACCGTGACTTTTGACGGATCGATCCCCTGTGCAAGCAACGCTGCCGTGGCATCCCCGCCAACTTGACCCGATGCAACATGAATCGACTTGGGGGCAAGGGTGATCGTTTTTGGTCGCTCACGCCACAGAGCGCGCGGGTCATATTTCTTGTAAAACGGTTCGGCATAAACCGGATCGGCACCGGACATATCAATGTCTGCATACTTCGACTGGACGACGAGAGACGTGAGCGCGCTCACATCGCCTGTCTGCGCGGCATGGCGCAAATTATCCGACTTAAAAAAGATGAAAGTAACGGCAGCGACGGTCAACATGACCGCCTGAATAACCATTTTGTACATTGGTGAACCCCTTAAAACTAACGACGACGCCTTACGCCTTGGATGTGGAAATTTGGTCGAAACGCGCGAGGATTTGTCCATTGCGGGCAGATCGGCTTTTCTTGTGCTTGCCGCTCACGTCAAAGGTGGCAGGATCGCGGTGTACGCCACGTTGTCCTTGGAAAACAATAGCGACCAACGAAAGCACGATGAGGGCCAGCCCAATGCCAAGCATCAGGTAAATCTGACCCTTCGAAAGCGTTGCCGCCAAGGTTTCAAAACGGGTAACGAGCGCGCTAAGATCAATCATGTCGGACCTCCTTTTGGTCATGTCCCAAATTGAAACTGACCCAGGATCGGGGCAAAAATCGGGCGTGGTCGTGAAAACTACGCGCCAAGTTTAGGGCTGATTAAGGCGCAATCTGCATGCTGATCCAGTCGAGCACCGCACCAACATTAGCCTCCAACGGCACTGCGAGACCCTCACAATACACATCAAACGCGCGGCGTTTGGTGGGATTCACACCAACAACGACCGGAATGCCATCGGCAAGTGCGCTTGCAATGACTCCGCGAAACCCGCGCCCATCCGCTTCTTGTTTACCAAATTTATTGATGATTAAAACCGATGGGGCATGGGACGCCATATCAGCCTCAACTTGAGCAACCGCCCGCTCCAATCCATCGGGGTCTAGTCGGCATCCCTGTGCAAACGGCCCCAACGACTGACTGATCCTCCACAGCGTTCCTGACGATAGCGTTTGCAGATCCATATGGCACATCTGAGTATCAGCGTTATCCGTATTCACCTGAACCGCCCCCGCAATTGCGACACCCTGATCACGCAAAGCTTTGGCCACATTGCTCAAAATTGCATCGATCTCCCCATGTCCCTGTGCGGTAATAAATGCGAGCATGTTTGATCCCTTGTGCGTGTGGCGTGTGCGGCACACAATGGCTGCACGCATCAAAAGGTCAAACCTGTCAGCGTTTGGACGGCACTTTCACGTATGAACGACACACAAAAGGCACGCCATGGTACAAATATCAGGTCTGATTTTAGCCGGAGGACAAGCACGGCGTATGGGCGGCACTGAGAAGGCATTCATCACACTGGATGGCGGACCCTTATTGACGCATGTGATTGACGCACTACGCCCGCAATGCGGCACCCTGGCCATCAGCTCAAATAGCCCCCCGCCTCTCTACGAGAGCTTCGGCTTACCGGTCTTGGCCGATGGCGTCCCTCAACAGCAAGGCCCACTCTCGGGGATTCTTGCAGGCTTAGAATGGGCGGCGCGCGCAGGACAATCGCAGATACTTTGCGTCCCTGTCGATGTTCCTTTTATACCCGACACTTTGGTCGCGCGCCTCACGGACGGAGCCACGAACTCCGGATTCTCCGTTGCTGCCAGTTCTCAAAATGAAATTCTGCGCCATCATCCCGTAATAGGTGTTTGGCCTGTTCATCTACGTGACGAAATCCGCGCCGCACTGGCTGACGGTGACCGTCGTGTCGGGCAGTTCGCGCTCCGTCATAACGCAACAATCGTCACATTCGACGTTGAGGGCGGGATTGACCCGTTCTTTAACATCAACACACCGCAGGATCGCATAGACGCCGAAGCCGCCCTAAAGCCCTAATTATCCCCGTTGGATCAGATAGACCTGAGTGTCGCCCACGTCCTCGGCGGATAGAAAGGTATGCCCTGCCTCGACACAAAAATGCGGCACATCAATGATAGCCGCAGGGTCCGATGCGACCAGCCGCAATACCGCACCCACGGGCATGTCCAACAAAGCCTTGCGTGCCTTGAGCACCGGAAGCGGGCATAAGAGGCCAACCGCGTCGATATCGCGATCTGGGTGCGTGTGTGCCGTCATTCCTTTGCCTCGAACGCATCACTGGACCGATCAAGATGGTTGGACATTGCGGCGACGGCACCCTCTTCATCGTGTCGCTCAATCAAATCGACAATCTTCGTGTGCTCCGCCAACGTGATGTCTTCGTTCCCTGACCAATGCAACAGCGTCAGGTGGTAATCAAATAGCCATCCCAACATGGCGTGAGACACCGAGGCAATAATGGGATTTTGAGCCGCTTGCGCAATACGTGTGTGAAAGGCGACATCCGCCTCAATAAAAGACGTGGCATCCCCAAGATGCATGCGCTGACGCTCCACGAGGATACGCAAATCCGCAACATCCGCCGCCGTTGCCGTTCGCGCAGCAATACGCACCATTCCCAGTTCAAACATCTGGCGTGCTTGTTTCAGGTGCTCAAGATTGGCGGGCGCAGACGATAAAACGAGGCGCGCGATCTCGCTTGATTGCGCAAGAACCGTACCTGCGTCGACTGCATTTACGCGAGACCGCTCACCATGACTGATCGTAATCAATCCACTATTGTGCAGCGACTGCAAGGCCTCACGCACGGCAGGACGGCCCACCCCAAAGCGATCCATCAGTGCACGCTCGGACGGCATAACATCACCGGCAGAAAGCGCGCCAGATGTGATCATCTCTCGCAATTTATCAAGCACCTGATCAGAAAGCTTGCGGCGCGTTATCTTTTCGCGCTCATCATGTTTTGGGGTGTTCTGCGCCATTGTCGCGTCTCCCTAAGCGGGTCATCAGTCAGTATATAAGACGTGATGACCGCTTTGGGCAACACTCGACCTTAGTCGAAATAGAAGAGATCGCACCAGATCAGATCAAGCCGGTCTGCTTGGCAATCATCGCGGCGTGTGTCCGATTGCGTGCGTCGAGTTTCGCGCAGATTGCGCGCATTTTCATCTTAATCGCAACTTCTGTTGTATCGAGTTCGATTGCGATTTCTTTGTTTGTTTTACCTGCGGCAGCAGAGCGCAGAATCAGGCGCTCGCGCTCATCCACTACAGATACGCCAGATTTACGCTCTTGCGACTTGCGCGCCAAAGATAGCGGAACAAACTCGTTGCCATCCGCGATCAAACGTAGCGTGCTTGCAAAGCTCTTGCACGGCTGGGTTTTAGAGATAAAGCCCTTTGCGCCAAGGCCAATCGCCTGCCAAATGAAATCATCGTCTGTCGTACCGGAGAAGATGACGACATTTCCATCGCCAGCAGCGCTCACGACCGATTTAACCGATTTCAAGCCTTCCATCCCAGGCATTGAGATATCAAGCATGATGACATCAAAACCCTCAGGAGCGGATTGCATCGCCTCAAGGGTCGTTTCGAAAGAGTTGCAAATCTGTACTGTGAAGTCGCGCTCTTCCAAAAGAACCAACTTTATTGCATCTGCAACGAGGCTGTGATCATCTGCGATCAGAACAGAAATAGTATCATTGTCACTCTGTGGAGCAACTTTACGCTCTGTTAGGTCTGAAATATCCGTACTCATATGTTCTTACTCCCTAGCTAAGCTCAAATTAACCTATTAGCTAACTTTCGCCACCCTTTGAGCTACAACAATCGGTAAAGTATGCTAATGCGCGATCAATTTCTACTTTAAGTATATAGATATTGACCCTAAAGGGTGCAATATTTGATCCAGCCGAGTGAAGCTTTCGGCATTAAGCTGCCAGACGCGCCTCAAGAGCATCGCATGTTTGAGCAAAAACACCCTCAAGACGCGATAGGTCAACGGTGAGAGCCGCAAGTGTGCGTGTATGTGCCTGCTGCTCTTGTATCAAAAGAAGCTCCATGAGCGCGTTGGCACCGACTAACGCAGCCGACCCTGCGAATTTATGCGCAACCTTTGCATAGCCCGCAACATCGCGTTGGCCAATCATTGCGCGCATTTCAGCGATGAGTTGATACCCCTCATCGACAAACCGCTCACAGGTGTGTCGCAAACGATCCGCACCCAACGCCTCGCCCAAATCCGAAAGGATCTCCTCGTTCACAATAACGCCCGATGCAGCATCGGACAGAGCCGACCCCGGGCGCACAGAAATCTGCATGACCTCATCAAGCTTTCGTTTTGTAATTGGCTTGATAATGACATCCGAGAACCCTTCGGCACGTAGCCTCTCGGTAATATCCTTTGCGGTGTTCGCCGTAACCGCAATGATAGGTGCCGTTGCATTTGGTCCATCGCCCTCCCGAATAATGCGGGTGGCATCGGTACCGTTCAAAACTGGCATGTTAAGATCCATCAAAATAACGTCGAACACAGAGGAGGACGCCGCACGCACCGCCTGTGCCCCATCAACAACCGCCTCGAACGAATGACCGCCGCGCATCAGCATCTCACACAGGACATCACGGTTGATTGCATTGTCCTCGACCACCAAAATTCTGAGCGGGGCTTGACTACGAGGCGTTGGAGCGACCGAACCACTTTCGGCTTCGACAGGTCCCGCGTCGATCGATGCAGCGGTATCTGCGGGGATAGAAAACCAAAACACACTCCCCTCCCCGACTTCGCTCTCGACACCGATTTGCCCGCCCATCGCACGCACAACACGCCGCGCAATGCCAAGCCCGAGACCTGTACCGCTCCCACTGCGGGCATTATCGGCCGATATGGTCACAAAGTCCTCAAACACGCGGTCGACATCGCCCTCAGGAATCCCGACACCTGTATCAATAACACGGTATTCAATCTGCGAGGCGGCGTTGTGAAACTCAATCTCTATGGTGACAGACCCGTCTTCGGTAAACCTGTTGGCATTGCCCACAAGGTTCATCAGTATTTGCAAAATGCGCGCGGGATCGCCGACAATAAACCCTGGGACATCCCCAACGGCCTCCACCAAAACGCGGTTTCCTCGCTCTTGCGCGTCAGCGGCGACCGTTTCGACGATGCGGTTGGCAAGCTCATAGGGAGACAACGCGACACGGGCAAAATCGAATTTGCCTGCTTCCAGCTTTTCAACATCCAACACATCATTAACATGACCCAACAAAATGGCCCCCGAATATTCCATAGCTTGCACGTACCGCTTTTGCCCCCCCGTCAGGTGCGTCACCTTGAGGTTTTCCAACGTTCCCAACAGACCATTCAGCGGCGTACGGATTTCATGACTCATCACCGCAACGAATGCGGCCTTTGCGCGTTCGCTTTGCATGGCTTGGTCACGCGCGGAGATCAGATCATTCTCCGCCTCAACGCGTCGCGTAATATCGCGCATGTAAGATACAAACAGCTCGCGATTACCGAGGCGGATCGATGAGATAGACAGCTCGACCGGAAACAACTCGCCATTTTTGCGCTTGGCCTCCATTGAGATCAGGCCTTTTCCGACCACGCGCGCCGTTCCACCGTCTCGGTAGCGTTTGAACCCTGCCTCGTGCGCCTCGACCAAATGATCAGGAACGATCAGTTCCGAAAGTGATCGCCCGATTGCCTCTTGGGTCGAGTAGCCAAAAATAGTTGTGGCGGCCGGATTGAATTCGACGACACGCGCGTCCTGATCCACCACAACCACGGCATCCAGAGCCGTATTAATGACGGCCTCAAAACGCAATTTGGCCGAACGCAGCGACCGCGTTTGGCGCGCGCCGAATTGCCATAGATACCAAAGCCCGAATAAACCCATCGATAGCGCGGTCACCAAAACACCCGCAACGGCCGCCAGACGGACCAAGGATGAATACACCCGTTCGCGCTGAT